>NZ_ANMR01000020.1 GCF_000338275.1 Staphylococcus xylosus NJ
CGCCGATGGTAGTCGGACTTACGTTCCGCAAGAGTAGGACGTTGCCAGGCAATTAAAGACCCAATAGGGTCTTTTTTTTATGCGCAAAGAGCTTAACTTCAACTGAGAGTAATTGTCGGTGGTTTTAGACGGAGTACATGAGCAAAAGCTCATGCATAAGTCCCACTAATACAATGAAATATAACATAGTAAGAGATTTACGAGTCTATCTTAATAAATTTAGAAGTTAGAATTTAAAAAGTGGGACTATAGAAGCTGACGAACTAAATGAGCGACGAAACGAGCTTATGAGTGGTAAGTGAGTAAGGAGAGCGTGCAAGTGAGGAAAGATGCGAGCGCTTGTCTCACGGCAAGAAAGGTCTTTAGCGCCGAAGGTAGCAGACTTACGTTCCGCAAGAGTAGGACGTTGCCAGGCAATTAAAGACCCAATAGGGTCTTTTTTTTTATGCGCAAAGAGCTTAACTTCAACTGAGAGTAATTGTCGGTTTTCAACGGAGTACATGAGAAAAAGCTCATGCATAAGTCCCACTAATACAATGAAATATAAGCTGATGAGAGCGTCACAAGTTTACCTTAATAAATATAAAGTTAGAATTTGAAATAGGACTTGATAAAAAAGCCGAAACATATATTTAATATGCCTCGGCCATAATATACATATAATCATTGTATAAGAAGGTATAGAAAAATTTATTTTTCATATAAACAATGAAATTCTTTTAGTATGCATAACTAAATTAGTAAGGAATAAAGCATTTTATTTTCATTAATATAAATATTAGAATTATCAAACTCATCTACATTTGCTTTTAAGTTATCTAAGTCTTTGTGATTATTTAATTGAATACCTATGATTACTGTGCCTGTATTTTGAGAAGATTTTTTTAGATATTCAAATTTGGTTATATCATCTTTAGGTCCAAGGACTTCATTAACAAATTCTCTTAATGCACCAGGGCGTTGTGGGAAATTTAAAATAAAATAATGTTTCATTTCTTCGAATAATAAGGAACGTTCTTCAATTTCTTTCATTCGATTAATATCATTATTACCACCGCTAACTACACATACAACTGTCTTACCTTTGATTTCTGCTTGATATTGATCAAGCGCTGCGACGCTTAACGCACCAGCAGGTTCTGCAACAATGGCTTGTTTTGAGTACATATCTAAAATAGTGGAACAAACAGCACCTTCATGTACTTGAACATAGTCATCAACTACATTTCTGCAAATATCAAATGTGATTTGACCAACACGTGCTACAGATGCGCCATCAACAAATTTATCTATATCAGGTAATGTGACAATTTGTTTTTCTAAAACTACTGAAGCATACATACTACTTGCACCAGCAGGTTCTACACCAATAATTGAAGTCTCAGGAGCATGCTCTTTAAAGTAAGTACCTACGCCTGAAATTAAACCGCCACCACCGATTGCAGCGAATAAATAATCAAATTGAATATCGTCTTCTTTTGATTGTTCAAGTATTTCTTTTGCTAGTGTCCCTTGTCCAGCAATTGTAAAAATATTATTGAAAGGATCAATAAAGTTCATGTTATTTTCTTCTGTGTAAACAAGAGCTTCTTTTAAGCAATCATCAAATGTATCTCCAGTTAAAACTACTTCAGTATTACTGCCACCAAAGAATTTTACTTGATTAATTTTTTGTAATGGGGTAGTTACTGGCATAAAAATCACTGCATTTAAATTCAACTTACTAGCAGTATATGCTACACCCTGAGCGTGATTACCAGCACTAGCACATGTAATGCCGTTTTGGCGATCAATTTCATTTAGCGCTATAATTGCGTTATATGCACCTCTAAGTTTAAATGACCTTACCCATTGTAAATCCTCACGCTTAAGATAAACATTACAATCATATTTATGAGATAAATAATGATCTTTTTGTAATGGTGTCTCTTTAGCAATATCTTTTAATTGTAAATAAGCTTCATCGATATCTTTAGAAGACACAGTAGTTTTTACAGTCATATGATTTCACACCTTTACTTATTAATTTAGTAATTATTTAATACGTTTTTGCTGTTTCATAGGCTTTAATTGCATCCTCGTATTGTAAAGTCAATGCAATATCATCAAGTCCATTAACGAGCTTATTTTTCCAAGTTTCATCGATTTCAAAATCAAAAGATTTGTCTAATGTAGAAACTGTTTGATTTGGTAAATCTACAGTAATTTTACTTGCTTGTGCAAGATATTTTCTTGTATTTTCATCTAAAACTATTGGTAACATAGCATTTTTAGTGCAATTCATATAAAATATATCACTATAACTACCAGCAATAATAATATCAAAACCATAATCTTTAAGGGCCCAAGCGGCGTGTTCACGACTTGAACCACAACCAAAGTTTTCACCAGTAATTAAGATTGAAGCCCCTTTATATTCAGGCTTATTTGGATTAAAGTCTGGATTATCTGATCCATCATCTAGGTAGCGCCACTCATCAAATGCAAAAGGACCGAAACCTGATTTTGATATGCGTTTCAAATGTGCTTTAGGTATAATTTGATCGGTATCAATATTATCATGGAATAATGGAACTACTTTACCTGTATAAGTAGTAATAGGTTTAATTTCCATATCAGACAACCACCTTTCTTACATCTACAAATTTTCCGTTAATTGCTGCAGCTGCTGCCATAGCAGGGGAAACTAGGTGTGTTCGTGCACCTTTACCTTGACGACCTTCAAAGTTTCGGTTACTAGTTGATGCACAATGTACGCCGTCAGGTACTTGATCAGGGTTCATACCTAGACACATTGAACAACCAGGTTCACGCCAATCAAATCCTGCTTCTTTAAAAATTTTATCAAGACCCAATTTTTCTGCTTCGATTTTTACATTACGTGATCCTGGAACCACAATAGCTGTAATATTTGGATGTACTTTATTTCCTTTTACGATATGACTAGCTTCAACCAAGTCAGAAAGACGAGCATTTGTACATGAACCTAAGAATACATAACCTAGATTAATATCTTCAGCTTTTTGACCAGGTTCAAGACCCATATAATTATAAGCACGCTCATCGTTAACATTCTTTATTTCAGGGAAAGGTGTATGGAAACCAACTCCCATTTCTGGGCTTGTCCCCCATGTAACTTGAGGTTCTAAATCAGATACATCCATTTCAATGACTCTATCAAATTCAGCGTCTTCATCTGTATAGAGTTCACGCCAAGAATCAACATCATATTCAAAGTTAGTAGAATATGGACGTCCTTTAACATAATCAAATGTAGTTTCGTCAGGGGCCATCATACCGTATTTTGCACCTGCTTCAATAGCCATGTTACAAATAGTCATTCGCGCTTCCATAGATAAGTTTTGAATTGTTTCACCAGCAAATTCTAATGCGTATCCCGTACCAAAATCAACACCATATTGGTTAATTAGATATAGAATAATGTCTTTTGCATAAACACCGGTAGGTAATTGTCCAGTGACTTCAATTTTTAGGTTCTTAGGTTTGGTTTGCCAAAGTGATTGTGTAGCAAAAACATGTTCTACTTCACTAGTACCAATGCCGAAAGCAATTGCACCAAATGCACCATGTGTTGCAGTGTGTGAATCTCCGCATACTATAGTTTTTCCTGGTTGTGTTAAACCTGTTTCAGGTCCAACCATGTGGACAATACCTTGTTCATCTGAACCCATATCAAATATATGAACACCAAAAGCCTTAGCATTATTTTGCAAAGTCGTAATTTGTTTATTTGCAATTTCATCTTTAATATTAAAAATATCTACAGTTGGCACATTATGGTCAAGCGTCGCATAAGTTAAATCTGGTCTGCGTAGTTGTCTATTATTTATTCTTAATCCCTCAAAAGCTTGAGGAGATGTGACTTCATGTATTAGATGTAAATCTATATATAATAACTGTGGGTCACCTTCTTTACCAGTTAAGACATGTTTGTTCCAAACTTTGTCAAATAATGTTTTACCCATATGACATCTCCTCCTTTTTTAAAGATTTTTCTTAACGTAATTAAAAATATCAGATGTATTATAATCACCATTGAGATCGCGTGTTGTTTTACCTTCTTTAATTAATTGATAAATAACTGTTTCTAATTTATCAGCTGCCTTATTTTGGTTTAAACTTTCTCTAAGGCACATTACAACAGATAGTAGCATACCAAATGGATTAGCAATATCTTGATTAGCAATATCAGGTGCTGAGCCATGTATAGGTTCATAAAGTCTAGGTCCATGTTCACTGAAACTTGCAGAAGGTGAGAGGCCTAGAGAACCTGGAATAACAGATGCTTCATCACTCAAAATATCACCGAATAGATTTTCTGTAACTATTACGTCGAATTGGGCTGGGTTAGTTATTAAGTGCATGGCACAAGCATCAACAAGTAAATGATTCACTTCAACTTCAGGATACTCAACCGCGACGTCGTTAATCACTTGACGCCACAATTTACTAGAGGATAAAACATTTTCTTTATCTACTGAAGTTAATTTTTTATGGCGTTTTTGAGCTAAATCAAAACCAACTCTAGCAATTCTTTCTATTTCAGCTCTGGTATAGGTTAATGAATCGAGCGCATCGTTATCATTTAATTTTTTTGGTTCACCGAAGTAGATACCACCAGTTAACTCTCTTACTAAAATGAAATCTGTACCTGCAACACGTTCTTCTTTAATAGGGGATAAATGACTAGTGCCATTTGTAACTGTAGTAGGGCGTATATTTGCAAACAGACCTAATGCTTTACGAATACCTAATAAACCTTGTTCTGGTCTATTATTAGGATCTGTCCAATTAGGCCCACCCACAGCGCCTAATAGAATTGCGTCTGCATTTTTGCAAGCATTTAATGTTGATTCTGGAAGTGGTTCACCGTGGTTATCAATGGCAATGCCACCAAAATCATGTGTTTCTATATCATACTCAAAATTAAAGGATTTACTTAGTTGTTGTAATACTTCTAATGAACCATTCAATATTTCAGGTCCAATTCCATCTCCTGGAAGGGCTACAATCTTATGGCTCATGAGTGAATACCTTCTTCCTCATGTGTATTTGCAACATATTTAGCATGTGCTTCAACATATGATTTACAAGAAGCTAATAAGATATCATGGTCAATACCTACACCAGTAACAATTTGATCATCTATCTTAATTTGTACATGTACTTCTGCTTGAGCATCAGTACCTTCAGTTACCGAATCTATGCGATATTCAATAAGTTCTGTCTTGCGATCAAAGATACGATCAACAGCGTTGTATACTGAAACAATTGAACCTGTACCAATACTTGAATCTTGATAAGTATTACCATCTTTATCTTTAATGACGACAACGGCACTTTGTAGTCCGTTAGATACAAATTGTAACTGTAACGTTTCCACTTTATATATAGCATTTTGTTCATGCTCTGTGCCTTGAATTAATGCATGGATATCACGATCTGTGACTGATTTTTTCTTATCTGCAATTGTTTTAAACTGTTTAAATAAAGCTTTTTGATCTTCAGGCTCTACATCGTATCCTAAAGCTGTCAGTTTTTCTGCAAAGGCATGTTTACCTGATAGTTTACCAAGAGGTAGTTCAGTTGTTTTCACACCAACTAGTTGTGGAGTCATAATTTCATATGTTTCTGGATTTTTCAGAACGCCATCTTGATGAATCCCAGATTCATGACTGAATGCATTTTGCCCGACAATAGCTTTATTTCTAGGAACTCGAATACCCGCAAATCTTGCAATTAAATCTGAAGTTTGTTTGGTTTCTTCTAGGTTGATTTTTGTCTGATTATTGTAATGATCTTGTCGAACGTAAAGGCCGAGAGCAACTTCCTCGAGAGCTGTATTACCTGCACGTTCCCCAATACCATTTAATGTACCTTCGATGCGTTTTGCACCATTTTCAATTGCTGCCATACTATTGGCAACAGCAAGTCCAAGGTCATCATGACAATGCGCACTGTAAATTACTTCATGATTCGTTGTTATTGATTCTTGCAGTGTTTTGAAAATTTGGCCATATTCTTTAGGATAACTGAATCCTACAGTATCAGGTATGTTGATAACACTGGCTCCGGCGTCTACAGCTGTTTGAACACATTCGATTAAAAATGATGGTTCTGTTCTTGTAGCATCTTCAGGTGAAAATTGAACGACATCAAAGTATTGTTTCGCATAAGATACATGTTCTTTGATTGAAGCTAATACTTCTTCTTTAGACATCATTAATTTTGAATCTCGGTGTATTGGACTAGTCGCTATAAAAACATGAATTCTCGGTATTGCAGCTTCTTTTGTCGCTTCATATACAGCATCTATATCTTTCTTTACACAACGTGCTAATCCACAAACTGCAGTTGTAGTTAATGCTCTAGATATTGCTTCAACAGATTTGAAACTACCAGTACTTGATGCAGGAAAACCTGCTTCTATAATATCGACGCCCCATTTTTCCAATTGTTTTGCTATCTTCAATCTTTCATCGAATGAAAAGTTTACTCCAGGTGTTTGTTCACCGTCTCTAAGTGTTGTATCAAAAATTTGAATATGGCTACTCATTTTCAACATCTCCTATTACTAAATTTTAGACACAATTATTAAGTCGTAAGTATTAAAGAATCTCAAAGAGGGGAAAACTATAGTATGATTATACCTAATGAGATTCTTCTTACCACGAGTTAATAAATTTAGTGTCTATTTATTTTTCAATACTTTTAGATTTAATGAATGGCATCATTTCACGAAGATCTCTACCAACTGCTTCGATTTGATGTCCATGTTGCTCTTCACGTAATTTATGGAATTCTTCAAAGTTATTTTCATTATCTTTAATAAAGCGATCACTGAAGTTTCCTTTTTGAATATCTTCTAGTACAGCTTTCATATTATCTTTTACATCTGGAGTGATAACACGTGGGCCAGAAACATAGTCGCCAAATTCTGCTGTATTAGAAATTGAATAGCGCATGTTTTCCATTCCGCCTTCATACATTAGATCAACGATAAGTTTCATTTCATGTAACACTTCGAAGTAAGCAATTTCAGGTTGATAACCCGCTTCTACTAATGTTTCAAAACCAGATTGAATTAATTTAGTAGTTCCACCACATAAAACTGCTTGTTCACCAAATAAATCAGTTTCAGTTTCTTCTTTAAATGAAGTTTCTAATACACCAGCACGTGTAGCACCGATACCTTTGGCATAACTTAATGCTAAATCAGTGGCTTCACCACTAGCATCTTGTTCAACGGCGAATAGGGCAGGGACTGCGCTGCCTTCAGCGAATGTACGACGCACTAAATGTCCTGGTCCTTTTGGTGCAACTAAGAATACATCAACGTCTTCTGGTGGTTGGATAACACCGAAATGAATATTAAATCCATGAGCGAATACTAATGCATTATTAGGTTCTAAATTAGGTGCAACTTCTTCTTTATATACTTGTCCTTGGATTTCATCTGGTAAAAGTACCATGATAACATCAGCTTGTTTTGCTGCTTCATTTACAGGATATACTTCGAAGCCGTCATCTTTTGCTTTATCAAAAGAACGTCCATGTCTGATACCGATAATTACGTCATAACCGTTGTCTTTTAAATTTTGAGCGTGGGCGTGTCCTTGAGATCCATAGCCTAAGACTGCTATTTTTTTACCTTGTAAAGCGTCTTTCGTTACTGATTGGTCATAATAAACTGTTGTCATAATAAAATCCTCCATGTTTTTTAAAATTTAGTTATTGTTGTTTCAAAACTATACTAAAGCTGCTGAACCAGTTCTTGAAACTTGTTCAATTTTATATGATGATAGATCATCTAATAAATTATCCATCGTATATTGTGGGCCTGAAGCTTGAAGATAAGTATACTCATCTTCATTTTTCAATATAGAGACTAGCGCATCATAAGGTTTGATTACTTTTTGTAAGTCTTGTTGATTTATTGGTTTTTGTAATTTCACCAATACTAATTCTCTATTGTAAGTATTGGTCTCGGTAATATCTTCAACATCTATGATGTTAATTTGCTTTTCAAGTTGTTGTAATAAATTACGTAATACATCTGTATCTGGTACTTCTGCTACAAAAGTTATATCAGATATACCTTCCTCTAATGTAGGTGTCGCAGAGAGTGTAACGATGTTAAATTGTCTACGAACAAAAATACTCGTTAATCTATTTAATGTACCAGCTTTATCTCTTACCTTAGTTCTAAATGTCCTTCTCATAATAGTCCCTCCATCTCATGGTTGGCTTTACCACTTGGTACCATAGGAGTTACTGGTTCGATTGGTGAAATACGAACATCTATTAGTGCTGGTCCATCATGTTGGAAAGCCGCATCAATTTGTTGTTCTAATTGTGCAGGATCATCAACGATATATCCTTTGACATTATATGCTTCAGCGATTTTTAAAAAGTTCGGTTGACCATTAAATACTGAATGTGAGAAACGTTTATTGAAAAACTTATCTTGCCATTGTTTAACCATACCTAGCGTACCGTTATTAACAATTACAATTTTTATATCAAGATTGTATTCTTCTAAAATTGCCATTTCTTGGTTGGTCATTTGGAAACCACCATCGCCTACAAAGCAAATAACTGTTTTATCAGGTTCTGCAAGTTTTGCTCCAATAGCAGCAGGGATACCAAATCCCATTGTTCCTAAACCACCACTTGTTACAAGTTGCCCGTGGTCTTTGAATGGGTAGTACTGAGCAACCCACATTTGATGTTGACCCACATCAGTTGTTACGATTGCATCTCCATTTGTGATTTCACCTATATACTCAATTGTACGTTGCGGTTTGGAGAAAACACCTTGCTCATCTTCTTGATAGGCAAAAGGTTGATTTACTTTGTTTTCGTTACAAGTTTCTAACCATGATCCATGTTTAATTGAATAGCTATCAAAATCTAATAGTGCCTCTAATGTAGCTTTACAATCTGCAACAATGCCTAAATCTACTTTGATTATTTTATTAATTTCTGATGGATCGATGTCTACGTGAACGATTTTAGCATTTGGCGCAAATTCATCTGGATTACTAGCTAAACGGTCATCAAAGCGGCTACCAAAGTTGATGAGTAAATCACATTCAGTTAATGCCATATTACTGGCGTATGATCCGTGCATACCGCCCATACCCAAGAAATAGGGGTTTTCATATGGTATTGCACCAAGACCAAGTAATGTACTAACTACTGGTAATTGATGTCTATTTATAAATTCAGTAAATACATCATTTGCTTTTGCATGGTTAATGCCTGCACCAGAAAGCACAACGGGTTTTTTAGAGCTTTTTAAATAATCACGAAGTTTTTGTATGTCTTCCTTTGCTGGTTGATTTGGCACTGTATAACCTGGTAATTCTATTTCGTTTGTGGTTTGAGCGTTAGTTGATAAAATACCCATATCTTTAGGAAAATCGATAACGACAGGGCCTTTTCTACCACTATTAGCGATATAGAAAGCTTCGTGGATTATTTTAGGAATATCATTAACATTTTTTACTTGGTAGTTATGTTTTGTTATTGGTGTTGTCATAGAAAGTAAATCTGCTTCTTGGAAGGCATCTTTACCTATGCCTGGTGTTGCTACTTGTCCAGTGATTACTACCAAAGGTAACGAGTCACTATAAGCATCAGCGATACCAGTAATAGCATTTGTGGCCCCTGGACCACTTGTTACAACAACTACACCAGTATTGCCTGATACACGTGCATAACCTTCTGCTGCATGAGTAGCACCTTGTTCATGTCTTGCTAGAATATGCTTGATTTTACCTTCATAAAAAGTGTCATAAAGCGGAAGAACCGCACCACCAGGGTATCCAAATATAAAATCTACTTTTTCATTTGCAAGAGATTCAACGAGCAATTCTGAACCAGATTTCATTTCATCTATTGTTTCTTGTTCTAATTCAACTTCAGGTTCAACAGTTTCAGCGGCTTCTAAATAATCGAAATTTTCTGACATTTCTTGTTCAAGCGTTTCAGTTTGTCTAGACATAGTGCTCACTCCTTAAATTAGATTTTCTGGTACTTGCATGATTCCACCTGTATTAGCGCTTGTTACTAAAGCAGTGTAACGTGCAAGATAACCTGTTTTTACTTTTGCTTTAAATGGTTTTAAATCTTGTTTTCTAGCTTCTAATGTTTCAGTTGATACTTCAACGTCTAAGGTTCTATTTGTTAAATCAATTGTAATTTCATCACCATCTTTGATGAGTCCAATTGGGCCACCTGAAGCCGCTTCTGGAGATACATGACCTACTGCGATACCACGTGTTGCTCCTGAGAAACGGCCATCTGTTATTAAAGCTACATCTTTACCTAATCCTCTACCTACAATTGAGGAAGTAGGGGCTAACATTTCTGGCATTCCAGGACCACCTTTAGGGCCTTCGTATCTAATAACAACTACATGACCTTCACGAACAATATGATTATCAATTGCTTCAACTGCTTCATCGTGTGAATCAAAACAAATTGCTTTACCTTTAAATACTTTAATAGATGGGTCAACTCCACCAACTTTTATAACTGCACCCTTTGGCGCTATATTACCGTATAAAATGGATAAGCCACCTTGTTTATCATAAGGGTTATCAAGATGCCTAATAACATCACTGTTTAAAATCGCCTTGTCTTCATTATTTTCTCGTAATGTTTTGCCTGTAGCTGTTATTCTGTCTGGATGAAGTGTGCCTTCTTTTTTGAACAGTTCATTGATGATTGCAGGAACGCCACCAGCTTCGTGTACATCATGCATTGAATATGAAGAGCTAGGTGCAATTTTTGAAAGATAAGGTGTCTTCTTGGCAATTTCATTGATTCGTGTTAAATCATAATCAATACCGGCTTCATTAGCGATTGCAAGTGTGTGTAATACAGTATTTGTTGAACCACCCATCGCCATGTCTAATGCGAATGCGTCATCAATGGCTTCACGTGTTACAATATCTTTTGGTTTTAAATCGTTTTTAATATTATCTACTAATTTAAATGCTGCTTCTCTAATCATTTCTCTGCGTTGTTCACTCACTGCTAATGCTGTACCATTGTATGGAAGGGAAAGACCTAATACTTCCATTAAACAGTTCATTGAATTGGCTGTGAACATTCCAGAACATGAACCACAGGTAGGGCATGCATTTTGTTCCATATCTAAGAATTCTTCTTTTGAAATTGAACCATCTTTAAAAGCGCCTACTGCTTCAAACATTGATGATAATGTTAAGGCTTTTCCTTCAGAAGATAATCCTGCTTTCATAGGTCCTCCTGAACAAAAGATTGCTGGGACATTTGTTCTTACTGCAGCTAATAACATGCCAGGTGTTATTTTGTCGCAGTTTGGAATGTAAAATACGCCATCAAACCAGTGTGCATTAATTACAGTTTCTGCTGCGTCTGCGATGATTTCTCTAGAGGGTAGGGAATATCTCATTCCAATATGGCCCATTGCGATGCCATCATCTACGCCGATTGTGTCAAATTCAAAGGGAATTGCGCCTGCTTCACGAATTGCTTCTTTGGCAATATCTGCTAATTCTCTCAGATGTACATGTCCTGGGACAATATCGATATACGAATTACAAATTGCCACGAAGGGCTTGTTCATATCTGTTGGTTTTTCTAATGCACCAGTAGCGTGCAAAAGACTTCTTGCTGGAGCTTGCTGATCTCCTTTTTTGATCATATCGCTTCTCATATCTAATTCCCCCATAAAATTGAAAATAAAAAAGCGTCCCAATAAATAATTGGGACGCTTTTAAGTCCCATTCAACTAGAATAAGGACTTAAACGTTTAGTAGTTTCTTTACTAAAGTTCCAGTCCTATGAGCATAATAAAATGACTAAAATATTTGAAGTTGTCGGTTGATATTGCATTGTATATTTGGTCATTTTATTATACTCCTCTCGATAGAATGGTTTATTTTTTGATTTGTTTGAAATGTCTAAAAATTTGATAAATTAAATTTACTACATCACATTGGCGATGTCAACAACTTTTTGTAATTTTCTATCAATTCAAACTATTCTAATTTAGTAAGAACTTGTTTCACTTTGAAGTAATATTGGAAAAAATTTGTTAAACTATAATAGTTAATTTTATGTAGATAAAAATTATAAGAATGTATAGACGCAAAATTTTTGTTTAAGCTTGCAAAGTTTATTATTCAACAGTGACTACTAATGCATAAGCGCCACTAATCCAAATAAATTTGGAAGTATAACAAGGGCCGCCTTAGCTTAAAGCCAATGCAAAAGCGACACTAATCCAAATAAATTTGGAAGTATAAAAAGGACCGCCTTAGCTTAAAGCCAATGCAAAAGCGACACTAATCCAAATAAATTTGGAAGTATAAAAAGGACCGCCTTAGCTTAAAGCCAATGCATAAGCGACACTAATCCAAATGAATTTGGAAGTGTAACAAGGGCCGCCTTAGCTTAAAGCCAATGCATAAGCGACACTAATCCAAATGAATTTGGAAGTGTAACAAGGGAAGCCTTAGCTTAAAGCCAATGCATAAGCGACACTAATCCAAATGAATTTGGAAGTATAACAAGGGCCGCCTTAGCTTAAAGCCAATGCATAAGCGACACTAATCCAAATGAATTTGGAAGTGTCGCTAAAAAAGGGAGAGGACAATGATAAAAATTAATAATATCAATGACATGTCACATTTTGGTGAGGTGTTAACAAAATATCTATCTGCCGGTGACTTAATTTTACTAAACGGAGACTTAGGTGCTGGAAAGACAACTTTAAGCCAATACATCGGAAAAGCTTTAGGTGTAAAGCGAAACATTAATTCTCCAACGTTTAATATAATAAAGTCATATCAAGGTATAGATTTAAAATTACATCATATGGATTGTTATAGATTAGAAGATTCAGAAGAAGATTTAGGATTTGAAGAATATTTTGAAGATGACGCCGTAATTTTGATTGAATGGAGCCAATTTATAGCAGAATTTTTACCTGATTATTATTTATCTATTAACATTCAAACAGAGAATACTACTGAGCGCACGATAACTATAGATGCTCAAGGGGAGCATTATCTTAGAATTAAGGAGGATGTTGAACGTGAACTATCTGCTAATTGATACGTCCAATCAACCTTTATCCGTTGCCGTAACACAAGATAATAAAGTGTTAAACGAGATAAATACTAACGAGAAAACAAATCATTCGGTTCAGTTGATGCCAGCTATTTCCAAAGTGATTACTGGCAGTCAAATAGCAAAGGAAGACATAGATGCCATTATTGTAGCAGAAGGACCAGGTTCATATACTGGTCTGAGAATTGGAGTTACTGTAGCGAAAACGTTAGCCTATGCTTTAAATGCTGAACTATATGGTGTATCTTCATTGAAAGCACTTGCTGCAACAGCACCTGAAGAAGCTGGTTTAATTGTACCTATATTTGATGCGCGACGTGAAGCTGTTTATACAGGCGTTTATAAAAACGAAAATGGACAACTAAAACAAATTATAAAAGACCAATATATTACAATTAAGAGCCTGTTAGTTATATTACACGAACTAGCTGAACCATATAAATTTATTGGAACAGATAGCGAAAAGTTAGAAGCTCTATTAGATAGCACTTGTATTCCAAATTTACCACAAGCCAAGTATATGCAAGCACTCATAGACCAACCAACTGATGTACATCAATTTAAACCAAACTATATTAAAGTGTCCGAGGCTGAAAGAAATTGGTTAAACCAACAGAACAAGAGTTAAATATTCGGTTAATGAATTTGGGAGATGTCCCTCAAGTATTTGATATAGAAAGAAATAGTTTTAATGATAGCAGTTGGTCAATTGATGCATTTTATCATGAAGTGGAAAAAAATGAATTTGCACATTACTTCATTATAGAATTTAATGAAAAAATAATTGGCTATATAGGTGTTTGGATTGTTATAGATCAAGCACAAATAACTACGGTTGCTATTGATGAATCATATAGAGGTTATGGGCTTGGACAATTATTACTTAAATATGCAATGAGTTATGTACAAACTAAATGTGAAGTAATGAGTTTAGAAGTGCGTGTGGATAATGAAATTGCACAACATGTTTATACAAACTTAGGCTTTCAATATGGTGGTAAGCGAAAAAATTATTATGGTGAAGGTGAGGATGCAATAGTTATGTGGGTGAATTTAAATGAATGAGACAACAATAATATTAGCAATTGAATCCAGTTGTGATGAAACAAGTGTCAGTGTTATTAAAAATGGAACAGATATACTGAGTAATATCGTCCTAAGTCAGATTGAAAGCCATAAAAGATTTGGGGGCGTCGTACCAGAAGTAGCGAGTAGGCACCATGTTGAAGGTATCACAACTACTATTGATGAAGCGTTGAACACTGCTGATGTAACAATGCTGCAGGTTGATGCAGTAGCAGTCACGCAAGGTCCTGGATTAATAGGAGCGTTGCTAGTCGGTATAAATGCTGCGAAAGCATTAGCATTTGCATATGACAAACCATTAATTCCAGTTCATCATATAGCAGGTCATATATACGCGAATCATTTAGAAAAGCCACTCCAGTTTCCAGTCATGTCTTTAATCGTTTCGGGTGGACATACAGAGTTAATTTATATGAAAGATCATTTGAACTTTGAGGTTATTGGTGAAACTAGAGATGATGCCGTAGGTGAAGCATATGACAAAGTAGCTAGAACCATCGGGCTTAGTTATCCAGGGGGGCCACAAGTTGATAAATTAGCAGCTCAGGGTCAAGATAGTTATGATTTTCCAAGGGTATGGTTAGACAAAGATAGTTATGATTTTAGTTTTAGTGGATTAAAAAGTGCAGTAATAAACAAACTTCATAACGTTCGACAAAAAGGTGAAGAAATTAACGAAGCGGATGTTGCCACAAGTTTCCAAAATAGTGTGGTTGAAGTATTAGTTGGCAAATCTATATCAGCATGTGAAGCTTATAATGTAAATCAACTTATAGTCGCGGGTGGTGTAGCGAGTAATAAAGGTTTAAGATCTGCATTATCTGAAGCTTGTGAAAGTCATAATATCACACTCTCAATACCAAGCCCTAAATTATGTACAGATAATGCTGCTATGATTGGTGCAGCGGCTCACTATTTATATAATGCTGGTGTTAGAGCAGATATGACATTGAATGGTGTTAATAGTTTAGATATTGAATCATTTACAGTTAAATAATTAGTGAAAATTATCAATTTAATATTAGGTAGTTACTTTCAAAAAGGTCCTGGATATCAATAAATGTCTTGGACTTTTTTGTGTTTATCAGATTTATAGATGTTAGATAAATTGATTGTTGCTCTTTAAGTTTTTAACTATTTAAGGTTGTAGTACAAAAATTTAAAATTCTAAACTTTATAACAATAGAATATGGGTATAGGTAGTTTATAGAGATTCAAATAATTGATTTAATATGTGTTGATGTTTAACACCACAAGGAGGAAGTTAATAATGAAAGCAGTTCAATATTTTAATTTTCAAAATAGTTTAGCCGCGTTAAATTTTTATGAAGAACATTTTGGTGCAACGGATATACAACGTGTAGGTGGAGACCATGAAATGTTCGCAAATATGCCTGAGGAATATCAAGTAGACGCAGATTTTACGATGAACGCCTCATTTAATATACTTGGCGAAACATTCTATTGTAGTGACACGTGGAAGAACAAGAAAATAGATAATAGTGGCGCGATTGTTACATTTACATTTGATGGTTCGAATGAAGCGGAAAAAGAAACAGCAAAAGCCTTCTTTGATAAAGCGGTAGCAGCAGGATGTGAAGTGACGATGCCGTTAGGTAAAACAGAATGGTCAGATTTCTATGGTATGTTTAATGATCCATTTGGTGTTACGTGGATGGTTAATGCGGAATAAATCATGAATTTAAAATCGAATCTTTATAATAAATATGTTTAATTTATCCAAATAGAGAGGGCGGGTTATGTATCCATCCTCTCTATTTGTAGTTATAAGCAATATCAAATGAAACGAAAAAACAATTTTAAATTAAGTATTACGGTTTGCTGTTGACTTTGCTCGATTATAAATTTTCTTTGGAAATGCCATAATCCTAAGTAATTCTATCGCATTTCGGGTGTCAGCTTTACCTTGCTTAATCTTAAAGTCGAAGGAAATATTATCCTCAGTTATAGACTCGTTAAAATGATAGTTTGAATATATATTGTCTAATAAAGAAGAGAGTTCAATATCATGCGTAGCGGCAATGACAGTATAGCCTTTAAGTTGATCAAGATAACTTAGAACAGACTCTGATGCAGCAATACGCTCAGTTGTATTTGTACCTTTAAAAATTTCATCAATAAAACAATAAACTTTTTCAGTTGTAGTGATATCAAATAGACGTTTAATAGATTTGATTTCAGTCATGAAATAACTATCACCTGTTAAGATATCATCTTGGTTTACCATTGAAGTATAAACCATACCGGGTTTATACCTAAATTCTTCAGCTGTAGCAGTGTTAACTGTTTGTGATAATACGATGTTTAGTGCAACAGCTTTCATAAATGTGGACTTACCCGATGCATTTGAACCAGTTAGTAAGATATGATTGTCTATTGCTAAATTGTTTGGTACTGCATCATTAATCAATGGATGTGTTAATTGTTCAAAATGAATAACATCTTTTTCTATAACCTGAGGAACTGTATAATGATCTAGAGTTTCTCTCCACAAAGCAACGGCGTAGTGATTATCAATATTAGCGATGTATTCATAACACGCCATTACTTCATCTTCATACTTTTTAAAACTGTTTTGAATTAAATGAAATAGATGGTAATCCACCATAAAGATTAATTTGAATAATAACGAAAACACAGATGTTTCGTCGTTTGAGTTCACACGACCTAACAATCCACTAAATTTGCGTGCAGTAATAAAATGTTTAAAGTCAACATCTAAATTAGGCGCAAGTTCGTGTTGTTGGATGGCATAAGCTTTTTTAATAACCGTTGACGTGTAGAACATTGAATTTAAATCTTGTTCATAGGTCTTTTTTAAGAATCCACTTAACATCATATTAAAAATTGCGGAAAAAATAGTTAAAGTTATGCCAATACTAGGTGTGAAAATGGATAGAATTATAAAAATTAATGGTAAGTAAGTACAAAGCATAAAAAAGTTATTGCGCTTAATCGATGAGATTTGATCTGGAAAAGTAGGGTAGATTGCTTTTCCGATTTGCGCTAAACACAGTGATATTTCATTTCTGAAATCTATGTTAGTTGTAAAATTATAAAGAAGTTTAGAGTCTGTTACTTGAAACATATTTTTTAAAGTTGCAAAAAGTCTCATTTCACCAATAGCTGTAAAGTTAAAATTCATATTATGAAATACGCTATCAAGATTTAAATCTGACCACGTTTTTTCATCTGTCAATGTTGCACTGTTAAATTTGTGTTTATATGTATCAAATTGATAACGATAAGTATGATTCGGTCTAATAAAGTTTTCTAAAGGACGTTTATTAGCCCATAAAGGTTTGATATCGTGCATAAGTTTTTTGTTGGCGACAATGGGTGAGATAATCATCAATGCAGTACCCAATAAAAGAAAAGCTATGAAGAACCAAAAAATTGTTGGCATGTTGTATTACTCCCTTTATTAATATGTAAATAGCTATGAGATAATTATGACATTATCGCTAAAATTTAACAAACTGAGATAATATATTACATAAGACAAAATAATCTAATGTCAATAGAGAACATGCGTACTTATCAACAAACAGTGCACAAGTTGTGGATAAGTTTGGGTAAAATATGTGGATATAAGCTATTATCTGAATTTTATACGCAAAAAAAGATTACTTTTTACTTGTGGATAACTAGGATAACTTTGTGGATAGCCTTTGTTATGGGGTGAATAATGTGAATAGTTATTGTGTAGTTCATGCTAAGAAAAAAAGTTAAAGTAGAAAATTCTACTTTAACTTTTGTTTTGAATAAGGATTTATATTAACTTTTCTTGTAATTCTGCCCATTCGGCCATGACTTGTTCTAGTTTTTGTTCGATTTCTGATTTTGAAATTGCTAAGGAATTTGCTTTTTCAGGATCAGAGTATACGTCTGGCAAGGTAAGTTGATGATTAATATCATTTATTTCTTCTTCATAGGTTTCTATATTTAATTCACATGTTTCAATTTGACGTTCGATTTGACGTTGTTCACGTTTTTGTTGTTTTTGATCAATATATGAGTCATTTTGTTTGATAACCGTATCATCTACTGTTGGATTTTCTAATTCTTCTTTTGCTTTTAATGCTGCTTTTTCCTCAGTTTTTTCAATGTAATATTGATAATTCCCTAGATACATTGTGCCACCCTCAGAATCTAAATCGTAAACTTTATTGGCTAATTCATTAATAAAATAACGGTCATGAGATACAAATAGGATTGTGCCTTTAAAGTTTGCTAAAGCTTGTTCTAACATTTCTTTTGAATCTATATCTAAATGGTTTGTAGGTTCATCTAAAATGAGTACATTGTTTCGCTCAAGCATTAATAAAGCAAGCTGTAAACGTGCCTTCTCTCCACCCGATAGATCGTTAATTATTTTTTTAACGTCTTCTTGTACAAATAGAAAACGACCTAAAACAGCGCGAATGTCTTTTTCATTCATAGTAGGGTATTGGTCCCATAAGTAATCAAGTATTGTTTTATTTGATTTAAATTCGGCTTGTTTTTGATCATAATAACCAATTTTTAAGTTGGCACCGGTAGTGATTGTCCCATTTAATGCATTTTGTATATTGGCAATGGTTTTTATTAAAGTTGATTTCCCAATGCCATTAGGTCCGATAATTGCAATATGATCTCCTTTTGTTACTTCAAAAGTGATTCCTTTAGTAATCGGAGACTCATAGCCGATTTCTAAATTTTTTATATGGAAGACATCATTACCAGTATTACGATCAAATTCAAATTGAATGTTGGCACTTTTAGCATCAATCATAGGTTTATTTATGCGTTCAATCTTTTCCAACATTTTCCTACGGCTCTTAGCCATACCTGTAGTTGAAGCGCGGGCAATATTTTTATCGACAAAAGTCTCTAATCGTTTAATTTCAGCTTGTTGATTCTCATATTCTTGCATACGTTTTTCATAATATTTATCTCTTTGATTAATAAACTGAGCATAATTGCCTACATAATGTTGAACATCACCGAGTGCAACGTCATAAATTTGAGTCACAATTTTATCTAAGAAATATCTATCATGACTAATAATTACGATGGCACCTTTAAAGTAATTTAAATAACTTTCTAACCATTGGGTCGTTTCCATATCTAAATGGTTGGTGGGTTCGTCTAAAAGTAATAAATCAGGTTCGCTTAGTAACATTTGTGCCAAAGATAATCTTGTTTTTTGACCACCGCTAAAGTCGTTGATAGGTCGGTCGAAATCCGCTTCACTAAAATTCAATCCGTGTAAGACTGTTTTAATCTTGCTTTCATATTGATAGCCATCTTGTTGTTCAAATTGATTGGATAACGCTTCATAGCGATCGATATGAGATTTATATGCCTCAGTATCATACTCATTCGCATGTTGTGCTAACCAATCTGTTTCCAATTTCATTTCTTGTTCTAAATTTTTCATTGCCTCAAACGGCTTAGACATTTCTTCAAATACAGTTTGATCTGTATTTAATGTCATTTGCTGTGTTAAATAACCAAGTTTCAAATTTTTACTCTTAGAAATATGACCACTATCATAATCTTCAACACCAGCAATTATTTTCATTAATGTAGATTTTCCGGCGCCATTACGACCTACAATACCAATGCGTTCCCCAGTTTTAACTTCAAAATCCACATTATTAAAAATATCTTCGCCGTCGAATGATTTAGTTAAATCATTGAGTTGTAATAATATCATCTGATTTTGCACCTCTCTATTCATTATCATTCTACAGTATTCAGCGTGTTGTTAAAACTATCATTGTTTATTTTTATTATTCAGTCATGTATAATGTTGTAGTGATTATAAGATTAATGAATAACAGATAATGAAATAGGGGGAAATAATCTTGGCTAATCAAAGCGAAAAGATTCCTCGTGCCACATTGAAACGTTTACCGTTATATTATAGATTCGTCAATACATTAAAATCTAAAGGCATTGATAGAGTTAATTCTAAAGCCATCAGCGAGGGCTTAAATATTGATTCTGCGACGATTCGAAGAGATTTTTCTTATTTTGGCGAGTTAGGCAAGAAAGGCTATGGCTATAATATTGATAGCTTATTACATTTTTTTAAAAATGAAATTAGCGAAAATGACGAGATTAAAATTGCAATTGTAGGTGTAGGGAACTTAGGTAAAGCATTATTAACATATAACTTTTCAATACATGATGAAATGACTATAACTGAAGCATTCGATATTCGTGAAGAGGTTATTGGGACACAAATAGGTAAAGTGACAGTAAGTCCATTTGATAAAATAAAGGAAATATTAACACAAGAAGATATAGATGTAGTGATATTGACTACGCCTGAAGAAGCAGCTCAAAACGTAGCTGATGTATTAGTAGATTCAGGTGTTAAAGGGATACTTAACTTTACACCAAGTCGTGTGCTAACTCCATCAGACGTTCAAGTTCATCATATTGATTTAGGTATTGAATTACAATCGCTATTATTTTTTATGAAAAATTATAGCAATAAATAAAAAATGATTAGTTAGTTTTTTATAGATACAGTAATACACTCAGTGTGCTGTGTTTATAAAAAACTATTTTTTTTATGGGTGTTTAATTTTAATTTGGAAATACTGTTACTATATAAGTTAGTAGAAAATTAAAAATTTATGAGTTGCAAGGTTGAAATTTTATACGATTTCTAATATTATTAATCTTATTGATTTTATCGGGAAAGAGGTTATTAATATGACTTGGTTAATAATCAGCGGCATTATTGTGGGAAGTCTTTTAGGCTTTGTTATGCAAAGAACACGGTTTTGTCTGGCTGGTGGATTTAGAGATATGTATATTCAAAAGAGTAACAAAATGTTTTATGCATTACTTATAGCAATTACAGTTCAAAGTATAGGATTGCTCATTTTGACTTCTACTGGTTTAGTACAAATACCTGAGTCAACTTATCCTATTATTGGAACAGTAATAGGTTCATTTATATTTGGTTTAGGTATTATATTAGCTGGCGGATGTGCAACCGGTACATGGTATAGAGCAGGTGAAGGTTTAATAGGCAGTTGGATGGCACTCATCGCCTATGCATTTACTTCGGCAGCTACGAAATATGGATTATTATTACCATTAATGGATGGTTTAAATAAGCCTACAAATGTTAATACAAGCATGTCACAAACTACAGGGATACCGACATGGATTTGGGTAGCAATACTTACATTTATCACAGTGTTTTTTGTAGTCAAAACTTTACGCAAACCGAAACCTAAATTTGCTGTTCCTAAATTAAAACAGAAATTCACAGGTTTGCGGCATTATTTATTTGAAAAGAAATACCACCCATTTGTTGCTGCTATTGCAGTAGGGCTCATTGCTTTAATTGCATGGCCTGTAAGTGAGTCGACAGGAAGAATGTATGGACTAGGTATTACAACACCATCCGCTAATCTAGTACAGTTTTTTGTAACTGGTGATTTGAAATTATTAGACTGGGGTGTTTTCTTAGTTCTTGGGATATTCCTAGGATCTTATATTGCGGCTAAAGGGGCAAGAGAGTTTAAATGGAGATTGCCAGATACAAAAACTATTCGTAATAGTATTATTGGCGGCGTGCTTATGGGATTTGGCGCTTCAGTAGCAGGTGGTTGTTCAATAGGTAATGGACTAGTAGAAACAGCAACGATGTCATGGAAAGGTTGGATTGCGCTTGCTTCAATGATTTTAGGAGCTTGGACAATGAGTTATTTTGTGTTTATCAGACCTATGAAAAAAGCGCAGAAGCAAACTTCTAACGAAACTGTAACGTCACAAACGCAAACAATATAATTAATATAGGAGGCACAAATTATGGTACACGAGTTAGGTACAGTTGGAATGGTTTGTCCATTCCCGTTAATAGAAGCACAAAAGAAAATGAATACGTTAGATAATGGTGATGAATTAAAAATAGATTTTGATTGTACTCAAGCAACTGAAGCTTTACCAAATTGGGCAGCTGAGCAAGGCTATCCAGTTACTAATTATGAACAATTAGATGATGCATCATGGACAATCACAATTCAAAAAGCTTAATTAATAGTAATAGTTGAGATTGAGACTGCAAGTGAACTTCACTTAGTCAATTAGACAACATAATAATTAAAATAAAAATGATTGAATTCATAGCTATGCTCTGAGTTCGATCATTTTTATTTTAAGTCTTTTTATTATTTGAATTTATTATATATTTTGTAGTCAAAATTTTGTTTTTTTAATATTTGAATTTATTATATATTTTGTAGTCAAAATTTTGTTTTTTTAATATTTGTAATTAATGCATAGATTCCAATTATTAAAATTATTATCGGTAGAACAATGACCAAATAAATAGAAAAAGATTCAAAGGTATTAGTATTTAACGCTAATATTAAAACAATGAGTAAAAATAAATTTAATAGATTTAGCCTTACAGTTTTGTCATGTTTTGCCTACATTAAACTGAATAACTATATAACCAATAAACATTGTTAATCTTTATCTTTATTAGTGCCTTTAGCTTTAAAGATAAAGTAAATAATTAATATCATTATAGGGATAAAGGCTGAAAAAATTGCTGAGTAACTACCATTTTTAAGTAAAAATGACAAAGAAACAACAATAACTATTATACAAATACTTAATATTATAAAGGTGTACAATTTACCTTTATTCATGGTATATCGCTCCTTAAGGTTGTTATTTCCACAACTATATCATATTAAAATCTCAATTTATATATCACTTATTTAGAGATACTATTAGTAAGTTTTAACCTTTCTATAAACGTAGATTTAAATAGTATTTAAAGCGATTGCATTATGATAAAATAAGTATTGTTTATAATAGCTAATTAATGAGAGTGAGAAAATATGAAGAACATTGCTGATATAGCTAAGATTGCTGGCGTTTCAAAAAGCACAGTGTCGAGATACTTAAATAATGGATCGGTAAGTTTAAAAACAAAACAAAGATTAGATAAAATCATTCGCGAAAATGACTATCAGCCTAATCAATTTGCACAAAGTTTACGTGCGCGTAGAACTAATATGATAGGGGCAATTATACCTAGAATGAACTCTTTTGCTGTTGATGAAACAATTAAAGGAGTCAAAATGATTTGTGATCAATTGAATTATAGTTTGCTTCTAAATTATACAAATCTTAATACTCAATTAGAAATTGATGCCCTTGAAACGTTTAATAGAAGTAAGGTAGATGGTATTGTCTTTATGGCAACAGAGATCACAGATAAACATTTAGAAGTTATTAATAAAATAAATGTTCCTGTGATTATCGTTGGTCAAGCACATAATGATTTACATTGCATCATTCATAATGATTATCAAGCTGGATACTTGGTTGGTGATATGTTAGGTCAAAAAGGTTATAAACATATTAAATTCTTTGGTGTGACAGAAAGTGATATTGCTGTAGGTGTTCAACGTAAAGAAGGTCTGATTGCGGGTTTAGAATTACACGATATACAACCTCATATTTCACTAACATCATTTAATTATCAAGAGGCGATGATCGATGTTGTAGAAGCGTTGCAAGATTGCCCTCATTATGACGCAATTGTTGGGGCTACGGATTCAATTGCCTTAGCCATACATAAATATAATTCAGAACACACGCCACATAAGCATGAAAAGTATATTGTTGGATTTGGTGGAGATCCAGTAACTGATATTGTGTCTCCCTCTATCCATACCATAAATTACAATTTTGAATTTGCAGGTAGTGTAGCTATGGACAAACTAAATCAGATGATACAACATAAAGAAATTGAACAGCGCATTATTATTGATGTTGAACAATCATTTAAAAATTAAAAGAAAAATGGTATGATGAAAAAGTATATTATGGAACCGGTACCATTTAAATGAGGTTATTTTTTAAATAGGAGGATACGCACCATGACGGAGTGGACAAAAGAACAACGTTATCAAAGATATGAAGATATTGATCAACAAACGATTGAATCATTAACTGAACAAGTTAAACAGTCAGAATATAGACAAACTTTTCATATACAACCCCAAATAGGATTGTTAAATGATCCTAATGGGCTTATCTATTTTAAGGGGAATTATTATGTATCTCATCAATGGTTTCCTTTAGGACCTGTACATGGACTGAAATATTGGTATACATATCAAAGTAAGGATCTTGTGGATTTTGAAGCTATTGGTCCAACGATTAAACCTGATACAAAAGACGATAGTCATGGTGTGTATAGTGGCAGTGCATTTGAATATCATGATCATTTATATTATATGTATACAGCAAACCACCGTGATAGTGATTGGAATAGAATTTCTACACAACATATAGCAAAAATGGCTAAAGATGGATCGATAAATAAATTTCCTAAAGCGGTGATATCAGAACCGCCCTTTGGATATACTCAACATTTTAGAGATCCTAAGGTACATGTTCAAGATGGAATTTATTACGCAATGATAGCTGCACAAAATATTAAAAAACAAGGGAGAATTCTGCAATATCGTTCAACAGATATCGTAAACTGGGAGTTTCAAGGAGAGATACAAACGAATCTAGATGATTTTGGTTATATGTGGGAGTGTCCAGATTACTTTAATTTAAATGGTTATGATATGTTACTATTTTGTCCTCAAGGTATAGATTCAGAAGGGGAGCGTTTTAAGAATATTTATCAATCTGGATATATTATGGGCCAGTATGACATTAATAATTTAACTATGAACCATGGTGATTTTCATGAATTAGATTATGGTTTTGATTTTTATGCTCCTCAGACATTCTTAGATGAAAATGGACAACGCATACTAATTGGATGGATGGGTTTACCAGAAATCAACTATCCTTCAGATGCCGATGGTTGGGCGCATTGTTTAACTATCCCACGTGTATTAACAATTGAGTCAGGCAATTTAAAGCAGCGTCCAATAAAAGCACTTGAAAAACTTCGCACAAATGAAGAAACGGCACTAGGTTATGCTAATAAATTCACTAGACAATTACATCCATATGAAGGTAAACAGTTTGAATTAATCATTGATATTTTGGAAAATGAGGCGACAGAAGTATACTTTGAAGTACGAACATCTAAGACTGAATCTACACTAATTACGTACAATAAGAGAGAACAAAAATTAACATTAGACCGTAGTGAAAGTGGTCCATTACCAGAACCTGTTGAAGGAACAACGAGGAGTACTTATTTAGATACTCCGTTATCAAAACTACAATTATTTGTAGATACTTCTAGTGTTGAAATTTTCTGTAATGACGGTGAACGTGTGATGACGACAAGAATATTTACTGATGAAAACGCAACAGGCATTAAAACATCTACTGAATCAGGCCAAGCCTATTTAAAATTTACAAAATATGATTTGAAAGGTGACACTATATGAAACGTCTACTAGCAATTGGAGAGGCTTTAATTGATTTTATACCGAATACTACAGATTCTAAATTAAAAGATGTAGATAAGTTTACTCGACAAGTCGGGGGAGCACCATGTAATGTGGCTTGTACAGCAACAAAACTGGGTGGCAATGCTGAAATGGTCACACAATTAGGACAAGATGCATTTGGTGATTTAATTGTGGAAACGTTAGAGAATATAGGTGTAGGTACCCATTATGTGAGTCGCACTGATGAAGCCAATACCGCCTTAGCATTTGTGAGTTTAACTAAAGACGGTGAAAGAGACTTTTCATTTTATAGGAAACCATCTGCTGACATGTTGTACAGTATAGATGCAGTAAGTACTATCAATGTAACTGAAAATGATATGTTGCATTTCTGTTCAGTTGATTTAGTGGAAAGTCCTATGAAATATGCACATAAGAAATTGATTGAAAAAGTGACAAATGCAGAGGGAACAATTGTGTTTGATCCTAATGTGAGATTACCATTATGGGAAAATGAAGCGGATTGTAAGTCAGCAATCCATGAATTTATTCCATCAGCACATATCGTCAAAATATCTGATGAAGAATTGGAATTTGTAACTGGAATTGCAGACGAAAAACAAGCTATACAATGGTTGTTCCAAGGAAATGTAAATGCAGTGATTTATACGAAAGGCGCTGATGGCGCAGTCATATATTTTAAAGACGGGATTGAAATTTCTCAACAAGGATTTAAAGTTAAAGCCATTGATACTACAGGTGCAGGTGATGCATTTATAGGTGCCTTAATTAGCAAATTATTAATTTCTGAAAGTACAGACGTGATAACAGTATTGAAAAGTGAAGGTGAAAGGATACTTGAATTTAGTAATTACGTAGCTGCAAAGGTTACTACTAAATACGGAGCGATATCAAGTATTCCAACTTTAGAAGAAGTGAATAAAGCAATAAAAAGCTGAGCATGTATTTAATTACATGCTCAGCTTTTTATGTATTATATCTTTTTAACATTTCTTACAGATGCATAACAATGTTCATTGTTTTTAAAATAAACTACGCGTGATTTAGAGTCGATGGACTCGATATTGTGTCTATTTACTACGAAACTATTATGACATCTAAAGAAACGTTTATCTAACTGATCAATTTCTTTTAGGTTTCCATAGAATTCGATTTGACGATTATCGAGATGTGCAATTAAACGATGGGATTTACTAGATGATTCGAAGAACATTACATCGTCATATTGTACATAAATAGAATTGCTACCACGTTTTAATTCTATTGTTTCAACACTACTTTCTTTTGAAAGTAGTTTTAATCGTGATTCAGATGTTTCTAAGCAATCAATCACTCTTGATTTTAATTCGTCTGGATCATCTTTGAAAATGAAATCCATTGCTGCAACCTTGTAGACAAATGTTAAGTATGTCAGTTCACTATGACTTGTAACAAAAATAATATTACCAACCGGATCATGTTTGCGTATTTCACTTGCAAGCTTGATACCATTGATGTCAGCATCTAGTTGAATATCTAAAAAGTAACATCCTATATCATTAATGTTCTTTGAGCGTTCTAAAATGTCATAAGGATCAGCTGTTGCGACTTCAATTTCCATTGGTTTTTCTTCAATCATAATATAGTTATTTATAATTGAGACCATATGTTCACGTTGTCTTTCATCATCTTCGCAAATGAATATTTTCATAGTAACACATCCTTATGAATCAGAATTTAAGATTTCCACTTTTTGAATAAAGTAGTTGTTATCAATAGTTGTATCTAATAAAACATTTGTTGTTGAATCAGTCAATTCTTTTAATGTGGATAATCCAAGTCCACGGTTTTTTCCTTTAGTAGAAAAGTTTTCTTGGAAAAGAGTATGTACTTTTGGCATATCTGGTTCACACTTATTCATAACGATAAATGTCACGGATGTGTCTTCATTTTTAATAAAAGCGATACGAATAAGTGGTTCTTCAGTGATTTTTTCAGAAGCTTCAATTGCATTATCAAGTAATATACCGATTACTCTACTTAAATTTATAATAGGCATATCGATTTTTTCGATTGGTTCTGGGACCTCGATGCTGATGCGAATATTTTTTTCTTGAGCTTGAAGTATTTTAGTAGTTAACAAACCTTTAATTTCACGAACATGCAAGTTTTCAATACCATTGATTTTAATTGCATTCATTTGCATACTATCTTGCATGGGTAATATTTCAGAATGAAAGTAATCTCTTAGACCTTCCATATCTTCTTCTCTGATAAAGTCAGAGAGGGTAGAAAGTATATTGACATAATCATGTCTGAATTTACGCATTTCATTATTGATTTTTTCAATCTGTAACGTATATTTATAATAATTTTCGATTTCCTGCATATTTCGCTTATATTGAATTTGGCGAATAATACTAAAAGAAATTGTAATGATAAGAATAGCAATAGTAATGATAAATACTGCGTATAATATTACTAAAAATTTTATATCAGCAAATGACATTATTTTATTAGGTAAATAAAAATAAATTAGCAAAAGTGCTATTAAAAGAAACACGGTAACTATTGCCAAATATATTTTATTTAATGATAAATATGAAGAGTAAAGTTTGTTAAAGAAGAATCTAATAAATATAGAAAAACTTATTGTAATAATTGAAAATATAATTAAATATAGCCCTTGAAACATATAATTAACTTCAATGGAATTATAAAGTATGGTTGATATCCAAAGGGTTACGAAATTACTCATATATAAAATGAAAATACTTATTAATACAGAAATGACACCAATGATTCTTCTCTTTAAATACATAAAAACACTTGTGGTGATAATTAAGAAGAAAATAACTTTAGTATCTATGTTTATAAATAAAATAGTAGAAAGGATTATAATACATAATATTGTAATATAATCCTTAACACTATATTTAAGTTTATTTATTATTTTAATAATAGTAAACAAAAGCGTAGATTGAAATAGCGATAAAATTAGTGAATCTAATATTGTCATGTCCTACACACTTTCTAAAAGCAATTATTCGTACAAGTCTGTTATTTCTTTAGGTACTTCAGGCTCATCTAACCAACCGCCACATGGTTTTGCGCCAGCAATTGTCCCGATAACAGTGAAAAGTTTAGCGATTAAATTAAATAGAGATTCAAAAATGTTCATGTTATATTTCCTCCTTTGGAAAAAAAATAGGTAATTGATTTGCTGATATAATCACAACACCCAATAGCACAAGCTGTTGGTATGGATTATCTAAAAAAGTAGAAAAAACTATCAATACAAATGTTATAAGCAAAGTCTTTATCTTTTTACGTTTTCTAAGTTTTTTAGGTATAGGTTGTTTTTTTGTAGCAGCTGGAGCATATATAAATAATATTAAAAATCCAATTGCTACTAAAAAGTACATTAATAATGATGATACATGTATATACCCAACAATCCAAGGTAATAAAACGAATAATATAATACTTTGAATGTAACAAGATAAACTAGTTTTTGCATGTGCACCGTGTGCGTATTGTCTAATAAAAAAATAAGATAAATGTACAGTTAGTGTGTATAAAAACATATGACAAAGGATAGAAATGCCATAAATAACAATTGTTTTAAAAAGATTACTTATTACAACTTGCATGCCTAAACGCATCTTTAAATATTCTATATGATCTAAATTGTTGCGTAATTGAAGACTTTTAGCAAAGTTGTCTATTTTAGTATCAATTAATTTACTCATTGGCTTTTCTCTCCTTACTCGTATTATACAATTTTAATTAAATTTTATGCGTCTTATTGCTTAACTGTATATTTTTAATTCCTAACTGTTTAAAATATTTATCTGACTAATTTTATCATATTTATACTTACATTTAGGAATAAAAACTAACGAGTTAGGGAATTTTTAACATTAATTTAAAAAATCATGGTTAAATGTACTTGTATCACAAAGAAGTGATTACATTTTACAAATCATTTAATCAAAATTTTGTTTGAATTTTTGTTTGAATGATAACGTTGATTAGACTTTTGAGCAGGAGTCTGATTAACACACTGATATTGTAACTGTACTTTCTTCGTATAGTTGTTATAGTTACAAGTTAAGTTCTCGTTTTTCAATTAATTGATTACAAGCAAGAGGAGGCTGATGTAGTGACAAACCATTTCTCAGCAATGATTAGTGATTTCGTAAAATAATACTTTCAGGTACACAACGCGCTTAATTTTATTAAGCAATCCCGAATTTGAATTCGTAGAACATTCCCAGTCTCAATTCAAATATCATTTTTAACATTGCCTACAACAGAGGCGATTTAAAGTATTAACATGTAAGCTATCGTAAACATCATTCAATTTATCATTTTAATCGGTAAATTCACTAAATTTTTTCATAATTAATAACATCCCCAAAAATAGATAGAGAAATAACTGTAAAAAACATTCCCTTAATAATAAGTTACAAAAACCGTGAGTCCCTCCCAAGCTCACGGTTTTTATTTTGTTATTTATTTATATAAATGAGGGCGAAGATTTTTGAAAACTGGAATGTTTTCTCTTTGAGTAGTAACTTCATCTAAGTCGATATTACATGAAATGTGATCCGGCTTACCTTCTAATTGCGCAATTATTTCACCATTTGGATTAATTACGATAGAATGACCAGCATATTCTGTTTGTCCATCGTCCCCACATGCATTACATCCTATTACAAACATGTCATTTTCAATAGCACGTGCTTTTAAGAGTGCTATCCAATGACTCACCCTTGCTTGAGGCCATTGTGCTACATAAAAAGCTATTTCTGCATCTTTTCGAGCAGGGTAGCGTAATAATTCAGGGAAACGTAAATCATAGCAAATAATTTGCGTGGCTTTAATGCCATTAGTTAAATTAAATGCTTCAGGTACAGCGTTACCAGCAGTTAAGAACGTAGGCTCGTTTAACATAGGAACTAAATGAACTTTGTCATAACTATTGATTAAATAGCCATTTTTTGAAACTGCAAATGCAGTATTATACACATCATCTTTCATAGCATTTGAAACAGAACCTGCAATTATATCAACATCATATTGAATCGCAAGCTTTGATATAAACTCAAAGCTACGTGATAGTTGATTGTCAGCTAGTTCTTTTAGCTGAGGTAAAGCATATCCATTATTCCACATTTCTGGTAATACAACGACATCAGTTTCTGGGGTTACAAATTTAGAAAACCAATTAACGATGTTTTCTTCATTTAATGAAACATTTGCCGGTTCGATTTTAAATTGAAAAATTTCTATATTCATTTTTATCGCCCCTTAAATTATTGTTAGCATCAATATACTAAAAATATTCTAATAATTCAAAATTAGTAGCTGTTTTAGATTAATAACTTTAGAAAGGAATAAACTGCGGTGGAAAATAGTTGTAGTAACTAGTGAAGATATTTGTTGTTTTTTTATTTAGAATTAAGTTGGAGAATGAAATGGAGTTTATAAGCATGTTATTTATGTGTGTAAAATTGAACTTATTAGTTTTGGTGGAAATAAGATATAAATTTCATTTCCTTAAATTTATTGAGTTAAATCATTTGATATTAAAAGAGGTCGAAGCATTTATATGCTCGACCTCTTATTTCTCAATTAAATACTAATGAAGTAAGTAAAAGTGGTTATTTTCTAACTAAAAAGCGTTTGCTTATATCATGGAATTCTTTCTCTCCAGCCTCCTCACGAACATTACCGAAAGGCATTTGCGCTACAAGTTTCCATGTTTTAGGTATTTCAAAAGCTTCAGAAACGGCAACATCAACAAGTGGATTGTAATGCTGTAATGAAGCACCAACGCCTACAGTACTTAAAGCTGTCCAAATTGCAAATTGGTGCATTGCATTTGTTTGGCTAGACCAGATGGCAAAATTTTCTGCATAGTTAGGCATTTGATTTTGTAACCCTTCGATAACATCTTGGTCTTCAAAGTAAAGAATTGTACCATGAGAATGTTTGAAGTTATCTACTTTGTCAGAAGTTGCTTGAAAATCACGGTCTTCGCCCATAGCGTTTTTAAGTTCTTGTTTAGCGATATCCCAGAATTTGTTATGGCTATCATTTAAAAGTAATACAATACGTGTGGATTGTGAGTTAAATGATGATGGAACATGTTTAATAGCATGCTCGATAATATCTTCTACTTCGCTATCAGAGATTGAAATCTCTTGATCTAAACTATAAATAGTACGTCTCGTTTCTATTGCATTTTGAAAAGTTTCTAATGTTGAGTCTTTTTTGCTAAATAATCCCATTGTGAATGCTCCTTTATATCAATTTATTTTATATAGTAAGTATAATAATTATACCATAGTTTGTAAATAGGATTTTACATAAATTTTCAAAAGGATTAATATTTGTTTTCAATAAATTGGTTTTGATGAAAAATAGGTCTTTTTCTTATATACTATATATGAATGTAAAAAATATGAATTTTGGAGGTGAATCTATGAAATGGTATTTTTCGCATAAACTTGTGATGTCCAGCTTTGCTATAGCTTTAAGCACAACATTTATTTCTAGCCAAACTCACGCTGCTGAACAACAACTTAATGAAAAACTAACAAACGAAACCCCAAACCAATCAAATAAAAAGCCAATTCATTCTGATACTAAAAATCATACAGATAGTTCAAGAGCAGGGAATACAATACAAAGCGATGATACAACTAATATAGAATTAGATAACAGCTCAGGTGAAACGCCGCAATCTGAAGGACTTAATCAGGCTCAATCAGATCAAAGTAGTGACATTGTTTCAACTGAAACAGTTCAAAATAATGAAGAAATACAAAATACTTCTGATAATCAAAATCCCAACAATAATGCATTAAGTAATTCTGAAAGACTAGAAGATAATAGTAATTTAACTGAACAAAATCAATCGAATACAGATAAGCAAAGTACTGAAGACAACGCAGATAATCAACAAACCTCAGCTGAACCAAATAATGGGGATGATGGAGATAATACTCCGACCCCTGACAGCCCAGATAATGGGGACACTGGAGATAATCAACCAAATCCGGACAATCCAGATAATGGAGACACTGGAGACAATCAACCAAACCCAGATAAGCCAGATAATGGGGACACTGGAGATAATCAACCAAATCCGGATAAGCCAGATAATGGAGATGGAGGAGACAATCAACCAAACCCAGATAAGCCAGATAATGGGGACACTGGAGATAATCAACCAAATCCGGATAATCCAGATAATGGAGATGGAGGAGACAATCAACCAAACCCAGATAAGCCAGATAATGGAGACACTGGAGACAACCAACCAAATCCGGATAAGCCAGATAATGGAGATGGAGGAGACAATCAACCAAATCCAGATAACCCGGATAATGGGGACACTGGAGATAATCAACCAAATCCGGATAAGCCAGATAATGGAGACGGAGGAGACAATCAACCAAATCCGGATAATCCAGATAATGGGGACCCTGGAGACAATCAACCAAATCCGGATAATCCAGATAATGGAGACGGAGGAGATAATCAACCAAATCCAGATAATCCGGATAATGGGGACACTGGAGATAATCAACCAAATCCAGATAATCCGGATAATGGGGACACTGGAGACAATCAACCAAATCCGGATAATCCAGATAATGGAGATGGAGGAGACAACCAATCAAATCCGGATAAGCCAGGTAATGGAGATGGAGGAGACAACCAATCAAATCCGGATAAGCCAGGTAATGGAGATGGAGGAGACAATCAGCCAAATCCAGATAATCCGGATAATGGGGGCACTGGAGATAATCAACCAAATCCGGATAATCCAGATAATGGAAATGGAGGAGACAACCAACCAAATCCCGACAATCCAAGTAGTGGAGGTTCAGAAGACCCAGACCCTCCTCATGACGAAGATAATACAAATAACCCCAATGACGGTAGCCATGGTGGTTCAAACATTCCCAATAATCCTGAAGTAGATAATACAAGTCCTTCTAAACCTAATGGTCAAGGAGGTTCAAATGGAACTCTAAGTTCAGGCTCTAACACCGATAATAATGATTCAAATACAACTAACAATGCGATTAATTACAATAATGATAATAAAAATGAGCATCAATATGGAAGTTCTAGTCATCATGAGTTTGCAAGTGGAGGAGCTTCAGTGAGTTATGGTGATTTAGCCAAAAGCGAAAAACCTCAATCGAACGAAAAACAATTAATAAATAGATTTGATCAAATGTCTACTGGTTCGTTTAAATATAATCCTTTTGTAGTTAATCAGGTTAAGCAGCTGAGTTCTAGTGCTAAAACAGTAACTGATAGAGAGATTTCGTCGATTTTAAGGCGCCAAACCTTTGCAGATAATGCATTTTTAAATGAATTACAAAAAGGCACAAATTATTTTAAATTTCAATATTTTAACGTTTTAAAATCTAGTGATTATTATAAAAATTTAGATAACCAAGTATTAGCATTGATTACAGGTGAAATTGGCTCAATGCCAGATTTAAAAAATCCTAAAAGACAACAATCATCAGGTAAATACGAATATCATTCAAGTAGTGAGGATGAATTGACACATACTACAAACGGACAATCTAAAAATGAAATTGATGTTAAATTTGAACGTACACTATTTGCTTTAATCACAGCAATGATAATTATCTTTATTGGTATGGTTTTAGGATATTTCGTCAATAGAAGAAATAAAAAAGATAGCAAATAACAATCAAAACATAAAAAAAGGGAAGAAGTTATGACATAAAATGATGTCACAGCTTCTTCCTTTTAATGTTTGATAATGGTTAAAATAAAAAGTTGAAAATAAATGAAGCAGATTCCTGTATTTCTTTTATTTTTTCTGGTCCTACTAATACTTGAATTATAACTACAAAACCATTTTGCATAATATGTACTAAAATAGGAACCCAAATTCGTTTAGTATAAACATATAATGCTGAGAAAATCATACCCATACCAAAGTAAATGATAAAAAAGGAAGGGTCTGAATGGGCAGCACTAAAAATAATTGAACTCACAATCCCTGCAATTAAAAATCTAATAGTTTTATTCGCTTGAATTATATTATAAATTTCACCGAAAATCACTTTTCTAAAAACAAATTCTTCTAAAATGGGACCAACTACTGAAATTAATATAATGAATATAGGAATTTCTTGAGCTACTTTCATCAGTCTCTCTGTGTTTGGACTAGATTGAGGTGCGCCTAATAAATAGATATTAATCATATTAGCAATAATTTGATAAATCATTACTACAAAATAACCAACAAGCGCCCATCCAATAGCATATCTTTTCTTTTCTTTGGGTTGCTGTTCTAAAGAAGTAGGGTTAGCGATAAAATGATTAATTATAATAATTATGAAAGATGCAATAATAAATAATATAACTTGTGTATAAATTTGCGCAAAGACAAGTTCTTTGCCACTATAGTTATTAAATAGACCAGACAATTGTAAAATGATTACACCAAATTGTGCTAGGCCATATATAACCAATGTCAATATGGACACCCATAAACGAGACATAATGAACCTCCAAAAATTAAATGATACCTTATTTTATCGTAAAATAGTGTTTTATACAAAATTTAGCTGAATAGTTTTAACTTGAAATATTGACCAACTTTGATTATTATAGAAGTACATTAGCACTCATTCACTTCAAGTGCTAAAAAATTTTATTCTTTTTAAGGAGGAACAATCAATGTTAAAGCCATTAGGTAACCGAGTAATTATTCAAAAATCAGAACAAGAGCAAACAACAAAGAGCGGTATTGTATTAACTGATAGCGCGAAAGAGAAATCCAACGAAGGTACGGTAATTGCAGTAGGTGCAGGGCGTATTTTAGAAGATGGTACTCGAGTTGCTCCTGAAGTAAATGAAGGCGATAATGTAGTATTCCAACAATTCGCTGGAACAGAAGTAAAACGTGGAGACGAAACTTATTTAATCGTAAATGAAGAAGATATTTTAGCTATTATTGAAGCATAAAAAATTATAAATAAATTCTGATAATTTCAAATAAATCAATAAAACATCATGGAGGTATAAGTAATATGGCGAAAGATTTAAAATTCTCTGAAGACGCACGTCAATCTATGTTAAGAGGTGTAGATAAATTAGCTAATGCCGTTAAAGTTACAATTGGACCAAAAGGGCGTAATGTAGTATTGGATAAAGAATATACATCACCGCTTATCACAAATGATGGTGTGACAATTGCTAAAGAAATTGAGTTAGAAGATCCTTATGAAAACATGGGTGCAAAATTAGTTCAAGAAGTAGCTAACAAAACAAATGAAATTGCTGGTGACGGAACAACAACTGCGACTGTTTTAGCACAAGCTATGATACAAGAAGGATTGAAGAATGTTACTAGTGGTGCAAATCCAGTAGGTTTACGTCAAGGTATTGATAAAGCTGTAGAAGTAGCTATTGATGCATTACATGATATTTCTCAAAATGTAGATAATAAAAATGAAATTGCTCAAGTTGGTTCAATTTCTGCTGCTGATGAAGAAATCGGTAAATATATTTCTGAAGCTATGGAAAAAGTTGGTAACGACGGCGTTATTACCATTGAAGAATCCAGTGGTTTTAACACAGAATTAGAAGTTGTAGAAGGTATGCAATTTGATCGTGGTTATCAATCACCATACATGGTAACAGATTCAGATAAAATGGTTGCAGAACTAGAAAAACCTTATATTTTAATAACTGATAAAAAGATTTCATCATTCCAAGACATTTTACCGCTATTAGAACAGGTTGTTCAATCAAACCGTCCGATCTTAATCGTAGCTGACGATGTGGAAGGTGACGCATTAACAAATATAGTATTAAATCGTATGCGTGGTACATTTACTGCTGTTGCTGTTAAAGCTCCTGGTTTCGGTGATCGTCGTAAAGCAATGTTAGAAGACTTAGCGATTTTAACAGGCGCACAAGTAATTACAGATGATTTAGGATTAGATATTAAAGACGCTACAATTGATATGTTAGGTACATCAAATAAAGCTGAAATTACAAAAGACAATACAACTATTGTTGATGGTGATGGAGATCAAAATAATATTGATGCACGTGTAAGCCAAATTAAAGCTCAAATTGAAGAAACAGATTCTGAGTTCGATAAAGAAAAACTACAAGAGCGTTTAGCTAAATTAGCAGGTGGAGTAGCTGTAATTAAAGTTGGTGCAGCAAGCGAAACAGAATTGAAAGAACGTAAATTACGTATTGAAGATGCGTTAAACTCTACAAGAGCTGCTGTTGAAGAAGGTATCGTAGCTGGTGGAGGAACTGCCTTCATGAATATTTACGATAAAGTTTCTAAAATTGAAGCTGAAGGCGATATAGCAACTGGTATTAATATTGTATTGAAAGCTTTAGAAGCACCGGTACGCCAAATTGCTGAAAATGCTGGTTTAGAAGGTTCAATTATAGTTGAAAGACTTAAAAATGCAGACGTAGGCGTTGGTTTCAATGCGGCTACGAATGAATGGGTAAACATGTTAGAAGCTGGTATTGTTGACCCTACTAAAGTAACACGCTCATCACTACAACATGCTGCAAGTGTTGCTGCAATGTTCCTTACTACAGAAGCAGTGGTTGCTAATATTCCAGAAGAAAGTAGTAACGACGCTCAAGCAGGTATGGGCGGAATGCCAGGCATGATGTAAAGTTCAATATAGATATTTAATTAAATTGCATGGGACTTCTTTTGATAACATTAATAAATTATATGTAGTAAAATCTATAGAGGCTGGGACAAATTTTTAATTGTCTCAGCCTTAGTCTTTGTACTAGTATTAACTTACTATAATGAAGAGATAGGAATTTTATTTTTAAGTACATAAATTTTGAAAAATCAGTTTGATTTTATAAAGCATTTTATTATGTGAATATTTAATTATAGTTTAGGGTAAAGTATGTAAGTATAATTAGAAGCGGTTCTTATACATGATTTTAAGTGTACTTAAATTTTTGAAAGACGAAAGGAAGTTTAATTATGACAAAACCAACAGTTTATGAAGTTATCGATTTAGGTATTAACTATTTAATATCAGGATACGATAATTGGAGTAACGAACAGGTATTAGATGATAAGATTGCTGCCTTTCCAAATACAATTCATTGGCAATATGGACATGTACTTACGATATTTGAAAGTGCATTATCATTATGTGAACAAAACGAAGTGGATATTGCTAAATATACAAGTTTATTTGGATATGGTTCTTCACCAGAAAAGTGGGGAGATGAAGATATTCCTACCGTTGATGAAATATTTGAACATTTAAAAACATTACCAGACCGTGCGAGAAGCTTAACTGATGAACAGTTAGAACAAGAATTGACAGAAACTATTGCTGGTTGCAGTACACTAAATGAATTATTAGTACTCAATGCAATTCATATTCCACTACATGCTGGTAAAATTGAAGAAATGTCACGTATACTTAAACAACATCAATAGATATAACGAATTTAATAAGCTCATAACATAAAAAGATGTTTTGGGCTATTTTAATACATCGTTGATCTTGTTCGAGCTGGATGAGCATAACGAAAGATTTTTTAGCAAAAGTCGGTGTTGCGGCACTCCTGCTGGGGTGGACACTAGCTAGTAATATTTACAATGGTTGTAGGACTTTTCAATTATGAAAAAAGAGGGGCAATGAAAGCTTTAAACTTTCATTGCCCCTCTTTAATGTTATATTAAATTAATAAATTATTCTTGTAATTCTGAGATTGCTTTTGCAATTGTATCAAATACATGTGGGATGTCGTCTTTTTCGACACAACTGAACGCGATACGTATATCAGTACCATTTAACGCGATTATACCAATTGAATACGTTTCTATTAAATGTAAACGCAATTGTTCAGGATCTACACTATGAACTTTTAACGCCATGAAATATCCAGAATTAAAGTCATACACTTGCCAATAAGAAGCATATTGCTCGTCATAAACTACTGACTTAGTAATTTCATATCTCGCTTGTAGTGTATCAATATTGTGTTGTATTTCATTTTCGAAAGTTTCAGGGTGTTCTAAAACATATTTAACAGCACTTTGAGAAGGCATTGGTCCACTTGAGATGTTACTTCTAATTAATCCTTTTACTTTTTCTTCAAGAACGTGTTTAGTCGTTTCATTTGAGACGCCAAAGCTAATGAATCCAACTCGAAGCCCCCAAGCAAAGAATTCTTTTGTAGCACCATCTAAGCGGATTGGCAATACATTATCTAAATGTAAATTTGTTAAAGCAGTAAATAGTGATTGTGTATATACGTCTTCATAAAATAAACCATAATAAGCATCATCTACCAAGGCAATAACATTTGTACCACGTTCTGCTAATGTTTTGATAGCAGCAACTATTGTACTAACTTCTTCTTTAGTAGGTGTGTAGCCTGTTGGATTATTAGGATAGTTTAAAATTAAAACTACTTTATCTTTTTGGTAGTTATCCAAAGTATCAACAAAGTTATCAGTTGTAAAATGGCCATCTTCATCAAAGATATCATATGTTTCGATATCAGCGTTATGTCTAGCGCTATATACAAGTTTATAATTCCCCCAATTATGAGTTGGTAATAGTAATGTATCACCACTATCAACAAACATGTCGGCTACTAATGATAAACCATGTGTTAAAGCATTAGTAAGGATTGGTTTAGTCATGTCGCTCGGATCTAAATCTGGGTTTTCTTTTAACATTTTTTGTTGCCATAAATCACGGAGTGATTCAATACCTTGAGGAGGAGCGTATGGAAAGATTTCATCAGGAGTAAGCTCTGTAAAAACATCATTTAATGTATTAGCATACATTTTACTGTCTTTATAAGTAGCCATACCAATTGTTGCATTATACTTTGTAGATTTTGCTTCAGCAGACTGAGATAAAATACCTTTCGGATAATACATTAATTTTCCAAGGTCTGATAGCATATCTGCTATTTCTGGGTTTGATTTAGATAATTTTTCATTCAAATCTAAAGCTAAAGGATTCATATGTTGGTCAACCTCTCTTTACTATTTCAGGATACTATTATATTATCGCGAAACAGCTTGAAATTAAAGCATAGCGCAAAGATTTGACGGGAAAATAAAAAAACTATAGTTTTATACGAACATGTGTTCTGTTTTATGTTAGAATATGGTTAGGCCATCGAAATCCTACATGGTACTTTTTTCTGTGGGAGGTGTAATATGATCACGTGGTGGCAAGAAATCATAACAACTTTGTTAACAGGTAGCTTACTTGTTGTATTCCGTGTTTGGTTAGAAAATAAATGGAAAGACAAATAGGTGGCCTTACACACAAAAGACCCCAAGTCTGCGTCATCAGACTTGGGGTTGTGTAATATAATCCGTGGATACATTAATAATTTTATCATCATATTTTAATGACTGCAAACAATATATTTTATTGCTTGAAATATAGTAGCGAGAAAATAAAAATCAACAAAATTAAATGAAACAATAGTGATTTAGAAATATTTAACATAATTTGGTATAATGAAAATTGTTTTGAGGTGAAATGGATGAAATATTTAACAAAGATATTTGTAATTATTGCTATTGTCTTGTTTGTGGTGGGGTATTACTTGCAAGCTACAGGACATGAAAGTTCTGGCATAAAATTATTAATCGCAGCTATAATGTTTATAGTTTGCGCGTTTATTAATCGTAACAATAATAGACGAAAAAAGAAAAATGACTAACAGAAGTAAAAGTTATTATAAAGACTATATTTATGAAAACGACAAAAATTTGTTTTCTTTCATAATATAGTCTTTTAATTTTGTATATGAATCTCAAATATAATATTTAGTGTTTCAAATTTACAAAATTAAAAAGCATGCAATTAATTTCTGATTTTCTCTTTACAAGTGTGTATATATTGTATATATTGTGTATATACAGTTGCAAGGGAGGACGTCCGTGAAAATACTTTTGAAAAATAGTAGTGAAAGCCCTATTTATGAACAAATCAAGCAACAAATTAAAGAGAATATTTTAAAAGGATACGTAGTTCCAGGTGAACATTTACCTTCTATGCGTGAATTAGCACAAGATTTAAGCGTTAGCGTGATAACCACTAAGCGTGCATACGAAGACTTAGAAAAAGATGGCTTTGTCTTTACAATCAGAGGTAAAGGTACATTTGTAAAAGAACAAGATAGTTCCATTCTGAAAGAAAAACAATTCATCGTGATTGAGTCATTAGCTAAATCAATGAGCAAAGAAGCTAAGACAATCGGCATGTCATTGCCTGAGCTACAAGAAATTCTAGAGATGATCTTTGAGGAGGACGAGGAATGAATGCTATAGAATTAAATGCTGTTAATTATCAGCATAAAGAATTCAAGTTGAATGATATTTCTTTTGAAGTTCCTCAAGGGTTTGTCACAGGATTTATTGGCGCAAACGGTGTTGGCAAAACGACACTCATTAGATTAATTATGGATTTAATTGAACCAGAACAAGGAGAAATCTTAGTTTTTAATAAACAGATGAAAGACAACGCTGAAGAAATCAAAAATAGAATAGGTTTTATTTATTCAGAGCTGTATTTAAATGACAAGTGGACAGTTAACAAAATTGAAAAATATATCGCTCCTTTTTACAAAAAGTGGGATAATACGCGTTTTAATTATTTTCTTGAAAAATTTAATTTAGCTCGGGATAAAAAGATTAAAACTTTCTCAACAGGTATGAAAATGAAATTATCTATTGCGATTGCTTTTAGCCATCATGCAGAATTATTTATTTTAGACGAACCTACTTCTGGTTTAGACCCGATTGTTCGAAATGAAGTTTTAGATATCATTCAACAAGAACTCATCGATGAAAATAAAACTGTATTTATTTCCACGCACATTATTTCAGATTTAGAGAAAATTGCTGATTACTTAGTGTATTTAAAAGATGGTGAAATTGTGTTTAATGATTTTTTAGATGATATTTTGAATAAGTTTCAAATTGTAAAAGGTGATTCAAATCAGATAGACGATGAGTTGGCGTCCTTAGCATATTATATAGAATATAATAAAACCGGCTATACGGCGCTTACAACACATGCAAATGTGTTTAAAGAAATATTTGGTAATGAGGTAGCAATAACTAGACCGAAAATTGAAGAATTAATGGTTTTCCTCGAAAAAGGGCTACACAAAATTGAATTTGAAAATGATGGCATTTCATAGTGAGGAGGGCCATTAGATGAAAAATTTACTTATTAGAAATATAAAATTACGTAAATGGACTATAATTATTTATTCGGTGTTATTGTTATTTTCACCATTACAATTAGTGATTGGAAATGATACTTTACTTACTAAATCAATTTATTCAGCAGTTGCGATGATATTATTGTTCATATCTATCGTTGATTCTGGACATGCGTTTAGATTCAATAGTAAATTAGGACACAAAATGTCATACGATTTTTTTGCGAGTTTACCAGTTTCAAAAAACGCTCTACTTAATGCAAACTATGTAACGGTAATTATGTTTACATTAATAGGAGCAGCTATATTATCTCTATACAATATACCGGATTCTAACGTTTCTGCGGACCAATTAAATTTGAATGTTATGGTGCCTTACTCTTACATAACAATTAACTTCTTTGCTATACCTATAGCATTTAAAAGGTATACTGAACAAAAATCTGAGTATATTTCTTATTTGATATATTTACTAACGATGTTTATTATTATACCGGTTTTTGTCATACTGATTGCTGTTGGTCTTATCGCAGTATTTAACTTTAATATAAGAGAATTGGATTATTTAGAACCGATGTTTAACTATGGATTTTTAGTAATGAGTATTCTGTTTTTTATTACTAATTATTTCATTCAATATAAAAAAATAAATTAATCTCAAAGGGAGGCGCATTTATGGAATTAAAGAATATTACTAAAACGTATGGTAATAACAATGTTTTAGACCATATTGATTTTGATTTTGGTCAGAGCCAAATTGTTGGCTTAATAGGTAAAAATGGTGTCGGTAAAACAACACTTATGAAAGTTATGAATGGAAATATTATCAATTATAAAGGGGATGTAAAAACAGGTAATAAAGAAAATATCGGTTACTTAATTGAACATCCCAAACTGTATGATAATAAATCAGGATTATATAATTTAAAACTTTTTGCGAATGTTTTAGGTAAAGGATTCGACAAAAAATATGCAGACCAAATTATCGATGCATTTGGTATGAGACCTTATGTTAAGAAAAAAGTTAAAAAATACTCTATGGGTATGAAACAAAAATTGGCAATCGCTGTTTCATTAATGAATAAGCCGAAGTATTTAATTCTTGATGAACCTACAAATGGTATGGATCCAGATGGTTCCATTGATGTTTTAAAAACAATTCAATCACTTGTGAAAGAATTAGAAATGAAAATTTTAATTTCTAGTCATAAGTTGGAGGATATAGAATTAATTTGCGATAGAGCAGTATTCTTACGAGACGGTAAATTTGTTCAAGATGTAGATATGAAAGAAGGGACACCTTCTGACTCTACAGTAATACTGTTTGAAGATAAAGATTTCGATACTGCTGCAACATTCTTAAATGAAGAGTTTGATGTAATTCAAACACAACAAGCGAGCGGAGAAATTATTATAAAAGCTCAAAATAGTTATAAAAATGTTCTTAAAGGTTTAGCGAACAAAGACGTTTATCCGAAATTTATTGAAACACGTAAAAGTTCATTGCGTGATACTTACTTCAATATTAATCAGAAAGGTGGTCAATAATGAATAGTTTACAACTCGTAAAATATGATATGTTCAGCATTTTTAAAAGTCCATTAACGTATTTAGCGTTGCTTCTAACATTGTTACCAATGGTTGGCTTCATAATTTTATTTTTACAACAGGCAGATGAAATGAATGGCAATACATTACTTACAATAGGTAGTTGGTTCTTTTCAATTATGGGCTTGCTATTTGTAATCAAAACAATTACACGTGATATTTCACAAGGTACAATTCAACTTTACATGAATAAAACTTCTAACCGTATTGGTTATATTATTGCAAAAGTGATTTCGATTATTTTAATTGCAGTATTGATTACAGCTGTATTAGTTGCGTTTGTACTTATTGTTCAAGGTTTCGTTGATGGGGACAATATTAAAACTAAAAAGATTTTTGAACTATTATGGTTCTTTTTAATGTTCCATTTATTCTTTGGATTACTTTTATATTTATTTTCACTTATCGTACCTAAGACAGCACTTATATTTACGCTTGGTGTATTCTTAGTGTTAATTGTTCCATTTGCGGAACCATTCTTGCCTATGATTCCTAAAATTGGAGACAATATACAAGATTCATTAAAATATATTCCATTTAGCTATTTAACTTCAAAAACAACTTCAGGTGATTACACATTTACGAATAGGCAATGGTTTATAACTTCAGCGTCGATCGTTATCTTGTTTATTGTTAATTTATTCTATTCATCTGAGAAAGATATTTAACAATGGATAACTAATAAAAGAGTTAAAAGAAAGACGTATGAATGTGCAGTTAAACAGCATCATTCATACGTCTTTTTATTTTATGATTAACTTATCTAATATGGAATCATAAACATATTTCCATAATTGAGAATCAGTTTTGTAACGATTCATCATAATTGTATGTGCTTCAGCAGACTTGTCTTCAAAAGTTGGATCGTCCTTTGCTGGGACGTTTGAACGTGCTTCATCTACAAAATGCTGCACTTGTCTTGCACGGGGCCCCCAAACAGTTTGTTGTTCATAAACATCATTTAAGAAAACGAAAATAGGTATTGAACGAGCGGTTCCATTTGTTAAATACTGATCTATTAAATCAGTGTTCTCATCGCGATGGAATACTCGAACTTCTAAATTTAAAGTTTCACTAATATGTTTTAAAATTGGGACATTCATCATGGCATCCCCACACCAATCTTCAGTGATGACTAAGACTTTGGAATAGTTTAATGATTTAATTTTTTCAATTCGATTATCCTCTTCTGGTAAAGAGAAAGAATTGTAAATCGTTAACAAATTCTCTTTGTTTTCAGTCATAGCTTCGATATATTGATCAAGCGGTTGACTGTTTTTGAAATAAGTTTCTAAACTTGTCATAATATTTCCCCCTTTAGCGTATTAGTTATTATTATATCAATTTTTAATATGAAAGAAAATTTTAAATACTTAGAAAAAATAAATTTGATTTCAAGTTAACCTGATAATTAAAAATATCAGATTTGTCTTTTATTAAATATATGGAGTGTGACAACAATATTGAATTTACATAATAGACCATTTAAATTATTAATATTTACTCTCTTTATGACAATGGGGACAGGGACTATCTTAATTGTGAATTACATTAATTATACGCAATCTACGAATTTATCTCAGTTAACTATCGATAATATGAAATTAGACACACAAATAGATGACCAAAAATATACAGCATATAATCATATCGTAATGAAAAATCATAGTTTTTATATAAAAGGGCACGAACCTCATTTAACATTTAAAGTAAATAAAAAAGACGGTTACATAAAAGGTATCACGCTCGTTAAAGATACGACAATTGAGACTAATTTTAATGCAAATATAGATGGCGATATACAAAGCGTAATTAATAAATTAGGTGAACATTATAAGAGTAAGAAGTTACATAAATCATATAAAGTTATTACTTATAGAGACAAAGTTAATCAAATAAAGTTATCTATTGTGTGTAAACATGATAAAATAAAGAAAATTGAATTCTACAAAAAATGAAGGATTTAAAAATCTAATGAATGACAATCTTATGCAATACGTTATTCTTAGATATTACATAAAATATTTTGATTCGAATCTAGAATTAGAATGGCGGTAGATAACTTGGATAAAATCACTTTCTTGAATGAACTTGAACAAGAATTAAGTAGCATACCAAGCGCAGAACGAGATAGCGTCATGTATGAGTATGAGCAATACTTCTTTGATCAAGAAAGAGAGGGGAAAAATGAATATCAAATTATAGGTGCATTAGAATCACCTAAAAAAATTGGAAAAGAAATTAAAGCAAAAAATGCAATTGTTTCTGCAGAGTATAGGCCAAATGCTAAATCAATTCTTAGAGCTATTATGGCCTCACTAGGTATGGGAATTTTGTCTTTAATCATTATCTTGATACCAATGATATTTATTGGCAGTTTTATGTTCGTGTTACTTTTAGTTGCATTGTTTTTAGCAATTAGCCCGATTTTATTAATTATTCATGGCTCATTATATAATATGTTCAGTTTAGCAATTAGTAATTATCTTTTTGCGTTTTCATTTACTGGTTTAGGTATTGTATTATTTGTGACCATTGCGAAATTAGCTCAATTCGTTTATCGTTTGATACTAAAATACTTACGTTGGAATATCAAGACGATTAAAGGAAGTGCAAATGAATGAGGAAATTATTTTTTAGTGGTTTAGCATTATTTATCGTGTGTTTTACCTTAGGCTGTATTACTTGGTTTGGTTTTGAAAAGCAAAACAATAAACTTAATGTTATTGATAAAACGTATAATGATGCGGAAGTAAAGCATTTAGATATTGACAGCCGCTCTAGTAATGTAACGATTACAAAAGGAAATAAGTTTGCAATTCATTATAAAGGCCAACAGAAAGTAGATATAAATAAAGATAAGCAATCATTAAAGTTGAAAGAAACTAGTAATCGAGTTGATAATTATGGCTTGAATTATAACCCATTTAGACAAATTAAGGCTAAAATGAAAATCACCATACCAAATGAGAAATTAAAGGAATTGAAAGTTTCGAGCAAGGCACGCAATATTAAACTTCAAAATATCGAAGTTGATAAAGTCGACTTTAATATGAACGATAGAACTGGTAGTCGTGTTTATGTGCAAAATTCAAAAATTGAACAATTGTTGTATAGAGGTTTGAAATCACCTATACATATTAGTGATAGTAAAATTGTTAATGCTAATATTAAAACAAAAGAAGCGAGTATATATGCTGAAAATGCACTAATTAAAAACTCTGTATTGCTTGCCCAAAGTGGTCATATCCAATTAGATCGTATGGACATTGATTCTGCATTTAAAGCTTCTAGTCAAAATGGTGATATTATTATGTCTTACAATAAAAAACCAGATAATACGTTATTGAAATTAAACCCTGATGATGGCGTAGAAAAAGTCAATAATAAGAGTTTTGATAACGATAGAGTTGGAGAAGGTGATAATATTTTAGAATTCTATACTGTACACGGTGATATTCATATTAATTAATAGACTGTATATTATAATAGCTATGGAGAAATCTATATTGATAGATGACTTCATAGCTATTTTTCTAACTTATTATCATATTTAACATATATTTAATAACTGGCAAAGGTCAAATCAGTGTCTATATGTCCATAAAGGGCATGAATATCTAGTGACTGTCCGTTTAGCCATTGTTGAAAATCAATTACTGCAGGTGTGTTATTTTCACCTAAAGTCATGTACGCTTTAAGTGACTGTGGTTCATACATAGTTGTATGAATTGTACCAGACCAACTTTTAAATAATTTACTATATATTTCAAATTCTGGATTATTAAATAATTCAAATGCGTGCATTTTATCCAGGCCATTCGGTGTTTGTTTTAAAAGTCTATCTAAACGTTCTTTAGACTCTTTTGTATAGTTTCTATTTTCATGAGTTAGCAATTTGAAATGGTTCGTACATGTATGATCATACCTTACATCAAGTGATCTAGGAGAAACCTCGATTATGGCGTGATTTAAGTGCTTATCCATGACAATATAGCTAAATGAACTTCTATGTGGAATTTCTTTCAATAATTGAATTGCCTCTGGTACGTCTTTACAATATTGTAAAATGAGTCTGCCAATCATATAGCATACGAAGCCATCGCCTGGATGTTTTCTATGCATAAAGTTATACCCCATAGATAGTCCAGCTTCATTCATACCATCCATTCTACCAGTCACACGAGATGTTGGACCAATTTGTGCTAGACCTCCATCATTTGGTTGGAAAAGCTGATAACGACCATCATAAGTTGCAGGGTGATAGTCATAATTTCTTACCATGTAGTCTTGTCCTAAATACACCGTACAGCCACTATTTTTTAGTGGTGTAAAACGATAGTGTGCAAAGTTTAATATCATTTGATTTGTTGGTAGATTAAGGACTTCTTGCATACCTCTGATTTCTTCCCAAATTTGAGGTGCGTAGGTTTGGAAGATATCATATGTTTCCTTTATGTGGATATCGAAACGAGGCATACGTTTTTTCCATTCTTTTTCTCTATTTTTTAATAATGGTGTTTGTTGCATCCATTGAGCAGTTTGTACACCTAAATCAAAATGTGACCCGCGGTGAGTTAATATATCTGTTTTTACTTTTTGCATAATGTAAAACTCCTATTTTAGTTGTGTAATCTTACAAATTTGTAACTATATTGTAACCCCACGTTAATTGTATTATACGATGCTTGTCGTTATTATTAAGTATAACAACGACGACTGGTTATTTATTTTTAAATTAAAATGAGGTGATTGCAATGGCAAATTATTATGATACTGTTAGAGATGCAATGAGTACTTGGTGGGGCAAGTAATTGACTAAGCGGCTGGGACAAATTAATTGTCTCAGCTTTAAGTATTATATAGAGTTAGTGGGATATTAGCATGAGCGTCAGCCCAGTTAAACTATTTATCCATATTAATTCTAGTGAATTTTGTTGGGGTGGGACCGTGAAATATTTTTAAATAAATTAGATTCCTTTCCCACTCCTTTTTCTAATATGACTAATAAATGTAATCTTTCTAAGAGTTCTGTTATTATTAAAGTATTAAAGGTAGTAATTAATATACAGTATTTAATTATAACTTAAAGCATTACTACAATAATATCATATTATTACTATAATAATATTTAAATTAAAGTAGTGAAAAGTGGGTATATATTTATTGATGCTTTTAAGTATGCTATCATTAATAATGGATATGTTAATAATTTATTGAGGTGAAACAGAATGTGGAATTTTATTAAAGGTTTATTTAAATTTGTATTCGGTACAATCCTTACTGTATCATTAGCAGCAGGAATTGGTGCAGTTGTGTTCGCTTATATTTTCAAAAAAGACTTTGAAGATATTGAAAGTAAAACAAAAGAGATTGTTTCAGATATCGAATCTAATAATTAAATTATTAATAGAACACTTTAGAGTGTTCTATTTTTTTTATGAATATCGGTAGTGATTATTTGATGAGACAATTAGTTGTTCTTTCGTAATAAACATGAGCTTAGTTGAACTCCCCAAAGTTATATTAGTGAAATAAGTCTAAGTATGAGATTTTGTAGTATAAGAACTTAGGAGTTATGGATTATATGGATTAATGCGAGTGATATCAAAAAGTGATAATTTAATAACTTCTGATTTGTTTAGCGAATAGCCTTCTAAATACATATGAACCATGTCTATATTCTTAATTTTTAATGTTATGTGTTCTAGCCATCCGGATTGGTAATATTCAATTGTGATATGTTGTTCTGTATGTAGTGCTTGATGAAGTTGTAAGTTAAGTTCATTCAATTGATCGTCCGATAGTGTTGGGCGATCAATTTTATTTTGATCAATCAAATATTGCTGTATGGTTTCGAATTGTTCCGGTAAGGTAGCGAAGGGTTGCCATTTAACCATGCCACGACCTTTGGGTATATTTGGATTTAAATATTCTCTAGGGATATTTCTATAATCAGTTTCGTTCTTAAATTCTTTCGGAATCATTTTATCACCTCTATATCATTATAGAACATATGTTCGATTTAGTGAAGTGATAATTCATTATATTGTATTTGTAATAAATCTCTATTAAAATGAAACTATCATAATATGGAGGGGTTTTCATAATGACGATAGGTTATATCGGTACTTATACAAAAAAAGAAGGTAAAGGGGTCTACCGTTTCCAACTTGATGAACAAACAGGGAAAATAATTGAAGTTGAAACTGGTTATGAACTAGAAGCCTCAACTTATTTAAATCAACATAATTCATTTTTATATGCAATAAATAGAGAGGGCGACAACTGTGGTATCGCTAGTCTTAAAATAGAGGAAGATGGCAAGTTAAGCCTCATTAATAAATGTTTAGCGTCAACAGCTGGTACTGGTTGTTATGTTGCAGTATCGCCAGATGGTAAATATATTTTTGAAACTGTTTATGGTGCAGGATTAGCGCGTATATATGAAGCAAATCCATATACGGGAGAAATTGTTCGACTTATACAGGAATTAGCGCATGATTTTCCAACTGGTCCGTCAGAGCGACAAGATCATGCACATATTCATTTTATGGATATTACACCAGATAAAAAATATGTAGTGGCGATGGACTTAGGTACGGACAAATTAGTGACATATGAGTTTGGTGATGAAGGATACAGTGAATATGCTGTGTTTGATTTTGAACCAGGTGATGGACCTAGACATATTACCTTCCATGAAAATGGTGAATATGCCTATGTAGTTCATGAAATATCAAATATTGTAAGTACAGTAAAATATGAAGATGGTAAATTTACAGAAATAGAACGTCATTTGACGATACCAGAAAACTTTGAAGGCGATACAAAATTAGCAGCAGTGAGATTATCAAAAGATCAAAAATTCTTATATATTAGTAATCGAGGTCACGATAGTATTGCTATTTTCAAAGTAGCTGATGAAGGCGACATGATTTCATTAGTGGATATTGTATCAAGTGGCGGGGAGTTTCCACGTGATTTTAACATTACTGATTCAGATGATTATTTAGTATGTGCACACCAAGAAGGTGATTATGCACTTACTGTATTTAGACGTGATAAAGTAACAGGTGAACTAGAAAAAGTAGACGATAAATACACTGCGCCTGAAGGTGTTTGTGTACAGTTTTTAAAAGAAATATAAAATTGGAAGTTTGTTAAATGACTCAATTACTAACTTAATAACATAAAAATGCGCCTTTCCCAAATGTAATGGGAAGGCGCATTTTTATGTTATAGAACTTTCATAAACAGAGTTACTTATTAAAGAAGGTCTTAATATATTTAAATTTACCTTTGTATGGTGGGAACAATAAACTAGATTCAAGTCGAGTTGATTTAAAAATATATGATTTGTCATGACTAAATGTATCGAAACTGTATTTACCATGGTATTGACCAATACCAGATGCGCCAACACCACCAAATGGTAAGTTTGAATTTGCCAATTGCATTAAGGTATCGTTAATTGCGCCCCCACCAAATGATATTTCATTTAATACACGTTCTGTTGCATTTTCATCTTCGCTAAACAAATATAAACTTAGCGGTTTAGGTTTGGAACGTATAAAATCAATAGCTTCATCAAAATCATCATACGTAATGATTGGTAAAATAGGACCGAAAATTTCGTCTTCCATTATTTTAGCATTAAAAGTAATACCATCTAATAGTGTAGGAGCAATGTACCTTTCATCTTTGTTTGATTTACCACCAAAGGCAATCTCAGCATGATGAATCTTTAATAAATTATCTAAACGACTAAAGTGTTTATGATTTACAATACGTCCAAAATCAGGGCTTTCCTGAATGTCGTTACCGTAAAATTCGGTAATGGTTTTTTTTAGCGCAGCGATTAATTCATCCTTCACTTTACGATTCACAAGTATATAGTCAGGAGCAACACAAGTTTGTCCAGCATTTGTAAATTTTCCAAAACTGATACGTTCACTTGCGACTTTAATATTTGCTGTTTCATCAACAATTACTGGAGATTTACCGCCAAGTTCTAACGTTACAGGAGTTAAATTTTTACTTGCTGCTTGATACACAATTTTACCAACTTGTTCGCTACCTGTGAAAAAGATATAGTCAAATGGTAATTGAATTAATGATTGCGTAGTTTCAGCATCACCTTCACAAATACTAATATATTCAGAATCGAATACATCTTCGATTATATGTTTAATAACTTCTGAGATGTTTGGCGTGAATTCAGAAGGTTTGAGTATGGCAGTATTTCCAGCTGCTATAGCGCCAATAAGTGGCTCAATTAATAATTGGAAAGGGTAATTAAAAGGTCCAATTATTAAAACTGTGCCATAAGGCTCTTTTAGGATATAGCTTTTAGTTGGAAACATATAAATAGGCGTATTGACTTGTTTCCTTTTAGCCCAATTTTTTAGCTCTTTACGAGCATTTTTAATATTTTTTAAAGTGAAGCCGATTTCTGTAGCATAAGCTTCAACTTTATTCTTACCTAAATCTTTTTGAAAAGCCTCTAATAAGGTGTCTTCATGATTTTTGATACTTTTACCTAAAAGCTTAAGTTGTTTTCTTCTGAATTTTAAATCTTTAGTAACGTGTGTTTTAAAATATTGAGTACTATTGTGGAAAGTTTGCTCTATTGAATTCAAATATATTCCTCCTAGTATGATAGATGCGTTTCGTAGGTATAAGTGATAAAAAACTGGAACATATGAACTATGCTCCAGTATAATGAATTTTTAAATCTAGATATTTAATTAAAATCACCTTAAAACTGTACTAATTTAAAGGCGTTTTATTAGTTTAAAGCCTCTGTGATTTGTGGAACTACTTGCTTTTTACGTGATACAACACCAGGTAAAAATGCAGTATTATTATCAAGCTCTACATTGAAAGCAATGCCAACTTTATCTTTTTCAGCACCAACTACTAAGATTTTAGAGTCGCTATTAATAATGTCTGTAACAACTAATACAAATAAATCATATTTTTCATTAGCGCTTACTTCTAACATTTCTTTTTCCAATTCTTCTTGACGTGCAAATACTTCATCAATATCAACAGTATTAACTTGTGCGATACGAGTTACATAGTCACCCATGTTGAATGACTTCGCATCCATAGTTAAAATGTCTGTTGCTGATTTTTCTTTAGTAGAAGCGCCAGCTTTTAACATTTCTAAACCATAAGTTTCTAGGTCAACACCAGCAATTGATTTTAATGCTTCAGCGGCTTTTACATCTTCTTCTGTACAAGTAGGTGATTTGAACAATAGGCTATCTGAGATAATTGCTGATACCATTAATCCAGCAATCTCTGGTTTGATTTCAAAACCACGTTCTTGATACATTTTGTATAAAATTGTAGCTGTACAACCAACTGGTTCAGAACGGTAGTATAATGGTGCTGCCGTTTCAAAGTTAGAAATTCTGTGATGGTCGACCACGTGGTGAATTGTAGCATCATTAATTGAATCAGCACTTTGTTGGAATTCATTATGGTCTACTAGAATTACTTTTTGATCGGATAAATCATCATTAAGTAACGCTGGTGCAGTTACATTAAAATGATCTAAAGCATATTGTGTTTCAGGTCCTACTTCGCCTAAACGGTATGCTGTAGCTTCAGTGTTACCTGTTTGTTGTTCGAAATCTGCCATGATAATAGCAGATGAAATTGCGTCTGTGTCTGGATTTTTATGTCCGAAAATATAAGTTTTTGCCATATCTAAATTCTCCTTATTTATATAGTTATTATTATTCTAGCACGATTTTGCATAGTTATTCTACTACAGCACCTAGTGAATTTTTAAAATGATCTAAAGCCCATGCGTGCCCCGAAGGATTAAAGGAAGCAACCCCACGATGTGAAATAGTTATTGCGTACCCTAGATTATAAGCGCTAATTGCTGAATGAAGCACGCAAATATCTGTACATACTCCGACAAATTCCAAGTGTGTAATATTTCTCTCTCTTAGCATTAAATCTAAAGAGGTCCCACAGAAAGCATCATAACGTGTTTTATCTAGGTAATGTATGTGATCATTAAACAAAATATTTTGATAGATATCATTCACTTTGCCATAGAGTTCTCTACCAACAGTACCAATAATATTATGTGGAGGGAATAAATTACTTTCTGGGTGATATTTATTTTCTTCATAATGTAAATCCATCATGAAAAAGATATCGTGTTGCTTTTTATTGTACACTTCAATTCGTTCAACAATATAGTTTTCAATTTGCTGACCTGGAAGGCCACAAGTTAATTTTCCGTTGTCAGCTACAAAGTCATTCGAGTAGTCAACTACGATTAATGCGCTTTTTTTCATAAGATAAAAACACTCCCAATAAACAATATAAAAGTAATTATATACTAAGTCGCTCAATCAATAAAGGGAGCGTAAATGCGTTTGAAAGATATCATTTTTGTTTATTATAAAGTAATAGCTGAGAAAGGAATTAGCATATGATAATTAATGCAAAACAATTTGGTTTAAAAGGGAAAAGTAAATACGCAGATACAAGAGCGATGCAAAAAGCGCTAAATTATGCTAAGAAGCATAAACCAACGACTATATTCGTACCAGAAGGTGAGTATCATATACGTAAACCACTGGTTATATATGATTCAACAACGCTGTTACTAGATGAAGCGGCAGTACTTAAAAGATGTGGAAAAGATACATTGTTGAAAAATGGACGCAGATTTAAATTGTATTATGGGTATAACGGTAATAGTCATATTCACATATCTGGTGGGACATTTGATATGAATGGTTTCAAATATCCATATAATAATACAACGGTGTGCATGGGACACGCAGAAGATATTCAGATACAAAATGTAACTTTTAAAGATGTTGTAGGTGGGCATTGCTTAGATGCATGTGGTGTCAATGGATTATATATCAATAATTGTAAGTTTTTAGGTTTTAGAGATCTAGATGGAACTCGTTTTTTCTCTGAAGCAGTTCAGATAGATATACAGGTTCCGGGCGCTTTTCCTAAATTTGGTGCTACTGATGGAACAATTACTAAAAATGTAATTATAGAGCGCTGTTATTTTGGTGATTCAGATACACCAACAATGCAAAGTTGGAATCGTGCAATTGGCTCACATGCCAGCCGCTATGATCAATATTATCAAAATATTCATATCCGCTATAATACATTTGATGGATTGAATCAATACGCACTTACACCGTTGAAATCAAAAAATACTTATATTCATCACAATATATTTAAAAATTGCGCTGGTGGTATAAGATTTTTAGCAGTTAAAGACGGTAAAAATGCTAAAGACTTAAAAGGTATAGAGCGCGGGACGCAAGCTGGCAGTAATTTAAATATTTATCAAAATAGTTTCATTGGAGAAATGGATAAAGAATCAATACGCATTCAAAGTTATAACGAGGTTAAACATCAAGCTGTACTTATAGCTGATAATATTTTTGATCATTCATCCCAAAGTATGCATTTACAAGATATAGAAGCATTACTACTATTTAATAATAAAGGTAGTGATATTAAAATAAGAAAAGTTCGTGTGGAATGATTATATTTTTGAAATAAAATCATAAATATTCTTTATATAAGTGATTAAAAATGCTAACCCTATTTAAAATATATTATGTTATACTCTAATAAATTATTATGAATATTCAGATAATAATTAAAAGGGGGAAGACATTATGAATGATTTGAATAAAGGGGATATGAGACAATCACATTATTTGAAGTTTTTTTCAAACAAAAAGGAAAAGAAGTCATATAATGCCGGCCAATTAACAGGTTTAATATTGGGACCATTGTTATTTGCGTTAACGTTATTACTATTTCATCCGGATGATTTATCGGGTAAGGGTGTTTATGTTTTAGCAATCACACTTTGGATAGCGACTTGGTGGATTACTGAAGCGATACCCATTGCTGCAACTAGTTTGTTGCCATTGATTTTATTACCAATTGGACATGTGTTGAATCCAGAAGAAGTTTCAGCTCAATACGGTAATGATATTATTTTCTTATTCTTAGGTGGTTTTATTTTAGCTATAGCGATGGAAAGATGGAATTTACATACTCGTGTTGCTTTATCTATTATTAATACACTTGGTACAAGTACTGGGAAGATTTTATTAGGCTTTATGATTGCTACTGGATTTTTATCAATGTTTGTTTCTAATACAGCGGCCGTGATGATAATGATACCTATTGGTCTTGCGATTATAAAAGAAGCAAATGAATTAAAAAGTCAAAATACTAAACCGGAAAGTATATCTAAATTTGAACAATCTCTTGTGCTTGCAATTGGTTACGCAGGAACAATCGGAGGACTTGGTACACTGATTGGCACACCGCCTTTAATAATTTTAAAAGGGCAATATCAATCAGCATTTGGTGAAGAAATTAGTTTTGCTAAATGGATGATTATTGGTGTGCCAACAGTAATTGTATTACTCTTTTTGGTTTGGATATATATTCGTTATATTGCATTTAAGCATGATATGAAAGAATTACCTGGCGGACAAAAATTGATAAAAGAAAAATTAAATGAATTAGGTAAAATGAAGTATGAAGAAAAAATTGTTTCAGTTATATTCTTACTTGCCAGTTTCCTGTGGATCAGTAGAGAATTTTTATTAAAAAATTGGTCAGTTACTTCTGGAGTTGCTGATGGCACAATTGCAATGTTTATATCTGTTTTGTTATTTCTTATTCCTTCTAACAACAAAGAAAAACATAAGAGGATTATAGATTGGGAAGTTGCTAAAGAATTACCTTGGGGCGTTTTAATACTGTTTGGTGGGGGTTTAGCTTTAGCAAAAGGTATTTCAGAAAGCGGGTTGGCAAATTGGCTTGGTGAACAATTGAAATTAATCGAAGGTGTAAGTCCATTGATTATTGTTCTTGTAATCACAATATTTGTTTTGTTCTTAACTGAAATTACATCAAATACAGCAACAGCTACAATGATTTTACCTATTTTGGCAACACTTTCAGTTGCAGTAAATGTGCATCCGTTGTTACTTATGGTACCAGCAGCCATGGCTGCTAATTGTGCATATATGTTACCGGTTGGAACACCACCAAATGCTATTGTATTTGGTACGGGTAGAATAAGCATCAAGAAGATGGCATCTGTAGGTTTTTGGGTCAATTTATTAAGTATAGTTGTAATTGTCCTAGTTGTGTATTTCTTAGTACCACCAGTGTTAGGTATTGATGTTACAAAACCATTGCCATTGAAATAAAAAATAAGAATCATTTATATTATATAGAAAGCATATCGTATCAAAGTTACTCAACGTAACACTGTGGTACGGTGTGCTTTTTTAATATATATCAAGTTAAATCAATTTAGTTTGTAAATAACAGCTGTTCAGAATATAGTGAATATAAAATAGACAAAAAATACCGACAAAGTCAGGGGAGACGATGTCGGTATTATGATATTTACCATTGAATAGTCTTTTTTGACGATAAATAACTTAGTTTAATAGCGTTTTTTAATTTATATTAAATATTGAATTATGAAATATCCTGTTGCTAATTAGCTTGTACTAATTCAATTTGTCAAATGAACCTATTATAGTAACTTGGAAGTCTAAAGTATTGAGAATTTTAATTACTTTAGATAAATCTTCTGTTATTGGTGTGTCTGCTTGGACAAAAAAGTGATACATACCTAGTTGAGTTTTTAATGGTCTAGATTCTATCCAAGATAAGTTAATATTAAACAATACAAACGTATTTAATATACTAGCTAATAACCCTGGCTTATCGAACTGAGGAGTTATAAGTAACATAGTATCGCTAGCATTTTCTATATGACGTGGTTGGTTACTAACGACTAAAAAGCGAGTAACGTTATGTGGATAATCTTCTATATTTTGCTCTATAGGTGAATAGCCATACGTTTCTCCACTGCCAAGTGGTGCAATAGCACCGACGCCATTCTTAATCATATCTAAGCTTTTAATTGTGCTATCTACGTAATCAATCTCGAAACCATATGATTGGATATATTTACTAGTTTGACTAATGGCAGGTCCAATAGAATAAACTTTTGAAATATCGTTCACAGAAGCGCCATCAACACCATATAATGCAAATTGAATATCTAAATGTAGTTCGCCTTGTGCGTAAATATTTTGTTGTGTTAATGCATCTGCAACGATATTGATAGTACCCTCTATTGAATTTTCAATTGGCACAACAGCTATGCTATCGTTGTCTTCAGATACAGCCGCAACTACCTCATATAAATTAGACTTTGATACATAATCTATGTCTGTTTCTGATTGATATTGTGTTGCAGCTAAGTAGGAAAAAGTTCCTTTTGGACCTAAATAATAAAGTTTCATTTGACGTTACCCCTTGTTTATATGTGTGTGGTAGGGTCGTTAATGAAATGGACAACCATTAGCTTCTGTTTTTTTATAAAAGAAATTAGGCTCTTTCATAACATTTTTATATCCGTGATGATAATTGGATACTAATGTGGGTGACAGGGAAGGAGCTAACCATGACCATTTACCAGTAACTTCTCTACCATTTCTTGTTTCGTTTAGTTCGAATCTTTCAAATTGCTTCGATGCAGTGAGATGATCAACAATAGATACCCCAGATTTTTTAAAGGAGTGATAAACTGCATAATTCAATTCGACAAGTGTGCGATCTTTATTGAAAGAATTATTCTTTAGTGTATCAAATTCAAACGCTTCTGCAACACTTTCTAATAAATTATAACGATAAGAGTCTGTAAAATTACGTACAGCTATTTCATTTACCATATACCAACCATTAAATGGTGCAGTTGGATATGTAATACCGCCAATCTTTAGATCCATGCTAGATATGATTGGTACCGCGTACCATTTTAATCCAAGTTGCTGTAATTTTGGAAAATGGTCATGTTCAATTATAACTTCTTTGATTAAGTGTGGTTGATATTCATGATATTTCATTGCCTCATTAGGCATTTTATAAATTAAAGGTAAAATATCGAAGTCAGTATGTGAACCATGCCAGCCAAGATGTTCAGCAAGTTGGGTAATGCTTTTCTCTGCGGGGTCACCTATATCTTCATAACCTGCATATCTGATTAATTGATTATTAAATATTTGAGGAGGATTATCCTTCGAGAATATTGTGATATAGGGTTTTATTTTTCCGTTATTTGTCGCTGTTGCAATATGGTTTTCTATTGCATTAATAAACTCATTTTCAGATTGTATGTGTCTTGCATCAACAACAGTTAATGAATCCCAAAAAAATCGTCCAATACAGCGATTGGAATTACGCCAAGCCATTTTCGTTCCATAAGTTAATTCTTCTGCAGTATGTTCATAAGTTCCGGTTTCTTCAATGGCACACTCAACTTCTTTAATTCTTTTTGAAATGCTTTGATTATCATAATTTAATTCTTTATACATCGTGTCGATGAAGGATTTTGCTTCTTTTAACATATAAACACCTCAATTAAGATTATAAATCATTTTTGAGTTTTTATAATCTTATATCATATAAATGTCACGACATTGTCGTTAGTCATGTCACATTTTAAACAAATTTAAATCATAGATTAAATTGTATATGAAAAAAATATAATCTTATGTTGAATTTTCCAGTATATTTAAGTCCTCTTTCATGTGCTATCAAGCTTTCATTTATGCTAAACTAATGGAAAAGCCGATTGGAGAGATGGTTGTGTACCAATTTGAAGACGATACGTTAGTATTGCATAACGATTTATATCAAATAAATATGGCAGAAAGTTATTGGAATGATGGGATTCATGAACGTATGGCAGTATTTGATTTATATTTTAGAAATATGCCTTTTGATAGTGGGTATGCTGTTTTTAACGGGTTGAAACGTGTCATTGATTACATTAATGGTTTTCACTTCTCAGAATCAGATATCGATTATTTAAAATCTATTGGTTACCAACAAGATTTTCTAAGTTATTTAAAAACTTTAAAATTTACTGGCAATATTCGTTCAATGCAAGAAGGGGAACTTTGCTTTGGTAATGAACCGTTATTAAGAGTCGAGGCGCCCTTAATACAAGCACAATTAATAGAAACGATGCTATTAAATATCGTTAATTTCCATACATTAATAACGACAAAGGCGAGTAGAATTAGACAAGTAGCACATGAAGATATGTTAATGGAATTTGGTACGCGTCGAGCACAAGAAGCAGATGCAGCATTATGGGGAGCTCGAGCTGCTTACATTGGTGGATTTAACTCTACAAGTAATGTACGAGCAGGAAAATTATTTGGTATCCCTGTTTCAGGAACACATGCGCATGCCATGGTACAAACATATGGTGATGAATATATTGCGTTTAAAAAATATGCTGAGCGTCATAAAGATTGTGTGTTCTTAGTTGATACGTTCCATACATTAAAATCTGGTGTGCCGACAGCAATTAAAGTTGCTAAAGAATTAGGTGATAAAATTAATTTCGTGGGCATTCGTTTGGACTCTGGGGACATAGCATATTTATCAAAAGAAGCACGTCGTATGCTAGATGAAGCTGGATTCCCTAATGCTAAAATTATCGCTTCGAATGATTTAGACGAGCAGACAATTACTAGTTTGAAATCACAAGGCGCAAAAGTGGATTCATGGGGTGTCGGAACAAAACTCATAACTGGTTTTGATCAACCTGCATTAGGCGCAGTTTATAAATTGGTTGCAGTAGAAGGTAATAATGGTGAGTATGTGGATCGTATTAAGCTTTCTAATAATGCTGAAAAAGTTACAACACCAGGTAAGAAAAATGTTTACCGTATTATCAATAAAAAAACGAATAAAGCTGAAGGTGACTACATTACGTTTGATCATGAGGATCCATATGAAGAATCGCCTTTAAAACTATTCCATCCAGTTCATACCTATAAAATGAAATTTATAAAAACATTTATCGCAAAAGATTTACATCATGATATTTTTAAAAATGGTCAACTAGTTTACGAAATGCCAAGTGAGAGTGAGGCACAAACGTATTTAAGAAATAGTCTTGATTACTTATGGGATGAAAATAAACGTCATTTAAATCCACAAGAATACCCAGTAGATTTAAGTACAGCATGTTGGGAAAATAAACACAAACGTATTTTTGAAGTTGCTGAACACGTTAAAGAGATGGAGGAAGAAAATGAGTAACCTACAAGATATTGTTGTTAGAGAAATGAAAGTGAAACCTGAAATAGAAAGTAAAATTGAAACAAAACAGATTATTCATTTTATAAAAAGTTATGTACAATCCCATTCCTTTGTACAAGCATTAGTATTAGGAATTTCAGGTGGCCAAGATTCAACATTAGCAGGGAAATTGTGTCAAATGGCAGTTGAAGAATTAAGAGAAGAAGGTAATTCATGTGAATTTATAGCGGTCAAGTTACCTTATGGGGAGCAAAAAGATGCTTCAGAGGTTGAAGATGCATTAACCTATATTCAGCCAGATGAAATCAAAACTATAAATATTAAACCTGCAGTGGATCAAAGTGTACAATCCCTTAAAGATGCTGGAATTACTTTGACAGATTTTCAAAAAGGCAATGAAAAAGCTAGAGAGCGTATGAAAGTTCAATTTTCAATTGCATCTAACAAAAGAGGCATCGTTGTAGGTACGGATCATTCTGCTGAGAATATAACAGGTTTTTACACTAAATATGGAGATGGCGCTGCAGATATTGCACCTTTATTTGGTTTAAATAAAAGACAAGGTAAGCAACTATTAAAATATTTAGGTGCGCCCAAACATCTTTATGAAAAAGTGCCAACTGCTGATTTAGAAGAAGATAAACCCCAGTTACCTGATGAAGAAGCGCTAGGTGTAAGTTATAATGATATCGATGATTATTTAGAAGGTAAATCAGTACCTAGTGATGTAAAGACTATAATAGAAAATCATTATATTAAAACTGCACATAAAAGAGAGTTAGCATATACAAGATATACTTGGCCAAAAAATTGATTAAGTTCTAAATATTTTTAGTGACAAAATAAAAAGATGTTGGTAAAATAACTTGAATTTGATATCAGAAAGGAAAATGGTCATGTCAGTGATAACATCTAACCCATGGTTAATGGTTTTAGCGATTTTTATTATAAACGTTGCCTATGTAACGTGTCTTACAATGAGAACAATATTAACACTTAAAGGTTATCGCTATGTAGCTGCAATTGTCAGCTTTTTAGAAGTTCTTGTATACGTCGTTGGATTAGGCATGGTAATGTCTAGTTTAGATCAAATTCAAAATGTATTTGCATATGCCTTTGGGTTTTCAATTGGGATTATTGTAGGTATGAAAATAGAAGAGAAATTAGCGCTAGGTTATACTGTCGTTAACGTTACCTCATCTGAATATGAGTTAGATTTACCACGACAATTAAGAGATTTAGGTTACGGTGTAACGCACTATACAGCTTATGGTCGTGATGGAAATCGATTAATTTTACAAATTTTAACGCCACGACGTTTTGAATTTAAGTTAATAGAGACCATTAAACAAATAGATGAAAAAGCATTTATTGTAGCGTATGAACCTCGTACAATTCACGGTGGTTTCTGGGCGAAAGGTGTTAGAAGTAAAAAGCTTAAACAATATGATACGGATGAAGTTGAAAGCATATGAAAAAACAGCAAAAATTTAAAGTAGAAGAAAATGAAACAATTCAAGATTGTTTGCAACGCATGCGTGATGCAGGGTACACACCTGTGAAGCGCTTTGAAAAACCACTTTATAAAGAGAATGAAGATGGAACTTTTGAAGTGTATAAGCAAGAAATAGAATTCGTTGGTAAAATTTTACAATAATGATTGGTAAACCGTTATGGAATTACATGTCTATAACGGTTGTTTTTATCGGCACTTAAATTTTTTATGCAGATAGTTGAAAAGGTTTATACTTTTCATAAGAATTCTGTTAAACTAATAATGAAAAGGATAAACACGAACTTTTATTTAAAATTATGTTTTAATGTACATGTTTTAAGGCGTAATATTAACAAAAATTATGTATGATAGGAGCTTATTTCAATGATTGAACGTTATTCTAGAGAAGAAATGTCTAATATTTGGACTGATCAAAACCGCTATGAGGCGTGGTTAGAGGTAGAAATCCTTGCGTGTGAAGCATGGAGTAAATTAGGAGATATACCTGCAGAAGATGTTAAAAAAATACGTCAAAATGCTAAGGTTGATGTGACGCGTGCACAAGAAATCGAACAAGAAACACGTCATGATGTTGTTGCATTTACAAGACAAGTATCAGAAACGCTTGGCGAAGAACGTAAATGGGTACACTATGGTTTGACATCAACAGATGTTGTAGACACTGCGTTAAGTTATGTTATTAAACAAGCAAACGATATTATTGAAAAAGATTTAGAACGTTTTATTGAAGTATTAGCGAAAAAAGCAAAAGACTATAAATATACATTAATGATGGGACGTACACATGGCGTACATGCTGAACCAACAACATTTGGTGTTAAGATGGCACTATGGTACACAGAAATGAAACGTAATTTAGAACGTTTTAAACGTGTAAGAGAAGAAATAGAAGTTGGTAAAATGAGTGGTGCAGTAGGTACTTTTGCAAATATTCCACCTGAAATTGAAGCATATGTTTGTGAACATTTAGGACTAGACGCAGCCCCAGTTTCAACACAAACATTACAACGTGATCGACATGCTTATTATATTGCGACACTTGCTTTAATTAGTACATCAATGGAAAAATTCGCTGTAGAAATACGTAACTTGCAAAAAACTGAAACGCGTGAAGTTGAAGAAGCATTCGCGAAAGGTCAAAAAGGATCTTCTGCAATGCCACATAAACGTAATCCAATTGGTTCAGAAAACATTACTGGTATCGCACGTGTAATTAGAGGTTACGTAACAACTGCATATGAGAACGTGCCATTGTGGCATGAACGTGATATCTCACATTCATCTGCTGAACGAATCATGTTGCCAGATGTTACAATTGCATTAGATTATGGATTGAATCGTTTCACTAATATTGTAGAAAGATTAACAGTATTTGAAGATAATATGCTTGATAATATCGATAAAACATTTGGTTTAATTTATTCACAACGAGTATTACTTGCTTTAATAAATAAAGGTTTGGCTCGTGAAGCTGCATATGATAAAGTACAACCAAAGGCAATGGAATCTTGGGAAACAAAGACACCGTTTAGAACTTTAATTGAACAAGATGAGTCAATTACAGAGTTATTGACTAAAGAAGATTTAGATGAATGTTTCAATCCTAAACACCATTTAAACCAAGTAGATACAATTTTCCAAAGAGCCGGTTTAGAATAATTGAATTTTTCAAGTGAAATCGTTACACTTTAATGTATTAGTACGTTAAACTGAGATTAAATTGAAAAATACAGGGGTTGTTTTAAATGCAAATAGAAAAACTAAAAGGGAAAGCATTAGATGAATTGTTTGATGCTATTTTAACACTAGAAAATAGAGAAGAATGTTATCAGTTCTTTGATGATTTATGTACTGTTAATGAAATTCAGTCATTATCACAGCGGTTACAAGTAGCAAAAATGATTAAACAAGGCTATACGTATGCAACCATTGAACAAGAGTCTGGTGCATCAACTGCAACTATTTCACGTGTGAAAAGATCATTACAATGGGGTAATGATGCTTATACGATGATTCTAGAGCGCATGAACATAGAAACGGCCGATTAACGATTTCGCAAATTAGAAAATAAAAGATTTGGCTTATTTGAGCTAACGATAAGATGTTTAACATCTTTGTCGTTAGCTTTTTTGTTTTTATAAGGAATATCATTGAAACTATTAAAAAGCCTTTTTTAAATGTATACATATTATAAAACTTGGTTTAAATGTTTATAAAAATAAAGTAAGGTAATTGAAAGGTAACAACGAATAAATATAATAGTCATTGAATTGACTTGTGTAATTGAGTGAAAGGAAGTAACTTTATGTTCAAAAAATTGTTATTTGGTTTGATAATAATATTATTATTAGGCCTTATATTTGGAATTGTTTTGGCAGTATTTTCGAATTCATACACACCAACTAAATCGAGTATTGTAAAACCTACCAATGCCTTGCCAATCATTAATAAAACACAAGGAGTTACACGTGTTAATGGTCATGTAATTGTAAATAAAAAATATAAACTCCCTCCACAATACCAACCAGGTGAAGATAAAATAGCGAAACAAAATTTTAATAAATTATTAGCTAAAGGTGAAACAGATCAATTAGATTTAAAATTTTCTAGCGGTTATCGAAGTTATAGTGAACAACAAAAAGTAGTGAAAGAATATGAGGAAAAAGATGGTGAAAAAGTTGCACATCAATATACTGCAAAACCTGGGCACTCAGAACATCAAACAGGTCTTGCATTTGATGTTGGTACCAATAAACCGTTAGATGACTTTCATAAAGATTTTGAGAAAACTAAAGAAGGTCATTGGATAGCACAAAATGCATCAGACTATGGCTTTATTATTAGATACCCAAAAGGTCAATCACATGAAACAGGTTATGCATATGAGGCATGGCATCTTCGTTATGTTGGTAAACCGCTTGCCAAAATTATTGATGAACAAGATACTAATTTAGAAAGTTACTATCGTTTAAATGAAAAATGAAATTAAAATAAACAAATCACTTCGAAAATTCGGGGTGATTTTTTCTACATCATTTTAGAACTCATAGCATAAAAATGCTATAATCAAATGTATGCTAAAAGAAGGAGTAACATGTTATGAATGAGATTAAAAAGTGGAAACATATTTTTAAATTAGATCCTGCAAAGCCAATTAGTGACGAGGATTTAGGGTTAATTTGTAGGTCTGGAACCGATGCTATTATGATAGGTGGTACAGATAATGTTACCGAAGATAACGTTTCACACTTAATGAAAAAAGTTAATACTCATTCCGTACCGTTAATATTTGAATTTTCAAATTTAGAGAGTATCGTGCCAGGGTTTGATTTATATTTTATACCTACAGTGTTAAATAGCATGGATGTAAAGTTTCATAATGGTATGCTCTTAGAAGCACTGAAAAATTATGGGTATTTAATCGATTTTGAAGAAATAGTATTCGAAGGTTATGTTGTACTAAACCCCGATTGTAAAGTGGCAAAATTAACACAAGCTAACACACAAATAACAACAGAAGATATTGAAGCATATGCACAAATGATTAATGATATTTATAAATTACCGGTTATGTATATTGAATATAGTGGTGTTTATGGAGAAGTTGATATGGTAGAAGCAGCAGCTTATTCATTATCTAATACACAATTATTTTATGGTGGTGGTATTAGTGATTATGAAGAAGCAGAGGCAATGGCTTCTGTGGCTGATACAATCATCGTCGGCAACATTATTTATGAAGATATAAATAAAGCACTAAAAACAGTTAAGATAAAGGAGACACATAAATGAATGCATTAGTTAATAAAATGAATGATGAGCAAAGCCAGGCAGTACGTACAACAGAGGGCCCATTACTTATAATGGCAGGCGCGGGTTCAGGTAAAACGCGTGTCTTAACACACCGTATTGCTTATTTGTTAGATGAAAAGGGAGTGTCTCCGTATAATGTTTTAGCGATTACTTTTACAAATAAAGCAGCTAAGGAAATGAAAGAACGTGTCCAAACTTTAGTTGGTGAACAAGCTGAAGTTATTTGGATGTCAACGTTCCACTCAATGTGTGTGAGAATTCTTAGAAGAGACGCGGATCGTATTGGTATTGAAAGAAACTTTACAATTATTGATCCAACTGACCAAAAATCAGTTATTAAAGATGTTTTAAAAAATGAAAATATAGATAGTAAAAAATTTGAACCTAGAATGTTTATAGGCGCAATTAGTAATTTGAAAAATGAATTAAAGACACCTGAGGATGCGCAAAAAGAAGCAAATGACTATCATACGCAAATGGTTGCGACTGTATATAAAGGTTATCAACGTCAACTTTCAAGAAATGAAGCACTAGACTTTGATGATTTAATTATGGTGACAATTCGATTATTTGAGCGTGTTCCAGAAGTATTAGATTATTATCAAAACAAATTCCAATACATCCATGTGGATGAGTATCAAGATACGAATAAAGCGCAATATACATTAGTGAAATTATTAGCATCAAAATTCAAAAATTTATGTGTAGTGGGAGATTCTGATCAATCAATTTACGGTTGGCGTGGGGCAGACATCCAAAACATCTTGTCATTTGAAGAAGATTATCCTGAAGCAAAAACAATTTTCTTAGAACAAAATTATCGTTCTACTAAAAATATATTAAATGCAGCGAATGAAGTTATTAAAAATAATTCAGAGCGTAAACCTAAGGGGTTATGGACAGGCAATACAGATGGAGATAAAATTCATTACTACGAAGCAACAACTGAACGCGATGAAGCAGAATATGTTGTACGTGAAATCATGAAGCATCAACGAAATGGTAAGAAATATCAAGATATGGCAATACTATATCGTACCAATGCACAATCACGTGTTTTGGAAGAAACTTTTATGAAATCTAATATCCCTTATACTATGGTCGGGGGCCAAAAGTTCTACGATAGAAAAGAAATTAAAGATTTATTAAGTTACTTAAGAATAATTGCAAACAGTAATGACGATATTAGCTTACGTCGTGTTATCAATATTCCAAAACGTGGTATTGGTCCATCTTCAGTAGATAAAATTCAAGCTTATGCCGTACAAAATGATTTGAGCATGTTTGATGCATTAGCAGAAGTTGATTTTATAGGTTTATCTAAAAAAGTAACACAAGAATGCATAACTTTTTATGATACGATGCAAAACATCATCAAACAGCAAGAATTTTTAGAAATTACAGAGATTGTAAATGAAGTATTAGAGAAATCAGGTTATCGTGAAATGTTAGAGCGTGAACAAACATTAGAATCTAGAAGTAGATTAGAAAATATTGATGAGTTCATGTCTGTGCCAAAAGATTATGAAGAAAATACTCCGTTAGAAGAACAATCTTTGATAAATTTCCTTACTGACTTATCATTAGTTGCTGATATAGATGAAGCACAAATTGAAAATGGTATAACGTTGATGACAATGCATTCGGCTAAAGGTTTAGAATTCCCGATTGTTTTTATAATGGGGATGGAAGAATCGCTATTCCCACATATTAGAGCGATTAAAAGTGATGATGAACATGAAATGCAAGAAGAAAGACGTATTTGTTATGTGGCTATTACACGTGCAGAAGAAACATTATACTTAACACATGCTACATCTAGAATGTTATTTGGTAGACCGCAGTCTAATATGGCATCTAGATTCTTAAGAGAAATTCCTGAAGATTTATTAGAAAATGAGTCTAAGCGTAAGTCTACATCTCAAAGTCAAGGAAATCGTTTCCAATCAGCTACGAAACAACCCGCTAAAAGAGCACATAGCCAAAAAACTACTGCTTCAAGAAAAGCTCAAGCAACAACTAATTGGAATGTTGGCGATAAAGTGATGCATAAATCTTGGGGTGAGGGTATGGTTAGTAATGTGAAAGAAAAAAATGGTTCGGTAGAATTAGATATTATCTTTAAATCAGAAGGACCAAAACGTTTACTAGCACAATTCGCACCAATTGAGAAGAAGGGGGAGTAACAAGTGGCTGATTTGCAATCGCGTGTAAATGAATTACATGAATTATTAAATCAATATAGTTATGAATATTATGTTCAAGATAATCCATCCGTGCCAGATAGCGAGTACGATAAGTTGTTACACGAGTTAATAGATATTGAAACAACTCATCCTGAATATCGAACAGAGGATTCACCTACAGTGAGAGTAGGTGGTAGTGCGCAATCGACATTTGAGAAAGTGCAACATGATACCCCTATGCTTAGTTTAGGTAATGCATTTAACGAGGAAGATTTAAGGAAGTTTGATCAACGTATACGTGACAACATTGGTGATGTGGAGTATATGTGTGAATTAAAAATAGATGGTTTAGCTGTGTCATTAAAATATGAAAATGGAAGATTTGTCCAAGGGTTAACACGTGGCGATGGTACAACAGGTGAAGATATAACAGAAAACTTAAAAACCATTCACGCTATTCCTTTAAAAATTAATGAACCTAGAACATTTGAAGTTCGTGGTGAGGCGTATATGCCTAGAAAATCATTTTTTAATTTGAATGAAGCTAAGGCAGAAAATGATGAACAGCCTTTTGCAAATCCAAGAAACGCAGCTGCAGGTTCGCTAAGACAATTAGATTCTAAACTTGCAGCTAAACGTAAATTAAGCGTCTTTTTATATAGTGTGAATGATTTTACGCAATTTAACGCAGATACTCAAAGCGAAGCGTTAGATGAGTTAGACCAATTAGGATTTAAAACAAATCAAGCACGCCAACGTGTTCAAACGATAGACGAAGTGTTAGCATATATCGAAAAATGGACAGAACAACGAGAAGATTTGCCATATGATATTGATGGTATTGTTATTAAAGTGAATGCTTTAGAACAACAAGAAGAACTTGGATTTACCCAAAAATCACCGCGTTGGGCTATTGCATATAAATTCCCTGCAGAAGAAGTAATAACAGAGTTGTTAGATATTGAGTTAAGCATTGGTAGAACGGGTGTTGTGACACCAACAGCAATACTGGAACCGGTAAAAGTTGCAGGAACAACTGTTTCTCGCGCTTCGTTACATAATGAAGATTTGATACATGAGAAAGATATTAGGATTGGTGACAGTGTTGTTATTAAAAAAGCTGGAGATATTATCCCTGAAGTTATCAAGAGCGTGTTAGATAGACGTCCTGAAAATGCAGAACAATATAATATGCCTACACATTGTCCTAGTTGTGATCATGAGTTAGTAAGGATTGAAGGCGAGGTTGCATTACGCTGTATCAATCCGAAATGCCAAGCACAATTAGTAGAAGGTTTAATACATTTTGTTTCTAGACAAGCTATGAACATTGACGGTCTAGGCACAAAAATTATTCAACAATTATATGAAAATGAACTGATAAAAGATGTAGCTGATATTTTCTACCTTACGAAAGCGGACTTAGAACCACTTGATCGCATGGGTGAGAAAAAAATCGATAACCTGCTTAAAGCTATCGAATTAGCAAAATCTAATTCTCTTGAACAATTATTGTTTGGATTAGGTATAAGACATCTAGGTGTGAAAGCAAGTCAAGTCATTGCAGAAAAATATAGTACCATGGATAAGTTGTTTGATGTTACAGAAGAAGATTTGATAGCAATCCACGATATTGGACATAAATTAGCACAATCAGTAGTGACTTATTTAGAAAATGAAGATATTCGTGCACTGATTGAAAAATTAAAAGCTAAAAATGTTAATATGACTTATAAAGGTGTTAAGACAAGTGAACTTGAAGGACATCCTGAATTTAAAGATAAAACAATTGTCCTTACTGGTAAGCTGTATCAAATGACACGAAATGAAGCATCAAAATGGTTAGCGTTACAAGGTGCAAAAGTAACAAATAGTGTTACTAAAAGTACAGATTTGGTCATTGCAGGTGAGGATGCCGGATCTAAGCTAACTAAAGCAGAAAAATTCGGTACCGACATTTGGTCTGAAGAAGACTTTGTTCAGAAACAAAAAGAAATTGAGGGATAGAGGAGATAATGCATGAAAAGAACGATAATATTAATCATTTCAGCAATTTTTGTATTATCAGCATGTGGTCAAAACGAAGAGAAACCAAAAGAAAAATCAAAGGGTAATGAACAGCAACAAGAATCAGGTTCTGTAAAAGAAATCGCAACTGATAAAAATGTACAAGGTGATAACTACAGAACAATTTTACCTTTTAAAGAAAGTCAGGCTCGAGGATTATTACAAGATAATATGGCTAATAGTTATAATGGAGAAGACTTTGAAAATGGCCTTTTAGATTTAAGTAAAAGCGTATTCCCAACTGACGAATATTTATATCAAGATGGCCAATACTTAGATAAATCCACAATTAACGCATTTTTAAGTCCGAAGTATACGAAATCTGAAGTAGATAAGATGGATGAAGATGAGCGTAAAGAGAAAAAAGCAAATGAGAATTTAGGGCTCAATCCTTCTCATAATGGTGAGACAGACCCTGAAAAAATTGCTAAAAATTCCCCAGCCTATTTATCTAACATTTTAGAGCAGGATTTTTATGGTAGCGGTGATACTAAAGGTAAAAAAATCAAAGGTATGACAATAGGTTTAGCAATGAATAGTACATACTATTATCAAAAAGAAAAAGATGGCGAAACTTATAGTGAAGATTTAGATGATAAAGAAATTAAAAAGCAAGGCAAGCAAATGGCAGGAGAAATTCTATCTAGAATTCGTGAGCATAAAGATTTAAAAGAAATACCAATCCATTTTGCAATCTACAGACAAACTGGAGAAAATTCTATTGTACCTGGAGAGTTTATTGCAGGTACAACTGTTGAAGAAAGTAAAACTCGTATCAATGACTGGAAAGATATTAATCAAAAGACAGTCTTATTACCTTCACAAGAAGCGGCTGATTTAGATGAAAACTTAAATAATGATTTTAAACAGTTTAATGATGACTTGCAAACTTATTTTAATAACTTTACTCAAGCAGTAGGAACGGTTAAATTCGATAAAAAAGAAGCAAAACAATTGTCTGTCGATGTACCAATTGATTACTATGGTAAAGCAGAAACAATTGGTATCACTCAGTATGTGACAGAACAAGCAGAAAAATATTTTGATGATATTGATGAATATGAAATTCATATTAAGGATGGTAATAATCCCAAAGCCTTAATCAGTAAATCAAAAGATGATAAAGAACCGCAAGTTCATATTTATAAAAATAATAATTAGTAAATAGAATATATTAAATTAACGCCCTTCAAGATGGTAACTTTATATCAATCTTGAAGGGCGTCTTCACATTATATAAAGAATTAGCAAGTGTTTATTCTTTAATAAGTTGTTTGACTTTATTGAGATCTTTTTCGACAAAATCTCCAGGTTTTTTAGTATATTTACTAACAAGGTAAGTTACAATCACACTTGTCAAGAAACCAGGTATGATTTCATACATACCAAATATTTCGTTGATAGTAGCTAAAGGTTTTATCCAAGCAATCCAGATAATAACAACTACTGCACCTGTAATCATGCCAGATAAAGCCCCTGCATGTGATAAACCTTTCCAGTATAGTGAGAAGATAACTAAAGGACTGAAAGCAGCGCCAAATCCTGCCCATGCATTTCCGACTAAATTTAAAATAGTATCATTTGGTGACCAAGCAATCCAAATAGCAACAATGGCTACTAACAATACAGATAACCTACCAACTAAGACGAATTCTTTTTCATGTTCTCGGGCTTTATCTTCTCCACGAATTAATTTATAAAAATCTTCAGTTAATGAACTAGAGGTTACAAGTAACTGAGATGATATTGTGCTCATAATTGCAGCCAATATCGCTGCTAATAAGAAACCACCTACAAGAGGGTGGAATAAAATTTGACTCATAACAATAAATAGGGTTTCAGGATCTTCTAATTGAATATTGCGCTCAGAAACAAATGCAATACCAGTAAGCCCAACTGCTACAGCACCTAACAAACCTATAACCATCCAACTAATGCCAAGTCGCCTTGCTTTAGGTAACAATTTATGTGTTTTAATAGACATAAACCTAACAATGATATGTGGCTGACCAAAATAGCCTAAGCCCCAAGCAAATAATGAAATAATCCCTAGTACTGTTGTACCTTTAAATAAGTTCATATTTGTTGGTTTCATTTCAGCTACTTGTCTAAATGTATCCAAACCACTGAGCTCTAGGAGAGCAACAATGGGTACCATGACCATGGCAATTAACATGATAACTCCTTGGAAGAAATCTGTAATAGAAACAGCTAAGTAACCTCCAAAAAAAGTATAAAAAATGACAATAGCAGCTACTATAATAAGCCCCCAGTGATAGTTCAAACCAAAAGCACTTTCGAATAATTTGCCCCCTGAAACAAAACCAGAGTGTGTATACAGCGTGAAGAAAACTACGATAATTAAACCAGAAATAATTTTTATATAATTATTTTGATCATTCAGTCTATTTTTGAAAAAATCTGGTAATGTAATCGCATCGCCTGCGAGTTCAGTATAAACTCTTAACCTAGGCGCTACGACAAAGTAGTTCACATATGCGCCTAATGAGAGACCGATTGTTATCCACATTGCTGAAAGCCCCGTACTATATACAGAACCAGGTAATCCCATAATCATCCAACCACTCATATCCGATGCACCAGCTGAAAGAGCGGTGACATAAGGACCAATACTTCTGCCTCCAAGCATAAATTCACTTAAATTACTTGTAGACTGTTTATACCCATAATAACCAATAACGAGTAGTATAATGAAATATATTACGATCATAATATAAGTTTGCCAACTCGCATGAACTTGATTAGCTAATGAAGTGCCCAAAATCAGCATGGCTCATCATCTCCCTTTGTCTTTATCTATTAAATTGTTGTACATGAATGATTATACAATGAAATTTATAAATAGAGTAGTACTATTTTATTTTTAAAAGATATATTGCGTTTCTCAACCTATTGTTAAGCGCTTACACATTTTTGTTGTAATGATACACTTGTTATAAAATTTTGTGATTTAATATGCAGTTTAAAATGATTAACCTATAGATAAAGCTAATGAATCCATTATAATTAAAAAAGTAAATGGTACATTTTAGTAAATTAAAACGCTTTAATTTGTGTATATTATTGAAAAACTTAGATTTTTGACCGGAATTTTGGTACAATTTTGTAATGAATGAGTAAAAAGGAGGCTTTTATTTAATGGCTAAAGTTACACGAGAAGAAGTTGAACACATCGCTAATTTAGCAAGACTTCAAATTACTGAAGATGGAACTGCAGAAATGCAAAACACTTTAGAAAGTATTTTAAACTTTGCTAACCAAATAGATACAGCGGATACAAGTAATATTGAACCAACATATCATGTATTAGATTTACAAAATGTATTACGTGAAGATAAAGCAGTCGAGGGCATTCCCCAAGAACTTGCATTAAAAAATGCTAAAGAGACGGAAGATGGGCAATTTAAAGTGCCATCTATCATGAATGAGGAGGACGCTTAAGATGACGATCCGTTATGAATCTGTGGAGAATTTAATCAGCTTAATCAAAAACAAAGAAATAAAACCATCACAAATTGTCAATGACATTTACGATGCAATTGAAGAAACGGATCCAACTATTAAATCATTTCTTGCGTTAGATAAAGAAAATGCAATTAAGAAAGCACAAGAGCTTGATGAATTACAAGCTAAGGATCAAATGGAAGGTAAGTTATTTGGTATCCCAATGGGAATTAAAGATAACATTATTACCGAAGGTGTGGAAACAACTTGTGCTAGTAAAATGTTAGAAGGATTTGTACCGATTTATGAATCAACTGTAATGAACAAGTTACATAATGAAAATGCGGTACTTATCGGTAAATTGAATATGGATGAATTTGCAATGGGTGGTTCAACAGAAACATCTTATTACAAAAAAACAGTGAATCCATTCGATCATACCGCGGTTCCAGGTGGCTCATCTGGTGGTTCAGCAGCAGCTGTAGCAGCTGGCTTAGTACCGTTTAGTTTAGGTTCAGATACTGGTGGCTCAATCCGTCAACCAGCTGCATACTGTGGTATCGTAGGTCTAAAACCAACATACGGACGTGTATCTCGTTTTGGTCTTGTTGCATTTGCATCATCATTAGATCAAATTGGTCCATTGACACGTACGGTTAAAGATAATGCACTAGTGCTAGAGGCAATTACAGGTGTTGACGAAAATGATTCAACAAGTGCTCCTGTTGAAGAAGCTGATTATACAGCTGACATAGGAAAAGACATCAAAGGTCTTAAAGTAGCTTTACCAAGTGAATATTTAGGCGAAGGTGTTTCTGATGAGGTTAAAGATTCAGTTAAAGAAGCAGTCGAAACACTGAAATCATTAGGTGCAACAGTTGAAGAAGTTTCATTACCTAATACGAAGTATGGTATTCCATCTTATTATGTTATTGCATCTTCAGAAGCATCATCTAACTTATCTCGTTTTGATGGTATAAGATATGGCTATCATTCACCTGAAGCCAATTCATTAGAAGAATTATATAAAATGTCCAGAAGTGAAGGTTTTGGTGAAGAAGTTAAACGTCGTATCTTCTTAGGTACATTTGCATTAAGCTCAGGATATTATGATGCTTTCTACAAAAAATCACAAAAAGTTAGAACTTTAATTAAAAACGACTTTGATCGTATTTTTGAAAATTATGATGTTGTAGTAGGACCTACTACACCAACTACTGCATTTAATTTAGGTGAAGAGATTGATGATCCACTTACAATGTATGCGAACGATTTATTAACAACGCCTGTAAACTTAGCAGGATTACCAGGTATATCTGTACCGTGTGGGCACTCAAATGGTCGACCAATTGGTTTACAATTTATCGGTAAACCTTTTGATGAAAAAACATTGTACCGTGTCGCTTACCAATACGAAACACAATTCAATTTTCATAATGAATACGAAAAATTATAAGGAGTGGAAATCATGCATTTTGAAACAGTTATTGGGCTAGAAGTCCATGTTGAGTTGAAAACAGATTCTAAAATGTTCTCATCATCACCAGCGCATTTTGGAGCGAAACCAAACTCAAATACAAATGTAATTGACCTTGCATATCCTGGTGTCTTGCCAGTAGTAAATAAACGTGCAGTTGATTGGGCTATGAGAGCATCAATGGCATTAAATATGGAAATTGCTACGGAATCAAAATTTGACCGTAAAAACTATTTCTATCCAGATAATCCAAAAGCATATCAAATATCACAGTTCGACCAACCAATTGGTGAAAATGGCTATATTGATATCGAGGTTGATGGAGAGACAAAACGTATTGGTATCACACGTTTACACATGGAAGAAGACGCTGGTAAATCAACACATAAAGATGGCTATTCTTTAGTTGATTTAAATAGACAAGGTACGCCATTAATTGAAATCGTATCTGAACCAGACATTCGTTCACCACAAGAAGCGTACGCGTACTTAGAAAAATTACGTTCTATTATTCAATACACAGGCGTTTCTGATTGTAAAATGGAAGAAGGTTCACTACGTTGTGATGCTAATATTTCTTTACGTCCATATGGTCAAGAAGAGTTTGGTACAAAAGCAGAACTTAAAAACCTAAATTCATTTACGTATGTTCGTAAAGGTCTAGAATATGAAGAAAAACGCCAGGAAGAAGAGTTGTTAAATGGTGGGGAAATTCTTCAAGAAACACGTAGATTTGATGAATCTAATGGTAAAACATTATTAATGCGTGTTAAAGAAGGTTCTGATGACTACCGTTACTTCCCGGAACCAGATATTGTTCCTTTATACGTTGATGATGAGTGGAAAGAGCGTGTTCGCCAAACAATTCCAGAATTACCAGATGAAAGAAAAGAAAAATATGTTAACCAATTTGGTTTACCAGCTTATGATGCACATGTACTTACGCTTACTAAAGAAATGTCAGATTTCTTCGAAGGTGCTGTAGCACAAGGTGCTGACGTCAAATTAACATCTAACTGGTTAATGGGCGGGGTGAACGAGTATTTAAATAAGAACCAAATTGAATTATTAGATACTAAACTTACACCTGAAAACTTAGCTGGAATGATTAAATTAATCGAAGACGGCACAATGAGTAGTAAAATTGCTAAAAAAGTATTCCCAGAACTTGCCGAAAATGGTGGGGATGCCAAGCAAATTATGGAAGATAAAGGCTTAGTTCAAATCTCGGATGAGGCAACGCTTCTGAAGTTTGTAAATGAAGCATTAGATAATAATGAACAATCAATTGAAGACTATAAAAATGGTAAGGGTAAAGCGATGGGCTTCTTAGTTGGTCAAATTATGAAAGCTTCGAAAGGTCAAGCAAATCCACAACTAGTCAATCAATTATTGAAACAAGAATTAGATAAAAGATAATAGTTCACGCATAGATATTTATTAATTGCAAAATTATTATCATATGTGCTGAAACTTTTATTGCTAATACTAGTGGGCTGGGACAATTTAATTGTCTCAGCCTTAATCATTATATTTGAAATAGCTAAAGTCGCACTTCTCTTACACATGAGAAAAAACTCAGGTGTTCCGCTTTTAAGAGTTAGTGGGACTTATGCATGAACGCAAGCTCAGGTAAAGCTCATAATCCAAACAATGCTAGTCATTGCCAGGGATGGTTATATATTTTCTTTTAAAATTTAACGTAAAATGCTTTTATCATCTATGTAAATCATTTAATATAGTTAATGAGTATACGAAGTTGAGGGATAAATTATGAGAAAACGAGCTAGAATCATTTATAACCCAACATCTGGAAAAGAACTTTTTAAGCGCACCTTACCAGATGTTTTAATTAAATTAGAAAAAGCAGGTTTTGAAACAAGTGCTTACGCAACTGAAAAAGTCGGAGATGCTACAACAGAAGCAACACGTTGTTTAGAACAAAATTACGATGTACTCATAGCCGCTGGTGGTGATGGCACTTTAAACGAAGTTATCAATGGTATAGCAGAAAAAGCCAATAGACCGAGTTTAGGTATCATTCCAATGGGCACTGTTAATGATTTTGGTCGTGCGTTACATTTACCTACTGATATAATGAGTGCGATTGATGTTATCATTGAAGGTCACATTACGCGTGTAGATATAGGGAAAATGAATAGTCGCTATTTTATTAATTTAGCCGCAGGAGGACAATTAACTCAAGTATCGTATGAAACACCGAGTAAATTAAAATCAATTGTTGGACCGTTTGCATATTATATAAAAGGGTTTGAAATGTTACCGCAGATGAAAGCAGTAGATATCCGCATTGAATATGATGACGAATTATTTCAAGGCGAAGCACTTTTATTTTTACTTGGTTTGACAAATTCAATGGCAGGTTTTGAGAAATTAGTACCTGATGCAAAATTAGATGATGGTTATTTTACTTTGATTATCGTTGAAAAGGCGAATCTTGCAGAACTAGGTCATATAATGACTTTAGCTTCAAGAGGTGAGCATACGAAACATCCAAAGGTACATTATAAGAAGGCGAAATCTATAAGTATTTCCTCATTTACTGATATGCAACTTAATGTAGATGGCGAATATGGTGGTAAACTACCAGGTAATTTCTTGAATTTGAAACAACATATTGAAGTGTTTACACCAAGTGATATACAAAATGAAGAAATAGTTGAACAATAAAATATAGAATAAACTACGAGGTTAGGTCAGTCTATAAATATTCCCTAACCTCTTTTAATGTGGGGTGAAATAATGAACACAATTCAAAAAAATGAAGTCGCAGAGGGTAAAGTTGTAGATTTAACGCACGAAGGTCATGGTGTTGTGAAATTCGATCGTTATCCTGTTTTTGTTCCTAATGCATTAATTGATGAAATTATTGAATTTAAAGTAATTAAAGTGAAGAAAAATTTTGCAATAGGTAAATTAATGACTATTAAAGAGCAAAGTGAGTCGCGTGTAGAACCACCTTGTGTCTATTATTATAAATGTGGTGGTTGTCAGTTACAGCATATGACTTATCAATCACAATTAGATATGAAAAAAGAACAAGTGATAAATTTATTTCAACGAAAAGCAGGGTTTAAAGACGTAGTTATACACGATACAATTGGAATGGATAATCCTTGGTATTACAGAAATAAATCACAAATTCCAGTAGGTAAAAATAATGAGCATGAAGTAATAACTGGATTTTATCGTCAACGTAGTCATGACATAATCGACATGGATGAATGTTTAATACAAGATAGTTTACATCAAGACGTTATAAATAAAGTTAAAGTATGGTTTAATGAACTTAATGTTAGTATTTATAATGAACGTCAGAAGCAAGGATTAATGCGTCATGTAGTTATTAGAACTGGACACCATTCGAGAGAATTAATGGTTATCTTTGTCACAAATGGCAAAAAATTTAAACAAAGTGACATCATAACAGATAGATTAGTGGCGGACTTCCCAGAAATTGTCAGTATTAAACAAAATATAAATACAACACATTCTAATGTAATTATGGGAGACAATTCATATACTTTATATGGAAAAGATGAGATTGAAGATACATTATCTGATGTTACATTCAAAATAAATGACCAATCATTTTATCAAATTAACTCCATTCAAACTGAAAAGTTATATCAGCGTGCTATAGAATATGCTGAACTACAAGGTGAAGAAGTTGTGCTTGATACGTATTGCGGTATTGGTACTATAGGATTATACATGGCTCCAAAAGCGAAACATGTTTATGGAGTTGAAGTTGTTCCTGAAGCGATTAAGGACGCGCAGTTAAATGCGACTATAAACCAATTTGAAAATACTACTTTTGTCTGTGGCAAGGCCGAAGATGTTATCTTAAAATGGGAATCAGAAGGAATTAAACCAGATATAGTAATGGTTGATCCACCTCGCAAAGGGTGTGACGAAACATTTTTGGAAACATTATTGGAATTAAAACCCAAAAAGATCGTCTACATTTCCTGCAATCCATCGACACAACAACGTGATGCTCAATTACTAGCACGTCATTATAAATTAACGCAAATAACACCCGTAGATATGTTTCCACATACAACACATGTTGAGACTGTTGCACAATTTGAGAGACTTTAGATTTAAATCATTAAGTGAATGGGATGTTTTATTATATATAGTAATTGTGAAATTAATTAATTAGTTGTTTACTGAGTATTGCAGATTATTGCAAATCGAGTAAGTTTGTTAAAATTTAATTACAAGCAACTAACTTTCTTGAAAAGCCCTTTATTAGTGGAGATAATCGTTGTATACTCTAGGTAATAACGAATGACATGGAGGGTTGACTGATGTTCAAAATTGATTTATTTTCGAGCAAAAAGGCGCTTGAAGGCTTTATCTTATTTCAATTTACAATTGTGATGATTAGCATTTTAGTATCTTATAAATTAGCTTATTCTATGACACATATTATTGAACAGAATATTGTTTTAAATTTGTTGCTTGGCATAATAGGTTTTGCAGTTGTATACTTTTTACATGAATTTATTCACAACATTATGTTTCGAATGTTTGCAAAGGGTAATAAACCTACGTATCGTATTCGATTAGGTTTAATGACAACACATATGCCAAATGTTTATTTCAAAAAATGGCAGTACATCAGCATCATGTTAGCTCCATTAGTCATCATTACAAGTGCGCTATTCATATTATTTTCTTTCTTTGCATATTCATCGCTTATATTTATAGCATGTTTTCACATAGGATACTGTGTGTTGGATTTGTACTTTCTATCAGGTGCTTTTAATAAAAATGTGCAATTGATTGAAGACACAGAAGATGGTATTATATTTTACACTAAAGCTTCACTTCAAGACTTACAAACAGAAGCAAAATAGCATATATTTAACATAAATTGTTTTTAATTAGAGAGTTAGGCTTCTGCTATTAACATACATATTGACGATACGTTCAGTATGTATTTTAATAGCTAGAACTAACTCTTTTTTTATGAGCAAATTTGAAGAATTAGAATATAGTAAATTGTAAGATATAAGTAATGTAAAATTTGAAAAATAGTAAAAAGAGGAGGTGAGGTCATTGTCAGAGAGAAGAATCATTCATATTGATATGGATTATTTTTTTGCACAGGTTGAAATGAGAGATAATCCTAATTTAAAGGGGAAACCAGTTATTGTAGGTGGTAAAGCAAGTGGTAGAGGCGTTGTTTCTACAGCGTCTTATGAAGCAAGGAAATATGGCGTCCATTCTGCAATGCCCACCGCTCAGGCTCATAAACTTTGTCCAAATGGTTATTATGTGAGACCTCGGTTTGAAGCTTATAGGGAAGCGTCAGAACAGATCATGAATATATTTAAAAGTTATACTGATATAGTTGAGCCACTTTCATTGGATGAAGCCTACCTAGATATTACACATCTTGTCAGACCGGATTTACCTGCTTCTCATATTGCACAATATATACGAAGAGATATTTTTGAAGCGACACAACTCACTTCATCTGCAGGTGTCTCTTATAATAAATTTCTGGCAAAGTTAGCTAGTGGGATGAACAAACCAAACGGCTTAACTGTAATTGATTATCATAATGTACACAAAATATTGATGGAGTTAGATATTGGTGATTTTCCGGGGGTAGGTAAAGCTTCGAAAGAAAAAATGCATGAGCATCATATATATACGGGGCAAGATTTATATAATCAAAGCGAGCGAGAGCTTATTAGACTGTTTGGTAAAAGGGGTCACGGCTTATATAACAAGGCGAGAGGGATAGACGATAATCCGGTTAAATCAACGAGGATTAGAAAATCTGTCGGCACAGAGCGAACATTTGCTACAGATATGAACGATGATGATGAAATATTACAAAAAGTTTGGGAATTAAGTAATAAAACAGCAGAAAGGTTAGCTAAATTGCATAAATCGGGTAAAACAGTAACCGTTAAAATAAAGACATTTAAATTTGAAACATTATCAAAGCAACGCAGCTTACGTGATCCTGTACGGAACGAAACCGATATATATAATGTTGCATATAGTTTATACACTGAGCTAAAAGATTCCGATACACCTATTAGACTTATAGGTGTAACCGTAGGGAACCTAGAAAAGGCGATATTCGAAAATATGACAATTTATGACTATATTTAAATGAGTTTAATTTATATAGCTTTAACAATTTATATGTCTTAATAGTGTTTAGTCTTTATCTCTAAGATCTTTACCGTATACCCTAAGCATACTGGGTAAATTGTCATAATGTTTTAAAAGCCTAAATGTAATCATAGCACAAGCTTTGGCGTCGTTTAGAGCATCGTGATGTCCATGGAAATCTAAATTGTAATATTGCATCATATAGTTTAAGCCATAACGGTGATGATGAATTGTTCTTCGTGATAATTGAAGTGAACAAAAATAAGTCATGCACGGTGTTTCAATCCCTAATGATTTAATACTTTCATGTAATACAGTCATATCAAAAGCTGCATTATGAGCTACTACAGGTAAATCACCTATAAATTTTAACATGTATGGGTACACAGTTTTAAAAGTAGGAGCATCTGCAACTTCCTCGGGATGAATACCATGAACCGCAATATTTTGTTTTGAAAAGAAGTCATTAGGGTTAATGAGTGTGTAAAATGTTTCTGTTATTTGATGATTGATAACTTTAACCATCCCAACTGAACAAATACTCGTACGTTTTCCATTTGCAGTTTCAAAATCTAGTGCAATAAAGGCTTCTGAATTCATGTTACATGATCCCTTTCTTAATATTAATATGTAATGACTTTATATAAATATAGCAAACTAGTCAAGTTAACAGTACTATTCAAAGTCGTTTTTGTAATTAGTTTAAAAAATATTATATTGTGGAAAAATATAAAAAGGAGGAAGTGGAGTAAAAATCAATTTAACAAAAATTTGATTTGTAATCTGCGCCTTTTATGATTTACCAAATTAGGGCATGGAGTGTAAAAAAAGATATTTATGCTATGGTATTTTGACAGCATAAATATCTTATAAGTAGGTTAAATGTAAGATGAGACTTAAGCTTCCTCGTCGAAAGAACGTGCAGCTAATTCTTTTTCATAAAGATAGAGTGTATTACTATCATCACCAATACGATTTAAATAATCGATATGCGTTTCAAACATAGCTTCTTCTTCAACTTGTTCATCTAAGAACCAATTTAAGAATGAAATTGTTGCGTAGTCTTTAGCTTTATTGGCTAAATCAGATAAGTTATAGAACCTACGTGTAACGTCTTGTTCTTGTGCTAAACCATCTTTAAATGTTTCTAAAATACTTGAAAATTCTGTTTTTGGTGCAGGGATTGAACTAAATAGTGCATGGCCGCCACGGTCATTAATGTAGTCGTATATTTTTTTACCATGGAAACGTTCTTCTTTAGCTTGTTGAATATAGAAGTTAGCAAACCCTTCATAAGAATTATCATCACAAAAAGCAGCCATAGCCATATATGCATGAGCTGCATAAAATTCATGATTCATTTGTTCATTTAACGCATATAATAAGTCTTCATTTAACATAATTAATAAGCCTCCAATGCTTTTTTTTAAGTATATCAAAACTATTCATAGTAGTAAATTATACACAATAACATTAGTAAAAATGTAACGGTAATTTAGATTTAGAATTGTTTGGAATACAACATAATCATGTTATAATATTCTAGTGAATAGTAGAGGAGGAAGTATATGAGACATTGGACTGCAACCCGATTAGCAAAAATGGCTAGGCAAGCGAGTAGAGCTGCCGGTAAAAAAGGCACAGATTTGCCAGGTCAAGTTGCTAGAAGAATAGATAAAAATATATTACGAAAATTAGCTTCTAAAGTTGATGAGATTGTCTTTATTAGTGGTACAAATGGGAAGACTACAACTTCGAACTTAATCGGTCATACATTAAGAGCTAATGATATAGAAATCATACATAATAATGAAGGTGCAAATATGGCTGCAGGTATAACATCAGCCTTTATTTTGCAAAATAACAAAGATACAAAAATTGCAGTTATTGAGATAGATGAAGGGTCAATTCCAAGAGTGCTTAATGAAGTAACACCGACAATGATGGTTGTTACGAATTTCTTCCGAGATCAAATGGATCGTTTTGGTGAAATCGATATTATGGTTAATAACATAGCAAATGCAATCAATAATAAGGGAATTAAGTTGCTATTGAATGCGGATGATCCATTTGTTAGTAGATTAAAAATAGCTAGTGATACAGTTGTTTATTATGGGATGAAAGCACATGCACATGAATTTGAGCAAAGTACAATGAATGAAAGTCGTTATTGTCCAAACTGTGGTCGATTATTACATTATGATTATGTACAATATAATCAAATCGGGCACTACCATTGCGAATGTGGATTTAAACGTGAAGATGCAAAATACGAAGTATCTCAATTTACGCTTACACCATTTATTAATTTAGATGTAGGAACAACTACATTTAATATGAAAATAGCTGGTGATTTTAATGCATATAATGCGATAGCAGCATACACAGTTTTAAGAGAATTAGGCTTAGATGATGAAGGTATACGACAAGGTTTTGAAACTTATACTTCGGACAATGGGCGTATGCAGTATTTTAAAAAAGATAGTAAAGAAGCAATGATAAATCTTGCGAAAAATCCTGCTGGAATGAATGCAAGTTTATCTGTGGGAGAACAATTAACTGGTAGTAAAATTTATGTGTTGAGTTTAAATGATAATGCAGCAGATGGTAGGGATACATCATGGATATATGATGCAGACTTTGAAAAGTTAACTAGACAACAAATTGAAGCAATTATTGTTACAGGTACACGTGCTGAGGAATTGCAATTACGATTGAAACTTGCTGGTGTTAACGTACCGATTATTTTGGAAAAGGATATATATAAAGCAACAGCTAAAACAATGGATTATAAAGGAAGTTTCACCGTGGCCATTCCAAATTACACTTCACTTGCACCAATGCTAGAACAATTAAACCACTCATTTGAGGAGGTCAAAGTGAAATGAATGAATTAACTATTTATCATTTTATGCCAGACAAATTAAATTTATATAGTGACATAGGTAACATTATAGCACTAAAGCAACGTGCCAAATTAAGAAATATTAAATTGAATGTTGTAGATGTTAACGAAACAGAAGGTGTTACATTAGATGAGTGTGATATATTCTTTATTGGCGGTGGAAGTGATAGAGAACAAGCCCTTGCAACAAAAGAGTTGAGTAAAATTAAAGAAATTTTAAAAGAAGCGATAGAAGATGGAATGCCAGGTCTAACAATTTGTGGAGGATACCAATTTTTGGGTAGTAAATATATTACTCCTGATGGTACAGAACTTGCGGGCTTAGGTATATTGGATTTTTATACAGAATCACAAAAAGAGCGTCTTACTGGTGATATCGTTATACAAAGCGAGACTTTTGGCACAATTGTTGGCTTTGAAAATCACGGCGGTCGCACATATCATCCATATGGTACATTAGGCAAAGTAACACATGGTTATGGTAATAACGATGATGAAGCAGCAGAAGGTATCCATTATAAAAATTTATTAGGTACGTATTTACATGGCCCAATTTTACCAAAAAACCATGAAATTACAGATTACTTATTAGAGAAAGCGTGTGAGCGTAAAGGTATAGAATTTGAGCCGAAGCAAGTGGATAATACAGAAGAAGAAGCTGCTAAAAGAGTAATTGTTGAGCGTGTACAAAAAAATAATTAAATTTAAAGACTTTACGATAAATGTTTTGAATAAAGTGTATTAAAAATTTATGTTAATACGATAGCATGATTTACTGTTGATGCAAAAGAGTGGTACAGAAATTATTTTTGGCTTAAATAATTTCTGTACCACTCTTTTTTATGTATAATTATTTGAAAAAATGAAAGCATATAGATTGTAATTATAATGTTATTAAGCGAAACGATGATCTAATATGCGATATATTAATAGAATTTCATAAATGATGTGACTTTTAATTTGGTTTTCGTCAAATTCATCTAAACCTTTGACTGATGTCTTTAGCAATGAAGCATGGCGTGGTTGGCGTTCAAAATGTCCAGTAGCATAGATGTTATTTATACTATGTGCAATATAAAGGATAGCCAATTTTTCCTCATGTGTAAATGTTACATTAGTATCTTTTGGTAAGTAGACTAAATTTGATAAATGAGTTATAAATAATCTATTTGTGTGTGATCGAGTAGTTAATGATTTTAATCGTAACCAATCGGAGTCATTATGCTTATGGTAACTAAGTTCATCTTTTTGGTAAGCTAGTAACATTTCCACTTTTTGATTAATGTCAATTAAAGCATTTAACTGGCGATAAGGTGCGTTTTTGGTAAATTTACCAAGTAAGAGTTGACGCATCCTTAAATTAAACAGAGCATACATTTTACGTTCTGAAGTATTAATTGAAGATTCTAATTGCTCATAATACTTTGGCGGTAAAATTATAAAGTTTACAAGGCCAGCAGTTACAAGGCCAATGATAGCCGTTAAAAGTCTGGAAAAGAAGTTAAAGAAATAAGCATCGTGAATGCCTGGAATCATAGCCATTGCTGTCAGCGTTGCCACTGTTGTACCTACGTGTAAATTTAATTTTGTACACAAAATAATTGTAAATGTTGCACTAAAAGCATAGGAAAAAGGTGATTGGTCACCGAAGATAAATGTAAATACTACGGCAAATAAAGCACCAATAATTGTTGCTGGCAGTCTTCGATAGCCTTTTTTCAGAGAAGCTTTAGCAGTCGGTTCAATCGTAACAATTGCTGTTAAAATTGCAAAAATAGGGTTTAAGTCTAAAGCCAAGCAGAAAAATGCTGTTAAAAATGTAGCTAATCCTGTTTTGATTGTTCGTGCACCAATAATCTTTTTATACCAAATGTCATTCATAGAAAAACTCCTAATGGTGTGCATAGTAGTCAAATCAACATGAAATATTAAAAGTAGTCATGTCATTCGTTCCATAAAATGTTAAACTATACATGTTAAAATTTTCTAATTTATTATATCAAAAAAATTCTGCTATAATAAGGGTGAATATAATATATATAAAGGAACGGGATAATATGATCGTAAAAACAGAAGAAGAATTAACAGCTTTAAAAGATATTGGTTACATATGTGCTTTAATAAGAGATGAAATGCAAGCTGCCACTAAACCAGGCGTAACTACTAAAGAGTTAGATGATATAGCAAAAGTATTATTTGAAGAACATGGTGCAATCTCAGCACCTATTCACGATGAAAACTTTCCAGGTCAAACATGTATCAGTGTAAACGAAGAAGTTGCTCACGGTATTCCTGGGAAGCGCAAAATAAACGAAGGTGATTTGGTAAACATCGATGTGTCAGCCTTAAAAAATGGTTATTATGCGGATACAGGAATTTCATTTGTTGTTGGTGAAGCTGATAATCCATTGAAACAAAAAGTTTGTGACGTAGCACTAGAGGCTTTTGAAGCAGCGATGACAAGAATTAAACCCGGTGCAAAGCTTAGCCAAATCGGTAAAGCAGTGCATGCGACTGCACGTAAAAATAATCTTACTGTAATTAAAAACTTAACTGGTCATGGTGTTGGACAATCATTACATGAAGCACCAAATCACGTGATGAACTATTACGAACCAAAAGATAAAACTTTACTAAAAGAAGGTACAGTCATAGCAGTAGAACCATTTATTTCTACAAAAGCAACATACGTTACTGAAGGGAAGAATGAATGGGCGTTTGAAACAAAAGATAAAAGTTTTGTGGCTCAAATTGAACATACTGTCATTGTGACAAAAGATGGACCGTTATTAACTACTAAAATAGATTAGATAGTGTTTCGGTCTAAAGTCCTAATATAAGATGGTTCCGGAGCCTATATTAAAGGTTCCGGATAATTTTTATAATAGAAGCTAATCAATCATGAGGTGATTCTATGAATTATATTAAGACTTACTTAGAAAAAATGACAAAAAACACTTTCTATACTAGTTTAGTAGAATATAGACAGTATTTAGATAAAAAATTAAGAAGTATTGAAATGTACATAAATTACTTAATCGAAAGAAAAATTTATGTAGAGAAATTAATTGATAATTTAACTTTATCATTAGAAAATAAGTATATTGATATGATAGATGAAGATTACATTTATTGTGCTCAAGAGATTGAGGATATCGAAATAGATAGAATAAAAAATGACTTAAATGAAATGGAAGCAGACTACGCTCGAATCGAATCCGATCTATCACAACAAGCAGTTGAAAGAGCAAATATCGAAACTGAGTGTGATTTAATCGAACGCATTAGTTTAGTCGCTTGAAGAAAGGTGGCGAAACATGACTCATAAATATATATCGACAGAGATGCTTATTGTTTTTACAGCATTGATGATTATTGCCAATTTTTACTATATTTTCTTTGAAAAAATTGGCTTTTTACTTGTTTTATTACTTGGTTGTATTTTAGTTTATGTAGGTTATATTTATTTTCATAAAGTACGTGGGTTACTCTCATTTTGGATAGGGGTATTGTTGATTGCATTTACGCTGCTGTCTAATAAATACACGATTATAATCTTGTTTGTATTTTTAATAGTACTTATTGTGAGATACATTATATATAGATTTAGACCTTTAAAAATAACCGCTACTGAAGAAGAGGTCGATACGCCAGACTTTATAAAGCAAAAATGGTTTGGTGAACAACGTACGCCTGTATATGTATATAAATGGGAAGACATACAGGTACAACATGGTATTGGAGACATCCATATCGATATGTCGAAAGCAGCAAATATTAAAGAGAATAATACTCTAGTTATCCGTCATATTATTGGGAAAGTACAAATTATCGTCCCATTGAACTACAATATAATCTTGCATTTCACGACACTATATGGCAATGCCTATGTAAATGAGACATCTTATAAAGTCGAGAACAATAATATCAAAATTATTGAGGAAACTAAAGAGGATAACTATGCTGTGAACATTTATGTTTCGTCCTTCTTAGGTGATGTTGAGGTGATTTATAAATGAATCACTATATTAGAGCAATAGGTTCAATGTTGATATTAGTTTATAGTACATTTTTTGCCATATTTTTTATTGATAAAGTATTTGTTAACATCATGTACTTTCAAGGTATGTTTTATACGCAAATATTTGGTATACCCGTCTTATTATTTTTAAATCTAATGGTTATTTTACTCTGTATTATTGTAGGTTCTGTATTAGCTTATAAAATAAACCAGCAAAACCATTGGTTAAAAGACCAAATAGAAAGGTCAATAGAAGGGCAAACTGTAGGTATAAATGATCAAAATATAGAATTGTATAACGAAACCATTGAGTTATATCAAACGTTAGTCCCTTTAAATCAAGAAGTACATAAATTAAGGATGAAAACGCAAAATTTAACAAATGAATCATATAATATTAATGATGTAAAAGTGAAAAAAATTATTGAAGATGAACGACAAAGGTTAGCACGCGAACTACATGATTCGGTGAGTCAACAGTTGTTCGCAGCTAGCATGATGTTATCAGCGATAAAAGAAACAAAATTAGAAGCACCATTAGATCAACAAATTCCAGTACTAGAAAAAATGATACAAGATTCTCAGCTAGAGATGAGAGCTTTATTATTACATTTAAGACCTTTAGGTTTGAAAGATAAATCACTTGGTGAAGGTATTAAAGATTTGGTTGTAGATTTACAGAAAAAAGTACCGATGAAAGTTATACATGATATAGAAGAATTTAAAGTACCTAAAGGTATCGAAGATCATTTGTTTAGAATCACACAAGAAGCTATATCGAATACGTTAAGGCATTCGAAAGGAACTAAAGTGACTATAGAGTTATTCAATAGAGATGATTATTTATTATTGAGAATACAAGATAATGGTAAAGGCTTTAATGTAGATGATAAAGTAGAACAAAGTTATGGCTTGAAAAATATGCGTGAACGTGCACTTGAGATTGGCGCAACGTTTCATATTGTGTCATTACCTGACGCAGGTACCAGAATTGAAGTTAAAGCCCCATTAAATAAGGAGGATTCATATGCCGATTAAAGTTTTATTTGTGGATGACCATGAAATGGTCCGAATTGGAATATCTAGCTATTTATCAACACAACCAGATATTGATGTTGTAGGAGAAGGGAAATCCGGAAAGGAAGCAATTGAAAAGGCACACCAATTGAATCCAGATTTAATATTAATGGATTTACTAATGGATGATATGGACGGTGTTGAAGCAACTGAACAAGTTAAAAAAGATTTACCTCATATGAAGGTAGTCATGCTTACGAGTTATATAGAAGATAACGAAGTATACCGTGCGCTTGATTCTGGTGTAGATAGTTACATTTTAAAAACAACGAGCGCTAGTGATATTGCAGAAGCAATAAGAAAAACCTATAATAATGAATCGGTTTTTGAAGCAGAAGTTTTAGTTAAGATGAGAAATAGGATGAAACAACGTGCAGAATTATATGAAATGTTAACAGAGCGTGAGATGGAAATCTTATTATTAATTGCAAAAGGCTACTCAAACCAAGAAATAGCAAGCGCCTCACATATTACAATTAAAACCGTTAAAACACATGTAAGTAATATTTTGAGTAAATTAGAAGTACAAGATAGAACACAAGCTGTTATTTACGCTTTTCAACACAACTTAATTCAATAAGTTACAAAGTATTTAATAAATAAAGGCTAAAACAGAAACGTAATCATTTAATACGTTGTGTTTTAGCCTTTATTTTTATATAAAGATGAGCCAAGTCAGTCATAATTAGTATATTAAGTTAGTAGGACTTGTGCCTAAACTACAGCTCAAGTAATCACTTTATAACTATTAAGCTAGTCATTTTTTGCGGATAAGAGCGACGAAAAATTTTTATAAATTGGATTTTTATCTCGCTACCATAACTAAAGGTATTATATTGTTGTTAAAATTTATTGATTATTTTCTTTGCTATTATTAGAATCAGTAGCTAAATTTACATCTTCTGAATTAGATTCTTGTCGTTCAGATGATGTATGATTTTGTTTGATTTCCTCAAAAGTTTGTTCTTCAGGTGTCTTACCAACAACAACTTTTCTTTGATGAAAAATAGCATTGATTTCAGCACCTATAATGATAATAAAACCAGTGATATATAACCAAAGCATCAATATAATAATACCAGCGATACTACCGTACGTTTTAGAATAATTGGAAAAATTAGATATATATATACCAAATAAGTATGAACCAGCTAAGAAAACGATAGTTGCAAAGATAGCGCCAGGTATGACAGACATTAACTTAATTTTAACATTTGGTGCTAAGGTATATAAGACCATGAATGCAATCAAAACTACAATTACTGGAAGTACATAACGTATCGTGTCAAATATCCATTTCACTTGTTCGCCTAGACCGAGTGGGCCGAATAATAAATCGCCAATTTGTTGACCGAATGTCGGTAATACCAGTGCTACTGGCATAACAATTATCATAGCTAATGTAAACAAAACACTAAATAATTTTGAAACAACAAAATTTCTACTATCTTCAACATCGTAGGCAACGTTAAATGAATTCATTAATGCAGTCATTCCATTAGATGCTGACCACAATGCTAAGATTAAACCTACAGATAAAATACTACCACTAGCATTACTCATGATATCGCCGATGATATCAGCTACCTGTGAAGCATAAGTAGGTGGCACATGATCTTTAATCATATCTCTAATAGTAGATTGTTTTACACCAACTACAGGAACTATTGATAGTAAAAATAATAGCATAGGGAATAGGGATAACATGAAGTAATAAGACAGTTGGGCTGATAAACCAGATGCGTCATCTTTTCCTATTCTATATACCAAATAAGAGAAAAAATTAGAATCTTTGGTATATTTTGCTGGTTTGTTAATACGTGATACAAAGAACGCTTGATTGTCCTTTTTGGGTGATTTTGATTTGAATTCGTCAGGTGTAATATATGTACGATCACGTTTAATCTGTTCACCATTATTTTCGTTTGAGTCCTTCTTTTCCATCTCTTTAGCAGAATTTAAAAAGTTAGAATTAGTTTTTTCTTTTTTAGACATATCAAAACTCCTTATGTATTTATATTTTTAATATACTTTAAAATGATAATAAGGTAAATATGTGTTGCAATATTCTTACTGTAAAAATGAAATGAATAATTCTAGATAATATTGTAAATTATAAAATAATATAAAAAGGAGCGAGACAGAAATCAAAATTTTAATCTGATTTCATGTTTCGCCCCGAGTTAGAGTGATTGATATCTAAAAAAATAAAATGACTAATACTTAGTATTTAAATATCAATTATTACTGTGTATGGAATTACTATAGAATTACAAACTTGCAATTTTAGTTTGTTAATGATAATAAATAACATACAATGTAATACCTCATGTTTATTTCAGAAACTGCATTAGCTGTTTAAACGATTGTTTTTACGTTCGACAAATGTGTTTTTAGCTTCTTTTATTGAGCGTTCCAATTCAGGATTATTGCGTCTGATTTCTTCAACAACATCTTTCCAATAAAATACTTCATCTTTTATATTATTAAGTGCAGATGGTTTTTGAGGACGGTTGCCTTCTTTTCTATCTTTAATAGACTGCTTTAAAGACTGTCTTGTTGATTTGTCTGCTAATGTTGCTGCACCTCCGATGATGGCACCTATTAATATTCCTGGAATTAATTTGTTTTGCATTATATTTTACCCCTCTCTTAAGTTTGCATCTTTAATTATAAAATTAATTAAATTATCACAAGATGATTGTACCATTTTATAAACACCTTCGAAATTATTTGTATAATAAGGGTCTGGCACATCAGTTTCGTCCATATCACTAAAGTCTAACAATTTGTATAATTGACCTTTAATGTTTGGATTGATTTGTTTAATGTTATCTACGTTACTTTGATCCATTGCAATGATATAGTCAAAGTCATCATTAGGCTGAAACAATTCGCTAATCATACCATTGAATGGTATGTTATGCGAGTTTAGAATTGCTTGAGTCCCTTCATGAGGAGGTTCTCCTAAATTCCATTTCCCTGTACCTTTAGAGGATACATTGATATCTTGAATGTTTCTATCTAGTAATTTTTGTCGCATAATGGCTTCTGCCATAGGCGAGCGACATATGTTACCTAGACACACGAATGCTACAGTTGTCATATGAGTACCTCCAAATTTATATAATCCTCATTCCCATTTTAAAGCTTTTTTAATCATTTCTAAAGGGGGAATTATGATAAAAGTTTTACAAGGTAATTAAATTTGATAAAATGAGAAAAAAAGAGGTGAATAATTTGGCAAATAATAATGAGCAAATGATAGACGAAATAAGAGGACGCTTAAATCTTGTGAATCAAAGCGTGATTGATCCAGAAAAGTTTAAAACAGCGAATGAGCAAGAAATTCGTGAAATTTACGATTATGTTACATCAAAGGCGTCATTTACGCCAAGTGAAGCATCAGCTATTGCAGAGGCACTTGGTCAGATTCGTCAATAGAAATGGAGTGAGTACATATGACTCAATTACAAGATAAACTTAAACAATATGCCGAACTTTTAGTAGGTGTAGGTATGAATGTTCAAAAAGATCAACCAGTATTTATTCGTTCGAGCGTTGATGCATTGGAGTTAACACATTACATAGTAGAAGCTGCTTATCAACGCGGTGCCTCTGACGTTAAAGTCGAATATAGTGATGATAGATTGTCACGCTTGAAATTTGAGTATGAGACAGTAGAACATTTTGAGAAAAATGAAGTTAAATCATACGAAGTTGAACAACGCATGGATTATGTTAAAAGAGGTGCAGCGAATCTTGCGTTAATTACTAAAGATCCTGATTTATTAAGTGGTATAGATGGAGATAAATTATCCGCATTTCAACGAGAATATTCAATGGCATATAAAGGATATATGGAAGCGAGTCAAAAAAATCAATTTCCTTGGTGTGTAGCAGCATTTCCATCTAAATCATGGGCAAAACGTGTCTATCCAGAACTATCTGAAACAGACGCATACTGTAAATTTATTGATGAAGTGCTAGATATTGTGCGTGTAGATGGTAATGATCCAGTTACGAATTGGCAAAAACACGTAGACAATTTAAGTCAACATGCTAAAAGATTGCAACTTAAAAACTATAAAGCTTTTCATTATGTGTCAGAAGGTACAGATTTAGAGATTGGTTTACCTGAAGGGCATATTTGGGAAGACGCTACGAGTTATACAAGTGAAGGACAAGCTTTTGTAGCTAACATTCCTACAGAAGAAGTTTTCACTGCACCACATCGATTGAAAGTTAATGGCTATGTTACGAATAAATTGCCTTTAAGTCATAATGGCAATATTATTGATAATTTCACGTTAACATTTAAAGATGGTGCTGTAGTTGACTTTAAAGCTGAAAAAGGCGAGTCAGTATTACGCGACTTATTAAATACTGATGAAGGTGCAAAACGTTTAGGAGAAGTAGCGCTTGTACCTGATGATTCACCGATTTCAAACAGAAATACGATTTATTATAATACATTATTTGATGAAAATGCTTCATGTCATATTGCTTTAGGTGCGGCATATGCTTTCAATATTGAAGGCGGTACAGAAATGACAACAGATGAAAAAATAGAACACGGACTTAATGACTCATTGGTGCATGTCGATTTTATGATTGGTAGTCGTGATTTAACTATTTATGGTATTACACAAAATGGTGAAAAAGAACTAGTGTTTGAACAGGGAAATTGGGCAAAATAAGATATAACGGTTAATAAATAAATTTACAGTGTTTTGATGTCATTTCAGAACACTGATTTTTATTAGTTCAAAGCAAAGGAATGGATTATATTATGGGAAATGTAAAGCGTAAGTCAATGTCAGAATCAAGAAGTATTAAGGAACGACAAGTATTTCCACAAGATACAAACCATTTGCATACAATGTTTGGAGGCATGTTGATGGCAAATGTGGACGAAATTTCTGCAATAACAGCAACGAAACATAGTAATTCTCAAGTAGTAACAGCTTCAACAGATTCTGTCGATTTTTTAAAACCGATTAAGACTGGTGATATTGTGTCCTATGAAGCTATGGTGTCATATGCAGGACAATCATCTATGGAGGTTTGTGTACAAATCATTATAGAAGATATTATAAGAAATGAGCGTCATTTAGCAGCGTTAAGTTTCTTAACTTTTGTTGCACTAGATGCGGATGGTAAACCACAAGAAGTACCTCAAGTTTATCCAGAGACACAAACTGAAATGTGGTTTCATGACACGGCGCTTGCACGAGTGAAACGTAGAAAAGAACGTAGAAATGAAAGTAAAGAAACCATAGCTTTTTTAGCAAATGCTCAAAATATGAAATAGTGATTGGCACAACGAAATCTAATATAATGATAAAAAAAGCGGCTAGGACCTTTAATGGTCCTAGCC
>NZ_ANMR01000021.1 GCF_000338275.1 Staphylococcus xylosus NJ
GTCGGTTCTGGTTCCGGTGTTGGTTCAGGTTCCGGAGTTGGTTCAGGATCCGGCGTTGGTTCTGGTTCCGGCGTTGGTTCAGGATCTGGCGTCGGTTCAGGTTCCGGTGTTGGTTCTGGTTCCGGCTCAGGTGTCGGCTCAGGATTCGGAGTCGGTTCAGGTTCAGGTTTAGGTTTCGGATCAGATCCTTCTCCATCAGCATTATTTTGATAGAATAATACTCCATTATCCCAGGTTGCTTGGGAGTAATAATCTTTATAATATGGTGACAATCCTGAAAGTGTTGTTCTAAATGTTAATGATTGTGCATCGCCATCATAAGTGCTATCAAATTTTACTACATAGGCACTATCTAAATTATCAAAGTCTATTTGATAATTACCATTAGTAACATTTAAATTAATGTCGTTAGTAACATCTTGAAACATTGAAGTATCTGACGTGTCAGCATATACACTTTGATTTAATTCATTAGGTTTCATTACTTTAAAGACTTTTACAGATGGTAGGTTACCATCTTGTTTGTTTCCGTTAATAATTTGACCGTAGACGGTAGAAGCAGGAATTTTAAAATTATTTGGATTAATGTAAGCAAGGTGTGTAAAAGTATTATTTTGTTTATTTAATGAAACAATACTACCATTAACACTTAAACCAACATTATTTATGCCATTTAGATATTTTATATATACATCTTTTTGAGTTTTTTGCCCATTTACTGTTGCGATAATTGATTGGTTACTATCATGAGGAACAGTTTTAGGATCAATAAATAAATTTAAAGACAGGTTTGTTTTTATGTTCTCTCTGTTATTTACGTAATCTGTGAATCTATATCTAATTTTTCCGTCTTCTAAAATACTTCCATTTGCAATAATTGTTTCACCATTTTTAATTTCTGGCACTTTACTTATAGCAGATACGCCATGTGTATTAACGTTATTAGAAAGTGAAATATCAAAGTAATCGCCTTCTTTAACACCCTCATCGAATGTTAATTCGTATTTTAAAGTTGATCTTTCACCATTATGTGGTCTGATTGTATCATTTGATTCAATATTGCTATTAACCACAGTAATTTTATCACTTACATCTTTACCAACTACATTTTCATTATTAGCTACTTCAGGGTTTGGATTCGTTGCACTATATGTAGAGATTGTGCGTTTTGGTGAAGTAACGTTCTTAATTGATGACATTTGTGTTTCCTCTTTATTAGGTTCACTTACTTTATTTTTCTGTGATGTGTTTTGTTCGGCTGTAGTGGCAGATGGCGTAGTTTCATTTTGCGGATGGGCTTCGCTAGAAGTTGGTACAGAGTTAGATGATGTTTGTTCACCAGAATTAGCGTCTTTATTGTCGCTAGCTGTATCTAATTTAGCATTTTCGCTTTTATTGTTCATATCTTCTTGAGATGATGCTTCAAGTTTAGTGTTATCTTCAATTTCTAAAGTTTTATCTGCTTCTATTTTTTTATCATTGTTAACGGATTCCGTCTTTTCAACATCATTTATATTTAATGATGTATCATTAGGTGCAGTTATTTCACTGTTAGTAGCAACCTCATTTGATGTATTGTTTTCACTTTGTGTTGTACTATTTTGATTATTTGAATTTATATGTTTTGAATCGATTTTTGTTTCTTCGTTCGTAGTCTCTGATGCTTTTGCCTCCCCAGAAGCACTTAAACCAATGGCTAGACAAGTACCTAAAAGTACTGATGCAGCACCAAATCTATATTTGCGGATACCAAACTTTTCATTTTTCTTTATAAACATAACATTCTCCTCTTTTTAAAATTATTATTATATTGTGACATAGATAAGTATTATAATTTATTTCATATGTTTACGCAATGTAATAATTAATTGTTTTGAAATATTTATTAAATAATAAAAAAATGATTAGATTTGCTAAGCGTTTAAAAGTTAATCATTTTATAAATTATGAAAAATAATGTGAAAAATATTTTGGGCTTAAAAAAACTACTTAACCCTCATGAAATTTGAGAATTAAGTAGTGTGTTAAAGTATTTATATTTCCTTCGGTATAAGTAATATTGTATTTAGGAAGGCTGTTTTTGTCGTAATGCAAATTCTTTAAATGTGATAAAACGTTTATGACTTTCATCATATAATTTGAATTTTAACGAAGCGAAACTTTCTCTAATCGTTATTGAGGTTGCATGGTGTAATGGTGTGACATTGTCATGCGTAGCTTCTAAAGCATAATTTGGAATTCTAGGATTTAAATGGTGTACATGGTGATATCCAATATTACCAGTTACCCATTGAATGAATTTTGGTAATTTATAATATGAACTACCATCAATAGCTGCTTTAACGTAATCCCATTCGGATGACTCTTCAAAATAGGAATCTTCAAAAGTATGTTGAATATAAAAAAGCCAAATACCTATCATTCCAGAAATAAAGACCATAGGCGCGAAAATAGCGAAAAATTGACTGGCACCTAATAGATAAATAAGGGAACCATAAACGACTAATAATAAAATATTATTGAGCCATGTGTTCGTGCGTTCTTTTGTTTTAGCACCTTTTGCGTTAAAGCGATTAGATACAAATACTAAGAAAAACGGCCCTAAAACAAACATTACAAATGGATTGCGATAGCATCTATAAGTTAAACGTTTAAAACGAGACGAAATTTGATATTCTTCAACTGTCATGACCCAAATATCTCCAATGCCACGTTTCTCCAAATTCCCACTACCTGCATGGTGCATTAAATGTTCTCTACGCCATTTTCTATAGGGAAAGAAGGTTAAAAAACCTGTTACATTACCTAATAAATCATTATGTTTCTGTTTTTTTAGATATGAACCATGACATGCGTCATGAAAAATAATGAACGTTCTAATTAAAAATATGGAAGCACAAATACTACTAATAATTGCTAATGACCAATGTACTTGATATAAAAACCCACTTGCTACTAATAACGCAAGGAGAGGGATTATTGTATTGATTATTTGAATTGTACTCTTTGTGTAGCTTGTTTTCTCAAACGGTTTGACCATCTTACGTAACAATTTCTTTTTATCTTTTTCCATTTACACCAAACTTTCTATCCACTCATAAATATATTTTTAATGAAGTGTTTAATTCAGTGTATAGAACTAGCACATCTATTACAAACATTATTTGAATTATTTGAACACTTTTAATGAAAAATGAAATAACTGCTATAAAAGCTTTATCTAAAAATGAAATTTAATTCTCAGCCAATTTAAACGTTTACATTTTAATCAATTAATGTGTTGAAAAATAAAAAATTGTAAAAACTCAATAATGTTTAAATAATTTTATACCAATAGTTGTAATTTTCAGAAAAAAAGAATATTATACAACCAAGCATTGTGAGATATATGCATGTAATATTTAAATTAGTTTATTTATAGTAACACAAAGGGGAAATAAACTGAGCATATATTAAGTGTGCTTAAAAACAACTGAGGTGGGGCTAGTTTTATGACGAATACTTTAAACAGAGAGTTAAGCAATAGACATATTCAACTTATTGCGATTGGCGGAGCAATTGGAACAGGGTTATTCTTAGGGGCAGGACAATCCATAAGTTTAACGGGGCCATCCATTTTACTTACATATATTATTGTAGGTTTCGTATTATTTATGTTTATGCGTGCAATGGGGGAAATGTTATTACATAACACAGAGTACAAAACATTTGCAGACATCGCACATGATCAAATAGGTCCGTTTGCGGGGTTTGTAACTGGTTGGACATATTGGTTAACTTGGATTACATCTGGTATGGCTGAAATTACAGCAGTTGCAAAATATGTAGAATTTTGGATACCAGATTTACCTAACTGGATTACGTCTTTATCATGTATTTTGATATTAATGGCATTTAATTTAACAAGTACAAAAATGTTTGGCGAATTAGAATTTTGGTTCGCAATTATAAAAGTAGTTACAATAATCGCTTTGATTGTTGTAGGTATTGTAATGATAGTATTTGCGATACAGACGCCTTTTGGACAAACGAGTGTAGCTAATGTTTTTAACAATGGTTCATTCTTTCCACATGGAGCATCAGGCTTTTTCATGTCTTTCCAAATGGTAGTGTTTTCATTTACTGGTATTGAAATTTTAGGTATTACAGCAGGTGAAACTAAGAATCCAGAAAGAACGATACCGAAAGCGATTAATAGTGTACCTATAAGAATTTTATTATTTTATGTGGGAGCATTAGCGGTAATGATGTCTATTATTCCGTGGCAAGATATTGATCCAAATAACAGTCCTTTTGTTAGCTTGTTTGCATTAATTGGTGTGCCATTTGCGGCAGGGCTTATCAATTTTGTAGTATTAACAGCTGCATCTTCTGCGTGTAATAGTGGTATCTTTGCCAACAGCAGAATACTATTTGGCTTATCAGAGAAAAAGCAAACACATCATTTACTGATGAAAACGAATAAAAGAGGCGTACCGTATATCGCAATTTTAGTGACTTGTGCATTATTATCTATAACAGTATTGCTTAATTACTTAATACCTAATGCAACTCAAGTATTCTTCTATGTAACAGCAATATCAACTATATTGTTAGTTATTGTGTGGATGTTTATCATGCATTCTTATGTGAAATATGTTAAATCACATCCAGAAAATCATAAAAAAAGTGCCTTTAAATTACCAGGTGGCATAAACATGGCAAGAATGGTTCAATTATTCTTTGTTTTTGTATTAATCATTTTATTCCTTGTTCCCGATACGAGAATGGGTATCGTATTATCACCAATATGGTTTATCTTACTTGCATTAATTTATTTGAGATATACAAGAAAAGCGCGTAAATTGGAAGTGAAGAGTCAGGGGTATAAGTAGGTTATTAGGTTATGCAGTCATCTAAATAGTGGATGGCTAGAGTGAAACAATCCGGGTTCTTATGAGCCATTTATTAAAAATTTTATGCATAGACATCAATTCTAAGGCTAGATTAATACAAAGGTACTATTTTAATAAAAGATTATTGTTGTCTTACGACAAAATTTAATAATACGTTTAAATTTTTTGATTTGTGTGAGGAGGTTAGTTTGAAATGGAAGCTGTATATGCAAAGGATGACCAAGGTGCTTATCAAACATTGAAAATAACTATTAAGAAAGATAGTGCAACTGTTTTTAATTTATTAAGTACGACTGAGGGTGTTCAGAAATGGTTTCCTCAATTATCATTCAAAGAACGCAAAGTTGGTGGCAAGATGACATTTCATATGGATGAACAAGACGATATGGAAATGGAAATTACTGCTTTCGAAGAGAATGTAGCTATTGGTTATACATGGGACACCGGTGCAGTAAGATTTGATTTGTATGATAGTGGGAGCGAAACAGTACTTATATTAGATGAATTTTTACCGTTTGACTTTCCGCATATAATTTTAGATTTTTCGGGTTGGCAGTTCCAAATGAAAAATTTAAAAAGTGTAGCAGAAACAGGTGAACCCCTAGATCAAAGTGAATATGATTTTGACAGTGTAAAAGATGAAGTAGAAACAAAACTTGATTTAGGTTAATTTTTTAATTTAGTGAAATTTAAAAAATAGAGACTAAACAGTTGTATATGTGTAACTAATTTAATAAAGCGAGTAATGATTTTTAATAGTTTAGTTTTTATTGTGCTAATCGTCGCTTAATACCAAAATGAAGCTGGGACATAATGGTTAATGTCCCAGCTCATTTTTTAGTTTATAAAATTAGAATTTATCTTTTAAGTCTTTTGCTTTATCTGAAGCTTGATCTTTCACTTCTTTTTGCTTGTCTTTATCATTCTTTACTTCGTCAACCTTATCTTTTGCTTTGTCTTTAAACTCGTCAAATTTACTCATTATAAAAACCTCCTTTAAGATTTGTGACACAAGTAGTTTTCCACTTATCAATGCAAATAAACATTTTATTTAAATTAATTGAAAAAGATAAGAAGATAATAGTGTTATTTTTATTAGAAAACTATAGTATATCGACTTTTTGGTGATTTAGTTAGTTACGAAAAATAAGTGACGATTTTAATAAAAAAGTAGAGAAAATAGAACATATATTTTATAATATGATAGATTAAAAGCAAGTTAATAATTTAATGGAGGTCTAAGCATGGAATATACTTTACCTAATTGTCCAGAGTGTGATTCAAGTTATACATACGAAGATGGAAATTTATTTGTTTGTCCTATGTGTGGTCACGAATGGTCTGAAGCTGAAAATAATGAGAATAAAGAAGCTCAAATTACAAGAGATGTGAATGGGCAGGAACTAGTTGACGGGGATGCTGTTACAGTTATTAAAGATTTAAAAGTAAAAGGTACATCATTTGTAATCAAACAAGGTACAAAAGTAAAAAGTATAAAAATAGTGGAGCCTGACGATGGTCATGACATCGACGCGAAAGTTGATAAAATTGGACTAGTAGGATTAAAATCTTCACTTGTAAAGAAATTAAAAGGCTAGAGCAAAATTAAGTATAAAATAATAACTCTGAGGGATGGGATAAGGACCTGATTTAAATGAGGATTCGTTGTCTCGCCCTTTTTTGTTATTTATATTTAGTAAAGTTAAATAGCTGATAGATTACTGTAGTATATGAACAAATGTAATTACTCCGTAATAAATATGATATTACATATTAAAACAACATGTTGTATATATTTCTATATGTTATTATAAATCTAACTATGTAAACATTTGTTACTGAGATTTACTACAATTGGTGCTGTAATATTCTTTGCTGTTGCAGTTAGTGAAGTTTTAACTAAATTAAGTTTATCAAATAATATCTCATTTCTTACAGAGGTGGCGGATACACCAGCTTGGTTAACACTATTACTCATAGGTGTAAGTATTACAATTATTGCTGGTCCTTTAACGCCTGCTGTTATATTAGGTTACTTCCCGAAATATAAAGATAAAAATTAAAGTGACAAAAGAGTGTTTTATGTCTGAAGTGAAATGAATCAAATAATAAGTCTAAGCTACTAATTTCAATTTCTTTAAAGAATTTAGTGGCTATTTTAATGTATTAATTATTTAGATATTTTAATCTTTATGTGTAAAAAGTATTTTAAATAGGTGCATAAAAGAAATTGTTTTTATATACTATGTGTAATTAAAATATTGTGAAAATTTTCGTAATATCATACTTTGCTAGATTATATCGAGAGAATTTTCATAGTAATAAGGGGCTTAGAAGACAATATTATGAAAAATCAGATGCACATTGTTTCACTTATTTATAGTACAGGTTTACATCCTGCTTCGTGGAGACTAGAAAACTCTAGAATTGATGAAATAGGGCAAATTACATATCAACAAAAAATTGCTAAAATTGCAGAACGTGGTTGTTTAGATGCTATATTTTTAGCAGATGGGCAATATATTTCTCAAGAAAATACAGGGCATTTATCTTATTTCTTAGAACCTATCACTACCTTGACTGCTATTTCACAAGTAACGAAACATATTGGGTTAATAGCAACCTTATCTTCTACATTTTATGATCCATACAATACAGCACGCTTAATAGGTAGTCTAGATCATATAAGTCATGGAAGAGCAGGTATTAATATTGTTACCTCACAATTTGATAATGAAGCAGGTAATCATTCAATGACGCAACTTCCTCCTTTAAATGAAAGGTATAAAAAAGCAGAAGAATTTGTACATGTATTAAAACAATTGTGGCAATCGTTTGATAGTCATGCACTAATTAATGATAAAAAGTCTGGAAGAGGAATAGAGTGGTCCTTAATAAATGAAATTAATCATGAAGGAGAATATTTTAAGGTGAAGGGTCCTATTAATTTACCATCTAGTCCTCAAATATATCCAGTTTTGTGTCAAGCTGGTACTTCGATTCCAGGTCGTGATTTTGCTTCGAAAGCTGTAGATATGATTTTTTCAGTAGCTTGGAATAAGGTAGACGCTAAGAGATTTTTGAAAGATATCGAGAAACGAGTAGAACAGCTTAATAATTCTGAAAGTAGACCATTGATTTTACCAGGTTTGACTGTTTATGTTGCAGATACGATGGAAGAAGCTAAAGAAAAAAGAGCGACACTAGATAGACTCATAGATGTGAATGAAAAAATTAAGCAGATTGAACAAAGTATAGGACAAAGTGTTGAGGGATGGGATTTTGATGCTGTAGTACCGTCTTTACCATCCTATGATAAATTAACGACAAAAGTTGTGTCGAAAGCGCGGTATGAAGCGATACGAAGTACTATAGAAACAGAATCGCTTACATTAAGAGAACTAGCACAGCGTGTGAGTACATGGATGGGACATAAGACAATTGTTGGAGACCCAATAACAGTGGCAGATATGATGCAAGAATGGTTTGAAGAGGAGTGTTGTGATGGTTTTACACTTATGCCGCCTACATATCCAGATATGTTTGAAGCCTTTATTGATAAAGTAATTCCTATATTGCAAGAACGTGGCTTATTTAGAAAAACGTATACGGGAACAACTTTGAGAGAAAATTTACAATGCGTAGTGGAATAGTGTGTTAATGCAGAATATAATAGCAAAACGAGCTATAAAATTTCATGAAACAAATAAATGTCAAATTCTATTGAGGTATAGAAATTGAGTTTATTTTTAATCAGAGAAAGTTATATCTCTAGTTTTATCGTTATAATGCAGTTTCATAATTATTTTTAAAATAATGTTATAAAATATTGCACCAAATTTTTAATTCTATAAATGAAAAATATTGAATTAATTTATGGTTTTAGTAACTAGTTTATGCATGTTATATAGTGGTAAGTATAAATATAATGACTATATAAAGAGGGTGCTTTTTATGAAAGTAATCATTTTAAATACTACATTAAAAAATGGAACTGAATTATCACATACTGAAGCTTTGACCAGTGAGGCAGCAAGTATTTTTGAATCAGAAGGCGTAGATGTAGAGATGCTTAGAGTAAATGACTATAGTATATCTTATGGTATAGATGATGATATGGGGGGAGATGATGAGTGGCCCCAAATATTAGAAAAAGTAATAGACGCTGATATTGTAATTATTGGTACTCCTTTGTGGCTTGGCGAAAAAAGTAGTGTAGCAACTTTAGTTATAGAAAGACTTTATGGTTCTAGTAAATTAGAGAATAATAAAGGACAATCTATTTTCTATAATAAAGTGGGGGGCGTTATTGTAACTGGCAATGAGGATGGTGCCAAACATGCTTCTGCTTCTATTATTTATGGTTTATCACATATCGGTTTTACGATTCCTCCAAACGTTGATGCGTATTGGGTAGGAGAAGCTGGCCCCGGTCCTTCTTATATGGATATAAATCATGAAAATGAATTCACTAAAAGACATATCAAATGGCTTGCCTATAATACAATGCACATGGCTACAATGTTGAAAAAAACGCCATTACCAAATAAAGGTAATAAATTAAATGAATAAAATAAAATAAAACATTTTAATGGACTCTTTTTTAAAGCGAAAACTTAAAAAAAGAGTCCATTATTTCTTCATATAAAAGCTTAGTCTATTAATATTTTTTATTATAAATCATAAAAAGCTGTAAAATTTTGATCTAAGTTGGTTTCAGCATTTTGTAAAACAGTCGATTCAGGCAATATTGCTGTTCCTTGAGCGCGAACAATATAAAAATCATCAAATGCCATAATATCTGTAAACATGGCTTGTAGATATTGATAAGAAAATTCTAAAGGTTTATAACGATCGTCGTTTGTATAAATTGAGCCACTAGCTTGTAAATATAGAGCTTTATAGTTATCGGTCATCAAGCCGACTGAACCATCAGAGGTATATTTAAATGTTTGGCGTGCAATCATAATATTGTCTATATAATCTTTCAAACGAGACGTAATATTAAAATTGTGAAGCGGCGAAATAATCACTATTCTATGATGTAACTTAAATTGTGAAAGTAAAGATGATGTCATATCAGATATTTGTTGTTCTTCTATTGTCAGTGATTCGTTTTCACGTTGCTTGTTCCAAATATTTAACAACTGTGTAGATTCTAGACGAGGTAAATTAATTTCGTATAGATTTAATATTTCTGGTATTTCATTTGGAAAAGTCTCTTTATATTTTGTTAAAAATATATGTTGTAGTTTGTAAGAAAAATTATCTTTATTTTCGAAATTAGGATGAGCGTTAATTATTAAAGTTTTCATAGTACATACTCCTTAGTTATTTGATAAGATAAGTATAAAATTTAAAGGTGTCTAAATACGGCACCATTGAAGGAGGTATTATGAAAAAATCTGAAAGACTTAATCAAGAACTCATTTTCTTAAGTAATAAATCTACTTTTCATTTAAAAGATATTATGCAGGCTTTTAATATTTCTAAAAGAACTGCACTTAGAGATATTCAAGAACTTGAAACAATGGGTTTGGCACTTTATGTAGAAAATGGCCGATATGGCGGTTATAAATTAATTTCTCAAAATTTATTAACACCTATTTATTTTAATAATAATGAAATTTTGGCTATATTTTTTGCGCTTAAAGCTTTAGATATATTATCTACGACCCCCTTTGAAAAATCTTATAAGCAAATAAAAGAAAAATTATTTGCTAGTCTACCCGATCAAAAGCAAAATGATATTGCCAAAGTATTAAAATATATTCATTATTACAATGTAGCACCAATTAATAACTCAGTTTATTTAGATCAAATATTAACATCGATTATGAATGAGAATAGTGTCTATATTACTTATACGCAATATAAATACGAAGAAACAGAACTTCAAATTTATGATTTGTTTTATAGAAATGGGATATGGTTCTGTAGTGCTTATGACCTAAATAAACATGTCTGGGGTACATATCGTTGTGATTATATCGTGGATTTAGAGACTAATGAAGATGGAGACACGTTTTCTAGACAAAAATTAGAGGAGATTAAGCAACATCACGAAGAAACATTTAATGACATACCGTTCAAATGCAAATTAACGACTTTTGGAATAGAACTATTTTTGAAGAAAAACTACCCGAATATGAAATTGGAATATATTGAAAATACCCCTTACATTGTAGGTGGATACAATAATGAAGAATTGGGTTATATGACTGATTACTTAATTTCACTAGGGGAACATGTGGAGATTGTTTATCCGGAGCAACTCAAACGAAATTATATAACGAAGTTAAATAATATTTTAAAGAAATATGAATAATCAAATGTGTATGCTATTAAGATAGCTCATATAAGTAATAGAATAAACAGTGATTATAACATGCCGTTATGTATGAAGAGAAGCGAGGTGATGAAATTATTACCTCACTGCCAAACTGTCGACAAATTCTCCAACTTTGTTAGCTGTTTTTTGTGCATGCTTTCCGCGGTCACTGACTCAGTCTGTAGTCTTCTGCTAGTGCTCTTCCCGCAAGACTCGCCCAAATCACTGCTAATATTACACTGGCAAGACCATAATATTAAATTAAAAGGTGGCGGTGTTTATCATGTTGAATAAATCAATTGATAAAAGAGCTAACTTTGGTATGAAAGAACACTGCTATTTAAAAAAATAACTATACAAATATTAAATAGACAAACCTTAGGGGAGCTAGGCACTGAATCCCTAAAGTTTGTCTATCTTCTGGAAGGGAGGTAATGACCTTATTACTTCCTTTTTTATTATAATTTTAGAACATATTAATACGGCTGACGAGCACGTTGTTTACCATGCATAAAGTAATAAAGTACTATCGAAACAATTACTAAAATTGACATAGTTAAGTATAGGTTTCGATATCCAATCAATGGAATGACAACTCCTAGCACAAATGGGCCAATGCCTGCGCCGAAATCTGCAAACATATAAAACGTAGATGTAGCTAAGCCGATTTTATCTGTAGGTGATTGTTGAATAGCAATGGCTTGGGCAGTAGGTATTATCGTACCATAGCCGATTCCGATAAACACTGCAGCAATGAGTAATGAAATACTTGTGTGGGTTAAACTTAATAATATTAGACCGATAATAAAGCTGATTAACACAGGGTACATGACCTTATTTTCACCGTAGTTATCGTAAATCTTACCTGTAAATGGCCGAGTTACAAAGGTACTCACTGCATAAACAATAAAAAAGAAACTTGATGCTGTAGCAAGATTGATTTGTTCTGTGTAAACTGTTAAGAATGATAATACACTTGAATAAGCAATACCTACGAAAATAATAACAAATGAAATTGGTAGGGCTTCTTTTTGAATATATGCAGCTATGCCTGTGATTTTCTCAGTATTAGATGTTTGTACAGATACTTTTGGTAATCCTTTGATCAATAAAGACACAATTAAAGCGGCGATAATAACGATAAGACTAACTATAAAGATAGATTGGAAACCAAATTGTTGATTTAATATTATGCCGCAAAATGGTCCAATCGCGGATGCAGTTGTTACACTAAGTGCATAATAACCAATGCCTTCACCTTTGCGTTTTTCTGGAATAATTCTTGATGAAATCGTACCGGTTGCAGTTGAAGATAGCCCAAAGGCAATTCCATGTAACAGTCGTACAATCATTAGAATTAACAAGCTGTGAATTGCGAAATACAAGCCAACTGTTATGATAGAAAAGATAATACCAAAGAGCAGAACTTTTTTAGGTTGCAAATTGTCAATCACACGTCCAGAAGCCAAACGTCCGAATAGCATGCCGATAATAAATATGCCTGCCGCTAATCCTCCCATACTTTCTGAAGCGTGATATTTATCAATAGTAAATATAGTGACTGTAACGATTAATGTATAATGAATCAAATACATTAAAAAATTTACAATTGTAACGGAGATAAAATCTTTTGACCAGAGTTTATCATACATACGAAGACCGTCCTTTAATTAATTTTTCATGCACTATATATTATAATGATTAATGTATGCTAATGTAAAATTAGAATTTTTGATATTTATATAAGTATTGCTTATGTAAAAGGGGTGAGATAATGAACTTTGAACAATTAACTTATATTCAAAAAATATATGAAACAGAATCAATCGTTAAAGCAGCAGATATTATGCATATCAGTCAATCTGCGATGAGTCAGTCAATCGCAAACCTAGAATCAGAAGTAGGGTATAAAATATTTAATCGCTCACGTAAAGGGACTTTGCCAACTGAAGTTGGGAAGAAACTGATTCCGCTAATGATTAATATTATTGAAGCGCGTAGTGAATTATTATCTGAGGTAGACGCGTTGCATTCTAATATCGAGGGTTCATTAACAATTGCAACGATTCCTACACTATTCAATAAAATTATTCCTAAAGCATTATCTGCGTTTAAGAGAGATTACCCACATATTGAAGTGGAAGTAATCGAAAGTGATAGAGATGAAATTTTAAAAATGGTTGAAGCTCAGGTAGTTGATATAGGATTGATTGGCAAAGCTGAAAATGAACAGTTTGGGCAGCACATTGTAGCGCATTCATTGAATATTGCTACAGATTTTAGGTTGATTGTGCCTAAAAAATCAAAATTATCATTGCAAAACACGGTAGAGATGAAAGCGATTAGTGAATATCCTTTTGTTTTGTACGATCGCAATTTCTATCATCACAATTTCAAGCAATTTGAAGATGACAATGGGCCATTGAAAATTGTGTTCCGTACTAATAATCCAAGTGTGTTAATTAAAACTGTGTCAGAGGGTTTAGGGATAAGTATTGTATCAAGTTTGATGCTGGAAGATGATCCGTTTATATTGAATGGCTTGATAGAAATGTTACCTATTGGGGCGCCGTTCGATTATTATATTTATTTTACGGCACTTACACAATCAGATAGAACTAATGAACAAACAATAAAGACGTTTATAGAATACTTAAGAAACTGATTAATCGCAAAAATAAAGCAGAACCTATAGGGCGACATTGAAGTCCTTATAGGCTCTGCTTTTTAATTATTGTATTTTATTGAGAAAATGATAAAAGTAGGATAAATCAGAGATTTGTTGATTACAAACCGTACTATCGAAGCAGATATAATCCCCTTTTTTAGTGTATTGTCCATCACTAGTGGTGCGTGTTTTTCTCATGAATAAGGTGACACGAGACTCCTTATTACAAATTGAACAAAAGCCTTTAACTGTTTGGTTTGAAATATCCCCATAAAAGCCATCTAAATTTCCAAAATCATTATAATAGATTATATATTTTTTATTGGAAGCAACATTGTTCCAACCAATAAATGTACTTTCTAATAGTACTTCATTACTGATAAGTGGTGTTTTCAATTTCTTTACTTTTCTAAAAACTTTATCTACTTGTTTTTTAGAAGGATGCTCGAAAGGCAACACATAACCTTGAAGTGTACTTAAGATTTTTTCAGCTTGCATTTTTGATAATTGATAATTCATCAACTTTTCAATTTCTAATTGAATAGAAGGATCTACTCTTTGAAACGTATTGAGAATTTGTTCACGTGTAGTCTCTTGGATAGAAGCGATAGTATTAATGTCATTAACTGAATTATACACATTGATTAAATGCGCGATACGTTCTTTTATATAATTAAATTGATAAGGGTATAGTTGTTTTTCCATAATTTGATATTCCTCTCACATTTTAATAACTGCATGCATAAGATAGATGCCCTGTGAAAAGAAAAAATTCTACAAAGCATCGACTAATTTAATCGGGAACTTTGTATTAACAATGTAGCATTTGTTTGCAACATATTACCATCTCCATAAATACTTAATAAATAACTTATACCAACATATGACATGTGTGTCAAATATTGGAAATTCTCACCATTTACTAGACAAATTTTTTATTAAATAGAGATATAACAACTAGAAATAGTGAAAATGTAATGGCTAAATAGTAGACATTAGCGATTTACACTGCTAAAATTCAAAGCAAATGTTCACTCAAAGTATACAAAAAAGCGTTTTTATAGTATAATATTGTTGAAAATACGAGTATTGTACACTGGGAAAATACATTACGATTTCTGTAATATACAAGGGAGATATAAATATGAAAAAAATTATTATTACTGGTGCATTAGGACAAATAGGAACTGAGTTAGTAGTGAAGTGTAGAACATTATATGGGAATGATAATGTTTTAGCTACTGATATTAAAGAGCCAGAAGCTGATTCTGCAATTGCAAATGGTCCATTTGCAATATTGGATGTGACTGATAAAGCACGTATGAATGAACTTGTTGAATCATTTAAGCCAGACACGATTATGCATATGGCTGCTTTATTATCAGCTACTGCTGAAAAAAATCCTTTGTTTGCATGGGATTTAAATATGGGCGGATTAATGAATGCTTTAGAGGTTGCACGTGAACATGATTTATTATTCTTCACACCAAGTTCTATTGGTGCGTTCGGTCCATCAACACCTAAAGTTAATACACCACAAGTAACGATTCAGCGCCCAACTTCAATGTATGGCGTGAACAAAGTTGCAGGTGAATTGTTATGTCAGTATTACTTTGAAAAGTTTGGTGTTGATACACGTAGTGTAAGATTCCCAGGTTTAATTTCACATATTAAAGAGCCTGGTGGCGGTACAACTGACTATGCAGTCGATATTTATTTTAAAGCTGTAAGAGAAGGACATTATTCAAGCTTTATTGAAAAAGGCACATTTATGGATATGATGTATATGGAAGATGCGATCGACGCCATTATCCAACTTATGGAAGCAGACGGAGTTAAATTAATAAACCGTAATGCTTATAATTTAAGTGCGATGAGTATTGAACCAGAAATGGTTAAAGCAGCAATTCAAGAATATTATCCAGACTTTAAATTAGACTATGATGTAGACCCAGTGAGACAATCAATTGCTAATAGTTGGCCAGATAGTATTGATGTAAGTTGTGCAAGAGCAGAATGGGGCTTTGATCCACAATATGATTTAAACAAAATGACTAAAGTGATGTTAGATGCTATCGAAGGTAAAGAAACAGCTGCAGTAAGATAAAATAAGATCAGCTGCTATTCAATAGAATTTAAAAACTCAAACAGCAATAATGATAATTAAAAATGGAGTATTTGCTGTTATAAATTAAAACTAAATACTATGTATTTTCGTCTGTTAAGTGATAGAAAGTCTAATGTGGCGTAGATATGTTGTTAAAATTTTGAATTTGATAACATGTTTACGCTATTTTTATTAATAAATATATTAAGATAAGCGGGAATGGATCCATTCTAAAACACCATTTTTTAAAGTACTATTATCAATGATGAAAATTAATGCTAATTATCCATAAACTTTAAATCATGTATATTTATTATTTGAATTTTTTAATTTTTCGTTGCTATAACTAGAGGTTAAATACAACGGAAACAGCGTATGAAAATTGATTTCTGTTCCTCTCCCTTATTATTTCTTTATTTTAAATTTTTTGAAAATTATTGAACAGCACTCGTTGGATTGATATAATTTAATGTAATACTCAAAGAAATACCATTAGGAGGAAAAATCATGTCAGAAAAAATTGAATTTGTACAACGAGAAACACTTAAAGAAAAACCGGATCCAAGCGATTTAGGTTTTGGGAAATATTTCACAGATTATATGTTAAGTTTCGACTACGATATTGATCAAGGATGGCATGATTTAAAGATTGTGCCTTATGGACCAATTGAACTCTCTCCGGCAGCACAAGCCTTACATTACGGTCAAGCAGTATTTGAAGGTTTGAAAGCTTACAAGCATGACGGTGAGGTAGATTTATTCCGTCCCTCTGAGAACTTTAAACGTATTAATAATTCATTGGCACGATTAGATATGCCGAAAGTTGATGAAGAGGCAGTGTTAGAAGGTTTAAAGCAATTAGTAGATATAGAACGTGATTGGGTACCAGAAGGTGAAGGTCAATCGTTATACATACGTCCATATGTTTTCGCCACAGAAGGTATTTTAGGCGTACGTCCTTCTTATTCATATAAATTATTAATTATTTTGTCACCATCAGGTTCATATTATGGTGGGGAGTCGTTAAGCCCAACAAAAATTTATGTAGAAGATGAATATGTGCGTGCTGTTCGTGGCGGTGTAGGTCATGCAAAAGTTGCAGGTAACTATGCTGCTAGCCTATTAGCACAAACGAATGCATCAGCACAAGGTTATGATCAAGTATTGTGGTTAGATGGCGTTGAACAAAAATATGTAGAAGAAGTTGGTAGTATGAATATCTTCTTCGTAGAAAATGGTAAACTTGTAACGCCAGAACTAAATGGTAGTATTTTACCAGGTATTACACGTAAAACTGTGATTGAATTAGCGCAAAATTTAGGCTATGAAGTGGAAGAACGTCGAGTATCTATCGACGAACTTATTGAAGCACACAATAAAGGTGAATTAACAGAAGTATTTGGTACAGGTACAGCAGCAGTTATCTCTCCGGTAGGTCAGTTGAAATATGGTGAAACTGAGATCGTTATTAATAATAATGAAACAGGGGAAGTTACTCAAAACTTATACGATAATTATACTGGCATTCAAAGTGGTAAACTTGAAGATCCACAAGGCTGGAGAGTCGTTGTACCAAGATATTAACACACACAATAATCTAAATTATGTGAGTAAATTTTAATAACTAATATAATATGTGAGGCTGAGACATATCAATGTATGTCTCAGCCTCATTTTACGTATAATTTGATGAAATGTATTCCGATAGAATTATTATTTTGAAGATGACTGAGGTTAATTTTTCTCTTTCATATCATCTTTAGCACCTTTTTGTATATCATCGATGTGATAAAACCCACTAATGACAATCATAGAAATTATAATGAAACCAACGCCTTTAAACCAACTAGATGGAGACATATGTTTTTCTCTTTTAGCAAAATATAACCCGATTAATTCTGCAACAACAATAAAAGTAATTGCCTAACCCATAAAACAAAACTAATTTTTAAAGAAAATACATTTGTATTTAAATATAAACACAAATTTTTATAGCATTAAATATTTGAAAAATATTATTTAATACAATTATTGGTGAAGTATAAGTTGTTTTGAAAGGAGTATAGATGTGAATAGAATATTGAACATTGCCAGTTTTATTATAATTATTTTGTTAATGCTGTATACGGGGATAAACTATAATACTTTGCCTAAAACGGTACCAATTCACTATGATTTATATAATCATTCAGACGGATGGGGGGATAAAAATTCATTGTTTTTGATACCATTTATAGGTTTAATGATATGGTTTTTAATGTATTCACTATATAAATATTATCCGAAATTGGTAAATCTAGATATTAAATTAACAGGAAAACAACCGACAAAAAAGGCGATTAAAACGCATACAACTTTTGTTGCTATTTTGAACTTTGAAATTATTTTATTTATTTCTTTAAAGGGAGTAATGGATATCTATAGTATCAAAGGGGGATCGATACATTTAGGCATCTTTCAGTTTGTGACTTTTGCTATAGCTATTGGAGTAACCTTAATATGGTTGGTAGTGAACGACTATAAGAACAAACGAAAATGATATAACGAATGCAGTTTCATTATTTGTATACAGAGTTAATTTTATATTAAAATAAAATAGGTTTTAAAAACAAAGATAGTGTGAAACTATAGGAGCTGTTCTAGCGATGAAATGGATTTTATTTGATAAAGATGGCACAATCATATATTTCGACCGTAGTTGGATGAAGATTGGTTTACAACTTGTAGATGATTTTATGGAAGTTTACCAAGATGAAATTGATGATAGAGAGGCAGCATATGCGTATTTAGGTGTAGTAGATGGAGAAATTCAACCAGGTACGATCATGGCTTCAGGCGCCTTAGATGAAATGGTTCAAGCATTCTGTGATATTGCAGGCCAAGATGTTACTGAATGGGCACAAAGTAGAAGTCAAACACTTGTAGATAATCGTGTTCCAGAAAATATCTTAGTAGAAGGTATTGAGGAGACACTTAAAACCTTAAAACGCCAAGGTTATAAAATGGGAATTGTAACAAGTGATTCTAAAAAAGGCGTGGAGCAGTTTCTAGAAATTACGAAATTCGATCATTTCTTTGATGTGGTTATTTCAACAGAAGCAAACGCAGTTGAAAAACCAAATCCAGAAGTACTTAACCCGTTATTTGATCATTATGATGTAGCTCCTCAAGATGTAACTATTGTAGGTGATACTGCAAATGATATGCAAACAGGTGTTAATGCGAAATTAGGCTTGAAAATAGCAGTGTTAACAGGCGTTGGTTTAGAACAAGAATTTACAAATGCAGATTACATAGTAGAAACTGCAAATGATATTGTGGAAATAATAAATCAATAGGCTTAACTTCTAAATTATGTCATAATATACGTAACGTATATTATGATTTTTTTATATTTAATATAAGTGTCGAGGTGATTAGATGATTGATGGTAAATACGCCGATTATCAAGGTGAAACTTATAAAGTAGTGGAAATTATTAGTAATGAAGTTGTATTGGTCACTGAAGACGAACGAGCTTTAGCGCACGGTTTTGAAGCAAATACAACAAATCATACGGCACACACGTTGTATTTTAAACATGTTGCGCGCGATGATATAGATGAACTGTATGCACTGTACCAAGAAGCGAGATACGGTGGTGCTGTGTTTGACCTCTATCAAGATACTGAAGGACAATTATATATTGGTACCGAAGACCAAGATAAGGCTAGCACCTTTGGTTTAGTACAAACAGATGAATATTACTATAGTAAATATGTGACAGAAGATGAAATTGAAAAAATAATTTATCGACGTCATATTGAATAAATTACGATACCAGAATAAAAAAAGTCACTCCGACTAAAAAGTTTAGTGGGAGTGACTTTTAATGCAAAGTTAGAGTCTAGCGTTGATCAACTTTACGGTATGTGTCAATGACATGGCGTATTTTATCGATAACTGGGTTTAATGATTCGGGATCTTCGTGTAAGTCATATTCATTAATGTTTACACGAACCACAGGGCACGCGTTAAATTCGGAAATCCAATCTTCATAGCGTTGGAATAACTTTTGCCAATATGCTACATCTGTCTCAATTTCCATTTGACGACCACGTTGTTTAATTCGTTGAATCACATCTTCATAGTCACATTCTAAATAAATTAAGACGTCTGGTTTAGGGAAGTAAGGTGTCATTACCATAGCGTTGAACAGCTCAGAATAAGTTTGGAAGTCTTCAGGACTCATTGTTCCTTGTTCTTCATGCATTTTGGCAAAAATATCAACATCTTCATAAATAGAACGATCTTGAATAAAACCGCCTCCGTATTCAAACATACGTTTTTGTTCTTTAAAGCGTTCTGCTAAGAAATAAATTTGTAAATGGAAGCTCCAACGTTCAAAGTCATTATAAAATTTATCAAGGTATGGATTATTATCGACGTTTTCAAATGAAGTTTTAAAGTTAAAGCGTTCTGCTAAAGCCTTTGTTAAGGTTGATTTACCAACGCCTACTGTACCAGCGATAGTAATTACAGCATCTTGTGGAATACCATATTTATTCATGCTCATGTCCTCCAATAAGTGGTTTCACTAATTCTAAAATATAATTATAATCTTCATCATACTTAACAAAGTCAAGTTGAGTAGTATCGATTCGTATAACACGTGCGCCCTCTGATTTAAGAGATTCATAATATGCATTATAGTCACGCTTAAGATTTAATAAATAATCATCTGCAATTTGATGTTCGAAGCTACGATTACGATGTGCAATACGTGTTTTTAGCATTGCTAAATCAGCATCTAAGAAGATGATAATATTTGGCATTTCTAAATCTTCGGTTAAAATATCGTAGATTCTTGAGAATTTATTATATTCTGATGGGGTTAAGGTATTATTTGCAAATATCTTATTTTTATATATGTGATAATCGCTAACAATTCCATTATCAATTAAAGCAAGATCTTGAAATTGTTTATACCGATTACATAAGAAGAACATTTCTGTTTGGAAACTCCATTTTGAAATGTCATCATAGAAATCTGATAAAAAAGGATTTTCTGTAATAATTTCTTTTTCTTCGTAATATTTATAAGTTTGACTGAGTTTATGTGCTAAAGAAGACTTTCCGACTCCAATCGGGCCTTCTATTGCGATAAAATGTTTTTTCATATTTTCCGCTCCAATGTTAAAATAGACATTAAATATTGTACCATATGTGAGGTGTGTGAGACACATGACAAATCACCAATTTTATATGAAAATGGCGATTGAAGAAGCTAAAAAAGCTGGCGATATAGGTGAAGTACCTATTGGCGCTGTGATTGTTAAGAATGATGAAATTATTGCAAGAGCACACAATTTAAGAGAATCAAAAAAAGATCCAACCGCACATGCAGAATATCTTGCTATTCAAAAAGCATCGAAGCTCTTAAATAGCTGGCGATTGGAAGAGTGTCAACTCTATGTGACCTTAGAACCTTGTGTTATGTGTGCTGGTGCAATTGTGATGAGCCGTATTCCACATGTGATATATGGTGCAAAAGATCCCAAAGGGGGATGTGCGGGTAGTCTGATGGACCTCTTACAAGAACCTAGATTTAATCACCGTGCACAAGTAGAAATAGGTGTAATGGAAGAAGCATGTAGTCAATTATTGACTGAATTTTTTAGGAATATTAGAAAGAAGAAAAAAATCATACAAACAGCCGATAATACAAATAACTAAACTTTTGGTAAAATAAGAATATGTTACAAAATTATGGCAAATGAGAATGAAATGTAATTAAATTTGTGTAATCGATCTAAGAAGGGAACGAGGTAAACGAATGATAAACTTAATTGCTACAGATATGGATGGTACGTTACTTAATGCCGCACATGAAATATCCGAGGAAAATATTAAAGCCATTAAATATGCGCAGTCACAAGGTATTACTGTTGTTATAGCAACAGGCCGTGCTTTTTATGAGGCGAATGCACCCGTGAATCAAACAGACTTAAAAATGCCCTATATTTGTTTGAATGGTGCAGAAGTGAGAGATGAATCATTTAATATCATGAGCACTTCTAATTTGAACCGTGAATTAATCAATAGAATTACGCATGAACTCAAAAATGAAGACATCTATTACCAAGTGTATACAAACTTAGGTATCTATACAGAAAATCCGCAACGTGACTTAGAAATTTATATAGATATTGCTGAACGTGCAGGACAACATGCGGATGTAGAAAAGATTAAAGCTGGTATTCAAAAGCGTATTGATAACGGCACTTTAAAAGTGGTAGATAATTATGACAAAATTGAAGATACGCCAGGTGAAATTGTAATGAAAATTTTAGCATTTGATAGTGATTTGTCAAAAATTGACCGCGTCAGTGAAAGGTTAGCTCAATCAGAGAGTCTTGCAATATCATCATCATCTAGAGGTAATATTGAAATTACTCATTCAGATGCACAAAAAGGTATAGCTTTAGAAACAATTGCTGAACGATTAAATATTGACATGAAAAATGTTATGGCAATCGGTGATAACATGAATGACATTTCAATGCTTGAACGTGTAGGTTATTCTGTAGCTATGGATAATGCTGCACCAGAAGTAAAAGTAGTAGCAACATACGCAACAGACTCTAATGAAGAAAGTGGCGTTGGTAAGGCGATTATGAAGCTGCTTAAGGAAAATAACGAAAAATAGTATGAGGTGAAGTAATAAATGAAAGGTTTAATTATAGTAGGTAGCGCGAAATTAGGTTCGCATACTACTGCATTATCAAAATATTTAAAAGGTCATTTTGAAGAGCATGACTTTGAAGTTGATATCTTCGATTTGGCAGAGCACCCAATCCACCAACTTGATGTATCAGGCGCTTCACAACCAAGTGAAGATTATAAAAACAATTTAAACATATTAAAGGAAAAAGCGAGAGCAGCAGACTTCTTTGTGTTAGGTAGTCCGAATTACCATGGTTCATATTCTGGTATTTTAAAAAATGCATTAGATCATTTAACAATGGATGATTTTAAAATGAAACCAGTTGGCTTGATTGGTAATAGTGGTGGTATTGTAAGTTCTGAACCATTATCACATTTACGACTGATTGTTAGAACGTTATTAGGTATTGCAGTGCCAACGCAAATCGCTACGCATGATACAGATTATAAAAAACTTGAAGATGGTACATTATACTTAGATAATGAAGAGTTCCAATTACGTGCGCGTTTATTTGTAGATCAAATAATCTCATTTGTTAAAAATAGCCCTTACGAACATTTAAAATAGGGTGAGCGTACCATTTTATTTATGAACTAAAATAGGGTGTTAATTAGCGTAAAATAGTTATAAAAAGTCGCGAAGACCTTATGTAATACACTACATCTCAATAATAGGCTGGAACGTATATACGTTCCAGCCTATTATTTATTTTATAAACTTGGTTGATTAGTCTTTTCTATTTAATATCGTATCGACAATTAAATTATATTGCTTAATAATAGATTCTATTTTCGGAAAATCTATATCATGTAAGAAGATACGTCTTTCATCATAAACGTCTCTTGATTTTTTAAACAATCCTAAGTTACTTAAATGATTAATTTGTACTGATATAGGGGTGTTTTCAATATTTAAATGCTTTTTAAGTTCTACAGCATCTATTTTTTCTTTGTTGAGATAATTCAGTTTTTCTAGAATGACAATTTCTAAAAATGACATGTCTAAATTTTTCTTTAGGGCTCGTTTAATTGTATTTCTATTTTCTTCGTAATAAATTGTATTCATAATTTCCCTCTCAATTCTTTTTAAACTTTGTATAAAGATTTATCTTATTGGTTCACTTTATAGTGCACATTCAGATTGACTATGCCTTTAATAAGTTTTATTTATTTTAAGATTGATAGGGAGCATAGCCTTTAACCTTTTCAAACTGTTGTAAATAATTTTGAAACGTACGGAATTTATATGTTTTCCATACGTTATCTAATGTATCTCCATTCAGTAATGAACAATTTGAAAAATGAATTTTTGCAGCAACAATGTATTGTGATAACGTACTACCCACAATCATTGTAAAAGTTCGAGATAAGAAACTAGAATTCACAAAAAATACTTCGGCAATTTGCTGACAATTTAACTTATCTTCTATATGGTTGTGGATGTAAATTGTTACATTTTTAATTAGCGCATATTTATAATTATTTGATTCATAGCCAAGTTGATTATTACACACGCTTAATGTATGTATTGTTGTTAAAAGTGATAAAAACGTCTCTACAGGCACATGGCATTCTTCCTCTAAAGCTATAAAAATATTTGTAAATTGTGATTTTAATATATGATGCTCTCTATCTTCAAGATGTGTATCTATTCCTTTAGATATCGTTTGTTCAGTATCGTTTATGTAATGATAGTTGTTTATTGACAAACAAAGTAAGTCAGCATCGATAGATATAAGCTCGATATATTCATAGTCATGGATGTAAAAAATATCACCAGAAATATATTGTTCAAATATGTCATTTTTTAATAATGTGACTTTGCCTTTGGCGACCCAATAAATATTTAAAAAGTGCGGTGTACTTAGATTATAATCTGTGTTTTTTATAAGTTTATAAAGTTTAATTTTATAGTCCATCTTTAACATTACCCCACACTTATCGAATAAAAATTGATTTGAAGTTACTAGCATAATCATTTTAATATGGAAATCGTATATAGAACATTAGTTAAAATTAAATGTTAATATTTATTTTTTTAAAATAGAGAAGTTGATTCTAAGTGAATGTTAAAATTTTAATCTAACATACTAAAATTTAATAAATTACAGCTTACAATACAGGTACATAAAATTTAAGTTATATATGCAAATAAAAAAATGTACAAAATGTCGATGTTAATCAGACATTTTGTACACTTTTTAAAATTGCTATATTTTATTTTCTATATTTTAATTTTGCAAAGGCGTCATGTTGATGTATAGACTCTTCATTACGACATTCTATGTCGAATCCATCAAGCCATTCAAAACCGACTAAGTCAGCAGCGATTAAACGAATTAAATCTTCTACAAATCTTGGGTTTTCATAAGCGCGTTCTGTAACGCTTTTTTCATCTGGACGTTTAAGAATAGGGTATAATATAGAGCTTGCGTTCGCTTCCATGGCATCAAGAATTTTCCCTTTGTAATCGTCTACTAGCTCAACATCTTTGTTGATGTATGCTTTGACAGTTACAATACCACGTTGGTTATGGGCAGAGTATTCGCTGATTTCTTTAGAACAAGGGCAGAGTGTCGTTACTGCAGCTTGAATAGTGATTTCCTTGCGCGTTACTTCTTTTTTATCTATTGCTAAACCATAAGTAACATCTGCATGACCCACAGCTTTAATTTGAGTTACTGGGCTGTATCGATCAAAAAACCACTTTGCTGATACATCTAGGCCAGCAGCATTTTGGTTCATGCTTTCTTGTAAACTACGTAGCAGTTGATAAAGAGAGTCAAAATCTAATTCGATGCCATTATGATAGTGTTTTTCAACACTTTCTAAAATACGGCTCATATTGATACCTTTTTCATCTTGATTAAGGCTTGTTGAGAAACTAAAATTTCCAGCAGTTTGGAAACGATCAACAAGTACAGGGTATACAAGATTTTTAATGCCGACTTCTTCTATTTCAAATAAGAAGTCTTTATGCGTGCTTTGCAAGTCTTTCATGTTTTCTTTTACAGTTGGTTTAGTGCCTTCAATAGGGTCGACGGAACCGAAATGTTTCCAACGACCTTCTCGAGTAGATAAGTCAAATTCTGTCATGCTATTGCCTCCACTTAAGATTCAAAGTTATAAGTCCAATAAGGTTCTACTTCTAAGAAACTGTGCACTTCTCCAGGAACATCAGGTGTTGCTAATTGTTCTAAAAATGGTCCTGTTTGTGATGCGTGTGCTTCAAATGCGCGAAGTTTTACCTCTTTATAATCACTGATCTCATTTAGAATGTCGGGTTCACCTAATTTTTCAGGTGCGTCATTACTAAATGCTACAAGTTGTAAACGTGGTCTTTCAGATGCTGCCATACGACCCACAGTTCTTACGACTGCTTCAGCAGTAGCTTCATGGTCTGGGTGTACAGCGAACTGAGGATAGAACGAAATAATCACAGATGGTTGTAATTCATCAATTAAGGATTTAACCATAGCATCCATTTCATCATGGGGTTCAAATTCAACCGTTTTATCTCTTAATCCCATTTTACGTAAATCAGTTATGCCTATTGCTTCCATGGCATTTTCTAATTCTTTTTCTCTAATGTCCGGTAATGTTTCACGTGTTGCAAAAGGTGGGTTACCTAAATTACGACCCATTTGCCCAAGTGTTAAACATGCATAAGTGACCGGAACGCCATTGTCGATATAACGTGCGAGTGTGCCTGCAGATGAGAACGATTCATCATCTGGGTGTGGAAAAATTACTAATACTTGGCTTTCCTCTGACATAATACGCCTCCTTAAGCTTTAAATGGTTGAGTACTTATTTCTAAAGCAGCAGCTAATTGACCTTCATAGTTAAATCCTGCTAATAGAAACTCGCCATTTTCATTTACTTCGTAATGTGTTAACCCTTGAACATAAACCCAGCCGTTATCTTTTAATTTGAGTCCAACACGGAAAGGATCTTTGTTGCCGCCTTTAAGTTGCGCATGTTCATAAGTAACTTGAATATTTCTTAAAAAGGTTCCTGCATTAAATACACGTTGGTCAAAGTGTGCAGCATAAGCACCATTTGTTGTTTCGACATGTAGGTATACAGGTTTATGCTCATATGAAGAAAGTAAAGATTGTACTTTTTCATGATTGATTTCTTCCAAAATTTTGCCTCCTTGCTTTCAAAACCCAACATTACAAAATTCATTTGATTTAAATTTAGTACAAATAATGTACTTTAAAATATATCTACAGTCTAGTTTAAACCGACTTTTGTACATTTGCTACCTGAAAAGTAAATTTTATATACCAGAATTGTACTGTAATTTTGATTATCTATCTATTTTACTAAAAACAGCAATAGAAATGTATAACTCTGCTCATTTTATTGTAAATAATTTATATTATATAAAATGATGTGAGTTATAAAATTGAAATTCTTTTAAAACCATCAGAAAAACGTATAATATATGTTGTAACCATATGTAGTATAAAGTAGTTTGATCATCTTAATAGGAGGACATTTGTTTATGAAAATAACGAACCTTGGAACGAGAAGTTATGCTTCTTTTTATGTAGCTTGTGAATTATACAAGCAAATGAGTCAACAATGTCATAGTAAATTAGGTCTAGCTACAGGTGGCACCATGGTCGAAGTCTATAAATTTTTAGTCGAGCTATTAAATAAAAACAAGTTAGATGTATCTCAAATAGAAACGTTTAATTTAGACGAATATATTGGTATTGATACTACACACGTACAAAGTTATCACACATATATGAACGAAGTGTTATTCAAACGTTATCCTCACTTTAATCCGTCATTAGTTCATATTCCAAATGGAAATGCGGAGAATTTAGATGAAGAAACAAAACGTTATGAATATTTGATCAATCAACAAGGCCCAGTAGACATTCAAATATTAGGCATCGGCGAAAATGGGCACATCGGTTTTAACGAGCCTGGTACAGATGTGAATAGCGCAACACATGTTGTAAATTTAACAGAAAGCACAATTAATGCGAATAGTCGCTATTTTGAAAATGAAGATGAAGTACCAAGTCAGGCTATTTCTATGGGACTTTCTACAATTTTAAAAGCACAGAGAATCATTTTACTCGCATTTGGAGAGAAGAAAAGAGCGGCTATTGAGAAATTAGCTGAAAATGAAGTGAATAGTGATGTGCCAGCTACAATATTACATGCACATCCTAATGTAGAAATTTATGTTGATGATGATGCAGCACCTAGGATATAGTGACTGAGTTTTAATCATACAGAAAAGGGTAAACATTTTAAGCGTAAGATTTTAAAACGTAAGCTTAGTCCAATGGGACTTTGATAATCTAATTCAAGAAGGGATGATCATTTTGGAATTACAACTAGCAATTGATTTATTAAACAAAGAGGAAGCGGCAGAGCTTGCAAATAAAGTTAAAGACTATGTAGATATTGTAGAAATTGGTACACCGATTGTGATAAATGAAGGGTTACCAGCAGTACAACATTTAAATGATAATATTGAAGGCGTTAAAGTTTTAGCTGACCTTAAAATTATGGATGCAGCAGACTATGAAGTAAGCCAAGCAGTGAAGTTTGGTGCAGATGTTGTAACTATTTTAGGTGTTGCTGAAGATGCTTCTATCAAGGCTGCAGTAGAAGAAGCACATAAACATGATAAAGAATTATTAGTCGATATGATAGCAGTACAAGATTTACAAAAACGTGCAAAAGAATTAGATGAATTAGGTGCGGACTATATTGCAGTTCACACTGGTTATGATTTACAGGCTGAGGGCGAATCACCATTAGAAAGTTTACGCCAGGTCAAATCAGTAATTAAAAGTTCTAAAGTTGCGGTAATCGGTGGTATTAAACCGGATACGATTAAAGAAGTGGTAGCAGAAGACCCAGATTTAGTTGTAGTTGGTGGCGGTATTGCTAATGCAGATGATCCAGTAGAAGCTGCAAAACAATGTAAAGATGCGATTGAAGGCAGATAATATGACTGAAATTACAAACTATCGTCTAATCTTAGATGAACTAGACCATACCCTTTCACATGTGAAAGATAATGAAGCTGAAGTTTTTTTAGCACAGGTTGTTAAAGCGAAACAAGTTTTTGTTGCTGGAAAGGGTCGCTCTGGCTTTGTAGCAAATAGTTTTGCCATGCGTTTAAATCAACTAGGCAAATATGCATATGTTGTTGGAGAGTCAACGACGCCTTCCATTACTTCAGAAGATTTATTTGTAATTATTTCTGGATCAGGAAAAACTGAACACTTGAAACTTTTAGCTGATAAAGCTAAAAGTGTTGGCGCTGAAGTTGTTTTATTGACGACAAGCCCAAATTCACCAATCGGTCAATTGACTAATGCAATTATTGAGTTGCCAGCGGGTACTAAATACGATGCAGAAGGCTCGGCTCAACCATTAGGCAGTTTATTCGAACAAGCATCACAAATATTCTTAGACAGCATCGTTTTAGATTTAATGTCAGAACTAAATACTGATGAAGAAACCATGCAACAAAACCATGCAAATTTAGAATAATAAAGATGGTTAAGAGGTTAGCACATAAATCACTAGCGTCTTTTAACTGTCAACAAGTCCCCGACTTTGTTGACAGTTTTTTTGTGCGTAATTTTCGTGAATCAATAAGATTTTAGATTGTACGCTACAGTTAATAATATTTCTAAGAACATTAATAAGATAGTGGTTGTTTATGTTTATTATGTCGTTGGAATTTATATTATAAATATATAATGTATTTATTAGTGTTTTGTGATTTGTTAAAGTAAAGGCTTTCAAAAAATGTTTATATATTTTAATATTGATTAAATAGATAAAAATAAATAAATTTGGTTAACAAAAAAATTTCTAACTAATTAGGCGTGGTTAATAATATAAAGCTAGGATATATTGATGTTTTAGCATCTAATGAGATGAAGGTGAGATGTTTGAAGAAACGACAATGGAAATTAAGTACAATAATTATTATTTTTGTGTGTATTGTTGTGCTAATTTCTTTAGTTATTACTAGTATTTTGATAGGTAATACAGTTAAAAACTCTATTCATAAAACTGCTGAAGAGAAGGCCGAAGCTGTGTCTAGAACAACGGCGCAATCGAATATTGTCAAAAGAGGTTTGAAAGATAAAAGTAAGGAGCAACAAATACAGCGTTATGCTTCAGAAATTAAATCAGCTACAGATGTTAGTTTTATTGTTGTCATGGATATGAATAGTATAAGAAAATCGCATCCCAATTCTGGTTTAATAGGTAAAAAGTTTCAAGGAGGAGATGAATCCCCAGCCTTAAAAGGTAAAGAAATCATAACTGAATCTAAAGGAACTTTAGGCAAATCGTTAAGATCATTTACCCCGATTTATGACAATGGTGAACAGATTGGTTTAGTCGCAGTTGGCATCCCAATTGAAACTGTAAATGAAGCATTTGCATCGGGAATGAAAGATATTTGTATTGGTCTGATTATAGGTCTGTTTTTCGGTATTGTAGGTGCATATTTATTAGCAAGATATATTAAAAAGATATTACATGGTTTAGAACCTGCAATTATTGCGAAACGATTAGAAGAAAGAAATACGATGTTGCAATCTGTACATGAAGGTATCGTTGCAGTAGATAGAGAAGGTAAAATTAATTTAGTAAATAAATCAGCTATACAAATATTTAAAAAAGCGGGGTTAGCTGCATATCCAATTGGCATGAAAATAAATGAATATTTGGATTCAACGCAATTAGATAAAGTGGTAGAGATTGGACAACCTCAAGTTGATGATGAACAAAATATTAACGGCGTGAAAATATTGGTTAACAGAGTACCATTATATGTTAATAACCAAATCGTTGGTGCTATTTCAACTTTTAGAGATAAGACAGAAATGAATAGATTATCTGAACAGCTAGTTGGGGTGAAAACTTATGCGGAAACATTAAGAGCACAATCTCATGAATTTAGTAATAGGTTACATGTTATTATGGGCATGTTACAAATGGAAAATTATGAGGAAGTAAAACAATATATTCGAGAAATTGTGAGTTATAGTGCTCAAGAAAATGTTAATATTGCTACACAAATTAAAGATGCAGCATTGGCAGGGTTTCTAATTGGTAAATTGAGTTTGACTAGAGAGAAAAATATAGAATTAATGATTCGTATAAATGAAGTGGTCCCCGAACCTCGTGATAGTCGATTAACGCATGAAATCATTACCGTAATTGGCAATTTAATTGATAATAGTATAGATGCTTTAGAGCATCAGAATGACAAAATAATTAAAGTTAATTTAAACTATACACAACAAAAGTTTAAATTTGATATAACGGATTCTGGGGAAGGTCTAACACCACATATGCAACATAAAATCTTCGAAAAAGGTTACTCTACAAAAGGTAATAATAGAGGCTATGGTTTATATTTAATAAAAGAAAGCGTTAAGAAGCTCAATGGCTCGATTAACGTCGATAAAGATTTGGATGGACGCACTAAATTTATAGTTGAAATCGCATATGATTGAAAGAAGGGGTAAAGATGATTGATGTATTAATTGTTGAAGATGATCCGATGGTCGCTCAATTAAATCAACAATTTTTAGAAAAAATAGAAGGATTTAATATAAACGATATCGCACATAACATTAAAGATGCCACAGCAATACTTCAATTTAAGAAGGTTGATTTGGTGTTATTAGATGTCTATTTACCAGATGAAAGTGGATTAACGTTGCTAAATTATATACGTCAGCATCAGTTGAAAACAGACGCGATCCTAATTACTGCAGCTTCAGACATAGAAAAAGTTCAAACTGCACTACACTATGGAGTGGTTGACTACTTAATTAAACCATTTGAATTTGAAAGATTTGAACAAGCATTAGTTAAATATAAGAATAAATTTCAAATATTTAATCAACGTGAAGTAGTAGATCAAATCGCGTTAGATGAGGCTCTACTTAATAAGCGTAATACCATTAATGAAGCTAAAGCTACACTCCCTAAAGGTTTAACGAAGAGTACTTTGCAAGCGATTGTTAATAATGTGAATCAATCAGAAAAAATTGAGTTTTCTACGGCAGAAATTGCAGAAGCGGCCCATATATCTAGAGTTTCTGTACGTAAATATTTAAAGTTTTTAGTAGAAATAGATATTCTTGAAGAATCGCTCACTTATGGCATTGGTAGACCAGTTTATTTATATAAGTTCAAAAAGAAAAACATCGATTTTCTACAAAGATATATATCAATCACCTAGAAAGTATTTAATAGTGCCTCAAGTAAATATTTGTAGTGTTCATAACTACAGATTTAATATCTACTGTTCAACTTGCATTATGATTGAAGTCTAAAGTTCAAAAAGATATCTAATTAGTTTATAATTAGAATTAATTAACTTTAGGAGTGTTTTTTTGAAATACTTTTTAATTACTATGGGTGTATTATTTACAATTATTGGTTTTGTAGGAGCTATATTACCGCTATTACCTACGACTCCATTTTTGTTAGTTGCTGTTATTTGTTTTTCCAAGAGTTCGGAGAGATTTGAAAATTGGTTAGTAAATACTAAAATTTATATAACTTATGTAGAAAGTTTTAAAAACAACAAAGGCTATACTTTGAAAAATAAATTTAAGTTATTGATTAGTGTTTACATTGTTGTTGGATTCTCGATTTTTATGATAGATCATTCATTAATAAGACTAGGGTTAGTAATAATGCTGATCATTCAAACAATTGTACTATTTACAGTTGTTAAAACATTACCTAAGAATTTTTAAGTCTGAAAAATTAGAAATAAGCAATAATAGGTTAGCGATTAAACTATATTCAACTTTTGTTTTGACTATTTGTATTTATAAAAGATAGAAATGGACAAATACTCATGTGTAACCTCACAAACTCAATAAGCAGATTACAAGTGATGGTTTAAAAATAAAGGTGTATAGTCGATGTGCATAAAAACTAGTTTTTTTAAGCGTTAATCTTTATAAATGGAGGATTGAAAATGAAACTTATCAGTATTATTTTGGGTATTTTAGTGATACTTTCTTGGTTGTTTGTACTTAAAGAGTACAAACGAGGAAATGAGAAAACAGAAAAGGGTAAGACAGTCATCCTAATTGCTTGTGCTTTGACTTTTGTGATGACGTTAATGAATTTCTTTGACTAGTTAGAAACTTGAACATAATATTAATTTGTTTTAAAACTTATAGCGTTAAAATTTATAAATTCTAGTAATTATATGACGCAATATGAATAGGAAAGCTCCCCGAAACCTACTATATAGGTTTTGGGGAGCTTTTTAACAAGAAAATTATTTTATTCTTTTCAATATAGTTGAAGCAATAGCACATAAAATTGTAATACAAAGTAAGACACATAAAAGGGTAAAGCTACTGCCAGAGACATTAAAACCCATTTCAAAAGTAGTATTACTCTTATGCAGATAGAAATTTATAATTATAGTAATTATCACGCCAATAAAGGAAAGTATGCCTATAATATCAATCATTAATTTAGTATAAGGATACTTGGTATTTTTTGTAATCATATCTTCACTACTTTCTTTAAATTTAGTTTTGGAAAATGCTAGTTATTCGTACTTAAAGTAAAGTGATAAATAAGAGATAGATTTAACAAATTTTTTAGAGAAAAATACTTCACTTATCATTATAGAATCAGCAATTCATTTTTTACTAAACTTTAAATATTTATGTTAATTATAAAATAGTTAATATTTTGTGGAAAATACTATATGTATGATAACATAGTTTATTAATATGTTATAATCGTAGCAAATATATTTTAGGAAAAGAGGGTTTGATAATGAAAGCTATAAAATACTCATTACTAATTGCGTTAACATTACTATTAACAGCTTGCAATAATGCTAAATCAGAATATGAAACTCCTGATAAAGAAGCACAAGCGACAGAAACACCAACTGAAATATTTTCAAGTCAGAAAATAAATGAAACTATTAGTGAAGAAGAAATGGATTCAAGTATTAAGCAATATTTAGATACGTTTAACGCGTTGGAGGAAAACACTTCAAAAATGAGTGAGAGAGATGAGTTAAGTGAGAAGGATCAAGCAAATTTAAATAGATTAACAAAAATGGCTCACAAGAATGATGAAAACTTTAAGCATTTTATAGAATCAAATCAAATACCTGAACAATATGAAAAAGGAAGTTTTGAAGTTAGTGATTATGTAACTTCTGTGAATGAATTAATGAGTAAAATTAATGACAAAGTAAATGAAACGAAAAATGAGTCACATTCAGATAAAGCAAAATTAAAAGCTGTAGGAGAAATTGAAGATCTGAATGCTAAATATAAAGATAGAGTTAATGGAAAAAAACAAGAAAAAGTAGAACAATTTCTAAAAAAACATGATATTAAAACTAAGGCGTTTGATTAAAACGCTTATTATATCATTTTTATGACCTATTTCCAGTAGTTGAACATTTTGAAGAAATTGAACTATAGGATTTCAGGAGAAAGTTGTTTTATTTTTAAAGTAAGATTTAAAAGGATGATAGATGCAGAAAATTTTGTTGATAGTATACAAAAATATGGTCATACTAAAACAAATTTTATATTTTCAAAAACAATTTAAAATAAAGCATGTGGCATAAATATATGATCCACATGCTTTTATTAGTTTAAATGTCATCTAAAACAACGTTAAAGGTTTTGACATAAACAGCATTTCCAGAAATTTTTATATCATAATCATCAGCATGAGTTGTAACTTCAACGTTCACTTTACCATCCTTTTCTATTTCTTGACCTTGTTCGATGAGTAGCGTTAATGGATTCGATGTCCTCTGCCTCTGTTTTATATATTTAATGTAATATGCTCCCATAACACCGGAAGCGGTACCTGTGACTGGGTCTTCTTTAGTACCCGAAAAGGGCGAGGAAAAATGTCTCGCATGCATATCAGTGTTGAAATGATGCGTTTCCATGCAGAATGGATGAATAGAAACGTGTGGCATTTCTTTTAATATTAAAGGAAATAGTTCATTATTTGGATTCAATTTTTCACAAACTTTAAGGTTTTTAACCGGGGTAATAAGGGTCCAAACACCCGTGCTTCCATAAACAATAGGTAAATCATCGTCAAAATCACTTGTTTCTATACCCAAAGCATTAGCTAAATCAACCTTAGAACCAGAGAATGTTTTAAACTGTGGTGAGGATTGTTGCATAGTAATATATACAGCATCACTTGAGTTATCAATTTTTATTGGTAACACACCAGCATTTGTTTCGATTGTAAAGTCTGTTTTATTTTGTAATAAACCCTTAGTTTTTAATGCGTAAAGTGTTGCAATAGTTGCATGACCGCATAGGTTCATTTCATGACCTGGCGTAAAAAAGCGTATTCTTAAATCAGCTTTATTAGATTTAAGTGGAAAAGCAGTTTCATTGAATCCAACTTTTAAGGCAATTGCCTGCATTTCTTCAACTTTTAAGTCATCACCACATAATACTATACCCGCTGGATTGCCTCTATTTGCTTCAGTACTAAAAGCGTCATAGTGATAAACTTGTACAGATTTTGTCATTGAATCACTCCTATATGTAACAAACTCATTTGATGTTACATCTAATTTATCAAAGTTTATAACCTAGGTAAAAATGATTATTAAAATAACTCTACTTATAATCATGTTTAACCCAAAATATTATTCTGTTTACCCGTTATTATTTAATAATTTTACATATTTTTGGTTTTTTTAATTACAAAAAGATTTAAAAATTTACATAATCTATCATTCCTCCTCGTTTAGCAATATTATGAAAATATTCATTATTTAAGGGGGATGTCAATGATATCTAAAAGTGAAATGAAAGCGCTTACTATAGATGGGGCAGAAAAAGATGGCCGAATCTGGTCGAAATTAACACATATGAAGGTAGGTATTATACCTTTACCTCTATATATAACATTAGCAGTGATCATATTTATTGCCTCTGTTTACAATGCGTTACCGGCTGATATGATTGGTGGTTTTGCGATCATTATGATTTTAGGGGTGCTGTTTGGTGATTTAGGAATGAAAATTCCAATTTTAAAAGATATAGGTGGTCCTGCAATTTTAGCTTTATTAATACCATCTACTTTAGTATTTTTAGGTGTCTTTAATACAGCTTCGATGAACGCCGTCACAACGTTAATGAAAACATCAAATTTCTTATATTTTTATATTTCATGTCTTGTTGTCGGTAGTATTTTAGGAATGAAGAGTAAAGTTTTAATACAAGGATTTACCCGTATGTTTATTCCGTTAATTGTAGGTACTTTAACAGCAGTTATTGTTGGATTACTTGTAGGTATGTTATTTGGTTATGAAATTAAGCATACATTATTTTATATTATTGTACCTATTATTGGGGGAGGAATTGGAGAAGGCATTTTACCTTTATCAATAGCATATTCATCAATTTTAGGGGAATCTGCTGAATCCTTTGTTGCGCAAATGATACCAGCAGCCGTTATCGGCAATATTATTGCAGTAGTGACAGCTGGATTAATGATGAGACTAGGTGAAAAGCAAAAGTCATTATCTGGTAATGGAACATTGGTAAAGGCATCTGATGATAAAGAGATGGCAGCTGATACAAACGACGATAATAAGAAAGTAGATTTTTCACTTATGGGAGCAGGATTATTAATAGCCTGTACATTCTTTATTTTTGGTGATCTTGCACACAAGTTTATTGGTATTCCAGGACCAGTTATTATGATTTTATTGGCTACATTGATTAAATGTTTACAATTAATGCCTAATAAAATGGAACAAGGTGCACACCAACTATACAAATTTATATCTACGAGTTTGACTTGGCCACTTATGGTTGGACTAGGTATGTTGTATATACCATTAGAAGAAGTTGTTAAGATTGTTTCACCTGCATATATTGTGATTTGTGCTTCAGTTGTTATAACGATGATTGGCTCAGGATTTTTTGTGGGCAAATTGATGAAAATGTATCCAGTTGACGCTGCAATTGTTACAGGATGTCATAGTGGCTTGGGTGGCACAGGAGATGTTGCAATTTTATCAGCATCAAAACGCATGTCATTAATGCCATTTGCGCAAGTAGCAACAAGATTAGGTGGCGTATCAACAGTAATAGCTGCAACATTCTTAATGAAATTATTAAGTTAGTAAGAATGTATTCACAACCATTTATAAATAAAAGACGAAATAACAATTAATTAAGGGAGTAGAAATACATGACTATAACAAACTATAAAGCTGAATCTATAGAGCTTCATAAAAAACATGCAGGAAAATTGGAAATTAATAGTAAAGTAGATGTAAATACGCAAGAAGATTTAAGTACAGTATACACACCTGGTGTTTCAGAAGTGTGTAATGTAATTGCTGAAGATGAAGAAAAGGTGAATACATTGACGTCTAGAGGTAATATGATTGGTATTGTTTCAGACGGGACAGCGGTGTTAGGGTTAGGTGATATTGGACCTAAAGCTGCGATACCGGTCATGGAAGGAAAGAGTATATTATTCAAAAAGTTTGCAGATTTAGATGCATTTCCTATTTGCTTGGATACTAAAGATACTGAAGAAATTATTAATATTATAAAAGCACTTCAACCTAATTTTGCAGGAATAAATTTAGAAGATATTGCAGCACCTCGTTGTTTTGAAATTGAAAAAAGATTAAAAGAAGAATTAGACATTCCTGTTTTTCATGACGATCAACATGGAACGGCTATTGTTGTGCTTGCCGCATTAATTAACGCATTAAAAGTTGTAGAAAAAGAAGGTTATGAAGTACAAATAGTGATTAATGGTGCAGGGTCAGCAGGTATTGCAATTGCTAAATTATTATTAAGCGCTGGATATAAAGATATCGTATTATTAAGTATTGAAGGTGTAGTTTGTCAAGGCGAGGAATGGATGAATGATGCACAAAAAGCCATTGCTGAAGTGACTAATTTAACACAAAAACGAGGTGATTTAGATGATGTGATTCAAGAGGCAGATGTGTTTATAGGTGTTTCAGCACCAAATGTTTTAAATGAAAGTCACGTTAAAGCGATGAGCGATCAGCCAATTATCTTTGCCTTAGCTAATCCAATACCTGAAATCTTTCCAGAGGAAGCAATTGCTGCAGGAGCTGCTGTTGTAGGAACTGGGCGTTCTGATTATCCAAATCAAATTAATAATTTACTAGCGTTCCCAGGTATCTTTAGAGGCATTTTAAATGCGCGTAAGCAAGATATTACGACTGAAATGAAAGTAGCTGCTGCACAAGGTATTGCAAATGTTATTGCTGAAAGTGAATTAAGTAAAGACTATGTAATTCCACACGCATTAAATTCAGAAGTAGTAACAACGGTAGCCAATGCAGTTGAAAAATCAGCTTTGGAAACAGTCCATAAATAAATTGCTTTAAATAAAGTGGATGATTGATATAGTTAATAACTGTAGCTGATTTTTAGAGCCATCAAAGTTACCAGTATTAAAAATTCTATTTCTTACAAATATTGTTGAGAGCATTCTAAATCGTATAATAAATGAGGTCGATATGATTCGAGGATAGTGTTTCTGTCCTGAAATCATGTCGACTTTTTTTATTTAAAATGGAATTGTTGTTATAGAAATCGCAATAATAAAATATAAAAGGATTTGCAAAAGAAAAAAGTATATAGCTATACTGAACAATATGAAATCTATATAAAAAATGTTAACATTAAAAATATTATAGTTAACAATAAGGTGATGAAAATGCAATTATTAAAAAATATTGAAAGGCACGCGCAATATCAACCGTACGAGTGTGCACTTCAATTTGATGCAGAACTTATAAGTTATAAAACATTGCAAGAACGCATAGTAGAGATTGTAGAACAATTACATGATATTCCTGAAAATCAATGTGTTGCACTTACGATGAACAACCCAATGTCTACAGTATTGTATTATTTGGCTTTAATCAAAAAAGGATGCATACCTTGTGTTATGGATTTTCGATGGACTCATGAGCAAGTAAACAAACTAGTAGAAAAATACGATATTGCATATCTTATAAACAATGATTTAAAAGTCATATTATTTAAACAAATAGAACAAAATACCACAGAGATAGAAGGTATATTACATATTGGTTTTACTTCTGGAACGACAGGACTACCTAAAGCATATTATAGAAATGAGTTGTCATGGCTATATTCATATGAAGAAACTGAAAAATTAATGAAAAATGAAATAGATACGATGATTGCGCCAGGACCACTCTCACACTCTTTATCTTTATTTGTGTGTGTGTTTGCTTTGTATAGTGGTCGTAAATTTATCGGGCAGCAACAATTTAATGCTCAAGTATTAATGAATATAATGAAAACAGACAAAGCAATAAAACATTGTGCTTTATTTGTAGTTCCTACAATGTTAGATAATTGTGTTGCCTGGGACAGTACTGTTCAACAAATTAGATATATTTTTACGACTGGAGATAAATTGCAACCTAGTTTACGAGATAGTGTAGCAATGCATTTTCCTAATGCTACATTAATAGAGTTCTTTGGAACTTCGGAGGCAAGTTTTATTAGTTATAACTATAATAATGATGCGCCTAACCATTCTGTAGGAAAACTGTTTCCTAATGTTACAATCGATCTTGAACAAGTTGATGAACATGGTATTGGTAAATTAAAAGTTAAGAGCAATATGGTTTTTAGTGGATATATTGGGAACCCAACTCCAAATGATTACTGGATAGAAATTGGTGATTTTGCATCATTAAATTCAGAAGGCTACTTATATTTACATGGACGCCAACATGATCGAATGATTATTGGAGGACGAAATGTTTACCCAAGTGAAATAGAACATTTTGCTCAAAATTTTAAAGAATTCAATGAAGTATTAGTCATTAGTGAGCCTCATTCAAAATTTGGCGAGATCGCTGTATTGCTTTATACAGGTAAGCGCCAAGTGAAGTATCGTGAGTTTAAATATTTTTTAACTCGATATTTGGCTCGTTATCAGGTGCCATCGAAGTTGGTGAAAGTAAGTGAAATGCATTATACACAAAGTGGTAAAATTGCACGCAAATATATGAGAAGTCTTTATTTAAAGGGTGAGTTAAAATAATGAATGAAGCAGTTATAGTCGCAGCAAAACGAACTCCATTTGGTAAATATGGTGGCAAATTAAAACATTTAGAACCAGAAGCATTATTAAAACCATTATTTGAGCATTTTAATGAACAATATACACATATAATGTCAGAAATTGATGATGTTATTTTAGGTAATGTGGTAGGAAACGGTGGCAATATTGCTAGAAAATCTTTGCTAGAAGCTGGATTGAATCAAAATATTCCAGGACTTACATTAGATAGGCAATGTGGTTCTGGGTTAGAAGCGGTGATACAGGCCTGTAGAATGATTCAAGCTGGCGCAGGTTCCATATATATTGCTGGTGGTGTAGAAAGTACAAGTAGAGCGCCATGGAAGATTAAAAGGCCACAGTCTGTATATGATACACAGTTACCTGAATTTTTTGAACGCGCCTCTTTTGCACCAGATAGCCAAGATCCATCTATGATTCAAGCTGCGGAACATGTAGCGCAAACATATAATATTTCAAGAAAAGATCAAGATGCATTTGCATGGAAAAGTCACAGCAAGACAATTATGGCTTATAAACAAAAGCATATTAATCAAGAAATTGTTCCGTTGGAAGTAAAAGGTGAAATTTTTAACAGAGATGAAAGTATTAAAGAAAAAATGAATGAACGCACATTAAATCGTTTGAAACCATTGTTAACTGAAGGGACAGTCACTGCAGGAAATTGTTGTATGAAGAACGATGGTGCAGTAGTATTATTAGTTATGAATAAAGCAACGGCAGAAGCTTATGGTTTACAAGAAGGTTTAATTTTTAAAGATGGCATTACAATAGGAATAGATCCTACTATACTCGGTATTGGTCCTGTGCCTGCAGTAAGCACACTACTTAAGAGAAATAAATATACAATAGATGAATTAGACGCTATAGAATTAAATGAAGCATTTGCATCTCAAGTATTAGCAAGTCAAAGAGAGCTAGGTATACCACTAGATAAATTGAATATATATGGTGGCGCAATTGCTGCAGGACACCCATATGGCGCAAGTGGCGCAGCGTTGGTCACACGCTTGTTTTATATGAAAGATTACCATAGAACTATTGCAACTATGGGGATTGGAGGTGGCATGGGGAATGCAGCATTATTTGAACGATGGTCATGAAGTTAGAGAAATTATATTCAATGATAAGGAAGCGAATATTTACAATCAATTATTTGGTGATGAGCCAACTAATATAGTCCCGACACTTTTGTGCGCAAAGCTATGGCCAGAGTTTACTTTGTTTCAAGAATTTATAGAAAATGCAATTTTACTCAAAGAAACTGAGGTTACTCAAATACAACCTCTAAGTGTAAATGAATATTATTTAGCACATATGTATATTGTTGAATGTAAAAAAGTTCGTCAATATATGAAGTATATAGTCAAATTAGAAATTAATAAAAATAAATATAAATGTATATCTATTACGCAAACCTTTTTGGAGTCGATTTAAAATGTTTGAACTAAATTTAGAACAAGTAAGTAAATATTTAACATTAATTAATGATCATAATCCAGTACATAAGCAAATTGTTCCTGGTCAAATGGTAGTTCAAATAGCACTTACAAAAACAAAAGTAAATTGGTCATCTTACAAAGTGAAATTTATTGAACCTATTGAAATATCAGAAGTTATTAAAGTAAAATTTGAAAAACCTAATAAATTAATTATTTTAAATGAAAATGACAAAATAAAAATTCATATAACGAAAAAATGAGTATCCATATTTACCTAATGGAACTCATTTTTTATTTTGTTATAAGTTTTATATGTACAAAAAACAAATAGAACGGTATGCATTTTTTGCATAAAAATAAAGAAAAAAGTGATTAAAAGGTTGAGGTCAGTTTGACAATATTCATTAACTACGTATAATTGTATAACATGTTAAAGGGAGTGGACATATTCATGGATTATGAAAAGGATTTTGATAAAAGTAGTATAAATAAGGTTGATTCCAAAACTGCTAAAAAAACTGTGTTTGCCACAGGTATCGGAAACGCAATGGAATGGTTTGACTTTGGTTTATATTCTTATTTAGCGGTGATACTCGGACAAAATTTCTTCAGTTCGGTAGAAAATGATCAACTCAAAATGGTTTTTACGTTTGCAACATTTGCAATCGCGTTCTTACTTAGACCGGTCGGTGGTATTATTTTTGGTATGATCGGAGATAAATACGGTAGGAAAGTAGTATTAACAACAACCATTATCATGATGGCATTCTCGACGCTACTCATAGGTATATTACCTACATATGATCAAATTGGTGTTTGGGCCCCAATATTACTCTTATTAGGTAGAGTGTTACAAGGATTTTCAACAGGTGGAGAATATGCAGGTGCAATGGTATATATAGCAGAATCTTCCCCAGATAGAAAACGAAATACACTTGGTTCTGGACTTGAAATTGGTACATTATCAGGTTATATTGCTGCATCAGTATTAAGTGGATTATTGTTCTTCTTTTTAAATGATGATCAAATGGCTTCGTGGGGTTGGAGAATTCCATTTATCTTAGGCTTATTCTTAGGTATCTTTGGTTTTTATTTAAGAAGAAAACTAGAAGAATCGCCAGTATACGAAAATGAACTTGCAGATAAACCGAAAAGAGATAACATTGGTTTCTTAACAATTATTAGATATTATTATAAAGATATTATTGTATGTTTTGTTGCAGTTGCATTCTTTAACTGTACAAATTATATGGTAACTTCATACATGCCATCATATTTACAACAAATTGTTAAATTAGATGGCACAACAGTATCTGTCTTAATCACTGTTGTTATGGCAGTAATGATTCCATTAGCATTAATGTTTGGTCGACTTGCTGATAGAATTGGTGAGAAAAATGTATTTTTAATTGGTTTGGTTGGTACTGCAGTGTTAAGTATTGCTGCTTTTTCACTTTTCCAAACAACGTCAATTATTTTCATTATCGTTGGTATCTTTATCTTAGGTTTTTTCTTATCGACATACGAAGGAACTATGCCAGGTTCGTTACCAACTATGTTTTATACACATATTAGATATAGAACTTTAGCTGTAACTTTTAATGTATCAGTATCTTTATTTGGTGGTACGACTCCATTAATCGCGACTTCACTGGTAGCGAAAACAGGTGACCCATTATCTCCGGCTTATTATTTAACAGCCGTGAGTATTGTAGGTATTATCGTTATTTCGTTGTTACATGTAAGTACAGCAGGAAAATCACTTAAAGGTTCATATCCTAATGTCGAAAGCGATGAAGAGTATGAGTACTATAAAGATAATCCTGATAAAGCATTGTGGTGGGCGAAAGATAAACGCGTGTAATTAAAAGTTTTAAATATATTCAAAAGAGGGACAGAAATCAATTTTTATAAAATGATTTCTGTCCCTTTCTATTAAGTGTGACGAGGAATAAAATATTTTTGATGAAAGAAACACTCGAGTTAATACTCATGTGTAGGCATCACTAACTCAATAAACGGATTGAAAGGATTAAAACTACTTATATTCATTCCAGTTATCAATTGTCTATAATGATTAAACAGTTCCAGACATTCAATGTCCAGTACTGTTTTTTTATGTTATCTTAAGATTAATTGAGAAAACTTAGGAGGATGAATATGGCTGTTACAGTAGAACAGTATTGGAGAAAATTTATTGAAGTATTCCCAGAATATAAAGGTATGAAATTTGAAGCATGGTCTTTTGGAGTTGATGAAGATGAATTAGCAGAATTAGTAAAACGAGGTGAGAAAACTGCTACGACGAGTGGTTATGAATCTTATAAAGTTGAAGAAGAACCACTCCCTCAAGTAGGAGAGGTTAGTGTTATCTTAAATGAAAAAGGAAATCCCCAATGTGTAATTCAAACAACACGAGTTTATCAAACTCCTTTTAATCAAGTGACTGAACATCATGCATACTTAGAAGGCGAAGGTGACAAGTCTTTAGCATATTGGCGTAAAGCACATATAGATTTCTTTAAGCCGTATTATGAGTCTTTAGGATTGGAGTTTAATGAATCAATTGTCGTAGTATGTGAAGAATTTAAGTTGCTATATGTATAAAAATAGTGGTACATAAGTTAGAACTGCTTCGAGGTTGCTCTCCAAGCAAACAAAGGGGACAATCTTTGTCTAACTATGTACCACTTAGGGTGAGTGTTTATAGGGTTGTGTGTTCAAAGTGTGTATAAGGGGACAACTTATACATGCTTTGCTTTTTTAACTTCATATTTCTTAAAGGGGAGTTAATTGTATATCTTAAATTCTGAATTCTTCCTATTGCATTTTCTGCATAAGTCTTCGATGTATAGAAAATATGCTTAATAACTTAACTTCATGTTATCAACATCATTTTCAAGTAGAGAGAGTAACTTATATAATTCATTCATGTTGAAATTTTCATCGAATTTAACAGAAATTGTTTTGAAAGTCTTGGTGATAATTTCATATATTGGGTTACCATTTTCAAAAGCTTGTTTGTAGATAATCATGTTGTGATTCCCTCCTTTATCTCTCTACACTTATTATATTAATAGAAAAACAAAGTGAATACATGAGTCTACAGTATCAACTTTTTATCAGACTAATGTCGTATATTATTTAAATATTTAAATAATATTGTGTGTTTGGTGTAGTTTTATAGGTTTTTTGAAGTTTATATTATATAATTGATCATAACTCATTTTTCAAAACCTTCCATAATATATAAAGAAAACACACCTCATTGTTAGTATTTTTTGAGGTGTGTTCCTGTTCTTATTTAAACTTCTGTAACTTCTACGTCAATGTGTTCAACGCGGTTAAATGCGCCGTGATCAACGGGACCAACAAAGTCATTCATTTTCCAACCATTTTTAATTGCTGAAGCAACAAATGCTTTTGCAGCGATAACAGCGTCTTTAGGTGATTTACCATTTGCTAAGTATGCAGTTGTAGCTGCTGCGAATGTACAACCAGCACCGTGGTTATAACTTTGTTGGAACATATCTGTTGTTAATTGATAGAACTGTTTGCCATCAAAGTAAAGGTCATATGATTTATCTTGGTCTAATGCTTTGCCACCTTTAATAATAACGTGTTTTGCACCTTGTTGATGAATAATTTCAGCGGCTTTTTTCATATCATCTATTGATTTCAAAGTACCTAAATTGGCAAGCTGACCAGCTTCAAATAAGTTTGGTGTTACAACAGTAGCTTTTGGTAATAAATGTTCTACCATTGCATCTGTGTTACCTGGGTTTAGTACTTCGTTTTCTCCTTTACATACCATCACTGGATCTACAATAAAGTAGTCTGCTCCAGACTCAACAAATGCTTCGCCAGCGCGTTTAATAATTTCTTGTGTACCTAGCATGCCTGTTTTCACTGCATCTGGACCAATTGAAATTGCTGTTTCTAATTGTTTCTCGAATACATCAAATGGAATTGGTGTCACATCATGTGACCATGTTTTTTTATCCATTGTTACGATTGAAGTTAGTGCTACAATGCCGTATGTGTTTAATTCCTGAAAGGTTTTTAAATCAGCTTGCATACCTGCTCCAGCACTAGTATCTGAACCGGCAATTGTTAATGTTTTTTTCAATGCCATTAAATTTCACTCCTAAATATCTTTTGCACTTATCATACCATGTTTAACATGTATTCTAAATAATGAGGTGTTGATAAAGGAGGGTTTGAGAAGATTACAAGATTTAAAAAGGGTTTACGTAATTAAAGGTCATTAAATTAATAAACGAAGACCTGAGCATAGGCTCAAGTGTAAGAACCACTAATTTTGCTAAAGCAAAAAAGAGTGAAAGTATCTCGTTACCGAGAAAAGTCAGAGGAACACTTGAGCA
>NZ_ANMR01000022.1 GCF_000338275.1 Staphylococcus xylosus NJ
TGTTTCAGAAAATCCTGATTTAATTATTGTTGGTGGCGGCATTGCAAATGCTGATGACCCTGTAGAAGCTGCTAAACAATGTAGAGCTGCGATTGAAGGAAAATAATGATGACAGAAATCACAAATTATCGTTTAATACTAGATGAAATAGACAACACATTATCACATGTGAAAGACAGTGAAGCCGAAACGTTTTTAAAGCAAATTATTAAAGCAGAGCAAGTTTTTGTATCTGGAAAAGGACGTTCGGGTTTTGTAGCAAATAGTTTTGCGATGAGATTGAATCAGCTTGGGAAGGGTGCACATGTAGTTGGTGAGTCCACTACACCTTCCATTACCGAAAAAGATTTGTTTGTTATCCTTTCTGGCTCAGGTTCGACAGAACATTTAAGATTATTAGCAGATAAAGCTAAAGCTGTAGGTGCAGAAGTTGTATTATTGTCAACAAATCCAACGTCAAAGATTGGTGAACTTGCAAATGCAGTGATTGAATTACCGGCGGGAACGAAATATGATGCTGAAGGTTCAGCACAACCTCTAGGTAGCTTATTTGAACAAGCATCACAAGTGTTTTTAGATAGTATTGTTTTAGATTTAATGACTGAGATAAACGTTGATGAAGAAACAATGCAGCAAAATCATGCTAATCTGGAATAAAACCTACAAAAGATGATTCACTTTAATACTCCACATTTATTTGTGGGGTATTTTTAATTTAAAGAAACGCCTTGAGATATTTCCTAGTAGTTATAAAAATTAATTAGTATTGAATATCACTACTACATTTTTGAAAAGTGATGTAGATTTATAGCCAGAATTTTTAGATTTACATTGACGATACTGCATCAAAAGAAAAAGTCAATCTACTTTTTCTAGTTTGACTTTTATTTTTATATCTAAAGGCACACTTACACACCTAAAAAACGTCGTGCTAAAAACAAATTTACATGTGGTAATCCAATATCCTTATTATACATTTTAACAGTTGGTTTAAAGTAAACTTTAAAAATATATAATTTTTAACCTATTCAATTACATTTGTTTCTTAAAACGCATATATGAGCCAGAATAGAAAAGAGTTGCAGGAAAGATCAAAGATTGCTTAAGAATCAGCAAGTTTTGGCGTTAGAGAGTAATAAAAAAGATTCAAAAATTAATTAGAGGAAGAGAGGCTGCTTAATTATTCCTTTGATACACCTACTAATGATAGATAAAACGTGGATGTGTAAGAAGTATCATATACTACAGACGCTGTAAATATTAATCAACATTAGGAAGAAAAAAGGGTGAATAAACACAACTTAAAAAGGCTTTTGGAGTCGTTTGTTAGTAACTAATTGTAATTAAAAAGGTGCGACAAGCTCATAAACTTGTCGTACCTTTTTATGTAAATCGTATTTCTGATACTCATCAATTTAATTTTAAATTTAAGTTCATTTATCAATAAAATTGGGTATTATTTATTAAGAGACGTAGAACTCTTGCCACACTTATATCAAATTAATTTAATTGTAGTGAGCAATTTTGCTTATTATGAAAAAGATGAGCTGAGGCAAGCATGTGCCTGCTCATTTTTAAAATTGGAGGCTAAATTTACAAAAAAATTCTATTAACAGGTGCTTCAGCATATATAGAAAATAAGTCTAATGAACAAAATGTTATATGGAAATCTTCAGATTTATTTGATTTAAATGAGATAACAGAAGTAATGAAAAACGTAGATATCGCTATCTATCTTGTTCATTCGATCATACCTTCAGCTAAGTTAACACAAGCAAGTTTTGAAGATATGGATGAAATATTAGCAGATAATTTTGCTAAATCATCAAGGTTTTAATAAAGTTAAACATATCATATTTATGAGTGGTCTAATTCCAAATACGAATGAATTACCACAATGTTTAAGAAGTCGCTTAGAGTGTAAAGACATTTTAGGAGCATATGGTGTGCCAGTAACTACGTTGAGAGCTGGACTAATTATAAGTGCTAAGGGAAATTCTTATCCAATACTAAAAAATTGGTATCCAATGCTCGTTTTTATATAGTTAATATGAAATTTATATTCATAGATTGTTTAATATAAATTGTTTTATGCTACGTTTAATTTCCTACTACTATTTCCTAAAAAAGAAAAGGAGCTAAATATGATTAATATTATATCAGCGATAGGATCGCTTGGAACATTTATTATGGCGTTATTTTATTTTGTATCAGTATCAGTTCAACTTTACCAAATGAAAATAAGTTTTATTCCTGCATTAGGATTTAATCAGATTTTATTAATTAGAGATAAAGACCAAAAATTAAATTTAAAAAACACCACTTCCAATGTGGAAGAAAATGAAGATTATTTGAAATTATATAATTTAGGAGGCGGTGCAGCAAAAAAAATCACCATTGAAGTTTTATTAGGTGAAGATAAAGTTATTCAAAAAAAGTATGTTAATATGTTACCTAGTAAAGAAGGTTATATGTTACCTATAAATAAGACAGTATTTGATGAATTAGACGATACTATAAAAAATAACGGTTACGAATCCAATATGAATATTAAGTTATCCTATTATCATAATGTGAGTAGAAAAAAACAAGAAATATTTTTAAAAGGGCATATAGATGCATTCAATAACTACAAAGATAAGGAAATTTATGAATTACAGTTTATTTAAAGTAATAAAATGAATGAAAAATAAGATAGTTAATAGTAAGGTCTTTCTTTAACAAAATGCTTTTTAATCATAAAATATGCTAATGATTCTCATAATAATCGATCGTTATTAAGACGATATTAGATTTTCAAACGATTAAGAGACTCCTTATTGAAAAAGGAGTCTCTTTTAATCTATTTTCTAATAATCATCACTTATATAAATAAAAGAGGATAATTTTTAATTCACATTATCATGTGTGAAGAATAATATGTTTATTTAATGATGATGGTATTTAGTACTATGCCCAATAATACTAGAGCATGCTGCAGCCTTAGCTTTAATATTACAATAACTGTGACCATAACATTTAGTGCTTCTAAGTAAAGCTTTGTCACAATCACTTCCAGCAAAATTCACCATAGCCTTTGGATTACTTTTGGCATAATGTACATTATCACTTTGTGGACCATTAAACCTATTACAATGCACCCATTCTCCTTTTTTATATTTTTTTCCATAACCTGCTTCTTGAGTTACTGTGTGAGTCCCTTTATCCATATTATCTATAATTTGGTTTGCATTTATATCAAAAGTTGCGGTTTTTTCTCCATTATTACTAACAACAGTAGCTCTATTTTCATTTTTACCATCACTTGATATGTTTAACTTTTCATTTTTTATATTATCTATTTTAACAATACCATGACTATTTATTTCGTGTTTTTTTCCGTTTATGTAAACATCACCTTCTGATAAATTCACATCACGATAAGCACCTTTTTCTGTAATATTCCAGCAACTATTTTTATATTCTTGTACTACTTTTTCGGGCATGTTTTTTATAGGATATTCAATAAACTGCTTAGATTTTATATGTATTTCATTTTGCGTTTGTGCATTAGCCTTATTTTTAAAAGTATTTACTCCTATAGGTAAAAGTATTAAAAAAACTAATGCTAATTTTAATATTTTTTGCATTTAGTTCATCCTTTTTTTATATTTTCTGGAGGTGTTAAAAATAAAAAGTACACAACTATAAATACTATTAAAAATAGTATTATGAAACCAATAGATTTAATAAACTTATTAGATTTTAAGAAACCAAATATTAATAAAGAAATTGATATAACCCCTAGTAATAATAAGATTATTGACATAGAATCCCTCCTTTTATGATATTATTAGCAAACCAAACGATACCACAAACCAATATTAATTTAAAAAATTATATAAAAAATCATATTTTTATATAATTGTTATTTAAAATTTAGTGTAATATATTACGTAATATAAAAATAAATATGCAAAGTTCTCTATTTTAATGTGCTTTTCAAACGTTCGTTTTTGACACAAAACCTCTTAATATAAAATCAAGAGGTTTTTCTTAGATATTTAAGTCTATAAACTTGTACTATAATCTATGCATCATAAATATCAAAACTCATGAGTTTTAAGCGATAAGAGACGCTTTTATTTGCATCGAGAATTAGATTTCGTTCATAAGTTTTTTACCCATAAAACGATAAAAAGAGGTGGTATTCAAACAGCTAAAATTGGTGATGCACGTGTATCAACCAAAGATGCGATGGGCAAGATGTTCTTCACCATGATGAGTGCTTTTTCGGAACTCGAAGCTAACTTGTTAAGTGAACGAGCTAAAAAAGATTTGGAAGCTGCAAGAGCAAGGGGTCGAAAAGGTGGAAGACCTTCATTGCCAGACATAAGAAAAGAGAAATTAAAATTTTATATAATGAACAAAAACTTACAGGTGAAGAACTTGTTAAAAAAACTGGAGTGAGTCGATCCACTGTTTATCGTACTATTAAATAATAAGAGTGTTTAGAATAATTCTAGACACTCTTATTATTTATAGTCATTCAAGAAATTTGAATTTGTAGAGCTACCAATATATTCATCTATAAAATTAATGACATTATATGAATATACTTAAAGCTGAATATAAAAGTAACAACGACATAACTATTTTAAATATATAATTGTATTTATTAAGAAATTCTTTTAGATAATATCCTAAGACACCCCAAATAATTAAACAGGCCCAACCTATAATAACTGTTATAGTCATATATATATATGTCGCTATTTTCATATCCGCAATTGGTATTATAAAAGCTCCTAGCAAAGTTATAAAAAATAGTAAAGATTTCATATTTAATATTTGAAGTAAAAAACCAGATTTAAATGATGAATATGTTTCATTGTTCACACTACTTTTAGTGGAAGTGTATGTCTTATATGCTAAATATATTAAGTATAAAAAACCAAAAATCTTTAAAAAACTTTCTATTTTCATAATTAATTCTTCAAACGTAAACAAACAAATTATAGAGATTATGGCTAAAAATAAAAATCCTGCTAATACTCCAGTTATAAACCTTTTAGCACCAGATAGTCCATATTCCTTAGCAGAATTTAAAATAAACAAGTTACTTGGTCCTGGAGTGATTGATGTTACAAAAACATAAATTAAAAATGCTGACATATTAATCACCTCATTAAAATTTTAAGTCGATAGGACGAATAAGTAAAATTAATGTTATTATTAATGTATTAATAATATTAATAGGTGATGTGATGAACATTAAGCAATTGAAAATTTTGAAAACACTCATAAACACAGGAAGTTACACAAAAACAGCAAGTTTGTTAAACTACACGCAATCTAATATTTCACAGCAAATAAACCAACTAGAAGTAGAGTTACAAAATGAATTATTCATATACTCTAACAAGCAATTGGTTCAAACAGAATTTTTGTCTCAAATTTTACCTTTAGTAAATGATTATATTTCAACACATGATCAAATATTGAATTTTTCTAAAAACGAAAGTAATAATAGAAAGCTAAAAATAGCAGCTCCTGAATCTTTGGTCACAACGGGATTAAGCGATTTGATAAAAAATTTTTTAGAAAAATATCCAGAAACTGATATCGATTTATATAATAATACTTGCAGTTATAATCAAACTTTACTTACCAATGGAGAAGTAGATATAGCCTTTGTTGTTAACAAGGAAATCCAAAATAAATATATTAATAAACACGTATTATGCAGCGAAGAAATAGTGATTGTAGCGCATAGAGAAGCTCCTGACTCATTAGAAGGACTATTAAAAAACAAACGATATAATCATTTCGTTATTAATGAAAAAGATAGCACTTACCGTAAGATGTTCGAAGAATTTGCAAGTGAAAATAAATTAGAAATAGCAAAAAAGACTGAATTATGGAGTATAGACACAATCAAGACTTTTCTTTTAGATAATATGGGGTTCAGTGTCTTACCATTAAGAACTGTTAAAGATGAAATCCGGAGGAATAATTTGAAAATCATTGGAGACTACAGTGATTTACCTTTATTTTATTCATTTGCCTTAACAAAAAAGAAAAATTGGGAAAACGCTTTGATTAATTTGTTTTTGCAAGAAACTAAAGAGTTTATTTTAAAAACAAAGGAACATAATTAAGTAGTTATTGTTCATAAAAACTATAAAAATACAGCAAAATTATGCCTAGCGTATTTAATATTAACTGAATATATGCTAGCTATTCAACGGGATGTTAGAGTCCTCCAAAATATACAATTAACATCTTACAAGTTAGTTTATGAGCTTAAATCCCCCCATTAAATATTAATGTCTTCCATTAATATTTAATGCGATTTCCTTAGCTAATTCTCCCTTTTCCCTTATATCATTAGCTAAGAAATTTGGTGATGAAGGGTTTAAAGTAGCAGCTATATCTCAAAATGCTGAAAAACTAAAAACTATCCAAGAAGAACTCAGCAACTTAAATATCGAGTCGAGGACTTTTGTAGCAGATATCACAGAGTTAGAATCATTAAAAGGATCTATTCAAACAATTAAATATGAGTTTGGTTCGATTGATGTAATAGAATTTAGTCCTTATGCAAAAGAAGGTAAATTTGCAAATATATTAGAAACTACGCCACAAAGCGTCTCAGAAATGTTGAAAACTTATCTGTTTCCATTAATTCAGTTAGTTAACGAGGTGTTGCCAGATATGATAAATAAAGGGAGTGGATCAATCTTATTTCCAACAGGGGTATCTACAATATTCTCTTTACCTTTTGCTGGGAACGCTGGAATTATAGGAGCTGGTCTTCGTAATTATACTGAAAACCTCTACAATGAAATGGAGGAAAAAAATATATTTATCAGACATCTTTCAATAGGTGCAGTGATATAATCTGGAACAAACGGTGATCCAAATTATATTGTAGATACTTGGTATAATTTATACAATAAAAAATAGCATTTGAAGAAATGTTCCCACAAGGTCTTAAACAGTCTGATATTTCCTAATTAGTGTCACGCACTTAAATGATAAAGTTGCTATTAATATATTAATTTAATGATTTTGCATTCCTATCCACTGTGATGTTATAATACATTTAACAAGGAACTAGCATAGATACACCAATCCCCTCACTACTCGCAATAGTGAGGGGATTTTTTCGGTGTGGCTAGTCGCCTATTTATCATCGCGCTTGCGTAGCCAATGCGTAAATAACGCAATAATACAACCACTGATGACTGTGATCGTGATCTGAACAAGGATTTCTAGCATAGATTAACACCTCCTCTCTACGTCAACTTGACGCCTGAGAGATAGGCGACTCTATAATTATACCATCTGTAAACTCCTAAGCGTATGCACTTCCGCCAAGTTGAATTATGTTAATTTGTCATAATCCTAGAATTTATTTAATAATGTCAATTAACTCTTTTTTAGCTGCTGCTCGAGCTGGAATCCAACCGAAGACGATACCAATCAACATAGAAACACCTACCGCAATGACTACAGAACTGACACTAACAACACTCTTAATGTAGTCTGGTGTGACCGCATCAACTAGACTAGCAATTAAAATACCTAGAATCAATCCAATGAGACCACCGAGGACACAGAGAACAACACTTTCAACCAAGAATTGAAGCTCAATGTCACGACTTTTCGCACCAAATGCGCGTCGAATCGCTATTTCTTCAGTACGTTCAGTAACTGAGATGTACATTACATTCATAACGCCAATACCTGCAATAAATAAAGAAATCCCTGCTACTGCTGCCACAAAGTAAGTAATACCATCAAATACTTTGTTAATACCTTTCATCATCTCTTCAGTATCATTATAACTATAGCTACCGTCACCCATGCCCGTACCTTTTTTATTTAATTTATCCGCAACTTTGTTAGCGACTTCTTTTTTGTTCGCATTATCGGCAATTGTTAATTGCAATGACGGAAAATCTTGTTGTAAATTGCCCATATATTGATTAAATGTTTGAGACGGTATGCTAACAGCTTTTGGGTTCATCATATCATTAACGATACCTACAACTTCAAAGCCTTGGCCATCAATATACAACGTCTTACCTATCGCATCTTTATTAAAGACATCTTTAGCAATTTTATCATCAACCGTTACGACCTTTTTGCGTAATTCATTATCTTCTGAATCGAAGCCTTTTCCTTCTTCAGGACTCGTTACTTCGTCCTTTTTCAGAATGCTGATGTTGCCTTTTTTCTGCGGATTTGTCATTTTTGCTGAATAACCTTGATCCTCAGTTTCTTTAATTTTAGCATCTGACACGCCATCAATTTGTTTAACAATACCTATATCTTGCTGACTAAAAGGGTTATTTTTCGCACTTTCTCCACTGTTTGTCATAAAGCTAATAAGTGCGGAGTTTTTACCAGCGCCTGAATCTGAAAATTCATCTGCCGCAGTCTTTTTAAAACCATTACCTAATGACATAATCGTTATAACCGCCGCAATACCAATAATAATTCCAATCATAGTAAAGATATTACGTCGCTTGTTTTTTAAAATAGACTTGAAAGAGATGGCGATAATATTCGATAAATTCTTCATTCTACCACCTCTTCTCGCTGAACGCGCCCATCTAAAATATGAATAATACGGTCGGCTTTATCGGCAACTTTACGATCATGTGTGACCATGATCATCGTCGTATTAAACTCTTTATTTAACTTCATAAATAATTCCATAATATCCTTTGAAGTCTTCGAATCTAACGCTCCCGTTGGTTCATCGGCAATAATAAATTTAGGCTGATTAATAATGGCACGTGCAATTGCCACACGTTGTTGTTGCCCACCTGATAATTTATTAGGCACAAGATGCTCTTTATCGTATAATCCAACGTCATGTAACGTACTGACTACCCTTTCTTTACGCGCTTGTGAACCTAAGCCAGCGTATACCAAAGGAATACTTACATTCTCTAAAATGGTATTATTTTGAATTAGTTTAAAGTTTTGGAATACGAAACCTACGGTCTTATTTCTAATATCTGAGAGCTGATTATCTGAAGTTTTTTTATAATTTTCTCCATTAAAAAGGTAATCTCCTTCATATCCGCGGTCAATAAACCCTAATATATTGATTAATGTACTCTTACCAGAACCTGAAGGGCCCATAATCGCAATGAATTCACCTTCGTTAATGTTGATATTAATGTCTTTCAAAATATGGTTCTCTTCATCCCCATTTTTGAAGTGGCGATTGATATCTACAAGTTCTATCATGATGACACCTCAACTTTGTCTCCATCATTTAATGTGTTTTTAGGATTTTTGAGGACTTTGTCACCTTTTTTCAGCCCTTCTTTAACAAAAATTTCTCCATTTATTTTATCAATTTTAATATTACGTTTTTCTACTTTATTATCATTATTAACGACAAAAACATTATTATCTTTAGTTAATACAGATTTAGGTAATTTGATAGAGTCTAGTGGTACTTTTACTTCCATAGAATAACCTGCACGTACTGGAATATCTATATCACTAATAATCACTGTGTACTTAGATGACTCTGAATCATTACCGCCACTTGGTGCTGATTGAACCGGGTTTGATGACTGTGTTGTAGCACTTTCTTCATTACCACTTCCTCCGGCACTCGCACCACCTGTTGCACCAGATTCACTCAACTGATCTTCATAGCTTTTAGGTAATTCTGCAATTTTTTTAATTGTCCCTTTACCTGTCTTACCGTTACTTGTGATTTTAACGTCTACCTTGTCTCCTTCTTTGATTTTTTCTAAATTAAATTCTGAAACAGTTGTTTTAATTTGTGGTTCATTTGAAACCAATTGTAATATTGTTTGCCCATCTGATACATTTTCCTTATTTTTGATATCTACTTTACCATCAAATGCTGCATATACGCTGTCATTGATTTGTTTATCGTGTTGATTCAACTGTTGTTGTGCTTCGCTTAATGCACTTTGATCTTGTGTCAGTTTCTTCTGTAAATCATTGTTATTTGGCGCTTGATTAATATTTCTATAATCTTCATTAACTGCTTGCTGTGCTTCGTCCACTTTATTTACTAATTGTTGGCGTTTATTGTTGTTAACGTTATAGTTAATGAGTGAGTCACCTTGCTTAACTGATTGACCATCATCAACTTGTGGACTTACAAATGTGCCTAACTGGCTATTGTTGTTATATGTTTTTACTTCTTGAGGTGATGCTTTCCCCTCTAAATTAAGTGGACTTTCTTTCTCCACTTTATATGTATCGTAACCGTCTTTATCTTTTTCATCACTATTCGCTTGTTTTAACACTAAAGCAATGGCTAACAATCCTATAACTGCAACAATTCCAATAAGCCACATCCATTTTTTCTTCAATTAACAAACACTCCTTATATATCCATTTAAATATAGAATGGCAATTATATATAGATTACCTTAAAACCAATATAATTGTCATTCTATTTTTTCATTTAATTTTTATTTATACTACTGTTTTTAATTAAATTATTTTTAATTAAACTCAAATATAACGGAATCAGTACAATTATAGTGAATATTATCCCTGGTGTAGCGTTAATAACTACGACTAAAATAGGTAAATTCAAAATTTGAGATAAAATAATTCTTGATAAAGTACTACCTAATACAGCGGCAATAATCAAAGAAAAAACATTCACTTTAAAAAACCAAATAACTAAAATTGCTACAAACCTAAAGCAGAAAGACACAATCAAATTAATAGGATTAAATATACCTAATATTAATAATATAAAACTAGATAACAATCCTCCAATAAAATATTTCTTAATACCAAAAATAGCTAAAATTAAAAGAGATACAGGTGCTGAAAGTTGGAATTCTAAACCTGGTAAAATTGATGGCATTTTTATTATTGCAAATATACTTAATATTGCTGCAATGCAACTTATCTGCGTTATTTCTTTTGATGACAATTTAAGCACTCCTAATTTTATTAATATATTATTTGTTTAGGTACTTCCTCTAAAAATGTAATATATTTTTTTAGATCTATTTTTTCATCAACAAAAATAATTCTACCTCCTACACGTGTATTCTTATTTTTAATATTAAATATTCTATTATATCCTAATGTGGGAGAAGCATAATAACCTGTAGTATAATTTAAGTCATCAGATACACATAATTCTCCTTTAACATTATTAAATAAATTTATACAGGTTGCTATTGATAGCGCATCTTTTACTCGTTCAGAGATATCATTGATTTTATTTTTGTTTTTAAAAGCAAAATTTGTCACTCTAACACCTCTATTTTTAGTAGAATCTAGTCGCTTTCCTGTTTTTGCCGATAAAATAATAGCCCCAGTATAAGCGATATCATTTTCAATATATTGAAATCCATTTTTTAAAGCTTTATCAGAAATACCGCTATTATTAGCCAAATCTTGCATATTAGTATTTTGATTCTGGATTATTGGTAAAGCTTTTAGATTTTGAATAGGTTTTGTTATTTTTTCAATTTTTAAATTCAAAAAATCTATACTTCCGTTTTCATGATTAAAAGCTTTATTAAAATATTTTTTAATATTTTTTTCTAAATTTTCAAATTCACATATGGTTTCGGCACCACTTATATGAATTTGCTCATTACTAGCTCGCATCTTAATACTATACATTTTTTTCACCTTGATAATATTGATTGATTAGTTCTAAAAGTTTATCGATATCTTTTTCATCATGAAAATAAGATAACGAAATTCTTAATGTCGGTTTTTCGACTGTTGGATATCTTAAATAACTTAAAAAAACACCATTTTCGAAAAGTGTATTATATATCTTTTTAGCCACATCTAATCTATCAAAAGTAATTTTTTTAATTGGAGAGGCAGAATTTGTTTGATTTGGAAAAAGAACTTTAAAACTTTTATTAAAATAGTCACTTAAATATGTTAATTTTTCTCGTCGTTTACCAGCATCAAACAAACACTGTAAACTTTTTTTAATAAAATATAAATTATAAATAGGTAAGCTACTCGAGTAAATTAACGTTCGTCCCTGATTAATCATTAATTTTCTTATATCATTAGAACTTAAAATAATCCCCCCATGCGCGCCCCATGCCTTTGATAAACTAGCTGTTAAAACATCTACATCATGATAGTTTTCAAATATACTTAAACCTAAACTATGAGAAGCATCTATCAAAAGAATTGCGTTATATTTATTTTTTAATTCAACTAATTTTTTTATATTTACAATATTTCCATTAGTCGAAAAAACACTATCTGATACGATTAATTTTTGAACATTTTTGTTTGAATGATATGCTAATTTTCCTTCTAAATCTTTATAATCTAAATGATTATAAATTTTTTTATCTAAACCACTAAGTCTAATGCCATCTATGATACTCGCATGGTTTTTTTGATCTGAAAAAACTAATATATCTTCATCTTTAAAAATATTGAATATAGATAAATTAGCATCATACCCACTATTAAAAATTAAGCAATTTTTGAAATTAAGCCAGTTGCTTATAGTAGATTCTAAATCATCATATATTATTGAATTTCCACTAACTAATCTAGAACTAGATAAATTTGGACTATATATCTTCATAAATTCTGAAAAATCTTGAATACTAAATTTTAATTGTCCTAAACCTAGATAATCATTAGAGGTAAAATTTGTATATCTTTTACCGTCTATATATATATATTTATCACAAACGCATTCTATAGATTTAAGTTTTCTATATAAACCTTCTTCATGTAATTTTTTTAAATTACTCTTCGAGTTCATTCCTTATTTCCTTTCAGCTCATTATATCCAGAGTCAATTTCAAAACCTAAGTCTTCTATCATCTTATAATCCAATTTATTAGGCTGTCCTCCAGTAATTAAGTAGTCTCCTACAAATATTGAATTTGCTGCCTTTAAAGCCAAAGGTTGTAGTGAACGCAAATTAACTTCTCTACCACCAGCAATTCTAATTTCTTTTGATGGGTTAATTAGTCTAAATAAAGCTATAAGTCTCAAGCATTTCATTGGAGTCAATTCATTCATTTCTCCAAATTTTGTACCTTTAATGGGATGTAAAAAATTAATAGGAATACTATCGGCATCGATTTCTTTTAAGGCAAAGGCCATGTCAATAATATCTTGATTTGACTCTCCCATTCCACAAATCACACCAGAACAGGGCGATATATTGTTTTCTTTCATAATTTCTAAAGTGTTTGTTCTATCTTTATACGTGTGAGTAGTTACAACTTCTTCATGATAGTTTTCACTAGTATTTATATTATGATTATATCTATCAACGCCAGATAATTTGAGTTTTTGAGCTTGTTCATCATTAGTTAAACCAAGGCACGCACATATTTTCAATTGAGGGTGGTTTGATTTAATTTCTTCTACAGTTCTACTTATGTGATCGATTTCCTTATTACTAGGGCCTCGTCCACTCATAACAATACAATACGTACCTATGTTATTCTCATGAGCTACTTTTGCTCCACTAATAATTTGTTCTTCCGGAACTAAAGCATATCTTTGCTTTTGCTTCATATCTCTAGATTGACCACAATAACCACAATTTTCTGGACATATACCACTTTTAGCATTTAAGATCATATTTAGTTTCACTTTTTTTCCATAGTAATGTTTTCTTAATATATAAGCCTCGCTTAATAAATCTAATGTATCTATATTAGTATCTTCATATATTTTCAATAATATATCTTTAGTTAAAGTTTCTCCTTGTAAAATTCTTTCAGCTAAATTCATGCTACTCATCCCCATCTAATATATTGTGTAGTGATTTTTCAAAAATATTAACCATTTTTCTAATTTCTTTATTGGACATATTTAAAATTGGAACAAAAGTAATAACATTTTCTAAATTTCTTATCATTAATCCATTTTCTTTACAATTTCGCACTATTCTTTCTACACTATTTATATCTAAAGCTACTTTATTATGCTTATCTTTTACTAATTCAACGCCAAACATAAGCCCTCTACCTCTAATATCACCTATATTTTCATGAGATTTAAGAGTGTGTAATCTACTTTTTAATGTCTCAGAAGTTTTTTGTATATGTGCTATAAGATTTGTTTTTTCAAAAAGATTAATATTTTCTAAAGCAACAGAACATACTATTTGGTTACCCGTATAAGTATGACCATGGAAAAATGTATTAATGCTATGATTATCGCTTAAAAATGCTTCATAGACCTTTTGAGAAGTTAAAGTAGCAGCTAAAGGTAAATACCCTCCTGTAATTGCCTTACCTAGACACATAATATCTGGTTGTACATTTTCATGATTACAAGCAAACATTGCACCTGTTCGTCCAAATCCCACAGCTACTTCATCACAAATTAGAAGCACATTATATTTTCTACATAACTTTTCTACAGATTTTAAAAATCCTTCTGGATGAACGAACAAACCGGTAGCTCCTTGAATAAGAGGTTCTAAAATAAAACCTGCTATTTCTTCATTTCTTTCTAATAAAATATTTTCAATACTATTTAAAATTGAATCAATCATATCCTTTTCATTTACGTATCTACTTTTATATATAGATGGGCTTTCTATCTGTATATTTTCAAATATCAAATCTTTAAAAATTTGATGGAAGCTGTCTATACCCCCAACACTTACAGAACCTAAGGTATCTCCATGATATCCATTTTTTAAAGTTAAGAATTTATTTTTTTTAGAATATTTATTTCGATCAATGTTTTTCCAATATTGATAAGCCATCTTAATAGCTATCTCCACTGACGCACTACCGGTATCTGAATAAAACACCTTTTTAAGTTTCTCAGGCGTAATATTCACAAGTTTTTTTGCAAGTTCTATAGACGGGATATTAGATGACCCTAAAAGTGTTGAATGCGCAATTTTGTTTAATTGCTTTTTAATCGCTTTATTTAGTTTTTTATTATTATGTCCGTGAACATTAACCCATAACGAAGCATATCCATCTAAATATTTTTTTCCATTTGTATCATATAAGTAACTTCCTTTCCCTTTTTCAATAATAATAGGGTTATCTTTTGTGTAAACGCCCATCTGAGTAAATGGATGCCAAACATATTCTGAATCTTTAATCTTTAACTCTTTTGTATTATTCATTATTTCCTCCGATTAGATATTGAATAAATTCTTCTGAAAAATCACTGTGGATACCATCCTTTTGAAAAGTATAAACAACCTTTTCCGTTTCTTTTTCAATTGTTTTTTTATTATCATTTTCAATAAAATCATTTATGTAATTATTCATAATTAGTAAATTAGGTGGGAGATCTTCCTTATCTATATAACTTTGATGCACAATAGCATCGCTGATAGCACCTAATTTTGAAGGTAAAACGCTAATTATAAGTTCAGATGTTTCTTTGATTAAATCTTTAGTCATATAAAAATGATTATCATATTCATAAATAGGTACTCCAATACCTCCAGCACCTTCTATTAAGACAATATCAAATTTATTTTCTAAAAATTTGACTCTATGCAATAATTTTTGTCTATCTAGTTTTTGGTTCTTTTCAATTTTAAACGCTAAATGTGGCGATACTGGATCACTGAATTTATATAATGATGTCATTTTATAATCTAATAAGCATTCTTTTTTAAACACATCTAAATCAGGGTATCTTCCATTATTTATTTCTTCTGTTTGAAACGGTTTAAAAATGCATACATTATAGCCTTTTTCTTTTAATAGTTTAAAGAGATTTTTAGTTATATAAGTCTTTCCCATATTCGTATTAGTACTTGTAATAAATATATTCATAAAAAATCTTACCCCCTAAATGTTAACCTTTATAAATTAAAAGTTTACATTTAAAAAATAATATTTTCAAGTTATTATAACTAAAATTGTATATTCAATATTTTTTACACCCTACTAACTCTCAATTAATACTATAAATAACAATGGTAATAAAACTATAAATAGGTACGATATTACTTATTAAAAATTCTTGTTTCATTACATCTAAAAGTCGATGAAACGACTAATATATTTCAGTTATATAAATAGCAAAATTTAAATTCTGAGGTGTTAACCGCTATTACAAAACAATTGGAACAAAAAGTCTTGTTCGTCATTTCAAAAACATTAAATTGAATATAAAATGGAATTTGAAGTTACTGAAAAAGGCAAATGTAAAAAAATAATTTTATGAGATAACTTTTGAAATTGTATAGAATTTGAAACATGATGGCCACAAACTTTATATAAATATGCTAGAAGAGCTTTTTTCAATATTAAGTCATTATAAATTTAATTATTTATAATAGTTTCGTAATGGAAACAATTTTGGTAGAACTAAATAATCCCCTCACTATTTGAGTTAGTGAGGGGTTATTTAGTACTACTGTGCATACTTATAAAATATAAGTTTACTTTACTACTTTATTATTTATAAATATTTACCATTTACGCTCAATAAAATTTTAATAAAGATCATTTTTACAAGTATCAATGACTACTTTGATAGCAACATTTCCATTAGAATACACCATGATATTAAAACCTAATTTTTGAAATTTTTTAAATATATCAATTAATTGGTTGTTATTTATCAATGCTCTAAGCGCTTCGTTAACATCTAAATACTTATTACGAAAGAAAAAATTACAATTGAAATTCAACTAATCTCAATTGCTATATTTAATGACGATAACTGAAATAAAAATTAAAACTTATCTCATTACAAAAGGATCGGCCATTTGTTCAGATGAGGAATTTATCCATATTGTTTTTGTTTTTAAATATTCATTAATAGATTCTATACCACCTTCCCTGCCATAACCACTCATACCTGAACCGCCAATAGGGGCCATTGGTGAAATACTTCTATAAGTATTCACCCATACTATGCCTGAATCAATGGAATCAATCATTCGTTGTGCTCTTCCAATGTTTTCTGTCCAAATTCCTGCGGCTAAACCATAGCGTGTGTCATTAGCTAATCTAATAATTTCCTCTTCATCATTAAACCTTATAATACTTAGAACAGGGCCGAAAATCTCCTCTTGCACTAAACAATCAGAATGGCTAGTATGTTCAAATATTGTTGGCTCAAAATACCATCCTTCTTTTAAATATTCTGGTCGTTTTCCTCCCACAACTAGATTAGCTCCTTCTTCAATTCCCTTTGATACATATTTTTCAATTTTTTCTAATTGCTCTTTAGTAGCTACTGGACCAACTTCAGTTCTGTCATCTTGAGGGTCACCTACAACGATTGAATTAGTTCTTTTTACTAATTTTTCCATAAATTCATCATAGATATCATCATGTAGGAACACTCTTGATCCAGCCACGCAACTCTGTCCAGTACCTCCAAAAATACCAGCTAGAACGCCCATTAAAGCATTATCTAAATTTGCGTCATCAAAAATGATATTGGGGGATTTTCCTCCAAGTTCTAAAGTTGGTTTGGCAAAATTTTCAGCAGTATTTTTCACAATATGACGTGCTGCTTCTGGACCACCAGTGAATGCTACTTTACTGATATATGGGTGCGTTGTTAATGCATCGCCTACTTCGTTACCAAATCCTGTAATAATATTAATAACACCATCAGGTACACCTGCTTCTTCTGTTAACTTAGCAAATTCTAAAAGAGAAGCTGAAGTATATTCAGATGGTTTAATAACTATAGTATTTCCTGCTGCTAACGCTGGTGCTAACTTAAGAAAAGTTAAATATAAAGGGGAATTCCAAGGTGTTATAGCTGCTACAACACCGACTGGTTCTTTTTTTGTGTAAACAAATAAATCTTTTTTATCAATTGGTAATGTATCACCACTAATTTTGTCAGCCAAGCCAGCATAATAATAGAAGAATTGTGGCATATAGCTGAGCTGCCCCTTCATCTCTCTAATTACTTTGCCATTATCTTGAGTTTCAAAAGCAGCTAATTCATCAACCTTTTTAGCTAATATGTCTCCAAGCTTTCTTAACACTTGTCCACGTTCAGTGAAAGTCTTTTCAGACCAAGACGAACTTTTAAATGTATTATATGCAGCTTCAACAGCTTTTTGTACATCTTGTTCATTTCCTCTTGCTATTTGGCTCCATGCTTTCCCTGAAGCAGGATTATAACTATCAAAATACAAGCTATTTGTTGGTTTTTCCCACTTTCCATTAATATACATATTATACTGCTTTAATTTACTAATTATTCTTCACCTCGTTATCAATATTCTGTAAAAATCCATGTACGTTTTGATTGAAAATCTGAAATTTTTCTAAAGGTAACATATGTCTTGCTTCTGGGATGATTATTAATTTTGATTGAGAAATACGCTTTACCATTTCTTCTGCCATTCTGATGTTCGAGCCTTGATCAAATTGACCTGTTATTACAAGTGTAGGAGCGTTAATTTCACATAAATCTTTCCACAATAAGCGATCAGCTTCTCCAAAAACTCGATATGCTTTTAAATAACTGTCTTCGTCGTTGTCTTTAAGACGCTGTTTAATTTGATTTACTAGATTTGAATGACTTTTGCTAAATGTATCATTAAACCATCTTTCTATTGCTGGTTCAATTGTGCTATTTTTTCCTAATTTCTCTACAGTTTGTATTCTTTTTTGTACTGAAAGCCTTTCTTTGTCATTTCTATGGCCAACCGCATTAGAGAATATAAGTGATTTAACTTTTTCTTTATAAACACTACCGAATGACTGTGCTACCATCCCCCCCATGGAAAATCCTAAAATATGGGGTTCATGAATATTAAGTTCATTCATAAAATTCAATAATTGTTCTGTGAAATCTTGTAATTCATAGTTTTCTTTATCAGGCTTACTTGATTTTCCATGACCTAACATATCATAAGCAAACACTTGATAATATGCTGAAAAATAGTTTATATGTTCTTTCCACATTGTATGATCAAGCCCCACACCATGAATTAAAATTAAAGGGTCTCCTGTACCAGCAGTCACATAGTAAGTATTATCTGATGTTATGCCGTTTTTCATTTATAGTAATCCCATGTCTTTCATATCTTGATGTCTATCTCCCGTTCTAGGATGTGGACGTCCGCCTGTAGAAACCCCAATAGCAACTACAATTTCATCTTGTTTTGGTGCATCATCAATACTTGTCTCAAATGTAACAAAATGAGATCGTTTTGAATCATCATTTTTATGCACCATAGGTATAGTAATTTTAGATCCTGGGCCTCCGCGCTTGTTTGTAAAGCTAAGTATACTTTTTCCTTCAACAGAATCTCTAAATTTATTGCCAAACTTTAATGTATGAATAAAAGCTGAAGCATGTTCAATTTCTCCATCAACACCTACTGTTGCTGCTTTCCCAAAAGCTTCTACTTCATCTGGTGAATTAATATATTTAAATAGTTCTTCAACTAAAGTCTCTCCTATTATAGGTGCTTGTTCATCTATTTCTGGTTTTAAGTTTTCAACGTATCTTTCTCCATACCAAGGGTTTTTAATTACTGCTGCAGTTATTATCATTTTTACCGGAACTTCTACTTCTTTCTGCCCTTCAATAAAAGTTTCTTCAATTGTTGTAAATATTTTTCTAATTTCTACCATTATATATTCCGCCTTTCCATTATTTAAAATTTGGCATTACTTTTTCGGTGAATAATTTTAAACTTTTCATCTTTTTTTCATGAGATAGGCCGTTATGATCTACCCATAATAAAAGATTTTGTAAATTTAACTCATCTTGTAATTCTTTAATTTTTTCTGTTACATATTCTGGAGTCCCGAATAATAAATTTCTAGGATGTAAAAAATCATAATCTAGTTCTTGATCTTCTGTTAATTCTTCGTCAGGATTCATTAAATTACCTAACCCTCTCCAATGACAAACCCATCTGTAATTGTTCAATACTGCTTCAGCAGCATCTTCTCTTGCTTGCTCCATTGTTTCTGCAACATATAAATCTCTAACTATAGCAATACCTTCTCCTAAAGCGACTTCTTTACCACGGGCTTCGGAAGCCGTATCTTTATATAAATGAAATCTTTTCTTTAGTTCTTTTACTGGTGGCATCCAAAATATTGCGTTAGTTCCTTCGCTAGCTGCTTTCTTGATTGAAGTTGTTGAGTCAATTGTTTGCCAAAACCGAGGATGCGGATTTTGATAAGCAGGTGGCATTATAGCTACTTTATTTATTTCCCCCTTATCTATATCCATAAAATCTTCTGAAGATGGACTCATCGGATGTTCCCATTTAATACCTTTTGGAGGGAAATTATAAAATTCTCCGTGATGAGCAAAAAAGTTTCCTGTTAAAGCTTTTTTTAATACTGTAACAGTTTCTTCAAATATGGCTCTATTTTGTTGCTGATTTGATGGATCCGCAGCTATATTGAGGTTGGCTGCTTCTCTTCCATACAAACCTCTCCCAACTCCAACTTCAACTCGTCCTCTGCTCATTTGATCTAACATTGCTATGTCTTCTGCTAATCTAAGTGGGTGCCAAAAAGTCACAATGTTAGCTGCTTGGCCAATTTTTATATTTTTCGTACGTGCAGCAATATCAGCTCCAATTAGTAATGGATTCGGTATAATTTCATTCCCTTCATGACCAAAATGATGCTCTGTGTACCAAATTGAATCATATCCATTTTGATCACAATATACCGCTTGTTCTCTCATCTCATCTAATACTTTATCAAACTCTTCTTCTCTATTTTGTGCATTCCAATTCGCAAAAATACCAAATTTCATATATAGTCACTCCTTATTTTTAAAATTTTGATTATAATTTAGCGTCATTGTTGATTTACGAGTTATAAATTTTAAATTTTTTTCTTTATTAGTTCCTTCAATTAATTGTTGCTCTATTGCTAATTTATGTGCAATTTTAGGCGCTGTCCAAACAGCAGGTAACATAATAATTGAAATAGGAACTGCTGTTATAATAATAAATGATTGTATCGCATTTATACTTCCTTCACCTATATTTATAAGAATTATAGAAATAACTCCCATAACAACTACCCAAAACACTCTAACAATTTTAGGCGGATCTCCTTCACCTGTTACTGACATAGATATTGAATATGACATTGTATCCGCAGTAGTAATAACAAAAATCAATGTTAAAATAAGTAACACAACGACAAGAATAGCCCCCATAGGTAAATTTGTAGCTATTGAAATCACTGCTGCAGGCAAACCATTTTCTGATAGAGGATTGCTAACTTCGCCCGGATTTTTGGTTTCATAGAAAAGACCACTTCCTCCTAAAATAGTAAACCATAAATGAGAAACTACACCTGCAACAATAGAAACAAGTATAAAAATTTCCCTAATAGTTCTCCCTTTTGAAACGCGAGCCACTAACATAGCCATTAAAGGACCGTAACCTATAAACCACCCAAAAAAGAAAAGCATCCATGAGCCAGCCCATTTATCGTCTCCTCTAAAAGTACTTATATCTATAAATTGAGTGATGTAAATACCATAAGAAGAGATAAATGTGTCTATTATAAATTTTCCTGGCCCAACTAATAAAATAAACAATGCAATTCCTATAGCTAACCAAATATTCAATTTGCTAAGAAATTGAATACCTTTATCAATACCAGTTACTGCAGATATAGTTACTACTATTATTAACCCTACTACAGATAAAATTTGGGTAATTATATTATCAGGGACTCCAAAAATACTATGCATCCAATAACTAAATTGAAAACCAAAAAAACCAATTGTTCCAATTGTTCCAGCTACAGCTCCTAGAATACAAAGTACATCTATCAACGAGCCTGTAGAATTATATTCAATTTTCTTACCAAATATTGGGTATAATAATGTTCTAGGGCGTATTTTCATCCCTTTATTATAGTGCGCGTACATTATAATAATGCCACTTACGGCTCCATATACTGCCCAAGCTGTAAACCCCCATGATGTAAAGCTTTGTGCCATTGACGCTGGTATTGCTTCAGTACTTTTGTTCTCAATATTAGAGCCCATAGTTGGTGGAACGTCAATGAAATAGTACATAGGTTCAGCAGCTGCCCAAAATATAGCTCCCGCACCTAATCCTGCTGTTATGACAATAGCTGCCCATTTAAAAAAACCCATTTCAGGTTTAGAAGTATTACCTAGACGTACACGTCCATATTTTGAAAAAATTAAAAATAGCCCTACTGCAAAAGTAGCGAGTAATAAAATTTGCCAAAATGCACCAAAATAAGTAATTGAAATTTGAAACCCCTTTTCAACAAACTTCGATGTAGCTTTGGTAAATAGTGAGGACATTACAACAAACAACACTAATACTCCTCCACTAAAACTAAATACCGGCCAATCTATTTTACTTTTCCACCCTTCCTTTTTCATTTTGCTACCTCAGTGTGAGTGTGCTCCGTATGCGCAAGTTGTTTTTGCATAAATCCCATTTCTATTGATAGTTCTTTCAATCTATATATTACGTCTGCATCTATAATTTCTTTATCGGAATTAAAATGAGAATCATTTAAGTAAACATTTCCAGGTGCAATATAAGCTCTAAAATATCCTGCTATTGGTTTCAACTGATTCTCAACAACAAGATAATGTTGAAACGTTCCACCAGTAGCTATAAACCCTATAATTTTACGTTTCATTGCCTTCGGTGGTATTAAGTCAAATAGATTTTTTAATACACCAGTAAAAGAACCTTGAAAAATGGGCGTACCGAAAATATATGCATCTGCAACACAAATTTTTCCTATTAATTCTTGTGTGTCATTGTTATATTCTGAAATAGGTCTACCATCACAAAATTCTAAATCATAATCCTTCAAATTTATAAACTCTGTAGTGACATCCTCATTCATATATTCTATAGCCTTCTTTACTGCAACTTCCGTTTTCGAACCTATAATAGTACCTGAAATGCCTAATAATTTCATGAATATTCCCCCTTAATAAATTCATATTCCTGAAGAATTATTGAATTCATTTAATTTGTGCGTTAATCCACCTTTTCCAAAAGACAATGTATTGTTGCTTTGTAAATAATTCAGAAAATCTATAATTTTTTTTCTTCTATGAAGAATATTTTTAACCCCTTGATTATAAAACCACGAATCTATGGTGTTATATATACCACGGTTAACTTTATACATATTCTTGCAATAGCTTGAAAATTCAAGATCTGTATTATGAATTATTTGGTTATACCAAGACAATTTTATCCCCACCTTTTCGCTAATAAAAATAACTTTGACATCTCCAACAAAATAAACTAAATATTCTGAATTTATAAGTTGCCATAAATTACTCTTATTTAATAATCTCCCCCTTATAAGAAAGCGCTTCCATTTAGTGTTAAAAATTTTTAAACAGGCCCGTAAACGATTTGTTATAATTAAAATAAGCAAATCCCAATAATTAAGTGACACTTAATTAAGTACAGGTTAATAGTTTTGCTTTTATTTGTCAATTATAAAAAGGAGAAAATTACAATGGATACTGATATAAAAATAGGTCAAAAACTTAGAAATATTAGAAAAGGAAAAAATATAACTATTAATAAACTTGCGAAAGATACTGGTTTTACACCCAGCTTTATCAGTCAATTTGAAAGAGGTTTTACTTCAGCTTCTATTTCTACATTAAAAAAAATAACAGACGCACTATCAATAAATTTAACAATGCTATTAAACGAGAATGAAGATGTTCAGAATACTCCTTATATTGTAAAAAAAGGAGAAGCTAAAAAACTTTCTTACCCTGATGAGAAATCTACAGATTATATGATAACCAGAGAGAACGCTCCTTATGAAGTAATTTATAGTGAAATAAAGCCTGGCGGAAATAGTGGTGACTTATTATCTCATAATAGTATTGAAGAAACTGTTACCATATTACAAGGAACAATGGAAATTGAAATTAATAATAATATTTATATACTGAACGAAAATGATTCTATATCTTTTTGCAGTCAATCTCCTCATGCTTGGAAAAACAATAGCGATAAAACTTTGAAAGTAATCTGGGTAGTATATCCACCTACCTATTAAATAATTAAATTTAAAGATTATGATTTTAATATTTTACAAAAAAAATTTATTCGTTATAATATTAAATAAATTCAATTTAGTAGGAGGTGCTTGTATGAATAAAATAGAAGCTAAAACAATCCAAAAGTACGTTTGTCATGAATTAATGAACTTGAGAAAAAATAAAATTTTAAAAAACATGATATTGCTCTCGTCTTAGATATTAGTATTAGCGACCTCCTAGAAATTGAAAGAGGAAAAAATTCAAATCTGCCACTACCTATTTACATGCAATTATGTGATTTATATGATGTTGAATTAGAACAAGTTATATATAATGCCAAAAGAAATCTTGCAATAGATAGAGGCTATTCTTTTTAAATATTAAAATTATGATTATTAAACAGTTTCATATACTTAACTTAATCGAAGTTTCTCAGAAGTTATTTTAAAAGACTCTTTATTAATAAAGGGTCTTTTAATTATTTCTAGATCAAATACTTTTCAAATAATAAAAGTTCTATATCACTTTTGCTTGTTCAAATTAATTTTACTATACATATAATTCACTATAATTAACTGTTAAATTAGCAATTATTGAATAAAAAATTCAGGTATTTATATGCTATAAAAAATAAATAATCATTTATTTTTTATTTATCTTTGTAAATTAATATTTCATATGTATATTAAAATGTAAAAATCAACAAAAATATTTCTAAATCTTCAGAATTTAACAAATTATTTTTAATTCTTTTATGGTAAATTTAATTTATTTAGCATTTATATAAGGGGGAGGTTATTTGAGTTACTTCAATAAAGAACGCAATCATGCGCTAAAACCTAAGAAAAAATTTAAAATGCCACACATTTATGTCATTTTATTTATTTTTGGTGTAATCGCTACGCTTGCTACTTATATTGTTCCATCAGGTGAATTCAAGAGAATTAAGGGTCCTGAAGGTAGAGAAATGGTGGATGCTGATTCATTTCACTACATTACTTCTGCACCAGTAGGCATAGTCGACTTTATATCGATTATTCCTAGAGGCCTTATTGAAGCTGGGGAAATCGTATTCTTTACATTAATTATTGGTGGCATGTTCATGGTACTTAGAAGAACGGGTATCATCGAAATTGCTGTTGATAACTTAACACGTCGTTTTATTTATAAAAGTATATTTATTATTCCGGTGTTAACTACAGTATTTGCTATTGTAGCTACTTTAATTGGTACAGCAGAATTATCGCTAGTTTATATTCCTGTCATCATTCCACTCGTCATCGCTTTAGGATATGATTCTATAACTGCCACAGCGATTGCTCTTTGTGGAACAGTTGTCGGCTTTACAGTAGGTGTTCTTAACCCTATTAATACGGGATTAGCACAAAAGCTTTCTGGAATCCCTGTATTTTCAGGTATTGGTTTAAGGATTATCTTATTTATCGTAGTGTTAGCTGTCACAATTGTTTTCATTATGCGTTATGCTAAAAAAGTTCATAAACAACCTACTTTAAGCCCCGTATATGAGGATGATTCAGAAAAAAGAGAGCTATATCAGCACATCACAGAACACGCGCCAACTACAGCTACAACGAGACAAAAATGGGGGATCGCTGTTATCTTTGTCTTCTTTATTATCCTGGTATACGGCGTCACTACCCAAGGATGGTTCATGGTAGAAATGGCCGGTTTATTTATATTCATGGGCGTCATCGTTGGATTCGTTTCAGGCCTATCAACACAAACTATTTGCGAAGCATTCAATGATGGCTTTAAGGATGTACTCATGGGTGCAATTATCGTTGGCCTTGCACGTTCCATTGCTGTAGTTCTTGAAGACGGCAAGATTATGGACACCATCGTTCATGGACTTGGTTCAGTTATTGATGGTACTACTCCAACCATTGCAGTCATTGGCATGTATGCAGTACAAGTGCTTATTAACTTCATAATATCTTCTGGTAGTGGGCAAGCGTTGGTTACAATGCCAATTATGGCTCCTTTAGCTGATATGTTAGGTGTTACTAGACAAACTGCTGTCTTGGCATTCCAACTTGGCGATGGCTTCACGCACATATTTTATCCTACAAGTGGTTACTTTATGGCAGCCTTGGCCATAGGTGGTGTTTCTTATACTAAATGGATTCGCTTTTTCTTCCCACTCTTTATAATATGGGCAATTATTTCTATCATTACATTAATGATTGCTCAACTTAGTGGATGGTCTTAAAGAGTTTTTTATAAGATAGTAAGATCTTAACAATCTATATGTCTTTTTGTGACAATGTTTAATTTTGAGGGAACAAAAGATAAACTTATTACTAGTTTCTCTTGTTCCCTTTATTATTGTATGAGTTAAATCAAACTGCATTAAAAATTTTTATACTATGTGCTACTTTATTGGTAATCAATGGTTACCAAAACCAATTTTAAAGCCTAAATCTTCTATCATTTTATAATTTAATTTATTCGGCTGACCACCTGTAACAAGATAATCTCCCACGAATATTGAATTTGTAGCTTTTAAAGCTAGTAGTTGTAGCGAGCGTAAATTAACCTCTTTATTTACTAAGGTAATAGGACAATCTTTTTGCACTAAATATTTGAATGTTTTTTATTGCTGAATGATAATTATAGTAATTTACATATTATTATCACACAGGAGGTAACCATGAGTTTAGCTGAAACTTTATTTACGACGGGAGAATTCGCTGAATTATGTAGTGTAAAAAAGCAAACACTTTTCCATTATGATGAAATTGGTATTTTAAAGCCTCAGTACAGAAATGACAAAGGCTATCGATTTTACACTTTAAAACAATTAGAAATATTTAGTGTGATTGATATATTGAAGGGTCTTGGTTTATCGCTTACTGAAATAAAGGAATTTTTAGATATCCGATCACTACCTAAAACAATTAATTTATTAACTGACAAAGAAAAAGAAATAGATTTGAAAATCCAACAATTAAAACAACAAAAACTAACCATACAAAATAAAAAGAGTTATTTATATGAGTCTTACAAAGCCGACTTTTCTACTATAGATATTATAACGTTACCAAAACAATATTATTTGTTAAGTGATACTATCGGCGACGTAACACTTAAATCTTCATCGCATAAACTCATGTCTTTTATTAATTTTATAAAGCATAATCATCTAGACTCTGGTTATCCTATTGGTGCAATCATTGATAAAAATAATATTCAAAACGATAAATATACTGAGTTCTCAAATTTTTATATTCAAGTAAAACAAAATATAGAAGAACCACATTTTACTAGGGAGGAAGGACAATACATTATTGCCTACCATGAAGGTCCTGATGAAACGTTATACAAAACACATAAAAAAATTAAAGATTATTTAATAAGCAATCGATTTAAAATGATTGGTGACAGCTTTGAAGAATATGTTGTTGATGAAATCAGTACTAATGGCCCCGATAAATACGTCACAAAAATTTCTATAGCAGTCGAAAAAATTTAACATCTTCTATTTTTTTATAAAAACTTACAAAACCATTCTTGACTATATGGTTACCATATAGTTTATATTTTTATATATGGAAAGTAGGTGACTGTTATGAATATTAAAAAGTGGACAATCTTATGTTTAGTCTCTAGTGCATTATTTTTAATCGTCATTGATATGACAGTTTTATATACTGCTCTACCATTGCTAACACATGATTTAGAAGCGACTGCTACACAAAAATTATGGATTGTTAATGCCTATGCTTTAGTAGTTGCGGGGTTACTGCCTGGTCTTGGTACATTGGGAGATTATGTAGGCTATAAGAAAATGTTTTTACTTGGTTTGGCTATATTTGGTGGCGCTTCATTACTAGCAGCAAGTGCCACGACACCAACTATATTAATATTGGCTAGAGTGTTATTAGCTATAGGCGCTGCTACAATGATGCCTTCAACACTATCCATTATAAAATTAACGTTCAAAGATTACCAAGAACGTGCATTAGCACTTGGTATTTGGTCGGCAATTACCGCAGCTGGTGCGGGCTTAGGTCCTGTAATAGGCGGCCTATTATTAGAGAAATTTTCATGGCCATCTGTATTTATTATCAATATACCTGTTGTGATTATCGTCATAATTATTTCTTATATTTTAATACCTCAATATCCTACAAATAAAGATGGTACATGGGATTTTATAAGCTCATTCCAAATCATGGTAGGACTGATTACAGTGGTATTTGCAATCAAAGAATTAGCTAAACCAGAAAATAATTTTGTAGTATTATTCGGTGCTTTCGCTATTGGGTTCATCGCTATAATTATGTTCATTAGAAGACAAAACAGATTAAAATTTCCATTAATCAATTTAGCAATCTTTAAAAATCCATACTTTACAGGCGGTACTATCGTTGCTATTACAACTTCATTTATATTGATGGGATTTGAATATATTCTTTCTCAAAGACTACAACTTGTTTTAGGCTTAACACCATTAAATGCTGGGTTAACAATAATGATGATGGCCTTAGCTTCACTGGTAGGGGCAATTTTAATTGGTATCATTTTAACTAAATTTGGTACATTAAAACTACAATGGGTAACATTACTACTGGCCTTTATTGGCATATCAGCATTTTATTGGGTTTTACATGCACATTTAGCCATACAAATTGTTACTTTAATCATAATTGGTCTTGGTTTAGGGGGAGCAATGACGCTAGCATCTAACGCTATTATGTCAAATGCTGATGATAAGAATTCAGGTATGGCCGCTTCCATTGAAGAAGTGTCATTTGAATTTGGTGGATCATTAGGCATCGCTATTATAGGTGGATTATTCTCTGTTTTTTACAGTTTATTCTTTAATTTTAATAGTAATTCTGTTGATTTATCTAAGGCAAAAGGCAGTTTAGATGAGACATTGATTCAAGCAGAACAACTTCCTTTATCTGTTAGCAAAGAACTTATCGAGGCTGGCAAAGCAGCATATGACAATGCCTTTTTACTCATTATTATTATAAGTATTTTGTCATTAGCATTCACCATCATCTTATTAATATGGATGGATTTAAAACATAAGCGACTGTCTGAATAAATAAGAGTATAAAAAACAGATGAAACGTTCAACCTATGAACACTTCATCTGCTTTATTCTTGTTCTTATATCATTGTTAAACACAATCCTAGTTATCAAACTAACTACAATCCGCATAGAAATTATCTATACTTTAAATCTTACGATAACCACTCTGGTTTACTAGATCCTCTAGGAATTAACGTAGTATTGTAATGACCAGGTGTTTCTGACATTGTAACTTGGTCAGTCACGCCGATATAATGTCCGAGTGGTGTCTCAGATTCAAATTGATCAGGAGCGACAATTGCATGCATATCTGTCGTATTAAAAACATCATTTACATATGCTTTTTCAAAAATACCTAATGACATTAAATAGAGTGAAACGCGACTCAAATTAACCTGAACTCTATAACTGCCGCCTTCTTTTGCTCTTCTTTCTAACGCTTTAATTGCTCCAGTTTCTAACAACCATGATATGACATAATCATTCACAACCACGATTGGTGGTAACTTAGGTTGGTCTACTGTACCCTCTAATGCCATAACACCCGTAGCGCTTCCTGCAGTTTGATCGAATCCATTTCTATCTGACCAAGGCCCTTGATCACCATAACAATTAACAGAACAATGAATAATTCCAGGTCTTTTTTCGGCAAGTTCATGAGGTGTTAAATGTCTCTCTTGCATGAAACCATATCTTTTATTCATGAAAAAGATATCTGCTGATTTTAATAGGTCATTAAATTTTTGTTGATGTTCAGTTGAATGATCGATATCTAAATAGGTTGATCTCATGCCGATATGTGAAGTTAATAATAACGTTTCCTCTTCTAGCTCAGAAGGTCTCCAAACATTTAACACGTCTGCACCATGTAAAGCTAAGCCTCTTCCTAAACCAGCCCCAGCAATTACATGTCCCATACCTAACGCACGGATGCCATCCAATGGTTGTTGAGGGTTTTCACTGAAACTCTCGGGTTCTGACTCACCAATTTTCTCTATCGTAACAAGTGGTTCTTTAGCGATATATTCAAACTGTTCTTCTTGCATAAATTCAGGCAATGTTCTTATCATAGGCATGACGACACCTTTTTCTGCAGCAGCTTCTTCCAAATCTTTGGCGTCCCACTGTTTAATCGCATGAGCGACAGACTGTTTGTTTGGTAATGCTTTGATGAGTTCAAGCGTATGTCTATGTGAACTTGGATAAGGATTTAATGGCATCACCCATCGATTATCTTTTGTTTGATAAAAACTAAACCGTGTTGGATTATTTGGAAAATATTGCTGTTTAGCAGGAAAGCCATTTAATGTTTCCCATTTTCTTTCATAAAAAGGAGATAAACGTTTCAATGCCTTTCTTATATCTACATAAATATCCTGTCCATTACCTCCCCTGTTTTGCCATAAGGAAGCAAGTGCAACGGATTTGGCGGCTAAGCCTATACCTGCTAATGAAGCAATTCTTAGTGTACTAGGTTGTATTGGATCCTTACCATAGAATGTAACTTCCCCACCAGCATCCGCAGTTGAATAGCCAATATCATTCAACAATTTCTCTAACTCAGAATTAATATCAAAATCATCGTCTTTATTTATACGATGCCGATAATTGTGTAGCAACACTGTTTTTAAATCTTCATTTAGCATTTCTTTTCCTTCTTTCTCAATAGCTTTATTTCATTATAGTTATTTCGTTATACTCATTAAAGTAAGCGAAAGTTCAAAAATATACACTTTATTTATAATTGTTTATTTTTAAGGAGTGTTTTTTATTTATACAAATAAACGAAATAAAACCAAAAAAAGCATTACAGCTTCGGCGTTGTCATTACTAGAAAAACGCGATTTAACTGATATTACAGTATCTGATATATGCCACGAGGCTAATATCACACGTGCCACATTCTATAAATACTATAAAAATATTGATATGTTATACAACAACATTAAAACACAAACGCTCAACGAATTATTTGGTAATCCTTATGTCTTCTTTAATAAGCATCAAAATATTTTAGATGCTCAATTGTACTTAGCAAACCAAGTTTTTCATTATATTATTCATCATCGTTATTTATTCAAAACTTTAATACTGAATGACACTAGATTCAATTTAGACATGTATAACTATTTTAAAGAAAACTATATTAACTTTTTAAGCAATACTATTGTTAATAACCACAATTTAGAAATTGATGATCAATTCTTATGTACTTATATCGCTTCAGCTTATACTGGCATCATCTATGAGTGGGTACTTTCTGATTTTGAAATGTCACCTATTGATTTAACACATAGCATGATTTTTATAAATTCAAATGGTCCAATAAGTGTTTTAGAAAAATAAAATTTATTGAAATTTCAAATAATAATAACGGTAAAATATTTTCTAAGTATTTAAGCAAAAATATTGAAACCCGATTAAAACGGTAGTATTATCACCTAATGTCAGTTTGAAATTCACTTCACAAGAACTGGACTATGAATATAAAAGACTAAGAGGAGCGTAAATATGTTCAATCAAACAAAACAATATATCAACGGTGAATGGGTAGAGAGTCACAGCAACGAAACAATGGATGTTATTAATCCAGCAACAGAAGAAGCTTTTGGTAAAATTGCTAAAGGTAATGCTCAAGACGTTGAAGATGCGGTTAACGCTGCAGATAGCGTTTATTTAGAATTCCGTAACACTTCAGTAGAATACCGTCAAAACTTACTTAACGATATCGTTAAAGAATATGAAAATCGTAAAGAAGATCTAATCAAAGCGATGACTTTAGAACTTGGTACACCAGTTACAGCATCTGAAAATGTCCACTATGAAATGGGATTATCACATTTTAAAGCAGCAAGAGATGCTTTAGATAACTTTAATTTTAGAGAGCGTAGAGGCAACAATATCGTTATAAAAGAAGCAATCGGTGTAGCAGGGTTAATTACACCTTGGAACTTCCCTACAAATCAAACTGCCTTGAAATTAGCAGGTGCATTTGCAGCAGGTAGCAGTGTAGTCTTAAAACCATCAGAAGAAACACCATTTGCTGCAATTATCTTAGCAGAAATTTTTGACAAAGTAGGCGTGCCAAAAGGCGTCTTCAACTTAGTAAATGGCGATGGCCTTGGTGTAGGTAATCCAATCTCTGAAAATGAAAAGATTAGAATGGTATCTTTCACTGGTTCTGGTAATACTGGTAGTAAAATCATGGAAAAAGCTAGTAAAGATTTCAAAAAAGTATCACTTGAATTAGGTGGTAAATCACCTTATGTCATCTTAGAAGATGCTGATTTAGACAAAGCTGCAGATGCAGCAGTCCATAAAGTAGTTGGCAATTCAGGACAAGTTTGTATTGCCGGCTCAAGAACACTTGTTCCAGAATCAATCAAAGATGAATTTATTGAAAAAGTAAAAGAAAAAATGAGTGCAATCAAAGTTGGCGACCCACAAGATGCAACAGTACAGATGGGACCAGTCATTAACAGTAAACAATTTAATCAAATCCAAGAATTTATTAAAATTGGTGCACAAGAAGGCGCAACAATTGAATTAGGTGGAGAGGGTAAACCTGAAGGACTAGAAACAGGCTACTTCATTAAACCAACTATTTTCTCAAACGTAGATAATCATATGACTATCGCTCAAGAAGAAATATTTGGACCAGTAATGTCTATTATCACTTACAGTGATGTTGATGAAGCAATCAAAATCGCAAATGATACAAAATATGGTTTAGCTGCATATGTGTATGGTTCAGATATGGACACTTTACAAAAAGTAGCTACTGCATTTGAAGCAGGCGTTATTGAAATTAATGAATACCCAAGAAGCGCTGATATGCCATTTGGTGGTTATAAACAATCTGGTATCGGTAGAGAATGGGGAGACTATGGTATTGAAGAATTCTTAGAAGTTAAATCAATTTCTGGCTTTTTTCAATAAATAATAGTAATAACTGTACGATAACCAACTGATTAATATTAATAATGAAACCCTAATTAAATACACTTCTATTTAAATGTAATAAACCCCAAAAGCTGAGCTTATAATTCAACTTTTGGGGTTCTTATATTATATATACTATTACAATTATTTTCGCACCATACTAAGTCACAATATTTTTAATCACTTTTACTATCCCACCAACTATATTAATCAATATATCTAGTGTTATAGTAATATAACATCAATTTGCACCCCTTCGTATTTTTTAACTCAATATGTTGAAAGACTACCCACAATAATAAATATACGAAATATCATAAATTAGCAATTAAAATCCAATAATAAAATGTTAACAAAAAACTGATTTTACATCATAATTAAAATTTTTATTTGTATTTGATTAATTTTTATTAAGTTGTTTTAATATATTGTAGCACGTGTTACGCTTTTTTAAAAAGATACACTTAGGAGGCAATATACATATGGAAACATCTAAATTACCGTTAGCTCAACATTTTTCAAATTTAAGAACTAATCCTAAATGGACATTAAAACTACTTATTGCTATTGTCGTTGTGATACTATCTACCATAATTACTAGTAGTTTAATTGACTATGATACATTGTTTAAAGATACTGGTTTAAGTGGACAAGAGCTTGAACAAACGAAAGCTATAGGGCAAATCACCGGAATCATTGGTGGCATTGTTGGTGGCATCATCGGTATCGGTATTACATTTGTTATTTTCCTATTAATTTCAAAAATCATGAAATCTGATGCTAGTGCTAAATCTATTTTTTCAGCTACATTAAGCTATACAGTTATCACTAGTGTAATTGGACTTATCGTGATTTTAATTCAATGGATTGCAGGCTTGTCACCAACGGACTATGTCATAACAAGTCTCAATATTTTTGATAAAGGCAACAGCTTTCTTAGTGCATTCAACTTACAAACACTTATAGGCGCTTATGTATTTGGCGTAATGCTCCTAGCTACAAATCGTTTTTCTAAAAAGTCAGCAATTATATGGTCAATTGTCTATTTAATTATCTTAGTAGGCTTTGCATTAATTGGTGCTTCATTCCAATAATTATTGAATCAATACTCTTTTAAAATTAGAAATTTTCAAGTGTTATTTGAGCTGTAACGCATGAATAATTAACACTAGCGTCCTATACGGACTTACTAACTCTATAGTACTTATACAAAAAGGAACCCGAGGCGTAAATAAACGTCTCGAGTTCCTTTTTTGTATTATTTTAATTTTAAAATCATCATAAAATACTTGTAATAAATAAGATGCTAGCAATTATAAATAATACTCCTACCACTTTAGACTTTCTTATATAAGCTATACCAATAGATACTAAGAATATCGCTTGAAAGATAATCTGGGCATTATTTGTAAAATAAATAACTTCAAAAAGACCTAAACAATTAATGACAATAAAAATAATTGCAATAATGATAAATATAATCTCATAAATTTTGAAATCTTTATTTATACTCAAATAAAAATCTCCTTTTACAAATTTATATTTTCTACATGATGACGCCAGAAAAAGAAACTTGTAATATTATTAACTACAAAACCTTTAATAAAAGTGACAAGCGATTTTGTTTAATGACTGAATTATTTATTCTTTTCTGCTTCTCTTAATTCAATACGTCTAATCTTACCTGAGTTTGTTTTAGGTAAGTCTTCTACAAACTCTATAGCACGTGGATATTTGTATGGTGCAACGTCTTGTTTCACATAATCTTGAAGTGTTTTGACTGTAGCATCCGTTGCTGATATACCCTCTTGCAAGATAACAAAGGCTTTAACGATATTACCTCTAATTTCATGTGGGCTAGCAACTACAGCACATTCTTTTACATATTCATGTTTTGTAAGTGAGTCTTCTACTTCAAATGGTCCAATTGTATACCCAGAACTGATAATAATGTCATCTTTACGTCCTTCAAACCAGAAATAACCATCCTCATCTAATTTGGCTAAATCACCCGTGATATAATAATCTCCTATTCTGGGTTCAGCAGTACGTTCAGGGTCTTTATAATAACCTTTAAATAATGCCGGTAAGTCTAACGGCACTGCTATATTACCTACTTCACCTATTTCTGCTAGTTCACCATCATCATTAATGACAGTAACATGACTACCAGGAATTGCTTTACCCATAGATCCTGGACGGCTTTCTGTATCTTTCAAGAAACCAATTAGCAAAGTGCTCTCCGTTTGTCCATAACCGTCTCTAACTGTTAGATTAAAATTAGTTTGGAATTTTTCTACAACTTCTCTATTTAAAGGTTCGCCTGCAGAGACTGCACTATGCAAGTTTTCTAAGTTATAGTCCGTTAAATTAGGGAGTTTTGCCATTAAACGATATTCAGTAGGCGTACAACAAAGGACATTAATTTTATAATTTTGTAGTAATTCTAAGTATTTCTCAGCGTTAAATTTACCATTATAAACAAATGCCGTTGCTCCTGACCCCATAATTGATAAAAATGGACTCCATACCCATTTTTGCCAACCAGGCGCTGCAGTAGCCCATGCAATATCGTCTTCTTTGATACTCAACCAATGTTTAGGTGCCATTTGCATGTGAGCATAACCCCATCCATGTGAATGTACCACAGCTTTCGGATTACCTGTTGTGCCAGATGTGTATGATAATAAGGCAACATCATCTTTAGATGTGTCGACAATTTGCAATTGATCTGCTTCTTTGGCTGATTCTGAATCGACCGTATACCAATCATCATACTCTCCGCCAACAATAAATTTCGTTAATGTGTTGTATTCTTTGATTGCTTTAAATTCATCAATACTATCAGCTGTTACTACGATAGCTTTGACCTCTCCATGTGAAATTCTATATTGTAAATCTTTTGTACGTAACATTTCAGAGCTTGGAATAACTACAATGCCCAATTTCAAAGCAGCTATATAAATTTCATACGTTTCAATAGAACGTGGCATCATTACAAGTACTTTGTCACCTTTTTGTAAGCCATGTTTTAAAAACATATTGCCGACTTGGTTAGCATTTTTTACCAATTGGTTATATGTGATTGAATGTGTTTCGCCTTCAGCATTTTCAAAAATAATAGCTTTTTTATTTTCATCAGCTGTATATTTTTCGATTTCGCTAACGATATTATACGTATCTGGAGCGACTAAATCTTTTTTATTCATTATTAACTCTCCTTTAATTCTAAATCTATAATTATCGTATTTACGTATGTATGCAAACACAAACCATAGATCATACTTTCGTTAATACAAAGTAACCCTATTACTCAATAACACCATAATTCTAATCCTTCTTTATCTAAAAAGATACAATTATGACTTTATTAATATCAATACCTTCCTATTATAATATGCTACTAGATATACTTAAAGCCTAACCAGATTTGCGAAGTACTTGATTCTTAAAATATGGCTAATTCTTAAATAACTTTGACATTTAGGATATATCTCATGTAGTATTTCTAGCATACAGTTGTAAAATGTTATCGAAAAACGAGGTTAGAACACAAATATATGTCGTAACCTCGAAAACGATGCTTATTTCAGCGCATTATATTTATGTTCACTTCCAAATATTCTACTATAATTTTCTATTTTCATAAGTTTTATTGATGAAATTTATTTTTCACAGTTCAACATTTAGCTTTAACTTGTTCTTAGTGATATAATATAAAACTGTGTAATTTTTAATGAAAGAAGTGATACGATTGAGTTCAAATGATACTTTCCATGTTGAAAAAAGAATCCCCTTATTTATTGTGCTACTATCTGGGGCGTTTATTACGATTTTGAACCAAACGTTACTTGGTACAGCATTACCGCCAATTATGAAAGATCTCCAAGTAACTGAAAGCACTGTACAATGGTTACAGTCTATATTTATGCTTATAAATGGGATAATGATTCCAGTAACAGCATTTTTAATCGAAAGATATACATCGAGGCAATTATTCTTAACTGCCATGAGCATTTTTGCTGCAGGTACCTTACTCTGTGCAGTAGGCTCAGACTTTTCAATGTTACTTATCGGACGCGTCTTACAAGCAGCAGGTGCTGGTATTATGATGCCATTGATGCAAACAATTCTATTTTTAACTTTTCCTAAAGAAAAACGTGGTACTGCAATGGGACTCTTTGGTCTCGTAATTGCATTTGCGCCCGCTATAGGTCCTACCTTATCAGGTGTATTAGTAGAACATTTATCATGGAGAAGTGTTTTCTATGTTGTATTCCCTATCGCAGTTATTATTATTATTGCGTCAATTTTCCTATTGAAGAATGTAACCGAAACTTCTCATCCAAAATTAGATACACCATCAGTAATTCTATCTACATTAGGATTTGGTGGACTATTATATAGTTTCAGTTCTGTAGGTGAAGCAGGTTGGAGCAGCGTACAATTCATAGCACCATTAATCGTAGGTATAGTTTCATTGGTTGTATTTATTCGTCGTCAATTGAAGCTAAAAGAACCTATGCTTGAATTTAGAGTGTTTAGTTACAATGTCTATACATTAGGTACAGTATTAAGTATGTTTGTATTCGGTGTATTAATTGCTACAAACATTATATTGCCACTATATATGCAAAATATGTTACAGTTCTCTGCGCTAGAATCTGGTCTTGTCTTACTACCAGGTGCAGTAGTCATGGGCCTCATGAACCCACTTACAGGCTATTTATTCGATAAATTCGGTGGAACTTGGTTAGCACGTATCGGGTTGCTCGTATTAGTAGCGTCATCCGTACCATTTACTGTACTAACAGCGCATACTACCTTTACTTATCTAGCAATATCTAACGCCTTACGCATGATTTCTATCGCAATGGTTATGATGCCTATGACAACATTAGCCATTAATCAATTACCAAATCATCTCATTGCACATGGTACTGCAATGAACAATACTTTCAGACAAATGGCAGGTGCCATTGGTACAGCATTATTTATCACATTAATGTCTGTATCAGCTAATCCAAGTGATGGCGTCGAAGGTATCATCCATGGTGTAAATGTGACATTTATGGTTGCAACTGGTATTTCAGTAGTTGCGTTGATCTTATCAGCTAAACTTTCTGACGATAGTAAACCAGCTCGTAGAACATTATAAAATCTAATAATTTAAAACATGGATAAAAAATAACACTTTCGAAAAGTTCACTGCACATTGAACTTTTTGAAAGTGTTTTATTTTGCAAAATAGTAGATTACAACTCAATACATAATCAACAAAACTAATTAGCATACGCTAAGCATCTTAACTTTATTAAGCTTTAACAGATAATCTATTAATCGCAATTTCACCTAATGATTTTGCAGATACCAAGAGTGCATTTTCATTAACTTCAAACTTAGGATGATGATTCATATAAGGTTCTTCCATATGTTCTGGCTTGCAACCTACAATGAAAAACGTCCCTGGTATTTCTTTTAAATAATAAGCAAAGTCTTCTGAACCTGAAACTGCAGGAATTTCAACTAAATGTTTAAAATAGTCTCCCTGACTTGTTGATAAAATGTCAGTTACCGCTTGTGTTTGATTAGGATGGTTGTATAAGACTGGATAACCAAATTGATAATCTAAGTCATACGTAATATCGAATCCTACTGCGACACTTTTTGCGACTTTCTCAATTTCTTCATACATAAATTGTTCTAAATCATCATTAAGATAACGTGCAGTACCTTTAATCGTTACTTTATCTTGAATGACATTAGCGCCACCTGGTGCATCGAAAGAACCAACAGTAATAACACCCATCTCTGAAGGATCAATACGTCTAGACACAATTGTTTGGAGCGTATTTACAAAATTTGTTCCCGCTACTAAGGCATCGTGTGTCTTATGTGGGCTTGCAGCATGTCCACCTAATCCTTTGATTGTTAATGTGAACGTTGAGCTTCCAGCAAAAGCATTTCCCGTATTATAACCAATTACTTCTGGACCAGCGACTGGCACAACATGGATACCATATACTTCATCTAAATCACTTAACGCACCTGATGCCATAATTTGCTGTGCGCCACCTGGAGGCATTTCTTCCGCATGTTGATGAATAATTTTAATTGTGCCTGGCAGTTCATCTTTGATATCAATTAGTGCATCCGCTAAACCTAGTAAATAAGCTGTATGCGCATCATGACCACAAGCATGCATTACACCTTCATTTGTTGATTTAAAAGGCACGTCCGCTTCTTCATGTATAGGTAAAGCATCAAAATCTGCACGCAAACCTATCGTATTACCAGGTTGTTGCCCTTTGATTTCTACAATAATTGCATTACTCTCAGAAACCGGTTGTGTGACTACTACATCTTTATCCTTATAAAAAGCTTTGATATACTCTGCTGTATCATTTTCTTGGAAGGACAACTCAGGGTGCTGATGCAAATAACGACGATGCTGAATCATGTCAGCTTCTTTCTGTTCTAACTTCTCAAATAATTTTTCTTTCACATTCATGAACATTCACTTCTTTCGATTGAATTTTAAAACATATTACTCATTAATAAGTTTAAATTCCAAAGAGTATTAATTCAAACATAAAATAACATTTTATAAAATTTCTAGTTATTTTCAATCGAATTTAGTGAAATTAATTACCAAAACGAACATATTCTCATTCCACACTTTAATTTCTTAAGAAACTTTAAGTTCTACTGTCGTTTCTTTTTTATGAATGATATACATCATAGCACTAGCAATGATTACCATTCCAAAGCCAAAATATGGTGTCATTGTAATACCAAAATGATTTAGTACAAACCCACCAATAACAGATCCTAATGTAATTCCAATATTAAATGAAGCAATATTTAAACTTGATGCAAAATTCGTCGTCGCTTTGTTTCTACGTTCAGCAAAAAGTACCACAACCAGTTGTAGTCCTGGTACATTCATAAAAGCAAATAGACCCATAAGTAATACAATTAATGTACCTAATACGTGATGCGTAACAGTTATACCTACAAGTAATAAGACTAGTGCTTGGACCAAAAATATACCTATAAGCACTTTAGTGGGTTGATTATTTGTTAATTTGCCTCCTAGTGTATTCCCGATTGCAACCATTACGCCATAGATAACTAATAAAACTACAACGGCATCATCACTATAATTTAATACATCTGTAAGCATGGTCGTCAAATAAGTATATACGACAAATGTTCCGCCATAACCTAATGCTGTAATTAAATAAATCATCATTAAAGATTTATTTTTAAATACAGTTAATTGTTCTAACATTGAAGCTTGTTCATATTCATTAAGATCTTTAGGAACAGTAAATACGTTAACGATTAAACTGATTAAACCAATTAGCGCAATTGTAATAAATGAAGCTTCCCATCCAAATTGTTGGCCAATCCATGTCCCTAGAGGTACACCGGTAATAGTTGCAACAGTCAACCCCGTAAACATCATTGCAATAGCGCTTGAACGTTTGTCCGGTGTTACTAAATCACTGGCAATAGCAGTCGCTATAGACATAAACACTCCGTGCATTAATGCAGATAGTATACGCATAGCCAACAACATACTCAAAGTTGTAGCAAAGGCAGCGAGTCCATTTGCGATAATAAATATTAACATAATACCTATAAGCAAATGCTTGCGTTTCATTCTATTAGTTAATGGGGTAAGTAATGGTGCACCAATCGTTACACCTACTGCATATAATGAAACAGTTAAACCAGCCAAAGAAATAGTTGTATTAAATGAATCTTTAATTAACGGTAATAAACCAACACTAATAAACTCCGTCATACCAATTGCAAAAGCTGACATAGCTAAAGCTAAAATAGCAAATTTATTTTTCTTCATAGTTCATTTTCTCTCCTTAATTTTATTGATTGTGTTACTATATATCACACATGCAAGAAGAGGAAGTACGCACTTTAAAGTAATATAGGTACCTTTTAGTACCTATAAGGAGGAAATCATATGAGTAAAACATATAATATAGGCGTTGAAGCTACAATTGACGTCATTGGTGGTAAATGGAAACCTGTCATACTATGTCACTTACAAAATAATGGCTTAATGCGAACTTCTGCATTAAAACGGGCGATACCAACTATTACTCAAAAAATGTTAACCCAGCAATTACGTGAATTAGAGAAAGACGGCATTATCAATCGTATCGTTTATGACCAAGTTCCGCCGAAAGTTGAATATGAACTTTCTGAATATGGTCAAACACTTAGTAATATTTTATCTTCCTTATGTTATTGGGGAGAATTTCACGTAGAAAAAATGTATGAACAAGGTGAATCTGTCACATTGAACCAACAAGACTTTATTAATATTCCAAATGCCTAATCAAACGATTTAACTCGAGTTTTAAGAACTATAAACAAATTTCTAAATTATAGTACTTAAGCATTCGGACTAATTAATGATGGATTACTACAGTAGAGGAGTATTTAAAAATTATGAAACTTGATGAATTTGAAATAGATGATGTATTTACTACGCCACCTAATAAGATAAGTGAGAAAGATATTATCAACTTTGCCCAAGAATTCGACCCACAATATATGCATTTGGATAAAGAAAAGGCTACACATGGAAGATTCAATGGCATCATTGCTTCAGGTATACACACATTGTCCATTTCATTCAAATTATGGATCGAAGCAGGTAAGTATGGTGAAGATGTAATCGCAGGCACACATATGAATCATATTAAATTTATCAAGCCCGTATATCCTGAAGATGAACTTTACACAAAAATAAAGGTATTGAAAAAACAAGCTACGAAGCGCGACCAAGGTTTACTCACAGTATTATTATCGACATTTAATCAATACGAAGACAAAGTTTTCGAAGGAGAACTGACAGCATTAATGAAACGTTAATGATGTTGAGTCATTAATATCTTACTAATCATGTACTTAGCTGTAACATATCCAAATGGCTAAATAATAATGATGCGCCTTCATGTCTATACAGGACCCATTAAAAACTACATATTCATTCATGAGTGTTCATATAAAAATTAATCATAATTTATATTTATTTTTCATTGCTATTTCTATATAATCATAAAGATGTAAAAATTAATTATTTACAAAAGGAGATATTTATATGAGTATCCTATCAATTATTTTAGTTTTATTAGTTGCCGCAGAGTTTTTCTATATCATGGTCTTGCAGACTTTTGCTACAACTTCTGACAAAACGAGCAATTTATTTAAAATGACTAAACAAGCTCTACAACAAGATAATTTAAAAACACTTATGAAAAACCAAGGCGTTTACAATGGCCTTTTAGGCGTATTCTTATTATATGCTTTGTTCTTTTCAAACAATGCTAAAGAGTTAGTTACTTGTATATTAGTGTACATGATTATCGTTGCGATATATGGTGCCGTAACAAGTCAAAAATCTATTTTATTAAAACAAGGTGGTTTACCAATCCTGGCCTTAATTTCATTGTTATTTTAATGTCTAGGATCCATGAACATATCATTACAACATGCCGATGAAAATAATAAAAAATACATTCAGAAATCAACAGCAAGATATGTTAAATTGGTTCACACAATACAAAAACTTGCACCGTAATTCTTGAAACTTCTCAATTCAGCTTGCTTCAAATATACTAGCAGACAAATAAAGGCGAGAATATAACACCAATAATTAATGTTGATGTCATATACTCGCCTTTTAATATTCACTGATTATTTACAACTGAGTACTATAAATCTCGCTGTTTAAAACCACTAATACCTATGACACACATCACTATTGCAATAATAGTTAATATCATCAGTGGTAATAATTTGAAATTATCTACCGGTATATTTGGAATATGATTAAACGGTGTAATGTCTTTCATCCATGCTTTTACGTTTAATAAAACGCCTAAGTAATTTACTACAAAGGTGTAAGCTAAATAAAGATATACTAAATTTGTAAACTTAATACCCCAACCTATAACCAAAGTACCAAGTCCTACAAAAACTAGTATTGCTGGGATAAAGACCATTGCTGATTGCATAATCGTTCCAAAATCAATTGCGTTTTCTAATGAATAAACTTGCCCTACATATAAACCTAGAGCAGCTAAAAAGATCATAACTATAGCGTTAATAATACTTAAAATCAAGAAACTAGATAAAAAATTGGTTCGTGATACTGTGTTTGCTAATACCAACATCGCATAACCCATATCAATACTCTTTTTAATTTTAAACAGTGCCATCAATGATGGTATTGTGCTGATTAAGCTCATAACTAACATCAATTGTGGCAAAAATTGTTCAACATAATTATTACCTTTATCGGAAAGCATTGATTGTAATAATGGATTGTCTTTGAAAAAACTATCTAAATCGCCGAAGATAGACCCATAGGAAAGTCCGAGTACGAATAATCCGATAGCAAAATAGCAAAATCCCGCTTTTTGTAATTTTATTTGTAATCCTAGTGACGATTTCATGTACCACGTGGCACGTTTTCTACTTGGTAATTGTGGTAGCATCTTAGCATTTATATCTCTAATATGATTTAGTACTAATGCGATAACATACATTAAAACAGTTACAACAAGCATGGTAATCACTGGCCACCAGTTATTTTCTGAAAAAGCATAGACTCTAGATAACCACCCCATGGGTGAGTACATTGATATTTGTTCATTGGCTATATCACCAAAAGCCCTAACTAAATACATCAATAACAAAACGGCAATACTCATACCTGCCGTTTCTCCACCTGATGATACAAGTTGTGCGATAATCATCGTTAACGCACTAAACATTAAACCGAAGACGCCCATGCTAAAACCATAAACTAAGGCGCCTGAAAAATCTATAGAACTGGTATTCAAACATGTAAGCCCTACCACAAATAATATAACTAACAAACCATTGCTAAATATACTCATCAATAAATGACTTATTAATGGTGCATGTTTCCCTATTGGTAATGCTCTTAAAATTTCTGTTCTACCATCCGCTTCATCTCCACGTGTATCTCTAGCTACAATGAGAATATTCATAATAGCCACCATAATACCCGTAAACAAAGTCATTTCATGCGCAAACAATACACCAATATTAACATCGTTAAAATCTCCTGGCCCTAGCATAACTTCCATTGCAGGGTTCCTCGACATTTCTATTATTGGTCCCATCTTCGATTCATTAGGATACATGTTTTCAAAAGCGGGTGGGATAAGTAATGTTAAAACAGTTAAAAGTGTAAGCCATAGAAAAATTTTAAATTTATTACGCTTTAAATAAAAAGAGAAAAGTTTCGGTGTTTGGAATAATAATGCCCCCATAATTATTCCTCCTCTTCACTATGGTTATCATAATGACGCTTGAATAATGCTTCTAAAGTTGGCGGCATAGATTCCAATTTCTTAACATCGTATTTCCCTAAGTATTTAATTACATCTGATACACAATTTGCATCTACTTCAAAGTGATATGTTGGATCCGCTTGCTGAATATTATGAACACCATGCACTTGTGATAAATTTTCTAATTTTTGTTGTGACTCGACAATAAACTGCATGCGTGTTAAATGCCTCATTTCCTCTAATGTTCCCGTCTCCACAACCTCACCATTGCGAATAATACCCACGCGATCACACAATTTTTCTACCTCACTTAAAATATGACTAGAAAGCAATACACTTTTGTTGGCCCTTTTAACATCTCTTACACATTCTTGAAACACGTCTTCCATAAGTGGATCTAGACCTGAAGTAGGCTCATCTAATATATACAAACTTGCATCTATACTAAAAGCAGTAATCAAAGCTACTTTTTGACGATTCCCCGTTGAATAAGCGCTACATTTTTTGGTAATGTCTAACTCGAAACGTTTAATCAAATCTTTTTTCTTTTCATGGTTAGCATTAGGATGTAAATGTAAAAAGAAATCTATAATTTCGCCACCAGTCAAGTTTGGCCATAGATTAACATCTCCTGGTACAAATGCAATATCTTTGTGAACCTCAATAGCTTCACTCATTGCATCTTTCCCAAACACTTCAATTAAACCTTGTGTTGGTTTCAATAAGCCTAATATAGACTTAATCGTCGTAGATTTCCCCGCCCCATTTGGACCGATAAAACCGTAAATCTCCCCTTCGCTTAATTCCATATTCACACCATTTAATGCATAGAAATCACCAAATTTTTTTGTTAAATTCTTAATTTTTAGAATAACCATCGTATCACCCATTTTTATCAATTTTCTATTCATAAAATTAAATTTATTTGAACGTGATTATTTTATAAAAGTATGTCTTATTACTACGATTAATTGTGTATATGTTCATTCTAACCATTGTATTTTATTGTTTCATTTCCAGATGTTCGTTCTCTTAAATCGTATTCAATTTCTTCTAAACTTCGTCCTCGCGTTTCTGGCAAATATTTTATTACAAAGTACATTGCAAATATACCAATAACCGCAAAAATCAAGAATACCCATTCTGTACTTAGTGCATTATTTAACACTGGAAATAGTTGCGCAACAAGTAATGTACCGAAATTTAATACAAGCGTTGCTAAACCAGTAGCTGCACCACGTGCACGCATTGGGAACATTTCTGGCAACATGACCCAAAGTATAGGCCCCCAAGTTAAACCAAAGAATACAATAAATAGTGATAAACACACGATAATAATAGCTGCTGATGATGTGATGCCAATTGTCCATATTAAGATTGCCATAACAAGTAATGAAGCTACCATCCCGATATTTCCTGTTATCAACAATTTCTTACGATCAACTTTATCAGCTATAAACACCGCTATAATCGTTACAAGTACATTTATCGTCCCAATTCCTACCGTTCCTAAAATAGATGTTGCTTCACCTAACCCTGCTTTACTAAAAATAGTAGGTGCATAAAATATAATCGCATTAATACCTATAATTTGTTGGAATAATGCAAAAATACATCCAATTATTAATGTCGGTCTTAACCAAGGAGATTTTAAAATAGTCCAAGTTGACTCTGAAATTGCTGACAATTCTTTCATCTCTTTAATTTCTGTATTAATCTCATTATCATCATTAAATGTAATTCTCATAACATCTCTTGCAGCTTTTTCATTCCTGTGTTCCAATAACCACCTTGGACTCTCAGGCATAAATGCTATACCAATTAATAAGATGACAGATGGTACTATTGCTAAACCTAGCATCCAACGCCATCCTTCTATATCGGCAAAAGCATAATTAACGAGGTACGCTGCTAAAATTCCAATTGTAATCATTAATTGATTCAATGAACCTAGCGAACCACGATAAGCTGTTGGAGCCATTTCTGATAAATATACAGGCACCGTTGCCATTGATCCACCTACAGCTAGACCAATAACAAGACGTCCAAACACAAGCGTTGGCATATTTTGCGCAACCGCTAATATTAATGATCCCACAATATAAATAATTGCAATAATTAATACTAAACGTCTTCTTCCGATTCTATCTGATAAAGGCCCACTCCCACCAGATCCAATGATTGCACCTATAAGCATGGATGAAACTACAAGACCTTCTGTAAAACTGTTTAATGGAATATCGTCATTTATAAAAAGCAATGCACCTGAAATAACCCCATTATCATAGCCGTATAATAAACCGCCAAGTGCCCCTAAAATAAATATTAAACTCTTATTTGCTTTCAATTTCTATCCCCCCTTTAAAATTATGTCTATTATATTCTTAATATGTAAGCGTTACAAATATTTCTAAATTATTATATATACGATATACCAATAAGTTTAAAACTTATAATTTAGGAAATTAAATAATATATTATGATTTTAAGGGGTGAAGCGTAATGCTTTTAAAAGAAGAAATTAATAACTTAGAAAAATATGATGGTACAACAGAAAACCAAAAAGTATTTTCAATTTATTTAAATACACATCCTGACCAAGGCACAAAATGGAAAATTGAATTAAAAAATGCACTAAAAGATTTAGCTTATAGAACTAAACACAGTGACGACCATGAGGAAAAAAATCAAGCTAAAGAAGTCATTAAAAAAGTTGAAACAGAAATTCAAAGTGTAGAACCTGAGTTAAAAAGAGGCCTTATTCTATTTTTAACTGCAGATGAATCATTATTATTTAAAAAATTAACTCATATCTCTTTAGATACTGAGTTTAATTGGGGAGATCAACCTAAATTAGATCAATTGAAATCATTACAAGGAAACTATCCTTATACTGGTGTATTAGTTTTACAACAAGACAAGGCGCGTTTAATTGAAACAGAAATAGGCACCATCGTTAATGAAAAAGACTTTATTTTAGATTTAGACACAGACGATTGGCGCGAACACCAAGGACCACAAGGTGACGACTTTACACAAGGCGGCTCAAAAAGAGACGAGTTTAAAGAAAGAGTCAAAGCGAACCAAGAACGTTGGCTCAAAAATTTAGCTTCTACTGTAGAAATAAATGCTAAAAAAAATGAATGGAAACAGATTTATTTAGCAGGAGAAAAAGAAGAAATAGAAAAACTACGTACTTTATTTAATAAAGATATTGATAAAGTGATTACCAGTAATATCTTAAATTTAAACGCTACTGAAATTATAAATAAAGTTAATGAAGAATAACAAAAATGGGGGCAATATAGAAATCAAAATGTTTAGATGATTTTTATATTTGCCCCCATTATGTTGCTTATATATTTTTAATTTGATTAATTTCTATAGTTCGCTTGCGTTTTAATTTTTAAAACTTACAATATGATTTCTCAATTATTCGCCTTTACAGCTTTAGGTTCTCTACCGATATATATTGATTGAAGCATTATATATAAAACAAGCAAACTACCCAACGTATCTGTAAAATAGTGTGCTTGTAGATAGATTCTAGAAATCATAATAGAAATAACTAATAATACACAGATTACCGATAATATTTTGCTGTTTTTTAATAATAAGATAAGACTTACTAATAAACAAACACTTAACACATGCATACTTGGAAAACTATAACCGTCTATATCTATACTTGGTCTCGGGCGTTGGATAACGTACTTTAGAAATGTGCCTATCGCAAATACACTAAAACACCAAAAACCATACCACCAAAATTTAACTTTATTAAAGAAAAACAACACAAGTAGTATTAGTAACACCATGATTAAACAGTTTAGAGGAGAAAATATCGCAGAAATAAAAGACAAATAATGAACTAATATATCGGCTGTGATTAATTGATGTAACCAATAATAAACAAAAGCATCTAAGCCATCCGTTAAGCCAGTATGTATACATAAAACTAAGAGCATAAAACATATGCTAACTAAAATCATATTCAAGTAATTCTTCATTTAATAGCCTTCTTTTCTTTATTAATATTTCGAGCTACTGCAAGCAACGCACCGAATGCAATACTTATACTTAACATCGATGAACCGCCATAGCTTAATAACGGTAACGTGACACCTGTTAATGGTATAAGGCCTGAGACACCTGCAAGATTGATGAACACTTGCATAAATAAATAACTAACAACACCTACACAAATTAACTTATAAAATTGATTGGTGGTTTTATTCGCATAAATCAATCCTTTAAACAAAATAACACCATAAACTATTAATGTGAATAATACACCGATTAAACCTAATTCTTCCGCTATTACAGTAAATATAAAATCTGTATGTGGTTCTGGTAAATATCCTAATTTAGCAATACCATTACCTAAGCCTCGGCCTGTAAGACCACCATTTCCTATAGAGGTGAGCGCCCCGGTTAACTGGTAACCATCTCCACTTTCATATTTAAATGGATCTAACATAACCTTGATTCTTTTTAATCTATATAAATTTTTAGAATCAAATATCAATGTATAAATAATATAAAAAACAATGGGAACCATCGTAATCATCATAATTTGAAGTTTAATTTTATTTTTTATATCTGAATAAATAAGTATAGAAGCAATTATAGCTACTGTTAGCAATGTGCCACCTAGGTCCCCTTGCATCAACACAAGTAATAAACCAACACCTAGCACACCTAATGGAGGAATCATATGTTTTAAATGATAATCTCGAGAACTCGAAATACGCCGGTTAATTATGTATGATAGATAAAAAATTGAAGCTAACTTCAAAAATTCCGAAGATTGTAAACTGAATAGCCCTAAGTTAATCCAGTTTCTCGAACCGTTGATTTCTTTTCCAATCAGTACTGTAATGAGTAATAAACATAAAGTACCTATAATTATAAGCTTTTGTATATTGCTCTTTTTTAATACATTTATATTGATAAAAGCGCCTATGAAAATAATGGCTAAAAACCCAATTACTAAAAAGAGAAATTGCCTTTTCATAAAATGATTACTTTCAATAGGTACACCGCCTGTAAGAGAACCTTTAGAAGCTGGCACCATACTGGCACTGTAAACCATTATTACGCCTAAAATGCCTAGTAGCAAAAAACTTATAATTAAAATATAATCTAATTCCTTGATATGTTTACGTATGTAAGTTAAAAATCGTTTCATGTCTGCACCTCATTATGACTGTCAGAATATAGTAAAACACAAATTTAATATTAGCTCAATCATACTTTAGGCTTATCTAATTTGAATTCTTAATATTTAATTATTCGAGTTTTATTCAATTATTATATATTTATCTATAATTGAAATATTTACACATATACATACCCTAGCGATATTGCTTTAAAAACCCTCCTTGCCACCAAGTAAAAGGAATTGAAAAATATAAAGTGCTATGCTAAAATCAATCAAAGACTTAAAGTGTCTATAATAACCTTATAAGTAAAAGCATATTTCAAACTTACTTATTAAATAAAGGAGCTTTTATTTGAATAAAGATCGTTTTGACCAAATTGCGCAAAAATACGATGCCCCTGAAAGAATACACCTTGCTCATATTATTACCAAAGCAATAACGCAACAAATTAAAGATACAAACTATCAAACTTTGCTAGATTATGGTGGTGGCACTGGCCTTGTAACATTAAATATCGCAGATTATTTTGAAGCAGTTACGCTCATAGATGCTTCTCCACAGATGGTAGATATTTTTGAACACAAGGTGTCAGATTTAAATCAAACTTCCATTAAAACATTGGTGGGCGACGTACTATTAGACGATACAATACTTAACCACAAAAATTATGATGTTATTGTGTTATCTTTAGTCTTGCTACATAGTGGTAACTATCAATTATTATTACAGAAGCTTTATAATCATCTAAATAGTGGGGGCATGATTATACTTGTTGATTTTGATAAAAACGAAAATATTTATCATCCAAAAGTATATAATGGCTTTGAACAAATGGATATCATCCATATTTTTAACGAATTAGGCCTGATAAACCCACAGATTAATACTTTTTACAGTGGTCAGAAAATATTTATGAAGCAAGATGCAAGCTTATTCATAGCTACAGGCACCAAACTATAGATTTTCATATTTATAAAGAGAGGCTCCGTGACACAAATTGGTGTCACGGTTTTTAATTATCTAGTTAGTAGACGACCAATATCGATGCCCTTGCCTCTGTCATCAGGGGTATCAAATAACTTTACAATTATTGAAGTGTTTGTCCCTTTATTTAAGACTGAAACCTTGCTTTTAATGACATTTTTTCTATATCTGATAAGAAAGTATAGTTAATCGCACGTTGATTAATGTATTCAATTTGCTCTAACGTAATCATTTGGTTATCTACTAACAATTCATACTCTTCATTCAAGGAAGTTTGAGTAACCGTCCGATTGTCAGTATTTATAAGAAATGGAATCTCTTGTTCTAACAAATAAGAAATATTTAATTCTTTCAAATCTGAAATTGCTTTTGTCTGAATATTACTTTTAGGACACATTTCTAATAGTACATCCTGTGCTTTTACAAACTGTAAGGCTGCCTCATCTTGATTGATAGCAACGCCATGACCAATGCGTTTTGCCCCTAATTTGATAGACTCTATCACATTTTGCATACAACCACACTCACCTGCATGCAATGTGAGATTGAAACCTTGATCTAAGGCATATTGAATAGGTGGTGCTATATCATTAGGAGGGAAATCTGCCTCAGGGCCCGCGAAATCAATACCGTTGATGACTTTACTATCGTATTTTTGAATAAAATCGAAAAGTGCTTTATTAACTTCAGACTCATGTTGTCGCATTGCACAAACTAATAAGTTAACTTGAATATCTAATGTGTGAATAGCCTCTTGTACGCCTGTTTCAACCGCTTCTATCACTTCAGTTAACGTTAACCCTAGATCCATATGAAATCGCGGTGCGAAGCGAATTTCAATGTATTTCACATTATCGCGTTGTGCCTGTTGTGCAACATCAACAACCGCTCTTCTTAAAGCATCATGTGTCTGTAAAACTTTTAATATTTCATCAAAACATTGTAAGTATTCATCTAAACTCTCACAATTACTACTCACAAATAGACGCTCTTCATTTAAATTTATGCCTTGCTCCATCGCTAATTGTCTAATTAATTCAACACTAGTAGAGCCATCTAAATGGCAATGTAATTCAACTTTAGGGATATCTTGTAGCGTTTTATTCATATCTGACTGACCTGCCTTACCTCTCAAATGTCACCATTAATTTTTAATATGGAAACAAAAAGATTTTTTAAAAATTTTATCTATATACTATATCACGACGTTAAACACAATACTATAAACGCATATGATAAAGGAAATTTTATTTTGAATAAAATCACACAATATAACACGATAGCAAATAAATATCATCACGCTATTGAACAGAGCAATTCAATAAAAAAACTGCCAACAAGTCTTCGGACTAAGTCGACAGTATTATGATTGATCTAAAAGAAATTACATAAAGCCCTTAAGTATATAACATATAAAACGTTAGCGTTACTACTTGCCGCTTAAATAACCTATAGTAACTAATGAAATGCCTAAACCTAAAAAGCATACACAAAGTAAGATTACAATGATTTTCAATTCAGTCATGAAATGTTTTCTACTTTGTCCTTTATTAATAAGCAAGATACCTATAACAATATCTAAAATAAAGACTGAAATTAAAGTGTAAGCAATAATATTTAATATGGTCATCCCATCTTCCCCTTTTAATGTTATACATAAGCCTTATTGTAAAACTATTATTGTGTTACTAAACTACTAAGCACACACGGTCATATTTGGCTTAATTTGTAAGACTTAAACTTTTGTACTTACAAATTAAATATATTGATGTGCTTTTAAATAATCGATGATTTGAGTAACTGCATCTTCGACACTATATTGCTCTGTATCTATTACAATTTCAGGATTTTGTGGTTCTTCATACGGTGCGTTTATACCTGTAAATCCTTGAATCTCACCGTTGCGTGCTTTTTGATATAAACCTTTAGGGTCTCTTGCTTCACATTCATCCAAGCTACATGAAGTGTAAACTTCTATAAATTCATCTTCTGCTAATAGTTCACGAACAACGTCTCTATCTGCTTGATAAGGTGAAATAAATGCGGTCACTGTGACTAATCCAGCGTCGACCATAAGTTTACTCACTTCACCAATACGACGAATATTTTCCGTACGATCGTCTGGGCTAAATCCAAGATTTTTATTAAGCCCATGTCTCACGTTATCTCCATCTAAACGATACGTATGAACTTGTTGATCATATAAAGCTTTTTCCAATGCTACAGAAATTGTAGATTTTCCTGAACCTGATAATCCAGTAAACCAAATAACTGCACTTTTATGGTTTTTACGCTGTTGTCTTTCTTCCTTAGTTACTTCTGACGCATGCCAAGTAATATTTTTTGAAGTAGTCATAATTAAGCTCCTTTAAAGTTATTTTTCTTGTAACCCTTTAATAAGTACTGCCGCTACTTCAGGTCTTGAGAACTCTTTAGGTAATGATTCACCGTTTTTCAATTTTTCTCGAACTTTTGTACCACTTAGATGTAAGTGTGAAGAAGCATCATGCGGACAAGTTTTCGCTGTTGCCATGTTTTCACAAGATTCACAGTAGAAAGCATGCTCAAACTTCAAAATTTGTATTCCCAATTCTGCTTCATATTGTGCAATTAATTCTTGAGCTTCATATGTACCATAATAATCACCCACACCTGCATGATCACGACCAACAATAAAGTGAGTACAGCCATAATTCTTACGCACTGTCGCATGCAATATTGCTTCTCTTGGGCCAGCATAACGCATTGCTGCTGGATATATAACTAAGCGTGTTCTATTTTCTGGGTAATAATTTTCAAGAATAACTTCGTAACTTTCCATTCGTACTTCAGCTGGAATATCATCAGATTTCGTTTCTCCTACTAAAGGATTTAATAGAAGTCCATCAACTGACTCCAAAGCCGCTTTTTGAATATATTCATGTGCGCGGTGTACTGGATTACGTGTTTGGAAACCAACAATTGTCTTCCAATTTAAATCATAGAATAGTTGTCTCGTTTCTGCTGGATCTAAATGATAATCTACGAAGTCGTCATGTTTTGGTCTATCTAATAAATGAATCGGTCCAGCTAAATATACACTACCTTTTTCATAAACTTTTGCTACACCTGGATGTTCTACCTCTGTGGTTCCATATACAAATTGTGCTTCTTTCTCTTTGTCGTAAGTATACTTCTCTTCTAGTTCAAGCACACCGTATAAATGATTGTCTTCCCCATATAAAGCAATGCGCGAACCAATTTCAAGTTCGTTAGCTTTATCCTCAGTCACTGGTAAAGTGATTGGGATACTCCATACTAAACCATTACTCAAATGTAAGTTCTCTACTACCTCAGTATAGTCTGCTTCATTCATAAACCCTGTTAATGGACTAAAGCCACCGATACCAATAAGTTCTAAATCTGATAAACTCCATGGGTTTAATGTAATAGCCGGTAACGAATCTACTACTGCTAGTAATTCCTCTTTTAAAGTTGTATCTGCTTCTCTATTAATCAACGTTCCACCATGTGGTCGAATTGTATTTTCTTTAATTTCTTTAGTTAATGGCAATTGAAAAAACTCCTTTTTAATCTACTTCACGCGCATTGACGTTGGCATTATTTTTAGTGAATATAAATGGTAATTTCTTGTTTTGATATAAAGTGAAGAATAATAAACCAATCCAAATAACAATTAGTGCTATTTTCACTGAGATTGAAATTGCTGGGCTTGCTTCAAATACACTTAATAAAGAACTAGTATTTGTGAAAATTATTAATCCACTGACACAAACAGCTAAAATATTCATAGGTAAAATCTTAACTAAATAAGCTGCAAATGGTGCTGCTATTAAACCACCAATACTTAATGCAATTACTAAGCCCCAATTAATCTGGCTCCATCCTAAAAAGATAATGAAACTAATAGAAGCTGAAACAGTTACAAAAAATTCACTCGCAGAAACTGTTCCTATTGCATATCTTGGTTCTAATTTTTTCTGAGCTAATAACAATGGCGTATTAACTGGTCCCCAGCCACCGCCACCAACAGAATCTAGAAAACCTGCAACTGCACCTTGTGGGATCATTGAATATTTACCAATGCTTGAAGGTTCTTTAATTTCATGTTTATTTCGTTTATATAAAAATTGATATAAAATATAAAAGCCCATCGTTAATAAAAATATCGCGATAAATGGTTTGATAAATTCACTGTGAATGTGGCTCAAAAATGCTGCACCTATAAAAGCCGTGACAGCACCTGGAAGTGCCAATTTAATCATCGTTGGCTTATGTACATTATCAAACTTCCAATGTGATGTACCAGAAGCAGCTGTTGTAGCAATTTCTGAAAAATGTATGGTCGCAGAAACGATAGCTGGCGCTACACCAAACGTTAATAGTATAGATGAGGAAGAGGCGCCAAAGCCCATTCCAAGTGAGCCATCAATTAATTGTGCAAGAAAACCTGCAAGTGCAAATATAAATAGTTTATTCATGCGTCGTACTCCTTCCGACTCTATTTCATTGATTCAAGCCTTTTTATCATTTCAAGTTGCTTATTTTTCTCTCTATATGGCTGAGTTAAAACCATTTTCAAAAAGTCTTCTTTTTGGCTCATAGACAATTGCGCTTGTTTAATCTTTTGTCTACATTCATATAAAAAATCAACATAATCTCCATAACTATCATCAAAACGTTCTTTAAATTCTGATAAAATTTGTGCTGTTAGCTTAGGACTAGCACCATTGGTAGAAATACTCAGTGTCAACTTCCCTCGCCTCAATATACTTGGAAATACAATATCACCTTCCTCAGCAATGGATGTCATATTGATGAATGCATGATGAGGTTTTGAAGCTAGAATTTGTTGGTTAACTTCGCTATTATTGGTTGCAGCAATGATTAAACTTGCCTGCTTTATATCTTTTGCTTCGAATGATTTTGCATGCCATTGTACGCCGTCTTGCTTAACCATATGACGTAAATGCTCGGAAATTGTAGGGCTAATGATGTGAATATCTGTCGCATAATGTACTAACGTACTAACTCTACGTTCAGCAACTTTGCCACCACCAACGACAACAATTTGCTTTTGAGAAATATCTATCATAAGTGGTAGAAATGGCATAACATCACTTCCTTTTTAGATTGAATTACTGAGTCACATATTCAAAAGTCTCTTCAACACGATCTTTTAACGCGTCTTGCAAATGTTTATGATTACCTAATCGTTTACAGAGTATAATCTCTTTGGCATCCCCATATTCAACAACTTTCTTAGAAATTTGTTGATCTAGTATGCCTGTAAACCATATATAAGGCACAATATAGATTTGTGAACATTCTGAATGGACAGCATTATGCAAAGCTTGTTCAAAGGAAGGCTTACAAGCTGCTAAATAACATGTATCGATATTATTAAATCCAGTTTGCTCTTGCAATTGGCACTTAATTGTCTCTACATCTATTTGAGTTTGTGGGTTATAACTCCCCCTACCGATGATGAGTACTTTGGCATCAGTTTTTGGTGTAACACCTGATGCTTCAATCCTCTGTTTTAAAATGCTAGTCAATCTTGGTTGCACACCTAAAGGCTCACCATAAGTAACATGGACGTTTGGATGTTTTTGTTGATTACGTTCAATTTCTGATGGAATGTCCTTGAAATAGTGACCAGCGCTTAATAACAATACAGGTATCACTGAAATTTCAGTTGCGCCTTTATCAACTAAGCTTTGGAACCCTTGTGATAAGTCTGGGCTTGCTAATTCTAAAAAGCAGGTCTCTTGCAGGGCCACATCAACTTGTACTTTTACTAAATCAATAAATGCTTTAGCTTCATTGACAGCATCGGGCACTCTACTACCGTGACTTACATATAAGACGCCTCGCATACTTACCCCTCCGTTTCTATCGCCCTCAATAACACTGGTTCATGTTATTGATATGTTAGTTTCGCGATTGCTGATTCAACTGGCATCTCATCAAACCAGCTAATGCGCTCTCTTAATTTGACTACTTCACCGACAACAATCATTGCAGGATTTTCAATGTCTTTTGCAACTTCAACAATATTTGATAACGTCCCTACCACAGTTTTTTGAAATTCTGACGTTCCTAAACGTACTAAAGCAACAGGGGTATCAGTAGCTCGGCCATGTTTGATTAACAACTCACTAATTTCAGGTAATTTTTTAACACCCATATAAATACATAGTGTTTCTGGCCCTAGGGCAAGGTGCTTCCAATAACTATCTTTATCTATATTTTTATTAATAACACCGGTAACAAATGCTACTGATGAACTATAGTCACGATGTGTTACCGGAATGCCTGCGTATGCTGGTGCCGCTACACCAGAAGTTATACCAGGGACAATTTCAAATGGAATATGGTGCTCAGCTAATATTTCCGCTTCTTCTCCACCTCTACCAAATATAAAAGGATCGCCACCTTTTAACCTAGTTACTACCTGTCCTTTTTTGGCTAAATTCACGAGTAATTTATTCGTGTCTTCTTGCGGCAACGAATGGCGATTAGGATCTTTACCACAATACATAAATTTTGCTGCAGGTGATGCATGATTTAACAATTCTTTATTCACCAATCGGTCATACAAGATTACATCTGCTTGTTCAATTGCTTTTAATCCTTTGACTGTAATCAGATCAGGATCTCCAGGCCCTGCGCCTACTAAAAATACTTTGCCCATCCTGTCACCACTTTCTCAAATTTTAACTATGGAATGTCTGTCCATCTCTTACTTCTTCAACAATTCCTGCACGTACAACGAAATCTCCGAAATGCTCTCCTTCAGTTCTTTCTTTTGCATATTGGATTAATATTGGTTTTAAACTTTCTAATATTTCTGCTTCACCAATATTTTCTTTGTAGATTTTATTTAATCTATCTCCTGTAAACCCGCCACCCAAATACATATTATATTTGCCTGGGCCTTTACCAATAAAAGCAATTTCTGCTAATGCCGGTCTCGCACAACCATTTGGACATCCAGTCATTCTAATCGTAATTTCTTCTTCGTTTAATCCTGCTTCATCAAGTAAGTTTTCAATTTTACTAATGAGTGAAGGTAGGTATCTTTCTGATTCTGCCATGGCTAGACCACATGTTGGGAATGCCACACAAGCCATAGAATTTCGTCTCAGACCTGTATAATTTTCACCGTCCGTAATGCCATACTCAGCGATAATTTTTTCGATTTCGGGTTTTTTATCTGCAGACACATTGGCAATCACTAAATTCTGGTTAGGCGTTAATCTAAAATCACCTGTATGAATTTCTGCTATGTTTCTTAATGCAGTTTTTAATTTATATTCTTTAGTGTCTTTGACGCGCCCATTTTGAACAAATAATGTATAGTGCCATTGGCCACTGCCTTCTGTCCAACCGTAGCGGTCACCATTGTCATCAAAGTGATATGGACGTGACTCTTCTAATTTCCAACCTAAACGGTTATTGATTTCATTTTTAATCCAATCAACGCCAAGTCTATCTACCGTATATTTAAAGCGGGCATTCGTCCGTACTTCACGATTACCATAGTCTCTTTGAACGGTTAAGATTTTTTCACAGACATCTACGACTTCTTCTTTCGGGAAATACCCGATAAGACGTCCAACTTGTGGATATGTGGCTGTATCACCATGTTTCATACCCATACCACCGCCTACAGTGATATTGAATCCAACAAGTTCATCGTTTTCTAAAATAGCAATCAATCCAATATCTTGAGAATACACATCTATATCATTTGATGGTGGTACCGCGATACCAATCTTAAATTTACGTGGAAGATATGTTTTACCGTAGATTGGCTCTGGCTCTTCATCACTTGTATCCAATACTTTTTCACCATCTAACCAAATCTCATGGTATGCCTGTGTCTTAGGTGAAAGATGTCGGCTAATATCGCTTGCGATTTGATTAACTTCACTATGCACATCAGATTGGTAAGGATTAGGGTTGCACATCACGTTACGATTCACGTCTCCACATGCTGCGAGTGTATCTAGCAACGATTGATTGATGTCTTTCATCGTTTGTTTTAAGTTATGTTTTAAAATGCCATGAAATTGAAATGCTTGTCTTGTTGTTAACTTTATTGTGTTATTCGCATATGTGTTTGCAATATCGTCCATCGCGATCCATTGATCTGCTGTCGAAGCACCACCTGGCGCACGCACCCTAATCATAAAGCTATAGGCCGGTTCTAACTTTTGTTTTCTACGTTCATCACGAATGTCTCTATCGTCTTGCATGTAACTACCATGGAACTTTAACAGTTTCGTGTCTTCTTCAGCAATTGCACCTGTCACTCTATCTGCTAAACCTTCAACAATCGAGCCACGAAGATAATCACTGTCTGTTTTAATACGTTCCATTTCATCGAGTTTGTCTGAAAAATTCACTTTTGTTTCAGCCATATCATCATCCCTCTCTTAATAAACATCTCTTTGATAACGTTTGTCTTTTTTCATTTGAGTAAGATACGCTTCTGCATCTGTTTCAGACATACCACCCTCTTGTTCTAAAACATAACGTATGGTTTCATGTACATCTTTTGCCATATTTTTTTCGTCACCACAAACATATAAGGTAGCACCATCTATCAACCACTGATAAAACTCTTCGCTTTTCTCTGCAATGCGGTGTTGGACATATACTTTTTCATCAGTATCACGTGAAAATGCCACATCTAATTTGGATAATGTTTCATCTTTTAACCATGCTTGCCATTCCGTTTGGTATAAAAAGTCGGTTGTGAAATATTGTTCACCAAAGAATAGCCATGTATTTCCAGATAATCCTAGCTCTTCACGTTCTTGTAAATATGATCTAAACGGCGCTACGCCTGTACCAGGACCAATCATAATTACAGGTGTTGTTTCATCAAATGGGAATTTGAAATTTGGATTTTTCTTTAAATATATTGGAATTGTATCTCCCGGTTGTACGCGTTCAGCTAATTGTACAGAACACACTCCATTACGAGCTCGTTCATGTGCTTCGTATCTAACTGCGCCAACAGTTATATGAACCTCATCAGGTGTTGCTTCGTAACTACTTGCTATAGAATATTCTCTTGGTGGTAATTTTCTTAAGAATTTATATAAGTTTTCAGGGCTTAAATTTGCTGCTGGGAATGCATTTAATAGGTCGATAACATCACGGCCATCAATGTATTGTTGTATCCACTCAGCATCTTCTACATGTGCAAGTAATTCGGTATTACCAAATAACTCAGCTGCTTTTTGTAATAATGGTTTCGTTAATTTTGTAACTTCAAAGTGTTCTGTTAATGCTTTTTCTAAAGTTAATGTATCACCATCGTCATTAATATTTACTTCTGTCTCTTTATCCCAGTCTAATGTCTCGATTAATGATGACACTATTTCTGGATCGTTTTGAGGTAAGACTACGACACAGTCTCCAGGTTCAAATGATTCTCCATAATTGTCTAACAACAACTCAATGTGTCTAACTTCTTTGTTAGATCCTCTACCGTTGAGATTAATATTTTCTAGCACTTCTGCTTGATATGGATTCGCTTTGGTATAAAGTTTTTCTTTTGCTGATTGTACAGTTTCAGTGGATGTTACTGTTGGTTCGTTACCAGAAGATTGGTTGATTATTTCAATATTCGTGTTCATCCATTTTTCGGCTAATTCATCAAAATCTAAATCACAATCTTGTCTTTCAGCTAATTGTTCAGCGCCTAACTCTAGTAACCTCGCATCAAAATCCTTACCAGTTTGACAGAAATATTCATACGATTCGTCACCTAAAGCTAATACTGAGTACCTTACATTTTCTAATTTCGGTGCCTTACGACTATGTATAAATTCATGGAATGTAAGTGCATTATCTGGAGGATCACCTTCGCCATGTGTTGCAGTAATGACAAATAGATCCTCTACTTTTTTCAATTCTTTTGGTTTAAATTCGTCCATTGCTGTTAATTTCACTGTATGATTTTGTTCAACAAGTCGGTCGGCAAATATTTCAGCTAAACTCTGTGCATTCCCTGTTTCAGAACCATAAACGACAGTGATGTGACGGTTACTTATTTCCGTTTCTGATTCAGAATTCAATACATATGCTGCTACTTGTTGTGGCACTTCAGAAGCTGATTCTTGTGTTACTTGTTGTGCCGTAAGATAACCACTTAGCCAAATTTGTTGTTCTGCTGTTAATGTTTGAAAAATTTGATTTAATTGCGCTGCCTGTTCGGCGTCAAAAGGGCTATTCGATACTGATAAATTCACAATGCGTTCACCTCAATTTTATTTTTAAAACTCATGAATTTTTAAATCCTTCCCTTTATTTTTAATTAATATATAAATGTTAATTAATTGGGAAATATTTTAAAATAGTACTATATTCAATCATTCGATTCTATATATACCCGATACGAATACTAAGGTATTAGAGTAAAATTTTTTCTAACTTACTTTATGGTTTATTAGTGGTATGAAGACCACATTCTGTTTTAGTAGAGTTACTCCATCTACCTGCTCTTGAATCTCCCGAACCTGAAACAGCTGCTGTACATGGAATACAACCAATACTCGGATAATTAAAATCATGTAATTCGTTATAATGTAAATCATATTTTTTGATATATGCCCATACATCGTCCCATGTCCAATGGATAAGTGGACACACTTTAACAGATTTAAATCGCTCATCCTTATTAATAAAATTAGTAGACTGACGACTTGGTGATTGCTCTCTTCTTAATCCTGAAACCCAAGCTGTTGCACCAGACAACACTTCTTCTAGTGGTTTAATTTTACGAATATAACAACAATGATTGGGATCATTCTTCCAAAGTGCTGGGTTAAATTGATCGGCTTGTTCTTCTAAAGTAAGATCTGGCTGCTTAAGTTTTATATTCAATTCTGGATAACGTACTTTAACACGATCTATTAAATCATATGTTTCTTGGAAATGAAGGTTTGTATCTAAAAACACAATTTCAGCATCTTTTTTCACACTGTAAATTAAATCAATTAAAATCATACCTTCAGCACCAAAACTACATGAATATATAATAGAGTCGCCATATGTTTCGTATGCCCATGAGATAACTTCACGAGCACCTTTTGTTTCATCTGTGATATCTAATGTATCAAAAGCGTTTGACTCAAAGTTCTCATACGTAATTTTTGCTTCTGACATGAATGGGTCATCCCCTTTTCTTTTAATGTGCTTTGATTAAAAGTTCACGTTATATTTATTTTTTAGAATTATTCGAAAATAATTATGTTAAACACTTTACTCACTGATTTTTTTTATGTCAAGTTCACCTTTTAATAATTAAAAATGTTAAATTTCTGCTAATTTCATCAAGTGAAAGCGCTATAAACGCTTATTTAAAACGTTTTTTAATAATAATTTTAAAAAAACAATTATAATAATCTAATGATTGCAATATCGCTCAAACATGCGTTTTTATAGCATTTCTATATTTTTTGAAAAATTTTTAAATTTTTATAATGATTCTAATTTAAAAGCAAAAAATACCAACAAGCATTTAAATGTTTGTTGGTATTTAGTAAATTTTTTATTATATATATATTTATTAGACTGAAAAGCTCAATCTCGGTATGAATGTTTCAAAATGGACATGATCCATTGAAATATTCAGTGACTGTAATTCAGCGATCATCGCTTTTAGGAATGAATTACCTCCACATACGTATACCTCAGTGTGTTCGTCCACATACCGACTCAATTGTTCTGTTTCAATAAAGCCATCACTATCACGAAAATGCTTAATAAAAGAAGCATTTTCTGATTGCTCAGTTATTTGATTTAATTTTTCTTCAAAAGCGACATTTTCTGCATTTGATGTTGATTGTAAAAATATTGCAGGTGTTTCAACTTTTACTGCTTCATCATACATGGATACAAGTGGTGTGACTCCTACGCCAGAACCTAAAAACAGTTGCTTATTTGATTTATTTTCCAATTTAAAACCGCCAACGGGTGCAGATAACATTAATGTATCGCCAACAGCCACTTCGTCGTGTAAAATCGTTGATACTTCACCTTCATGTGTTTCAGTCATATCTCTTCTGACACCAAAAGTTAAGAAATCAATACCCCCATCGACAATAGAATAATGTCTTTTAGCTTGATACGGTAATTTATCGCTAGAAATATCTACAGTGATGTATTGTCCAGGTATAAATTGACTCAAATCTATTTCATCAGATTTAACAGTAAATGATTTAATTAATTCTGTTTCCTTCGTAATTTGTGTAACTTCAAATGGTTTAAAACCTTCCCATATCATTTTGCTATATACTTCATTTTCTAAACCAATAAATGCGTCAGCAATTTCACCATATGCTTTTACCCATGCTTGAATAATTGGATCTTCATCTTTCAACCCAGTTACTTCTTCAATAGCCCAAATTAAATTTTCACCGACAATTGGATAATGTTCCGGTTTGACTTGTAGTGCACAATGTTTATACACAACTGGCATAATTGCTGGAACAATTGGCGTTAAATCTTCAATATTTTCTGCTGCAGCAACTACAGCCATTGCTAAAGCTGAAGATTGTAGCCCTTTTTTTTGATTCGTTTGATTAAATACATTTTTCAGTTCTGGGTGCTCTTCAAATAACCTTTTATAAAAAATTGCAGTAATGTCTTGCCCTTTTTCTTTAAGTAATGGTACTGTTTCTCTAATTGTTTGAATCTCTGTTTCGCTTAACATTTGACCCCTCCTATTTAGTTCCTTATTCCCATTATTATCTAACATTAAATTACCTTGCAATATTATATAATTAAATTCACATAATCATCACACGCCATATTCACAAATCTGTAACTTTTTTTATTTTTAATTAATTTATCAAAACAAAACGATTATAATAACCTATTAATATTTTATTAACTCAATATTAAACATAAATAATATCAAACCTAATTAAGTTTATAATTTTTAAAGCGGTGTAGTTGATCAAATTAATGAAAACTAACTGGCAACTCATGAGCGTCATATTATCTATAAATGTCATATTTAAATTGTGTTACTGGAAATAAAAAAAGACAGAAATAATATTCTTCTAAAATAGTTTCTGTCTCACATTCTAAATGTAAACTCAATATTTACAATATACACAATTAGCGTGATTATTAGTCATTGTTATATTTGTCGTTCAATTGATGTATTAAACGTTTAAATTCTGCTTCTGATTTAAATTCAAAAGTAATTTGACCTTTAGTCTTGTTAGTAGATATCGCTACATTTGACCCATACTGCTCTTTTAATTGTCGCTCTTGTTGGCGAATAAATTTTGGTTTAGTAGCCTTTGAACTTTCAGTTGCTTGTTCTTTTTTATCACTGAAATGTGTAGTTACATATTGTTCTAACTCTCTTACGCTCCAAGACTCCTGATAAGCTTTATTAGCGATTCGTTGCATTTTTTGAGTATCTTTAACAATCAATAAAGTACGTCCATGTGCACCAGATAGCGAACCATTTTTCACCATATTAGAGACTGATTTAGGCAAATGCAACAAGCGTAGCATATTTGCTATATAAGGTCTTGATTTACTTAGACGCTGTGCAACTGCTTGTTGTGTTAGGTTTAAATCGTCCATCAGTTTACGATAACTTTCCGCTTCTTCAATTGCGTTTAAATCTTCACGTTGTAAATTTTCTATAATAGCTAGTTCCATCATATCTTCGTCTGTTAGTGATTTTATAATCGCAGGAACTTCTCTTAAACCAGCAATACCAGCAGCTCTGAAACGTCTTTCACCTACAACGATATTATAACCAGCGATTGTTTTTCTTAACACGATTGGTTGAAGGATACCGTGTAATTTAATAGATTCAGCAAGATCTTTTAAACGTTCCTCATCAAATGTTTTACGCGGTTGATATGGGTTAGCTTTAATATCTTGAATTTTTATATTTTGGACTTGTGCATCTGCTTCTAATGTTAACCTTTGATCTTGTTCATTTTCGATTTTCAAACACCTACTTCCTTTATCATCATCAAAAAATGATTCATGTGCTCATACACTTATTATATCATCACTACAACACCATAAAATATAGATAGTAGTATTTAGTTTAATCTAAATTTTCAGAAAAGTTGTTGACAAATGTAATTTTAATGTGTAATCTTGGGTATATCAAATTTGTAAATGACATATTTCACACACAGTAACAAGGAAAGTAAAGCTTACACTACTGACACAGAGAGTCTTTGATACGCTGAAAGAAGACACGGAAAGAAAGTTTGAAAATGGCCTTTGAGTGTTGATGCCAATATGAGGTATCAACGGGATCGCCCGTTATAGCGATACAGTATTAACATTTTGTTAAATGGCGTACTGGATTTTTCCACACGTCGTATATTTCGTTAATACTCATTTTATTCCAACATAAGATGGGTTTTTATTTTTTATTGAAAGTACGATGTCATGATTCAGACAACGCTAATCATTCAACAATTTGGCGTACTGGATAAGGTTACTTTAGTGATAAAGTAGCAAACAAAGGTGGTACCGCGAGCTAAGCTTTCGTCCTTTACATCCGAATTATTCGGGTTTAAAGGACGGAAGCTTTTTTATTTTAACAAGGAGGTTAACAATTATGAAAAATACTGAATTCGCACAGGTTGCACTTTCTCAAGACCATACAGGTGCAATCGCTAATCCAATATACTTATCTACAGCCTACCAACACCCTAAACTCGGGGCGTCAACAGGATATGACTATACAAGAACTAAAAATCCTACACGTTCGGCGTTTGAAGAAGCATTTGCAAAACTTGAAAGAGGTACTGTTTCATTTGCAACATCCAGTGGTATGTCTGCCATACAATTAATTTGTAACTTATTCAAATCTGGCGATGAAATTTTAGTTTCTTTCGACTTATATGGTGGCACTTTTAGACTTTTTGATTTTTATGAGCAGCAATACGGTATACATTTCAAATATGTTGACTTCTTAAATTATGAAGAAGTAGAGCAAAGTGTTACAAAAAACACAAAAGCACTTTTTATCGAACCAATTTCTAATCCGCAAATGATAGAAGTTGATATTGATCCATATTACATTTTAAGTAAAAAATTCAACCTACTATCTATCATAGATAACACATTTTTAACACCATATCTTTCAACACCACTTGAAGAAGGTGCAGATATTGTTTTACATTCGGCAACAAAATATATCGGAGGCCATAATGATGTACTCGCAGGAGTAGTAACTGTAAAAGATGAACAACTTGCTGAACAACTAGGACAATTACACAACATGATAGGCGCAACGCTATCACCTTTCGATAGTTATCTATTACAACGTGGGTTAAAAACTCTGCATTTAAGAATGGATCGCTCTGAATATAATGCTAAATTACTTGCTGAACGATGTAATCAGTTAGAAGCTATTGATCAAGTACTCTACAGTGGACGTACTGGTATGTTGAGTTTGAGACTGAACAAAAATTATAAAGCCGATAAATTTTTAGAACACTTAAAGGTTTGTATTTTCGCTGAAAGCTTAGGTGGCACTGAAACATTTATTACTTTCCCATATACACAAACACATGTTGATATGCCAGATGAAGAAAAAGATAAGCGCGGTATAGACGAATATCTATTAAGATTATCCATTGGCATTGAGAACTATGAAGATATCGAACAAGATATTATTCAAGCATTAGAACAATCTAAACAAGGAGTGATTTTATGAGTTTATCAAAAGAAACAGAAGTAATATTCGACGCACATAGAGGGATTGACTATGATTCAGCAAATCCTCCTTTATACGATTCTTCAACGTTTCACCAACAAGTTCTAGGTGGCGATGCTCAATATGACTATGCTCGAAGTGGTAACCCAAACCGTGCCCTTTTAGAAGAAAAGCTAGCTAAACTGGAAGGTGGCAGTCACGCCTTTGCATACGCATCTGGCATTGCAGCAATTTCATCAGTGTTACTCACATTAAACGCTGGTGATCATGTCATTCTACCGGATGACGTATATGGTGGTACATTTAGGTTGACTGAGCAAATATTAACACGCTTTAACATTGAATTTTCAACCGTAGATACAACTCACTTAAAAGATATCGAAAATGCGATTCAAAACAATACGCAGCTAATATATATTGAAACACCATCGAATCCTTTATTTAAAATTACAGATATTCGAGGCGCAGCAGATATCGCCAGAGACAACAATCTCTTACTCGCTGTAGACAATACCTTTATGACTCCGCTAGGTCAATCACCATTAGCGCTCGGCGCAGATGTTGTGGTACATAGTGCTACTAAATTCTTAGGCGGCCACAGTGATATTATTGCTGGCGTAGCTGTTACCAACAATCAATCAATCGCTGACGCACTTTATCTATTGCAAAATGGCACTGGTAATGCATTATCTGCACAAGATAGTTGGACATTGGCTAAACATTTAAAAACTTTACCTGTACGCTTTCAACAATCTGTTGAAAATACTAAACAAATCTATGACTTCTTAGCACAATGTGAGGAAATCTCAGAAGTCTATTACCCAGGAAATAGCGATCTACACTTGTCTCAATCCCATCATGGCGGCGCTGTATTAGGTTTTAGATTGAAAGATGAGACAAAAGCACAAGCATTTGTTGATGCGTTATCATTGCCTTTAGTTTCAGTAAGTTTAGGCGGCGTTGAAACAATCCTCTCTCATCCAGCTACGATGTCACATGCAGCTGTACCTAAAGCAGTACGTGAAGAACGTAATATCACATTTGGGTTATTTAGATTGAGTGTCGGATTAGAATCAGCCGACGAATTGATTTCAGATTTAAATTACGCATTTAAGGAGGCTTTCAATGAGTCAACTACTCAACAAACTAAAATCCAACATATTAGTAGCTGATGGGGCCATCGGTACGATCCTTTACTCTGAAGGTCTTGATACTTGCCCTGAAGCATATAACTTAAATCATCCCGATAAAGTTGAACGTATTCACCGCACTTATATTGAAGCTGGTGCAGATATTATCCAGACCAATACGTATGGCGCAAATTTTGAAAAATTAAAAGTTTTTGGTTTAGAACATAGAGTGAAAGACATTCACCAAGCAGCAGTAAAAATTGCCAAAAAAGCAGCAAATGATGATACTTTTATCTTGGGTACAGTCGGCGGTTTTAGAGGCATTAAACAAGAAGACTTAGAACTGTCCTCTATTCAATATCACACGGAAATTCAAGTAGAAACTTTAGTTAATGCAGGAGTAGATGGAATTCTTTTTGAAACCTATTATGATTTGCAAGAACTTACCAATATTATTGAGGCTACCAAACGTAAATACGATATTCCAATTATTGCTCAACTAACTGCTTTAAATACAAATTATTTAAGAGATGGTACTGAAATTAACCATGCACTACAACAAGTGACTTCAAGTGGTGCAGACATTGTAGGATTAAATTGTCACCATGGTCCGCATCATATGCAACAATCCTTTTCGCACATCGAATTACCTGAGGGGGCATATTTATCTTGTTATCCAAATGCAAGTTTGCTAGATATTGAAAATAGTCAATTTAAATATAGTGATAATGCATCTTATTTCGGTAAAGTAGCTAAACAATTGATTAACGAAGGCGTAAGACTGATTGGTGGTTGCTGTGGCACAACGCCAGAACATATCCAATACATCAAATCGTCTGTAGCTGGTTTAAACCCTGTTACGCAAAAAGATGTTATACCGATTACAAAATATATCAATAACACAGAAAAAGAACCTCAAAAACAAAACCTTAAATCAAAAGTTGAAAATCGTCCTACCACCATTGTGGAGTTAGATACGCCGAAGCACCTTGACACAGAAACATTTTTCAGAAATATCAAAAAACTTGATGATGCAAAGATTGATGCCGTCACTTTAGCTGATAATTCGTTAGCAACGGTACGCATTAGCAATGTGGCCGCTGCAAGCATTATTAAACAACGTTATGATATCGAACCATTGGTCCATATAACTTGTCGTGACCGTAATCTCATCGGATTACAATCACACCTATTAGGGTTGTCATTACTAGATATCAATGAAATTTTAACAATTACTGGTGATCCTTCAAAGATTGGCCATTTACCAGGGGCAACTAACGTTTATGATGTGAATTCTAAAGGGCTAACCGAAATTGCCTTACGTTTTAATCAAGGTATTAACACTGATGGTGATGCGCTGAAGACAAAGACAAGCTTCAACATCGCAGGTGCTTTTGATCCAAACGTAAGAAAGTTAGATGGTGCAGTTAGACGCTTAGAGAAAAAGTTAGAGAGTGGCATGCACTACTTTATAACACAGCCAGTCTATAGCAAAGAAAAAATCAAAGAAGTTTATGAAGCGACGAAGCACTTAGACGTCCCCTTCTTTATAGGTATAATGCCCGTTACAAGTTATAATAACGCATTATTCTTACACAACGAAGTACCTGGCATTAAATTATCAGAAGAAATATTAGAACAATTTGAAGCAGTCAAAGATGATAAAGGCAAAACAAAGGATTTAAGTCTTAAACTTTCAAAGGAATTGATTGACACGGTACATGAGTATTTCAATGGTTTGTATTTAATCACACCATTCCAAAAAGTCGATTACACATTAGAACTTGCAAACTATTCAAAAACAATTACTTCAACTAAACAGGAGGCAATATTATGACAATTAAAACATCAAATTTAGGTTTTCCAAGGTTAGGTAGAAAAAGAGAATGGAAGAAAGCAATCGAAGGTTACTGGTCAAACAAATATGATTTAGAAAAGCTTCACCAACAATTAACAGATTTACACAAAGAGAATTTATTGCTCCAAAAAAATTACAATTTATCTAGTATTCCCGTTGGAGATTTCTCATTATATGACCATATTCTTGATACATCGTTACTCTTTAATATCATCCCTGAACGCTTTCAAGGTAAAGACGTAGATGATGATTTATTATTCGATATTGCCAGAGGTAATAAAGAACATGTTGCGAGTGCGTTAATCAAATGGTTCAACACAAACTATCACTATATCGTTCCAGAATGGGATCATGCTGAACCTAAATTAAATAAAAACGTGTTACTTGAACGTTTTAACTATGCACAATCACTTAATGTCAATGCCCACCCAGTTATTGTAGGGCCAATTACATTTGTTAAATTATCTAAAGGTGGCACACAGTCATTTGAAGAAAAAGTAAATACACTTTTACCTTTATATAAAGAAGTTCTACAATCATTAGTTGACGCTGGTACTGAATATATTCAAATCGATGAGCCAGCATTAGTTACCGACGATAGCTCGGAATATGAAACTATCACACAAGCCGCATATGATTATTTCGCTGAGGCTGGTTTAGGAGAACAATTAGTAATACAAACTTATTTCGAACGTGTTAACTTAAAATTCTTAAACAGTCTTCCTGTTAAAGGGTTAGGTTTAGATTTCGTACATGACAATGGATTTAATCTACAACAAATTAAAGCAGGAGATTTAGACAACTCCAAAACACTTTACGCAGGAATTATCGATGGCCGTAATGTTTGGGCTGCTGATATCGAAGCTAAAAAAGAACTAATTGAAACGTTACAAACATATTCAAACGACCTTGTCATCCAACCTTCATCCTCACTATTACACGTTCCTGTGTCACTGGATGATGAAACACTAGATACTTCAATCGCTGAAGGTTTGAGCTTCGCTACCGAAAAATTAGATGAATTAGATGCACTCAGACGCTTATTCAATGATAGCGATGATTCAAAATATAATGAGTTGAAGGCACGTTATGAACGTTTCCAAAATCAATCATTTAAAAATCTTGAATACGATTTCGATAGTGTACGTACTTCAAGACAATCAGCTTTTAAAGAACGTAAAAAAGCACAAGACGCACGACTAAATTTACCAGATTTACCAACAACGACTATTGGTTCTTTCCCACAATCTCAAGAAGTTCGTAAGTATCGTGCAGATTGGAAAAATAGTCGCATCACAGATGTAGCATATAAAGACTTCTTAAAAAATGAAATTGCTCGTTGGATTAAAATTCAAGAAGACATTGGTCTAGATGTACTTGTACATGGTGAATTTGAACGTAACGATATGGTAGAATTCTTTGGTGAAAAACTACAAGGGTTCTTAGTAACGAAATACGGTTGGGTACAATCATACGGTTCACGTGCGGTTAAACCACCAGTTATTTATGGAGATGTAAAATGGACAGAACCACTTACTGTCAAAGAAACACTATATGCCCAAAGTTTAACTGACAAACCAGTTAAAGGTATGTTAACTGGCCCTGTCACTATTTTAAACTGGTCATTTGAACGTGTTGATTTGCCACGTGAAGAGGTTCAAGATCAAATCGCATTAGCAATCAATGAAGAAGTATTAGCGCTTGAGAATGAAGGTATTCAAATCATCCAAGTTGATGAACCTGCTTTAAGAGAAGGCTTGCCGCTTCGTTCAGAGTATCATTCAGACTATTTAGATAAAGCAGTTCGTTCATTCAAACTGTCAACATCTTCAGTCGCTGATGAAACACAAATTCATACACATATGTGTTATTCTCAGTTTGGTCAAATCATTCATGCAATTTACGACTTAGATGCAGACGTCATTTCTATTGAAACATCACGTAGCCATGGTGATTTAATTCAAGACTTTGAAGACATCACATACGATTTAGGTATCGGTTTAGGCGTATATGATATTCATAGTCCACGTATTCCAACTGAATCAGAAATTACAGAAGCAATTAACCGTGCTTTACAAGAAATTGATCGTTCACTGTTCTGGGTAAATCCTGACTGCGGTTTGAAAACACGTAAAGAAGATGAAGTTAAAGAAGCACTTAGCGTGTTAGTAAATTCCGTTGATAAATTACGTAAATCAACAAATACTGCAACTGTTTAATTATCAATCTTGTAGGTGATGCCAATGAGTTATCCTTTATGGAAGCAATTAGAACAATTAAAATCATCAACGTGGGTCGACTTGACCCACACTTTCGATGAAACTATTCCTTGTTTCAGTGAATTTGAACGCGCCAAAGTCTCAACACTTTTCAATGTTCCAGATGATGGCTTTTATGTTCAAAACTGGGATATTGTAAGTCAGTATGGGACACATATCGACGCTCCTATTCACTTTGTAGAAAATACACGTTATTTGCATGAATTAAATTTAAAAGAATTGGCCTTACCACTTGTAGTTTTAGATTTTTCACAAGATGTAGCGGAAAATGCAGATTTTATTTTAACACGTTGGCACATTGAACAATGGGAAGCTGAGCACGGCACAATTGAATCTGAAACATTTGTTGCCTTTCGCAGTGATTGGTCAAAACGTTGGCCAAATATCGAAGCGTTTGAAAATAAAGACTCCGAGGGCAACCAACATTTACCAGGTTGGGGACTAGATGCTTTGAAGTATTTACTTGAAGAACGTAAAGTTAAAGCGATTGGTCATGAAACTTTCGATACAGATGCCTCAGTAGATATTGCAAAAAATGGTGACATCATAGGTGAACGTTACGTGTTAGGTCAAGACACCTACCAAGTTGAGCTACTAACCAATTTAGATCAGTTACCTAATCGAGGGGCAATCATTTATGCTATTAGTCCCAAACCAAAAGATGCACCAGGGTTTCCTGTTCGTGCATTCGCGATAAAACCTTAAACTTAAAACATAAGATTAGTACCACTCATATACAGGGTCCGGGGCATTTATATATATGTCTTGGGCCTTTATTAATATATCAACACGCAATTAATTGTTTATCAACTCAAGAGATTATCCTTATTGGTTTTCATACTAATTATGTATCATTTCAGCTTAGTAAATATTTTAAATCAAGTATTTGTGTTCCTAGTTATATTCACCTGATTGTGGGTCAGAAATCCTTTTGGCACAATAAGGTTTCTGGCTCTTCTTTATTTATATCATAATACAAAATATATAGGTCATTAGTTTGATTTTACATAAATGATAATCCATATCATTTAAAATCATTAAATCAATGTTATAATTCAAGAAAATTCAATATAGTTTATTTTGGGTGCTTTTCACCTATTTTCTATATAAATACCATAAATAGAGGTGACTTTTTTGCAACTTAATCAGACCAACACCCCTTTTAACAAGGAGCAATTGGCTCTCATAAATCAACTACTACCAATGCTTTCGACAGAACAGCAACATTGGTTAAGTGGTTATCTTATCAATCCAAATGCGTCAGAGCCTGAAGACGACATTTCAGCAGCACAAGAACCTAACACCACAGACAATACAGGGGATGAAACAAATGATACAACATCTGTAGTAAATTCAGCGGAACCTATAGACGTTAATATATTATATGGTACAGAAACAGGTAACGCTGAAGAAATTGCCGAAACATTTGAAGGTAAGTTGAAAGAACATAATTTTAATGCACATTTATGGGATATGGATGATTTCCCTAAAGAAACCTTAACCGAAGTTGAACATCTCTTTATCATTTGTTCAACACAAGGTGTGGGTGAACCCCCTATTAATGCTTTAGATTTATATGACTACCTTCATAGCGATGAGGCACCACAGCTAGATACTGTCAACTTTGCAGTCTTAGCACTTGGTGATCAAGACTTTCCAGATTTTTGTCAGGCCGGCAAAGACTTCGATCATATTCTAGATGAACTTGGTGCAAATAGAATAGCTGACCGCGTAGATTGTGATTTTGACTTTGAAGAAACTGCCGAGCAATGGATTTCAAATATGCTTGAATTGCTTTCTCAAACGTCATCGAATATGGCTACTATTGATGAAGATGATGAAACTGTTACTATAGATGAACCTGAAGTACCATTTTCTCGATCAAATCCTTTTCAAGCAGAAGTTTTAACAAATAAAGTACTCACACAACCAGAAGCTTCTCGTGAAGTACGTCACTTAGAATTATCACTTGAAGGTTACTCTGAAACATACGAACCTGGAGACAGCTTGGTCGTTATGCCACACAATGACTTAACATTGGTTTCAAATTTAATCTCGGCATTAGGTTGGGATGCCGATACTAATATTCAACTTAGCGACAACAATACCTCACGCTCACTTAAAGATGTGTTGCTATATGATTTTGAAATTTCTAAATTAACTCCCGGTCTCTTGCAAAACGCGGCAGAATTATTTGGTAACCCAATGTTAAATGCAAATATCCAAAAATCAGAATGGATTCAGAATTATATATATGGTAGAGATGTGATTGATTTAATTCAAGACTTCACACCCGTATCTTTAGAACCTCAAATGCTGCCACAACTATTAAGAAAATTACCACCAAGGGAGTATTCTATAGCGAGTAGCAATCAGGTCAACCCTTCCAGTGTCGATATTACAGTTCGTGTTGTTAAGTACGAAGCACATCGTCGTGAGCGTTTTGGTGTTTGTTCTGTACAACTAGCAGAACGGACGCCTATAGGAGAGAAATTACCTGTATACCTTAAAAAGAATCCAAATTTCAAGTTTCCTTATGAAGCCGATACACCAGTAATTATGATCGGAGCTGGAACTGGAATAGCGCCATACCGAGCTTACCTTCAAGAAAGAGCTCACTTAGGTCTAAAAGGAGCACAATGGCTCATCTTCGGTAATCAAAATTATCAACACGACTTCCTCTATCAAAGTGATTTAGAGAGCTGGCTTAATGAAGGCGTATTAAGTAAATTAGATTTAGCTTTTTCAAGAGAGACAGAAAATAAAATTTATGTTCAACATCGCATTGAGGAAAATAGTGCTGAATTTTACCAATGGATTACTCAAGGCGCCATCATTTATCTTTGTGGTAATAAAGACGAGATGGCAAGTGGCGTCCATCAATCATTGATTAACATTCTTAAGAGAGAAGGTAATTACAACCAAGCAGATGCTGAGGACTATTTGACAGAAATGATAAAACATCAACGTTACCAACGTGACGTATATTAATCTGTTAAACCAGTAACTTAACTTTAATAATGTTTTAATTATCATTAACTATAAAAGTGCTATGCATACACTGACAAACGTAACCTGAATTCACGATTAAATGAGACTCCAATTTCAAAAGGTGGTTATTATATGACACAATTCGCAATCACTTATGACAATGCATTAATACTGATAAATAAGGAATATGATGGTATCCAACTTGAAAGAAAATTAGAAGGTATGAATATCCTTTCAATAGCTCAAGACCCTAACGATAAAAACACGCTTTATTGCGGCACGTTTGATCGTGGTTTATGGAAAAGTGTGGACAAAGGTCAAAATTGGGTCCCTATTGGGACACGTTTCACATACAATAGTCCTTTCAAACATGATGATATTCACATGACTGCTATCACTGCAGTTACAGTTATAGATACAGGCAATCATCATAGTTCTGTGCTCGTAGGTACTGAACCTAGTGCTTTATTCATATCAGATGATCAGGGAGAATCATTCGAATTACTTACTGATTTTAGTCATATTGCTGGTAAAGAACATTGGTTCTTCCCACCTAGACCACATACGCATCATGTGAAATGGTTCGATACAAATACCAAATCACCAAATGTCATTAACCTTACAATTGAAGCTGGTGGTTTTATCCAATCTACAGATTCAGGTCAACATTGGATAGCACCACAAACCCAAGACACACCTATTGATATTCACGTCTTAAAGAGCCACCCAGACTATCCGAATAAATTGTACGGAGTATTAGGTGATGCTTTCTTAAATGGTGGACGTGATACATTTATTGAAAGTGATGATTATGGTAAGACATGGACAACATTTATTGAAGGAATTGAGCACAGATATGGTTATGGTTTAGCGATAAATTCTCAAAACCCAGATAATATTGTCATCGCTACTTCAAATTCTCCATATAACGCACATAACTATGGAGACAACACCTTTTCAACCATTTACACTATTAATAAAGCACAAGACAATGAATGGACTGAAGTAACTACAGGGCTACCTTCCCCAAACGGCACATTGATTTCATCTATCACTGAACAAGATGGTACGTTTTATATTGCCAATAATAATGGTGTCTATTATTCAGATGATGGTGGTATCAATTGGACAGCATTTGATATCGCATGGCCAGATTCACTCACGTCTCAACACGCACATCAATTTATTACTTTAAATTAGAAATTGTTAAATGCATAACCTTAGAGTTTGGTTGTTGGCCAAAATCTAAGGTTATTTTTATGCGCAAACATAGCAACATTCAGGGGAATACATACCACTTAAACGTAAATACATGCCACTTATATAATTTATGTAGTATTCGTAGTTAAAATTTGGTTTACTTATGGCAATAGGAGGTGTGCCTTTATGGATTTAGAAATAATTCACGATAATGATTTACCCAAAGGCAAGTTTATTATTCAAAGTCACAAACATACTGAACAATTACCAGAAATTATCGCTTGTATAAAACAACTGTCTCAAAAAAAATTATTTCCTGGAAAATATCAAGGCGATATTTACTATATCAAACATCAAGATATTATTAGTTTTCGTATAGAGAATAAAGTTTTAACGATTATAACGTCAGACCATCAATACACCAGTACTCAACGTTTATATGAAGTAAAATCACAAATTAGCATGCAATTTCTACAGATTTCGAAATCTGAAATAATTAATATTAACTATATCGATCATTTAAAACTTAATAAAAATGGTACTATCGAGGTTCGTTTTACAAATAATGATTTCACATACTCTTCAAGAAGATATTTGCCATTTATCAAGGAGGCTTTAAAACTATGAAACGTTTATTTCGCGGTGCAACCATTGGTATTGCCATTGGTATAATAATTGCTTTAATCTTTTCATCTATTTTTGCTCGAACAGCTTTTCATCCTGTCTCACCCGTATCAACCATGGGGCGCTTTTATTTTCAACATTTAAATGAATTACAAATTATGTTTATTTCAGTTATTATCTGGGCCTTAATTGGTGTTAGTTTCAGTTTTGGCGAACTCATATTTTCAAGTTCTAGAAAATCACTCTTATTTAAAACATCACTTCATTTTAGCCTTATGTTTATCATTATGTTGCCTTTAGCTATACTAGCAGGATGGTTTCCACTTAAATTATCAGCAGTTTTGTTTTTCATTATTATCTATACAATTATCTATTTTATTATTTGGACAATAGAAACGAAGCGTAATCAGAATGATATCAATGAGATTAACGCTATGCTATCTAACAGAAGGAATGATAAAAATGAACAAAGGTAGATATACTGTATTACCAAATGAATCTATTACTCTATTCTTAATTGGTCTTCGCGTGAACAAATAGTATAAAATTCATAAATGGTTACCCGTTCTTTTAGCTATGCCACCTATGCTGAATGAATTATTAAAAAATAAGTCTCTTGGCTGCCTATCTTATGAAATGTTTTTTAAATATCGTGGCGTGATGATAGTACAATATTGGGAATCGAATGAACAACTTTTATTTTATTCAAAAATGCCAAAACACTTAAAAGCATGGCTTAGATTTGCAAAAGCATTAAAGCAGAATGACGCTGTCGGTTTCTATCATGAGACTTATAATTCAGGATCAAAACAATATGAAAATATTTATATCAACATGCCAGACTTTGGATTAGGTAAGGCACGTGATAATCAAGTAGTAAACAAAAAAACACAATCTGCAAAACAAAGACTACGCTCTCAAGGATGACTTTATACCAGTGTTTTAACAGTAAATTAATGCAATATTAATGGCCGAGACACGATAATTGATGTCCCGGCCATTATTATATTGCTTCTATATTACCTTATATATTCGAAGATACCTGCAGCGCCCATGCCGACGCCTATACACATCGTTACCATACCGTACTTTGTATCAGGTCTTTTCTTCATTTCTGATAACAATCTCCCTACCAGCATGGCACCGGTCGCACCTAGTGGATGTCCTAATGCAATTGCACCACCATTAACATTCGTCTTGTCAGTCTCTAACCCAACTTCTCTCATAGATGCTAAGGTTTGAGATGCAAAAGCTTCATTTAATTCTACTAAATCTATATCGCTAACATCCAAGTCAGCTTGTTTTAACACTTCAGGAATGGCATATGCTGGTCCAATCCCCATTAATTTAGGGTCTACACCAACAGCTTTGAATCCTACAAAACGCGCAATTGGTTTAACACCTAATTCCTTAACTTTTTCTCCAGACATGACAACTACAAATCCAGAACCATCTGTTAATGGTGCGGATTGCCCTGCAGTCACTGTGCCGTCAGCCTTAAATACCGTGCGTAGCTTAGCAAGCGCTTCTTTATTTGTGTCGGGTCTAATCAATTCGTCATCTTTAAACACTTCTTTGCTAATAACTGGACCATTTTGATCATAAGTCACCTTATTAACTTCTATAGGAATAATTTCATCTTCAAATTTTCCTGATTGCTGTGCTGCTGCTGCTCGTTGATGACTTTGCACAGCATATGCATCTTGGTCCTCTCTCGAAACATTATATGTTTCAGCTACCATTTCTGCAGTCAATCCCATAGGATAAGAAACACCAGAATCTTCATCTTGAAGTATTGGATTATTCGTCGGTTCATTACCACCCATTGGCACTGCACTCATCAGTTCAATACCACCAGCGACAAGGACATCTGCTTGGTCAGCAATAATTTGGTTTGCTGCATGTGCAATCGTTTGAAGTCCTGAAGAACAATAGCGATTCACCGTTTGTCCTGGAACTTCATTTGGCATACCTGCAAGTAACGCAATTGTTCTTGCAATATTCTGACCTTGTAAACCTTCTGGGAATGAATTACCAACAATCACATCTTCTACCATGCTTGGCTCAAATGAACCTCCAACCCTTTCTAATACACCTTTTAATACTTTAGCGGCAACCTCATCTGGTCTTTCATGAGCCATTGCACCATTTTTTGCTTTACCAGCTGCTGAACGTCCATAAGCAACAATATATGCATCTCGCATTTAAGTTCACCCTTTCTTATCCTGATTAATGATTAGTTACGTAGTGGTTTACCTTTTTCTAACATGTGTGAAATTCTGTCATACGTTTTTTTATTTTGTAAAAGTTCTAAAAATCTCTCTTTTTCAAGTTTTTGCAAATATCTTTGATTAACGTAAGTGTTACGTGGAATATCTCCACCTGACAACACTTCTGCCACTTTCAACGTAATTTCATAATCATAGTCACTGATAAAATGACCCATACGTTGTGCGTCTAACTGACCTTCAGCTAATGCTTTAAAGTCTTTTCCTAACGCTATATATTGTGTTTTTGGCGTTGGCACATAATTTGTTTCTGCTTCATAACGAGCTCTGTTTAAGGCTACCTCTACACGTCTTTCAGTATTTAAAATTACTGTATCTGTGTCTCTTAAATAGCCAAATCTGATAGCTTCATAGGCATTAGTTGAAACTTTTGCAAAACCAATTTGCATCAATATATCCGTAATTGATTTTTGTTTATCATCGTTTTTATGATTCGTACGCAGCACTCTATCTGTTAATTCAGCGAGTCCACCTCCAGCAGGTAACAATCCAACTCCTGTTTCAACAAGACCTATATAAGATTCACTTGCAGCAACTACTATTGGTGAATGTAAAACTAATTCACAACCACCACCTAAAGCTCTACCGTGAACTGCTGTCACTACTGGTTTCAATGAATATTTCAATCTAGAGAAGACATGGTGTAGTTGTTCAACTGCTGCGCCGACTTCTTCTACTACGCGACCTTCTTCATGTGCTTTTTTCATTTGGAATAAGTTCGCGCCAACACTTAAGTTGTTTCCACCACCATAAATGACCATGCTCGTATAGTCTTCACTTTCTAATTTATTAATTGCATCTAATAAATCATCAAGGAAACCATTAGAAATAACATTATTTTTACTTTGTAGTTTTAATAAAAGTTGATCTTTATTAGCTACTGATAAATTTGAATCCTCTTTATTCCAAATTTCTTCATCAATATATTCTGCTACCGGTGTAATTCGTTCAATAGATTCACCATCACTATAGAATGGTGCCGTACGTTGCTCTATCCAATCTGGCAGCTGACCTAACTCTTCTTTCATACGTGATTTCACACGTTCGAATCCCATTAGATCCCACAGTTGAAATGCTCCTAATTTCCAATTGAACCCCCATACTAATGCGCGATCAATATCTTTAAAGGATTCTGCAGCTTTCGGCACATTAATTGCTGAATAATAGAAATTATTTCTTAATGTTTCCCACAAGAATACGCCTGCATCATCTTGTGCATTAAAGATAACATCTAAATTATTAGCTAAGTCTTTACTAAATTTACCTAAAATTTCTAATTGTGGTTGTTCGGGCGCCACGTATTCATTCTGTTCTGGATCAAAAACATGACGTTTTTTATCTACTTTTTTATAAAATCCTTGTTTAGTTTTATTACCTAGCGCACCATTTTCCACTAATTTTTCAGACAGTTTAACATCGTGGAAGAAAGGTTGTTCTTCAGGTATACTTTGTAATCCTTTGATAACCGCTAAAGCAATATCTAGTCCTACTAAATCAGACAAACCATATGTCCCCATCTTAGGACGGCCAATACTTCGACCAGTTAATGCATCTACTTCTGTAATAGAAAATCCTTGTTGTTCAGCTCTATACATAATGTCATTCATCGTTTGTGTACCGACCCGGTTAGCAACAAATCCTGGCACATCATTTGCAACAATGACGCCTTTACCAAGTACGTCTTCAGCAAATGCTTGCACACGTGCAACAACTTTTTCAGAAGTGTTGCTATTTGGAATGACTTCCACTAATTTCATAATACGTGGTGGGTTGAAGAAATGCATTCCAAAGAATCTTTCTTTATCTAGTGTATCAAATACATTTGCGATTGATTCAATTGGGATTCCTGATGTATTAGTCGCAAATATCGCTTCTTTTTTGGCAACGTCTTTCACTTTATTCCAAACTTGATGTTTAATATCTACTTCTTCTTTAACGGCTTCTATATATATATCTGCATCATCTTGTTCTACTAAATCTTCATTGAAATTACCATAAGATAAATTGGATGCAAACGCTAAATCAAATAATTGTGGACGTTTAGGATTTGTTATAATCTCATATGCTTTTCTTGAAATTTTATTAGGATCATTTTCATCAATCACAATATCCAGCAGTTTTACTTTTAGTCCTGCGTTAACAAGCAGTGCTGCTATTTGACTGCCCATTGTACCTGCGCCTAATACTGTTGCTTTTCTTATCGTCATACTAAACCCTCCAAATTTTTTCTTGAACTACAGATATATGTTAAATAAATGCTGAGTCACCTGTGATTGCTCTTCCAATTACCAAGGCATTAACTTCATGTGTGCCTTCATAAGTGTAAATAGCTTCAGCATCTGCAAAGAATCTAGCGATATCATATTCTCCAGCTAAAATGCCATTACCTCCATGTATGCCACGCCCCATAGCTACAGATTCTCTCAATCTTAATGAGTTCATCATTTTCGCAGTTGAAGTCGCTACTTCATCATACTCTCCATTAGCCTGCATTCGAGCAAGCTGTGCACATGTCGCCATTGCTTGAGCTAAATTACCTTGCATCATGGCTAATTTTTCTTGAATTAACTGGAACTTACTAATTTCTTTACCAAACTGTTTACGTTTTGTTACATAGTCCGTCGTTGCTCTCAAAGCACCAGCCATAGCACCTGTAGCCATATAAGCCACACCAGCACGTGTAGAGTACAAGACTTTCGCAATATCTTTAAAAGAATTGATATTTTGCAAGCGTTTTTCCTCTTTGACGACTACATTTTTTAAACGAATCTTTGCATTAGGAACAATTCTCAGTGCAATTTTATGTTCTAATAGTTCTATTTCTACACCTTCTTGACTCGGTTCAATGATGAAACCTTTTGGCTTACCTGTATCGACATCAACTGCATATACGGGCATAACATCAGCTACATTTGCACCGCCAATCCATTTTTTCTCACCATTGATAATCCATTTATCGCCTTCTCGTTTAGCCGTCGTTTCTAATCCACCTGCAACATCAGATCCGTGCTCTGGTTCAGTTAGTGCGAAACATGTACGTAATTCATGAGATTGTAATTTTGGTAAGTAGTAAGCTTGTTGCTCTTTACTCCCCCCAAACCAAAATGAATTATGTCCTAATCCTTGATGCACACCTAACAATGTAGCTAAAGAGACATCAAATCTTGCTATTGTATAAGACATGAAGAATTGGAACATTTGGCTTGGTGTTTGTGCACCTTCACGCCCTTCAAAAAGTAATGGATTTCTGAAATAATTTAATTTACCCAACTCTTCGAAATAATCTTCTGGTTCAGTAGCATTTAACCAATGTTCATTGACTGAATCTCTGTATTTTTCTTCTAACATGTCATTCAACTGTTTTAGCAGTTTAACTTCGCCCTCCGTTAAATCTTTCGCAATGCTTAAGATGTCCTCTGGGTATAGTGCTTTGATTGTTTCTTCTTTTGTTGGCATAATTAAAACCTCCATTGTAATGTTTACGCTTACATTTTCATTGAAAATTTTTTGTTTAATAATTATTTTAATTCATCTTTATCTTGAGCTAACTTCTGAGCTTTATCATTCATGTATTTCTGAAGTTCCAATTTATCTGCTTTTGACGTAGAGTTCAACGGCATATGTGTCAGTTTTAGATATAGTCTCGGTATTTTATAACCTGCAATGTTCTCTCGCATATGTTCATCTAATTTCTGTTCAAAGTCTGGATCATCTTCGGTAAGTACAACAGCTGCTGAAACTGATTCACCATATTTAGGGCTATCATATCCAACAACAACGCCCTGAGCTACAAGTGGATGTTCTGATAATACTGCTTCAACTTCAGAAGGTAATACATTCTCGCCACCAGTAATAATCATTTCCTTGCGGCGATCAACGATATAGATATCACCATCTTCATCTACTTTGGCTAAATCACCAGTTAAGAAGTATTCACCATGAAATGTTTTTGCAGTTTCTTCTGGTTTATTCCAATAACCAGGTGTCACGTTATTCCCACGAACTCCAAGTTCACCAATTTCTCCAACTTCTACTTCTTCAAAATTATTATCAAATATGCATATATCCATGAACATTACCGGTTGTCCAATACTACCAGGCTTCTGCGCCCCATTTTCTGGTGTATTAACCATAACAAGTGGTGCTTCAGTTAAACCATAACCGTTAATAATAGAATAGCCCATACTATTAAATTTCTTTTGTACCATTGGTAATGGAGCTGAGCCACCTTGAATTAAGAAATCAATACTTTCAAAATTTTTCAGATCAAAATTTTCAGCTACTAACATGGCATAATACATCGTTGGGATCTGAATTAAATAATTCGGCTGGTACTGAGCCATTAAATCATTTAGAGATTCGCCATTAAAGTAACGTTGCAATATAAGCGTTCCGCCAGCCATTAATAAAGGAAGCGTCAAATCGTTAAATCCTAATACATGGAACATAGGCGTTGAAATAATAGTTGTATACGTTGAATTAATTTTATAAGTTAGAGCTAGATTAATTGGGTTATTTACAAAAGAGTCGTATGAAAACATAACCCCTTTGGGCAATCCCGTCGTACCACTTGTATACATTAACGAAGCTAAATCGTTTCCTTCAACACTTACAGTATTGAAAGGGCGATGTTGCGTTGGATCTACTATGTCATCATATACTTTTGAATCTATATCCATGTGTATTAATTCGTCCGCAACACCTTCTAAACTTGAAACGTGCTTCTCAGCGTAGAAAATGAGTTTCACATTTGAATCATTAATAACACTCTCAATCTCCTGTGTTTTTAGACGCCAATTAATCGGCAAGTATACTGCACCTAATTTAAACGAAGCAAACATTAAATCCAATATCGCTACATCATTGGGTGTAAATATACCGACGACATCACCGCGTTTAATACCTTGATCTTGTAAATAATTGGCTAAGTTTTCTGCACGAATATTCAAATCTTTATAGGACCATTCAGTACCTTTAAATGGATCAATCACTGCGGCTTTATTATCGTCAAACGTTGCTCTTGTTTTAATCCAGTCGTAGTTCATATTTTTCTCCCCCTTATTTAAATACGATGTTCCGACTTAATTGCTTGGGACAATCCTCCCCATTCATCTTGATAAATATCGCTATTAGTCACTTTGATATTATCTGCAATGATAGGTTTAAATTCCATAAGTGCTAAAATGTCTTTTTCTAAATCCAAGCCAGGTGCAATTTCAAGAAGTTTCAACCCCTTAGACGTTAATTCAAAAACTGCGCGTTCTGTTACAAAATAAACTTCTTGCTTTAATTCCAATGCGTTATGGGCGTTAAAATCCGTATTACCAATATTATTTACAAATTTTGAAGTATGACCCTCTTGTTTCACAGATACTTTGTTATTTTCATACGATAGTTGACCCCCGACAACCATCGAGCCTGAAAAAACAATGGTATGCACTGTTTGGCTGATGTCTATAAAGCCACCACAACCATTCATTTTATCTCCAAATTTTGAAACATTTACATTTCCGTATTGATCAACTTCGGCAAAACTGAGATAGGCTACATCTAACCCATCGTTATAAATGAAATCCCATGTCATCTCATGCCTCATACGGGCGCTCAAATTATAGTTCATACCAAACCGTGATCCACTACTGATTAAACCACCGAAAACACCTGTATCGATATTTGGTTGTACTAGATGATTCACTTCTTCTTCTATTAACACATTGGATAATTCATTATTTATGCCAAAACCAATACTGATTACGTCCCCCTCTAGTAGAAATTGAGCTGCGCGCCTCAATATTACTTTACGGGTACCTAAAGCTATATATGGTTCTCGCATCTTAACGATTTGATAATGACCAGAGAGCGCAGGATCATATTGTGTTTGTATGACCTGTCTATGAAGCTTTGGATTAGTATTAATCACTACATAATCCACTAGCTTCCCTGGAATAAATACATCGCTTGGGTTAAAGCTGCCTTTTTCTACAACATCTTTAACTTGAACAATCACTTTTCCTTTATTCCTATGCGTTGCAGCCGCCAAACTATAACCTTCGCCTAAATGAGCCTCATGAGTCATATAAATATTTCCATCTGTGTCGGCATATGTACCTCTTAATAGTGCTATATCAATGTCAGGAAAATGATAATGTAAATACTTTTGATTATTAATTTCTATCAACGATACTAAATCCTCTGTTGTACATGTATTGACTTTACCTCCTGAATAGCGAGGATCTACGTTGGTATTTAGGCCAATTTTAGATATTATGCCTGGTGAAGCATGTGTTTTATTTCTATAGTGTGTCGTAATCACACCTTGTGGTAAATAATATGCTTCAATGTCATTATTACGCATTGCATTGATGGTTTCTGGTGAACCAGTAATGATGCTTGTAATTAATCGCTTAATCATACCCCTTGTTGTAAAAGAATCTAAATCATAACTATCTCCACGATAATCACTAATGTCATTCGCTAGCATAAAAGTAAAATTCTTAAAAGATTGATCTTCATCATTATGTTCGACTAACGTTTTCAATATCTCAGCTGGTAAATTAGCCGTTGATAAGGCTGCCAGAGCTATAACATCACCTTCTTTAATGATGCTTGTTAAATCTGAAAATGGAATAATTTTCATATAGGTGTCTCCTATCTTTATTTAATCCAAACTGTTATACATAATTTCCCCTTTTAAAACCTCTCCTTTTTTATAAATGTAAGCCCTTACATGTAATATACCATTATTTTTGAAAATTATGCAAAAATTTCAAATTTTACAAACAAACGCCTTTCTTAAATCTAATTATAAAGGTATCTAGCAGCAAAAATGCATTTTCACACTAATATTCTTCATCTAATTTACTTAATATTATTTAGTAATAGTCCAGATGCAATTATACCTGGGAATACTTGTGATGACTGGTTAATAGTGCTCTATTATTCAAATTATATAACTTAAAACATTTTGTTTTGTGACAAAAGTTAACGCTTTAGGTTATGTTTTTTTACACAAATTTTGAATACAAAAACTTTTATAATAATATGTAAATGTAATATAAATTCAAAGCAAGGGGGCTTGATTATGTTATCAGGATTATTAGGACCAATCGTTGATTTAATTGCTGCTTTAGGACTTTAATTTCTTTGGCCCAAGATTCATGGCCAATACTTCATATTCTGATTTTATAGAAATTTTGATGATATCAAGCTAAACAAGGGGGGGGGCGTTTGATTATGTTATCTGGACTATTAGGACCAATCGTTGATTTAATTGCTGCTTTAGGACTTTAATTTCTTAATATAATTAAAAACAGAGTATATTTATTATAAAAATCAAGGAAAACACTTTCGTCGAATTTATTAAGCGAAAGTGTTTTTACTTCGAGATATCTACAATCATTTGCTTTTTAAAATAAATAAAAATGAAACTTAACAATTATGTATATGTCACCTGCCATATAATTATAAATACAAAATTCATATGTTAGGCTAACCTAAATATATTGTTAAGAAATGTAAAATATGTCATAATTGCACACATGCTTTTTAAGTGAACAAGTAAATAATTATGAAATACGTTGCTTATATTAATGTGACGTCTATCGGCTTCACTTAACTAAGATACCTCAATGATTGGAGATGATAAAATGAAAGGAAACAATAATATTCTGGAAAGAAATAACGCGTTATTCAATAAATATGAAGCGTTATTGAAAATGATTCAGCAAGGAGAAAATAGTCAATTTATATATAGTTTTTCTTGTTTACATCCATATGAAAAAAGTGAATTTTTCTTTTTAGTGGATGAAGAAGAAAGGTTATATATGTATCGCTTTCTAAACTCGAAAGAGATGGCACAAGTTTTAAGTAACGCCGAAAGCCTAAAACATGATATGTCAATTGTCTTTAAAGAAATGCCTAGTGATTTTGCTAGAGAAGCAATCTTAAAAATGTCAGATGACGATGCAACTTATGTATTAAATTTATTAAATAATGACCAAAAATCAGAAATTTTCAATTCTCTACCAGAACAGAAAAAAAATGAGCTTAAAAATTTAATGAGTTATCACCACGAAACTGCTGGTAGTATCATGACAACCGAATATATATCAATTTCTCTAACAATGACAGCTGGAGATGCATTGAAGCATATTAAGTCTTGTTCCGGAAAAGTACAAACGATTTATGTAGTCTATGTAGTAAATAATGATAATGAACTTATTGGTGTGCTTTCTCTCAGAAATATTATTAATTCAGATCCTGCCCAACGTATTAGCGATGTGATGAATTCAAATGTTATTAAAATTGAGAGTTTTATAGATCAAGAAGAAATTGCACATGTGATGCGTAAATATGATTTCTTAGCCATCCCAGTAGTTGACAATTATAATCACCTAATAGGGATGATTACTGTAGACGATATCATTGATGTAATCGATAAGGAAGCAAATGAAGATTATCTAAAAATGGCTGCTCTTGACCATGTGAGCGACGCAGAGGGCACAGTTATCAATAGGGCCACTAAACGTTTACCTTGGTTAATATTACTTACCTTTTTAGGGATGATCACTGCCACTATCTTAAGTTCTTTTGAAGATACTTTAGCCAAAGTATCACTACTCGCTGCATTTATTCCTATTATTAGTGGTATGTCCGGTAATACAGGTACACAATCATTAGCTGTATCAGTAAGAGGGATATCTACAGGAGAAATGAAAAAGAAAAACAAATTTAAACATGCTCTAAAAGAGTCAACGAGCGGCTTAATCACTGGAAGTATATGTGGATTTATTCTTTTTTTAGTTATAGTAATTATTTATAACCAACCTTTATTAGGTTTGATTGTAGCCATCAGTTTAACAATAGCTATGACAGTAGGTACTACAATTGGTTCATTAATACCCTTCTTTATGACTAAGATAGGTATTGACCCAGCTGTCGCTAGCGGCCCCTTCATCACAACAATTAACGACATTGTAAGCATGCTAGTATACTTTAGCCTTGCTACAACATTTATAAGTTCTCTTACTTAAAACATGTACTATTTAAAGCGTCACTACTCAATTATTTGAGCAAGTGGTGCTTTTTGTTAACTTCTGTTTAATTTACTCGATATACTTATAAATACTCGGTTGGGATAGAGCCTTAGTCATGCACTGAACATTTAAAATAATACTAGGAGTATGAGAGTAATTTAATTATTTAAAAATATTTCATTACACTACCCCAATTCAAAATGACTAGAATCGATAGGGCTAAAAGATTTATCTGATCTGAACCTCTTATGTAAACACTAATAATATTCAAAAATAGAAAACCTGAGTAAAAGTTCATGCATAAGTCTATCCTCATAAACAAAAAAACGGTAAGGCTAGACAAGAATCTAATTTTACTAATTAGATATCGTTGTCTTGACCTCACCGTTTTTTATTATTGAAGTTTTTACGTAAAGTGTAAATGTCCCTCTAGTGCTATTAATTTTTTTTATTTTTCATTCCATCCGTAAGCACATCTAAATTATATTCCAGATATTTCAAATAAGTGTCTGCTTGCTCGCCTTTTTTTCCTATTTCATCTGAATAGATTGGTTTTTTATAAATAGGCACACCAGTTTCGTTGGATACTGTTTTCATTGGACGTGTATCAACGTTAGATTCTACAAATAAATTAGCAGGTTTATTACTTTTTATAAATTTAGTTAAATCTTTGATTTGGTTGGGAGTGCCATTTTCATCCGTATCAATTGGCCAAATATAACCTTCTTTTAAATCATAACGGTCAGTTAGATACTGAAAAGCTTGTTCACTAGCTACAAACACACGATTTTCTTTAGGAATACTGCCAAGTTGTTGGTTATAGTTATCCTCAATGTTATTTAATTTCTTTAAATATTCTTTTTCATTAGCTTCATAATAACTTTTATGTTGAGGGTTTCTTTCTGATAATGATCTTGTAATATTTTTAATCATTTTTTCCCCAACATTTGGGTCGATGAAAGCATGAGGATTTACTTCTTTGTTACCATCTTCGTCTTTAATGTATTTAGGTGAAACCCCTTCTGATGCTTTAATAGCATTCTTTTTAGAAAAATCAGTAGAACTTAAAGCTTTAGAGAGCCAACCTTGATTTCCACCTTCTAAATTCAACCCATTATAAACAACTAAATCAGCTTGAGATAAATGTTTAATGTCGCTAGGTTGCGGCTCGTAATCATGTGGATCTGTGCCAGTAGGAACTAGATTGGTTACTTCAACATGTTCCCCACCTATTTCTTTAGTCATATCTTCAATCATTGAAAAACTTGTAACGACTTTAACTTTATCTTTATCAACAGCTTCCAACTCATCGTCAGAATCGGCCTCTTTTTGATTATTGCCACATGCTGATAATATTATAGTTAATAAAACTGTAGCTAAAATTAATATTATCTTTTTCATTTTGAGACCTCCTGTCTATGATTTAATCATTTTCCATAGCAAGCCATTTTTCGGTGCTAAGAAGAATGTAATGATGAATATTATTGTAATTACTAACACGATGACTACACCTGATGGTAAATTGAATGTCACGCTAAAGAATAGTCCAATCACAGATGACATCATACCTATCAATGCAGAAGTTAAGATCATCGTTGATAACCTTTTAGTCAATAAATATGCCGTAGATGCTGGCGTAATTAATAATGAAACAACTAAAATTACACCTACTGTTTGTAGTGAAGCTACTGTTACTAATGTTAATAAAATCATAAGCGTATAATGAATAAACTTCACTGGTAAGCCAGACGCAGCCGCCATTGTCGGATCAAAACTGGATAGTAAAAATTCTTTATAAAACACAATAATGACTATCAATACAATCGCTACTACAATAAATGTGATGGTTCTATCTTCTGGTTTCACGGTTAACACGTTACCAAATAAAATTTCAGTCAAATCGATGGATGACTGTGCTTTAGTAATAAGTAATACACCCAGCGCTAAAAATGAAGAAAATACAATACCTATTGAAGAATCGCTCTTAATCTTACTGTTTTGATTAACAAAACCAATCCCTAGTGCCGCTAATACACCAAATACAACGGCCCCATAAAAGAAATTAATCCCTATCATATAAGAAATCGCCACGCCAGGTAGGACAGCATGTGAAATTGCGTCTCCCATTAAAGCAAGACTTCTAAGTACAATAAAGCACCCTATAACACCACAAATCATACCTATTACAATTGAAGTAATGAGCGCTCGTTGTAGAAAACTAAATTCAAATACATCGTGTATAAACTGACTAACCATGATGCGCCCCACTTTCTGAAGCGATTAAAATATCTGTACCGTAGGCAGCTTTTAAATTACTACTATTAAACACTGTCGCTACTGAACCAAAATCAATTAATCGTTTATTTAAAATGATTAAACTATCAAAATATTTCTCAACTTTAGACAAGTCATGGTGAACAATTAAAATTGTTTTACCTTTTTGAGATAACTCTTTCAACAATTCAACGATAATTTCTTCACTTGTAATATCGATACCTACGAAAGGTTCATCTAATAAAATAATATCTGTTTGTTGAACGAGTGTTCTCGCAATAAGTACACGTTGAAATTGTCCACCTGATAACTCTCCAATTTGATTATCCTTATACTCAAACATATTTACTTTTTTAAGTGCCGCTTCAGCCTCATGCTTTTGTTGTTTACGCGGTAATTGCCACGGTTTTAATATCGGATAAAACCCTAATATCACGCAATCTAACACTTTCATTGGAAATGTTGAATCAATATTACTTTTTTGCTCGACATATGAAATATTTTTAGGTTGCTTATCTATTGGCAAATCGTTAAAGCGAGCTATACCTTTATGAGGCATTAAATTAACTATGGACTTAATTAACGTTGTTTTGCCTGCTCCATTAGGCCCGACAATGCCTACAATTTGCCCTTTTATAAGTTGGAAAGAAACATCTTGTAACGCTTCTGTTTTATTTTCGTACGTTACAGATAAATTTTTTATATCTAGCATGAAATCAATCCTTTCCTTCTTTTCTGATATAAAAACAATAATATTAGGCTAACCTAAATTTAATATTTAGTCAATAAAATCATTTTATTCAAAAGCATTATTATACTATGTCGTATATATTTAACTTTATATTTATTTCCAAATTCAAAATAATTAATAAATCAAATGTATTTTCATAGCATATAGCTTATTAGAATTAAAACGTAATGTAGGTGCAAGGTTTAAGTGATAGCGGTTGGGAAGTTGGTGCTTGCTAAGAGGGTACTACTGAATAAAACAAACCACGCGCGCTTTTTAGTTTGCATTTCGATGAATATGCGTTATATTATTGTTAACCAGTTAACAATAAAGAGGTGTACTATGAATAAAGAAAATATCATTCAATCGATTACTCAATTGATTCAAATTAAAGAGAATCAACAACGTCATTTTTCGTTAGATAATAACCAAGATAATTTATCAATCACACAGTTTCATATACTAGCTATTATTTTAAAAGAGCAAAATGTTAATAATAGAATGTTAAAAGAGCAACTTAAAATTTCTGCACCTGCTATTACAAAGGCTACAAAAAAGTTGATTCAGCTGGAATATATTGCAGAAGATAAAAAACGGGATAATAAAAAAGTATATTATAAGCTGTTAGACAAAGGAGTTGCATACGCAAATCTACATGAACGTATGCATAATCAAATTATAGATAAATATTTATCCATTTTAGAGAAGTATAATGACGAAGAACTAGCAACTATTGATAGTTTTATTAAAGATTTAACAAATGAATTAGAGGGGTGACAACATGGACAAAATCACATTAAAAGAACAAATTGAAAACTTATACAATGATATTTTAATTAATTTAGATATAGAACAAATCCCTAAATACTTTGCAGATGATTATATTCAAATTACTGATCATAAAATATCTAATATCGACGAATTCAAAAATCATTTAACTAAGCTAAAAGAAGTCGTTAAACAACTTTCAATCACTCACTTTAAAACTATGATAACTGATGAAAAGCAAAATATTGTTTATTTGAGATACGATGTATTAGTAGAAAAGAAAAATGGTTATTTGGGAAAAATTGAAGTTTTTGCAGAATTTACCTTTAATAAGTACGGTAAAGTTAAACATTGTAATGAATTAACTCAAGCCTATGAAACAGAATTATCTGGTATTGGTAGTATTTCCTAATAAGTACCTCCGTTTAGTGTCTATATATAGATAATATTTCTATCTCAAGAGTAGAAGATGTTGCTGTTATACAAAATCGCTATAAATCAAAAACTATTGAAATGTAAACAACTTCATGTATCATACTTTATAAAGACTTACATGAGACAAATCATAGCTCATATTTTATAAATCATTAATAATATTGAAAATATTACTTTCAGAGGACACTATTTTCAAAACTAGTTATGTTAGATAATAAAAGTTCTTCAAAGGAGCATTTTATGAAAAAAAAGCAAATCAGTATAAAGGATATTGCAAAGAAGGCGAACGTATCTACCGCATCAGTATCTAGAGTTATTTCTAACAAACCAGGTGTAGGCGATGAGACTAAGGGAAGAATACAACAAATCATGAGAGAAATGAATTATAAGCCCAATATTAATGCTAGAAGTTTAGTTAAAAATAATACTGGTAATATTGGTGTCATTGTCCCGGGTGGATCTAATACCATCCATAATTCTTTCTTTTTAACAATTATTGAAGGTATTTCGCGAGTAATCGATAAAACAGAGTATAATTTAGTTATTTCATTTACCACTAAACAACATAAAAAATTATTAGATACCAATATAGTTGATGGTATTTTAGTATTTGCACCAAGAGAAAATGAAATTGATTTAAATTGGTTAAGCAGCTTAAATTTACCTACAGTGATCATTGGTAGCTTTATAGAAAACTCAAAATTCGATTGTATCAGCGCAGATGAAAAGGCTGGTGTAAGGCTTTCTGTTGAAAATTTACATCAAAAAAAGCACAGAAAAATAGCACTAATAAATGGGCCATCTACTTCTTATCAAAGCCAAATATACGAACAAGGATACAAAAACGTTATCAATGAGCTGGGCATAAATAGTTATGTATTAGAATTAGAAGAATTTGATATTAAGGGGCAGGAGAATATAGTTAAGCAATTTTTAAAAAAACATCAAGATATCACAGGTATTGTATGTTCATCCGATAATCTTGCCTTAGGTGTAATGAATATAGCTAAAGACTTAGGTATATCAATCCCTCAACAACTATCAATTATTGGCAGCGATAATACCCCTATTACAAATTTAATATCTCCAAAACTGTCCACTACTCATGTTGACCTAAAACAAATGGGAGAGACTGCTGTCTCTAGATTGTTTATCAAGTTAAAGTCACCTACAGATCACAAGCACAATATCAATTGTATTTTTCCTATGAATTATATAGAACGTGAAACAACAGCTTTCTTAAATAGCTAAGAAAGCTGATGTTATTTAGAAAACACTTATTATCGATGCCACAATTAAAGCCAAACAAAAACCATAACTAATAACCATAGCAGTCTGTAATAAATATGGTCTCTTTTCCCCTTTATTAACATCCTTTTTAAATAGAAGCATAGTCATTAGTAATCCTGCTACCGGAGTGGCTATAGATGTGGCTATGTTTGAAATATATATTAGTTCTATCGGAGATCCTCCATAGCTGAAACTTATAATAGCAGATATAACTAAAACAATGACTGCTCCAATTTGAATAGATTTATGATCCAAGTTAGTTGGTTTATTAAACCCAGCATTTAATAGTACAACCGAACGATGCGTATTACCTAACAATGAGGAGAAGGCTGCTGCCAGTAATGCAATTCCCATAATAATGGGAGCAAATGTTGTTCCTAGAAATGGTTTTAATAAATCACTTAATTGAGTTGGTGATGAAATAGACAAGTTATATGGATGTAATACTATAGCACCTACAAGCACAATAGCCGCACTTACAACAATAATGCCTATAACATGCGCTAAAGCATCTGCTAACATTCCACCATTATATAAATCATCTTTTGACCATTCCTTTTCTTTACTGAGATATGTTCCATAGATACCAGTTGTTATAGAAGCGTGTGTACTTATAAATCCTAGCGCTAAATATAAACTTCCTGCGGGAAAATACCAATGTGTCATACCTTTTAATGTCATAGATACGTTAGGTCCGCCTACACTCGCTAACGAAATGTAAAAAGCAATAATCATTCCAAAAATACATAACAAGATTAATTTTTCAACTTTAGAATATACATTTTTTGAAAAGTAACAGTATAGTAGTACTAGCAACATGATAATTGCGCCTATTTTCCAATCAATTCCAAAAAGTAAATTCATTGCTGCTCCCGTTCCAGAAATATTACCAATTGTAAAAAAGACACAGGATAAAAATGTTGATACGCCTACCACGATAGCAGCTGTTCTTCCAAAATAATGCCTAATCGCCTTTATTGAAGGCATACCTGTTAACAATGTAATACGATAAGATGCTACCACAAAGGTGACCCCCATAAATGCAATAGGTATAAACAACCACATTAACGCATACCCATATGAAGCACCAACCATTGAAGCTGTTGTTATCACTCCTGGTCCAATAACAACACCAGTTAAAATAATACCAGGCCCAATACGTTTAAGTAGTTCCAAAAAATTCAATCTCTTTTTATTTTTCAATAATATCACCACAGACTAAATAAAGAGTAATTTACTCTCCTTATTTCAAATTTAGTCAATCATCCCCACTGTTTTTAATCCTTGAGTAATTTCATCTTTTTCATTTTGAGTTAACGGTTCTACAGGTTTTCTAGCATGATTTGTTCTAATTAAACCTCTTTGATACATTGCTTCTTTCATTCTTAAATGTGAACTAGATGAAGGTTGATCCATTTTATAAATTGCATGCTTTAATTTAAATATTTCGTCATAAACTTTCTTCGCCTCAAAAATATCATTATTTTTAACATGTGAAACTAGATTTGATATTAAGTTAGGGACAAAACAACCAAAGCCAACAAGGGCGCCTTCTATTCCTTGTACTAATGTCGGCAATAAGTATTCGTCATGACAAGTTAAAATGGCACAATCGGGCGCTTCTTTTTGCAATGTACGAACATGAAGTTCATAAGTTGCCATATCTCTCTCTCCCAATTTGAATGCTACAACATTTGAGATTTTGGATATTTCTAACAATTGTTCAGTTGAGTATGAAGATTTAGTATCAGCTGGATATTGATGAACTACTATCCCTATATTGATTGCTTTTGCTACATCTTTAAAGTAATTAACGGGAGAATCTTTTTGCATGCTAAATCTTAACCATGAATGAGGAGGCATTAGTAATACACCTTCTCCTCCTGCATTTTCTACTGCTTGAGCATGTTGAATCGTTTCTATTGTACCTTCTGCAGAAACACCTGATATTACTGGTTTTTTACCTTGTAATTCATCTGCAGCAATGCTAACTACTTTCGTTCTTTCTTCAGGTAATAAAGTCATGATTTCTCCAGTATGACCATTAACTACAATTCCATTCACTCCCTCATGACTAGCAACCCACTTCACTAAATCTCTAAAACTTTCTTCGTCAATTGAATCATCTTCATTAAAAGGTACTAATACTGCTGGAAAAACGCCACTCCATTTTTCTTTATTTTTCATATTTACACCCCATAAAGTCAAATTACGTAAACGTTTACGTTGAAGCCCATTCTATGTTAAGCGCTTACATAAGTCAAGAAATTAGTATAGAAAATCTATTTATATTTAATTTCAGTTTATTAAAAATCTATTCATTTCTAAAACCAATTACAAAAAGCGATTTATTTTATCATCAATCAATCATATAAACAAAAAACTTCCTACCTAAGGTAGAAAGTTTTTTATTTATTTTCTGAATTTTTATTTATGATTGCTTTTTTAGATGGAATAGGCACAATGAAACTAGAAAAAGGTAATTTACTTATTAAATAAATCGATAAAACTGAAACACATAATACAATGATATATGAAGCAACAAATGTTGATGGATTATTTACTATATCAACATATGGAGTTTGTCTGTAAACCATAATTATAAAAACGTGGATTAAATAAATCCCCATAGAATAATTACCTATAACCGTTAAAGTTTGAGTTAGCAATGAATAATTTTTTATATGATTATAAAATATGATTAATAAAGCAAGAAAAATTGGTATATATATGATATTAGCAACATTCGTCGAACCATATAAATTTGTAATATCAATTTTAATAATTAAATCGATAAATAGAAGTATCCCAATAATCTTGAAATATATTTGGTATTTTAAAACGATATCATTAATTTCCTTATAATACTTCGCATAACCGATACCGAGGAAAAAGAAAGATATCCAATTTAAGATAAATGCTTTACTATTAACAAACGTATTCAACATTTCACTATGCAAAGTAACTGTGCCACTACCATAGCTTAACCAAAGCACATTAATAAGCGTTCCTATTATATATGCAATAATAAGTGGTGCTCCTTTTTTCAGTTTATGCACAAAAGGAAATAATACATAAAATTGAATCACTACTAAAATAAAGTACAAATGAATTTCTGCAGTCCCTAAAAGATAATATTTAATTATTGGTGTTCCTGCTGGATAATATGTATTCGATAAAAGCATTCTCAATATGATATATAAAGTAGTCCAAAGTAGATAGGGTATTAAAATTTTTGTGAATCTAGATTTAATAAAATAAGGTAGTTCAAACTCACGCTTTAGTGTCGAGCTTGTAAGTAAAAAGGCACTAATTACTGCAAAAATAGGTGTCCCTAACCTCGCTATTTGATTAAAATAAGATAAAACTGGGTCTGTAATAAGCCCATTAGAATTATATAATTGCGCTGTTAAATGTATACAAAGCACTAACATCGTTGCTATAGCTCTTATGACAGGGATTTCTCCATAATATTTCATAAACTGCACCTCTAAATTTGTTATAAGCATTTTGTAAATTTAATAAAATTACAACTAATTGATGATAACATTTATTATAAAACTAAAATACAACTAATGTTTAATTATAATTCTAAATCTATACAATTAACCTACAAATAATTAAGATATGTTTATATTCGTCCCCTCGGCCAACTATAATAAGTAGCTCTTTTATGATTTTCAAAATATAAGATGCACTTCATTTTCTTACTGTTAATATAATTGAAAAATTTTAATAAAAAAGAGGACAGGATGGAAACTAAAATTTTCATATTAGTTTCTTAACCCTGTCCTCATAGTATTGACTAGATTGCTATCATATGTTTATTTGTTCGTGATAAATTATGCTTTTATATTTTTAGGAATAATGATTTGCGCTACAATGATGCCAATAATCATTAGAGCTACACCTGTAATCATTGACCAAGCAGCTGCTACGCTAGCACTATTTGAAATTTGCAATGCCGCGAAAATAGTCGTGTACATTGCTATACCAAAGGCACCGCCTAAAGTGGCACTCATTTTATAAAGACCTGATGCAAGCCCGACCTTTTCATCAGGAATAGTTAATATCGCAACAGTTAAACCAGGCGTTGCACATAAACCATTACCAACGGCACAAATGACAAAACCAAACGTGACTGCTGCAATATACCATTCAGACGGTAAAGTCGTTAAACTAATGAATATAATGCCAATTGCAGGAAAAGCTGGCCCTAATAGTAACATTGGTTTTCCACCATGCTTCATCGAAATCTTCTCGCCTAAACGAATCATTAAAATTGCCATAATTACGTAAGGTACCGTTACTAATCCTGATTGGAATGAACTTAACCCTAGTTCAGTTTGGGCATACATATTAAATACAGTTGTAATACCTACAGCTGAGTTTAAAACAAAATTAACCACAGATGATCCCATTAAACCGCGATTTCGGAATAACTCAAAATCTATAAACGGTAAATGTTTACGACGCTCAAAGAAATAAAATATAATTGTTGAAATAACAAAAATACTTAAGCAAATCATTGAAAAAAGACTTGTCCACCCTTGTTCAAAGCCTTGTGTTGCAAATAAAGTAATACTGCCTATAAGCACCGCAAATATTAACATACCTATATAATCGAAAGGCCGTTTGTCTATAACTTCCTTAGCTTCTTCTTTCGTACCAAGTAATAACACAAAGGCAATAGTTGCAATAATGATAGACAGTATAAAGTTAGATTGCCAATTAATATATGTAGCGATCAATCCTCCAACCATGGAAGCCAAACCTATACCACCTACACTACCAATCATTAAATAACTGAACGCCCTACGTAATGCTTTACCATTAAATTGATCATTGAACACACCGACCGTTGAAGGTAATAATATAGCTGCAGAGATCCCTTGTAAAATTCTACCAATAAGTAGTAATGCTGTAATATCAGAAATAATAATTAATAGTGACCCTATGATGCTTAAAATAATACCAATATAAGTCATTTTTAAGCGGCCAATTTTATCTGATATATCGCCCGCACCCACCATAAAAATACCCGTTGCAAAAGAAGTGATACTCACAGATAAATTTAAAATTCCTGGAGTAGTATGATAAGTCTGTTGAACTGGTGTTGATATATTTATAAACGATTGGGCAAACAGCCAATACGTTAATATACTTAAGACAATTGCTAAAATCAATTTATTGCCAGAGCGTGAATGTTCGCTTGTGCTCATGATGTAAAACGCCTCCTAATATCAATAATAAAGCTAGAACAACGAAAGTTTCTTAAAAACCTCTCCTCATTCTGCTCCTAACTGATAATATCACATAAGCAATAAATTATCGTGAGCATTATAAAGTTTTCAATTAATTTTTAGCAGTATTTTTATATTTTTAACTTATTTAAAGCCTAATAATAAATTAAGTGTTTGCACCACACCATCTTCATTATTATTTTTTGCTATTAAGTTAGCTTCTTCCTTCAATTCTGGATATGAATTGTCCATCGCCACTTTATATTTAGCCGCTTTAAACAAATCAATGTCATTTAAACCATCTCCAAATGCTATTGTTTCTGTAGGACTAATTTGGAGTAACCGTTGTATTCGACGAATTGTTGTACCTTTGTTAACGCCTAAATCTGCAATATCAATCCACTCATCATCAGAAGCTATAATATATACTTCTGATTCATAATGTTTTATTTGGCTAGCAGTAGTCTTACAATTTCCCGTAGCATCATGAACTGAAATTTTTAAGAAATCATCTTCAACTTCAGAGAAATCATTGATATATGTCACGTTTTGAAATGATCCATGCACAATTTTCTTTTCAATTTCTGGAATATGATTTAATACATAAGCTCCCTTTTCAGTACAACCTAATATGGTTTGTGTTTGGTCAATATCTTGAATTGTCTGTATAATTTCTTTCCCTTTTTTATTTTCAATTTTAGCATTATAGATAAACTCTCCATTATATTTAATCCTCGTTGCACTATCTCCAACAATAAATGTATCTTTGGACAACTCCCCAATAATACTTTCAACACGCTCACATTGTTTTCCAGTACAAAAAACAAAACGGATTTGATGTGCTTCACAATTTTCTTTTAATAATTGAAAAGATTCACTATTAAATTGACTGTCACTATTTAAAAAAGTACCATCCATATCTGCAACAATAAGCTTAATATTCACTTCAATGCACCCCTACGATTCATATTTATGCTAATTATATCTATTTGTTAGTAAAAAGCATAATATTCATATTCTATAAAACAAGCATTATATTATTAAGTAAAAAATAGATAACTTTTACCATATTAATAGTTGATATATAATAAATATATAAATTTATTATGTAGAAATCATACAAACAACACTTTTATTTAAAGGGAGCAAAATATAATGGAGCTCAGACATATGAAGTACTTCGTGGAAGTGGTTAATTTAAAAAGCATGACCAAGGCAGCGTCAAAACTGTTTATCACGCAACCTACTATTAGCAATACAATCAAATTATTAGAAGATGAATTAGATGTTACTTTATTTCACAGATTTAAAAATCAAATTTATTTAACAGACGCCGGCGAAGCGTTTTTCTTCCAATGCAAAGAGATGCTAAAAATGTATGACAACATTCCTAACGATTTAAGCAATTTACTAGAAATGAAGTCCGGCCATTTAAAAATAGGCATACCCACTATCATTAATATACGAAAGTTAATCAATTTAATTTCTCAGTTTCATGAATCTTATCCAAATGTAACTTTTCAACTTTTCGAAAACGGAAGTAAAAAAATTGAAAATGATGTTTATTATGGAGATTTAGACATGGGTATCACCGTTTTACCAACTGACACTAAAATTTTTAGTACCTTTTCATTTTTAGAGGAGTCTTTAAAACTTGTCGTACATAAAAACCATAAACTGGCAGATAAACATATGATAGATATAGAAGATTTAGTAAATGAAGAGTTTATTTTATTTAATTCTGACTTTTACTTAAACGATAAAATCATTAATATTTGTAGAAATCATGGATTTAATCCAAATGTTATTTTTGAAACAACACAGTGGAGTTTTATTGGAGAAATGCTTTTAAATAATATGGGCGTTTGTGTGCTACCAGAAGGGATTTTAGAATTATTAGACTCTGATTTAACAGCAATAGATATCAATGAAGCATCGATGAAATGGGAGTTAGCACTTATTTGGAGAAAAGATACAATAGTTGATTCACTTACTAAAAACTGGATTAAATTTATACAAGAGAACGTTTTATTGAATGATTAAAGAATAAGGTATTTGTAAATTTTATACCTTTATAAATTATAGATATTTTATAGTTATAACTGCTCCTCCTATAATTTAATGTGTAATAAATAATAGAAATGGGAGCTAAGTTATGGAAAATTGTAAGTATCCGAACGACAGTAAAATCATTAGTACTGATCAAGTATTAATTAATGATTTAAACAATTATAATACCTTATTTGGTGGCGTATTAATGAAAAAAATTGATAATAACGCTACTTTATCAGCACGAAGACATGCTCGGGTTAAAGAATGTGTGACTGCATCCACTGATTCTATAGAATTTTTACATCCAATTACCCAATTAGACTCTGTTTGCATTGAATCTTATGTAGCTTACACAGGTGAAAAATCAATGGAAATATTTTGTAAAGTAATTGCAGAAGATATGATAACTGCTGAACGAAAAATAGCTGCAATTGCCTTTTTAACATTTGTTGCTCTAGACGAACACAAAAAACCGATCAAAGTAGCAAATATCACACCTCAAACACATGAAGAAAAATTATTGTATACGCATGGTGAAGATAGAGCAAACATGCGAAAGAACAGACGTCGACAAAGTAAACACCTTATTCAGTCACTTAATACAGTTAAGCCGTGGGCATTGGAGGTTGTAAATAAATGATAAGTGAAATGGAAAAACTACAACAAATTAAAACGAATCTATCTCAATTACAAGTTCATTCACCCGAACTCTACTTAAAATTAGAATATATTGCCAGTTTAACTAGACAACTAAGTATACATTATAAATATTTAGGGCTACTTATGTTTTCAGAAGACTCATATGTTATTCAGGAAAACAGACCCACTTTAATTAGGGATTCTGTTTTAAGTTTATATGAACAAGAAGTTGAAAAAGTAAAAAGTAATGAAGCATTTAGTGATTTCTATACCATGATACAAAAATTTCAAGATATAGCTTATTCACAAGTGTTCCTCATTATTTTAGGGGCTGAACCTAGCTTCGTATTCCACAATACAATTATTAAATAATTAGAACAACCTTTTAAAAAATGAGGTGTACTTAATGAGCATATCCGAGTGTAGATATGTATGCGTCAAAAATAATCAATCCTTTACAGCAGGTAAGCTATATTGGTTATTTCCAACAGATGTTACAACTTTAGATGAAAATTATTCTTACGTTTCCAATGATGGCCAACTATTAACAGAATCATATAAAACAAATTATTTTATAAAAGCTAATAATTTAGTAAGTCATAGTTGTTAGTATAAAACATCCGTAATATCTTTATACCGATAATACAACATCACTCTCTGTTCCCTAAACCGCCAATAGTAATTAAAATTAAACACCAAAACGCCGTTTCCCTTATCCTAGCGTTTTGATTCTGAAACTATATATGATAAATCATTGGATATTGTAAGAATTGACATAGATTAAAATGGCCGAGACATAATTTTGATGTCTCGGCCATAATCGTTACATTGACAGTATTTATCATTATCAAAAATTTTATATATTATTTAAATTTACTTCTTTATTTTCTTCCTTGTTTTCAATAATATATTTTAATTTTTCGGCCAGTACATTGCCGAAAGACTCCGAATAAGTATTTGTCATATGATCCATATCTCTATAAATGTTAATATTTCCAATTACTGGCGTATATTGATTATCTACTTTAAAAAATTCAGTAGGGTCAAATTTGTACAGTCTCTCATCATTTTTAGCAAAATCTTTCCAATATGATGTGTCTTTTTGGCTTTCAAAATCATTCATTTTTTTGATTGTCTTATCTTCACCAAATTTTTCAAATTCTTCAGGAACACTAAAATCATAAGTTGGGATATCTCTTATAGCAAGAACATCCATATCATACTCATCTTTTACAATATCCAGTTGATTGATCATTTGATTTTGAACCCATTTACTATCACTCGCAGCAGAAGTTGCATGTGAAACAACTAAGTCTATATCTTTATGATGTTGCAAATAGTCGTTAACATTTTCAACCCATTTTCCTTTAGGGCTATCATCTTCATAGCCAGTAGAAAAACGTGTTCCAGAACGTGTAATATTTAATATTCTATAACCATTTTTATCTGCAGCTTTAATAAATCCACCAAGCCAATGCTCAGAATGAGAACTTCCAACTAGAGCAATTGTAGCTTTATAATTCTCTGTTTTACCATATTCACCTACTTTTACATCTGTTTCTTTAAGATTTTGGTTACTATTATCGAGATGAGATTCAGGTAAATCGTCAAACACTTTTGCAAAATTTGGCATAGGTGTTTGCTCTTCAATTTCTTCACTTTTAGCCACTGCATCTACGCCCGGATAGTCTTTATGACTTATTTCCTTATCAGAGCCACTGTTTTTCACTACACCCACCACAAACAATGACACAATTAAAATTAAATTGACTGATAATACCTTACCTAACTTTGCAAAAGCTTTTTTATTATTTTTACCATTTCTAATAGGAGCTTCAATAAATCTCGTCATAAAGAAAGATAAACCAATAGATAATAAAATAATCATAATACCAGATATTAGTCCTGGCTCTTCTGCAATTTTAAACTTATAGAAAGAAAGTAATACCCAGTGCCATAAATAAATACCAAAGGATATGCCACCTAGTTTGATCATAATAGGCAATGCTAAAAATCTTTTTACACCATATTTTGTATCCACATTGCCTGAAAGGACGATAAGTAATGCACAGGTCATTGGCCATAAGGCAATATAGCCTGGAAATAGTTTAGACACATCAAATAAAGCACCTGTTAATATCAATCCTACTAAGCCAACCCATCCAATAATAGCAGCTACTAAACGATTAATTTTGATTCGTCCTAAATTAACACATAATAAACCACCTAAAGCGAATTCCCATACCCTTGTAAATGTAATAAAATATGCAAAAGGCTGATTTACTTGGGTAAGGTATATAGAATAAATAAATGACACTATAAATATAATTGTTAGTAAAAAGTTAACAAGTTTTTTGCCATTCGATAGTGCGTATTTGTGTACTAAATATAAAACAAATGTAAATAATACAAACCAAATAAGATAAAATTGACCTTGGATAGACATGGCCCAAAAATGTTCGAGTGGGCTCTTCATTTGGTTAGCATCTAAGTAATCTGTACTACTAAAAGCAAGTTGCCAATTTTGATAATAAAATATAGAAGCTAGTGCCTCTTTAATCGTTTTCGTTAAAATCGTAAGCGGTAAGAAGAAGAAACTTAACACCAATGTCACCAAAACTATAAACAGTGCCGATGGTAAGAGACGCTTCAATAATTTAGATATGTATGGCCAAAACTTATATTCTCCAGTTTTATTAATAGTTGAGATAATAGATGTTGTAATTAAAAAACCTGATATAACAAAGAAGACGTCCACGCCTCCCGACACTCTTCCAAACCATATATGATAAATAGCGACAAGTAGTGCTGCTACTATTCTTAGTCCCTCAATTTCAGGACGAAATTTGCGTTCAATATCAATTAAATTTTTATTCTGATCCATTTTAATCCCCTTAATAAAATATAACTCATGACTTATTTGATGATAGAAAACACATAAGCGCGTGACAGAAGTTTGACAACAGTTTTCTGTCTCCCCTCTGTCTACGCTTCAATAAAATCACATAACTCTTTTCAACAGAAATATCACTACATATTGTTACTTAACATCATTCATTTCGTCGAATCTTAAGTGCTAAATTACCATTGATAGTTGGATAAATAGTAGCTGTTGTTGAAGATGTTTTTAATTTCTTAGTAAACCCGTATTTAATATTTAATGCTTTATAATCATCATAAACAATTATAATGTTATAAACACCTGTAGCTAGTGTCTCTAATAAATGTTGATTTAACATGATTGTAAAAAAACCATCTTTCAATGACATGTCTTCGTAAGTTATATTTTGTTTGTAATCCGTACGACTTTCTAATTGAATTTCTTTTATTCTGTTATCTTTCAAATTATTAACTTCTATTTGAAGGTACATAGCTTTTTCCATTACTTGTAAATTTTTTAGGTTCGCAAATGGGGTTGTTATTCTAAAACCATAACCATCAGTATCTTTTGAATCATAATAGTTATCAGCTATTTTTTCTAAAAATTTATGCCCCCTTTTCAACCATTCAAAATACGCTTCAAATTTATTAAAATCATTGTCATAAATCGCTGCTATAGCAGAATTGAACTTAGCATCAATTTGCGGAACAATGTGTTTTTTGACATATGCATTTTCAAATGCTGTTTTAATCATTTCAAAAATATTTATCTTAGTTGCTTTTGGTGAATCTAAAAAAATATGAGAATTACAACTTGTTAATAAATCATATTCTAAATTTCGCAATAACAACTTATCTCTACGTTTTTTGTCTTTCATATTCAATATATATTCAAATATAGTTAAATCACTTTCTCTCTTTTTAATAAAATGAGTTCTTCTAACGATCGAAATATTATCTGAGTAGCGATTGATATGCACTCCAATGCACGTTGTAGCTGTAACTTTTTGCGCTTTTTCAAATATTCTCACAAAAAACAGTTTATCTTCTCCAAAATGTAAATTTATTGAAAATTGTATATCATGTTTTTCAATTAACTTACGCTTAATAAACTTCCCACCAGGGCCTAAATAATAATATAAATAGGGGATTTTATAACTTTGCTCATTAATGTATGTCTTAGCTGTCATAAATCTCGCATGAACAGATTGATTTTTCTCAGTATGTTTAATGACCTTGGAAATAATTAAATCGCTCTTATGCCATTTTTTATTCATTGAAATCGCTTCCAAAATATTCTGTTCTAACCAATCATCACCATCCAAAAAGTATAAATACTCACCGTTACTATGTTTAATACCCGTATTTCTAGGTATTGATGGTCCGCCACTATTTTGGGCTAATCTATACTTTTTAATATTAAAATTATTATAACGTTGCAATATTTCCCATGTACCGTCGTCTGAACAATCATCAACAATAACTATCTCATATAAATCTGCGTCTAAACTTTGTGCCATTACTGAGTCCAAAGTTTTTTCTATTGTATTTTTATTATTAAAAGTAGTAATAACAATAGAAAAAATAATCTTTTTATTTTCGATTATAATCACCTTTTCATATTTATATTAATACATTATGTTAATTTAAATATTATTATAACAATTTATACGTTATAATTGTTACAACTTATTAAATTTATTGGAGGCCAGTAACTTGCGACATATTAATCAAGAAGGTTCTATGCTCTATATTTCTTTCAATCAACAAAATAATAGTATTGGGAAATTATATGTAAAAAATGAATTTCATTCTATTTCGTATAATCCAATAGATGAATTTTGTAATTTTGAAATTGATTTAAACGAAATTTTGAAAGCGTTTAAATCGTATAATAGAAGTAAAATTTTTTTAATTATGGAAGAATCTGATGCAATTATTACGACTCAAAAAAATATTAAGGTAACAGATGAGCAATCTTCTGTTTTTAATTTATCAGAGATTTCGGATGGCTCGGATGTTATCCATCCTTATGTCACCCAAAATGGTTTTTTACATCTTTCTATGGAAAGTTATTTACCACAAAAAGTATTCTTTTCAAGACGTCATATTGATGCACTTAAATTTAACAATAGCGAAGCTTATATTACTGGGGAATTTTCAACATTAAATGCCGTTGTACAAAAATCAAATATCGTAATACGCACACGCTTTACGGAACGCGAAACTGAAATACCTTTGCCAATCACTTTGAAAAGTGAGAATAAGCGGACACATACTTCTAATTTTAAATTTTCAGTAGATATTTATAATGAATTGATCAACTTTATGAAATATCCTTTTGAAACAGAAGATGTTATAGATATTTATTTGAAAGTTGATGTACAAGAATCAGCTGAACCACTTCTAACCAAACTTGGTAATCCTAGAATTTTTACAGAACGGTTCCTTAAAGGGGAAATTATTACAGATTATAAAGAGGAAATTGTCTCTATCACACCCTATTTCACAATGAAAGGCCGTAACTTATCTTTTCGTATAAATCGCTATAGCATTGAAAGTTACCTGACTTATCTTCAAAGTCTGAAAACACCTTCATTAAAGAACCTATCACTAAAATCAAAAAATAAAGTTTGGGTTATCGGAGAAAAATCTTATAAAGCTCAAGATAATGGATATCATTTCTTTAAATATATGAGAACGTACCATCCAGAATTACCTGTTTACTACATTATTGATGAACACTCAAATGAAGCAAAAAATGTATTGCCATTTGGTAATGTCATTTACTATCAATCTCCTGAGCATTTTTCGGTAATGTTACAAGCAGATTATATTTGTTCAACACATCATCCAGAATTATTGTTCCCAACTAATAGTGCAGCCTATACGAGAAAAATCACTGCCACTAGAGTATTTTTACAACATGGCGTCTTAGGCACTAAAAATTTAACTCAAATTAATGGTAATCAATTAAAAGACTTCAATGTAGATGTCTTTATAACAAGTTCAGAGCGCGAAAAAGAAATTGTAGTTAGAGACTTAAATTTTGATGAAGCACAAGTTAAAGTTACAGGATTAGCTAGATTTGATGAACTGTTCAATAAAGATATTCAGATAAAAAATCAAATTTTAATTATGCCAACATGGAGAGATTGGTTAACTAACTATGAACAATTAGAATCCTCTGAATACCTAGAACGTATGAATACTTTAATCAACAGTGATAAAGTCAAAGATGTTGCGGAACAAGGGACAAAAGTTATTTTCTGTTTACACCCTAACATGCAACCTTTTATTGATTCATTTGATGTACCACAGCATGTTACAAGTATTAAACAAGGCGATGTAGACGTTCAACAACTCATTCAAGAAAGTAAATTGATGATTACAGATTATTCTAGTGTTGCCTTTGATTTTAGTTTTTTAGGTAAACCTGTGATTTATTATCAATTTGACAAAGATCAATTTTTAGGAAAAGAGCCATCTCACATTAACATTGAGGAAGAACTACCTGGATTAATCGTAAATAATCAAAACGATTTAGAGACACAACTTACTAGAATAATAGCAAATAACTATACAACAGATGAAAGCGTTAACATAAAAGCACAACGTTTCAATAACTTTAATGACCGTCATAATAGTGCACGAATCTACACAGAAGTTAATAAATTTAAAACAAAAAATCAATTTAAAAGTAAGTTAAAATACGATATTTTATCTCAACATTTATTTAAACGTTTTAGAAGAGATAAGCGTTACTTTAAAGTTATGGATAAGTATAATAGTGCAGTATCTAAAATTGTTCCTGTTAAGAAAGATTTAGTAGTATTCGAAAGTAATGTTGGTAAATCTGTTAGCGATAGCCCAAAAGTGATTTATGATGCTTTAAAACAACACAGCGACCAATATCAAATTGTATGGGTTAGCAACACACAATATCCATTTAATGACGCGAACGTTAAATCAATAAAACGTTTATCACCAGAATATTATCACTATTTATCACGCGCTAAGTATTGGATTAACAATCAAAATTTCCCTTACTATATTAATAAGCCGAAAGATACGCTTTATATTCAAACTTGGCACGGAACACCACTAAAAAAAATGTTGAATGATATAGAAACTTTTGCAGGCCGCGATGATGGATATAAAAATCGCATTAATCATGCAATAAAATATTGGGACTATCTTGTTTCACCAAGTACTTATGCTACAGAATGCTTTAAATCTGCTTTTGATTTTCATAAAGAGATACTAGAGGTTGGATATCCAAGAAATGACGTATTCTATCAAGACGAAGCTAAATTAGAAAATGAAAGCATTCATATTAAACAAAAATTAGGTATTCATGATGACCGTAAAGTGATTTTATACGCTCCGACATTCCGTGACGACGAAATTACAAAAGCCAAAAAGCACATCATTAATCTGCAAATAGATTTATATGAAATGCAAAAACGCTTAAGTGACGATTATATCTTAATTTTACGTCCACATATTATTATCAGTAATGCTTTACATTTAGACAGTAGTCTAAATGATTTTGTGATTAATGGCAGTGATTATAATGAAATTAGTGATTTATACCTCATTGCTGATATATGTATTACTGACTATTCGTCAGTTATGTTTGATTACGCTAATACGAAAAAACCATTATTGTTCTTCACTTATGATCTTGAACACTATAAAAATAGTCTTAGAGGATTCTATTTTGATTTTGAAAATCAAGCACCTGGACCTCTTTTAAAAACAAACAAAGACTTAATTCAATCAATAGAAAACATCAACCAAGTTCAAGAAACTTATAAAGATAAATATAATGCATTTTATAATCGTTTCTGTACTTTTGAAACTGGCACTGCTGCTAAAAGTATAGTTCAACGCTTCTTTTAAAAATATATAAAGGAGTAGAACAGAAAACATATTATATAAACAGTGTTTTTATCCTACTCCCTCTAATATATTTTATAAAATAGCATGATGGAGGTTTACATATGTACAATCATCTTACAATTATCTTACCTTTTTATAACAACGAAGCACACCTCAAACAATGCCTAGAAAGCCTTATTAATCAGACAAATCAATACTTTGAATTAATATTAGTTAATGACGGCGCACAAGATCTATCTGAACAGTATTTATTTGAAAAACTAGAAAATTATTCAAAACAGCCTAAATATATTAAATTAGATAAAAATCATGGTCATGCCTATGCACGAAATAAGGGAATCTCTCATGTTGAAACACCCTATTTTATGTTTGTAGATGCTGATGATATCATCACGCCTTATACCATTGAAGTATACTTAAAGTATCTCAAACAGCAAGATGCAGTTATTTCGAAAATACAAGACTTTTCTTTAAATATACCTAATTCTTATCTTGATGAAGATCTAATTGTTCATTACAAACAGATTGATAAACATCCAGACGCTTTACTAAAACAAGATTCAATCAGTAATATCATATTCAAAACGAGTATTGTACAAAATCAGCATATAAAGCTTAATGAAAAGCTAAATATTTACGCTGATTGGTCATTCATTTTAGAATATAACAATTATGCAGAATCATTTGTTCATATTGAAGGCATACCCTTTTACTTTTGTGGAGAGGTTTACGATCCTTTTAAAACTAAAAAGTTGAGAGCCCAACCGTTTGAATCTATATTTCCAGACTATATAGATGCCTTTAAAGATGCTATTCAACGCGTTAATAAGCTCAATAACCGAAAATCATTACGAAAATTCATAATACAACACATGGTAGACAAACTGCATTTTTGGTTTGAACCAAATAATCAAAATAATGCTGCTCAATATCAATTCGCTAGCAAAATGTTAGCCGATATCATACCGATAATCAAACCAGCATTAAAGTCAGAATCATCTTTATTTAATTTAGAATTGCGATTTATTCAATTTGGCTTTACGCAACTTGCCATCAAACTTAATTACAAAAGGTATCGTTTACGCTTTTATAAAGCAATTTTGCTGAATAAACCGAATAAACATTATGCTAAGTATGTCTTGTTTAATAAAAATTCTGATGTGTCACATCGAACTGTAGTATTCGAATCGTTCGGTGGTAGTAGTTATAATGACAGCCCTAAATATATTTATGAGTATATGAAAGTACACTACCCAAACTTTCATTATTATTGGGTGTTTAGAGATACTGAAAACATAGAGGTACCAGAAGGTGTTAAGCCTATACAAAAACAAAGTGCTGCATACTACAATATTTATAAACAAGCGCACGTTTGGGTCTCTAACGCACGATTACCATTATTTATTAAAAAGAAAAGCAACCAACTCTATATTCAAGTTTGGCATGGTACACCTTTAAAATTTTTAGCAAATGATATGACAGTAGTTCGCATGCCTAATACAACAACTGCCACATATAAGAAGTATTTTTATGAGTCTACACGTCGTTGGGATTATTTAGTATCATCGAATGCTTATTCCACTACTATATTTCAATCAGCTTTTTGGATGGCACGTAATCAAATTTTGGAAATTGGTTACCCTAGAAACGATTTACTCATCAACCATCAACATGATCAAGAACTACATCATAAAATTAAAGATAAATTAGGAATCTCTTCCGATAAAAAAGTAATTTTATACGCGCCAACTTGGAGAGATGATGAATACAGTACAGAAAATAAATATATATCTAATTTAAAAATAGATATCGATCTACTTCGAAATCGCTTAGGGGATAAGTATGTAGTTTTATTCCGAATGCATTATTTAATTTCTAATGAGCTAGACCTTAGCCAATATACAAATTTTGCTATTGATGTTTCAAAGTATGACGATATTTCGGAATTATATCTAATTTCCGATTGCTTAATCACAGATTATTCTTCGGTCATGTTTGATTTTGGTATATTAAAACGTCCTCAGATTTTCTATGCCTATGATATGGAGAAATACAGTACTGGCTTGAGAGGTTTTTACTTTGATTATCTGAATGACTTACCAGGCCCTGTTTATACAAATACAGAAGATTTAATTGAAGGGTTGGAAAACATTAAACAAATTGAGCAACAATATCAGCCAAAAATCAATCACTTTTATAATCGTTTCTGTGCAATTGAGGATGGTAAAGCATCGCAATACCTCGGAGATTTGATTGCAAATAGAATACATAATACAGACATTTAAATTTTATAAGTAAATAATAATAGAAATAGAAGTTAGTGAAGTATTTATCTTGGAGATTGCTATATAACAGGAAATCATTTTTTGAATTTTATGCTTGTTATATTAATCCAATCTTATGATAAAAAAAGATTAAGGTTTTAAAAGGATGTATCTAACTATAGAAATTCTAGAGTTGAATTATTCAATAAATTGGGTAACCCCACTTCACCTTTTCATTCCAGAATCTATTATCTATATAATTAAAAGCTCCGAGACATTTATCGATGTCTCGGAACTTTATTTTGTTAGTGATTCTCTAATAATCATTCATTAAATTAATTTAAACAGTTAGACAAATCATTGTAGATAGTACTCGTGAGTAATTCTAAGTGTAGAATTAAAAACAAACTATATATATCTTTCTAAATTTAGATTGATTTTATTCATTATTATTGATTTGTGCTTGTAGTGATTGTGAATTAGACTGTGAAATATTGAGTAAATATTTGGACCTTGCCAATGATTGCTTACTATTATTATAGGAAATTCCTATTCGCTTGGAAAGTAAAACTGTAACAAGCGACCCTAATATCGCTAACACTGTAATTGTGATAAATAATGACACGTTCGCAGTTGGATTAACAAAAAAGATAATCACAGCTATAAGTATAGACACTATAGCGATACCTATTAATATTAATGTAGCATACATATATTGCGTTGCTTGTTTCAAATCTTTTTGAAATTGTTCTTTGGAACGTCTATAGTAAAGGTTGTTTTTGTATAATTTCAAATCTCTGTTTGCATCCATCGTTTGCGCAAAATCTGAAACTTCTTTATTTTCATCCTTTTTTAATGCTTCGATGATTGGTTGGTAACCAAATGTAAGTGCAATTTTTTTCTCTTTTACTGTGCCCTTTGCCAGCCGGTGCAATTCTTCTAATTTTTGTTGGTTCATTGTGTCCACTCCCGTATTGTTTAGTATTGATCTGTGTTATTAAGCCAACTCTCACTTTTCCATTGAGTCTGCTATTTTGTTAACAATAGGTGCTTCTAAACATCATCATTTATTTTTTGATAATTCTGTTTTTTGTGAGTTTTGAACTTGAGTTTGCGTCTCCGTGTTATTATCTTGTTTTTCTTGGCTATTGGCTACATGACTGCCAAATAAAGTACCTGAACCTAGCACAGCACATAAAAAGAGCCCACCTAACCAAGTAAAGAATGTTGGTTTTTTTCTTCGTTCATAGCGTTTTGCTTTTTCAGCATCATCATCTAATAAATTACCTACATCGATGTTCTGCGGTCCAGCAACCTTACTGAAATTTGATTGATTTGACTCAATATTTGAAAAACTTAGAGCTTGTTGTTTAATTTCCATAGCACGCGCCGAGATACTTAAACTTGTTTGATTACTTTGTTCTAGTTGTTGATTTAATCGATCTAGATGACTTCTATTATTTTGAAGTTCCATTTCTTTAGAACGGATCGATTCATCTTTATCTGCGCTTTCTCTTTTTGATTTTTCTAATTCTACTCTTAACCAATTAATTTCATCTGTCATTTGTGAGTCTTTTAATTCATAATCAGTTACTTTTTGATTCACTGCTAAATCTAAACGTTCATTAAATGTTGCTTCATTATGAATTAAATCTTGTTCTAACTTACTAATTTCTCCTCTAAGTTTGTCGACGTCTTCACTTCTTTTTTGGACTAATGTTTCCACATCTTTTTCCATAATATTTTGAAGTTCCGACTTTTTAGTAGCTATAGTCTCTTGATGATGTTGAACGATGTCATCGACAATTTTAGTAATATGCAAATCATAGTCATTTTTTACATTGGCATCTAATACTTTAATTTGGTTATTATAAGCATTTTTGGCTTTATCTGATAATGTCTTCTCATATTCACGAATACGATTTGTTAAAATCGGTCTTTCTTCTCTTTCTATTCTTTCTTCCATATCTCTACGTGCTTTTTCGCTACGCTCATTTTTACTTGTTTCAAAATCTTTTTCTAATTTTTTAGTTTGTTCTTCAACTTTCTTTGGAATAACACCTAAATCTTCTTGTAATTTACTTTCAATTTGTGTGTATGTTCTATAATACTGAGAATCATTTGATTTATAATTACGCATTTTATCTGCTTCAATACTTTTACTCCACAAATCATTAACAAGTTGATTAAAGATGCTGTTTATAATATCTTCTCTCTTTTTTTCTAAAACTGCTAATTTATCATTTTTTGCTTTGTTAAAGTCATCTTCAGTTAATTGTTCAAGCTTTCGGTAAGTAGGTAATATTTCTTCATTATAACCTTTATCATCGACAATACTTCTAAATTCTAAATTTTCATCATCTAAATATACTTTATCTATAAGTGAATCCAATGTGTTATATAGGTTGCTTTTTAAAAATTGGATATCTGAAGACTCTTCATTTTTATTAATAGATATAACTTGTTTTTTCTTATTTTCGTTAAACAATTTTTTCTTAGCTCCATTTTTATTTTGAATTTGTTCTATAATTGCGTCTTTTAATGGTTGTAATGTTTCAAATTTTAAACCTTTACTTAAATCAGAAATATCAAAGCTAGTAATATTAATTTCTTTTAAAATATCATTATTTATAACTTTTAATTTGGACTCATTTTTTTGAGGCATATAAAGTCTTAAACCAAAATTACAGTCAGGACGTTTAGTCTCTTTAATATTATGTAAAGAAGTTAAGTCTGTAACACAATATTCTCGATCTTCAAATATTTTGAATGGCTCATTTTCATCATTATGATCTATCGTCACATCAAAAGATTGCACAATTTTAGAGGAACCTAAGATTTGTTTAAAACAATCAACAGCATTCCCCTTAGAATCTCCTTTTCTCAATACTGGGGCAACGATTGGAACAATATATATTTCGCTTTCTCCTGCAAGTACATGGTCTATTTCTAAAGAACTAATATCTAAAACGTTATTGCTCATTACATGTCATCCTTCCATTCGAGTTATTGTTTAAAAAGTATTTTCATTTTATGCTTAATCGATAGTCAAGAAGTCATAAAATAATATTTCTTCCTGCGCAATGAAATAATATCAAAAAACAAACTTATTTATTTTTTAACATGTTACACAGTAAATTATTATTGCTTATCATATTTAGATGATAACATATTAATTAAAGTTGTAATATTAATATTTTAAATAAAAACACGTATTTTAATTATTAATTCGAGTATTTTGTATTTGTTTTTATACAATATACGGAATATAAATATTTTTTTGTGATATGAAATATTAACAGTGATGTGTAAAAATTTATCAGCATAAAAATTTTATATGAACTCCATCCAAATACTTCATTAATTATAGAAATGTTTATGTTACGCAGCATTTTCCAGGAAATATTAGCTAATGTTTTAGTTTGATTTTACAACAATAAGTGAAGCCTTATTCTAAAACATAAAAATAGAAAGTCCGAGACATTACTTTATGTCCCGGACTTTTAGCGTTTTACATCAACTTTTCTTAATGAGGAATTGATATCAAACACAGTTCTGATAAGTTTTATTTAATTAATCTTTCACTCTATTTCACTTATTTTTTGTTCTGGATATTTTGTAACACTATCCAATATGTTTATAAATCTATCCAACATACGTTGAATTGTTGATGAAGAAAATAATTCACTCGCATATTTTAAAGACACTTTGTAAACTTCGTCCCCTTCTATCATCATGTGTAAATCAAATTTTATATTTGTATCGATAGTTTCTTTAAGTTCAATTTCCCAACCATCTACGTTCAATAATTGATCATTAATATTTTGGAATGCAAAAGTTACATCATGCAATGTATTACGAGTTAAATTATATTTTTCTACAATTTCTTCTTTCAAATATTCAATAGGATAATCTTGGTTATCTAAAGCTTTCAACGATAGCTCAGTAATTTCTGTTAATAATTGATTAAATGATTTATTACCTTCTGGAAAACCACGTAATGCAAGTCTATTAAAAAACGCACCGACAACTTCTTCAGTATCTTTTTGTGTACGTCCTGAAACGGGGCTACCGATTACTACATCTTCTTGATTAGTATACTTATTCATCAATATCATTAATGATGTTAATAAGATTGTATAATCGGTGCTAGCAGTCGCTTGTGCAAGTTTATCTATTGCTTTTTTAGTTTCATTAGGCATGTTCACAGTAATTGTTTTACCTTCAAAAGTTTGTTGTTTAGGTCTTGGATAGTCCAAAGGTAAATCTAAAATAGGAAGTTTATCTTCAAACTGTGACAACCAAAATGTACGTTGCTTGCTTAAATCATAATTTTTAATCCATTCACTATAGTCTTTATACTGTAACTTCGTCTCACCTAAAGTATGCCCTTGATATAATTTTGAAAATTCGCCAATAATATGATAAATCGACGCACCGTCTGAAATGATATGATGAATATCGAATAATAATATATAACGCTGTTTATCAAATTTTACTATTTTAACTCTTAACAACGGTGCAATTTTTAAATTGAATGGTTTTACAAAATCTTGTAAAAGTATATCATAATCAATATTTGATTTTTCTTCATAGTCTACACAAATTTGTATGTCATCTTCAATTATCTGAACAGTTTCTCCATCAATTGTTTCAAAACGCGTTCTTAATACCTCATGTCGATTAACTAAAGTTTGAAAAGCATTCTGTATGCTTTTTATATCTATATCACCTTTTATTTCAAAAGCTCCAGGCATGTTATATGATGTTGTTTGTTTACCAGCAATCTTATTCAATGTATATATATGCTGTTGCATCGGAGATATAGAATAAAATGATTTATCATCAGCTTTTGGTATTTTTCGTAAATTTTTGTATTTATTACTTTCCTTTATAATTTTAGCCAATTGTATAACTGTTGGTTTTTCAAAAATATCAGTAACTGGTATACGGACACCGCTTTTATGTTCTATTTCATTTATAATTCCCAAAGCATTAAGTGAGTGGCCACCAATTTCAAAGAAATTATCATTCGTGCCAACACTTTCAATATTCAATATATTCTCAAATATTTGAGTGATCATTACTTCTGTGTCATCTTTAGGAGCAACATATACTTTGCTTTTAACTTTAATTTCAGGCAGTTGACTTTTATTTAATTTACCATTGTCTGTGACTGGTATTTTGTCTATTTGAGTTATATATGTTGGAAGCATATAACTTGGTAATTTTTCGCTTAAATCTCTTCTGATATTTTCACAGTTTAGTTGCTCATCTGAGACTAGGTAAGCACACAGCGCTATATCTCCCTCTCCCATTGATTTGGCAATAACAGCAACATCTGTAAGTTTTTCATTCTTACGTAAAGTACTTTCTATTTCACCAAGTTCAATGCGATAACCACGTATTTTTACTTGATCATCGATACGCCCTAAACATATAATATTACCATCTTCCTGCCATTTTGCTAAATCACCGGTACGATATAATTTTCCTTCACCGAATGGATTATCAATAAACTTTTCTTTTGTCAATTGAGGTCGATTTAAATAACCATCAGTTACGCCTGCTCCCCCGATACAAAGTTCTCCTTGAGTACCAATACCCATGAGGTTATTGTCTTCATCCATAATATACGCTTGTGTATTCGCAATAGGTTGACCAATAGGTACAGTTTCATAGGTAACATTATTTTCAAAACTAAAGTTCGTCACATCAATAGTAGTTTCAGTGGGACCATAAACGTTGATTAGTTGTGTATTATTCACCTTACCAATCCATTTACTAAATTGATTAACTAACTCTGGCTTCACTGCTTCGCCTCCAACTAAGACATACCTTAAGCTAGCAAGTAAGTTCGATTGTTTAGTTAACTGAATATAATGAATAAATGGGTTAAACATAGAAGGTACAAAGACAGCTATCGACACTTTAGATGTGTGAATTAATGATGTGATTACTTCTGAGTTACCTTCTTTACCCGAAGGTAACAATGTGGCTTGTGCACCAACCATAGCCCATCCAAATAATTCCCAAATTGACGGATCAAATGTAAATGGCATTTTAAATAATATATTATCTTTACTACTAATACCAAATCTCTTAATTCTTCTATTAAGATTATTCATAACACCTTTAGAAGTTATCTTAACACCCTTAGGTTTACCTGTAGTGCCAGAAGTATAAATAATACATATCAAGTCAGATATACTTGTAACATGCGATAAATTCTTTGTGGGTTGTATTGATATACTTTTATTCTCCATTAAATTTATAACCGATTGATTAAATTCAATAGAAGTGCCTAAAGCTCTATCTGTTAATAGTGTATTGGGTTTACTGTCTCTTAAAATATAATTGATGCGCTCGCTCGGATATTCTGGATCAATTGGAACATAGGCGCCACCCGCTTTTAAAACACCATATATCCCAACTATCATTTCCAAATTACGGTTTGTCATTACACCTACTAAGCTATTCGGTTTGACGCCATTGCGTCGTAATTGATGCGCGACTTGATTTGCTTTAGCGTTCAATGTTTGGTAAGTAAGACTTTCACCTTCGTAAGTAACTGCCTTATTATTTGGCGTTTTTTTCACTTGGCTTTCAAAAATCTCTACAAAGGTTTTCGTGTTACCCATACTTACTTGTGTATTATTAAAGTCATGTAAAATAAGCGTCTTTTCTTCTTCAGTAATAGTCTCAATTTCACTAATTTTTCGTTGCGGATTCTCTAATATTATGTTTAAAATTTTCATAATATTTGAATGTAAATTTGCAACTTCTTTTTCACTTACGACATCTAACTGGTAATCATAATCTATTTCTAGACTCTCTTCTCCATCTCTATTGCTTATATTTAAACCTAACGGTACATTTGTTGTACCAGGGTCTAACCATTCTTCTGAGTATCCTTTTTTTATAAAATCTGGATTATGCTGAGTATTTTGAAATGATACTACAAAGTCTAGTAAACCTTTTGCATTTTTGCTATGTTCCACTATATAACTGTTTGGATATTTTCTATGTTTCAACAACTTGAATGTTTCTTTTTTCATTAACTTTAAAAATTCATTAATAGATAATTTTTTATCCATTTCCACTATTATAGGCAACACTCTTGAATAGACTCCTGTCACTTGCTTTTCAAATTGCGTATTTCTATTGTGTAATATCAATCCAATCGAATTCTTATTTATTGAATTTTTTTTATACTTTAAAATCAACATAGCTGCAGAAAACAAATTGCTAATACTTAATTGGTTACTTTTACAAAATTCCATAATTTTCTGTGTGTATATGTTTGGAAGTTTATAATTCAGCCTATTCCCCTGGCCACTGTTATTCCTTTTATTTTCAAACAACTCGTTATTTTCTAAATTTTCTACTTTTTTAATCCAAAATTGTTTATCTTTTTCGAATCTAGATGAATTTTTATAATTTATTTCTTCTTCCACGTGATCTAAATACGTATATTCAAAATCCTCTTCCTTTTTTCCGTAAATTAATGATTCACATAATGTATTCCCCGCTATAGTCATACTCCAGCCATCTGAAATAATATGATGTTGCAATAGTAATATTCCAATATCTCCACTAGGCTGTGTTAAAATTACAAATTTAAATAATTCGCTATTAAGGGCAAATATATTTGATTCTATCTGTGTAGTAATCCATTCATCATAATCCTTTTTATTATTATAAAAATCAATGTAATTAAATTGTTTTCTTTTATATTCATCTATATATTGCTTATACTCTGTGTTTTGTTTTTTGACTTTAATTCGATAACTCTCATGTCTTTTTATTAAATTGTTTAATGCTTCATTAATCTCTTGTATTTTAACATTATCTTTAATAGTAACCATTGCTGCTATATTATTAATACTAGTATTTTCATAATATTCTTCTAACTGGATAATTTCACTTTGCGCTTCAGATAATATATACTCTCTCACTAAATTACCTCCATAATTTTAATCGAAGTATATAACATGCAATTACATACATATGCACGTTATTTTATGATGATATTCTTTATAGTTTTTTACTACAATCATATATTCAAATAAGTGTAGTTAAATAGAACAGAAAAGCATTTATTTTAGCAGATTCTAAAAAATAAATATTTTATATTAACAAAAAATGGCAAGTTTTATTTTAGCTTGGTCTTACTATACATCAGGCTGTTTTACTTTTTCTTTTAGGCTAAGTATTTGTGTAATTTTTTCTTCAAAAATAATGGTGATACTTGATATAATTTTAAAAGATAATGAACAAGTTGGGGCTTGTTTATTTCCTCTTTTTTCTTTTGAATACCTTTTACTATAGTTTCTGCCAATTTATCAGAATTTAATATAAATGTTTTATTCATGTTTTTATATAGTCCATGTATATCAGCTTTCTTTAAAAAAGGAGTGTCTATTGGTCCTGGATTTACTACAAGAACATGGTAATTAGGCTCTTCCATTCTCAAAGTATTTAATATTTGAGTAAATGCCGCTTTTGAAGCTCCGTAATGACCAGTACCTTTATCTGTTATTAGTGAAGCAAAGCTAGAAATCCCTACAATTGTTGGTTCTTCAACAAAAAACTTTCGTAAAACATTCAATAAAATAGAAAAATTAATCGTATTAATTTTATAAATTTCATTCATTTTCTCTATAGAGATTGAAGACATATTTTCTATATAACTCAAACCTGCACAATGTATAAAACCATCTATATCATGGCTTAATTTATCCTCTAATAATGTTAAATCTTCAACATTTAATAAATCACATTCTAAAGATTGAACATTTTTGTTATTTTTAAATAATTCAATTTGGTTAAATTTATATAAATCTCGGGATAGAATAGTAACTTTACATCCTTTGTTAAGCAATGTTTTTACGATAGAGTAACCTAAACCACTTGTTCCCCCAGTAATAATATAATGCTTATTATCCACGATAACACTCCTTTTAATTATAATTTAAAATCAAAACATAATAACATTCATGATAATAACATAAAAATCAATTATAAATCATTTTATATATATTCTCTAATCAATAAAATACATCTTTATATAATATTAAAACAATCAAAAACAATAGGAGGCTATTCAAAGTGAAATAAAACCAAATATTTTTCTGCGTATTAATTCAATAATTCACAATCATATTTATTGTACTCATCAAAAAAAGTTGACAGTGTAATTCCAATGTTTCATTTATATATTAATCTCTTTCCTTCAGAAAGACAGATAATTTTATACAACAAAAAAACTGCCATACAAATCAATGACTTGAAGGCAGTTTGAAGCATATATTTTAGTATTATATTTTAACATTTACTTCTGACTATTTTTGCTGTCCATTCGTCTTAATAATATAGAACAGGTAGTATAATATACCGATGACAAACCAAATCAATGTATAGAATTTAGCTTGTCCACTTAAACCCCAAAATACTGCAAATACACAAATAAAGATAAGTATTGGCATAACAGGATACAAAGGTAATTTAAATGCTGGTAATGGCAAATCTTTACCTTCTCGTTTACGTAAAGCAAAAATACCCACTGTTACAAACATAAAGGCTACTAACGTTCCTGCTGTAATTAATTGAGCCAAGAACCCAAATGGGAATACAGATCCAACAATTACTGCAACGATAGATAATACGACTAAAGCGCGATTTGGTAAGTTTTTATTGTTCAATTTACCTAACCAAGATGGAAGGATTCCATCTCTACCAAATGAGTAAAGTAAGCGCGAACCAGCTAACATCATTCCAATTAACGCAGTAAACATACCAATGACAGAAATAGCTTGTACAATAATTGCAATCGTACCATGACCGCTTGTACGTAATGCCCATCCAACTGGTTCAGCATTGTTTTTATATTCACTATAATCAAACATACCAACTAGCACTAATGCTACAATGACAAATAACGTCACGGCAATTAGTAATGATCCTAAAATCCCTCTAGGCATCGTTTTTTGAGGATTAATAGCTTCACCAGAATTAGCAGCGATAGAATCAAAACCAATGTAAGCAACAAATATAACAGAACTACCTGCATAAATTCCCTGCCAACCACCGAAAGCACCTGCTGCAGTTTCTTTATATTCAGGAATAAATGGTACATAATGTCCTATATCTATTACAGACAAACCTACTATTATAAATAGGAAAATTGCTAGCACTTTTAACACGACTAATATATTCTGTACTCGTGCTGTTTCTGAAGTACCTCTAGACAATAATAAAGCAGTAATAACAACCACAATTGCTGCTATCAAGTCTATTACCCCACCATCAGTACCTAATGAATTAGAAAGTGAATTAGGTAGTGAAATATGGAAGGGGTCTAACAGCCCTCTTAAATTTGCCGAAAAACCAGAGGCTACAAAGGAAACTGCAATTAAATATTCAGCGATTAATGCCCAACCAACAATCCAACCAAAAAATTCTCCAAATAATATACTAATCCAAGTATATGCAGAGCCTGCAAAAGGCATTACTGTTGCCATTTCAGCATATACAAATGCAACCATAGCTGCTACAATTGCTGCAACTAAAAAGGATAGACTGACGGAAGGCCCCGTATGATCCGCAGCCACAACCCCTGGCAATGTAAAAATAGCAGTTGAAACTATTGTCCCAACACCTAATGCTAAAAAGTCCTTAACGCGAAGTGTACGTTCTAAGTGCGCATCTTTATTTTGATAGCGCGATACATCTTCTTTACGTAGTATTCTATGTATCAGATTCATTTTTATATCTCCTAGCTTTTTTAAAACAAACATGTTTTTAAGTATAATGATTTTTGAAACTATTGTACATGCCATTTTAAAAAAGAATTATTATTTTTAAGTAATTTTACCTAGGTTACTTTAAAGTGCGTACTTACATTTCCCTAATAAGAGGTTTAAAATGGCGTTCATAGGTAATAATTTACTAAAATTCATTTAATAAAAAGGAGTATAACAATGCAAAATATAACTTTTAATAATGGCAATACAATGCCACAACTTGGCTTAGGCGTCTTTAGAGTAGAAAATGATGATACAGCGAAAAATGCAGTAAAGCATGCAATCATTAACGGATATCGTAGTATTGATGCAGCGTTAGTTTATGCTAATGAAGAAATGGTTGGACAAGGTATACAAGAAGGTATAGAAGCCGCAGGTATTAATAGAGAAGATTTATTTATCACATCTAAATTATGGTTAAATCACTATGGTAAAGATAACGTGAAAGATGGCTATGAAACGTCATTAAATAATCTTGGCTTAGATTACTTAGACCTATACCTTATTCACTGGCCAGGTACAAACGAATCACTCATGTTAGAAACTTGGGAAGGTATGGAAGCACTATATGATGAGGGCAAAGTTAAAAATATTGGTGTTAGTAACTTTACAATTGAACAATTAGAGTTGCTAGAAGCGAAAACGACTATTAAACCAGTTATTAACCAAGTAGAATTTCACCCATACTTTACTCAAGAACCGTTAAGAAAATATTTAGCTTCAGCATCTATTCAAATGGAATCTTGGTCACCTTTAATGAATGCTGAAATCCTTACAGATGAGACAATAAATGCTATAGCTGACGAAACTGGAAAATCTCCTGCACAAATTGTAATCAGATGGAACATTGAGCATGGTGTTGTTACAATTCCTAAATCTGTGACGCCACATAGAATTGAAGAAAATATAAATGTTTTTGACTTTTCATTAACTGAAGCACAAATTAATCGTATTGATGCTTTAAACCAAGATAAAAGAATTGGTCCAAATCCTGTAGAATTTAATGGATAAATAATTAATAGAGTGGAACAACAATCATTTTATAATATATGATTACTGTTCCACTTCTTTTTATCCATTATTTCATTAAATTATTTTTTAGTTCTTTTCTTTGAAATGCTAATGAATACGGATCATTGTACCAATACGTCTCGGCTTTTACTTTAATAATATGATTATTTTTAACAGCAGGAATTTGTTGCCACATATTTGTTTTTTCAAATTCTGGTTGAGCTTTACCTTCACTCATCGTGATAATATAGTCGCCAGCATACTTCGGTAGTTGTTCTTGTGATAATTCTTTCCAACCATCTTTTTTGACTTCTTTTTCTAAGGGAGTAGGCATATTTAAATCAAATGCTTGATATAACACTTCTCCACCACGCCCCCACTCTGGGCCAAATGCATAGATAGTTTTGCTAAAATCATCAAAAATTGAAACTGTTGCGTTTTCTCCTATATGCCTTTTGATTTCTTTAGAATCTTTAGCAGTTTGAGCTTTCCATTTTTCCACCCAGTCTTTAGCTTCTTTCTCCTTACCAAGTATCTTACCTAATTCAATTTGTGTATCTAAATAATCCTTATTACCATATTCGATTGGTAATGTTGCAGCAATTTTTTTATATTTTTTAATGTTTTTATCAGTAGTATCAACAATAATTAAATCTGGCTTAAGTTTTGCAACTTTTTCCACATCGTTTTCATTTAGCTTGGCAGTATTTTTAAATTTATCTTTTAGAACATTACTCTTTTCTATATCTTTAGTAACACCTATAATATTGCCGCCTAAATATTTTATGCCACCTGCATATGTATTAGCCACAACTGCAATACGCTTTGGATGTTTCGGGATATCAACTTTCTTACCACTGCCTAAGGTATAACTTTTCGTACTTTCTTCCTCATTAGATTTTGACTCGTTACTACACGCTGAGAGCAGCAGTACTGCTAAAATAATGAAACTTACTAATTGCTTCATTTGAACCCTCCTATTGATAATGATTATCACTATTAATTATATTCTATGCCCAGTATTAATAATAATCAATATATTTATTTGAATTTTAAAATTAATAACAGATATAAGTAATTTAAGCTTTTATTTTACGTCTTGGGTTGATTTATTTATTAAATAATTTACTTACATGGCATTGAAGTTATAAGGTAAGTTTATTAACTCATGAAACAAAATAAGTGGCTGGGAGATAACTCCCAACCACTCTCACGTTAAATTTATTCCATACGTTTTAATATTTCTAATTTAATCACTTTTAATGCTTCGCTATATTCTCTATTTGTACTTTCTTGAGCATTAATGATTAATAGTTCAACAAGTTCTATGTCGCTTTTTTCGCTAACCTCATGTTCAAATTGATGTAAGTGTTCTTCAGATGTTTTAGCATTTTGCTTTTCTATTTGATAATATTGATCAGCGCCTAAGCCACCTTCCTCAATCATGACAGATATCCCACTTGAACGTGTTTCATTCAGTCTTTTCACTTTAATGCATTTATTTTCACGAATAATCATTTGAATCCCTCCTAATTTAATGCGTATTTTAAAGTATACTACTGCTTATATAAACATCACATTGCTTCTAGAATTAGATTGACTTCAAATAATCTAGCTGACTTTAATCATTATGTATCGTATTATCTTCATAAATCTCAAGTAGTTAGCTATTAAAATTATTATTTACTAAAGTGTATTATTACATCTTAGTAATTACAACTTCTTTGCTCACTATACTATACCCATTTCTATAATTAATTATGGATTACTAAATAATTTCTTTTTTACTACTTAAAACAATGTATGTCTCTTTCAAAAATGTTTAACAAAGTTTTCATAAATACAATATTACAACGACTTTTATTGCTTAAAATATAATTATATAATTGATAATGATTATTATTATGAAAGAGTGATAAATATGTTGAATTTAAAGACTGGTATTTTAGACAAAAATTATAAAATCAAAGGTATAGAAATTAAAAACAAGCACATGACCCAACGTCTTAATGCTTTAGGTTTAACCCCTGGATCGAAATTAAAGATTAAACAAAAATGCTTATTTAGTGGCCCTTGTATTCTAGAAATAAATGGTCAAAATTTAAGTATCCGTGGTTGTGATGCATGTCATATTTTACTAGAGGAAGCCCATGGCTAATAGTTTCTGTATTTTAGGAAACCCTAATGTAGGGAAAACCTCATTATTTAACGCATTAACTGGCACATACGAATATGTAGGTAACTGGAGCGGAGTCACTGTCGAGAAGAAGGTAGGGCGTCTTAAAGATAATGCTGGAAATCTCATTGATTTACCAGGCATATATGAATTATCTCCTATTTCAAAAGATGAGACGGTAGTTACTGACTACTTATTAAAAAATGAATTTTCTGGCATGATTAATATAGTTGATGCTAGCCAATTACAACGAAATTTACAATTAACCGTTCAATTACTGGAACTTGGTGCACCAATAATTATAGGGCTAAATATGATTGATGTTGCTGCGAAACGTGGTATTCATATTAATCAAGAGACACTCATGAAAAAATTAAAAGTACCTTTATTTCCTATTATCGCTAGAAATGGCAAAGGTACTAAAAATTTATTAAATGCACTAAATGATCCACATCTATCTAGAAATTCCCCATTACATATTAATTATGGTGAAGCTATAGAAAACACAATTCAAAACATATCAGAACAGCTTTTGAAGTACAGTAATTTCGACAGACACTTATTACGCTTTATCGCCATACAATTTTTGTTAGATAACATAAAAATCTATGAACTTCTTGATAAAAATTTAATTACTCGAATTGAACCTTTACGCCAAAAGCTAGCCGCTTCTCAATCCATTGATATTCGAGCAGTAATCCTGCAAAAACGAAACGCTTATATAGATAATTTGTTAAACGATGTCGTGGAATATCCTGATGAAGAACGACAATATTTTTCATCACGTTTAGATAAATTATTAACGCACAAATTTCTTGGTATTCCTATATTCCTAGGTATTATGTGGTTGATATTTCAAATCACATTTACTTGGGTCGGTACACCACTATCAGATCAACTTGATGAATTTATTGGGGGAAGACTGACCGACACTGTTAAATCCGCAATGGAAAGCATTAGTTTAGTGCCATTTCTACAGGATTTAATCACGGATGGCGTTATCGCCGGCGTAGGTGCAGTCATAGTATTTATACCTCAAATCATGGTACTTTTCTTCTTTATTTCATTGCTAGAAGACTCTGGATATATGGCACGTATCGCTGTACTCATGGATAAAATTATGGAAACCTTTGGATTAAGTGGTAAATCATTTATTCCTATGATTATAGGGTTTGGCTGTAATGTACCTAGTATTATGGCTACACGTAGTATCGAAAGTGAAAAAGAACGACTTACAACAATTTTAATTGCACCTTTTATGTCATGTTCTGCACGTCTCCCGGTTTATGCTTTATTTGTTGGTGTATTCTTCGCACAACATCAGGCTTTGATTGTATTAAGTCTTTATATCCTTGGCATCGTTGTAGCATTGGCTACAAGTATAATCTTGACTAAGACTTTATTGAAAAATGATGACTCTGTGTTCATAGTAGAATTACCAACATACCGCATGCCATCTATCAAGACATTGTGGCGAAGCACATGGGAAAAAGCTAAAGGGTTTGTAAAAAAAGCAGGCACATTTATTTTTGGGGGTTCTGTTGTTATTTGGTTATTAAACTACACTGGACCTAGTGGGTTTAATGTAGACGTCAATGATAGTTTTTTACATGCAATTGGTAGCTTCTTTGCCATTTTCATAGCACCATTAGGCTTTGGTACGTGGCAAGCTGGTGCAACTTTAATTCCTGGATTCCTTGCAAAAGAAGTCATTGTCAGTTCAATGGCAATTATTTATGCTTCCGATGAGTCAGGATTAGTCAATATTATCCAAGAGCAATTCACACCATTATCTGCATATGCATTTATGATATTTATATTATTGTATATACCATGTTTATCAACCGTAGCAACTATTCGAAAAGAAACTTATTCACTTAAATGGACTGTACTAGCAGTTGCGTATCCTCTAATTGCTGCCTATGTATTATCGTTCATTTTCTATCAAGTTGGACATCTATTTATTTGAGGGAGTAATTTTATGACTATTTTAATTAATATTATTGTATTTTTCGCAATATTTAGCTATACAGTATATACACTCACTAGATTTATTAACAGATCCAAATCTGGAAAGTGTAACTCTTGTGGTTTAAAAGACGGCTGTATAACTGAACGTAGAAAAAACTAAAACAAACGCCGAAGAGATTGGGACGTAAATCCTAGACTCTTCGGCTTTTAATATTTTATCCTAATTAACATCTTGATATGATTATACTTCATCAACAAATACTAAAATAGCATCCCTAAGAAATTGTGTACCGCCTTCAACATGCTTATCATAGTAGTCAGTAAAAGTAGCATCGTTAACATAAATTTCTGCTAGTCCAGCATGAGCTTCTTTAGAGTATTCAGGCCATGTGTACATGAGCCAATCTTTGTGTTTTGCCGCTAATAATTGGGCAAGTTCAGAAGCTGGGTTACCTGTTTGATACGCTTCAGATAGCAAATCAATAATTTCTTTTTCTAAATCCTTCCAAGCATCGTAATCTGCCTGTGTCATATCTTTAAATTTTTTATTACTTTGATCTATAAGATGATCTCCATACTGCATTCTGATTTCTCTTCCATATTTCGTTTCATTTTCTTTAATAGCTTTTTCTTTGAATCCTTCAAATTTTTCTCTATCTTGCATGATAATTTCCCCTTTATTATTAGCAATAGTTTTTTTAACTGTTTGAATGATTTTATCGAGGCGTTCACGTTGTTGTTTTAAGTTATAATAATGGTTTTCTAAAGCTTTCATTCTATTAAATGTTGGTTGTTGAATAATCTCTTTAATTTCGTCTAAACTGATCTCTAACTCACGGTAAAATACGATTTGTTGCAGTGTATCGACTTCTTCTTGTTCATATATACGATATCCAGATTCATTAATTCTAGCTGGCTTAAGTAAACCTATTTGATCATAATAACGTAAAGTTCTATTACTTACGCCTGATAGTTCAGCTAATTGACTTACTGTATATGTCATCATCTGCCTCCTTTTAAATTCCACTTTACACCCTTACGTAACGTAAACCTCAAGGAGAACTTTATTTTTATATACTTACTATTATTCATAAAATTGATTCAACTTTAGCCTGTTTCTAATATATTTACGAAAACTTACATAGCTGATTATTTCCTAGAAAATAATCCACTAAATATTACTATAAGTTACTGATAAAAATATTAACTTTCGAAATTTGATTAACATTTGGATGTTTGGGAAAAGTAATAAAAGAGACGCATTTAGCCCCCTTACTTTCACTTTTCAATGTCGTGTGTGAACACAGAACCGCTAGGCTAGCACTACCGAATTTTTAAATAAAGACAAACACAAAAAGGGTTGAGATAAAATGAAAAAATTATTAATCTTTATTAGTTTTATTATATTATCAACAACTAGTTTTATTGTATGTAAAAAATACTTTTCTTACATTAATACAATGGAAGATCATAATAGAGTGCATTTAGATTAATCATTTTATACATTAATAAAGAGAGAAGAAAACCAAGATCTTGGTTTTCTTCTCTCTTTATATTTTTAATTATGAAGTCATATACCCACCGCCATTCACATGGATGACTTGGCCAGTTACATAAGAACTATCTGTTAAGCTAGCTAAGAATACATAAGCAGGTGCTAATTCAGCAGGCTGTCCACGTCTACCCATAGGTGTATTACCACCATGAGTTTCTACTTTGCTTTTACTGAAAGAAGCAGGTATTAATGGCGTATAAATTGGTCCAGGTGCAACAGCATTAACACGAATACCTTTCTCAATTAAAGTTGTAGCTAAAGAACGTGTAAAAGCAACAATTGCACCCTTCGTTGCGGAATAATCTATTAATTCAGCTGATCCATTATATGCTGTTACGCTTGTTGTATTAATGATTGTATCTCCTGAAGTTAAATGTGGTAGTGCTGCTTGAGAAAGAAATATCATACCGAAGATATTAGTTTCAAATGTTTCCTTTACTTGCTCGGGGGTTATATCTTGAAATTCATCTTTTGGATATTGTATTCCACCATTATTCACTAAAATATTTAAGCCATCAAAATCATTAACAACATCTTCAACTAACTTTTTTGAATCCTCAACGTTTTTTAAGTCATGGCTATAAGCTTTAACAGATCTTCCTAATGATCTTATTATTCCTATAACTTCTTCAGCGTCTTTTTCTTCATCATAATAACCAATTGCTATATTAGCTCCTTCTCTAGCAAATAAAATGGCGACAGAACGTCCTATGCCTGAATCGCCTCCAGTGATAAGTGCCACTTTCCCTTCCAATTTACCACCAGCCTTATATTCTTCAAATTCGCTAATAGGTCTAGGGGCCATTTGGCTCTCAATGCCTGGTTGTCTATCTTGTGTATAACCTCTAATCTGATTATGAAATTCAGTTAAATTCATTCCAGAAACCTCCAGTTTATTTTGACTTATAACTACTATTTTTAATGTCACCACCTGAAACAATAACATCCTTTTCGTCAAAATCTTTATCATTAAAAAAGTTAGTTAAGATGTTTTTCACACCATTTTCAATACGTTTTTGTGCTTCTAATGTCATACCAGAATAGTGGATTGTCATAGCATTACGTGGCATAGTTCTCCAAGGATGATCTTGAGGCGCAGGCTGTGGATACCAAACATCTCCCGCATAACCTTGGATATGTTTAGCGTTAACCAATTCAACTAAATCTTCTTTATTGACAATCTTACCTCGCGCAGTATTAACTAAATAACTACCTTGTTTCATTCTACTCAATACATCATAATTAAATAAATCATCGGTTTCTTTAGTTAATGGAGATAAAATTACTAAAGCATCACTTGTAGATACTAATTCGTCAAAGTTCACATACTTCGAATATGCTGTATCTTCTTGACTAGAACGTCTAAAATGCTGCACTTGTACGTCAAAAGGTTGTAACCGTTGAGCAACTAATTCTCCAATTTGTCCGTAACCAAAAATGCCTATTTTCTTATGTTGAATATCGTGCGCGTGTTCTCCCACTTTTGATAAATGCCATTCTCCATCATAAGATTGACGATGTCCCTCCATAAAATTACGCATCAATATTAAAAGGTCCATTACCGTATGTTCAGCGACACTTACAGTATTACAGCCAGTCACTTCTATTACTGTTAATTCATTTTCACTTGCCGCTTCTAAATCAACGTGATCTGAACCTACGCCAGCAGTTATAGCTAATTTGAGATTTTCAGCCTTATTAATTCTTTCTTTATTTATATATGCCGGTAAAAATGGAGAACTAATAACAACGTCCATATCTTCAATATGCTCTTCTATTTCTTCATCACTATTAACAACTACAAATTCGTGTTTTTTATTATCTAAAAATGATTTAATACCCAATGCATATTTATCATTTAAAAGTTGATTCTCACTTTCCGCATTAGGGTCTGAAGGGAATAAACCAACTATTTTCATAACTATCTACCTCTTTTTATTTGTCTTTGTATCATGGAAATGTCCCAATTGGCCTACTCAAACTATTTTTAATATATTCACATAGTTTAAGAACAATTCAACAAAACTTATTCAGGTTTTAATACTACTTTGATATTGTTATCTCTTTTTTCATCGAATATTTCATAAGCTTGAGGTGCGTCATCTAATGACATTGTGTGTGTGATGATTTCAGTGGGGTTAAATGTTCCTTCTTGAATCATGTTATATAATTTTGGCATGAGGTGTATAACCGGAGCTTGTCCTGTTTTAATTTGGACATCACGATTGAAGATAAGATCAAGCGGAAAATCGTCTACTGGAGTTGCATAAACGCCTGTTAATTGAATTGTGCCGAATTTACTTACCGCTTCGGCAGCAGTATGAATTGGGCTGATAGTTCCACGTTGGGAAGAATTTGAACTTAATTTACGTTCAGACGCTTGGACTTGGCCATCCATCCCTACACAATCAATAACTATATCAGCACCACCATGCGTAGTTTCACGAAGTAGTTTGCCAATTTCTTTTTCATGATCGAAATTATAAATTTCTACTTGGTTATATTGTTTAGCATGTTGTAGTCTATGTTCAACATTATCCACGCCGATAACACGTTTTGCTCCTTTAAGCTTGGCAAATTTTTGAGCCATAAGACCTATAGGTCCACAACCAAGAACTACCACAGTATCACCTGCCTTGACGCCAGAATGCTCTACACTCCAATAAGCAGTAGGTACTACGTCAGATAAAAATAATACTTGTTCGTCATTCATATTACTGTCAGGAACCACAAAAGAAGAAAAATCTGCGTATGGTACCCTTAAATATTCTGCTTGGCCTCCCCAATGGTTACCGTGCATTTGACCAAAGCCAAATAAACCACCGTTATCCAATTTCCAACTTGCCGGTTCTTTATTTGAGTTATCACATTGCGACTCCATTTCATGAGTGCAATAGTAACACTCACCACAGCCTATATTAAAAGGAATCACAACACGGTCCCCTTTTTTAAGTTTTTTTACGTCTTTACCAACTTCTTCGACAATACCCATAGGTTCATGACCAATAACAAAGTCTGAATCCAACATTAAATCTCCTTGGTGATATAGATGAAGATCAGAGCCACATATGCCTGAGGCCGTAATTTTAATAATTGCGTCTGTCGTTTCTTCAATTTTAGGATCGTCTACTTGCTTAACTTCCATGGTTTTATTGCCTTGAAAAGTTACTGCCTTCATTTAAACACTCCTTCATTATTTTCAGAATATTAAAACATTACCCTTTTAGAGAAATAAGTAAACTGGCGATTGTTTTGAAAAGCGCTATGCTTTCATTTATATTAAATGAATTATTTTTCAATCTAAATATTTACCATGTTTTAGCAGAGCTATACCATCAAAATTATTGACTAATTAACTCGGGTTCTTTGTAAGTTCTTTACCTTTCATAGGTAAGCCGTGTACTGTTATAGCTATCTTAGGTTGCATGCTTTCTAACTTTTTATCTAAATATTAAATTATATTACTATAAAATTAGATATTTTAACCCATTAGTCCCCCTGTTTATTCACTTTACAAAAGGTTATATAACTAATATATTTACAAATTCACTCTTCTAAATATTCTATATTATAAATATTCTATATTATAAATATTCTATAATTTCTACTAAGACATTTTAATTTTCAATTATTGCAAAAGGAGGTAATAGCTTGAAAAATATAAAGGTTGGATTAACCGTTGCTCCTAATATGCCAGAAAAATTAACAAATAAATTTATAGACATACTACCAGAACTCTTAGAGAAAAGAATTTCAGGAGTTAGCTTCGAATTTAAAGTAGAGTCAAATACAGTGGTAGGTAGCGCTGAATATGTAGATAGATGCATTGATTACGCTTATAAACGTAAAGAAAAAAGTGATTTAGACTATTCTATATGTGTTACTGATTTACCAAGCTTTTCTAATAATAAAAGCGTTATATCAGACGTTAATTTTGAGAAACAAACCGCACTTATTTCTTTACCTGCGTTAGGAATCTATAGATTAAAACGTAAACTGTGCTCCATAATTATAGATGTCATTATAGACATGTATATGAATTCTGAACATAAAACTTCTCCTTTGAAAAAATTGTCTTCTATAAAAGTTAATGAAGTAATTCCTCAAGAGAAAACTACAACTAATCACAGATATGTTTATAGTTCCACTATTCTAGGAGTGTTGAAAATAATCTTAGGTATGACTTATGCAAACGAGCCATGGAAAGCAATTATCTCATTCAAAAAGATAATTGCTCTCGGGGCAGCAACTGGCACTTATATTTCTATATTTTCTACGCCTTGGCAATTAAGCCTAGTCTATGAATGGCAAAGATTTATACTACTTATGACGCTTTCGTTAATAGGCATGATTAGCTGGCTAGTTTACGCTCACAATTTTTGGGAACTCCCTTCTTCAGCAACAGAAAAAAAATACCGCTATCTTTATAACATTACTACATTGTTAACTATGTTTTGTTTATTCCTTTTAAGTTATATTATTCTTTTTCTGTTATTACTAACTAGCATAATTTTCTTTGTACCTGACGATTTATTTAAAAATTGGGGGAACGCAACAGAAAGTTATTCAGTAAGTAATTATTTACGTTTAAGTTGGTTCATATCCTCTGCTGGTCTTTTAGCAGGTGCATTAGGCTCCGTTATGGAAGGAGAAAATACGATGAAAGAGATTACTTATACAAGCCGACAAAGAGGACGTAAGCAAAGAATTCAACGCCAATTAGAAAAAGAGGAAACATCATTAAAAACTGAAAAACAAAAAAAAACGCATAAAATCAAAACATAAAATCTGAAGGAGTAATTACAATGAAGAAAAAAGTCGGTATACTGACAGCCCCTGATTTAGCAAAAAAGCTAGCAGATAAGTATTATGAAACGCTTCCTAGTTTGCTCTCTTCACAATTTGATTCATCAATAGAATGGGAAGTAGAAGTGATAAAAGATTCTATAACAGGCGCAGCCAAAAATTTTATTGATTTATATACAAATACTGAAAGTTATGCAAAAGAAAATAACTGGTCATATGTAATCAACTTAACTGATTTACCTATACTTGATGAAAAAAGAGTTATAGCTGCTGATATTAACAAGAAAAGTAAAACAATTTTGCTTTCTGTTTCTGCTTTTGGGTGGGGATCTATACGTAAAAGAGTAGAGCGTGCTATATTATACGCTATGAAAGAAGTTTACTATCTCAACAATGATAATAATCAACAGGATAACGAATACAATAAAAAATATTATAATCAACACGCTTTTCCATCTAAACGATTACAAAGAAAAACTGTCTATATAGAGGACACTGACTCTTATCATATTCGTTATTTAATAGTCCCTTCTTTTATCGGTAAATTACAATTAGTTTCTGGTATGGTCTCAGTTAACAAACCTTTAAACATGATGAAAACCCTTACGAGTTCACTTGCTTTATCTTTTACCACAGGTGCTTTTGGCTTAATTTTCACCACACTGTGGCAATTAAGTTATATTTTTTCAGAATTACGTTTGTTATCTCTTTCTTTTGCATCTATATTTGCAATGTTAATATGGATCATTTTAGCTCATCAATTATGGGATATCCCTGCTGGAAAAGGAGAAAAATATATTTCTAAATTATATAATTTTACGACGCTAATTACACTTTTCATATCAGTATCAATTTACTATATAACTTTATTTATCTTATTTTTAATAACTTGCTTAACTATTTTGCCTGCTGATTTTGTAGGAAAAACAATAGGAACTTCAGGTCCTGCAGATTTTATACAATATATAGAAATTGCTTGGCTTGCTGCTTCTATTGCTACAGTGGCTGGCGCAGTAGGAGTAGGTTTAACAAATGAAAAATTAGTAAAAGAGAGTACCTTTAGTTACAGACAGCAATCTAGATATGAAAATATCGTTACCAAAAAGTCTGAAAAATAAAAGGCTATAAAATTAAGTATAAATTTTTACTATTTCTTTAATTAACCAATAGGCTAGATAAAGCAAGTATATTTTATCGTTAAACTCACTTCTCTGCTTTCTAGTATTATTGGTACTTGTGCCGCCCAAAAAGTAATGTACTACCTTGTTTTATACCATTAAAAATTTTATATATTATTAAATTTTTAATATAAATATACTTAAAGTTATTCCACGGTTAACTTTAAATGTTTAATAAAATAATTGTTGGGAATATTAATAAAGTGGTGAAATATTATTTTTTTTAAAACCCTAAAGGAGGGAATTTAAAATGATTAATACTTCTTATAAAACGAGTAATAAAACACCTATATAGCATATGATAAATTAAACAAGTTAATTATTGATATAATTAATAAACAAAATTTTACGTTCTTTATAGTAAAAACTGCCTAGAATCCCTTTTAGCATTTACGTTTCCCATTAAATATAAGCACACACGATACCTATCCTAACGACTAAGTATTTGTAAGAAAATTTCCAAACTATTTTCATACAAATACTTTTTATTTACCTATCTACTTTTAAGATTGGAGTGAAACTATTGATGGTACAATTAAAAGATTATTTAACACGTGAAATCGTTACTTCTGACGTAGAAGAAAATTTAACATCTATAGCACAAAAAATGGCTGAAACAGCAGTCGGTTTCTTACCAATTCTTCAACACACTAATTATGTTGGTGTCATAACAGATAGAGATATAGTAGTGAAAGGGCTAGCAAACAATCAAACAAAAGCTGGAGATATCATGACGACAAATATTGTAACTGCTAATTCTGAGATGACTATTAAAGAAGCAACATCATTAATGAAAGAGCATCATATATACCGTTTACTAGTAGTAGACGATCATAAAATACAAGGCATAGTAACTTTAGGTGACTTAGGTGTAGAGAATGCTACACAATTAATTGGACAAACAGTAAGCGAAATATCTGAGGAACAAGATAATAATTAACTATTAATTTATTAATCCTTAAGGGTCGCAAACATTTTGTGACTCTTTTTCAAAATTACTTATATGTATCTACAATCGTTTAATTCAAAGAATTTTTTGAGAGTTAAACTATTAAATATTTAGAGGTGATTCTATGAAAATAGAAGATTGCATAGAAAATTTTATTCTCAGTATTAACGAAAAAAATTCCCAATTGTTTTGCAATTTATTAGGACCTAAAGAGCTTTCCAAATTAAGAAAAAAATTATATATAAACAGAAATTATATAAGTATTAATAGATATGTAAAAGAACGGTATTTGGAAAAACTTTCTCGTTTAGTTTCTCCACCTTATTCCTATGAGTATTTTAAGAGAGGAAATAAGTATATTGTGAAATATAAATTTGCCAAAAATAAATCTTATTTCATAACTGAATTCAATGTTTCAGAAAGTGAAGATGATTCCTTGATTAGTTTAAATATTACTAAAATACAAGCTAAAATATAAGACTTTAACCCCCTCTTCAAGTGGTCCCAAATCACCTACGTTTTTTACAATTTGAATCGAAATGAGGTTAGTGTTATGAGTTTTGAAAACGAAACAAGTTACGATATAGACAATTTACCTAGTATTGGTCAACAAGCGCCCCATTTTAAAGGACTGTCTACTCAAGGAGACATAACTTTAGACGACTATAAAGGGCAATGGATGCTATTATTTGCATATCCCTATGACTTTTCTCCAGTATCCACTTCTGAGTTTATAACATTACAAGAAAATTATGATGAACTTAAAGATTTACAAATATCTGTTGTAGGTTTAAGTGTGGATAGTATTGCTTCACATATAGCTTGGTTAACAAGTATAGAATCATCTTTTAATACAAATATAGAGTTTCCACTTATCGCTGACTCAAGTAAACAGATTTCAAAAAATTATGGAATATTGTCTAAAGAAGATGACAAGCAATCAGCTACTCGTGCAGTATTGATTATTGATGATAATTTAGTTGTACGTTCAATTATGTATTATCCTACAGCTATAGGACGCAATGTGAATGAAATCATACGTATGGTAAAAGCAATAAAAACGTCCGATGAAAATGACTCAATTATGCCCGAAAATTGGCAACCAGGAGACAAAGTACTATCCCTACCTCCCTCTAACGTTAAAGATGCCAAGGGACGCATAAATGGTACTAACTATAACTGTAAAACTTGGTATTACTGTGAAAAAGATATAGACCACAAAACCAAAAAAATTTATAATGCTTTCTTGCAAGATGAATAACATATAGATTGTAATTGAACACATTTAGCCAACAAGTGCCTAAAAAATAATAGGAAAGTTTTTACTATATATTTAGTAGAAACTTTCCTTTTTATTATGTGTAAATAATTAGAGTGGTATTATTATCAGTAACATACTAGACATATAAATTGGAAATTTTTAAGTAGATGCCTCTTCTATTCATGTAAATACTTTTTCTTCCAATTTTTAATAGCAATAAACGATAATAGCATCGTACAAATAATCAATACTATGGTAAATGGCCAAAACCATATAGATACAATACTTCCTTCTATGGCTAAACCAATTTTAGAAAATAGGCCAAATGTAAAAACAATACTTCCTAATAAACAAATTGAAACTGGCAACGCGTATTTCCATGGTGTTAAATTAACAACAGCTTTGTCCTGGAAAGTAAAAGGAATCTTTAACGGTCTTACTTTGCCTAAAATCAATAAAAATAGTACTTCTATTAAAAAAAGTAGACCTTGAATATGAATAAAGTTAATAGGTATCGTTACATTGAAAATTGTTGTCAAGCCCCACATTAACATATAATAAATCACCACATGCGAGATAATAACAATTTTAGCTCCAACTGCTGGAACAGTTTTAGAAAATATACCCACTAACACGATTACTATAATCGGTATATTAAAAAAACCTGTAAATTCTCTGATAATCGTCCACAAGCCGTCTGGAGCATACAGTAAAAGTGGGGAAATAAAGAAGGTCAACAAAGATAATATAACGCCAAACCACTGACTCACTCTTATCATTTCTTGGTCATTTGCTTTTTTATTCAGCACAACTTTATAAATATCATAACAGAACATTGTCGCAGCACTGTTTAACAATGAATTGAAACTAGAAAAAACTGCTCCTAATAATACAGCTAAAAAGAACCCGTTTAAAAACGTAGGGAAAATATCATTGATTAATGCTGGATAAGCTAAATCCATAGTTTTTAACTTAGGGCCATAGAGATGATAGGCTATTATACCAGGTATCATCATTAAAAATGGGACTAATATTTTTAAAAAACCTGTAAACAAGGCGCCTTTTTGTCCTTCAGCAAGACTTTTAGCGCCTAATGTTCGTTGAATAACATATTGATTAGTTCCCCAATAAAATAAATTAGCGAATAGCATACCAGTAAATATTGTTCCAAAAGGTACACCATCTTTGCTAGATCCAATAGAATTTAGTTTTTCTGGATGTTCTGTCACTACTGTTTTTATACCTATTAAAAAATCGCCGTTTCCTAACGCTATAAAACCTAATATAGGTACAATTAGACCAACAACCAATAAACCAATGCCATTGATGGTATCTGAAATAGCAACCGCGCGCAAACCTCCAAATATAGCATAAATAGAACCTATAATGCCTATCGTCCAAACTGACAACCACATAGCTTGTTCAAATGTAATACCTAACATATTTGGTATATCAAATACCTGTAATACAGCTATTGCTCCTGAATATAGAACTGACGGAATCGTAATAAGACCATAGCCAAGCAAAAATAATAATACAACAAGCAATCTTGTTCCTTGATCAAATCTATCATTTAAAAACTCTGGTAATGTTGTAAACGCACCTTTTAAATAACGTGGTAAAAGTACAAGAGCTAAAATAATAACAGAAAAACCCGCTGTGACTTCCCAAGCCATATTAGTTAAATTAGCACTATATGCTTGGCCATTTAACCCAATTAATTGTTCTGCTGATAAATTTGTCAATACTAAAGATCCTGCTATAAAGCCACCTGTCAATCCTCTTCCTGCTAAAAAATACCCCGTCGAGTCGTTCACTTTATTTTTAGTTTTGTGATAAGCATACCAAGCAACAAATGCCATAAAACCTGCACAAGAAAAAAGTGTAAAAAAAGTTTCTCCCATAATTGTCCCCCTACATAAGAAAATCTCAACCGTTAAAATTTATTAATTAAATAATTATTTAAGTAACAAATTTTCTATGTTTATACATTATTTCCCTTTTTAAGTAAATTTAACTTAAAAATATAAAGATAATTTATTTTTTAGTATCGAATATAATTAGAATTTAATAAAACAATATGCGATGTTTATTAACATAAAAACAGGGGAGTTGATAATTATTGAAAATAAATAATATTTCGAAAGGGGTGTTACAATATGGAACAGTTAATTTCTCATCCACAACGTAATGTATGGTCTGGGATTCTGTTTGGTCTAGGTGTTGCAGCTTTTATTGACGAAGTAGTGTTTCATCAGCTTTTAGCTTGGCATCACTTTTATGACAAATCATCTATGGCTATGGGCTTAGTGTCAGATGGCTTGTTTCATGCGTTTAGTTGGTTTGCCACAATCGCCAGTCTATTTTTATTAGCAGATATTAAAAGAAGAAATTCATTTTGGGTAAAAAGATGGGTTAGCGGTATATTGTTAGGTCTTGGCTTCTTCCAATTGTATGACGGTCTTATTCAACATAAAATATTTCGAATACATCAAATTCGTTACGAAGTTAATGTACTCCCTTACGATATAGTTTGGAACGCCATTGCAGTCATTGTCCTAATTGTTGGATTTATTGTCTTTATACAAACTCAAAAATATATAAGAAGAAAAGGAGGATAAAATATGCATAATCACCTACAACCAGAAATTATTTATTTTGAGGTGCTTATCGTGTGTTTTTTAGTTTTAATTTTTCTTCTCTATTTCTTTGCTGCAATAATAACTAATAAAAAATTTAGTAAATGGCCATGGCATCGTTATGTCTTTTGGAGTTTAGGTATTTTTTGTATAGGCACAGCTTTAGTAGGGCCATTAGCATCTTACGCTCATATGAGCTTTGTTGGTCATATGATTGGGCACCTATTACTCGGTATGCTCAGTCCGCTTCTCTTAGCACTTGCTAAGCCTATGACACTGTTACTGCGATCACTGAACGTATCAACTGCCAGAAGTCTTACATCTATATTAAAAAGCCACTTATTAAAATTTTTAACTCATCCTATTATAGCTACTACACTCAATATTGGTGGATTATGGTTACTTTATACCACACCGCTTTTTCATTTAATGCATCAATCTATTTTTCTATACGCGTTTGTTCACTTGCATGTATTTTTGGCTGGTTATCTGTTCACTATTTCTATTATTTATTTAGATATAACGCCTCATCAATATAGTCACTTATATCGTTCTTTAATATTGATTATAGCTCTAGCAGCTCATAAAATTTTATCTAAATATATTTATGCTTTTCCAACATCCGGCGTACCTAGACCAGAAGCAGAAGCGGGAAGCATATGGATGTATTATGGTGGTGATATTATTGATTTAATATTAATTATTATTCTTTGTTATCAATGGTATAAAGCAACAACTCCACGTGCTACAATGTCTTAAAAATCTTTTTAATAATGTGGTTATATTATAGAATTGAAATTATTAATTTATAACTTCTATATTTTTAAAACCAACATTATTTTATTACTTAGTTATCATTTAAAAATATAGATACTTATTATTAAAATTATTAAAAATGTACCTACAACTAATATAAACCTGTACAAAAATGTAGCTATATTTCTTAATTTAGTAGTCTTAACCTCATTTGGATCGTTACCTTTCATAAACGCAACGATACGGTCATAGGTTTGTATATCGTATGATTTCTTAATGCTATCCACTTTAATAGAAGCCGTTATACCAATGCCTAATAATATAACTTCAATTATAGCTCCAACTGTTCCCCAATAATACATTGCTGGGCCAATTAAAATCGCGGCCGTTAGCATTGGCCATATCATTAAATGCGTCCACAAGTTAAAGCAAGCTTTTCTTAATTTTTGCTCCATAATTTCTACATCTCCTTTGACTAAATCGTCTAAAGAAACATCGAACAATGAACTAAGCATTAATAAATTATGCACGTCAGGATAACTCTTATCATTTTCCCAGTTTGATATTGTTTGTCGTGAAACATATAATTTATTAGCTAAATCTTCTTGAGAAAGTTGATCACGTCGTCGAAAATATTTTATTTGATAACCTAAGTTCATTGCTTTTTGCTCCTTCTATTAGAGATTAAGATAAAATATATTATTAGACTATCAAAGTTCTTTAACATCTGCATAGTTTTCTTTGTCTAAATGCTTTTACATCCTAATTTAACAACTTTTTTAAGACTACCTTTAGACAGAACGACAAAAAAGGACGAGATTGAAACCAGTAAAGTTTCATATCTTCGCCCTCATGATAATCATATATCTAGGTAATTAGTAATCATTTAATCACTTAATTTTGATAACTGTATAGATTCAATAGTTAAAATTCATTCACATCTATACAATTAAATTAGTGATATGGCTAACTCAATTAATGTAGTTCTTCTTGACCACGTTTATTCCAAGTAAGTAAGAAACTGAGCATTGCTAATATACTAATCACTGTCAATAATACAAAACCAATATCCCAGCCAAAATGTTGCACTACAAATCCTAATACGATATTAGCCATTACAGCTCCAAATAAATAACCAAACAATCCTGTTAACCCTGCAGCAGTTCCAGCTGCTTTCTTAGGAACATAATCTAATGCTTGTAAGCCAATTAACATTACAGGTCCGTAGATAAGGAACCCAATAGCAATGAGTGCGACGTTATCTAACCAAGCGTTGCCAGGAGGATTCAACCAATATATAAGTACAAATATCGTTACACCCAACATGAAGACAAATCCTGCTGGACCACGACGTCCCTTAAATAATTTATCAGATAGATAACCGCATAACAATGTACCAGGGATACCCGCCCATTCATATAGGAAGTACGCCCAACCTGACTCACTCAGATTGAATTGCTTCTCTTCACTTAAATATGTAGGCGCCCAATCTAACACTCCATAACGTACAAAATAAACAAATATATTTGCAAAGGCAATTGCCCACACCCATTTATTATTCAGAACATATTTAAATAAAATTTCTTTCGTAGTCAGTTCTGTCTCTAATGTCTGTTTAGATGATGTAGAATAGTCATTATTATAATATTCAATTGGTGGTAACCCCTGTGACTGAGGTGTATCTCTAATTAAACAATATGAAATGATCGCAATAATGATGGCTAATATTGCTGGATAAATGAATACACCTTCAAAGCCTTTTAAATAACCAAAATTATGTAGTGCTGTCATGGAAATACCCCATGTCGCTATAGGCGCCATTAGACCGCCGCCTACATTATGAGCTACATTCCATATTGAAGTCTTACTACCACGTTCACTGACGCTATACCAATGGACTAGAACACGTCCTGAAGGCGGCCATCCCATACCTTGGAACCATCCATTTAAAAATAGTAACACGAACATAATTGTAATACTTGATGTAAAGAAAGGCACAAAACCAAGTAATAAATTTACAATTGCCGTTAGTATTAAGCCTAAAGTTAAAAATATGCGCGCATTACTCCGGTCACTAATGGTTCCCATTATAAACTTACTAAAACCATAAGCAATTGAAATTGCTGAAAGTGCAATACCAAGTTCACCTTTACTAAATCCATCTTCAATTAATGATGGCATCGCTAATGAAAAGTTTTTACGTAATAAATAATAACCTGCATAACCAATGAAGATACCTAAGAATACTTGAAAACGTAATTTCTTGTATGTATCATCAACTTGCTCCTTAGGTAAAGGTTCTATATGTTTTGCTGGTTTTAAAAATTTAAACACCGAATCACTCCTAACTTAATATACTTTTGATATATGATTTATAAAATATTATCATTATATTATATTCAAAAGTAAAATATAGCAAGGCGTTTTGCATATTTTTATAAATTAGATAATTTTTTATAAATAGCTGAATATTAGAAAAAGCAAGAATTAAAAATATCCTCTCTTTTTATAACAAATAATTTTTTATTAGTATCACGTTACCTGTTGTTGTTGATATGGAACAGGATGATCTAATTCAAATTGAGCGCCGGTAGCAATTTTCTTATATTGATAACCAAAGTAAGCAACCCATAATATGGTCAGCACAAATGCGAGTATATAGCTCAAATTAAGGTCTAAGCCTAAACCAATTTTCTGACTTAAAATATAAGTGAATATATTCCATGTCATAAATACAGCTGGTATAGCTGCAACCCAGAAGTTCTTTTTCGCTATTAATAAATACATGGCGCCTACCCACAATGCCACTACAGCAGTTGTCTGGTTAGCCCAAGAGAAATAACGCCATAAAACTGTGAAGTCAACTTGTGTTAATCCAAAACTTATAACAAATAATGGTGCAGCAACTATAATTCTTTTTACAATACTGCGCTGTCCATAATTCAAATAATCTGCAATAATCATTCTTGCACTACGAAAAGATGTATCCCCACTTGTTATCGGTAGTATGATAACGCCTAATACAGCAATTGTACCGAAGACAGAACCTAATAATAGATGCGAAGCTTGACTAACTACTAGCGCCGCTTCACCACGCGCTAACACATCATTTAAGCCATTATAGCTATTAAATAGACTCATTCCAGCTGCTGCCCATATCATTGCAATAATACCTTCTGCAATCATCATACCGTAAAAAATGAAACGACCATTCTTTTCCTTATTAGTTGTTCTTGAAATAATAGGTGTTTGTGTCGCATGAAAACCAGATAATGCGCCACAAGTAATGGTAAAGAATAATAATGGAAAAATAGATGCGCCATCAGGATGCATATTCTTTAAACTTAACTCAGGAATAGGAGCACCTGTTTGAATAAGACGGAACCCAATGCCTACTGCACTCACTAAGAGTAAAGCACCAAATATTGGATATATACGGCCAATTATTTTATCTATTGGTAAAATTGTAGAGAGTACATAATATAAAAAAATAACAAATATAATAATACCTAGAGCAATACGACCATCCATTAAATTATGTAAAAGTAAGGCTGGACTTGTTACAAAAACTGTACCTGTTAACAACAATAATAAAATTGAAAATATATTAACGAAATGTTTCATAACTTGTCCCAAAAATTTACCTGCAAGTTCAGGTAAATGTGCCCCTTTGTTTCTTATCGAAATCATTCCAGTTAAATAATCATGTACGGCACCTGCAAATATACAGCCAAAAACAATCCAAATAAATGCTACTGGGCCATATAAAGCCCCCATAATCGGACCAAATATAGGACCAACTCCTGCAATATTCAATAATTGGATCAGTGAATTAGATGATGTTTTCATAGGTAAATAATCTACATTATCCCTTTGATGATACGCTGGTGTAGGCCTCTCTTCTTTTGTTCCGAACATTTTATCGATATATTTCCCATAAGTGAAATACCCAATAATAAGTATAATAATAGAAACTATAAATGTGATCATGTTACCATTCCCCCTTAAGATAACGTGAAAGCGTTTTCTTAATTTAATCATAAATAGTATTTTTTCACAATGTTCCGTTAATGTTTTATTCTAATTTGTTTCATAGAAATTGATAATAATATTATATGAAGAACAATCAATGTTCACTTAATTTTTTCAATTGATTATACTATTTAACAAAGATAACTACATAGTTAGTTTTCGATTATTGTAAAATTATGCTGAAATTAATCAGACTAGACACACCCATGAATACTACTAATATAAATGCAAACAATAAATAATTAAAAGTCGAGACAAATGATGTCTCGACCTCGGAACCCAGACGAATCTTAGGTTATAGTTCATCTAAGATTTGTTTATTTATAGTTGTATAGTAATTTTTCAAAACAGCAGTGGTCTTTCAAAACGAAGTTAGCTCTTTTATCAATTGATTTATTCAACATTAATAACACCACCACTGTTTAATTTATATATAATAATCTTTTCAGTATAATATTGACAGTGACTTGGACCGGCTCCTGTGGAAAGAACACTGCCGAAGACTACAGGCTAACCCAGCGCCAACGGAAAGTATGCACAAAAAAATGCCAACAAAGTCGGAGGCTTTGTCGACATTTTGAGGTCGAGACATCCATTTGTCTCGACCTTTATAAATCTAATATTTATATAATTTTATTTTAATTTCATAGTAATCATCGTGATCTTTAGCTTGATGTTCGAATTTAATACCACTTTTTTCAATAGACTCTAAGCTTTGACCAACTGCTTCACGAGCATCAGTTAAGTCTTTTTCAAACTCAAATCTACGGGCTTTAACTTTTTCAGGACCAAGTTTTTGTTTAACTCGTGCTTCTGTTTGTTTAACATTTAGTTTTTGGCTAATAACTGTTTCGACCAAGTCAACTTGATCTTCTTCTGATAAACTTAACATCGCACGTGCGTGACGCTCTGTAATCTTACCTTCGCGTAGACGCTCTATTACTTTAGGCGCTAGTTTTAATAGTCTTAATTTATTTGCTATAAAACTTTGGCTTTTACCAACACTTTTGGCCAATTCACTCTGCGTGGTATCACCAATATCTAATAGCTTCTTATATGCTTCCGCTTCTTCTATAACAGATAGATTTTCACGTTGAATATTTTCAATTAAAGCTACTACAGCCGTTTCTTCATCATCTAAATATCTGATAATTACTTCCGCATGTGTTTTATTGAGTGTTTGTAACGCTCTAAATCTACGTTCACCTGCGATGATTTCAAACATATCTTCTTCGATTGGACGTACTACAATCGGTTGTAGCAAACCATGTTCTTCTATAGATTCTGCGAGTTCTTTAATCTTATTTGGCTCAAATACTTGTCTCGGTTGATAACGGTTTGGCACAATGCGTTCGGTATGAATAGATTCAACGTTATTATGATCCTCTTCAATATAACCAACAATGTCATCTTTGTTCTTTAAACCAAATAATTTAGAAAAAGGTTTCTTCATTTATTATGCGCTCCCTCTAAATTAATTGTATTGAATTGAATTCTTTCTATTTTTCAAGTAACGGTGACTTATTCGGCGTTCCTGGTTTTCTTGGATATTTCTTAGGTGTTTGACTTCTTTTATCAATGATAATCATCTGTCTTTCACCTGCGTTTTCAGGTAATTCGTATGAAATGGTATCCAAAACTTTACCACCTAGGACACCTATACCAAAACGTGCTTCTTCCAATTCTTCTTCACCTTTAGAAGATTTTAAAGCAATAAATTGCCCACCCTTTTTAACTAATGGAATACACAATTCACTCAATACCGAAAGTCTTGCAACTGCACGTGCAGTCACAATATCATAAGACTCCCTGTAGACTCCCTTGCCAAATGTTTCAGCACGATCATGTACAAAACTAACACGCTCTAAATCTAAAGCATCTGCCAGTTGGTTTAAAAAATGTATTCGCTTATTCAATGAATCTACAATCGTAACTTTTAAATTTGGAAAAATAATTTTTAAAGGAATGCTAGGAAAACCAGCACCAGCACCTATGTCACATATTGTTAATTCTTTAGTTAAATCCGTATAAAAACTAGCCGCAATTGAATCATAAAAATGTTTCAAATATACTTCATGTTCCTCTGTAATACTTGTCAGATTCATTTTTTCATTCCACTCTACAAGCATTTGATAATACGTTTGAAACTGTTGTTGTTGTTTGTCTGAAAGTTCAATTCCATGTGTACTGAGTTGCTTAGTTAACCATGTTACACTCATTTTAATTATTCACCCTTTGAATTTTACCTTGTTCAAGAAATACAAGTAAGATTGAAATATCGGCTGGATTCACACCTGAAATACGAGAAGCTTGCGCAATATTTAAAGGCTTAACTTCTGCTAATTTTTCTCTTGCTTCCGTAGCTAAACTATCTACTTTGCTATAGTCTAAATCCTCTGGAATTTTCTTCTCTTCCATACGTTTAACTTTTTCAACTTGTTGTAATGACTTATTGATATATCCTTCATATTTTGTTTGAATTTCAACTTGTTCTTCAACATCTGAAGGTAATTGATGTGATTCATCTAAGATTTCAAGGATTAAATCATATGTCATTTCTGGACGGCGTAGTAATTCTAAAGCTAATATACCATCTTTTAGACGTGAACCGCCTTGTGCTTCAATAATTGCTTGTACACGTTCATTTGGTTTAACACGAATGCCCTGTAGACGTTCTTGTTCTGCTTTAATCATGTCGCGTTTTTCATTGAAGCGTGCATAACGTTCTTCAGAAACCATACCTAATTCATAACCTAAGTCTGTTAAACGTAAATCAGCATTGTCATGTCTTAACAGTAAACGATATTCTGCACGAGAAGTTAATAAACGATAAGGTTCATTCGTACCTTTAGTAATAAGGTCATCTATAAGTACACCGATATAAGCATCAGAACGACTTAATATGACTTCTTCTTTACCTTGAACTCTGGCTGCTGCATTAATACCTGCCATAATACCTTGGCCGGCCGCTTCTTCATAACCAGAAGTCCCATTAATTTGACCAGCTGTATATAAGTTTTTTATTTTTTTAGTTTCAAGTGTTGGCCATAATTGTGTAGGTACTAGCGCATCGTATTCAATTGCGTAACCTGCACGCATCATGTCCGCTTTTTCTAAGCCAGGAATAGTTTCTAGCATTTGACGTTGGACATGTTCTGGTAAACTTGTTGATAAACCTTGAACATAAACTTCATTTGTATTTCTACCTTCTGGTTCTAAGAATAACTGATGACGCGGTTTATCATTGAAACGAACAAACTTATCTTCAATTGAAGGACAGTATCTTGGACCAGTACCTTTAATCATACCTGAGTACATAGCTGATAAATGTAAATTATCATCAATTACTTGGTGTGTATCACCATTTGTATACGTTAACCAACATGGTAATTGATCTAAAATATACTCTGTTGTTTCAAAACTAAATGCTCTACCCACGTCATCACCTGGTTGAATTTCTGTTTTAGAGTAATCAATTGTTTTTGCATTAACACGTGGTGGTGTTCCTGTTTTGAATCTAACTACATCAAATCCAAGTCCTCTTAAGTTATCAGCAAGTGAAATAGACGGTAATTGGTGGTTTGGACCACTAGAATACTTCATGTTTCCTAGTATAATCTCTCCACGTAAAAACGTACCTGTTGTGATGATTACTGCCTCTGCCCAGTATTCTGTTCCAATATTAGTACGCACACCTTTAATTACATCGTCTTCAATAATTAAATCGTCTACCATACCTTGCATAATATCAAGGTTATCTTCATCTTCAATAACTTTCTTCATTTCTTGTTGATATAACACTTTATCAGCTTGAGCACGCAAAGCTCTAACTGCTGGTCCTTTACCAGTATTTAACATGCGCATTTGAATGTGTGTTTTATCAATTGTCTTGGCCATTTGACCGCCTAATGCGTCAATTTCACGTACAACAATACCTTTTGCTGGGCCACCAACTGATGGGTTACATGGCATAAACGCGATGTTATCTAGGTTAATTGTTAACATTAACGTTTTGGCACCACGTCTCGCTGAAGCAAGTCCTGCCTCAATACCAGCATGCCCGGCTCCTATTACTATTACATCATATTCTTGAGCCATAATTTTTCCTCCTTATTATTTTCCTAAGCAGAATTGACTAAATAATTGATCAATCAATTCATCACTTGCGGATTCTCCGATAATTTCACCTAAAATTTCCCAAGTTCTAGTTAAGTCTATCTGTATCATATCCATTGGTATGCCTGTTTCTGCTGCGTCTATAGCATCTTGAATTGTATTTCTTGCCTGTTTCAGTAACGAGATATGCCTTGAATTCGATACATATGTCATATCTTGGTTTTGAACATCGCCACCAAAGAATAAATCTCTGATTTGTATTTCTAATTGGTCAATGCCTTCTTGTTTTAACATAGACGTTTGTATCAACGGCATATCGCCAATCATTTCTTTAACTTCATCTAAATCTAATTGTTTGTCTAAGTCCATCTTATTTACGATGACAATGGCATCTTCGTTTTTAATAACTTCGTATAATTTACGGTCTTCTTCAGTTAATCGCTCATTATAATTAAGTACAAATAAGATTAAATCAGCTTCGCCAAGTGCTTTTCTAGAACGCTCTACACCAATACGTTCTACAATATCTTCAGTCTCACGTATTCCAGCTGTGTCTACAAGCCTTAATGGCACGCCTCTTACATTAACGTATTCTTCTAATGTATCTCTTGTTGTTCCAGGTACTTCGGTCACTATAGCCTTGTTATCTTGAATAAGATTATTAAGCATAGATGATTTACCTACATTTGGTTTACCGACTATTACTGTAGCTAAGCCTTCTCTCATAATCTTACCTTGCGTACCTGTATCAAGTAATTTATTAATTTCAGTTTTAATTTTATTAGATTTATCCAATAAGACTTCTGTTGTAGCATCTTCTACATCATCATATTCTGGATAATCTATATTAACTTCAACTTGTGCGAGAATTTCGAGAATGGATTGTCGCTGTCGTTTGATCATATCACTTAAACGACCTTCTATTTGATTCATTGCAACTTTAGATGCGCGATCGGTCTTAGAACGAATAAAATCCATAACTGCTTCGGCTTGAGATAAATCAATACGACCATTTAAAAACGCACGTTTTGTGTATTCACCCGGTTCTGCCATACGAGCACCATATGTCATTGTTAATTCTAATATCCTATTTATTGTCAAAATACCGCCATGACAGTTTATTTCAACAATATCTTCTCTTGTAAAAGTTTTAGGTGCTCTTAATACACTGACCATAACTTCTTCTACTACTTCATTTGATTCAGGATCAATTATATGACCATAATTAATGGTATGAGATGCCACATCTTCAAGCTTTTCTTTACCCTTAAATAACTTATCTGCAATTTCTACTGAATCAATACCAGATAAACGTACGATTCCTATTGCCCCTTCACCCATTGGCGTGGATATACTCGTTATCGTATCTAAATCCATCATCCATCTCGCCTCCTTGTTGAACTCATTTTTTGTCATTATAATATTTTAAAGACTTTCCTATTAAAAAGCGAACATATTGTTTCGAAAAATTTAAAAATACATCAAAAGTTAGCCTAAGGTTTGTCTGATGTCAGTCTTACTTCAGTCTTATTTTAGCTTCCCCTACCCTGCCTAAATACGCTTATTAAAAACTTTCGCTATTTTCAAAACATGTTCTAAGCTAGACTGTATTTGTAAAGTGTCCATATGTTTTGCTGGTTGCCTTGCAATTACAATAATTTCTATTGGTATAATATTTTCCTTATGAACTTTAAAGTTTTCTCTAATCGCTCTCTTAATCCGATTTCTAACAACTGCATTACCCAACTTTTTAGAAACACTAATACCTAATCGAAAATGTTCTAGCTCTTTATTAACTTTTGTATATACTACAAACTGTTTATTAGCTACTGATTTCCCTTTTTTATAAATGAATTGAAAATCACTATTCTTTTTAATTCGGTACGCTTTCTCCACCAAACATCACTCACTTATCTATTCATTACATATATTCATATATATATATGTTATATATCTATAATTGTCTTAAAACAGCAATTAAATTCAGCGTATTCACTAATCATTTTGCTAAATTAAAACCAAAAAAAAGACCACTGATGAGTCAGTGATCTTATGCTGATAATACTTTACGGCCTTTACGACGACGACGCGCCAAGACTTTACGACCATTTTTTGTGCTCATGCGTTTTCTGAAACCATGAACTTTACTATGTTTACGTTTATTTGGTTGATAAGTACGTTTTACCATGCAAAAACACCTCCATCTTTATTCGGTTCTATACTATTATAATAGATAAATTAATATACGTTTCTGCCTTTAAGTCTTGATTTAACTGTTATTAATTTCTAGTCATAATTCAAGCAACTACTACAATATAACAAAATATATTTTATAAAGCAAGTATCAATTTGAGTGACTCTTTTAAAATAGCTTCAGAGCAATAATACTATTTCTTTTACTATTTATATTGAAGAAACTTAACAACTATCACTTCAATATTGTTGTTGAATTGTATCATACTCCCCTTTTATACATAACCATTTATCCCTAATTTCCATTATACATTTTTCATACATATTTTATAAATTATTTCCCAAGCCCACAAAACGCTAAAAATTTGATATACTGTTTATTCCTTAAAGTTATCCACTTATACACAGTGGTACGATACATATTTGTGGATAAAATATATATTATTCACAGGATTCCATACAATTTAACAACATATTCACACCCATTTGACAGAGGTTCATGTTAAAAAGTATAATTGTGTGGATAAGTCGTGTAGATATTGATAGATACAGGGTTTAATTTATTAAATTATATTGTAAAAGTCTGTGTATAAATCATAGAACTAGATTAGTTATCCACCGATTGTGTGTAACTTGTGGATAATTATCAACAGGCTGTGATTCTTTTTAATTACACTTGTTACTTTTGTGTATAACTTTTAAAATTTACGAAAGTTGGAGTTAGTTATTATGTCAGAAAAAGAAATTTGGGAAAGAGTTCTAACCTTAGCTCAAGAAAAAGTTAGTTATCCTAGCTATCAAACTTTTCTTAAAGATACGAAACTTTATCAACTACAAAACAATGAAGCCATTGTAGTTATAGATGATCCTTTTGTTGCTAATTGGTTAAAATCGAATTACGTTGAAATTGTTCAAAGTGCCTTATACGAAGCAATTGGTCATGAAATTATGCCTGTTTTCTATACAGAAGATGAATTGGAAAACTTAAATCCAAGTAAAAATCAAGAAACTAATGAGGCTGAGCAATTCAAAAAAGAATATACACCTGGAGTAGATGAAGCTGCTATTGGCGGAGAACAATTCAATACACATAATACATTTGAAACATTTGTTATTGGACCTGGCAACAGATTTCCTCACGCAGCAAGCCTTGCAGTTGCTGAAGCGCCTGCACAAGCATACAATCCATTATTTATTTATGGTGGCGTTGGTTTAGGTAAAACCCATTTGATGCATGCGATCGGACATTATGTATTAGCAAACAATCCTGATGCTAAAGTTATTTATACTTCAAGTGAAAAATTTACCAATGAATTTATTAAATCTATCCGAGATAATAAGACTGAACGTTTTAGAGAAAAATATCGTAATATTGATGTACTTCTCATTGATGATATTCAATTTATTCAAAATAAAGAACAAACACAGGAAGAATTCTTCCATACGTTTAATGAATTACATCAAGCAAATAAGCAAATTGTTATTTCCAGTGATAGACCACCTAAAGAAATTGCTAAACTTGAAGATCGACTACGTTCACGTTTTGAATGGGGACTAATTGTTGACATTACGCCGCCTGATTATGAAACAAGAATGGCAATTTTACAGAAAAAAATTGGCGAAGAAAACTTAGATATTCCGACTGAAGCACTTACCTATATCGCAAATCAAATTCAGTCAAATATTCGTGAACTTGAAGGTGCGTTAACTCGTGTATTAGCATTTTCGAAATTACAAGGTCAACCTATTACAACTGAATTAACAGCTGCAGCGTTGAAAGATATTATTCAAGCACCTAAATCTAAAAAGATCACCATACAAGATATTCAAAAAATTGTCGGCCAATACTATAGTGTGAAAATTGAAGACTTTAGCGCAAAAAAACGTACAAAATCAATTGCTTATCCTAGACAAATTGCGATGTATCTTTCTCGTGAACTAACAGATTTTTCACTTCCTAAAATTGGCGAAGAATTTGGTGGACGTGATCATACTACTGTTATTCATGCACACGAAAAAATCGTAAAAGATATACAAAATGATCCAACTTTTAAGCAAGAAGTTGAAAATTTAGAAAAAGAAATAAGAAATCAGTAAAACATTCTGTACTATAACAGTTTTATTGTAGTTTATTTAAGGAATAACATGATGGAACTATTTTTGTGAATTGTGGATAATGTGTAAAAGTCATACACACTGTGCACAAGTTATCCACACCTTTGAAAGGGTGACGCCATCACTTAAATTTGAGTTATCCCCTAATCCACAAGCCCTACTACTATTACTACTGTTTTAAAACCTATATAATTTAATATATAAACGACTGGAAGGAGTTTAATATGATGGAATTCACAATTAGAAGAGATTATTTTATTAATCAATTAAATGACACGTTAAAAGCCATCTCACCAAGAACAACATTACCAATCTTAACTGGTATAAAAATTGAAGTTAAAAATAACGAAGTAATACTTACTGGATCGGATTCAGAAATATCAATAGAAATCACTATACCTAAACAAGTTGATGGTGAAACTATTATTGAAATTGCAGAAACTGGCTCAGTGGTACTTCCTGGTCGTTTCTTTGTAGATATTATTAAAAAATTACCAGGTAAAGAAGTTAAATTGTCTACCAATGAACAATTCCAAACATTAATAACATCTGGTCATTCTGAATTTAACTTAAGTGGTTTAGATCCTGATCAATACCCATTATTACCACAAGTTTCTCGTGATGATGCAATTCAATTGTCAGTTAAAGTACTTAAAAACGTGATAGCACAAACGAATTTCGCAGTGTCCACCTCAGAAACACGCCCAGTACTAACTGGTGTCAACTGGCTTATACAAGATAATGAATTAATATGCACAGCTACAGATTCACACCGCCTGGCTGTGAGAAAAGTAGCGTTAGAAGACGATTCTGAAAATAAAAATGTCATCATTCCAGGTAAGGCATTGTCTGAATTAAATAAAATTATGTCTGACAACGAAGACGATATCGACATTTTCTTTGCATCTAATCAAGTACTTTTCAAAGTAGGTAATGTAAACTTTATTTCACGTTTATTAGAAGGTCATTATCCTGATACATCTCGTTTATTCCCAGAGAATTACGAAATTAAGTTAGGCATTGATAACGGTGAGTTCTATCATGCAATTGATCGTGCATCATTATTAGCGCGTGAAGGCGGAAATAATGTAATAAAATTAAGCACAGGTAATGAATTAGTAGAATTATCTTCGACATCTCCAGAAATAGGTACTGTGAATGAAGAAGTTAAAGCAAGTAATGTAGATGGTGGTAACTTAAAAATTTCTTTCAATTCAAAATATATGATGGATGCACTTAAAGCCATTGATAACGATGAAGTGGAAATAGAATTTTTCGGAACTATGAAGCCATTTATTTTAAAACCAAAAGATGATGACTCAGTTACTCAACTTATTTTACCAATTAGAACATACTAAATTAGTATAAAATGTGAATAAGTGAGCCATAGCAACTAAATTAAGCAGCATATAATGAGATATGCATAGCATGAAACAGTTAACTAAGGCATATTTAAACAATTTTATTAACTGGCTAATTAACTTTGCAGGAGCGAGACTATGAAACCAATTTGTACGTTGGTTTCTGTCCGTTCCTTTTTTTATGGGATTTCAACAAAAATAAAAAGAAATGTGACGCATTGAAACGTGTATACAAGAAGGGATAATGCTAAAAAAGTGAGTGAATTAAGAGAAGATAAAATAAATTTTAATGATTAGAGGCATATAGAGGGCCAATATAAGCCCAAAATAGATATTAGTGGGCCCAAACATCATACCCCAAAAAAATACGCTAAAAATAGCTTAAAATGCAAATTTTAGTTAAGTGCATAAAAATTATGAATTTTATAGCAACACTTTATAATTTGTTTTTAAATAATGATTTGTAGATAGATTGATATTAATTTTAAAGAAATGGATTATTAATCATTAATTTTTGATATAATATTACTAGTAAAGAGCTGTTATAAACAACTTTGAAACTAAATATAAAAAAATAGTTAAAATAAGTTGGAAGAAATCGCTTACTCACTGTATTTTACATGAAATTTTTCGCAAAAAAAGGTATAATATATAAGTGAGCTTAAAAGAAATGGAGTGATTGATTTGGTTGAAGAGGTAATCGTTGATGGGGACATTACTTTAGGACAATTTCTAAAGACAGAAGGTATTATCGAATCTGGCGGACAAGCAAAATGGTTCTTACAAGATTTTGACGTCATGATTAATGACGAGCGTGAAACACGTCGTGGTAAAAAATTAAATCATAGAGATAGCATTGTTATACCAGAAGTCGGTTCATTTTTGATTTTACATCAAGGTGAAGAATGAAATTAAAGAAACTCCAACTAGAGCATTATCGAAATTACGAGTCAATCAGTTTAAATTGTCATCCTGACGTAAATATTTTGATCGGTGAAAATGCTCAAGGGAAGACAAACTTACTTGAATCAATATATACCTTAGCATTAGCAAAAAGCCATCGAACATCTAATGACAAAGAACTGATACGTTTCAATAGCGATTATGCTAAAATAGAAGGTGAACTTAGCTATAGATATGGCGAGATGCCTTTAACGATGTATATTACCAAAAAAGGCAAGCAAGTTAAAATCAATCACTTAGAGCAAAGTAGACTGACACAATATATAGGTCATTTAAATGTCGTATTGTTTGCGCCTGAAGATTTAAACATTGTCAAAGGATCGCCACAAGTTAGACGCAGATTTATAGATATGGAACTTGGTCAAATATCTGCAGTATATTTAAATGATTTATCACAATATCAGAGGATTTTAAAACAAAAAAATAATTATTTGAAGCAACTGCAATATGGTCAAAAGACGGACAGTACAATGCTAGAAGTCTTAAATCAACAATTTGCAGAGTATGCGCTCAAAATTACACAAAGACGTGAACATTTTATTAAAGAACTTGAGTCACTAGCTAAACCTATCCATTCTGGTATTACCAATAAACGTGAAACATTGTCACTAGAGTACTTGCCAAGTATTAAATTGGCAGAGGAAGAACAAAGTGAGACGGAACGCTTAGAGGAAGTCTTAACCTTACTTAATGACAATATGGAACGCGAGAAAGATAGAGGCGTATGTTTATATGGCCCTCACAGAGATGATTTAGGTTTTAATGTAAATGGTATGGACGCTCAGACATACGGTTCGCAAGGTCAACAGCGAACAACAGCACTATCAATAAAACTCGCAGAAATTGAGTTGATGAATATTGAAGTCGGTGAGTATCCAATATTATTGCTAGATGATGTATTAAGTGAATTAGATGATTCGCGTCAATCTCATTTATTGAGCACTATTCAACATAAAGTGCAGACTTTTGTAACGACGACATCCGTAGATGGTATAGAACATGAAATTATGAAAAACGCTAAACTTTATCGCATTAACCAAGGCGAAATTATAAAGTAACAGAAAGTGAAGGTGGAAGCATTGTCAGATGTGAACAACACGGAAGATTATGGTGCTGGACAGATACAAGTATTAGAAGGTCTAGAAGCGGTACGTAAAAGACCTGGTATGTATATAGGATCAACTTCAGAAAAAGGTTTACACCATCTTGTATGGGAAATTGTCGATAATAGTATTGATGAAGCACTTGCAGGGTATGCTAACCAAATCGAAGTTGTTATTGAAAAAGATAATTGGATTAAAGTAACAGATAATGGACGTGGTATCCCGGTTGGTATACAAGAAAAAATGGGACGCCCAGCAGTTGAAGTTATTTTAACAGTACTTCATGCCGGTGGTAAATTCGGCGGTGGCGGATACAAAGTTTCTGGTGGTCTACATGGTGTAGGTTCTTCTGTAGTAAACGCTTTATCTGAAGACCTGGAAGTTTATGTATATAAAGATCGTCAAGTCTATCATCAAGCTTATAAAAAGGGTGTTCCTCAATTCGATTTGAAAGTAGTTGAAGAAACAGATGATGATAATACTGGTACAGTGATTCGCTTTAAAGCTGATCCTGAGATTTTTACAGAGACGACTGAATATCACTATGAGACATTGCAACAACGTACAAGAGAACTTGCTTTCTTAAATAAAGGTATTTCAATTACTTTAAGAGATGAACGTGGTGAAGAAGTAAGAGAAGACACTTATCACTATGAAGGTGGTATTAAGTCTTATGTTGAGATGTTAAATGAAAACAAAGAGCCATTACATGAAGAGCCTATATATGTCCATCAAACAAAAGATGATATTGAGGTTGAAATTGCATTACAATACAACAAAGGCTTTGCAACTAACTTATTAACTTATGCGAATAATATACACACTTATGAAGGTGGTACACATGAAGAAGGCTTTAAACGAGCACTTTCTCGTGTATTAAATAGTTATGGGATAAGTAGTAAAATTATCAAAGATGATAAAGAGAGACTTTCAGGTGAAGATACACGTGAAGGTTTAACAGCGATTGTCTCAATCAAACATGGTGATCCTCAATTTGAAGGGCAAACAAAAACAAAATTAGGTAACTCTGAGGTACGTCAAGTCGTTGATAAATTATTCTCTGAGTTGTTCGAGCGCTTCTTATTAGAGCATCCGCAAGTAGGGCGCATTGTTGTTGAAAAAGGTATTATGGCTTCTCACGCACGTCTTGCTGCGAAAAAAGCACGCGAAGTGACACGTCGTAAATCTGCTTTAGAAATTTCAAGTTTACCTGGTAAACTTGCAGATTGTTCTAGTAAAGATCCTTCCAGAAGTGAAATCTTTATAGTAGAGGGTGACTCTGCCGGTGGGTCTACAAAATCAGGTAGAGACTCAGAAACGCAAGCGATTTTGCCACTACGTGGTAAGATATTAAACGTTGAAAAAGCTCGCTTAGATAGAATATTAAATAATAATGAAATCCGTTCTATGATTACCGCATTTGGTACTGGTATTGGTGGAGAATTTGATTTAAGCAAAGCTCGTTACCACAAAATTGTACTGATGACTGATGCTGACGTCGATGGTGCGCATATCAGAACGTTGCTATTAACATTCTTCTATCGCTTTATGAGACCGTTAATAGAAGCAGGCTATGTATATATTGCTCAACCACCTTTATTCAAATTGACACAAGGTAAACAAAAATATTATGTGTTTAATGAACGTGAGTTGGAAAAACTTAAAGCTGAGTTAGATCCTACACCGAAATGGTCGATTGCACGTTATAAAGGTCTTGGTGAAATGAACGCAGACCAATTGTGGGAAACAACAATGAACCCAGAAAATAGAGCTATGTTACAAGTATCATTAGATGATGCGATAGAGGCAGATCAAGTTTTTGAAATGCTCATGGGAGATGTTGTTGAGAATCGTAGACAGTTTATTGAAGATAACGCAGTCTATGCCAACCTAGATTTCTAATAGAATGAACTGAATTTTTGAAGGAGGATATCTTGATGGCTGAATTACCTGAATCAAGAATTAATGAACGAAATATAACGAGTGAGATGCGCGAATCATTTTTAGATTATGCGATGAGCGTTATTGTATCGCGTGCTTTACCAGATGTTAGAGATGGTTTGAAACCAGTACATCGACGTATATTGTATGGTTTGCATGAACAAGGTATGACACCAGATAAGTCATACAAGAAGTCTGCCCGTATTGTTGGGGACGTAATGGGTAAATATCACCCACATGGTGACTCATCTATTTATGAAGCAATGGTAAGAATGGCACAAGACTTCAGCTATCGATATCCTTTAATTGATGGACAAGGTAACTTTGGTTCAATGGATGGCGATGGTGCAGCGGCGATGCGTTATACTGAAGCACGTATGTCTAAGATTACATTAGAAATGCTTAGAGATATAAACAAAAATACGATTGATTTTATAGATAACTACGATGGTAATGAGAGAGAGCCGGCAGTCTTACCATCAAGGTTCCCAAACTTACTAGTTAATGGTGCTTCAGGGATTGCAGTAGGTATGGCTACAAATATTCCACCGCATAATTTAACAGAAGTTATTAATGGTGTATTGAGTTTAAGTTATAACCCTGATATTACTATTGCGGAATTGATGGAAGATGTTCAAGGCCCTGACTTCCCAACAGCGGGAATTATACTTGGAAAGAGTGGTATTCGTCGCGCCTTTGAAACAGGCCGTGGATCTATTCAAATGCGTTCTCGTGCTGAAATTGAAGAACGTGGTGGTGGGCGTCAACGCATTGTCGTTACAGAAGTTCCATATCAAGTAAATAAAGCACGTATGATTGAAAAAATTGCTGAATTAGCACGTGATAAAAAGATTGAAGGTATCACAGATTTACGTGACGAAACAAGTTTACGTACAGGTGTACGTGTTGTTATTGATATTCGTAAAGATGCAAACGCAAGTGTCGTACTAAATAATTTATACAAACAAACTCCATTACAAACATCATTTGGTGTGAATATGATTGCTTTAGTTAACGGCAGACCTAAATTAATTTCATTGAAAGAAGCTTTAGAAGAATATTTAGAGCATCAAAAAGTAGTAGTACGTAGACGTACAGAATACAACTTGAAGAAAGCATTAGATCGCGCACATATTTTAGAAGGGCTAAGAATTGCATTAGATCATATCGATGAAATCATTCGAGTGATCCGTGAATCAGAAACTGATAAAGTAGCGATGGCTAGCTTACAAGAACAATTTAAATTATCTGAACGTCAAGCTCAAGCTATCTTAGACATGCGTTTAAGACGTTTGACAGGTTTAGAGCGAGACAAGATTGAATCTGAATATAATGAATTGATAGCATATATTGAGGAATTAAAAGAGATTCTTGCTGATGAAGAAAAATTATTACAAATCGTCCGCAATGAATTAATCGATATACGTGAACGTTACGGTGATGAACGCAGATCTGAAATTCAACTTGGCGGACTAGATGATATCGAAGATGAAGATTTAATACCTGAAGAACAAATCGTGATTACATTAAGTCACAATAACTATATTAAACGTTTACCAGTTTCTACGTATAGAGCGCAACATCGTGGTGGACGTGGCGTACAAGGTATGAATACACTTGAGGAAGACTTTGTTAGTCAACTCGTAACGTTAAGTACACACGATAATGTATTGTTCTTTACTAATAAAGGACGCGTGTACAAACTTAAAGGTTATGAAGTGCCTGAGTTATCACGTCAGTCTAAAGGTATTCCAGTAGTCAATGCGATTGAACTCGATAATGACGAATCAATCAGTACTATGATTGCCGTTAAAGACTTAGAAAGTGAAGATGATTACTTAGTATTTGCAACACTCAAAGGTAGAGTGAAGCGTTCTGCATTGAGTAACTTCTCTCATATCAATAAAAACGGTAAGATTGCGATTAGCTTCAAAAATGATGATGAACTGATTGCTGTTCGTCTCACTGATGGAGAACAAGACATTCTGATTGGTACATCTCATGCATCACTAATACGCTTTAACGAAACTACATTGCGTCCGCTGGGTCGTACAGCAGCAGGAGTTAAAGGTATTACACTTAGAGAAGATGATAAAGTTGTCGGTTTAGATGTCACTAATGCTGAGAGCGATGAAGAGATTCTAGTCGTTACTGAAAATGGATACGGTAAACGTACCCCAGTCGATGATTACAGATTATCAAACCGTGGCGGTAAAGGTATAAAAACAGCTACAATTACTGAGCGTAATGGTAACATTGTATGTATTACTTCAGTAACTGGAGAAGAAGACCTGATGGTTGTAACAAACTCAGGCGTCATTATTCGTATTGATGTAGAAGATATCTCGCAAAATGGCCGTGCTGCTCAAGGTGTAAGATTGATTAAATTGGGTGAAAACCAAATTGTATCAACAGTAGCTAAAGTTAATGAGGAAGATGAAATTAAAGAAGTTGATGAATCCACTGAAGCTATAGCATCTGATGTAGACAACGACAACGCATCACAAACTGATTTACAAGGTTCACAAAATAGTGAAGCCATTGTAGAAGATGATGCGCCAGGAAATGCAATTCATACAGAAGTTGAAGACGAGGAAAATACGTCAAACAATGATGGACGACAAGAAGTAAGACAAGACTTCATGGATCGTGTTAATGAAGATATAGACAACGCGGATCATGGAACTGATGAAGACAATGAAGAAGAATAACTTTAATAAAAAGACCTACCTCGTATGAGGTAGGTCTTTTTGTATTATTCATTTTCTAATGATTTCATAGCAATTGGAATTTCACTAATAAGTCTAGAAGGCGGAACGACATACATTTTTTCAGCTAATTGTTCGCCAATAAAACTGTGTGTATATGTCGCACTTGTAACAGCTTCTTCGATATCATTAAATTGTCCAACAAAGCTAGTTATCATACCAGATAAAGTATCACCCATGCCTCCAGTGGCCATCGCTGGTGTACCAATAGGTAGTTTGTAATCTTTATCTTTAAAGTAAAGTTCTGTACCGTGCATCTTCAGTATAATTGTGGCACCAATACGGTCTACCGCTTCACGGTTACGTTCATAAGTTTGTTCATCTATCGGGATACCACTTAAACGTTCCCACTCTTTTTGATGTGGTGTGAATATGACTTTACAAGTTGGAATCTCAGGTTTCAATTTACTGAAAATCGTAATAGCATCACCATCTACTATCAAAGTTTGATGAGGTTGTATATTTTGAAGTAGGAAAGTAATTGCATTATTACCTTTAAAGTCACAACCTAACCCAGGACCGATTAAAATACAATCTGTGTTTTCAATCATTTTTGTTAACATTTTTGTATCATTTATATCGATTACCATTGCCTCAGGACAACGTGAATGCAAAGCAGCATGATTTGTTGGATGAGTCGCTACTGTTATTAAACCACTACCACTGTATACACATGCTCGTGCTGCAAGCATGATTGCACCACCTAAGTTCGCATTACCACCAATTAAAAGAATTCTACCATAATCACCTTTATGTGTTTCATCTTTTCGCTTTGGGATGCTCACTGATGATAAAGTTTCCATATTGAAACCTCCTTCTTAAATTACTGAATGTGTGTAAAGTTCTGTATTTTAATAAAGAAAATTAACTGACTAACATATTAAAGAGGTTCTGCTTTTAAAAGTAATTATGACAATTGCAGAACGATTTGTATTTCAGTTAATTCTCCTTCGTTTTTGTAATAAGAATTATAAATACAATAAGAAATATTATACCTGGTTGTGCTATTAGTCAATAGTTAAAAGCGTTAAGAAATTATTAATTTCAATAAACTTATTTTTATTACAGCTTTATCCCATTAAAACAGTAATTTAATACCATGTTACGGATATTGGTTAAGCTATTGTCCAACAAAAAATGTAAGCGTATACTCAAAATAATTAGAAAAAAATATTAATCAAGGAGATGGGAAGATGACATTACAACTTAATGGGGAAACATTAACGATTAATGATATTAAACAATTTTTAAATAGAGAAGATAAAGTAGAAGTTACAGAAGATGCGTTTGAACGTGTGAAAAAGAGTCGCCAAACAGTTGAAGCTATTATAGAGAATAAAGAAACAATTTATGGAATTACAACTGGTTTTGGTTTGTTTAGTGATGTACGTATAGACGAAGGAGAATACAATCAATTACAAGTCAATTTAATTCGTTCACACGCATGTGGTATAGGAAAACCATTTTCAGAAGAAGTTGCATTAGTGATGATGGTATTAAGATTGAATACATTATTAAAAGGGCACTCTGGTGCAACTATAGATTTAGTAGAACAACTGATTTATTACATTAACGAAAGAATTATACCTGTTATTCCACAACAAGGATCATTAGGTGCTTCTGGAGATTTAGCGCCACTATCACATTTGGCTTTAGCATTAATAGGGGAAGGTAATGTCTTTTATAAAGGTGAAGAAGTAGACAGTCGGTACGTCTTAAATCAGTTAAATCGCAAAGCATTAGATTTACAAGCTAAAGAAGGGCTTGCGTTGATTAATGGTACACAAGCAATGACTGCTCAAGGAGTTATAAATTATATAGAAGCGGAAGACCTAGGTTATCAGGCGGAGTGGATTGCTTCTCTTACACACCAAGCTTTAAATGGTATTACAGATGCCTATAACGACAAGGTACATAAAGTTCGAAATTTCCAAGAACAAATAGATGTTGCGGCTAGGATGTTAGACTGGTTGGAAGGTTCAGAATTGACGACGACTCAAGGTGAAATACGTGTGCAGGATGCTTATACTTTGCGCTGTATCCCTCAAATTCATGGTGCTAGCTTCCAAGTATTCAATTATGTGAAGGAAAAGTTAGAGTTTGAAATGAATGCTGCAAATGATAATCCACTTATATTTGATGAAGATGATGAAACCCTTGTTATCTCAGGAGGAAATTTCCATGGTCAACCTATAGCGTTTGCTTTAGACTTTTTAAAACTAGGCGTAAGTGAATTAGCGAACGTTTCAGAGAGACGTCTAGAACGCTTGGTAAATCCTCAATTAAATAATGGACTACCGGCCTTTTTAAGTCCCCAACCGGGATTACAAAGTGGTGCAATGATTATGCAGTATGCTGCAGCAAGTCTTGTTTCAGAAAATAAAACACTCGCACACCCAGCAAGTGTTGATTCTATACCGTCTTCCGCTAACCAAGAAGATCATGTTTCCATGGGGACTATAGCTTCAAGACATGGCTACCAAATGATTGAAAATGCTCGTCGTGTATTGGCAATCGAAACAATCATCGCTCTTCAAGCTGTTGAATATAAAGATATTGATAAGTTATCACCTAAGACGTATGAAAAATATCAAGAACTACGTCATATTGTGCCATCTATCACAGAAGATAGACAATTTCATAAAGATATTGAAGCAGTATCACAATATTTGCGCGATATTGCTTATATGGATGAGATATAATTGACATAAATACTATCACTCTTGAAAAAAATGACGTTATTTGCTATATTTAATTTAACTTAATAAGTCATTGTTCGTAGGATAAGTAGTATTAATTTTTCGGTTTCAGAGAGCCTGTGTTGAGTGTGAACAGGTAGCCAAGGTTAATGTGAATCTACCTACTATTAAGAGAACAATCGGATTTAACCGTTATTTTTGTGAGAGTGCAGTCTAATTTTAGACTGTTAAATAGGGTGGCAACACGTAGACCACGTCCCTTGTAGAGGGATGTGGTCTTTTTTGCGTGTTTATCCCAAATTTTTAAAAATTGAAAGGATGGATGAAGCTATGTTAGATATTAAATTATTTCGTAATGACCCTGATTTCGTTAAAGAAAAAGTAGCTAAGCGAGGTATGGAAGATACAGTAGTAGATGAAGTACTAGAATTAGATGAACAGCGTCGTCAGTTAATTAGTAAAGCTGAAGAAATGAAAGCTGAGCGTAATAAAGTTAGTGGTGAAATTGCTCAGAAGAAACGTAATAAAGAAGATGCAGATGATGCAATCGCAGCAATGCGTAAACTTGGTGATGAAATTAAAGTTTTAGATGATACACTTAATCAAGTTGATGTGGATCTTAACGATAAATTATCACGCATTCCAAATATTATTCATGATGATGTGCCTGAAGGTGCTACAGACGAAGATAATGTAGAAGTTAAACGTTGGGGCACGCCAAGAACATTTGATTTTGAAGAAAAAGCACATTGGGATTTAGTAGAAGAATTAAAAATGGTTAATTTTGAACGTGCAGCTAAAGTATCTGGAGCTAGATTCGTCTTCTTAACAGGCGAAGGTGCACAATTAGAAAGAGCATTAATGAATTATATGATTACGAAACATACAACACAACATGGTTATACAGAAATGATGGTACCACAATTAGTTAACGCTGATTCAATGTACGGTACTGGTCAATTACCTAAGTTTGAAGAAGACTTGTTTAAAGTTGAAAAAGAAGGACTATATACTATACCAACTGCAGAAGTACCGCTGACAAATTATTACCGTAATGAAATTATCGGACCGGATGAATTACCAGCTAAATTCACTGCCCAATCAGCATGTTATCGTAGTGAAGCGGGTTCAGCTGGTCGTGATACAAGAGGCCTTATTCGTTTACATCAATTCGATAAAGTTGAAATGGTTCGTTTTGAAAAGCCAGAAGATTCTTGGCAGGCTTTAGATGAGATGACTGGACATGCAGAAGCAATTTTAGAAGAATTAGGCTTACCATACCGTCGTGTTATTTTATGTACAGGTGATATTGGTTTTGGTTCAAGTAAAACGTATGATTTAGAAGTTTGGTTGCCAAGCTATAATGAATATAAAGAAATAAGTTCTTGTTCAAATATTACTGATTTCCAAGCACGTCGCTCAAATATTCGTTTTAAACGTGATAAAAATGCTAAACCAGAATTAGCACATACACTTAATGGTAGTGGATTAGCAGTAGGGCGTACGTTTGCTGCAATAGTTGAAAATTACCAAAATGAAGATGGTTCTGTAACAATACCAGAATCATTAGTTCCATATATGGGTGGTAAAACAGTCATCCGTCCTATTAAATAAATTATTAAAAGTGCGTAGTTAAAGTATTAGCTATGCACTTTTTTATGTACGGAGAGGGTAGGGGAGGCGTAAAAGTTGAGCATAAGAAATACATAAAATACGCACTATTAAAATAGTTAATTTGATTGAAAGTACTGGAGTTTCTAAGGGAAGTCTAATTGATAACACAAGATTCTGAAATATTTAAATAACTGTATTAACAATGTTTTAAGACGTTCGTTAGACTAACATCACACAAACTGGCGTCTAAAGATGTTGATTACTTTTATGCTATTATATTAGAATGGATTTACTGTTTTTAGCGTTTGAAGTGAGAGGGTGGGAAAATGGACAATGAGGCGCATGTTACTTTTAAACAAGGTGTAAAAGCGTGTATTCCTACTTTGTTAGGTTATGCTGGTGTTGGTCTGTCTTTTGGAATTGTTGCAGTGGCATCAGGATTTAGTATGTTGGAAATTATTTTACTTTGCTTGCTAGTGTATGCGGGCGCGGCACAGTTTATTATTTGTGCACTTGTTATTTCTGGCACGCCCATATCTGCAATTATATTGACGACATTCATTGTGAACTCAAGAATGTTTTTATTAAGTATGACGCTTGCGCCAAGTTATAAAAACTATAGTTTATTAAATAGGATTGGTCTTTCTACATTAGTAACAGACGAAACATTCGGTGTAGCTATTACACCACATTTAAAAGGTGAGAAGATTAATGATCGTTGGTTGCATGGATTAAATATAACAGCATATGTTTTTTGGACATTTGCATGTATTATTGGTGCAGTCTTTGGTAAATACATACATCAACCAGAAGCACTAGGATTAGATTTTGCAATTACCGCTATGTTTATATTCTTAGCTGTCTCACAATTTGAGTCGATTAGACGCTCGAAGATAAACATATATTTTGTATTGATTATATGTGTGATTGTAATGATGCTTAGTTTAAGCTTGTTTATGCCTTCATATTTGGCTATCATATTAGCTTCAACTATTGCAGCACTGATTGGAGTGATGATGGAAAAATGACAACGACGGTACATATGTTAACAATTATCGTGTTATGTGGTGTGGTAACATGGCTCACACGAATTATTCCCTTTATTTTGATAACTAAAATAAAGTTGTCTGAACGTGTTATTAAATGGCTATCATTTATACCAATTACATTATTCACTGCTTTAATCATCGATGGATTAATAGAGCAACAAGAAGGTGTGATGGGTTATAGTATTAACGTGCCGTTCTTAATAACGATGCTCCCGACTATTATCATTGCTGTGATATCACGCAGTCTAACAATCACTATACTTAGCGGCATTATTATTATGGCAGTGTTACGTTGGGTATTTTAAATAATCCTATTGAAGTAAGTTATATTATCCGTTAAACTATAAATAATTAGAAAATTAAGATATTTCAGATTGCATTAACAGTTTAATTTTATCTTAATTAATGAGCTTATCTTTAATACAATTAAAATCAAATCTTATTTCGAGAAGCTGAGGGACTTGGCCCGTTGACGCTTCAGCAACCGGCTTATAAAGTACGGTGCTAATACCATCGATACACTCGAATGATAAGTACTTTTAACTTCTTACTTATTTTATGAGTGAGGAGTTTTTTTACTAAGTAGGAGGTAAAACATGACGAATTATACGGTTGATACACTAGAACTAGGGCCATTCACAACGGAGTCAGGTGAATTCATCTCAAACTTAAAACTACGTTATGAACATGTAGGATTAAAAGGGCAACCACTCGTAGTGGTCTGTCATGCTTTAACAGGTAATCACTTAACGTATGGTACAAATGAAAATCCTGGATGGTGGAGAGGGATTATTGACGGTGGTTATATGCCAATCAATGATTATCAGTTTTTGACATTTAATGTTATTGGAAGCCCTTATGGTTCAAGTTCTGCGTTAACAGATCCAAAGTTTCCTGAGACACTTACGTTAAGAGATATCGTACGTGCCATAGAATTAGGCATTGAAACATTAGGTTTCGAAAGGATTAACATATTAATCGGTGGTTCGTTAGGTGGCATGCAAGCAATAGAATTATTATATAATCGTAAATTTGATGTTGAAAAAGCAGTGATTCTCGCAGCTACAGATAAAACATCATCCTATAGTCGTGCGTTTAATGAGATAGCGAGACAGGCCATTCATTTAGACAATAAAGAGGGGATGAGTATTGCAAGGCAGTTAGGGTTTTTAACATACCGTTCGTCTAAAAGCTATGATAAACGTTTCTCACCAGATCAAGTTGTAACCTATCAAAAACATCAAGGCAATAAATTTATGAATCATTTTGATTCTTTATGCTATTTAACACTCCTAGACGTCTTAGATAGCCATGACGTAGATAGAGGACGCGATGATGTAGATGAAGTGTTTAGTAACCTAGATACTAAAGTAATGACAATGGGCTTCACAGATGATTTGTTATATCCAGATGACTTAGTGCGTGCCGTGGGAAAACGTTTTAAATATCACAAACATTTCTTTGTCCCAGATAACGTAGGTCATGATGGTTTCTTATTGAATTTTAATGACTGGGCACCTAATCTATATCACTTCTTAAAAGTATATAAAATTAAAAGAAAATGATTTAATAACTCTATTATATTAATTTTTAGGATGAAGCTATATGACTACTTTCGATAGGGGAGGGTAGACTGACATATATATATAGTACATCCTTTTTTTGTACAAGTATTTAAGTTGTGGTGGCGTAAAGCGACACGAGAAGTAGTAGTATTAGAAATGTAATACCGTGAAGTGTTGATTAGTACAATCATTTATAAGTTTATAATTTTGAAAAGTATAGTATATCGTTATCTTCTGTATTTGGATTGCCAATAATTGTATAAAAGTTTTAAAGAGGTTAAAATAATAGTTATAGTCAAAAATAGTATGGGAGTGGCGAAATTGTTTTCAAAAATATATCCTAAAGTAACTGTGCTTAGTATACTAACGCTAATCGTAGTGGCTTTAGCTTTACATATATTACCTCCGTTAGGCCTGGTGTTAGGTATCTTTGCGACAATTCCAGGCATTATCTTATGGCATAAGTCTATTGAATCATTTGGTTTAACAGCAGTCATTACAGTGGTATTAACAACATTATTAGGTAATATATTTGTGTTGAGCACCATGGTCATTATACTCTTAGTGAGTTTTGTTATTGGCCAATTATTAAAAGAACGTACATCTAAAGAACGCATACTTTATATAACAACTACTTATATTAGTATGTTCTCTTTAATTGCGTTTATGGGACTACAAACGTTTGATAAAATACCAAGTTCTACAGTTTTGATAAAACCAGTGAAAGATTACATGCATAATGTTGTTTCTGGAATTGCGGGAAGTGCAGAATATAAGCAAATGCTTGAAGAAGGCTTCCGCCAGATGTCAGTTCAGTTACCAAGTTATGTCATTATCACAGTATTTCTACTTATTTTAATCAATTTAATTATTACTTTTCCAATTTTACGTAAGTTCAAAATCGCTACACCAATATTTAAACCATTATATGCTTGGCAAATGAAGCGTTCACTATTATGGATGTATATTATTGTCTTGATTTGTGTTATGTTTGCGAGCCAACCAGGGACTTTCCAAAGTATCGTTTTAAACTTTGAAATTGTGTTATCATTATGTATGTATATTCAGGGCTTAAGTGTTATTCACTTTTTCGGGAAGGCAAAATCAATGCCAACCGCACTTTCTGTGTTATTCATGGTTATAGGGACAGCTTTAATGCCATTAACACATATTGTAAGTCTCCTGGGTGTTATAGATTTGTGTATTAACTTAAAAAGTATCATTAAAAAATGATTTGAGGTGGAAGAATGAACCGTCAATCCACTAAAAAAGCGTTAGTTTTACCATTTATTATTATGGCGCTCACAGCAATTGTACTTGTAGTAGTTTGGTTTGTTTTTAACCAGCTCATTGCAGGCATAGCGACAGTTGTATTAGTGATTATTATTGTAGGGACAGCAATAATGGTAAGACGAGCTTTGCAGAAACTAGATAGCTATGTTGATAATCTAAGTGGCCATATTTCGGCAGGCAATAATATTGCAATTAAAAGTTTGCCAATCGGTATGATTATCTTAGATGAAAATGAAAACATAGAGTGGATGAACAAATTTATGTCGGAACGCTTAACGCGTAATGTAATTTCCGATCCAGTTAATGAAGTATATCCTAATATCTTAAAACAATTAGAAAAAACACAAGAAGTTGAGATTTCTGAAAATGAGTACCACTATCGCGTACGTTATTCTGAAAAAGAACATGTATTGTATTTCTTTGATATTACTGAAGAAGTACAAACAAATAAGTTATATGAAGACTCTAAACCAATTATTGCTACATTGTTCTTAGATAATTATGACGAGATTACGCAAAATATGAATGACACACAAAAATCAGAGATTAACTCGATGGTTACACGTGTGATTAGTAGATGGGCTAGTGAGCATAACATTTATTTCAAACGTTATAGCTCAGATCAATTTGTTGCTTATTTAAATCAAGATATATTAAACAACATAGAGGCAACAAACTTTAGTATTTTAAGTCAGTTACGTGAAAAGAGTGTCGGTTACCGTGCACAATTAACTTTAAGTATCGGTGTCGGTGAAGGTTCTGAAGATTTAATAGATTTAGGGGAACTATCACAATCAGGCCTAGACTTAGCGCTAGGACGTGGTGGTGACCAAGTTGCTATCAAGAATATGAACGGAAATGTACGTTTCTATGGTGGTAAGACTGACCCAATGGAAAAACGCACACGTGTTAGAGCACGTGTTATATCACATGCGCTTAAAGATATTCTGATGGAAGGCGACAAAGTTATCATTATGGGGCATAAACGTCCTGACTTAGATGCAATCGGTGGTGCAATTGGTGTATCACGTTTTGCAATGATGAATAACTTAGATGCGTATATCGTCTTAAATGATTCTGACATTGATCCAACATTACGACGTGTTATGGATGCAGTAAATGAAAAACCAGAATTAAAAGACCGTTTTATCACATCGGATGAAGCATGGGATATTATGACATCTAAGACAACATTAGTCATTGTAGATACGCATAAACCTGAAATGGTCATCGATGAGAATATCTTAAATAAAGCTAACCGTAAAGTGGTTATTGACCACCATAGACGCGGTGAGAGCTTTATTTCGAGTCCATTACTTGTTTATATGGAACCATATGCAAGTTCAACTGCAGAACTTGTGACAGAACTACTTGAGTATCAACCGACAGAACAACGATTAACACGTTTAGAATCGACAGTAATGTTTGCAGGTATTATTGTAGATACGCGTAACTTTACGCTACGAACAGGTTCTAGAACCTTCGATGCAGCAAGTTACTTACGTGCGCATGGTGCAGATACAATATTGACACAACATTTCTTGAAAGATGATCTTGATACGTATATCAATCGTACCGAGTTGATTCAAACAGTGAAATTACAAGAAAATGGTGTAGCCATTGCACACGGTTCGAATGATAAAATTTATCATCCTGTTACAGTTGCACAAGCTGCCGATGAACTGTTAAGTTTAGATGGTGTAGAGGCTTCGTACGTGATTGCAAGAAGAGAAGAAAATGTAATAGGTATGTCTGCCCGCTCACTTGGTGCTGTCAATGTGCAGTTAACAATGGAAGCACTTGGCGGTGGTGGCCATTTAACTAATGCAGCCACACAGTTAAAAGATGTAACAGTGGATGAAGCAATAGAACAATTACAACAAGCTATAACAGAACAAATGAGTAGGAGTGAAAATGCATGAAAGTAATATTCACACAAGATGTAAAAGGTAAAGGTAAAAAAGGTGAAGTTAAAGACGTACCAGTAGGTTATGCAAATAACTTCTTATTAAAGAAAAATTATGCAATAGAAGCAACACCTGGTAATTTAAAACAATTAGAACAAAAAAATAAAGCTGCTGAAGCAGAGCGTCAACAAGAAATTGAAGATGCTAAACAATTAAAAGCACAATTAAGTGAAATTGAAGTCGAAGTGTCTGCTAAAACAGGCGAAGGCGGTAAATTGTTTGGTTCAGTAAGTACGAAACAAATCACACAAGCATTACAAGAACAACACAACATTAAAATTGATAAACGTAAAATGGATTTACCAAACGGTATCCATGCATTAGGTTACACTAACGTGCCAGTTAAACTAGATAAAGAAGTTGAAGGTACAATCCGTGTACACACAGTTGAACAATAATAGTGGATTGAGATATGAGGTGTAATCACAATGGATGGAATGTATGAACAAAATCAAATGCCACACAGTAATGAGGCTGAACAGTCTGTCTTAGGTGCCATTATCATAGATCCAGAATTAATCAACACAACTCAGGAAGTATTGCTTCCTGAGTCATTTTATAGAGGTGCACATCAACACATCTTTAGAGCAATGATGAACCTCAATGAAGATAATAGAGATATTGATGTGGTAACCATTATGGATCAACTAACACAAGAGGGTCGATTGAATGAAGCGGGTGGTCCTCAATATCTTGCAGAATTATCAAGTAATGTGCCGACAACACGTAATATCCAATACTATACTGAGATTGTTTTTAAGCATGCAACTAAACGTAAATTAATACAAACTGCAGATAGTATTGCGAATGATGGTTATAATGATGAGCTGGAACTAGATACGATACTTAACGATGCTGAACGTCGTATATTAGAATTATCATCCTCACGTGAAAGTGATGGATTTAAGGATATTCGAGATGTACTTGGTGAAGTATATGAGAATGCAGAATTATTAGATCAAAACAGTGGTCAAACGCCAGGTATTCCAACGGGCTACCGAGATTTAGACCAGATGACAGCAGGGTTTAACCGTAATGATTTAATCATTTTAGCAGCACGTCCTTCGGTAGGTAAGACTGCCTTCGCACTTAATATTGCGCAAAAAGTTGCAACACACGAAGATCATTTTTCAGTAGGTATATTCTCGTTAGAGATGGGTGCAGATCAACTTGCAACACGTATGATTTGTAGTTCAGGAAACGTGGACTCAAATCGCCTGAGAACTGGTATGATGACTGAAGAAGACTGGAATAGATTTACTATAGCAGTCGGTAAACTGTCACGTACTAAGATATTTATCGATGATACACCAGGTATTCGGATTACAGACATTCGTTCTAAGTGCCGTCGTTTAAAACAAGAGCACGGATTAGATATGGTTGTTATTGATTACTTACAATTAATCTCAGGTAGTGGCTCTCGCTTTTCAGATAACAGACAACAAGAAGTTTCTGAGATTTCACGTACATTAAAGGCTATTGCTAGAGAGCTAGAATGCCCTGTTATTGCACTGAGTCAGCTATCACGTGGCGTTGAGCAGCGTCAAGATAAACGTCCAATGATGAGTGATATTCGTGAGTCAGGTTCTATCGAGCAAGATGCCGATATCATCGCTTTCTTATACCGTGATGACTATTATAATCGTGGTGAAGACGAAGAAGACGATGATGACACTAATTTCGAACCTCAAACAAATGATGAAAATGGGGAAATTGAAATTATTATCGCTAAGCAACGTAATGGTCCTACAGGAACAGTGAAGCTGCACTTTATGAAACAATACAACAAATTTACAGACATAGACTATGCACATGCTGAAATGGGTTAAAAAATTATAAAAAAATATTTTCCGTACGATAAATTGATTAAAATTTTTATTGTACGGTTTTTGTTTGTGTTTGGTTTATAGGTTTATAAGTAAGTATGTGTCTTTATTTTACAAATTAGTTCGATAAAGCATTGGTATCACTAGCATAAAGATGCATGAGAGTTAGTTGATATTTTTTGCTGAGTAGAGAGAATCATTGAAAATCAATGTTCGATTTTTGGTTTGCAATCTATCCTGTGTATTGGTAAAATACGTAATGGTTAATCGAGAAAACTTGGAGGTGCTCACATGTCATCAATAGTAGTAGTTGGGACACAATGGGGAGACGAAGGTAAAGGTAAAATTACAGATTTCTTAGCAGAACAAGCAGATGTTATTGCACGTTTTTCAGGCGGTAATAATGCAGGTCATACTATTAAATTTGGCGGAGAAACATATAAATTACACTTAGTACCATCTGGTATTTTTTATAAAGAAAAATTAGCAGTGATTGGTAACGGTGTCGTTGTAGATCCAGTGGCACTATTAAAAGAATTAGACGCATTAAATGAAAGAGGTATTTCAACAGATAACTTACGTATTTCAAACCGAGCACAAGTTATTTTACCTTATCATATTAAACAAGATGAATATGAAGAAGAACGTCGTGGAGATAATAAAATTGGTACAACGAAAAAAGGTATTGGTCCTGCTTACGTAGATAAAGCACAACGTATTGGTATTCGTGTTGCCGATTTATTAGACAAAGAAACATTCGAAAGATTATTAAAAGATAATATTGAATACAAAGGTGCATACTTCGAAGGCATGTTTGGTAAATCATGTCCATCATTTGATGAAATCTTTGAAACTTATTATGCAGCTGGTCAACGTTTAGCTCCATTCGTTACTGACACTGCAAAAGTTTTAGATGATGCATTTGTAGCAGAAGAGAAAGTATTATTTGAAGGTGCGCAAGGTGTAATGTTAGATATCGACCATGGTACGTACCCATTTGTTACTTCAAGTAACCCAGTTGCCGGTAATGTTACTGTTGGCGGTGGGGTAGGTCCAACATTCGTATCTAAAGTTATTGGTGTATGTAAAGCATATACATCACGTGTAGGCGATGGTCCATTCCCAACTGAATTATTTGATGATGACGGACATCATATCCGTGAAGTAGGCCGTGAATACGGTACAACTACAGGTCGTCCACGCCGCGTAGGTTGGTTCGATTCAGTTGTATTACGTCACTCTCGCCGTGCGAGTGGTATTACAGACTTATCAATCAATTCTATTGACGTATTAACAGGTCTAAAAGAAGTGAAAATCTGTACTGCATATGAGTTAGACGGTAAAGAAATCACTGAATATCCAGCAAACTTAAAAGACTTACAACGTTGTAAGCCAATTTTTGAAACATTGCCTGGTTGGACTGAAGATGTAACAGGTTGTCGTTCATTAGATGAATTGCCTGATAACGCACGTAGATATTTAGAGCGTATCTCTGAATTAAGTGATGTTAAGATTTCTATCTTCTCAGTAGGTCCAGACCGTAATCAAACAAACTTATTAAGTTCATTATGGTAAGCAATTAGTGCCATTTGAATTTTATTAAAAAGAAAACCTTGTAGTTGTTCATTTTTCTAAAAATGATTTTGGCTACAAGGTTTTTTTGTATGTTTATTTTTGTATCATGCAATGCGTGTCACGAAACTCTAGGATTTTATTAACAGCTAATTCATAACCGTATTGTTCATTATGCGAAGGGTCCTTAATCACATCTATATTGATTTGATATTCGTCTAAATGATTAAGCATCGTTAATACGGTTTGTTTTAATTGTTCTACAGTAAAAGTTTCGGAATTTAACTGTTGCCCAATATTTAAGTTTTCGATTTGTTGCGCTACAACGGGTTGGTCTGCATTCTGTGGAAAAGCTAGCATAGGTACACCCAGCATAATCGCTTCATTTGCGCTATTCATACCTGCATGTGTTAAGAATAATGAAGTATATTGTAATAGCTCAGTTTGAGGTACAAACGACTTTATAATAAAGTTGGAAGGTACTTCATCAAAATCCTCTATGCGATTCGTTTCTCCAATAGAAACTATAACTGTAACATCAATATCAGCCAATGCTTTAAAACATTTATTGAAAAACGGTATATTTTCATTAAAAACAGTACCTAAAGAAATGTAGATGATTGGTTTAGACTGATCAATTTCTGCCATGAATCCCGAAGGCTGTGGCATGATGACAGACGGTCCAGCAAAGAAATAGCGATTACTGTCAAATGTATCAGAGTTGATTTGAAAGTTTCGCATGACGTATGAAATATTTAAGTCACCTGGATTATTCATCACTTCAAATCTTGAAGGTATCGAAATATCATAAGTTTGTTCTAAACGTGTCTTTAAAGTAATAAACGCTTTGTCAGCATTATCTTTTTCTTCAGCACTCAAATTTACGTTCAATTGATTTGTGAATCGATCAAATGAATCTTTAGTATGTGCAAATGTTGTAATAGAAGAAATAGCAGGAATACCTAATTTTTGAGCCAACATATAGCCGCATCCAAACATAGAATCATAAATCATATAGTCATAGTGTTCATCTTCGATTTCTTTTAATATTTTTGGTAAGAACAAATCTGTAGTATTTAACAAGCCATTCATGACATTAAAGAGATTATCACGTCCATAAGTCGAAAAATGAGCCATCATGTCGTCTGAATTAAATGTACGTATTTCTACGCCAATATCTTGAAGCCTATCTGTGAATTTATCAGTTGCGTAATATACAACTTCCTCGCCTTTCTCTACTAATGTTTTACAAACGGCAACTGTTGGGTTTACATGTCCTGCAGAACCTGGGTTAATAAATAGTACTTTTGCCAATTGAGTGCCTCCTCATATGTATTATTTAATTATTTTATCAAAATACATAGAAAACATAAAATATTTCAAATTTAATAAATAGGTTTAATATTAAAGTTTGATGCATTGTTATTGGTATTTTAGTAGTAATACTTAAAGTTTAAGTGCTATTTTGTCGGGCTTTTATCACATTTTTATAGTTTTTTGTAGGTATAGGTAAAAAAGTTACACATTATACCATTAAGATAGAAAATTATACTAATTTAATTTAAAAAATAGCTTGTCATCCTATGAAAGAGTTGGTATAATTTATTTTGTGCTTAAGACAGGCTCCTTGGTCAAGCGGTTAAGACACCGCCCTTTCACGGCGGTAACACGGGTTCGAGTCCCGTAGGAGTCACCATTTTTTTAGGTCTCGTAGTGTAGCGGTTAACACGCCTGCCTGTCACGCAGGAGATCGCGGGTTCGATTCCCGTCGAGACCGTATAATGCCCATCCAATAGGATGGGCATTTTTTGTATATATTTTTTTAATTACTACCTGATTAGGCTTCAATATAAATTGTTGTTCTAGCAAATATAATATTTTTGTAGTTACCTTAGGATAAAAGAATTTATAAGTATTAAATATAGAAGGAAAGCAGATTTTTATTTCGTAAGTAAATTGTGTAAGCAATTAATTCGAACGTAAACGCAATATTGTTTAGACTGGAAATATCTATTCATGACTCGAAAAGTACCCATTTTATAGCAATAATGTTATAATTTTACAATATACAATTTTAATTTTCTATTTAGAAAAATAGAATTGAAGTGCCATAAATGGTAAATTATATTATAGAGATGTGCGTAGAATTTAATGTAAATGTACTACAATATAGAAATGAGGTTTATAAAATATGGCTAGAAAAGTTGTTGTAGTCGATGATGAAAAACCAATTGCTGACATTTTAGAATTTAATTTAAAAAAAGAAGGGTACGAAGTGTTTTGTGCCTATGATGGAAATGATGCAGTAGATTTAATATATGATGAAGAACCAGATATCGTGTTGTTAGATATTATGTTACCTGGTCGTGATGGCATGGAAGTCTGCCGTGAAGTACGTAAAAAATACGAAATGCCAATCATTATGTTAACTGCAAAAGATTCAGAAATAGATAAAGTATTAGGTCTTGAGCTAGGTGCAGATGACTATGTGACGAAACCATTTAGCACACGTGAATTAATCGCACGTGTAAAAGCCAATTTACGTCGCCATTATTCACAACCAGCACAAGAAATTAACGACGAATCTAATGAAATTACTATTAAAGATATCGTTATTTATCCAGATGCGTATTCTATTAAAAAACGCGGCGGTGACATCGAATTAACACACCGTGAATTCGAATTATTCCATTATTTATCTAAACATATGGGGCAAGTCATGACACGCGAACATTTATTACAAACCGTTTGGGGCTATGACTATTTTGGTGATGTGCGTACTGTAGACGTTACAATTCGACGCTTACGTGAAAAAATTGAGGATGATCCATCTCATCCAGAATATATTGTGACACGCCGTGGTGTTGGATATTTCCTCCAACAACATGATTAGAGGCCATGTTAAATGAAATGGCTTAAACATTTTCAATCCTTACACACAAAACTTGTTATCGTCTATGTATTGCTGATTATAATCGGTATGCAAATTATCGGTTTATATTTTACGAATAGTCTTGAAAAAGAATTAACACAAACATTTAAAAATAATATTTCGCAATATGCGAAACAAATAGAAATTAATATTGAAAAGGTCTACGACGAAGATAATTCGGTAAATGCTCAAAAAGAAGTTCAAAACTTATTGAATGAGTATGCTAATAGACAAGAAATAGAAGAAATTCGCTTTATTGATAAAGATCAGATTATCATGGCTACTTCAAAGCAGTCTACCCGTAGTCTAATAAATCAAAAAGCCAATGATAATTCTATTCAAAAAGCACTGTCGCTAGGTGAAATCAATAGCCATACCGTATTAAAAGATTACGGTAATGGTAAACAGCGTGTCTGGGTATATAACTTACCTGTTAAAACATCTAACGATGGTACGATTGGTGACGTTTATATCGAAGCAGATATCAATGACGTATATAACCAGTTAAGTAATATCAATCAAATCTTTATCGTTGGTACAGGGATTTCATTGTTAATTACGGTAATCCTAGGGTTCTTTATTGCACGTACAATTACGAAACCAATTACAGACATGCGGAATCAAACTGTAGAAATGTCTAAAGGTAACTATACGCAACGTGTAAAAATTTATGGTAACGATGAAATTGGTGAGCTTGCACTCGCCTTCAACAATCTATCTAAACGTGTACAAGAAGCACAGGCAAATACCGAAAGTGAAAAACGGCGTCTCGATTCCGTTATCACACACATGAGTGATGGTATTATCGCAACAGATCGACGCGGACGTATACGTATTGTAAATGACATGGCATTAACGATGATGGGGACAATGAAAGAAGATATTATTGGCGATTACATGCTTAACGTATTGAATCTTGAAGAAGATTTCTCATTAGATGAAATTCAAGAGAATAACGATAGTTTCTTGTTAGACATCAATGAGACGGAAGGCATTATCGTTCGAGTTAACTTTAGTACGATTGTTCAAGAAACCGGTTTTGTCACAGGTTATATCGCCGTGCTACATGATGTAACTGAACAACAACAAGTTGAACGAGAACGTCGTGAATTCGTGGCTAACGTGTCTCACGAATTACGTACACCACTGACTTCGATGAACAGTTATATCGAAGCGTTAGAAGGTGGCGCGTGGAAAGATGATGACCTAGCACCACAATTCCTATCCGTTACACGTGAAGAAACAGAACGTATGATTCGTCTTGTAAACGATTTACTACAATTATCTAAGATGGACAACGAATCTGATCAAATTACTAAAGAAATCGTCGACTTTAATATGTTTATCAATAAAATCATTAACCGTCACGAGATGTCTGCGAAAGATACGACATTCATCCGTGAAATTCCAAAACAAACCATCTTTACTGAAATTGATCCAGATAAGATGACACAAGTGTTTGATAACGTTATTACCAATGCGATGAAATATTCACGCGGTGATAAACGTGTTGAGTTTCACGTGAAACAGAATGCGTTATATAATCGTATGACGATTCGTGTGAAAGATAATGGTATTGGTATTCCAATCAATAAAGTAGATAAGATCTTTGACCGCTTCTATCGTGTAGATAAAGCACGTACGCGTAAGATGGGTGGTACAGGTCTAGGATTAGCTATATCTAAAGAAATTGTAGAAGCTCACAATGGCCGTATATGGGCGAACAGTGTAGAAGGACAAGGCACGTCAATCTTTATTACGCTTCCATGTGAAGTTTTAGAAGATGGTGATTGGGATGCGGAGTAAAGAGTTAATCAAATCCATAATCCTTATCCTTCTTGTATTAATGAGTGCGGTTTTAACATATATGACCTGGAATTTCTCACCTGATTTAGCCAATGTGGATAAGCAACAAGACAATAAAGAAACAGAAGCTAAGACGATAGGGAAGCCATTAGATCAAGGAATGGATAAAGTGGTTACACCCTATCAGGTAATTCATTCTAAAGGTGAAGATTCTGAAGGTATGGAAGCGACGAAAAGTAATGTAGAAGCAACATTGAAACCATTGAAGAATCATCGTGTATTACGTTCAGAGCAAATGCATAGTAACCATAACTTAATTATCCCAGACCTTAGTGATGAATTTTTAGTATTGGATTTTACGTATGATATGCCATTAGCAACTTATTTAGGTCAAGCCTTGAATATTAACGCTAAAGTGCCAAACAATTTTAAATTCGATCGCTTAATCGTCGACAATAATAAAGATGGTACAGTGAAACTTTATGCGATTAGTAAAGATCGCCATAACGTTGTGCGTATGACAACATCTGCTAAACTCAGCCAATTTGAAAAGGTAATGAAGCAACAACAGAAAAATATGCAGCCTTATACTGAGATTATTACGAATAAAGATACGATTGATAAGGCTACACATATTTTCGCACCAAAAGCCCCTAAAGGTTTGAAATCATATCACACTATTTATAATCGCATTAGTGTAGATACGATGAATGCAATATTATTTAATGATTCTGTCGTGGTGCGTAGTTCGAAAAGCGGTAATGCAACATATAATAATAATACGGGCGTTGCCAATTATAGCGATGATAGTGAAAAATACCGCTATACTAATCTCTCAGAAGATGAAAATCGTTCTACTAATATGAAAGAAAGCATACCGAGTACCTTTGATTATATAAACAATCACGGTGGCTTTACAGATGATTTCAGGTTATTTAATGTGGATAACAAGACTGGTGAACTGACATATCAAATGTTCTTAAACGGCCGCCCAACATTTAATAACGATGATCTTAATAACATTAAAGTATCATGGGGCGATAAAGGCGTCTTTAGTTATGCACGTGCACTATTGAAAGCCAATGTGACGATTGATAGTGGTGAAGACGAGGTTAAACTACCTGGTGCTGAGACTGTACGTGCAGAGTTAGCAAACAATCCAGAGATTAACTTTGAAGAAGTAACAAACATGACGATCGGCTATAATATGGACAACAAACCAGATAATACCGATATTGAAATCCAACGCAATAGTGAATTCAAACCACAATGGTATGTACAATATGATGGTGAATGGCGTGCATACAGTGATGGGGGGCTAGAATAAATGAACTGGAAACGTACAAAAACATTATTTATTTTCGTCTTTATTCTAGTAAATATTGGCTTAGTCATTATCTATATCGATAAGGTGAATAAGTCACATATCAATGATAGTGAAGTTGAAAATGCTGTGGATTTTAAACAAGAAGAAATTAAAATTCCAGACAACCTCCCTAGTGTTAAAAATTTAAAAATGCAGTTACTAACCGCGCGTTCATTTGATTTTTCATCCTATGCTAAAGCACATTCTGATATATCGAGTGAACAATCAGGTGCCATGGCTAAAGGTGACATCAGTAGTCCTATCGACGTCAGCAATGATCAATACACCGACTTAAAGACATATGTCAAAGATAAGGTGTATAAAGGTAAAGACTATGAAATGAGTAACATAGACAACAAAAACGTAACATTTGAACAAACTTATGAAGATTACCCAATAATGAATAACAATAAAGCGAGATTAGAATTTAATATAAATAATGATGGTAAAGCTTCAAGCTATAAACAAACGGCAATGAAATCTATTACACCATCAGAAGGCGCTAACAACGAGAAAAAACAAGTGAATACGGCGAGAAGCGCAATAGAAGCCCTTTACTTTAACCGTTATCTTAAACGCAACGATGAAGTTACTAACGCAAGACTTGGTTACTACACGGTTGTGAAAGAACCCAATGTGCAAGTACTCGAAGCCAATTGGGAGATCAAAGTAAAACACGGAGAAAAGATTAAAACTTACTATGTTGAAGCCGTCTCAGACAGCCCGAAAGTAATTGAAGAATAATATAACTGATCAAACGCACGTCTCTTGAAGAGATGTGCGTTTTTTAATATCCAAAATAATAACTAACGTCTTATTTCTCAAAGAGGGACATAAAACATTAATAAGAAAGCGTTTACAAAATCAAACTACAATGGTAATATTTCACTTAAGCTAGTTAGTTAATTTAAAAAACAAACCAACTAGCAAAGGGGGAATTCAATGGATAAAATTTCGGGTACGCATGATAGTTCTTATGCTGACGAAAGCCAAGTTAATAGTTCAACTAAGTTACGCACTTCTGAGAAAGTTGTATTTGGGGTAGGGGATTTTGGTGCTAATTACAGTTGGACTTTTATTGCATCATTTATCATTATTTACATGACAGATGTAGTAGGTATAGCAGGCTCAGTTATTGGAACTATTATACTTTTTTGTCGTTTTGCAGATGGTTTTTCAGACATTTTTATGGGAAGTATTATAGATAATACAAACACTAAAATGGGTAAAGCCAAGCCTTGGGTCTTTTGGACAGCACCTGTATTGGGCGTTTTAACATTCATGTTATTTAATGTGCCAACGTCGTTTAGTTATACAGGTCAAATTGCATATATTTTTATCGTATATTTTTTGATTTCAGTTATTTTTTATACAGCAAATAATGTTGCTTATTCATCATTAGTATCATTTATGACTAAAGATGAAAAAGATAGAGTTTCACTAGGAAGTATACGTTTTATATTTTCTAATTTAAGTGTGTTATGTATAACAACTTTCACTGTCTATTTTGTAACAAGTTTTGGCGATAATCAGCAAGGTTGGACATATACTTCAGCTATATACGCGTTGTTATGTGCAATCCCATTAATGATTACAGGTTATTTTGTAAAAGAAAGAAATGTGGCCGAAAAGCAATATAATGAAGTTAAAAAAACAAAGCGCATTCCATTTAGTTTAATTATTAAATCTTTAATAACTGAAAAATATTTCCTGATTACAATCGTCTTATATTTATTGTGGTATTTGAGACAGACAGATAATAGTATGCGAATCTATTACGCAACGTACATTTTTAATGACGCAAATGTAATGGCAATTATGAGTATAGCGACACTATTACCTACCATTTTAGGATTATTAGTAGCACCCCAATTTGCCGAAAAAGTAGGTATCAAAAATAGTATTATTATCGGGTTAATTCTATCTATTATTTCGTATATTATGATGGGCATATTCTCAGAGAACTTAATACTTTTAGTCGTTGGATTAATTATTCATGGAATCGGATTAGTACCTTTTACAGCAGCATTAAGCGGTATTGTAGCAGATGTTGGAGATATAATTTATTGGAAGACAGGCGTACCAGTACAAGGCTCAATATTCAGTTTAGCAAGTGCTGGCATGAAGATTGGTTCAGGTTTGCAATCTGCAATTGTTGGATGGTCACTATCCGTAGGTGGCTATGTTGCCGGAGCATCAGTTCAATCACAAAGTACCATTTTTGCTATAAAATCCATGCAGATTTATTTTCCATTATTAGCAGTCGCTATCGTAACGATATTCACTTTATTTTTGAATTATGAAAAATTTATTAAACACATAAAAGAACAAATTAGAACAAATAACGTAGGTGAAATGAGAGACAAACAAATATATAAATAAAATGAGGGATTACTATGACAAATTGTATTCATGTAGATAAAAAAGGTTCAGATTGTGGATTAGGTAATGTTGAATCACCATTTTTAACAATAGATAAAGCTGCTTCAGTTGCACAACCTGGAGACAGTATCATTGTGCATGAAGGGATATATCGCGAAGAAATAACACATATAAACACTGGATTAAGTGAATCTAGACGAATTTCATTTGAAGCAGCCAAAGACGAACAGGTGATTATTAAAGGCTCTGAAGAAATAACAGGATGGCAACAAATCGATGGCAGTATATGGAAAATAGAAATAGATAACAAGATATTTAAAGATTTTAACCCATTTGCAACAAAATTATTTGGCGATTGGTTAGCGGTCGATAACGATAAGAGTTTAGGACAAGTATATTTAAACGATCAATCACTTTTTGAAGTAAGTGAATATGAACAATTAGCTGACCCGAAATTGGTTGAAAAAACACTAGATCATTGGACAAATAAACAAGTTACTTATGATTATAAAGACCAATCAATCTATGTCTGGTACGCAAAAGTAGAAAAAGATATAACAACGATATATGTGAATTTTCATCACTTTAACCCAAATAATGAAGTAACGGAAATAAATGTTAGAAAAAGCGCATTTCGTCCCTTTAAAATGCATACAAATTATATTACAATAAGAAACTTTGAAATTGCGAATGTGGCAACGCAATGGTCGCCTCCAACTGCAGCACAGACAGGCATGATTGATACACATTGGAGTAAAGGGTGGATTATCGAAAATAACATACTTTATAACGCTGTGTGTAGCGCGATTGCTATAGGTAAAGAAATTTCAACAGGTGACAATTTAAATACTTATAGAAAAGACAAACCAGGTTATCAATATCAAATAGAAACCGTCTTTAAGGCAGCGAATAGTGATTGGAATAAAGAAACCATAGGGTCGCATATCATTAGAAATAATGTGATACATGATTGTGGACAAAATGCAGTAGTAGGACATCTAGGAAGTGCCTTTAGTAAAATATATAATAACCATATTTATAATATAGGTAATAAGAGAGAATTTTTTGGTTATGAAATTGCAGGTATCAAGTTGCATGCTGCGATAGATACACAAGTGTACAACAATTATGTTCATAATTGCTCACTAGGTATGTGGTTTGATTGGCAGACACAAGGCACAAGAATAAGTAAGAACATATTTAACGATAATACTAGAGACTTGTTCGTAGAAGTAAGTAGCGGTCCGTATATTGTAGATAATAATATACTAACTGCGGATTATGCTTTAGACAACCATGCACAAGGTGGGGCTTACGTTAATAATATTATTAATGGCGAAATAGTACATAGGTTAATGTTGGATAGAGCAACGCCATACCATGTACCACACAGTACATTAATAGCAGGATTTGCACCAGTTTATGGTGGAGATGATAGATTTTATAACAACATATTTATTGGAAAAGAAGATGTACCTAATGTAGGAACTGAAATTTATAATGGTTATAACACGTCACTATCAGAATTTAAAGAAGCGGTTGCTAAAGAAGAAGGCGATCATGAATCATTCCATAAGATAAAACAACCAGTTTATATTGAAGATAATGCATATTTGAATAAAGCAAATCAATTTAATAGAGAAAATCGTAATTTTACAGATGAAAGTGTTAACCCTGATTTATCAATAATCGAAGAAGGTAATGATGTGTATTTAAATATCTCTTTACCTGAATCATTTATTGAATTTAAAGGAAAAGTATATAATACCGAGACATTACCTAAAGTACGTATTGTTGATGCAGACTTTGAAGATGAAAATGGCAATTCACTAACACTCAACACAGATTTAAATGATGATTTGAGAGAAAATGAGTCTATGATAGGTCCACTTCAAACGCTCACTACTGGAAATAATAAAGTGAAAATTTGGACTAAAAATAATGCAAAATAATAGAGTTCATTTCAAGAAATAAGAAATTTATATCACTATATAGCATGAAATAAAAGATTTGTTTTCTACATTGCGTAGGAGATGAATCTTTTATTTTTATGAATTGAAAAACGATTAATAAACCTTTCCAATTTTATTCAGATGAAATATCCATAAAGTATGTTAAAATTAAATACTGTTGATGAGCGTTATACAAAAGCAAAAAATAAAGCGATATAGTATAATAAAAGCGTAAAATTCGCGATAAGTTGAAGCGGAAAAGAGAAAATAATTTTATGCTACAGGATTTTTAAAATACTGTGATTGCAGTCGTATGCATGAGGTTACATTAGCTATGCGCAGTGCGCCTAACAGCACGAGCAATGAAAATTTTAGACAGAGGGTATATTGACGGCACATAAACCGTAGTCTGCCCTATAACAATATATACTAAACAGTGTTTACAGATTAGAAAGGGTGAATCGCTTGATACGTATGAGTGTATTAGCGAGTGGTAGTACAGGAAACGCCACTTATGTGGAAAATGATAAAGGCAGTATTCTAGTCGACGCAGGTTTGACTGGGAAGAAAATGGAAGAACTTTTTGGACAAATTGATAAACAGATTAAAGACTTAAACGGCATTTTAGTTACCCACGAACATTCAGACCATATTAAAGGATTAGGCGTATTAGCACGTAAATATAACTTGCCTATTTATGCGAATGAAAAAACATGGTCAGCCATCGAAAAGAAAGACAGTAAAATTCCAATGGACCAAAAATTCATCTTTAATCCATACGAAACGAAATCATTAGCTGGCTTCGACATCGAATCGTTTAACGTTTCACATGATGCCATCGATCCACAATTTTATATATTCCATAATAACTATAAAAAGTTTACGATTTTAACAGATACAGGTTACGTTTCAGACCGCATGAAAGGTATGATTCAAGGTAGTGACGCATTCGTCTTTGAAAGTAACCACGATGTAGATATGCTACGCATGTGTGGTTATCCATGGAAGACAAAACAACGTATCTTGAGCGACATGGGACACGTTTCTAATGAAGATGCAGCACACGCAATGACAGACGTTATTACAGGCAGCACGAAACGCATTTACCTATCTCACTTATCTCAAGATAACAACATGAAAGATTTAGCCCGCATGAGCGTCGGACAAGTTCTAAACGAACACGATATCGACACACAAAAAGAAGTATTGTTGTGCGATACTGACAAAGCCAATGCTACACCGATATATACGTTATAGAAGCCCTTGCCCCTTGATTGAAGGGGTTAGGGCTTCTTAATGCATTAGCCAATGGCTAATGTAATCCTAAATTGAAAGCAAGCTCAATTGGATAGTTAAGCGGCTTTGAATGCATTGGTATAGGCGAATGCTAAATTTCTGTCCCGCCCTCGCAAGGATGAGTTTTTTGTTAGAACGCAATTGCTCAAGCAATTGCATAAGCGCTACTAATCTTTATAAATAAAGAAGTAGTGCTTTAAAAAGCATTATACAAGGCGCATTTAGAAATCAGTCATCTACTGCGCATTAACAGATTATCAATAATAGCGAATTAATTTGAGACTTAGCGCTTTTTAATGCATTAGAAGTAAAGCCAATGCTAGTTTCTAGTAGTAAGTTTTAATTGAAATTAAGAGGTTTTCATAAATTAGCCGAGATTTAATATGATGTTTGAGACTGAGCTGAGCGCTTTTTTATTGCATTATTACCTTGGAATGATGCAATCTATAAATAAACTCACAAATTAATTGAGGAGGACTAGCGATTATTGATAAACCATTAGTCTGATTTGTGTTGTAATAAACTAACCAATATCACAATTTGAGGTATTGGTTTTTTATGTGTAATAAGAGTATTGCTAAATTCGTTGGTCATACATCCCTGTGTCTTAATTGAAACCCAATATACAATTACAGCATAATTATAAGCAGTGGATAACTTAGCTAATAAAAGGTTTTTATAGGTGGAAATTATGAAGAAAACGTAAAATTTGTGAATAAGTATGTAAGACATCCATCAACTTATCCACGGTTTTATCCATAGTTATCCATAGATGTGCACAATTAACATAGAAATACCCACATTATACACAGGGTTATCCACAAATTAACATGTTATTAACTTATTTTTGTTTAGAAAACGTAAATATTATTAAATAATGATATGCATTCCTGTTATAATAAGAGGGAATAATGTGAATAAGTGTATAACTTGTGGATAACTCTAATAACTATTGTTTATTATGAATTTGGAGGACAATTATGAAGATTACGATACTAACAGTAGGTAAATTAAAAGAAAAATACTGGAAACAAGCAATCGCAGAATATGAAAAACGTTTAGGAGCATACTCCAAAATTGAAGTTATAGAAGTTCCTGACGAAAAAGCACCTGAAAATATGAGCGACAAAGAAGTTGAGCAAGTGAAGGAGAAAGAAGGCCAACGCTTATTAGCAAAAGTGAAACCTCAGTCAACTGTCATAACACTTGAAATCAAAGGCAATATGTTGACGTCTGAAGGGTTAGCTAAAGAAATAGAAGGGCGAATGAATAGAGGACAAAGCGACTTTACCTTTATTATTGGTGGATCCAATGGCTTACATAAAGATGTTCTAGACCGTAGCGACTATGCATTATCCTTCAGTAAAATGACCTTCCCACACCAAATGATGCGCGTCATATTGATAGAGCAGATTTACCGTGCATTTAAGATTATGCGTGGGGAAGCATATCATAAATGATGCGGTTTTTTTAGTTTATTTAAATGTATTAAAAAATGAGGTAATTGTTTAGCATATTTGTATTAGTCCTGTTAAGTTGACTTAACGGGACTAATTAAGTTGACTACTTAGTTTTTAGCCCGTTGATTAGTAAAGAAATTCCAAAATCAAAGACTTCTTCCTCACTTAACTTTTCAATAATATTATTCTTATAGTAGTAATTTAAATACGGAGCAATTGAATGATTCCAGCTTGATTCATTATGGCGATTATTTTTTGCTTGATCGTCGATTTGAATTTGATGGTCGATTTGAAATGTAAGAATGAAGTTAATAAAGATATTTATATAATACAATTTTTGTTCACGCTTGATATCCAGTCCATCTACAATCATTAATAAGTTATCTAGTAATTTTGTATAATTTACTTGGGTTGGTGGATAAACAAGGAGTAGCCATTCCAAGTTTGGATATTTTTTTAAAGTGCTTAAGATGTTGTAAGCATATTGCTTTAATTTATCATCAACACCATTGGCATTAACTGGAAAAACAACTTCAGCCAAGGCTTTATCCACCATTGCTTGAAATATGGACTCCTTATTTTTGTAATAATGATAGAGTGAAGAAATGGTAGTGTTTGAGGCTGCTGATAGTTTACGCATAGAAAATCCATCAATACCTTCTTTTTGCAATAAATCCCATGAAATATCAATAATTTGAGCTTTTTTAGATTCTTTGTTCATTATATAGCAACTCCTAAATACATATTATCTCTATTTTAACTGAAAGAAGAATATAAGTTAAATTGTAATTGATAAAGTTTGACAGTTTATTGTAACGGCGTTACATTATTTATGTTACATTGTTACAAATAAAATCGGATAAATATTTTGGAGTGGTTATAATTATGGAAAATTTAAAAATTTCAATCATTGGCAGTGGATTAGGCGGTCTTGCCTTAGCACAAGGTTTAAAAAAACATAATATCGATGTTACAGTTTTTGAACGTCAAGAACGCAATAGTATGAAACAAACAGGTTATCGTATAAAAATTAATCAGCATGGTACGGAAGCTTTAAAATTCTGCTTACCAGAACATTTATATGAACTTTACATCAAAACATCAGTGAAAAGCCCACTACATCCATTCTTTTTGGATGCATATACATTAAAAAGTTCAAATAAAGATGATCAAGTTGAAGAAAATCAATCAGTAAATAGATTTACCTTTAGAGAAGTATTATTAGGTGAACTAGATGGACAAATAGAATATGGTTACACTTTTAAAAGTTACGAAAAACTTGAAAATGGAAAAATTAAAATATGGTTTGAAAATGGAGAAAGTCACATTACAGATATATTAATCGGAGCAGATGGAGCGAATTCTCGAGTAAGAAAACAGTATAAACCTGAAATATCAGTAATGGATACCGATGGGCGAGCACTTTATACTAAAGTGTATTTGGATGAACAGCGAAGAGAAAGTTTGAGTGCATTAACTGGAATAGGAATGCGTGGTATGTCAGATGAAAATGCACCGGCTATGCTTTTATTAGAAGATATGAAATTTAATCAACCGTTAGAACAACATTCTCAAAACATTGCACCAAATGTTCATATCACGCCCCAACAAGACTATTTATACGTAGTTTTCGCAGGACATAAAACATGGTTCGATAATTCAGATGAGACGTTATTTAATTTAAGTGGGTCTGAATTACTAGATTTAGCTAAAACAAAAACATCACATTGGCATCCACAAATAGCAAAAATGTTAGATTTTGCATCGGCAGAGTCTACAGGCATGTACCACATTAGAAATGTTGTTCCTTACAAATCTTGGAAAGAAACAACAAACATCTTACTGTTAGGAGACGCCTTACATCCAATGACACCAATTGGTATCGGAGGTAATGCTGCACTTTACGATGCATACAAATTAACCCAAGCATTTATTGACTACAAATTAGGAAATAAAAAACTAGAGGATGCTTTGAGATCATATGAAACAAATGCAATTACGAGAGGTATGTCAGATGTTAGAACATCTTCTAAAGGTGGAGAAAGTATGTTTAATCAAATAGAATTACCTGCAGAAGACATTGAGATAGATTAATAATAAAAAGCATATGAAACTAAGAATGTTGAGTTCATATGCTTTTGTATGGATTTGAATTGAATAAGCGGCTATTTTAAACTGCATCAAGTAGTGATATTATACAAGACATTCAAAAACTAAATTCAGTTAGGACAGTTGCTTTAGTAATTGTTAAAATCTATTGTTTATTGTAGTATCGTACCTTGTCACAGAGTTATAGAGATAGTTTATAAATGAAAAGAAATTGATTGAATATTAAAGATTGATCCTAGGTCCAATCTTTAATCAATAGTAATTCTTATTGCTAAGTATGTAAAAAATAAAAAAATAACTTAAAAATAGGACATTCTCACTATCTAGTGAGAATGTCCTATCTATCATATGCTAACGTATCAACCGGTACACTTTATCTCATATCTTGCCCTGTACTATTATAAAATTCAACATCCCATTAGGCGTTACTTTAAATACATAATTCCCTCTACTACTTTTATTATTCGCCAAGATTTCCCATTTCTCAGTTGTTGGATTTTAATTTAAATATAGTAGTTAAGGTAACTGTACAGTTTATTGAGATGTATCATAATTAGACATTTTTAAGGCAGTTATTAATTTTTGCTTATAATTCTATTTTAGTTTAATGGTCGATAGATGTTTTAGGTCCGTTCCAAATTTGAACAGTTCCATCATCTTTAACTAAGATTGTGTTAGCGCCTGCTCCTGATTTATTATTTGCATTAATCGTCCATTCTGAACGATTGTATTCTGGTTCTTGAAATTTTAATAAATCAGCATCCCTAACTTCATTCACTGCAGCTATAGCCTAATCAAAAACATTATCTCTAGTTACTTGTTGTTCATCATTTGTATCTTCTTCTGTTGTAGATTGATCTTGACTATTATTTTGACTTTGATTCGATTGATTTTCATTATTAGATGTTTCACTAGTAGTTTGTTATCTTCTTCTAAGAACTGTGTAATTTTTTTATAGCCATTACCTTGAAGATAGTAATTGAATACGGCAATTACCGTTGGTGATTCATTTTTATTTATCGTGAATGTACCACGTTTGTAGTGGTAACCAAAGGGGGCGTGTGTAGTTATCAATTTACCCTGACGCGCTTTTTCTTTTATCCCGTTGCGTTACTTAATATGGTTGTTTTAAATATTTCTCGAGGATGGATAACCGCAAAATTAATGGTTCCTATAGAGACGGTTTCAATATGTGTAGGTTCATTTTTACTATTCAAGCAAATTAAAATGAAGTGTTCACGATCTGCATTTACAATAAATTCACGCATAATATCAGCAGCATCTTTTGGTTCTTCAATACGTCTTTTTAAATACCAAAGTGTATCTTCTTTGACCATTTGGACTTTGACAACATCTATTCTTTTTCTACTCATTATGGATAACCTCTATACTTTCTATTAAGTCAGGGTGAACGATGGATGTGATAGAATCGTCATTCATATAAATGGAATATAGCTCATCTAATTTTGAATTATTTTTTATGTTTGATGAAAATGCGATAATGCCTTTAATAACATCGATGTGTGGTTGATGCATTAAATATTGGTATACTTCTTTCCATGTTTGATTCATTCTATTTAGTCTCCTTTAATGGTTTAATTGTCCATGCTTTTCTAGCGTATGGATTTAATGGATGCATGATTTCATTTGTTTGAGGATTTGTTAATATGTTGATTTTCTTACTGTGAGGTTTTAACATGTCTAATACATCATTCACTCGATTTTCTACAAGGGGTTTCTTTCCGTAGGAACCCCAAGCCAATAAAACACTATCGGCTTCTTTGA
>NZ_ANMR01000023.1 GCF_000338275.1 Staphylococcus xylosus NJ
TTTTTCAAATGCCTTAAATTAATAGGTGTATCAATATTGGAATATAAATTAACAAAATTAACAGCTCCGAATTCTTCCTTTTCAGTCACTTTATTGATAATAATCTGAGTTGTAAGATCAATACTTTTAACACCATCATAGTGAGGATACATAGTTATAACAGTGACAGTTTGTTTTGTTTTATCCCATATCTTTTTTAGTAGATATCTATGTTGCTTATCATCACTAAATATAGCTTCAGTTTCTAATGTACTTTTAATGTTTTGCATATTTATTTCACTCCTTATTAATATTCTTCGGGTAACAACATGACGTAATAAGAAAGGTCTACATCATCTTCTCGGATGATGTAGACCTTATTAATATTGATAGGTTGTTTATAATGTGTTTGATGAATTTTTACGTACTCTGGACGTTCTTGCTTATGTTTGATATATAATTGACTATTATGCATATTGAACTGGAATATATGAAAGTAATCAATCTCTTCTAGTTCCTTGAATTGTTCGTTTTCGCGTTGCGCTACAAGTTTCCATAACTGTTGCTGTAACATTGCTGGCAAGTAATTGGCAATACCACGTGTAATATAACGTTCCATGCTCATTTCTCCTTTTCTATATCTTTCATTATTGTAATAACTTCTGTAATGACTGTGACGCTTATCTGAGCTATGTGTATCCATTTATTCATTATTATGATTCTCCTTTTCAAGTAAGTGTCTTTGATCAAGTAGTGGCATAACTGTGTTATGAAGATATAAGAAGTCCATATCGTTTGTTTCATCAATATAACCAATGGCTATAAGTTGTTTTTGATAGTAGAGGATAAAGGGGTATATATGTCTTTCGTGAAGTGTATCAGAGTAGTAAGTATACGTATGAAGGATTTTATTGGTAAGTGGACCAAGTCTGACATATTGGTCAGGTAAGATATTATCTGCCACTTCCTCGATAGATTCACATTCCCATTTTTCATCCCTTGGCAGATTGAATAAGTTGGTTATATAGTGCTTGAGTTGTTGTTCTAGTGTCATCATTATGACCTCCTAATGTATTTGATGGATGTATACATGTGGTACATCATTTAGATAATATAAGTTTGAAATAATGTTTGTTTCGCTTAGAAATCCCACTGAAATATAGAAAATATCCCAATCGAAAATCATCACAATTGTTGATATGACAAGGAAATCCCGTTATCCCGCTCATTTCTCGGGAAATATAGCTATATATTTATATATCATTTGGATTTGTAGATGTCAGTACGACTTACTTTTTCTTTTTATATTATTTATTTATAAATAATAATGGGATTTCGGGATTACGCTTGCGTAATCCTTATCCCACATGTATTTATCAAATCCCATTGCTATCCCGTTCATTTTTTATTTTGGGATGTTCTTTCGTCATACAATATAAGCTTCACATTGAGTTGTGACTTGTTAGTATGTTGAAAAGATTCGTTAGATGGGTGTTATTGAATGACGAAAGGACAGTACATAGATATTAGATTTGAAAGTAGAGTGTTTGAGGCAAAAACAAAGACGAAGTGCTGAGGAGCACTTCGTCTAGATTATTATTATTGAAAAGTTGTTTAATAATTTCATTATTGAGCTTGAGTATGACATAGAATTGCTTTTTATGATTCTCATCTTTACGAATATCAATACGGTCAATGACCGTAAGGTATAATGCCTTGAGTTGTGATTTATCCATTGATTCTATATTTTGAAATATTCGTTGTAATAGGGCAGCGATTTGTTTCGTATCATAAGATGGTTTCTCTTGATTTTGTTGCTGCTTGATTTGATTCATTTGATTTGTAATGTCATTGAGTTGTGTTTCATATTGATGAATGGTTGCTTTCAATGCAGATGTTAGGTCCGGATTATCTTCAATGGTTCTTACTAAATTATGGAGTTTGCCGCTGACTTCATCGTATTGTTGTTGTTTATAAGTGATATCGTGGTTCAATGCACCGATATCGACTTGATTCTCCTGATTGACACGTTGTAAGACTTGGTTAATGACTTTATCACTTTTGACAATTTCGAGTATTTGATCCATGACGTATTTCTCAATCACATCGGCTCTAACGCTATTCGCAGAACATACTTTTGAGCCTTTGTTTCGGAAGTTACTACAAGAATAATAGCGAATACGTTTCTTAGTTCCATCTTTGAGTGTATTAGTGGTATTACTTGCCGCCATAGGTGCGCCGCATTGTGGACAGTGAACGATGCCTGTTAATAGATTGGTTCCTTTCCCATGAACTTGAGGTTTTTGACTGACCTGTTTTTTGCGTGATTGGACTTTATCCCATAATTCTTGACTAATAATAGGATGGTGTTTACCATCAGCTATAATAGGTTTATCATTCAGTCCTTTACGTCGCTTTTCATTCCAATCTTTGTACTTCGCAAATTGAATTTTACCAATGTAGAATGGATTGACTAAGATATAGGTTATTGAATTGATGCTAAAAGGATTACCTTTTTTTGTAACATATCCTTTGTGATTGAGGGCATTGGCAATTTTACGATAACCATGTCCTTTGGCATAAGATTCGAATATATATTTCACGATATTCGCTTCATGTTGATTAATCATCAGTTCGTGTTTATTATCAGGTATTTTGTCATATCCTAGTGGAATATTGCCTTGATAATAGCCTTCTTGAGCACGTCTGGTTTGTCCCATGAATACGTTCTCGACAATGTTATTACGTTCGAATTCTGAGAAGCTCGCAAGTATTTGTAACATGAGTTTACCAGAAGAAGTATTGACTTCCATACGTTCAGATAAGCTGAAGAATTCGACATTTTGACGATGAAGGTCTTCAACAATTTTGAGTAAGTCTGATGTATTACGTGCGAGTCTATTCGTTTTATATACCATGACACAATCGATGAGACCTTCATTTGCATCATGTAACATACGTTGAAGTTCAGGACGGTTCATAGACTTTCCTGATATACCACGATCGGCGTATATATCTTTGACCTCGAAATGATGAAAGTTACAATATTCTTTGATTTGATTGATTTGTCCGTCGATACTATAACCTTCTGCACTTTGCATTTCAGTGGATACACGGACATAAATACCGACACGTTTTTGTTTGAGTTGTTGCATGATTTTTTCATCCTTTCTTATTAAGCAATCGATGATTGTACCGCTTGATTAACAATGTTTAGTGGCTCATTTTTTAAATAGATGCCGCTTAGTTCTTTATTTTTAGTAATATGAATGAAATCAATAAAGGGATATAACATGTTTAACGTGAAACTTTTCTGTATAACTTTTTGTAGCGATGCTTTTATTCCAATATCACTTATTAGTTGTATAGGCTTATTCTGTAGGTTTATTGATTGAGATTGTTCTCTGAATGTTTCTACATCAATTGTTCCTTGTGCTAATTTTTCAATGAGCTTTTCATGAGTTAATGTGTTACTAGTATCATGCATCCTTTGTTTTTTGAGCTGTTTCTCAATAGCATGTTTGATTTTCGAATAGAGCTGTTGGTCTCGAAAGAATTTTTGGCAAGATTCTAAGACCTGTTTTTCTAGGTTTTCAGCGTTTATGCCTTTAAAGTCACATATGAAACGTGATGCATTCATGTTTTTAGGACAGACATAATAACGTAATGAATGATTGGTTTTTCTAATGGTCATGTTGGTAAGGGTTGAACCACAACAAGGACATTTTATTTTTTGTTTCAGCTGATTCTCTGAAGGTATACAGTGAAGTTGCTTCTTAATACGAATTGCTTGAGCATTTTTATACATTGCTTTACTGATAATAGATGGGAACATATTATCAAAAGTACCGTATTTGTTATTCACACGTCCACAGTAATTAGGGTTCGTAATAATGTTACGTACTTGATAGGGTTTTCGGTTGATTAGCTTAGTATCTTCTTCTAGGTATTGCGCAATTTTCTTATAACCATAGCCTTGTAGGTAGTAATGGAATATTGCCTTAACTGTTGGTGCTTCATCTTGATTAATTGTGAATGTGCCATTGCGATAGGTATAACCAAATGGTGCATGTGTCGTGATGAGTTTACCTTGTCTAGCTTTTTCTTTAAGACTATTCTTGACTTGTTCACCAATATTATCGGACTCTAATTCTGCGAGACTTATGAATATATTAAGTTTTAGGCGATCAAACGCTTTATCCATATCAAAATAGCCATCATGAATACTTAGAATATGAACATGATACTTTTGACACAGTTTCATAAGTTTTAATGCATTTTTCAAATTACGATGCAGTCGATTCAAGCGATAACAACATAATACGTCACATTGTCTTTGTTGAATGCTTTCGATGACTTGTTGATAACCTGTTCGATTATCCGTTCTGCCTGATTGCTTATCACTATAAAAGGTGATGTGTTGGATATTGTATTTTTTAGCGAGCGTTTCGATAGTTTGTTTCTGTGCGGTGAGTGATTGTTGCTTGGATGTACTTTGGCGTAAATAACCAATAGCTTGTTTCATCGAGTTTCCTCCTTTCATCATGATAATATATATTTATGAACGAATTTATAGATGAGCCCAACACCAGTCAGGTGTTGGGCGATATGATTAGTTATCAGTGCGATTGATTTCTTCAATCACTAAATCAGCGAGTAATGTGATTAATTCGTCCATATGGTTCAACCTCCAAATATCAAATTATATTGAATTGATAACATGTTGCATTGTTATTCGTTCACTCCGTGTACTTGGAACAATATGTTCAGTTATCTCTTTTTCATTTATGAATTCAGGGTACAAGTGATAAAATTTTAGTAGCTTCTGTTCCGTTTCAGTTAATACATATTGTTGCATATGGTAGTATCTGTCGATATAATTAACGACAATAGGTTTTTGATAATCATCGACTTCTACTGAATCAATTGTGTAATTTAATAAGTTGACGTTTGTTTTCATTTTTATGCCTCCGATTAATTTAATGAGCTACAACGCATAGCGCGTTGTAGCGGTATAATATTCAAATTTATAGGTCTAAATCATCATTTGCTTCTTTTTCTTTCGCTTGTTTCATAAAGTTATTAAGCAAATCTGGATTTGTATTACCATCAAATTGCGGTGGTGTAAAAGTTTCAGTATTAGAGCTTAAGCCGAAAATAGGGGCAAGCTCTTTATCCAATTTAAGATGATAGAATACAATCGATTTTGTTTTACCTTGAGCATCTTTAACACTACGTTTGGTCGTTTTACGGTTGCGATCCGATTGCATATAACCTTTATCTTGAAGGGCATCGATGACAGTATTAACATCTTGGAATTGATGTTCTTCCAACATGTTTTTAAAAACATTTTTCAGCATTTTAACTTGTATGTGGTCTTCTTTGAGTTCAATAAGTCCATAATTCTCAATCATTCTTGATAGCTTGGCATCCTCAGAGAATTTCCCGCGGTTTTGCGCTACAAACTGAACAATAACCTCGATAGATTTCGCTTGTAGTGAGCGTTCTGAAACTGACTCCAAGTGATAACTAACCAAGTATTCTCTTACTACATCTATATCAATAGGTACTGCAATAACACGTTCGAATATCCGAGCAGATGTCGCAATCACTGCATAGCGTTTGAACATACGAATACCAGTATTACTCGTTTCATTTTTTAGTTGGTTTTTGAACCAATCATGTTCCGCATGAAACCATTTAATTACTTCGTCTTCACGTTTTAAAAGATATTCAGCTACTAATGGCATTATATGGCCATAATTGACCGATGTAGCCCTTTTAATTGCATCTGCATTGTCAGCACTTGTTGTAAAGGCTTCAGATATTTCAATCGTACGGACGTTCAAACCATCATTACGTGCACTATCATTTAAAATACTGTGTTCTGCGGTACTTATCACTGTGGTGCCCCAATTTTTGAGTGCTTTGACATTACCATCAATATTAGAGCGTTGTCGGCCTTGTCCCTCTGCCAAACTGTACAACAATCCAGTAGTGTCTTTGAAGGTTGCAGCCGATAATTCGTCCAATACGATAGGCAAACCATAATTGCTACTTAAATATCCTTCAAGCGCGTTTCTAGTACCATTCCAAGACCTAAAAAGTGTATTGCTACCTTTAGTAGGATTGCCGGCTATTGAAACAGCTAAAGCGGCTGCAGTCGATTTACCTGTGCTTGAATTTCCCATAAATGAGAAGATGGTTCCCGCAAACTCGACCTCATGTCTTGTTTTTAGGAAAGCCGTAACTAATGAAGAAGCAGCAAATACTACTGCAAGTTCTAGGAGTAAGTTCCCTTTAACTTGTTTTAAGTACATCTCCCACCAGCCTTTGAAAGTACCTTTTGGTTGTAAATCATAGTGTGTTTCACAAATGATTTCATTAGCTTGAGATTGCTCTATTTCTTTTGAAAAGTATGGTTTATCCAATGAAATGACCGTACCTTCATCATCAGACTGTAATACACCTACGCCGGTATATAATTTAGATAATGGAAGTGACTGGCGCATCGATTGTAACGCATAGCTTAATGATTTAATGTACCGTTCATTGATGTTGAAGCCGTACTTAATCAATCCAGGTAGCTTGAAAGATGTTAAGATATCTGACGCTTCAATACGTTCAATATTTTTTCCATCTGTAATAATCAACTTCTCAACCCCTGTAGACGGGTCGAGAAATTTATTTTCAATAATGATGGGACTAGACAATTGAATGATTTTTTCTACATCATTGTTACTTTTAGGCGGAATCACTTCATAAAAGCCATTTGAATTTAAAAAATATGGATATTGCTTGAATATGTTGTTAGTCATTAGTTGTTACCTCCTTTCCAATTACGCTTTTGACGCTTTGGATTCGGGCCTGTTTTCAGATAAACTAAGTTCCCTTTACTATTCTTACCAAATATGACAAATGGAACACTTGGTGTATGCTTTACAAAGTATGCGAACCGAAGACCTATCTCTTGTTGTACTTCTGCTGAACAAATAATGCCAGATGACAAATTCAAATCGTTAAATGTAAATTTTTTCCCGATTGCTAAATTAAAAGCGACACCACAAGCGCGTCTTTTTAACAAAAGAAAGCAATAACTTTTTTTGCTCATAAAAAATTCCTCCTAATAATTAAAATCATCAAATTTGATGTATTTACATACTAATCCTTCACAAGTAAGCTTAGTTTCAAATTTTCTAGGAGAATTTTAGGACATTGATATAAAGGGGGTTAAAAGAAAAAATACCTATCGAATACATGTATTCGATAGGCAATTAATTTATTAAAAATATATATTTCTATGCTTTTTACTGTTTTTTAAACGTGATTCATAAAATTTACTAATAAGTTGAGTCATTAATGTATCACGAAAATCGTTAGGATTAGAGGTCGAACCGTATCTACTATAAAATGTGCTTATGTCATAGTCAGCAAGTGTTGAAAGTAGTTCACTTTCAATAGTTGAAGTTAGTTTGCGATTCATTTGAATGGTTTCAGCAACTACCGACTTTAAATCTGAATTTCTAGCATAGCCATTAATTAGGTTTTCTATATGCTGTGATTTTTGATCGTATTTTACAACCCAATTCTTTAAGTCCTGTTTAAAATTACTTATTATATGTAAAGATAATAGTATGTCTTGCTCTGTTGCTTTTTGTATTATGACACTTACAGTTTGAATGAGTTCATCTAATAAATCTGAAATAGCTGTAAATAGGGTGAAATGAAATGTATCTTCAATAGTTGTCTTATAATAGAGTTCATTATAACTGATTAGATTTTCCTCCTCCATGAATTCATCAATTTTTTCTTTTGACTGTATAATGTCATCAACAGTTATTGTTTTTTTGCGCAAGCTTTCATTTGCAATACTGCGAATAAATTTAAAGTAAGGGTCATTTTTATCGTATAGATAAAGTGAAACACCAATAGAAGCTTGTCTGAATTGATCGATATTGTCAGATTGTTCTAAAGAATCATTTTTATGAGTTGACGGTTTAATACTATTTGCAATGTCAAAATATTGGGAGTCGCTTTTTCGTTGTTTAATTAAGTTTTTATTAATTAATTTTATAAAATAGTTTGACTTATTTTGACTTAATATGCCTTTTTCCAGATAGGAGTCCTGCTTTTCTTTATATACAAGATATTTAGTTAAGAAATCACTTATTAAAATGTCATTATATGATTCTGCAGTTAAGTCTTGATGGTTCTTTATAATTTCATTTTTAAGTTTGTTGAATTCTGAAGATGAATTTAATTTATCTTTGTTTTTATTCATTTTAATTTGAATATCCCATTTTTTAAGATTTATCTCACCCATTATTTGTTTTCTTACATTTTCAGCAGTTTGTTTAGCAAATTCTGTTTTGTCAGAAATGGCAAGTAAGAATTCATCAAAGTATGATTCTATTGTTTTTAAATCTAAGAATAGAAGAACGGAAGAACCTTCTTCAATGATTTCTTGTGATATATCATCAATATCAATTTTACTTTGACTATCTATAAAAAATGATAATTTATCATTTTTGAAAATTTCCGATTGATATATATTTGGGACATTGTCAGTAAAGATGCCGTTTGAATCTGATTTCACTGTATGTTGTTCAAATATTTGATCTGATTGATTTATAAAGTAGCTAATATAAACTGTTTCATTAGGTAATGATCTTCCTTTAATTAAGTTATTTTTATCAAATATGATGCTTTCTGGCACAAACTCATTGCTGATTTTATGTATAAAATAATTGAATTTCTGAAACCATAATTCTATTTTCCATTTGTTTTTTATCATACTAATCATCCATTTCTATAAAATGTTAATAATTTTGGGTGAATTTTGAATGGTATAACTATTATAAGATAGCAAGTGCTGTTTTAATATGCTTAACCTTTTTTGCAGTTTTTTAAAATCAGACTCTATGTCTTTTATAGCTTCCTCAATATCATTAATCATTGGTTTATTAGCTTTAAAAAAAGCAATTCCATGCTCATCTTTCTCGGATGGGTATTTAATCGGTATGGAGTTATGTTATGAGTATATTCATCTCTATACTTTACGGTACGAATAGGACTGTTTTTATTAAGTATATTCCCTAATTTGTTAAAAGTTTCATTGTCAGAAGACTTTAATTTGGCTACTAGTTCTCTTTTAAAACCTAATTCTAATTTAACTTCATAAGAATGGGTTAATTTTCTCTTACTAATATATACATTAAATCGTGTAAAGTAAGTAAAAAATGAAGGGCTATGTTGTGATAATAAAATACCCAAGTCATTATATTTTTAATCTTATTAATAGTTTTCATGCTTATTAAGCCAGAAACAGCAAAGTATATATCAGGATTTTCTTTGATGATTTCCATACTTACATTTTTGACGAATATGTATTATAACGGTAAAGCTGAAGAGCATAAAAGAATTTCAAACACCCCACTGTTTTTGTTTGATAGCGCTAAATATTTATATGAATTATAATGAGGACTTTGTAAAGAATAGCATACAGATAGATATCTTTAACTTTAGTAATGAGTCATCTTTAGTAACAAATGATAAAGCTAAAGCACATTATATGGGGAAAAACAAAAATTTTATATATTTAAAAAATGTTTGTGGGATAGCTAAGAATGTAATTGTTGAATACTGTCAAAATGTTATTTGAAATGTTTATAGAGAAAAAATACTGGAAATATCATGATCACTGGTTAGGATATTGTACAAATGAATTGATACAAATTGACCCACAAGAGAAATATTATAAATTTGGCATTCAGACCGTATCCAATTATTTAGATTATATGCAACAAAGGGAAACGTCATTCCCAACATTTTTAGAAATGTTAATGGCGACTTATTACTTAGTAGAAAAAGCAAAAAAGACAGGCTATGCTGAACTTATTGAAACTTATGTAGATGAAGAAAAACTCATTCCAGCTTTGCCTATTCACCTATCGCCTTTATCTACGCACTCAACCTTTAAAATCTACAATTTCTTTATGCTTATTCATTCACTATCCCTCCACACTCTTCTTATCGTTCTTTTAATTCACACACCCCTTTTCCCTCGTCACTCGGTCATGGCAGTTTGTAATTTTTGTTCAATTAAGTCGATATGTGTACTGATCAAATTCCGTTGTTCATTCAAGAATTTTAGGTGTGCGCGTAACACGCTTGGGACATCTATTTGGTTTTGATAAAGCATATCTGTGTTTTTTCGGATTTCTTTTAATGGCATATTCAAATTGCTTAGGCACTGGATAAATTTAATCATTTCGATATCGTCGTCTGTGTATAAACGCTTGTTATTGCTATCTCTGTCGATGTGTTTCAAGATATTCTTTTTCTCGTAATAACGCAGTTTGCTTTTAGATATATTGCAATAATCTGAGACATATTCAATGTAATATTGTTTCATGTAAGCATATCCTTTCTCTTAAACCAAGGTTTAACTGATATTGTACTCTATATAAACATGAATGAGGAGGAAATACAATGAAAAAAGCTTTAATTGTTGTAACAAACATTGCGAAATACGATAATTTAGACAGACCTACGGGTGCGTGGTTCTCAGAGGTTACACACTTTGCGAAAGATTTCTATGACGCAGGTTATGATGTTGATTTCGTAAGTCCGAACGGTGGATATGTGCCTCTTGATCCTATCAGTCTTAGCCCTGAAATGATGGGAGCTGAGGACTGGGAATACTACACGGATCATGATTATATGAATAAATTTGGACAAACATTATCTCCAAAAGAGGTTAATCCTAGCGACTATCAAGCCATTTACTTTGCAGGTGGACATGGTGCGATTTGGGATTTTAGAAATAACAAAGAACTTAACGACATTGCGTTAAGTATTTACAATAACCAAGGCATTCTCTCTTCTGTATGTCATGGTGCGGCTGGTCTACTCGATATTAAAGAAAATGGCGATTACCTGGTTCGTCATAAAGACGTGACTGGTTTTACAAATAGTGAAGAACAAGCAAATGGTACAACTGAATACATGCCATATTTATTAGAAGACGAATTTATTAGTAACGGTGCACATTTTAAAAAAGAGGATGACTGGAGCAATTTCGCAGTCGTAGATGGTCGCATTGTGACTGGTCAAAATCCTCAATCAGGACATGCTGTTGCTGAACATGCTTTAAAAATCTTAGCTAATCAATAATTTCATAAAGGAGCGATACACATGAAATCATTAATTATTGGCGCTAATGGTGGCGTCGGTCAACATCTTATACGTAAACTGAAAGCACGAGATGTTGATTTTACTGCCGGTGTTAGAAAAGAAGAACAAGTTGAATCTTTAAAAGCAGATGGTATCGATGCAACTTACATTGATGTCGCAAAACAATCTATTGATGAATTAATAGAATTATTTAAATCGTATGATCAAATCCTTTTTTCCGTTGGTTCTGGTGGGAGCACAGGTGACGATCAAACAATCATTGTAGATTTAGACGGTGCAGTGAAAGCAATTAAAGCAAGTGAACACGTCGGTCATCAACACTTTGTTATGGTATCAACATACGACTCACGTCGAGAAGCGTTTGATGCGTCAGGCGACTTGAAACCATACACTATTGCTAAACATTATGCGGATGACTACTTAAGACATTCAAATTTAAAATATACCATCGTGCATCCAGGCGCATTAACTAACGATCATGAAACGCAACAATTCAATATGAGTGCGCAATTTGAAAATGTACAAAATCCGTCTGTTACAAGAGAAGATGTAGCAGAAGTGCTTGTTTCTGTGTTAACTGATGTAACATTAAAAGGTCACGAATTCCAAATCATCAATGGTGATTTGTCATTATCAGACGCTACTACTAAATATCTGGAGGAATAATCAACAAGTTGTACTTGCAAAACGACCACAAGGTATCCCTCAAGACCGTTGTATTTAGATTTGAAACAATAGAAGCACGAGAACCTCAAGTAGGTGAAGTTCAAGTAGACTCCATTTATTTATCTATAGATCCTTACATGAGAGGTAGAATGAATGATACAAAAAGCAATATTCAACCTTTCTAAGTGGATGATCCATTACAATTTGTCATGTTCGCACTCGCGAAACTATTATAAGACTTATCATAGCAACGCCTGGAACATTACGTTTTGTTCCAGGCGATTTTTTAATATTTACACTTAAAATCGATGTATATCAAATGATTCTCAACATGGGGCATGGCAATGCATATGTACTTTTTATTTAAATAAGATTATATCAGACATTTACTTTGTGATATACACTACACATAGATATACTTCAATTTGTCTTTTTTTAATTTTTGATTATTGTAAATAACAGCACATCACTTGACTGTATAATATCAGTAACTAAGTGATGTGCTATTTTGTTTTTGCAGTTAAAAGCAAAAGCATTTATACCTACAAGGGGTATATGTTATAGTATGAGCACAATTACTATAACAGATTCATAAATAGGAGGAGTTAATTTGAAGAATAATGGTGAAGAGCATAATCATCAAAATCACATGAATCATTCCAATCAAATGCATCATGATAACCATGCCTCACATCATCATCATAGTGGCCATGCACATCATCATGGAAATTTTAAAGTTAAGTTTTTTGTTTCATTAATTTTTGCAATACCTATCATTCTTTTATCGCCACTGATGGGTGTTAACTTACCTTTTCAATTCACATTTCCAGGTTCTGAATGGGTAGTGTTAATATTAAGTACAATTTTATTCTTTTATGGTGGTAAACCGTTCTTGTCTGGTGGTAAAGATGAAATTGCTACAAAAAAACCAGGCATGATGACCTTAGTTACCCTAGGTATCTCAGTAGCTTATATTTATAGCTTGTATGCTTTTTATATGAATAACTTTAGTAGTGCAACTGGTCATACAATGGACTTTTTTTGGGAATTAGCAACCTTAATTTTAATTATGCTATTAGGACATTGGATAGAAATAAATGCTGTCGGAAATGCTGGAGATGCCTTAAAGAAAATGGCAGAACTGTTACCTAATAGTGCTATTAAAGTTATGGATAATGGCCAACGCGAAGAAGTTAAAATATCAGACATCATGACTGATGATATCGTCGAAGTAAAAGCCGGAGAAAGCATTCCAACAGATGGTATTATCGTTCAAGGACAAACATCTATAGATGAATCCCTAGTCACTGGAGAATCTAAAAAAGTACAAAAAAATCAAAATGACAACGTCATCGGGGGTTCTATTAATGGGTCTGGAACAATACAACTCAAGGTTACAGCTGTGGGAGAAGATGGATATCTTTCTCAAGTTATGGGACTTGTTAATCAAGCACAAAGTGATAAATCTAGTGCTGAATTGTTATCTGATAAAGTAGCGGGTTATTTATTCTACTTTGCTGTAAGTGTTGGCGTGATTTCTTTTATTGTCTGGATGCTCATTCAAAATGATGTTGATTTTGCATTAGAACGTCTTGTAACTGTGTTAGTCATTGCTTGTCCACATGCTTTAGGCTTGGCAATACCTTTAGTCACTGCACGTTCTACTTCAATTGGTGCACATAATGGTTTAATTATTAAAAATAGAGAGTCTGTAGAAATAGCTCAACATATCGATTATGTAATGATGGATAAAACTGGTACTTTAACTGAGGGTAACTTTTCTGTGAATCATTATGAGAGCTTTAAAAATGATTTGAGTAATGATACAATATTAAGCCTTTTCGCCTCATTAGAAAGTCAATCTAATCACCCATTAGCTATAAGTATTGTTGATTTTGCGAAAAGTAAAAATGTTTCATTTACTAATCCACAAGACGTTAATAATATTCCAGGTGTCGGATTAGAAGGTCTAATTGATAATAAAACATATAAAATAACAAATGTCTCTTATCTTGATCAGCACGGATTTGAATATGACAATGACTTATTTATAAAATTAGCACAACAAGGTAATTCAATCAGCTATTTAATTGAGGATCAACAAGTCATTGGCATGATTGCTCAAGGAGATCAAATTAAAGAAAGCTCAAAACAAATGGTAGCTGATTTACTATCAAGAAATATTACACCAGTCATGCTTACAGGTGACAATAATGAAGTGGCACACGCTGTCGCAAAAGAATTAGGTATTAGTGATGTCCACGCACAACTCATGCCAGAAGATAAGGAAAGCATTATAAAAGATTATCAAAGTGACGGTAATAAAGTCATGATGGTCGGAGACGGTATCAACGATGCGCCGAGTCTTATAAGAGCCGATATTGGTATAGCAATTGGTGCAGGCACAGATGTTGCAGTGGATTCAGGTGATATCATACTTGTTAAAAGTAATCCATCAGATATTATTCATTTCTTGACCCTTTCAAATAATACTATGAGAAAAATGGTGCAAAACTTATGGTGGGGTGCAGGTTATAATATTGTTGCTGTACCTTTAGCAGCTGGTATTTTAGCATTTATCGGCTTGATTTTATCACCTGCAATAGGTGCTATTTTAATGTCACTAAGTACGGTTATCGTTGCAATTAATGCCTTTACATTAAAATTAAAATAAAAGATAGGAGTTTTATTATGATTAAAAAATTATTTTTTATGATATTAGGATCATTACTAATATTATCAGCTTGCTCCAATAATGATGAAAAAGATAAAGACACTAATGACCAAAAAAGTGAGAGCCATACGAAGCATAATGATGAAAGTAAAGTTCCTGAAAATATGAAATCGACTAATGAGGGTGAATTTAAAGTGGGAGATAAAGTAACGATTACAGCAGGACATATGCCAGGTATGAAAGGTGCAGAAGCTACTGTAAAAGGTGCGTATAAAACATATGCTTATGTTGTAAGTTATAAACCCACAAATGGAAATGAAAAAGTAAACAATCATAAATGGGTCGTGAACGAAGAAATTAAAGATGCACCTAAAGATGGATTTAGTAAGGACGATACTGTTAAATTAGAAGCAAATCATATGTCTGGCATGAAAAATGCTGCAGCTAATATAGATAACGTGAAAAAGACTACTGTTTACGTGGTTGATTACAAATCCAAAGATAATGGTAAAATCATTAAAAATCATAAATGGATGACAGGAAATGAGCTGGAAGCACGATAAAAATCTAGTTCTAAATTGAGAAATAAATAGATATAAAAATATTCTCCTTAATCAATAATTTAAATAACTTATTATTGTTAAGGAGGATATTTTTTATTGTGTAAATTAAAAAGAATTTTAGAAGAATAACATTTATCAAAAAACTGTTCATTACCTTATTAATTGAAATTATATAATTAAAAACCGCATCATTAACCGATACGCAGAAGCGTATCATAAATAAAACTAAAAAATAGATTGTACAAAATATAATTTGAGGTGATTTGAGATGGAAATGAATAGTTATATGATAGAGAACTTTGCTACTGATGCTGTTAAAAATTATTGCCTTCATACTTCTAAAATTAAAAGCTATATTGCTAATGAAGATAAGGAACCAGGTTATGATGGACATCTAAAAATTTATGATTCAATCAGTCAGACTAAAGATGATTATTTAGGTAATATACCTGTTCAAATAAAAGGGAAGAAAGTAAAAAAGAAGCACCCTAGTTTATTTAAACAAAATAAAGTTAATAAAAGAGATTTGGAAATGTATTTAAAAGATGGGGGATGCTACTATTTTGTAGTTTTAATTAATGAAAATGGTGAGAGTCAAGTTTATGGTCGTCAATTACTTCCTATGTATCTAAAATATAAACTAAAATCGAAATCAAAATCAGTGACAATTGAAATGTATGAAATTACTTCTTATAAAGATTTTTATGATAATTGTATTCAATATTTAAAACATAGCAAGAAGCAAGCTAACCCTATTGAGTTTTCTATTAATAAAAAAAGAAATCAAAAAATGACAATTACATCACCCGAAAATATAGTGACAGATAAAAATGGATTTCCTTTAAATGACTTTTATAGTTTTATCCATATTAATGATTCAGATATTAAAGTTACAGTACCGGATGAGATATTACGGCCAGAGAAATTTTCTAAATTACAAAAAGGAAGTATTTATTCAGAGGGAAAAGTGATATATGAAGGTAATATAAGATTTGATGTTACGTCAACATATACATCAATAATTATAGATGAAAGCTTCTATTTGACTAAATACAATGAAAGTAAAAAGGCAAAATACTCTTTATTACCAATAAAAAATATTGACAGATATTTAGAGGTTTTAAATTTAGTAAAGGCACTTAGTAATGGAGGAGAATTTATATTTGAAGATGTTCAAGTTATATTAGATAAGTTTAAATTAGATAAAAGTGTTGATAGGATCATAAGTATATTAACAGAATTTAAGCAAGTAACAGTGGAAACTGATAATCTAATTAAAAAAAGCACAATCATTAATGATGATAATATTGAAAAACAACTCGGTGAAATGGTTGGAATTATAAAAATTATTAAAAACAAAGAATTCAATGCATATAATATGAAAAAAGATAAATTCTACAAAATTTTATTTGGTAATAAGAATTTTATTTTATGGAAATATAATAATGTAATATATAATGTCTTCTCTGATAATTTTCTTGAACGAGTAGAATTAGTCGTTGATAATGAAACAATGTTAGCAATTTATTCTTTTAATACGAGTTTTATGATTAATACAATAAATTTTGATTTTCAATTAATTGAGAAATATTTAAAAACTGAAGATTTTTCAAATATTTCAATTCAAAAATGGAATTATATCAATAATTTTTGTTTAGAGTTAATAAAATCATATGATATAACGAAAGAACTAGCCTTTTTAAATATTGCAGAATTTATATTAAGTAATATTGATATAAAAGATATTGATAGCACATTTATAACAAAGATAAACTTAGCACAAGTAAAAATAAGAAAAGACGAAAGGTTAGAAAGTGATCTTGAAAAATTGCTTGTAGAGTTAAAGTCAAAATTAAAATCAATAAGCAGTGATGACGCTTCACTACATTTAAGTATAATATTTGGTAGTAAAACAGAAGCAATGATATATTTTGAAAATCTAAGTGAAGAAGAACTAGGAGTTTTTAAAAACTATCCAATTTATTATCTGTATCAAAAATTATTATAATTAAAAAATAAATATTGGTTAAAGAAAGGAGATTTCTTTTAATGTTATCAGATAATATTATAAAAGAATTATATTCAAAAGAAGATATCCGCATAGAATTAGAGCTCACACCACATATGTTTAATAAAAGAATGGAAACCATTGCTAAGCTTCTTAAAATTGATATGAACAACTTTCATAATTACAAAGGCCAAGATAAAAATGGTTCTGTTGCAAAGTTGAATTTATAGTATAATTTTAATAAAAAGGAATCTTTTGTATGAACTATTTCAGATATAAACAATTTAACAAGGATGTTATCATTGTAGCCGTTGGCTACTATCTAAGATATGCATTGAGTTATCGTGATATATCTGAAATATTAAGGGAACGTGGTGTAAAGGTTCATCATTCAACGGTCTACCGTTGGGTTCAAGAATATGCCCCGATTTTATATCAAATTTGGAAGAAAAAGCATAAAAAAG
>NZ_ANMR01000024.1 GCF_000338275.1 Staphylococcus xylosus NJ
AAGCTTTTTTCAATGCTAGTCACTATTGCCGGGGTGGGACTACGAAATCTATGTTAGAAAATTTGATTTCTGTCCCACTCCCATTTCTGTGTATTTAGCCATTTTAACAAATAATTAATTATGTAATTAAACAAAAATGTAATAGTAGTATTAATTGGCGTGAGGCATAAAAGTTTGTTTAAAATAAAATAAAGCAAAGATATTGAACTTAGAAATAAATAATGATTAAGTAGAAATAAATATAAATTTTAAGAAGGTAAGAGAGTTGAGAATAATACATGAATATAAAATCATTAGGCGTTGTAGTTGCACTTATTTTAATAATGTTTATGTCTGCAATTGAAACATCCATAGTTTCTTTAGCTTTACCAACAATTAAAATGGATTTGAGTGTAGAATCATCCATTTCACTCATATTTGCAGTTTATTTTATTGCTATAGTCATTGCCAACCCAATTGTAGGTGAATTGTTAGAACGCACAAAAATTATTTACATAACTTTATTAGGACTTTTATTATTCACAGTAGGAAGTTTGTTATCTGGACTAAGTGACACTTTCACTTTGTTAATTGTGTCTCGTTTTATTCAAGGATTAGGTGCTGGAGTTATGATGGCATTAAGTCAAATCGTGCCAAAGTTAGCCTTTGAAATTCCATTACGTTATAAAATTATGGGTACGGTAGGAAGCGTTTGGGGGATTTCAAGTATTATTGGTCCAGTGTTAGGGGGAGGGATTTTAGAATTCGCAACTTGGCATTGGTTATTTTTTGTAAATATTCCTATTGCAATAATAGCAATGATACTTGTTATATTTACTTTTCATTTTGAAAATGAAAGCACAACAGCTAAAAATAAGTTAGATATAAAAGGCTTAACTTTATTTTATGTTTTTGTATTTTTCATAATCTTTACAGTTATGAATAAGTCAAACCTATATTTAAATATAGGTTCAATGATTATAGCAATAGTAGTAGCAATCGGACTATTTAAAAATCAGAAGAGAGTAAAAGCACCATTTGTACCAGTTAACGAATTTAATAAAATGATTGTTTTAATATTCTTTACTGATTTTGCTTATGCAATTATATTGATGGGATACAATTTATATATGCCAATCTATTTACAAGAAGATATTGGTTTATCACCGTTGCAAAGTGGATTTGTTATTTTCCCGATTTCATTTGCATGGCTAATTTTAAATTTCTCACTGGATAAAATAGAAGCGAAAATGTCGAGAAAAGCATTATACATCAGTGCGTTTACATCATTGATAATTTGTGGGATATTAGTATTTATTGGAACAGAATCTCCAATTTTTATCGGATTGAGCTTATTATTAGCTGGTGTTAGTTTCGGGACCGTTTATACTAAAGATAGTGTGATTACCCAAGAGGAAACATCGCCAGCAAATATGAAACGTATGATGTCGCTCTATACATTAACGAAAAGCTTAGGAAATTCTATAGGATCTACAATTATGGGATACGTGTATGCCTTATCGTTTACTTTTATTAGCGTTCACATACACAACGTCATTATTTTAAGTTTGCTAATACTTGTCACGCTCATTTTATTATGGTTATTCGCATTTAAAGAGAAAACAGTATCAACTGAGTAACAATGTATATACATTTAGCTAATTTTGATATTATGTGAAAGTTACTACTTAAGATATGTTTTGTACAAGATGGGTATAATGATAATATAAATAATGATTGGGAGTATACCATTTACACATATTGTAGATAAATCGAGAAAGGGAGGACAGTAAGCAATGAAATATATTAGATATTTATTTACAACGCTTATTGTACTTTCTGTATTTATAATATCTGGCGCCATCTTCTTAACATTTCTAGGTTTTGGTTTATATGGGTTAAGTAGGATTTTAATATATTTTCATTTGGCGTACTTTGGTTATAATAAAAGTTTTTACGATAATTTAATTTACTATGGTAGTTATATCGTATTAGGTTATTTTAATTTATTTACTATAGAAAATTTAATGGATTACTTTAGGAAAAAAATACCTGAAAATCCGTATTTTCAAGGAACAACATACCATTTGATTACTTTTACGGTAACGACCTTACTATTTTATTTTATAGTGCATATTCATTATGCATATATCAATATTGATTTCTGGGTGATTGTCCTAATCATTGGCATTTTGTTTATATGTAAGGAAATCTTTTATCCAGATAGCAAAAATCTTAATGATAAGCACAAATAGTATTTTTGTGATATACACAAGGGGAAAAACATTTGCCGAGTAAATATAAATAAAATTGTTGGTGGATATAAGAAATACTAAATCAAAGTAGTTAGTTCATTATTCTTATATGTAAGAATAATTTGAGCTAACTGCTTTTTTATTCTTTGTATTAAATTTATACTAAGTATAAACAATTTAAAGCATAGTCAAAGTTTATTTGTTAGAATATAAATGATAATGAAATAAGAGGGGGACGCTTTGTGTTAACGATAGAGCAAGTTAAAGAGCTTGTTGGAGAATTAAAGGATCCAATAATTGATGTACCATTAAAAGAAACAGATGGAATTATCGAAGTAAGTATTAAAGAAGAAAAAGAACATGTAAGTGTTAAAGTAGCAATGGCTCAATTAGGTGGCCAACCACAACTAGACTTACAAATGGCAATTGTAGAAGTGCTTAAAGAAAATGGTGCGAATACAGTTGGCATTCGATTTGAAGAATTACCATCAGATGTTGTAGAACAATACCGTGGCTCAGGGGAAGAACAAAATCAAACAATAGAAGGTTTGCTTTCAAAAGATAATCCGGTTGAATTTATCGCTATTGCCTCAGGTAAAGGTGGCGTTGGTAAATCGACGGTAGCAGTCAACTTAGCAGTATCTTTAGCAAGAGAAGGTAAAAAAGTTGGACTTGTAGACGCTGACATTTACGGTTTTAGTGTTCCTGATATGATGGGGATTGATGAGAAACCAGGTGTTCAAGGAAAAGAAATCATACCAGTTGAACGTCATGGAGTTAAAGTAATATCTATGGCATTCTTTGTTGAAGAAAACGCACCAGTCATATGGAGAGGTCCAATGCTCGGCAAAATGCTCACAAACTTTTTCGTTGAAGTAAGATGGGGAGATTTAGATTATCTTATTCTAGATTTACCTCCTGGTACGGGAGACATCGCATTAGACGTTCATACTATGTTACCTTCAAGTAAAGAAATTATTGTGACTACACCGCATCCAACAGCAGCGTTTGTTGCTGCAAGGGCTGGAGCAATGGCAAAGCATACTGAACATTCTATTCTAGGTGTAATTGAAAATATGTCTTATTTCCAAAGTAAAGAAACTGAGAATAAAGAATATGTATTTGGTACTGGTGGAGGGGAGAAACTTGCTGAAGAACTCCAAACTGATTTATTAGGACATCTTCCACTAGAACAACCATCATGGAACCCTAAAGACTTTGCACCTTCCATATATCAAACTGATGATAGGCTTGGAGAAATATACCAATCGATGGCGCAACAAATTATTAAAAAGACTAGTAAATAAGTGGTTTTTAGTAGTGGATAGAATTTAATTTAAATTCTATCCACTTTTCTATTGCTTTTTTTCTGAATGATGGTAGAATTGTTTCTTGTGGCAAACATTTGATTACACAAGCGTGAATTCAAAAAATAATTAGTTTGAAATTGTTGTTGACTTTTCTAGACAGAATTGATATTATATAAAAGTCGTCAAAAACGGCAAACAAATTATTTAAATTAATTATAAAAAGTGTAAAAAATATACTTGCATTAATAAGAATAATAATTTAATATTGTTACAGTAATGTTAATTGATTATTAAAAAATAATATTTTCTTGTTGACAAAACATTAAACAAGATGTTAACATTGTAAAGCAATTATTAATTAAATGAAGAAATGAACATTGAAAACTGAATTGCAATATGTCAACGTTAATTCCGAACACAACATTAAATTGTTGGTTCAAAACAAGTATTAGAGATAACACAAATTAGTATTTTATGAGCTAATCAAACATCATAATTCATTTATGGAGAGTTTGATCCTGGCTCAGGAT
>NZ_ANMR01000025.1 GCF_000338275.1 Staphylococcus xylosus NJ
TTTTGTACATTGAAAACTAGATAAGTAAGTAAAATTTATGATTTTACCAAGCAAAACCGAGTGAATTAGAGTTTTTTAACAAGCTTTGAATTCAAAAAGAAATAATCGCTAGTGTTCGAAAGAACACTCACAGATTAATAACATTTTGGGTTTTCAACCGACTTGTTCGTGTTGAAAGTCAAAAAAGATTAAGTTATTAAGGGCGCACGGTGGATGCCTTGGCACTAGAAGCCGATGAAGGACGTTACTAACGACGATATGCTTTGGGGAGCTGTAAGTAAGCTTTGATCCAGAGATTTCCGAATGGGGAAACCCAGCATGAGTTATGTCATGTTATCGATATGTGAATACATAGCATATCTGAAGGTAGACGCGGAGAACTGAAACATCTTAGTACCCGCAGGAAGAGAAAGAAAAATCGATTCCCTGAGTAGCGGCGAGCGAAACGGGAAGAGCCCAAACCAACGAGCTTGCTTGTTGGGGTTGTAGGACACTCTATACGGAGTTACAAAAGAATAAACTAGACGAATCATCTGGAAAGATGAATCAAAGAAGGTAATAATCCTGTAGTCGAAAGTTTATTCACTCTTGAGTGGATCCTGAGTACGACGGAACACGAGAAATTCCGTCGGAATCCGGGAGGACCATCTCCCAAGGCTAAATACTCTCTAGTGACCGATAGTGAACCAGTACCGTGAGGGAAAGGTGAAAAGTACCCCGGAAGGGGAGTGAAATAGAACTTGAAACCGTGTGCTTACAAGTAGTCAGAGCCCGTTAATGGGTGATGGCGTGCCTTTTGTAGAATGAACCGGCGAGTTACGATTTGATGCAAGGTTAAGCAGTGAATGTGGAGCCGTAGCGAAAGCGAGTCTGAATAGGGCGTTGAGTATTTGGTCGTAGACCCGAAACCAGGTGATCTACCCATGACCAGGTTGAAGTTCAGGTAACACTGAATGGAGGACCGAACCGACTTACGTTGAAAAGTGAGCGGATGAGTTGTGGGTAGCGGAGAAATTCCAATCGAACCTGGAGATAGCTGGTTCTCTCCGAAATAGCTTTAGGGCTAGCCTCAAGTGATGATTATTGGAGGTAGAGCACTGTTTGGACGAGGGGCCCTTATCGGGTTACCGAATTCAGACAAACTCCGAATGCCAATCAATTTAACTTGGGAGTTAGAACGCGGGTGATAAGGTCCGTGTTCGAAAGGGAAACAGCCCAGACCACCAGCTAAGGTCCCAAAATATATGTTAAGTGGAAAAGGATGTGGCGTTGCCCAGACAACTAGGATGTTGGCTTAGAAGCAGCCATCATTTAAAGAGTGCGTAATAGCTCACTAGTCGAGTGACACTGCGCCGAAAATGTACCGGGGCTAAACATATTACCGAAGCTGTGGATTGTCCGTAAGGACAATGGTAGGAGAGCGTTCTAAGGGCGTTGAAGCATGATCGCAAGGACATGTGGAGCGCTTAGAAGTGAGAATGCCGGTGTGAGTAGCGAAAGACGGGTGAGAATCCCGTCCACCGATTGACTAAGGTTTCCAGAGGAAGGCTCGTCCGCTCTGGGTTAGTCGGGTCCTAAGCTGAGGCCGATAGGCGTAGGCGATGGATAACAGGTTGATATTCCTGTACCACCATAATTCGTTTTAAGCGATGGGGGGACGCAGTAGGATAGGCGAAGCGTACTATTGGATTGTACGTCCAAGCAGTAAGACTGAGTGTTAGGCAAATCCGGCACTCTTAAGGTCAAGCTGTGATGGGGAGAGGAAATTGTTTCCTCGAGTCGTTGATTTCACACTGCCGAGAAAAGCCTCTAGCTAGAATTGTGGTGCCCGTACCGCAAACCGACACAGGTAGTCAAGATGAGAATTCTAAGGTGAGCGAGCGAACTCTCGTTAAGGAACTCGGCAAAATGACCCCGTAACTTCGGGAGAAGGGGTGCTCTTTAGGGTTAACGCCCAGGAGAGCCGCAGTGAATAGGCCCAAGCGACTGTTTATCAAAAACACAGGTCTCTGCTAAACCGTAAGGTGATGTATAGGGGCTGACGCCTGCCCGGTGCTGGAAGGTTAAGAGGAGTGGTTAGCTTCTGCGAAGCTACGAATCGAAGCCCCAGTAAACGGCGGCCGTAACTATAACGGTCCTAAGGTAGCGAAATTCCTTGTCGGGTAAGTTCCGACCCGCACGAAAGGCGTAACGATTTGGGCACTGTCTCAACGAGAGACTCGGTGAAATCATAGTACCTGTGAAGATGCAGGTTACCCGCGACAGGACGGAAAGACCCCGTGGAGCTTTACTGTAGTCTGATATTGAAATTCGGCACAGCTTGTACAGGATAGGTAGGAGCCTGAGATACGTGAGCGCTAGCTTACGTGGAGGCGTTGGTGGGATACTACCCTCGCTGTGTTGGATTTCTAACCCGCACCATTTATCATGGTGGGAGACAGTGTCAGATGGGCAGTTTGACTGGGGCGGTCGCCTCCTAAAGAGTAACGGAGGCGCTCAAAGGTTTCCTCAGAATGGTTGGAAATCATTCATAGAGTGTAAAGGCATAAGGAAGCTTGACTGCGAGACTTACAAGTCGAGCAGGGTCGAAAGACGGACTTAGTGATCCGGTGGTTCCGCATGGAAGGGCCATCGCTCAACGGATAAAAGCTACCCCGGGGATAACAGGCTTATCTCCCCCAAGAGTTCACATCGACGGGGAGGTTTGGCACCTCGATGTCGGCTCATCGCATCCTGGGGCTGTAGTCGGTCCCAAGGGTTGGGCTGTTCGCCCATTAAAGCGGTACGCGAGCTGGGTTCAGAACGTCGTGAGACAGTTCGGTCCCTATCCGTCGTGGGCGTAGGAAATTTGAGAGGAGCTGTCCTTAGTACGAGAGGACCGGGATGGACATACCTCTGGTGTACCAGTTGTCGTGCCAACGGCATCGCTGGGTAGCTATGTATGGACGGGATAAGTGCTGAAAGCATCTAAGCATGAAGCCCCCCTCAAGATGAGATTTCCCAACTTCGGTTATAAGATCCCTCAAAGATGATGAGGTTAATAGGTTCGAGGTGGAAGCATAGCGATATGTGGAGCTGACGAATACTAATCGATCGAAGACTTAATCAAATTTTAAATTGTTTTGTTTTGGTTGAATCATATTTTACTTACTATCTAGTTTTGAATGTATAATTTCATACATTTCATTGTCTGGTGACAATGGCAAAGAGGTCACACCTGTTCCCATGCCGAACACAGAAGTTAAGCTCTTTAGCGCCGATGGTAGTC
>NZ_ANMR01000026.1 GCF_000338275.1 Staphylococcus xylosus NJ
AACAATATTGTAACGAGTCGTGTCCCAGATGACTTAGATGATTTCAATAGAGAAATTATTAAAAAATTAAAAGCATAATTTTATAATATCAATCAGTATTTATTATCTAAGAGACTAACAGCAAAGTTTATAACTTTGTTGTTAGTCTCTTATTGTTAGGTTTTTATAAAAATAAAATGAACTTAACTTCATTAAGATAACTTATAATCTACGATAAAATATTAGATATTCTACATACTGTTTTTGTAATGTAACCTATTTCGAAATTCTACTAATCTTTTAACTTTATCTATACTATTAATTGTTAAAAATTACAATGGAGGGCAATTTAATTTATGAATGATATTACCATTATAGGAGCTTCACAAAATAATTTGAAAAATATAAATATAACTATACCTAAACATTTAGTTACAGTATTTACAGGTCGTTCTGGTTCAGGTAAATCATCACTGGTTTTCAGAACAATAGCTGCTGAATCTGAACAACTTTTAAATGAAAGTTATTCTAGCTACATTCAATTTCATTTAAATAAGCAGCCTAAACCAAAAGTAAAAGCAATTAAAAATCTTCCTGTAGCAATGACGATTAGTCAAAAAAGATTTAATGGTAATTCTCGATCTACTGTAGGTACAGTATCTGATATATACGCCTCTGTTAGATTGTTATGGTCAAGGATAGGTGAACCTTTTGTCGGTTATTCAGATGCCTTTTCATTTAACAGTCCCAATGGTATGTGTGAAACATGTGAAGGATTAGGTTACATTGAAGACATTAATTTAAATGAGCTCTTAGATTGGAACAAATCTTTAAATGAAGGTGCTATTAATTTTCCATCTTTTGGACCTGATAAAGAAAGAGGGAAAGCTTATCGTGATAGTGGTCTGTTTGATAATGATAAAAAATTAAAAGCATATACAAAAGAAGAATTAGATTTGTTTTTGTATCAGGAGCCAATAAAATTAAAAAAACCACCTGAAGAATGGCGGAAATCAGCAAAATATGTGGGACTTATACCTAGGTTTAGAAGAATATTCTTGGGAGATAAAGAATTTAACAAAAAACGTTATGCTAAACATCTTAAAAATGTTGTGGAAAATAAAATTTGTCCAACTTGTAACGGTCAACGTTTAAATTCGAAAATTTTGAGTTGTAAAATTATGGGGAAAAATATTTCAGATTTCACACAAATGACTGTAAAAGAAAATTTAGCATTTCTTAATAAATTAAATAATTCAACAGCCCAGTTTATTATTGAACCACTCCGAAAACAATTAGAAGCACTTGATTATATAGGATTAAGTTATTTAACTCTTGACCGTGTAACCACTTCTTTATCAGGTGGAGAAGCACAACGGCTTAAATTAATACGACATTTAAATAGTTCGCTATCTGATTTGGTTTATATCATTGATGAACCAAGTGTTGGTTTACATCCAGAGGATATTGCAAAAATAAATGAAATTTTGAAATCTTTAAAACATAAAGGTAATACAGTATTAATTGTAGAACATGATCCTGATGTAATTAAAGAAGCAGATTATATTATTGATATGGGGCCAAGTTCAGGGGCGCACGGTGGAGAGATAACGTTTAAGGGAACATACAAAGAATTATTGTCTTCAGATACATCTACTGGGGAAGCACTACGTATCAAACATCACTTAAAAAATGAGATATGTGAAGCAAAGAGTTTTTATCATCTTGGACCAGTGACCCAAAACAATTTGAATAATGTGACAGTTGATATACCCAAGCATGTTTTGACAGTATTAACTGGAGTAGCAGGTTCTGGGAAAAGTTCACTTGTTAAGGCAGGTTTTGCAAAAAATGATAATGCAGTATTTATGGATCAAAAAGCGATACAAGGTTCCAATCGGTCTAATTTACTAACTTATTTAGGTGTTTTTGATAGAGTCAGAAATTTTTTCAGCAAAGAAACTGGATTAAATAAATCTATGTTTAGTTATAATTCGAAAGGAGCTTGTCCCAATTGTGGTGGTAAAGGTTATATTGAAACAGAACTTGCATTTATGGGTGAATTTTCACAAACATGTGAAGTGTGTCACGGTAAACGTTATAAGCCAGAAGTGTTGAATGCAACTATAGATGGCTATTCCATTGCTGATTTCCTTGAATTGACTGTTGACGAAGGTATAAGATTTTTTGATAAAGAAAATGAAATTCAGTCTAAGTTACAAGCTATAAGTAAAACTGGATTAAATTACGTAACCCTTGGACAACCTCTATCTACATTATCAGGTGGTGAAATTCAACGCGTTAAATTAGGCCAATATTTAAATGATGATGTTACAGATAGTATTTTTATATTTGATGAACCTACGACAGGTTTACATGAAGCTGATATTCCTATATTGATAAACTGTTTTAATGATCTTATTGAGCAAAATAACACTGTTATTTTAATTGAACACAATTTATCAATTATGTGTGAAGCTGATTGGATTATAGATGTAGGACCAGGTCCTGGTCTAGATGGAGGTAAAGTACAATTTAGTGGCTATCCTATAAACTTTGTTAAAGAGAATAAAACATTAACATCTAAGCATTTGAAACTTTATATAACAAATGATTAAAATTGTTTCATATTTTCATAGAGGATTGGTTAGATTTAGAAATTTTGAAACTTAGCGATTCTGAAAATTATCACATGCAATTAATAAAGAAGTCTATATACTGGTTATAATCTGTATATAGACTTCTTTATATATTTATTATTATGGTTTTAGAATTACTTTAATATTATTATCTTTTTTCTGATCGAAAATATCATACGCTTGTTTTGCATCTTCTAAAGGCATTGTATGAGTTATAATTTCTGTTGGATCAAAAACCTCATTTTTAATCATTTCATATAATTTTGGCATTTGATGAATAACTGGCGCTTGTCCACTTTTTACTTGGACATCTCTATTGAAAATTAAATCTATTGGAAAATTGTCTGCAGGTGTACCGTAAATACCAGTTAATTGAATCGTTCCAAATTTTCTTACTGATTCAGCTGCTGTAATAATGGGACTAATATTACCTCTTTGCGCTGAATTTGAACTTATCTCTAAATCATCTTGAGCAACTTGGCCATCCATTCCAACACAATCTATAACGACATCTGCACCACCGCGTGTGCTTTCATGAAGTAATTTTCCTATATTATCTTCTTTAGAAAAATTATATACTTCAGCGCCATTGGATTTTTTGGCATGGTTTAATCTATGTTCTACATTGTCAATGGCAATAACACGTTCAGCGCCTTTTAATTTAGCAAATTTTTGTGCCATTAAACCGATTGGGCCACAACCTAGAACAATAACGGTATCTCCAGATTTTACGCCTGCATGTTCAACACTCCAATAAGCTGTTGGGACCACATCAGATAAAAATAATACTTGTTCGTCTTTCAAATCACTATCTGGAACTTTGAAAGAGGAGAAATCGGCAAATGGGACTCTCAAATACTCTGCTTGACCTCCCCAGTGGTTTCCGTGCATGCCACCAAAACCGAAGAGTCCACCATTATTCATTTTCCAACTTGCCGGTGATGGATTAGAATTATCACACTGAGACTCCATTTCATTATTACAATAGAAACAATCGCCACAACCTATGTTAAAAGGTATAACTACTCTATCTCCCTTTTTTAAGGTTTTAACCTCTTTTCCTACTTCTTCTACAATTCCCATTGGCTCATGTCCAATAACAAAATCAGGATCCATAAATAAATCACCTTGATGGTAAAGATGTAAATCAGAACCACATATACCTGAAGCTGTTATTTTTATAATTGCATCCGTTGATTCTTCTATTATTGGATCATGTACTTCACGCACTTCCATGTTTTTATGACCTTGATAAGTAACTGCTTTCATTTGTACCATCCTCCTCTAAAAATTTTACCCTTGATATTATAATGTAAACTCAGAGGAATAAATTGATTTATTACTCTTTTTAGAAAATTGTTAGTTCATATGTAGCAAAATGCCAAACATCGTATTTATTTAGCCAAAATTAATTAAAAGATACTTTTTCTATTATTACCAAAGAGCAAATTTGCTGTTGAAGACCCTGGATATCATAGGAAAATGATGTTATTTGAAAAAGAAGCAAATCAAGTAGAATTCATTCCAATCGATTCAGAAGGTATGCTTGTTTCTCATTTAATTAAATCTGATGCAAATGTAGCGATTGTGACGCCATCCCATCAGTTTCCTAGTGGTATGATTATGCCGGTTTCAAAACGCTTACAAATATTGAAATGGGCAACAGAACCGTTTTTTACCACTATACTAGAATAAAAATGAAATATTTTAAGACAAAATATTAATGATGTTTATATAAGGGTAAAATAGTGAAGTATATAATAATAATAACTTAGGAGGTAGAAAAATGGTTAATGTAGCGCTATTGGTTCGACTTGAAGCAAAACCTGGAAAAGAAACGGAAGTTGAAAGCTTCCTACGTGGGGCCCTACCTGTGGTTCAGGAGGAGTCAGAAACGATCGCATGGTTTGCGATCCGACTTGGACCTACGACATTCGGCATCTTTGACGCATTCCCGGACGACACAGGTCGTCAAGCACACCTTTCTGGTCAAGTGGCTGCGGCATTGACGGAGAAATCTCCTGAACTTTTCGCAGAGCCACCAGTGATTGAAAATATTGACGTCCTTGCTTCCAAGCTTCCTAAATAAAGTCATATTATCGCTGCCATCGTATCTGTCCAGAGACAGTGGATGGCAGTTTTTTGATTATTAGTTTTGGCGTGAGCTATATAAAGTGGAAGGTTCTGTTGCAAAGTTGAATTTATAGTATAATTTTAACAAAAAGGAGTCTTCTGTATGAACTATTTCAGATATAAACAATTTAACAAGGATGTTATCACTGTAGCCGTTGGCTACTATCTAAGATATGCATTGAGTTATCGTGATATATCTGAAATATTAAGGGAACGTG
>NZ_ANMR01000027.1 GCF_000338275.1 Staphylococcus xylosus NJ
GTTATTTATATCGTGCCATTGATGCAGAGGGACATACATTAGATATTTGGTTGCGTAAGCAACGAGATAATCATTCAGCATATGCGTTTATCAAACGTCTCATTAAACAATTTGGTAAACCTCAAAAGGTAATTACAGATCAGGCACCTTCAACGAAGGTCGCAATGGCTAAAGTCATTAAAGCTTTTAAACTTAAACCTGACTGTCATTGTACATCGAAATATCTGAATAATCTCATTGAGCAAGATCACCGTCATATTAAAGTAAGAAAGACAAGATATCAAAGTATCAATACGGCAAAGAATACTTTAAAAGGTATTGAATGTATTTACGCTCTATATAAAAAGAACCGCAGGTCTCTTCAGATATACGGATTTTCGCCATGCCACGAAATTAGGCATATGTTAGCCAGTTAAGGGAACAACGACATGATAAAATGGTAATTAGCTATATTTTTCTAACTTTGCAACAGAACCTTCGATAGCAAGGTTAGTATTTATACTAATATTCCATTATTTTTAATATTAATTTTATTATAAAGATTAACTTAAAGCGAAGTATAATTATACTTCGCCTTTTTAAATATATAATCTAATGACCCTATATACACTATTAATATCAGAAAAAATATTTTGTATGTTTAGAGCGTACTTATATGTCTCTGAGTCGTTCTCTATTTATATCAATCTACTAGTCAATATAAAAACATATCAATATTCCTGAAAGAGATTATATAAAGTTCGGTTCAATTTTTCTTCTTTAAAAAAATTAACTAATTTTCATTATTAATTAATTTCAAATATTCATCTCCCCATTCACAAATACCATAGACCACATTGTCGAGAGACAAACCAACACTAGTTAATCGATATTCAACTTTTGGAGGGACTACTGGATATATAGTTCTTTTTATTATCATATCCTTTTCAAGCTCCCTTAATTGTCTAATTAACATTCTTTGATTAATATCTGGTAATTTTTTTTCTAATTCACTCAACCTAAGTACTTCTGATTGTAATAAATGATAAATAATAGGGATTTTCCATCTACCACCAATTACTGATAAAGCTAAATCTTTAGAAGTGTAAAATAATTTATCATTATATTCTATTAACATGCTTCTCTCCTTAGTGACAAGTTTGTCAGTATTGTAATTATTAGTAAATGATATCATACTAAATACATAATATATAGGAGGTAATAACATATGGAATTACAATTAGCAATTGATTTATTAAATAAAGAGGATGCTGCAGAATTAGCAAATAAAGTTAAAGATTATGTAGATA
>NZ_ANMR01000028.1 GCF_000338275.1 Staphylococcus xylosus NJ
TTGTTAAAAAACTCTAATTCACTCGGTTTTGCTTGGTAAAATCATAAATTTTACTTACTTATCTAGTTTTCAATGTACAAAAAAATGGTGGGCCTAAGTGGACTCGAACCACCGACCTCACGCTTATCAGGCGTGCGCTCTAACCAGCTGAGCTATAGGCCCATTCCAATATGAATACTCTAATGAGCATTCAAAACTGAATACAATATGTCAATGTTATTCCTATTTCATCTTCGTAAGAAGATGTTTCCGAATATATCCTTAGAAAGGAG
>NZ_ANMR01000029.1 GCF_000338275.1 Staphylococcus xylosus NJ
TGTTTCAGAAAATCCTGATTTAATTATTGTTGGTGGCGGCATTGCAAATGCTGATGACCCTGTAGAAGCTGCTAAACAATGTCGTGATATTGTAGATGCCCATACAAATGCATAATCAGTTACAATTAATATTAAATAAGATTAAACTAAACAGATAAAAATGCACATGTAATTTGTGAAAAAATTAGAAAACATTTTATGTTTAAACTTCCTTTTTTCTAGTGTATATAGTACTTAGGTTTTAAAATATAATTGAAAGGTATGTTGTATTATGACTAAAAAAGTAGCAATCATTTTAGCAGATGAATTTGAAGATATAGAATTGACTAGTCCAAAAGAAGCATTAGAAAATGCTGGATTTGAGACTGAAGTTATTGGAGATACAGCAAAACATGAACTTGTTGGCAAACATGGGGAGAAAGTAACTGTAGATGTTAGCATTGCAGATGCGAAACCAGAAAATTATGATGCATTATTAATTCCTGGCGGATTCTCACCCGATCATTTACGTGGTGATGAAGAAGGTCGCTATGGTACATTTACTAAGTATTTTACTCAAAATGATGTGCCTACATTTGCGATTTGTCATGGTCCACTTCTACTAGTTGATACTGATGATTTAAAGGGCCGCACAATAACTGGCGTTATCAATGTACGTAAAGATTTATCTAATGCTGGTGCACACGTTGTTGATGAATCAGTTGTAATAGATAACAATATTGTAACGAGTCGTGTCCCAGATGACTTAGATGATTTCAATAGAGAAATTATTAAAAAATTAAAAGCATAATTTT
>NZ_ANMR01000030.1 GCF_000338275.1 Staphylococcus xylosus NJ
CGCAGATTATATCGCTGTTCATACTGGTTATGACTTACAAGCTGAAGGTCAATCACCTTTAGAAAGTTTACGTAAAGTTAAATCTGTAATTAGTAATTCTAAAGTAGCAGTCGCAGGTGGTATTAAACCAGATACAATTAAAGATATTGTTTCAGAAAATCCTGATTTAATTATTGTTGGTGGCGGCATTGCAAATGCTGATGACCCTGTAGAAGCTGCTAAACAATGT
>NZ_ANMR01000031.1 GCF_000338275.1 Staphylococcus xylosus NJ
ATTTCTACGACACGGTCATGATCCATAAAAACATAATCTTGCATAAAACCATCATAACCACTAGATCTAAATTTACTACTAGGTAAATAGTTTTCTGCTATGACTTCATCTGTTTCTACGGGTGTATTCGGTACCATAATAACTCTTGTACCAGTCTTAAATATGCCTTTGTTATCATAAACAACTTCACCAACACCTTCATGAACTAGAGACAT
>NZ_ANMR01000032.1 GCF_000338275.1 Staphylococcus xylosus NJ
ACGTTTGATAAACGCATATGCTGCATGATTATCTCGTTGCTTACGCAACCAAATATCTAATGTATGTCCCTCTGCATCAATGGCACGATATAAATAGCTCCATTTTCCTTTTATTTTGATGTATGTCTCATCAATACGCCACTTATAATAAGCTTTTTTATGCTTTTTCTTCCAAATCTGATACAAAATTGGGGCATATTCTTGAACCCAACGGTAGACCGTTGAATGATGAACGTTTACACCACGTTCCCTTAATATTTCAGATATATCAC
>NZ_ANMR01000033.1 GCF_000338275.1 Staphylococcus xylosus NJ
ACCATTAATTGTGTTTAAACCTAATGACAATGCTTGATTATCTTGTAATGCTTTTAAATAACCTTTTCCAGCAAGTTGTTGCGCATAAGGTAGTGTTGCATTATTCAAAGCAATCGTTGATGTACGAGGCACTGCACCAGGCATATTTGCTACTGCGTAATGTACAACACCATGTTTCTTATAAGTTGGGTCATCATGTGTAGAAATACGGTCAGTTGTTTCGAATATACCGCCTTGATCAATTGCTATATCAACTATGACTGCACCATCTCTCATTTGTTTAACCATATCTTCAGTTACAAGGTTTGGAGCTTTAGCGCCAGGAATTAATACTGCACCAATGACTAAATCGCTATCTTTCACACATTGCTCTATATTCAAAGGATTAGACATAATTGTGTGTACTCGACCATCAAATAAGTCTTCCAATTCTTGTAATCGTTTAGGATTAACATCTAAAATCGTAACATCTGCACCTAGTCCAAGCGCAATTTTTGCAGCATTTGTACCTGCTTGACCCCCACCGATAATTGATACGCGTCCTTTAGAAACGCCCGGTACGCCACCAAGAAGTATACCCATGCCGCCTTTATATTTTTGTAAAAATTCAGCTCCAATTTGAGCAGACATACGTCCCGCTACTTCACTCATTGGAGTTAACAATGGTAACGAACGATCTGGCAATTGCACAGTTTCATATGCAATACCAACAACTTTATTATCCAATAAAGCTTGAGTTAACACTGGTTCGTTCGCTAAATGTAAATAAGTAAATAAAATTAAGCCTTCTTTAAAATATTGGAACTCTTCTGCTAATGGTTCTTTAACTTTCAT
>NZ_ANMR01000034.1 GCF_000338275.1 Staphylococcus xylosus NJ
GCATTTTAAATAAAACTACTGCATTATTTTCACGACAATACCTTGCAAATCTAGCAAAATCAATTTTAAAGAATGGATAATGTGCCGTATGATGTCCATTACCTCTAAATGTAGGCGCAAATAAAATCACTTTTTTATCTTTAATGATTGGTAGTGCTTCCTCCATTTCGGCTGTAACTTGTTGTTCATACGCCTCATCAAATAAGATATCTGTTCTAGGGACCCCAGTCGGAATTATATTTTGTTCTTTAATACCAAACGCTTCACCATAAAACGGTATATCTGTTTCAGAAGAAACAAAGGCTTTAGTATAATTTCTATGATTTACAGAATTAAAGAATGGGCCACCTTTTTTTCCAGCTCGACTAAAACCAACAGTTTTGAAAGCACCAACCGCATGCCATACTTGAATAATTTCCTGACTTTTTCTAAATTTCACTTTGTAAAGTAACGGGTGAAAATCATCCACAAATATATAATCTGCTTTACCTAATAAATACGGAAATTTAAATTTGTCGATAAAGTTACGACGTGCCGAAATATTAAATTTAAACAAGGCATGTATCTTATATTTGTCATCTAAATTTTGGCGTAACATCTCATTATAAACATATTCAAAGTTCCCTGACATTTCAGCTCTTGAATCAGATGTGAATAGTACCGTATTCCCCTTTTTCAAATGGAAAAATTTTGTCGTATTAAATATCATTTGGAAGACAAAATTACGTATATTATATGTATAACGATTATACTTTAATTTCAAATCTGCAATCTTTTGTTTTAGAGGATTTAACTTAGGTTTAGGAATCTTAAATAAGATTTCTAGCACAAACTCATTAACTTCACTGGATATCATCGGTCTCACAACATATTTTGTTTTATTAGAGTTGCCACCTTTTTTAAACGTGTACATAAAATGTTTTAATAGAAAATTATTCTTACCATTTTGAGTATCTATCTCATGATACTGTTCCAGCTCATCTTCCTCTAACGTATATTGACTAGGTTCTAACAATGATGAATTAATATTCGCTATATAATCAAAGTCACCTTTATATACAATTAAGTATTCACCTGAAGGTATATAATTTCCGTCATCTAATATAGCCACATTAAAGCGTGCTACGAATTGATTTCCGTTAATTTCTACATTGTTTGCTTTCAATTCTTTGGTCTCAGTTAAATTACGTAGAACAAAATGTTTCTTGTCCAATTCGATATCCTCAACATGACCTGAAATAAATAATTGAATACGTTCCCAATAAATATTATCAATTATTATTTTAGATTTACTCAATTTAAAAACCTCTCTCTATCCTGTTCATAATATTATTTTAAAATATTATGACTAATTGCTTATTTTTAAAAGTTTACATCGTCCATTTAATGACAGTCTTGCCCCACGAAGTAGATAAATCTGTTTCAAATGCATTGACTGCATCATTAATGGTTTTAACATCAAATTCGTTACCTTTGAGTAGCGCTAATTTTTCCACAACATCTGGATGATCTTTATAGAATTTCGCAATATCTTTAAAGTCTTGCGCACCACTTCTACTGCTTCCAAACATTGTTAAACCTTTCTCTAACACTAATCTTGTGTTAACTTCAACAGGATATTCGCTTACACCTAACAAACTAACTGTGCCTTCAGGTGAAATCAAATCAATGATTTGATTTACTGCAGACTGGCTACCTTTCCCACCTACACACTCAAATGCATGATCAAAAGTAACCCCTTCAGGCACTTCATGTATGTGGTATATTTCATCTGCGAAAGAGAAATGACTTAATTTATAATCTGTTTTACCAAAGATATAAATTGCTGCATTGGGATATAGTTTATTTAATAAAATTGCAGTAATATACCCTAAATTGCCATCGCCCCAAATACCAAAACTATTTTTATTGGCATTTGATTTACGTTCAAACCTTTGAAGCGCATGCCAACTCACACTTACCAATTCAGAATATGCAATTGTACTTAAATCTTCGATACTATCATCAATTTCTACGACACGGTCATGATCCATAAAAACATAATCTTGCATAAAACCATCATAACCACTAGATCTAAATTTACTACTAGGTAAATAGTTTTCTGCTATGACTTCATCTGTTTCTACGGGTGTATTCGGTACCATAATAACTCTTGTACCAGTCTTAAATATGCCTTTGTTATCATAAACAACTTCACCAACACCTTCATGAACTAGAGACATGGGTAATTTTTTCTTTAATATTTGTTCATTTCTGCTACCCGTATAATATCTTTGATCTGCCGCACAAATTGATAAGTATAATGGTCTTACAACAACTTTATCACTTTTAATATTTTCATTATTGTATGTTACTTCGAATTGTCTAGGTGCTACCAGTTGATAAACTTGGTTAATCACTCAACATCCCACCTTTGATGATGGAATTCGCCACTTTTAGATCGTATGGCGTCGTAATTTTAATGTTATATAGTTCTCCCATCACTAATTTTACTTTTTTATTAGCTACCACAAGAATCTTACAGGCATCTGTCATTATTTCTCTCTCTTCTACAGATAACGCATTATAGCTATTCCTCAATAAATTCACATTAAATGATTGTGGTGTTTGGCCTTGATACATTTCACTTCTGACTGGGATAGACTGTATTTGTTCTCCATCGCTTGAAGTGATAATAGTGTCAGTTGCAGGTATTACAGTATCGACTGCACCATGTGCTAATACACTTTTAATATTTTCTTTGATGATTCGGTGCGTTAAAAATGGTCTAACCGCATCATGTGTAACGATTACATCTTCATCAGTTATAGAGTGTGCTTTTTCAGCTTCATTTATAATATTCATAATCGTTTCATTACGGTCTGAACCACCTTGTACCACTTCGATTCTATCGTCATTAATTTGATGCTTACGCAACGTATCCTTCGTATGCGAAATCCACTTTTGTGGTGTCGCAATAAATATTTTGTCAAATTCATTTGTGAGCAAGAACTTTTCAACCGTATGAACTAATATAGGTTTACCATCTAAATCTAAAAATTGTTTTGGCAGTGGCACGTTTCCCATTCTAGAACCGATACCTCCCGCTAATATACCAGCATATATCATATGTTTTTCCTCCTATTCACTTTCAAATCTTATAATTTATTTTTTTATTTTAACTTTAAATATTTTTGACTTTTTACCATTCGATAAATCTTTTAAAGATTTTACTTTTTATGTTATAGAGATAAACATTATTTCTTAAGCACAATATACCAATTTTTATCATTCATTTCTAGTTATAACTGTTTTTATGTTTTTAATAGCATCATATTACCTCGCTCAATATATATTATTATAAAATTCAACTTGCAAGTAATTAAAATTGAGCACTTCTATCTAATAAAATGGTTATTTTACACTAAAAAAGCGTTATTCAACTTTAATTTTTCAGAATATATTTACAATTCTAAATTTTCTTAGTATATTCGACTTATTAGCTATTTATTTACGTGACTTTTTACCATAAATATAGACACTACTTTTATAATTTTAAGCTGTGTATATGCTGACGAAACATAACTCACAATGACTTTATACATATCGACACACCCTACGTTAAATTATGGGAGGCGCATCAATTATGAACAAATCAGAACGACTTATCAATGAAGATAGTAAATACTTTGCTAAGCCAGGAAGAATTAAATATTATCCATTAGCTATCTCGCATGGCTATGGTGCAACACTCGTAGACGTTGAAGGAAAAACATATATTGACCTGCTATCTAGTGCAAGTTCTCAAAACGTTGGTCATGCACCTAAACAGGTTACTGATGCTATCAAAGCACAAGTTGATCAATTCATACATTATACTCCTGCGTACATGTATCATGAGCCTTTAGTCAAATTAGCTAAAAAAATATGTGAAATTGCACCAGGTGCCTATGAGAAACGTGCACTTTTCGGCCTTTCGGGATCAGATGCAAATGACGGCATCGTTAAATTAGCTCGCGCATATACAGGAAGACCTTATATTATTAGTTTTATCAATGCTTATCATGGTTCTACATATGGATCACTTTCTATGTCTGCAATCAGTTTAAATATGCGTAAACATTATGGTCCAATGCTACCAGGTTTCTATCACATTCCTTTTCCAGATAATTATCGCGGTATGTTTGAGCATCAAAATCCAAATACAGTAGAAGAATATCTTGCTCCACTTAAAGAAATGTTCGAAAAGTATGTACCAGCCGACGAAGTAGCTTGTATCATGATTGAAACTATCCAAGGCGATGGCGGTTTACTTGAACCCGTAGACGGTTACTTTGAAGCCTTACAAGAGTTATGCCAAACACACGGTATATTATTGGCTGTGGATGATATCCAACAAGGGTTAGGACGAACAGGTTGTTGGAGTTCCGTATCGCATTATAATATTGAACCTGATCTTATTACATTTGGTAAATCACTGGCAGGTGGTCTACCAATGTCCGCCATTGTTGGGCGTTCAGAAATCATGGACTATTTAGACGCCCCAGCTCATTTATTTACTACTGGTGCTAATCCGGTAAGTTGTGAAGCTGCGTTAGCTACAATTTCTATGATTGAAGATCAAGGACTATTGCAGGCTAGTACTGATAAAGGATATTACGTTCGTGAACGCCTGAATCAATGGCCTGAAAAATATAAATCTGTCGGAAATGTCAGAGGTAAAGGGCTCTCTATTGGTATCGATATTGTGTCAGATAAAATTAAAAAAGTGCGCAATCCTGAAGCAGCTTTAAAGATTTGTAATCGTTGTTTTGACAATGGTGTCGTCATCATTGCTGTTGCTGGAAATGTACTGCGTTTCCAACCACCATTAGTCATAACTTATGATCAGTTAGATACTGCTTTAAATGTGCTAGAAGCTGCAATTCAAGACTTGGAAAAAGGCCAATTAGCAAACTACGATATAGCAGGCCAAGGTTGGTAAAACAACTTACTTAATCATTTAGTAAAAAACGGGTAGATATCTCAAACTGATATCTATCCGTTTTCTTTTGTTGTTGATGTTATATAAAATTTCTATCTTACCCCTTTATTTACTATCTATTACCGACATCGTGTCCAATTTCAACAGTTTTATTATTCTTGTTGTAAAGTGCGGCTTGGACACTGCCAAAGTTAGGATCATTACGTTTTTCTTCAATCTGAAAACCTAAACTTTTGAATATATCTATATCTTGTTTACTTGTAGCATTTTCATAAAAAATTTGTCCCCCATCGTTATAAAAACGTGGCTTATCTATCGATTCTTGTAGGGTACCATCACCTCTTAAATAATCTACCAACACTTCATTCAATGTGGTTGGTATCTTGTTACCTCCTGGCGTTCCTATACCCATGTAATAATCAGGGCCTACTACAATACTTGGTGCTGTAAACGACCTTGGCTCTTTATGCTTCCCACCATAGTTCGGACTTGCCGGATTAGATGAAAAGTTGTTTAATGAGTTATTCATATAGAACCCCTCTTTCATAAATTTACCGGAACCAAAGAAACTTGCTAAAGTATTGGTAGTACTTGTTAACTTACCGTTTTTATCTATAACTACAAAATGTGTAGTACTTGTATTGTCCACATTATTTGTATTGAAATTACTATTAAAATTAACCTCGTTTAATTTTCCTAATATATAATCTTGAGATAAGTATTCATCGTAGTCTTCATCTTGACCATTAATAATATCTCTATTTCTATACATCAATGCTCTAGACTTTAACATACCTGTAATATAATCTAATCGGTTATCAGGGGTTGTATCATTACCTGTTGCTTCATCAATTTCTAAACCTTGTAGCATTAGCGTTCCACCTAACGGATTAGATGCAGAATATACTTTATTATTTAGGTAATCTGTACTTACCGGTTCCTTTTTCTCTGTTTTGTAACTTGTAAAATCTTTTTCATTAACTTCATCATCCACTTGCTTAGAAACACTTTTACCTACTTTCTCATAAAAGTATTCTGGTCCATGATCTCTAATGCCTTTAATCGTTTTAGCTAAAGCTGGTTGTTTTACAACGTCACCTTCTCTTTTCGTCTGGCCACTATCAAAAAATGGGGAGTTCCGATCAATATCTGAGCCATAAAGTTTTAAACTACGTTCCAGTTCTGAATCCACTTCAAAACCATCCTCAGCTAAAGGTATAACATAGTCTAATATTTTCTGTTCCTCCATCTTGCCTCCTTCGTTATGTGCATCGTGTAAACCACGAACAAATCCAGGTGTACCTATCTCGTCTTTTTGTTTAAAGTCAAAAGATGATATGTCTTTGTATTGCCATTGCTTTGGTGCAACGTTTTCTTGGCCATCATAAGCTAACATTGCGCCACCACCACCTAAACCGGATGAATGAGGCTCTGTTATTGCAAGTGCATAAGAAACACCTACAGATGCATCTATCGCATTACCGCCGTCTTGCAATATTTTTTCCCCAACCCGCGTTGCGATTGGATTGTTTGAAGCAACACCGTAATTTTTGTCGGAAAGATCCTGGGCATGATCTGCTATTTTATTCTCATATAATTCATCTTTATTATAATTATCTTTTTTAGTTATCATAAAAAAGCCAAAAGATATGATAATTGTAAGGAGTAATATTACGATGAGCGTTTTTTTATTATAAATACTCATACTTAAGCTCCTTTAGAAAGATATTGAAGATGAGAAGTTTTCAATTCATTTAGTTCATATTGATCTAATCCTTCGTTCGCTCTCGCGAAAACAATTAATAGTAAAACAACCAATACAACTGAAACAACTGTTATACTTACCCAATGTTTTTTAATGTTCATAAACGTAACCTCCATTCTCTTTTTTAAAATTTATGTTTTTACCTTCAATATTATTAAGTAACTTGATTTCTTCTACTTTACTTGGGTTAGATTTAGTGATTTGTCCACCTTGTGACTTAATTGGCGTCACCGTAAATTGAGACTGGTCACCGTTCCAATTTTGTTGCACTGCTAAACCTTGTTTGTTTTTAGATAAAAAATCTTCTGATGTTACATTGCCTAAACTGTAAAAGATACTGGTGTCTTTGTATTTTTCTATTTCTTGTACTACCGAGTTATGACCAATTATCACATCAGCACCCGCATCAGCTAACGAATGCGCGTATTCTCTTTGCCTAGTAGTAACTGATCGTTCATCTGTGATACCCCAATCAACGTTAACAACTACATAATCATTGTTTTCTTTAAGTTTTTTAATTAATGGGATATAAATGTTTGGCTCCAAACTAACTGATGTCGTATTTTTTAATGTATCTGTATAGTCTGATTCAACATCAGTAAAAGATACATTAGCTATTTTTTTATTTTTAACCGTTTGTTGTACTGTTTTACTATTGATAGCATTGGAGCCATTTCCAGTTAAATAATTATAGCCTGACTGAGCTTCTACTGATTTCATTAAGTCTCTCGCAGTTACATTGTCTGTAACTTGGTTGATAAGATTTAAGCTTTTAATATTCAAATCTCTTAAAAACATTACATTTTCTAAGTTTTTATTGATATTTTTTTTTCTATCATCTGAGAATTTCGATACTTTTAAACTTGCTGTAGAATAATCACTCCCTTTTAAAATTGGCTTAATAGCACTAAAAGCTTCGCTAATATTATTCTTCCTGATGTGGTTATTTAATTCGACATTTCCTAAATATGTCATTCTTATATCACCTTGACCTTTATTCATAGCTTTAACGGGTTCAATTTTTTGTGATGTCATGACAAATACTAAAAGTACAATAGCGATAATTAAAATAATGCTAGTGTAAATTGTATTTCTTTTCTTATGTCGTTTAGTCCACTTGAGTATGCGTTCTTCTATTGAAAATCTTTTAGAATTCTTCATATATATGCTCCTTACTAGTTGATAAAGCTATAAAAGAATAAAATGACATAAGTGATACATGTTAAAAGCATACAAGTTGATAAAGTAATAATGACACCTTGCTTTTGAATCGTGTTTGCTATAATTCCTGGTATAACGACACCTATGCCCGACATTTCGACCATCTCGAATGGTGTCACTGGATATATTAAGTCAAAAACAAATTTCAAAACCATTCCAGTCAAGATCATGGCTGCAAATTTCCTTCGGCCATATAATATAACAATCCGACTTATACCATGATTTACGATAAAGTATGTAATACAACTAATGATGAGTACAGATAATAGCATAATTGGTTGATCAAAAATTAAAGCTAAATATCCAGGTACTACTAATCCAGCTGGACTAATACCAAATTTTTCAGCGAAGATTAAACTTAATACAATGCCCACAAATAATGAAAAATATAATTCTGAACCTATCATATTATTTGATCCCTTCTATATACTGCGCTATTTGTTTACCTGGTCCATGGATATTACCCACGCAAAATATCAATGAGTTTTGAGACTCTTGGTATAACGCTTGCTCTATTTCTTTTATATCTCTACCTTCAAAATTCAAATACTTTTTGTCCGGTTGTCCTTTCATTACTTCAGTAACCATTTGCGTACTCTTACCAGTACAAATCAATGTGTCAAAATCAACTTCAGTAATAAAGTCCTCAGCAAACTGCCGTGTTCTATCGACCCTATCAGAACGACAATTCAAGATAATAACTATTTTCTTATATGGATAGTTATAACTTTCTACCTTATTTAATATTGCCTTAGTCGATTTCGGTTCATTAGCAGCGAACGCATTGACATAAACATTAGTTGACTGATTAGCATCAAAGTATTTAACCTCAACGGCTCCAACATCTGGTGGCGCATTCAGCATACCTTTTAATGCGATTTCTCTATCAATACCAAGTGCTTCTGCAACACCCATTGCAATAGCTACATTGTCAGGGAACACAATGTAACCAAATTTCCTTAAATACGATTCTGGCACTTCTTCCTTATCTACAACGATAAGCTTCGTCTTACGCCTTTTTGCTACTTTAGCAAAAAAGTCTGTATAATCATCTTTCATAACAACAAGATGTCCTCTATAAGGAATAGTTGCTGTAAAAGCCTCCGCCACTTCATTTAACGTTGGTCCAAGAACATCCATATGATCTTCCATTACGTTGACGATGACTCCTATATTAGCTTTTACAAGATCTTTCTGGAACGTAATTTGATAATCGGGATTCACAGCCATGCATTCATTAACTAAAGCGTTGGCTTTTTGTTTAACAACTTTCCTGATAATATCACGCTGTTCTCCAATATTAGCTCCTTGTGGTTTTCTATAAACTGGATATTCCCTAGGTGTAAACCAATACATCATACGCGCATCTGTACCTGTTGTTTTGCCAATAACGCGATAGTTATCCTCACGTAAAGTACTGTAAATCAATCTAGTTATAGTAGATTTACCTCTAATACCATTTATATTGATACGTATAGGAATCTTTTCTAATCTGTTAGAATGCCTTTTCTTTTCAACAATACCTAACCAAAGAATAACCCCGATACAAATTATGATTAGTAGCAAATTTTATCCCTCTTTTCAACAACCTATTTAATTTTATGTATTCAAAATAGCTAGAATTTCAATATTATTAAATGATATGTCTAATCTACTGCTATCTTTTGATAATGACATGCTATCATGCAGTTATTGATTTAGTTTAAATAGTTTGAATTATCTATTAATAATTTGTAAATCTGAGTTTACAATTCATCTGTAAAAAAAATAAATACACTTATGAATCCTTACGCAAAAGCTTTTTGTTGATTCTTACATATGTTTTATTTTTATATGAATAATTTTAATGTTTTTTATTCATCTAAGAATTTATAACGAAAATAAATAAATATATTATTTACCTCAATTTTACATAGCATTAAAATTTACATGTTATCTTATATGTGTAAGGGACAACTGATACAAATTTTAGGAGGTAGTTTATGAGTAAATCAGTCAAATTGGTGGTTTCAATATATCTTGCTATTGTAGCGATTATTTGTTGCGCTTATCTGGTTATGCTTTTAGTAGGAAGTTTTCAAGGTAATGATATGAGAGGCGCTGTGTTAGATTCTGATAACACTAAAAATATTGAAAACGTAGACTATATCAACAACAGTTCCCAATCTTCTGAGTTAAAAACTACTGAATCTAGTGATATACCTCAAGGTTCACAATCTAGTAACGATTACAAATTAAATAATGTATCTTCATTGAAAGATGATAAGCATCATACATGGACTTTAGAACAAAGTTGATAAAAAATCATGTATGATTTTTTATAGTTAATAAGTTCTATCATTTTATTAATATATATTACAAAGCATTGTCCTCCAAATTTTCTTTACGTTAAATTCAACCCTTTTAGTTACAATTCTTCAATTTTATTAGCTATACTTAAATTGTCTGAATTTTATATTTATTGAAAAGGGGTTTTTAATTATGAGTAAATTTACAGATAGTGAAAAGGTTCAAATTTTGGAGGATTTAGTGACAATCAAATCCGTAAATGACCATGAAATGCAAGTTTGTGAATACTTAAAAGACTTATTATCCCAACACGGTATCGAATCAAAAATAATTAAAATCAATGATACGAGAGCCAACTTAGTTGCAGAGATTGGAACCGAAGGGCCTGTTTTAGGTATTTCTGGTCATATGGATGTCGTATCTGAAGGCGATATTAATAAATGGACATTTGATCCATTTAAATTGACTGAAGTAGATGGCAAACTATATGGTCGTGGAGCAGCCGATATGAAATCTGGATTAGCTGCTTTAGTATTAAGCATGATTGATATTCATGATAAAAACTTATTAGAATACGGGCGGATCAGACTATTAGCCACTGCAGGAGAAGAAATTGTTGGTGAAGGGGCTAAAACTTTCCAACAAGAAGGTTACATGAAAGATGTAGAAGCACTAGTTATTGCAGAACCTTCACAAGATAGAATCATCTATGCACATAAGGGTTCTATGGACATTCGCGTTATTTCAAGAGGAAAGGCTGCCCACAGCTCTATGCCACAATTAGGGTTTAATGCGATATCACCTTTAGTGAAATTTGTATATAAAGCGGATGAAGGGTTCACGAAATTTGATAAAAATAATGATTTATTAGGTAACCCAATCATGAACGCTACAATTTTCAATGGTGGCAATCAAGTAAACTCTATACCAGAACATGCTGAATCTGAGTTTAACATTCGCACTATTCCAGAACATGACAATGACCAATTCATAACTTATTTCGACGAAATTTTAAAACAAGTTGAAACCGATAATACAGACATAGAAATTGATACGTATATGTCTAGACCTCCTGTTTATACTACCGGTAAAAATAGACTAGCGACACTAGCCCATGATTTAGGATTAAAATATTTAAATACAGATTTACCTTACGAAGCATCGCCAGGAGTTACAGATGCTTCTGACTTATTAGTTGATAAAGATGAAGATTTTTCATTTATCATGTACGGCCCTGGCCTAGTAAGTCAGGCACATCAAGTAGACGAATATGTTGAAAAAGATAGCTACTTCAAATTCATTGATTTATACACAGAATTTTTCCCTACTTACTTAAAAAATCTAAAATAAAAATTATTTGTGATAATGGTCATGATAGAACGTTTTAAGATAAAGGTAATTACTCTAATTGTTAGCTGAAATAACTATTTATATAGTAGTAAATTAATCTTATTAAAGATAACAAGGGTGAGATAGCATTCAACTATTGTTTTCTATCTCACCCTTATTTACGTTGCTTTATCTTATGACTGCAATTGGAACTTTTGATATTGTTTTGGAGTCATGCCATATGTGTCCTTAAATAATTTTATAAAATAACTCGTGGTAGAGAATCCACATTGCATGGCAATATCTGTAATTGTATATTTTGCTTTATGATTTAACTGATAGATGCTAGCCTCTAGCCTTGTTTTTTGCAAATATTCAAATGGCGTTTGTTTAGTTGCCCTCTTAAATAACTTTATCGTTTCCGCTTCACTCATATGAATAACTCCACTTAGTTGTTGTAACGTTATTTTGTTTGAGTAATACTCGTGTATATATTCAATTATTTGTTTAACGCGACTATCAAAATTGTAAGTTAAATCATCTATATAGCCTGGCACGTGATGTAACAACCATTTAATAGCGCTATAAAATTGTATTGTGATTTCAAGCTGATACAAGTCTTCTTGCTTTTCATAAATCATACCTGTATATTCAATTATTTCTAAAAGTACTCGTTGCTGCTTATGATCAAATGATAAATATATATATGGAACTTGGTTTGTTAACTCAATAATATAATTTACATATTTATACTCAATAAAGTTTGTAATGCTAGGTTGCTCAATATTCCAGCAATAAAACGTACTGCCTTCAACGATATCGTGAACCTCATGCACAATATTGGCATTTATAAATATACCGTCTCTTTCCTTTAATATTATAGTATTCTCAGCAATATTTATTTTTACTGTGCCGTTAATTACATAGACGAATTGTAAAGCATGATGCCAATGTAAAGGTATATGACCTAATAGTGTTTGGTTTAAAGTAGTACGTAGAATAACATGCTTCCATTGATAGTCTGGATATCTTATATATTCTTCTCTATTATTTCCTATGACCATTTCGTTATTCATGCAACGTCACCTCAATATATTGATATTTTTAATATATTTTAATGTATTATATCAAACTATTTTCATTTATAGTTTAATATATTAATAATTATTAGGTGATATAATGAAAACAAAAAAACGTATGTTAGGTATTATTTTAGCGATTGTAGGTGCATCCTTTTGGGGGCTTGGCGGAACAGTATCAGATTATCTATTTAGGTATAGGCATATCGATGTTAACTGGTATGTTACCACTAGACTACTACTTAGTGGCGTAATACTTATGATTATTTTCAAAATATTAAATCCCAAACATTCCATATTTACTATCTTCTCAAACTTTACAAGTACGATACAGATGTTGATATTCTCTATTTTTGGTATGTTACTCGTACAATACTCATATATGGCTTCTATCGATGAAGGTAATGCAGCAATAGCTACGTTACTGCAATATATTGCTCCTGTTTATATTATTTTCTGGTTTATTATACGTGGCAAAGCAACTTTTAAGATTTTCGATTTAGTAACTATTACGCTGACACTTACTGGTACATTTCTACTCTTAACAAATGGTTCTCTAAGTCGTCTCGTAGTACCAACTTCAAGCATCACTTGGGGAGTGGTTTCTGGTATCGCCCTTGCCTTTTACACTATATATGCAACGAAATTATTAGTTAATTTTTCTTCAATCTTAGTGGTAGGATGGGCGATGTTAATTTCAGGAATATTGATGAATTTCAAAGCACCATTGTGGCAATTTGATATTTCACAAATAACGTTCAGTACACTAAGTTATTTAGGTTTCGGTATTATAGGAGGAACTGCAATTGCTTTCTTTTTCTTTATAAAAAGTTTGCAGTATTTATCAGCAAAGGAAACCACTTTATTTGGCACAATAGAATCTGTAATGGCTATTGTGTCTAGCGCTATTTGGTTAAAAGTAACATTTCTACCATTCCAATTATTAGGTATAGTATTAATTATGTTATTAATCTTAATGATTTCTTTAAAAAAGAATCATACAAATTAAAATTAATACACTATTAAATTGATGTTAGCATCTATATGATTTATTCTAATGAATAATTAAAAGAAGTGAGGTGGCAGTCTAAATTAAATATTAGACTGCCACCTCATTTCTTTATTGTATTTTAGAAATTTAAGTTTTATCATTTCGTTATTAAACTATCTTGATTCAAACTAAGGCTAATATTTTTTAATAATCTGCTTTAGTTTTGTTATTACTTGTGCTCTTTCAGGAATTGGAAATACGGGATAAATATGAAACAAGTTATACCCTGGTAAAAAATCATGACTTATATTCTTTTTATTCAATATATTCGAAAGTTTAAGTACATCTGGATATAATGTTTCCTTTGTACCAATGATTAACGTAATATGCCCAAGCCCTTCTAAATCTCCAAACATCGGGGAAACACGCCAATCTGTTAAAGATAAATCTCCAGACCATAGTTCTAAGAAAAACTTACTTCCTTCTCTAGCTAACATCGGATCTATTTCTTCATAAACTGCTGATTCTGGATTAGATAATGTTGCATCTAGTACAGGAGAAATCAAAATAATATTACTTGGCTGAGGTAGTGATTGCATTTTAATATACTGAGCAAATGATAACGCGATTTGCCCACCAGCTGAATCTCCCATCACTATAATTTGATGTGGATCTTCTACCTCCCTTACAATACTTTCATATATTTCTTTTAATAATGTAAATGTCTCTTTATAAGTCGCATGTGGCACTTTTGGATAAATAGGTAAGACGATTTTCGCATTCAATTCACTTGCAAGTGTATCGATATAATCAAAGTGATTTTTCATTGGATTTTGAAACCAAGCACCACCGTGTATATATAATACGACTTGTTGTTGTCTATCAGATTGATTATTGATTGTATAAACCGTAGACTGTTGTACTGTTGTCGCTTGCACCCTATGTTTAAAACGATATTCTGTACCATTGTATAGACCCTTTGTTTCTTCTTTCACAGCATCTAAACTTTTTTGCGCATTTTCAACATTTTCAAATGAACTTTTCGTATTAGTGATTTTTAACATTAATTCATATAAAAAGCTTTTATAACTTCGTTTTTCTCTTACTTTTACGTATAGATATGAAGCGGCAATTGTCACACTTGATAATGTAGCTATTTTTTTTATCATAATTTTTCCTCCTTGCCTATTACATTAATATTGCTATTACATATAGTTTATAACACACTCAACAATAATTTTAACAAAAGGAACTATCTCATTAACTAACTGTGACATTTTTGAAATTCATGAAGCCCCTACTATATATTTTCAGACTCAGTATTATAGAATTCATTCAACATCATAGACATATAAAATTCATCAAAAAAATGACCATCCATATAAACAGACTTATGTTTAATCCCTTCAATCTTAAAGCCTACCTTTTCATAAAAATTTACAGCGGGTTTATTAGTAGTAATCACTGTTAATTCCAACCTTCTGATGCCTTTGCGTTCAGCCCATTTAAAAGTTTCATCAAACATTTGCGTCGCTAAACCTTGTTGTTGCAAATCATTGATTAATCCACTAACAATGTAACCAATATGCCTCACCTTTGCTAATGTACTAATATGTACTGATAAATAACCTAAGATTTGGTTATTTTCCGACTTGACACCAATATAAAAATTGCGCTTTATGTCATCTATAAAACGTTCTTTATCGAAATTTCTTTCATCTGGTAAATAGAGCATATATTGGGACTCTTCATCAATTTTTCTCATACAATCATAAAGCGCTTCCGCTTCATTTGGACAAATTCTTTCAATTTGCATAAAAATCCCCCTTAGCACTATGAATTTTACTTGTCATACATTATTTAACATAATTATGACAGTTTTTATCAAATTTTCCACTTTTTTATGACGAGCAATTTAATTTCTGAAAAAGCATAAAAAAACTGAGACATAATTAATGTCCCAGCTCTTTCATAATCTTTGCTTAATAGATTTCAAAAATATAATAAACCCTGTAGGAATTTATATTATATTACAAGAATTTCATTATTTTATTAATATGAGTGACTATGGAAAAGTGCTTATCAAATTTTAGTTATCTAAACTTTGATACATTAAGTTCAATTGATGTTCAAATTGTTGCATATCAATGAAACGACCCTGGCGATGCATTTCTTTTCCTTCTAGATATATCAAATCTACTGGTACAGTAAAGATAGATAATTCCCCTGCTATCTCTTCTAACTCGCTTTGATTAACAATACCCAAAGGTACGTTAGGAAAGTCTTTTACTATATCAGCTATCTGTGGCAATACTGCATGACACACACTACAATTGTCCCTCATAATGTGTATTACAGCCAATGGATGTCGAGCTATAAAGTCATGAAATGAATCTATCGTTGGCAATGTCTGTTGCACGATTGAACACCACCTTTATTTTAATAAATTGAATATCATTATGCCTTGTTTATCTATAATGTAGCAAACTTTTTGCTTACTTATAATACCATACATGAACACATTCAAATTCCTAACTAAACTAACTATTATTCTCACAGTATACTTTGAAAAACTTCTGGTAATTTTGTCACCTTTTGATTTTGTAGGTCAAAAAACGTACCATTTTGATGGCCTAAACAATGTACTTTGTCCTCAGACACAATCTCAAACTCAAATTCCCACCGCAATTTGCTCGCTTTTACAATGTAGCAACGGCCTATAGGTTTATCATGTATAGTTATAGGAGTTTTATATTCTGCCTCTGTTTTCATTAATATTGGTGAAATATGTTGATTCATCATATCAGAGTAAGGCATATATTGATTTATAAAATCCGTACGTAAATCTTCAAACCACCTGATATATACTATGTTACTTACGATACCCATCGCATCTATATCGTAACCATTCACTTCTATCGCTTTTTCTGACACTAATTTTCTAATGGTCATGACTCATTACGCTCCTTATATAATTACGTAGAATGCTACAACTCAATATTATAAATATAGTAATACGCAAATTCACCAATATAAACTTCATCTATAATACATTACTTTAATGCAAACATAATAATAGTTTTTAGTTTATTGCTATTTATCCTGTATAATTTCAGGAAGCAATTGTTGAATACGTGTTCTTGTTGCCTGTGTGTAACCTTGTAATCCACCTGTATGAATAAATAAAATATTATTTTGATTGTCGTAGCTACCAGCTTTAATTTCTTCAACTAAACCTCTAAAGGCTTTTCCTGTGTAAGTTGGGTCTAAAATAATCCCTTCTTGTTGGGCAATATCTATATAAAATTGCAATTCTTCATCTGTTGCTTGTCCATAACCAAGACCAATATAATTATCATTGATAGATATCATGTCAAATGATGATATACTATCATCTAAATGAGTTAATATTTCGATTATTTTTGTTTTAAATTCATGCGCACTTTGAGTGACTGCGAACCCCATGATATTTTTATTTAAACCGTCTTTTATATTACCGTACCAAAGACCAGCATAAGTTCCTCCAGAACCGACGGCTAAATTAATTGAATCGAATTGGACGTCCATCTCTTTTTCTTGTTCAACAATTTCATTAAAAGCATTGATATAACCGTGTGATCCTATCCAACCAGAAGCGCCTGCTGGTATCGCAAATGTCCGTTCTCCTTGTTTTTCTAATTCATTTTGTAATGCTTCCATTGCTTCTTCTCTTGAAGCTGATGGCTCAATGATATGAATATGCGCCCCCAACATCGCATCTAAAAATAGATTTCCTTCAAACTCTGCCAAGTTACCTCGAAGTACTAAATGACATGTTATGTTGAATTGTGCACATAATGCAGCGGTCGCTCTTGCGTGATTTGATGTTATTGCCCCTGTTGTGATTACTGTATCATAGCCATTATCCAAGACATATTGCAAGGTATATTCTAATTTACGCACCTTGTTACCAGAAATTTCAGTTCCAGTATAGTCATCTCTTTTAATATAAATATTTTTACCTAAAGTCTCACTTAACTGTTCTAATTTATGAATAGGTGTTTTCAAATTAGCTACATTTAATTTGTTTTGTAACATTTTTCTTTCCTCCATTTAGTCATATTTGGTTATGGTTCTGGTATAAAGACAGTTGCTTCACTATTGTCCGGGTAATAAAAACCATTCGGTACTGTTTGTAACTCAATTAAACTCCCCCATGGTGTTTTAACATATACTGTTTGATTACCGGCCGTATCTTCATATCTTGTATTAGCATGTGGCTCAGATACTGGTATACCTCCAGCTTGTTTAACTTGAGCTAGTGTGTTATCAAAGTCATCCACATAAAATGAAATATGTGTAAATCCTATATCCTGTAAAGATATCGGATTATTTTGTGTAGCATGCTTAAATTCAAACATCTCTATGTTAGGGCCATTATTAAATACCATCATTCTTTTTTTTATAATTACTGCCTCTTCTTCAATATTCAAAACATGTTCAATATGTGGCCCTCCTCGCGGCTCGTCTGCTTTAGTCTGGCTATCATACGCAATTTTACCGTTTAAAGCTTCTTTAAAAAACTGAGTAGCACTTTCAATGTCAGGAACTGTTAATCCTATATGGTTTATGCCTCTAGTAAGTTCCATATACTCCCTCCTAATAACAAATTATCTTTGTCGCTGCTCAAATTGCTTTTTAAGTAGGACGTATCTATTCATGTCTCTATAATTTTCACCATCAAAGATGTCTTCTACATCTGTAGCTAGAAAAGTAAATCCTGTTTTTTCAGCTACTTTGTTACTGGCTATATTTCTAACATCAGCTTTAATTATAAGTTTGTTAAGAGATAACGTTTCAAACGCAAAGTGACATAAATGATTAACACAATTTGTTACTATGTTTTTACCCGTATATCCTTCAGCTATCCAATAACCTACTTCAGCTTTATTATTATTATCATCTATTTTATGTAAATCAACAGTACCTATAAGTGTTGTTTCATAGTAAATTAAAAACAATCTCGCTTTATTGTCCGCATGCTGCTGAATCATCATTTTTAAATATGCACGTTCATCTTCAATCGTCACATCGTCTGTTATAAAATCTAAAAATGGTGACAAGTGTTTAAAATTATTTTTAATTGTTCTATATAGTGATTCCGCCATATTTAATTCTGGTGGGACTAATGATACTTTCGACATTACATTCATTGTTGGTTTATATTTCATTTTTATCACCCATTACTTTTTCTTTTCTTAATTCTAATAATATTTACAATTTCAGAATATTTCAACTTTTTTTATTTTCGTGTGAATTCCTGAGCTAATAAAAAAGCTCGAGACATATCGTATTATGCCTCGAACTCTTTTAGTTTTAATTTTATAATTTATTATTTTTGACTAATTTTCATAATTACTTCATCAATAGATACATTTTTTGCATCGGCTGTTTCAATTGTACGATCTTCTAAATTTGTTATGATTAAAGGTGTTACAATACTTGGTGCATTAGACTTAATATAGTCTAAATCAACCTTCATAAGTGGTTGACCTTTCTTAATAGAATCTCCAGTATTCACAAGACTTTCAAAACCTTCACCATTTAACTTAACTGTATCGATGCCTATATGAATCAATAATTCTATGCCTTGTTCAGATTCTAACCCAATAGCATGTTTTGTCGGGAAGATTGTTTTAACTGTCCCATCAAATGGCGCTACAATTTCTCCATTTTCTGGAATAAAACCTACACCATCACCCATCATTTTTTGAGCAAATACTTGATCTGGCACTTCTGACAAAGGAATAAGTTGTCCTTTACCCGGAGCATAAACCTCTGTTTCTGATACTTTATTTAATTGAACAGTATTTTCCTCATCTTCTTCAGTGATTGTAGTCTCACTAGGTTTTGTGATTTCACCTTTCATAATTAAGGACATATCATGTTTGATTTGATCAGATTTAGGTCCGAAAATTGCTTGCATATTATTACCTACTTCGAGTACACCTGAAGCACCTAATGCTTTTAATTCCGCAGTATCCACTTTACTTTTATCTGCTACTTCAACACGCAATCTCGTAATACATGCATCAAGGTGTTTGATATTTTCTTGTCCACCCATTGCGTTTAACACATTAAACGGTAATTCGCTTGCAGATGAATTCGTAGCTTGCGCTTGTTTATCTTCGCGACCTGGTGTTTTGTATTTAAATTTAAGGATAAAGAATCGGAATACAAAGTAGTAAATCACTGCGTAGACTAGTCCTACAGGAATGACTAACCACCATTGTGTTTTATTAGGTAAGACGCCTAATAAGACATAATCGATAAATCCACCTGAGAAAGTATAACCTAAATGTACATCTAGTAAATATAAAGTTAAGAAAGATAGACCATCAAGAATTGCATGAATTAAAAATAGTAATGGCGCTACAAATAAGAATGAAAATTCTAAAGGTTCTGTAATACCTGTTAAGAAAGAAGTTAAAGCTGCTGATCCCATTAAGCCAGCTACTACTTTTTTATTTTCAGGTTTTGCTGTGTGATAGATTGCTAAAGCTGCTGCTGGAAGACCAAACATCATAACTGGAAATTCCCCTTGCATAAATTTACCAGCTGTTAAATTACTACCTTCTTTAATTTGTTCAATAAATATACGTTGGTCACCGTGAATTATTTCGCCAGCTGCATTTTTCCAGGCGCCAAATTCAAACCAAAACGGTGCATGGAAAATATGATGCAAACCAAATGGAATCAACAAACGTTTAATAAATCCAAATAAGAAAACTGCGACCCCTGTATTTGAATCTAATAAACCTTCACTAAATGCGTTTAAGCCAGATTGAATACTTGGCCATATTAATGCCATTGGGAACGCTAATACAAATGAAGTTGTTGCCATCATAATCGGTACAAAACGTTTACCAGCAAAGAAACCTAAATAGGACGGTAGCGAAATGTTATAGAACTTGTTATAACACCACGCTGCTAATGCCCCAATAATAATACCGCCAAACACACCCGTTTGTAATGTAGGTATGCCTAAGACACTTGCATAACCACTTGCTGCGTCGTTAACATTGTCTGGCGTCACATGTAAAAATGCCCCCATCGTTTTGTTCATAATAACATAACCGACAAATGCTGCAATTGCTGCAACACCATCTCCACCAGCTAAACCTATCGCAACACCCAAAGCAAATATCATTGGTAAATTATCAAATATACTGCTTCCAGCGCCTGCCATCATTTCGGCTACACTTTGAACACCAGCATTTTGAATAAATGGTAGATAGTGTTGTAGTTCCTCCCCTTGTATAGCTGTGCCTATTGCCAGTAATAGCCCGGCAGCAGGTAAAATAGCGACTGGTAACATTAAAGCTTTACCTATACGCTGAAGCTGTCCAAATAGCTTTTTAAACATCTAAAAACATCCCTTCCAAAATATAATTTGATCGCTATTAGTGCGCAAAAAAAGGCATGAGCAAACAGACTATTCCCTATAGTCTTTCTGTTTGCTCATGCCTGCTTAACCAGTAACACGCAAAATAACGATATGTTTTTTTACATTATATAACGCTTTCATAAAATATACAATATAAATTTTAATTTTTAATTTGTATAAGCTTATACAATTGCACTAAATAACTCGTGCTAATAGCCAACTATAAGCGCAATTGACATGCCAATACAACAGATAATAATCCAAGATAAAATAATCTTCCAAGCAAACTTCAACCATTGCGTATAGGTTATTTTACCTACCGCTAAGGCTCCCATCAAAATAGCTGACGTTGGAAATAATACATTACTAATTGCGTCACCGTATTGGAATGCTAACACTGTAATTTGTCTATTAATATCTAACAAATCAGCAATAGGTACCATTAAAGGCATTGTAGTCAAGGCTTGACCAGATCCTGATGGTATAAAGAAATTGAGCATAAACTGTAATATAAACATAGCAATAATGACTAAAGAAGATGGTACACCCGCAAGTAAAGTTGTCATCCCATGCACAATACTATCAATAACTTGACCATTTTCTAGAATAACAATAATACCTTTTGCAAATCCAACTATCATAGCACCAAACAGTATATCTTTCATCCCATCAATCATTGCATCAAATGTACCATTTAATCCAAGGCCACCAATGAAACCAGCTAGTAGACCAGCTAGTATAAAGTTAGCGCTCATTTCATTAAATGACCAACCATACGTAAATATTCCATATACATTTAATATGATTACTATGACTATCAACCCTAAACCAACGGCTTGTCGCTTTGTAAAGCGCTCTACTTCTATTACACTATTTTTGTGACTTTCAACTTGTTCTAATTCGTATACTAAAGATTTAGACATATCACGTTTTACAGAACGTGCATATAACATAACTGAAGTGATTGCAGCAATTAGAATAAAGATATAAATAATGGTACGTAGTCCCCACCCCGAAAACATCGGTAATTCTGCCACTGTTTGTGCTACTCCTACAGTAAAAGGATTTAACATTCCACCTATAAAACCACTTGCCGCTCCCAAAATAACCATTGCTGCACCGGTCAACGCGTCATAACCTAGTGTGCGTGCGATAATAATACCAATAGGAACAAAGATAATCGTTTCTTCTGCTAACCCTATTGAGAAGCCTAATATCGAAAAAATAGTCATAGTTAAAGGAATCATCAGTACTTTGTATGAACCTAGTGTTTGCATTGCTTTATTTACACCGTTTTCAAATGCACCAGTTTTATGTACAATACCAAACGCCCCACCTACTAGGAAAATATAAAATACAATTTCTCCACCACTAAGAAGACCTTCAGGTATAGCTCTAAAAATATCAAAGAATGATACGCCTTGTTGCTGAACTTGTTCATATGAACCTGATATAACTATAGTTTGTCCATCTTTCTTCTCTCTTGCATACTCACCAGCAGGAATTAAATACGTCAATACGCTAGAAAAGATAATAATAAAGAGTAACAGTGCATACGTATGCGGTGTTTTTAATTGATTACCTTTAAATATTTTTTTAATCATTTTTACATCCTCTCCAATTTAACTACACTATGTTATAAAATAATCAATGCACTATAATTCCTAAGCATTATTAATGTATAATACATGTTTTTTTGCTTTTGTCTGAAAATTTAGTTAACTCTATTATTCCATAGTCTGGATTTTTATCAATATCTTAATATATATAAAAAGAGCGAGACACAAACCAAAAGTTACTTTGGTTTCGTGTTCTCGCCCTATAAAATTACTTATATCGTTTATCTTTGTTGACTATCTTTCAATAACTTATCTCATCAACTTTTATTATTAAGAAATATTTTAAAGATCTATCTATAGCGACTAACGCCTTATTGTTATTTTAGAAGAAACGTTTTACTGCTGTTGACATTGGTGGCAATTCATCCAAGTCTAATTTTTTATCTTCAGTAATAGATCTAAACGCCCATTTACCATAGTTAATTGCCTCTTCATTTACAATTTTACCTGGTAAAGGTGCTGCATTTTCATCTACATAAACATTAACAATCGTTGGTTTATTTTCAGTCATAGCAGCTTCAACGACTTCATCAATTCTGTTTGGATCTTTAAGTGTATAACCAACTCCGCCACAACTTTCAGCAAATTTTTCTAAGTCAATATCAGTGAAGTTAATAGCATATTCTAACTCACCAGCAGCTTGTTGTTCATATTTAATAAATGAAAGTTGTTCATTATTTAATACAAATAATGTCATTGGTAAATCATACTGCACTGCAGTTGCAAAATCTTGCATAACCATATCAAACGCGCCATCGCCGATAATACCAACTACTTGGCGATTTGGATACTCACGTTTGGCAGCTATTGCAGTAGGTAACGCACAACCCATAGTACCTAACCAGCTAGAAATAATAAATTTATTATTTACTGTTAAGTTTAAATAACGCGTAGACCAAACTGTTGCTGTACCGACATCTATAGAGAAGATGGCATCGTCTGTTCTAACTTTATTTATAGCATCCATTAAACGTTCGGGTCTAATAGGTTTACTGTCATTAGCCATATCTTCAGCCATCCAAGCATCCCATGTGGCTTTTCTTTCTAATGTTTTATTTAAGAAGTCGCGATCCGTAACGTGCTTAGCCATATCAGTTAATTGTAGCAATGCTAGTTTGCTATCGCCAAGAATGCCCACATTAACATCAAAACGGTGTCCAATGTTTTCTGGATTTGTATCAATTTGTATTGCTTTGATATTTTTCTTTGGTAAATAATCTACATAAGGATAATTAGTACCAACCATAATTAATAAATCCGCATCTTGCATCGTTTGGTATGCTGTTTTAGTACCTATTTTACCAAGGTTCCCTATGTTATAAGGGTGTGCATCAGGCAGAACTGTTTTTGCTGGTAATGTTACAATCGTTGGTATCTTAAATGCCTCTATAAATTCACGGACTTCGTCTTTTGCATGCTGTGCACCAGTACCAAGTAATACTACTGGTTTTTTACTTTTATTAATGAGTTTAGCCGCTTTCTTTATAGTATTTGGTTTTGGTGCTACACGAGCTGGTGGCGCAGTATCTACTTTTTGGTTAGTAGTGTCTTTAACTTTGCGCGTCAATAAGTTGTTAGGCAAGATTAAAACAGATACACCTTTTTTCTCGTAAGCTGTACGTATTGCTTCGTTTACAATTCCAAAGATATCTTTATCATTTTCAGTTACTTGATGTTTATATACTGCTACATCATCGACCATTTTATTAACATCTGTTTCTTGGAAAGCTTTTGTTCCTAAAGCAGTACTGTCTGTTTGACCTGCTAAAATCAATTGTGGCACATTATCCATTTTCGCATCGTACATACCATTTAATAAATGAATAACGCCAGGGCCGCCGATACTTAATGCGACACCGATTTTACCAGTTAATTTTGTATAACCCGCAGCAGCTAAACTTGCAACTTCTTCATGACGAACATGGACAAATTCAATATTATCTCTTTCCGTTCTTAAGCTATCAACCACTGCATCAATAGAATCACCAGGAATGCCATATAAGTGATCAATATCCCATGCTTGTAATGCTTTCACTAATGCTTCATTCGCTTTAATTTTTGCCATTATCAAAATAGCTCCTTTCAATATTCAAGTTGATTTCTAATATTTTTAATTAACTTCGCAATCTATTATCACTAAACAGTATTTATTTAGTATAAGAAAAGGATCAGAATAGGTAAGATGATTGAACTTAGAACTGCTGTTAGTATCATTCCAATAGAACTAAATGCACCAGATTCTAAATCTATTTCTAATGCTTGTGCAGTACCAAAAGCATGTGAAGCATTTCCATAAGTCAAACCTTTCGCAATTGAGGTTTTAAATTTACCTAATCTTAATAAATAAGAACCTAAAATACTACCAATCAATCCAGTAGTTACAATAAACATCACTGTAATAGTATCGATACCACCAAGTTGGTGTGACACTTCTATGCCTACCGCAGCAGTCATTGACCTTGGTAACATTGTCACGATCACTTCTTTTGAATATCCTAATATTTTTAATACACTATATACGAATATGAAATTTAACATCACTGCTGTCAGCACGCTACTAAAAATAATACTCGCGTTTTGTAGTATTTTATGGCGATTTTGATAAAGTGGAAATGCTAAACAAACAACAGTGCAATTCAATAAATAATGGATCCATTTTCCACCAGTCATATAATCTTGATAATCTTCATTAAATAATAGAAGTACAATAATAATTCCTATAGACGATATTAATGCCGGGTTTAAAAATGGCGTTTTATATTTCACCTGTAATTTTTTGGCACCTATAAACATAGCTAGTGTTAAAACAATCATTAAAAAGCCTTTTAAAAACATCATCTAATTTTGTCCATTCCCGTATCGCGCAGTTTTAACCATTTTCTCAGCTATAAAACCAGAAATTAATGCGACACAACATGTTCCTAAAATAATCATTGAAAAGAATAGTATAAAATTCAAGTTAATATCAGACACGACATCCATAACACCAACTACTGATGGTACAAAGAAAAACACCATCGTCGTAAGGAAAAAGTTAGAGCCTTCACTGACCCATTTTGACGGAATTATTTTAAACTGTAATAAAAGGAAAAATACAAGTAATCCTACAATGCTACCTGCAATTGGTATATGCAATACGCTCTGAATTACATTGCCTATATAAGTAATCCCCATAATTAATAATACTTGCAGTAAAACTTTTGATACCTTCTTTGATATTTGCAATATTCATCATCCTTTATTGCATTATTATTTTAAACTTTATTGATTACATCTCTTAGTATAAGACTCTTAATCATATAATAAAAATATTGATTTTTAATATTACTTATTACTTTTATGAATGGAAGCGATTTATTTAATTATATTTAGCTATACGTATTCCAATTAATATTAATTGGAATTATGGTTATGAGAGATTAAATTTCTATTTGATAGATTATATATTTATTAGATAAAAAAAGAGAGAGACAACGAAAACACAATGTACAAAATTGTTTTCGTCGCCCCATCTGCTATGAACAATGTCTTTTTAAATAAAACTTTCTTAAAAGTAGTGTGGTACTTTACAAATTATTTTTTTATAAACGTTCTTTCATAAATTCAATCCATTTTCTTGTTGCGTGACTAAGATATTTATCTCGCTTCCAAATAACTCCCAATTCCCAACGCATACCTGGATCATCAATTGTAATATTTTTAAAGCTACCGTCTAATAAATTCACAATATTTTCTGGTAATATGCTTACGCCTAAGTGCGCACTTAATAAATTCTCTATAAAATTCCACTGCGAAATTTTAGATATTGTTTTTGGTACATAACCAGCGTTTTTTGCCGCTTCAATAATTTTATCATTTAGATAAAAGTCCTCATTAAATAAGATAAAATCTTCATCCTTTAACATAGCCATATTAATCTGTTCTCTATTCGCTAGTCTATGTTCTTTATTTACTACTAATTTTAAGTCTTCTTGATAAAGTGGTATAGAATGAAAAATATCTTGGTCTACGGGTATCGTTGTAATACCAATATCAATTTCGTCATTGATTAATTGTGTCTCAATCATTTTGCCACCTTTTTCAACAAGATTGTAGGTGACATTTGGATATTCTTGATGAAACTCTCCTAAGATATGTATAAACTTATTCATGTTCATTACTGCCGATAATCCAATACTTATATGGCCTGTTTCTAATCCTAACAAGCTATTAATTTCTTTTGGTAAATCTTTATATAAAGTTAAAATTTCCTTACATTTTTTGTAAAATACTTTTCCAGCATCAGTTAATACGAGTTGTCTCTTACTACGATCGAAAAAAGTCATATTAAGTTCTTTTTCTAAATCTTTTATTGCTTTGCTAATCGTAGGCTGAGCAATATATAGTGATTTTGAAGCGTTAGTCATTCCTTTTTGATCTACGACTTCGACAAAATATTTCATATGTTTAATATCCATATGTTTACACCTCTACTTGAAACATAATTAATACTGTACAGTATACGTATAATTTCTAATAATTCAATCACATACTTTATATAGTCATTCACAAACTTACAGTATAAAAATCAGAGCGGAACCCCTATAATGTCCCGCTCCTTCATAAAATTTACAGCTATTGCACTATTGTATTTATGCTTTATGCTAAATTTGTATCATTTGGTTGAGATTGTTCCGGTTGTTCACTCTCTGTTTCATCTAAACCGATAATTTTAAAACCGATATAACCAAATATAATCGAAATGATTGGTACAGTATAATTTAAAATAGCAAACGGCGCATATTCTACCACTGAAACGCCTAAAGTTGATGCAATAAAGACACCACATGTATTCCAAGGTACGAACACAGATGTCAATGTTCCACCATCTTCTAAAGCTCTAGATAGATTTTTCGGATGCAGTTTCTTATCTTTAAACGTATTTATATACATGCGCGATGGCACGATAATTGATATATATTGTTCAGAACAGGTAAAGTTTGTTCCAATACACGATACAATAACAGACGCGATCAATGATCCCGTAGATTTAGCCACTTTTAAAATAACAGCAATTAACGCTGTGAGCATACCAGAATATTCTAGGACACCCCCAAAGGTCATTGCAACAAGTGTCAGTGATATCGTATAGAACATTGATTCCAATCCACCGCGATTGAACAATTCATCTACTAATTTATTACCTGAATCAATTGTATAACCTGTTTGCAGAGCTGTAAGTGCTTCTGTAATAGAGCCACCTTGTAAAAATATCTGTGCAAAGAACCCTAATATAATACCTACACAAATTGCTGGTATTGCAGGCACTTTTACTACAACGAGTGCAATTACAATAATTGGTATAAGTAATAGCCATGGTGTAATTAAAAAATTATCTTGCATCGTCGCAAGAATGTCTTTTATGTTTTTTGCGTCAAAATTTCTTCCACCAAAGCGTTGTCCTATAAAGAAAAAAGCAATTAATGAAATAACTAATGCTGGAATCGTCGTATAAAACATATGCTTTATATGAGCAAACAAGTCAACACCAGTTAATCCAGAAGCTAAGTTCGTAGTGTCCGATAGTGGGCTCATCTTATCACCAAAGTATGACCCGCAAATCACTGCACCAGCCACCATACCTGGTGATATACCCATACTAATGCCAATACCCATCGATGCGACCCCCACAGTCGCCATCGTCGACCAACTACTGCCTATAGCTAAAGCTACAATGCCACATAAGATAATAACAACTGATAAAAAGTATCTTGGGTCTATCAGTTGTAATCCATAGTAAATCATTGTAGCGACTACACCACTGCCTATCCACGATCCTATTACCAACCCTACAAGTATAATGATTACGATTGCTGGTAAAGCATGACGAATCCCCTTATACATCATTTCTTCAACTTCGCTAAATTCATAACCGTGTAACATTGTGATTAGTATCGCTACAGCTGTTCCTATTAATAAAGGAATATGTGGTTCCTTTTCTAATACTGCAACTGTAAAAAGCATTGCTGCAATCATCGTCACTAACGTAACGATTGCCGAAACAAAACCTAACGGCTTTTTAACCTTGTGCTTACTACTATTGTCTTTAGTGTTTCTACTAAAAATAATAGCCACCTCCTTTGTTAGTTAAATCATACTCAAGTTGAGAAACACTTTCAATACTTCCTTTATTATTTAAATTTATATTTAATTTTAATTTTTATATTCACTGAATTACATTAATTATAATTAAAAAATATCTGCTACAGTTTTTCTTTAAGTATTTGTTGAAGAAAATTACAGTTGTATGGCATATATTTCAAACATATTAAAGTTATTTGTAATAATAGTTTATCTTATTGTACTTTTTACTCTAGCTACTTATGATAAATATATAATTTTAAAAATGTCTGGAGTAATGTATGAATATTAAAAAAAACATAGTAAACACATTTATTGCGACTACGATACTTATGACTGGGACAATAACCTTCCAAACAACACATGAAAATCAAAATGCTAATGCAGCAGTTAATTATTATAGTAAAAATCAATGTACATGGTATGTATTTAATAAAAGAGCGAGCGTGGGTAAACCTGTACCCAATAGTTGGGGCAATGCTAAAAATTGGTATTATAAAGCAAAAAACAGTGGATATCGTGTAGGTAGAGTGCCCGCGAAGCGAGCGGTAATGCAATCAACTGTTGGCACATATGGACATGTTGCTTATGTAGAAACTGTTTATAAAAATGGCAGTATTAAAGTATCCGAATATAATTACAATCGTCCTCTAGCTTATGGCACAAGAATATTAAGTAAATCAGCAGCTGCCAAATATAACTATATCTATTAGAAAACTACGTAAGATAATTTTCTAATAGATATAGTTAACTGTGTTCTTCTAAAAAAACGTTGATTTGCAACAAAAAGCTGCAAATCAACGTTTCTTTTTTATTTTATTGAAATTGATAGCTTTGGTATCCTTTAGCAAATCCTTTAACTGTATAAATCCAAGAAGCGCCATCATTTTCAATATCATTTGAACAAATAATCAACTGATCTGTTCCAGGTATAAACGCTGGGTGGGTCGATCTCAACATATGACCCGAATCACGACCAGGAATCAATATTTGGCCTATTGGGTATCCTCTCTTATTAAATACTAGAACTCTTCCTTGACCATACATAGCAACGTATAAATTATCGTCACTATCTATACAACATGAATCTGGACCTTCATGCCCTGTGAAATAATAAGGAATAGAAGCACCAAAGGGAGCAATGGTAATACCATCTTCTAATAACTCTATGCGATGTAATCGATTTGCATTCGTTTCAGTAACCCAAAGTATTTGTTCATCAGTGCTAAGTGCAACACCATTAGCAACTGCAAGATTTTGTATCACAGGAGTGATTGACTTAAAGTCAGGTGAGACATAATACACTCCACCTTTAGGTTTCGTCGAATAACCTCTAAAATCCGTAAAGTAAAATCCACCTTTACTATCAAATACTAAATCGTCTACACAATACTCTGTTTCAATATCTGATACAATTTCCTGAATTTTATTGCCGCTTCCATCAATAGCGTAAATACCACCTGAACTATCAAAATCACCTAAATAACATACAAATAAACGTCCGTCTTTATGAATTTTAACGGCTGCTGGATTTTCTTTATGTGATTTTAATAATTGTGTGATTTTTTTGTCAGGTAGGGCTACATGAAAAATAGTCCCCCCAAAGACTTCGCAAAGTACTAAGTCTCCATTTCTATCGAAGCAAAGCCCTTCAAGTTGTAATCCACTATCAGAAATCTTTAGCCATGGTTCAGCCGTAATGGTTTGTATACCTTGTTCATGAGCAAGAATAGGCGCCTCACTTTTAGCATTTCCCGTATATGATAATCCAGGTAATTTTTTATTTTCCATTAATCAGTTCCCCTTTCTTCACTTTCTTTATATTTTAATTATATGAGAATCATTTTAAAAATCATTATCAAATTTATTTATATAAAAACCCCTAAATGAATTAATGAATTTATTTAGGGGTTTTTATATTATTGTTTTTGTAATCTCAATTCTTCTAAGAGTTGTTGTGCAACTGCTGTATTGGCACGATTTTGTGTTTTCAAACGTTCTGCTACTTGGGTAATTTCTTCACCTTGAGCTCCTACAACAATTGCTAATGATTTATATTGTAAACTCATATGACCTTGTTGAATACCTTCAGAAACCAAGGCACGACATGCAGCAAAATTTTGAGCTAATCCTACAGCAGCAACAACGTGACCCAATTCTTGAGCAGAATCAACATTCATTAATTCTAATGATGCTTTTGCAATTGGTAAAACTTTTGTACCTCCGCCTACAGTAGCCAATGTCATAGGCACCTCAATTGTCCCTACAAGCACTTGTTTTTCTTCATTATAATGCCACGTAGCTAGACCACGATATTGACCATCTTTGCTTGCATATGCATGAGCTGTCGCTTCAGCGCCACGAGTATCATTACCTGTTGCCAATACTACAGCATGGATACCATTCATCACACCTTTGTTATGTGTTGCCGCACGGTGTATATCAACTTGAGCTAATACAGATGCGCGTTCCATTCTTTTGGCAACATCTTGACCATCACGACCACCTTTTGATAATGCATCAACTGTAATCTCTCCTTGTACTTTAACGACAGAAGTAGTGGCATGATTAGATAAAATACTCATCAATATATCAACATGCTCTATTTCATTTTTTAAATAGGCTGTTATACCTTCTAAGATGGTATTTAACATATTTGCACCCATTGCATCTTTAGTATCTACGTAAACTTTTAATGACAATAAACCCTCATTAGGGAATGTATCTATTTCAATTTTACGAAAACCACCGCCACGCTCAATTATTGAAGGATACACTTCATCCGCAATACGTTTCATTTGCGGTTCAAGTTGTTGCAGACGTTGCTCTAAAACTGCTGTATCAGTTACACCGTCAAACACAATTTGACCAATCATTAAACGTTCACTAGAAATAACTTTAAAGCCTCCAGTTTGATTTACAAGCTTTGCTCCGTAACTAGCTGCAGCAACTACTGAAGGTTCTTCTACCATCATTGGTACAACATATGATTTATTGTCTACGTTTATTTCAGGTAATAAACCTACAGGTAATGTCCCTTGTCCAATGACATTTTCAATAAGACTATTCGCAACCTCTTCCGAAATTAAAGGATTATTGAGTAACACATTTTTATTTTCTTCTGATAACCAGCCTTTAATTACTAACTCCTCTAACTTTTCTGTTCTAGACAAATGACGAAATGTCTTACCTAATGATTCCATTAGTTATTCTCCTTTTCAATTTGGATTGCAATTCCTAAACCGCCGCCGATACAGGCAGTTGCTATGCCTGATTGTTTCTCTTCTTGAGCTAAAATATTAACTAAAGTTGTAACCAAGCGTGTGCCACTTGCACCAATTGGGTGACCTAACGCAATCGCACCGCCATATAGATTCAACTTATCTTTAGATATACCTAAATTATCTCTCACAGGAATACTTTGTGACGCAAATGCTTCTGTCATTTCTATTACATCAAAGTCATCGATGACTTTATCTGTCTTATCTAATAATTTCGTTACTGCATGATATGGTGCATAACCCATATATTCAGGATCACAACCAATTTCGGCATGTTCTCTTACTATAGCTAAAATTTCATAACCTTCTTGTTTCGCATATTCAGCGTCCATTAAAATGATTGTAGACGCACCGTCATTAATACTAGACGCATTCCCACCTGTTACGGTGCCATCTTCTTTAAATATTGTTTTTAATGTACTTAATTTTTCTACACTACTATTTCCACGAATACCTTCATCCGTAGTCATCATTTCTCCATTTACATCTTCTAATGGAATGATTTCATTATTAAATTTCCCTACTTCTGTCGCTTGTTGTGCTTTTTGTTGAGATTCGTTAGCAAAATAATCCTGTGCTTCACGTGATACATTGTACTTTTCCGCAATTTTTTCAGCTGTAATCCCCATAGGTACGTTTAAAAATGCGTCAGTAAGACCATCATGCATAAAGCTATCTACAGGTGCTTCATCATCATTAAACACTAACTTAGGTGCGTTTGTCATGCTTTCTATACCACCTACAGCTACTACTTTAGCTTCACCTAATTGGATTAATTGCTTTCCTAAAATAATAGACTTTAAGCCAGAGCCACACACTTCATTTATGGTCATAGCTGGCGTTGTATTTGGAACACCAGCATGGATTGCTATTTGGCGAGCAGGATTTTGACCACTACCACTTTGTAATACATTACCATAGATAACTTGTTCTACTCTCTGTGGAGCTATGTTAATCGCCTTCATCGCAGCTTCTAATGTCTTTGTTCCCAGTTCAACTGCTGAATATTTACTTAACTTTCCTCTGAATCTTCCTATTGGTGTTCGTTTTGCACTTACGATTGCTACTTTATTCATTATTAGTCTCCTTTATAGCTCTTTTCAAATAATTGTATTTTATGCGTATGATTTGGTATGATACAGTTGCTTATTTATATATAGAAAGGTGTCGATACGCTTTATGACAGTCGGTATTGATCAAATTAATTTTTATGTTCCAAGATTTTATGTAGATATGGCTAAACTTGCCGAATCACGTCAAGTGGACCCAAACAAGTTCTTATTAGGCATCGGCCAAACTGAGATGTCAGTAAGTCCTATGAGTCAAGATATCGTTTCGATGGGTGCTAATGCTGCAAAAGCCATCGTGACAGAAGAAGATAAAAAACAAATCAGTATGGTTATTGTTGCAACTGAATCTGCAATAGATTCAGCAAAAGCTTCAGCAGTGCAAATACATAATTTGTTAGGTATTCAACCATTTGCACGTTGTATTGAAATGAAAGAAGCTTGTTATGCTGCAACACCAGCTATACAATTAGCTAAAGATTATTTAGCGCAACGCCCAGATGAAAAAGTACTTGTCATTGCAAGTGATACTGCGCGTTATGGTTTAAATTCTGGTGGCGAACCTACACAAGGTGCTGGTGCAGTTGCTATGATGATATCACAAAACCCACGTATTCTTGAACTAAATGATGACGCAGTTGCTTTCACTGAAGACGTATATGATTTTTGGCGTCCAAGCGGACAACCTTATCCACTTGTAGATGGTGCATTATCAAAAGATGCATATATTCATTCATTCCAAGAAAGTTGGCAAGAATATGCACGTCGTTACAATAAATCACTAGCTGATTTCAGTTCTTTATGCTTCCATGTACCATTTACTAAAATGGGCAAAAAAGCACTTGATTCAATTTTAACAGATGACATAGATGAAGAAACTAAATCGCGCCTAACTTCTGGTTATGATGCAGCTACTTATTATAATCGTTATGTAGGTAACATCTATACAGGTTCTCTATACTTGAGTTTAATCTCATTATTAGAAACGCATGATTTAGCTGCTAATGACACAATTGGTTTATTCAGTTATGGTTCTGGATCTGTTGGTGAATTCTTTAGTGGTAAAGTTGTTGAAGGTTACCAAGATGCACTTGATATTCAAGGACATAAAGATTTACTAAACAACCGGACAGAAATTTCAGTTGAAACATATGAAACTTTCTTCAACCGTTTTGATAATTTAGAATTTGATCACGAAACTGAATTAGAAAATGAAGAAAATGCAATTTTCTATCTTGAAAGCATTAACGATCATATCCGTAATTATAATACCTTAAATTAAGTTTTAAATCACTTATTCTTATCTCTTTATAAATTAATGTGAGGCTGGGGCAAAAATTCATTTGTCCCAGCCTCATTCGTTCTTTATACCTGTACAAAATGATTATATGGTCAATTCGAGAGTCGAATCCAACTTTTATCAAAGTAAGGCACATTATTTTGCTCATGAACTGATATTATTCAAAGTATTGGAAGTGTATTTACTTTTACATTTACAGGCGGAATAATAATGGTGTCGCCTATCTCTCAGGCGTCAATTTGATGTAGGGAGGATGTGTATAAAGTGATGTTTATTTCGTTCACTTATCCCCCTTTTCTATGAAAGAGCGGCGAAAAATTAATTATTAGTTCTATCCATAATGTCATTTGCGTATAGTATTGCTATCACTACTTCCCTTGTTTTCTCCTTGATATATCAATACTAAAAAAGGTGCTGAATCATATGAATGCTTTAAAACACACCCATGATTTAAACACCTCATTCTTATAATGGTTTATTTCTTGTCATTTGCTTCTACTTGTTTTTTATAAATTTCATACTGCTTTTCGTTTGGTTGTAACGATAAACCTAATTGTTTTCTTTCTTCATTACCATCTTTATATAATGAAATCATCATTAATATCACAACAACACTAAACGGTAACGCCGAGATAATCGCTGCTGATTGCAAAGCGTCTAATCCCGTATCTCCACCAGCAAGTAGTAATACATAAGCAATAGCAGCCAACGCTAATCCCCAAATGATTTTGATAAAACCTGAAGGATTTAATGTGCCATAAGCTGTTTGCATTCCTAATACAAATGTTGCTGAATCCGCTGAAGTAATAAAGAATGAAGCAATCAATGCTAACGCAATAATTGATAAGATGAAGCCAAATGGTAGTTCATTAAATATACCAAATAATTGCGTCTCAGGAGGTAATTTGAAAATCTCACCATGTGTTTGTCCTACATCAATTCCTGTAGCACCAAAAGCACTAAACCATATGATACTAATTACTACTGGCACACCTAACACTGCTATAACAAATTCACGTATACTACGCCCTTTTGAAATTCTAGCTATAAAAATACCTACAAATGGACTCCAGCTCATCCACCATCCCCAGTAGTAGATTGTCCAACTTTGAAGCCATTCAGCCTTTTGTTCATTTAGCGGGGCTACATCTAGACTATTAAAGATCAATGTATTTAAATAATCTCCTGTGCCACTTGTCATCATATTAACGATTAACAACGTAGGACCCACTATAAAAATAACCACTAATAATAAGCCAGCTAAAAACATATTTAAATTACTTAAATATTGAATCCCTTTACTCAAACCACTCCAGGCACTATATAAAAATAAGACGGTAACCACTGCAATAATGATACCTTGAATAAGCGCATTGTTAGGGATACCAAATAAGTAATTTAAACCTCCATTAATTTGAATTGCACCAACACCAAGTGACACTGCCACCCCAATAATTGTTGCAAATACACTTAATACATCCACTATGGCACCAATCGGACCATCAACCTTATCGCCTAATACAGGTCGTAATGTTCTAGAAATCAAACCATTTTCACCTTTACGGAATTGCGAATATGCTAATCCTAATGCCACTACACCATATACAGCCCATGGATGAAATCCATAATCAAGAAATGATGATCTAAATGCTTCTGACATTGCCGCTTTTGTTTCTGGATCGGCAGTAGGTGGTGCTAGATAATGCGATATAGGTTCAGAAGCCCCATAGAATACGAGACCAATTCCCATACCTGCACTAAATAGCATTGCCAACCACGATACCGTATGAAACTCCGGTTTATCAGACGGTTTTCCTAGTTTTAACTTTCCAATCGGACTGAATACTAAAAATACACAAAAGCCTAAAACAACTGTGTAAAGTAGCATGTAATACCAGCCAAATGTTTTTGTTACCCACGTCGATATGTATCCTGTTATTTCTCCAAATTGGGTTGAAAAAATTGCACCAATAAGTACTAACAAACCCACAATTGTTGCTGAAAAAACAAATACACTTGAAAATCGCTTTTCGTCGTCACCCAAAATTTGCACCACCTAAATAAATTATTATTATGTTGTACAGAATAACACACTGAAGATAGTAATCAACTTTCCATAAAATCCAGTATATTTATTTATACATATTTTATTTTTTGAAAATGCAAAATAAACAGCACCAAACTCACGGCTTGGTACTGTTTTTAGGTTTGTAAAACTGAGTCATATCTAATTGTTCTAATTTTAATAATTCAATTTTAGTGTCAATGCCACCACCATAACCTGTTAAACTTCCATCTTTCCCCACAACTCTATGACATGGGATGATAATAGAAATTGGATTACTTCCAACTGCTCCCCCTACAGCTTGGGAAGACATTTTCTCTTTACCTCTTTCTAACGCCACTTTTCGGGCAATATCACTATAAGTTACCGTTTCTCCATGTGGTATTTCTAATAATATTTTCCAAACAGTTTCTCGAAAAGGCGTTCCTTTAGCCTTTAAAGGAAAATCTATTTTAGGTTTATTTCCTGAGAAATAGCTATCTAACCAGCGTATAGCTTGCTCAAATACTGGTTGATTTTGATTCACTAATTTATCATCATAATGTGATTCAATGTCTTGATGGTTTGGTAACCACAAACCTGTAATACTTTCTCCGTCAGAGGTTAAGGTGATTTGGCCAATCGGTGATTGATAAGTTGTTTTATAATACATAATATCCCTCTTTCCACCCTTTTAATTTGCTATCATCATAAAACTTTATTTGTTTTATGTAAATACTTGGGGGTATGTACAACTCATATAGTATTTAACTCTAGGAGGTTCTATGTGGGTCACTTCAAACAAAACAACAAAAGTATCGGACTAAATTTCCATAAAAATCCAACATCCGACCGTATTACATTAATTTATAAAGCACTCTACCAATTAAATGATATTATTTTAGGTTTAATATTCCTATGTGGTAGCTTTTTATTTTTCAACAGTTCAACTGTAACAACTGGTACTGTATTATTCGTTATAGGCAGTATTCAAATGACTATAAGACCTTTGATTGCATTTACTCACGATTTACATTTAGCTTTTAAACATAAATGATAACTTAAGGTAAAGAGGCGTAGCGAAACTAAGTCTTTGACTTTTACGCCTCTACTCATAATGATTAACATCTTAACCTGAAACCATTTACGCATAATTTAACAAATCAACTTGTTTTCAATCTAGTTTTAATCTTCCTAGTTGGAATAACCAGCGCACTCGCTAACACACCACAAACAACTAAACATGTCCCTACGATAAAACCTATGCTTGCTGCTGCTTCAATGCTACGGCCACTTTGTATTACAGCTGTATAAATAGAGGTCATAATTGCGATGCCAAATGCGCCACCTAGTGTAGATCCCATTTTAAAAATACCTGATGCTACTCCTACTTTTTCAGCTGGTGTAGTTGATACCGCCGTACTTAGAGCTGGCGTTGCAAACAAGCCGGTTCCTCCTCCAAAACATACCGCTCCTATTAGTGCTACAATTATATATATAGATTTATCAAAGAAAGTAAAACTAAAAAGTAATATGCCTAAAGCTGTAAAAATCGGACCGATAACCATTGCACGTTTTGCTCCAAAACGTTTAATACTTTTTTCACCTAATCGAACAACAAGTAATAATGTAATTAAATAAGGTAAAGTGAGCATACCAGCCTGGAATGCACTCAGTTTCAATCCACCTTGTGCATACATGTTAAACAAAGCGATAACACCTACACCTGTATTCAATAAAAAGTTTGCTAACACTGAGCCAATATATGATCTATTTTTAAATAATTCTAAATCAATAAAAGGTGTTTGTTTGGACTTTTCAAATTTATAAAATATAAAAATACACACGAAAAATAGTAAACTTAAGACTAATGTAGGGGTACTTAACCACCCAATTTTATAACCTTGTGTAATCACAAAACTAATACTTGCAATCATAATCACAAATATAATAAGACCTATATAATCAAACTGATTAGACGTTGATTTAACTAATTTACTTTCAGGTAAATTATTCAACAAGAATAACGCCAAAAGAGATAAAATAATAGATAATACAAAAATCGATTGCCACGATATAAATGTTGCCATTGCACCTGCGAAAAAAGAAGATAAACCAGTACCACCAAATGCGCCAATTGACCAATAACTTAACGCTTTTTGTCTTTCCTCACCTTCAAAAAAGTCATTTACTATTGAAATTGTGGCCGGCATTATAATAGCTGCTGATAGTCCTTGTACTACTCTCCCCGTGAGTAATAAACCAACATTTCCAGAAACGATTAACATAAGCGAACCTATAATACTAAGTATCAATGCAATTCTAGTCATCTTCACCTTACCAAGTTTATCTGAAAAATTACCCGCTACAACCATAAAAACGCCAGTAACAAATGAAGTTAAGCTAATTGAAATATTAACTATATCTGGACTAGTACTAAATGATGATTGTATCTTTGGCCCTATATTTAAAAAAGACTGCGCAAAAAGCCAATAAGTTAATATAGATAATACAATGCCAGTCAATAACTTACTTCCCGAAAAATTTTTAGTGTTTTCTGTCATAAAAGCATCCCCTATATTTAAATATAAATTCAATCAATATTTATAAAAATTCAAAACATCAATCAACGCTACATCTAAAGCGTTATATTCCACTATTAGATGCATGATTCTCCATTTTATAAATACTTACACTATAAATGTTATCACTTTTCTAACATAAAAGTGCTGAATTTAGATTAATTTAAAGAATTTTCTGATAATATAGGCGGAAAACTTTTTCATTTAGTCAAAATAGTTTCTTAATTGCATGTTTGAAATATTTTTTAAAGTAATATTTACGATGTATTCCTTTTCTATTAGTTACAAAGTAAAACATTGATTGTTCAGATATTAAGAGTTCGTTTAAAATATCGACGCCTTGTTCTGTTTGTGAAACCATACTTTGAGTTAAAAGTTTATTTTGCTTTCCTTCTAACTCTCCTACATACCAGTACACATGGCGTGGCTGTTTAAGTATTTCATGCTCTCTCATATATTTTAAAAACCCAGGATACCACATTGATGGAGATATTAATATATAGCTACCAAAAACATTCTTCTCCGTTAAAAGTCCATACAATGATACTAGTCCACCCAACGACGCACCTGCGATAGCTATATCTTTATGTTCCTTAGAAATACTGAAACATTTTTTCAAATACGGTAATAATTCATTAGCTATCCACTCTAAATAATCGTCTGCCTTACCACCATATTCAATTCCATTTACGTTTGTGTGCCAAGGTGTGTAGTCTTGCTTTCTGTCTTTAGGAACAACCCCTGCAAACACTACGTCTACCTTTACATCTTTAAATAAATAATCGCCATCTTGTACTATAACTAGTGGATAAGACTTCCGTTCAGTCTTAAAATAGTTTTTTGGTAGTTTTATTCTTATCTCATGATCTTGAAAATAAATACTTAATATGCTTAAATTCATTTCATATCACCTCACTTCAAGCATTAAAACCGAGAACAATCTATCTTAATTTATAAAAAGTTATACAATTCAATTTCATTATCTTTTGCGTATTCTAAAGCAAGTAGTTCTAATATATTAATCATTGCTGGATTCTCTTTCACTTTAATATATTGGAATTTTAAATTATAAGTTTCTGCCTTAATATTTTGTTGTTCCATTTCATCTAAGTTTTGTTGCGCACTAAACACTCTTCTAAATTTTGCTGTACCTGCGTCAGATTTGGAATTAAATTGACCTAATTTATCATTCAGATCTTTTTGTGTTAATTTGTACCCCGTCATAAATCCACCAGCTTGTCCCACAAATATAGGTTTTTTGTTATTAAATATGACAAAGACACCCTTTTCATTTTCAACTTCATTTCTACTTTCTTTATCAAATGTTGAGGCTTTTGATTTATCATACTTAAAAAGTTTTTTTAATGGTTTTTTATAACTATCTAGTAGTTCATTTATTTTTTTATCGCCATTCATCATAATCATCCTTCATCTTTTTATTGTCATTCTATATATACACTCAATATTTAACTCATAAACTTTTATGACAATATTAAAGTTTATGAGTTAAATAATAGTTTAATAATCATTTTTACAACATAATTTAAGACACCTTGATGCTATAAAGTGAATAGTCATCAAGGTGTCTTAAATATTGGTTTATTTTAAATAGTTTAATACAGTAATACCTACCGCTTCCGCAGAAACTCGCATTGCTTTTTCACTAATTGTAAATTTAGGATGATGATGAGGATGAATATCCCCATTTTCTGGAGCTGCACCTGCATATATAAATGTACTTGGTACCACTTTAGCATAATATGCAAAATCTTCAGATGGTGGTTGTGGTTCACATCTTTCTACTTTTTTAATTGCATCTGTTTCTGCATTTTCAATAGAATCCACTACAAAACGTGTGAATGCCTGATCATTGTATAACGCAGGGTAATCGTCATGATATTCTAACTCACAAGCCACACCAAACATTGATTCTAAACCTTCTGACAAGCGTGTAACTTCATTTTTAATGGTACGTTTTGTATCGTCTGTTAATGCTCGAACATCTCCCTCAATAACGATGCTATCTTTGATGACATTAAATTGACCTTTACCATCAAATGAACCAATCGTTACGACGCCCGTTTCAAACGGATTCAATCTTCTTGATACAATCGTTTGGGCAGCATTAACAAAATACGCACCAGCAACTATAGCATCGTTTGCTGTATGTGGTGATGAGCCATGACCACCTTGTCCTTTTACTGTAAGTTTAAAAAAGTCTCTCCCAGTTTGCACGTTACCTTCACGATAAAAAACCGTTCCAGTAGGCATATGGCTCATAACATGAACACCTAACACATGGTCCACGCCATCTAACACGCCATCTTTAATCATTGCTTGTGCGCCTCCTGGTGGCACTTCTTCTGCAGGTTGGTGAATAACTACTACTTTGCCTTTAAATTGTTCTTTTAATTCTATTAATGTTTCAGCAAGTATTAACATGTATGCTGTATGAGCATCGTGACCACATGCATGCATCACACCTTTATTTTTTGAAGCAAATGATAAACCTGTATCTTCTTCAATTGGTAACGCATCAAAATCTGCACGAATAGCAATTGTTTTGCCAGGTTTCCCACTATCAATTGTCACTTTTAATCCGTTAGGCCCTATGTTAGTTTCTACATCACAATCTTTATTTCTATAAAACTCTTCAATATATTTTGGAGTTTGCTCTTCATGAAACGATAGTTCAGGATATTGATGTAAAAATCGACGAATTTCAATCATTCGTTCTTCTTTATCTTTCAATAACTCTATTAATTCTTTCACCATAATAGTTCCCCCTATAACGTGATAATTACATTATACACCTTTTGTTTTCAAAATATTTGTCAGCCCTATTGGGATTTTATTTTCTAATTTGTTTTGTTGTAGGCACCATAATTATAATAATGAATAAGGATAACAATGCCATAACAATGTTTAACCATAAGCCCGCTAATGCACCAATTTGTACATTAGTTAAATTTGCTACAATCCCATATAATGCCCCAGATAAAGCAATACCGAACGCACCGCCTAATGATGAAGCCATTTTGTAAATACCTGAGGCTACACCAACTTTATCTTCTGGTGAATTAGAAATAGCCATATCTGTCGAAGGTGTAGCATAAAATCCTAAGCCTAAGCCATAAAGTAAATAACCTAAAATACAGACAACTACATAAATCATACTAGGTAAAAAAGTAAGCGAAATTAAAATGATACCAACCATATTAAAAGAAGTTCCTAAAACCATTGGTTTCTTCGCGCCAACTTTTTGTAGTACTTTTTCTCCAACACGAATCATTAATAATACGGTTACTAAATATGTTATTGATAGTAATCCTGTTTGAAATGCATTAAATCCTAATCCTTGCTGTACAAATGTATTAGCAACTAGTAAAGCACCTGCCACACCATTCAATAAGAAATTAGATAATGTTGCGCCTGTATACGCCTTATTGTTAAATAGTTTAAAATCAATTAATGGATTATCTATTTTAACTTCAACTTTTAAGAAAATAATTGTCGAAATTATAAAAATGATTACAAGTCCTAAAATAATTGGTGAGAGTAATCCCAACGCACCACTTTGTGTAATAACAATATTGATACTTAACATTATAATTACAAATAAAATCAAACCAACATAATCAAAGCGTTTATTATTAGTTATTGGTGATTTCGTTTCAGGGGTTCCTTTGATTAAATACATTGATAATAAGGCAATAAGTATAGATAAAATAAAAATCCAACGCCAGCCAATAAATGTTGAGACCATCCCGCCGAACAGTGATGCTAAACCTGAACCTCCCCACGATCCTATTGACCAATAGCTCAATGCACGTTGTCTATCTTTACCATCAAAATATGCTTTCATAATTGCTAATGTTGAGGGCATAATAGCTGCTGCTGACAATCCCTGAATAACCCTGCCAATAATTAATAATATTGGTAAGTTACTAATGATAATTAATAATGATCCTATAATGCTTAACCATAAACCGATATAAGTTATCTTTACACGGCCCACCTTATCAGCTAGACTTCCAGCGCCAACAACAAACATACCAGAGAACAGTGCCGTAATACTCACTGCGATACTGATTGTTCCGATATTACTGTGAAACGATTGTTGCAACGTAGGTACAACATTTAATAAAGATTGTGCAAATAACCAAAAAGTCACAACGCCTAGCACAATGCCTAAAATTAATTTATTGTCACCTTTATATGTTTGCGCATTTCCCTTTTGAGTCATTTTATGTTCCTCCTATTTTTAAATTTACAAATGACAAACAGGGAAGATAAGCTCAATTGTGAGATGTTTACAAAACATCTTCCATCAATGATACTTGCTATCCTCTCTCAAAAAAGATTGTAGCGCGCTTATTTCCTTCTTAATATAGATTATTTGCTATTTTTATATTCTTTTTATAATAACTTTGTGTACCTTTTTAGTAATGACAAAAAAAGAACTCCATTTTTTGTCATTACTACCAAACTTTACAATAACTACAGTATTCGTAACCATTATTCACTCAAAAAACTAACCTAGGGCATTTGAAGTTCAATACCCCTAGGTTAGCTCCTAAGTTTCTTCATTATAATATTTTCTAAATTCAATAATATGTAGTGCATTAGTCAGTAATTTTAAATGATATGTAATTGTATTTGTGACTTTGATTTCACTAATATTTAATTTTGGATAATTAACTCGATTTACGTAATCAATCGTTTCTTTATCCATACCATAACGTGTATTATATTGTTGCCATACTTTATATAACGCACCATGATTCTTATCTAAAGTGTAATGTTTAATTTTATACATACCAGGTAAAGCATTTGTAATATTAAATTGATATTCATTATAGTTTACATCATTCGATGAATCATTCATCGTGAAATATGGATTATAATGTTCTGCATTCCATAAAACCAACTGAAAATGATTAAACGCACCTATAACCATACAATTTTCATTTTTATATAAAATTTGCTCAGAGAGTCTTGAAAACATTGTACTTGTAAAAAAGGCGGGTCTCTTACCTCCAAATTGATGATATAACTCGATACCATTCAACTGAGCAATAGTTTCTTTCTGACAGTATTGTTGATGTATCTCAAAATTTAACCAATACCCGATCGAACGAATGTCTTCATTCATTTCCACTAGTTGTTCAAAAATAATACCTGCTCGAAAATACGCGCCATTTGTATAATTTGTATTCCCTGTTAATGTATTCCACTTTAACAAAGTAAATGGTATACAATAATCTTTCAAACCTAACCAATGCTTAATTTGCTTCAATTTTAATTTAATATGTTTTTTAGTTTGGTTATATTGATTATCGTCGATTGATTTAAAATTAATCATATCATTTTGATTTGCACTAAAACTAATACTATCAATATTATTTCGATGACTATTTAAAATATACTTAACTGCAGTTGCTTGTTTTTCTGAATCAATGCTCGTATTCATTACTATTTTTATATGAGGAAAATAATTTTTAAATAATTTCAAAAGAGACTTAAATAACTGTTCATCATTAGTACTAATATAAACTATTAAATCAAGTGATTTTCTCTCCATTAATGTGTTATACATGTGTTCTAATAAATAAGTCATTTCTTGATAATATACTTTAAAGTTTACTCTTGTCTTAGGCGGATCTATTTCTATTCCTAAACCTATTTGATGTTCAATTAGAAAATCCAAGCATTCATCTAATTTCATATATGGGTGAATATTGGGAATTTCTTCATCACTTTCAATCCATTCATGTTCTACAAATTCCTCTTTGATTGGGTCTTTGATTAGCACATGATTTACGCCAATATTATTTTTAACTTCAAGCAATTGTCTTCTAAATCTTTTGATGAGTAATACTTCTAAGTTCCCTATTTGTATGACATGATCATACGGTAACAGCCTTTGTTTTGTTTCTTTGAGTCTAATGTCTATTCTTTTTTGAGCCTCAGGTGACTGTAGTAACATCTCATCTGTTTGGTAAATATATAATGATAAATAATATAAGTATCTTTGATAAATAACTTCTTTTTGCTCTTTGTTGATGGTTTCCACTAATTCTATATTTTTATATTTTTCTCTAAATTGAGAAGGCGTTAATTTCATATGTGCTTTAAAATGTTTTAATAAAGTGTTCAAATTACTGAACCCATGTTTCACAGCAATTTGTGTAATTGAGTTATCCGTCATAACTAAATCTTTCTTACAATGTTTCAGCCTTATATATATGATATATTGACTAAATCCCATACCAACTTGTCGTGTGAATACTTTAGATAAATAAGTAGTACTGAGATGTACCATATTGGCTACTTCATTGAGCGAAATACTATTACTATAATTATTTTCTATATAATTGCATACAAATGCCACACGATTATCCTCTACACTTTTCCTATAAAAATCATTACGTTTTGTAGGTAAAAACCGTGCAATAATAAACATTAATTCTATCAATTGTTGTTCTATATATAAGCGGTAAAACTCACCTTTTCTGATATAAACAATCCCGATTTTAGCTACAATATTTACAATTTGTTTATATATTGCATTTTGTATATGTACTTTATCCAATATATAAATTTTATCCGTAAAGTCAGTTAAGTACTGTTTTAAATAATTTTCTGTTAAATGAAGCACGATACATAACGTCTCTTCGTCTTTCTTATATCTATAAGGTTCGTGATGGTTAATAATGAAAACATCACCTTTATTGAATTCATGAGATTCGTTAAAATTCCAAATTGACATATCGTTATTTAATATCAAACCAATTCTTAATCCTTGGTTAATTTGGGTACTATTATTAGTTACTTTCATCAAATCAATACTATAAAAAGTTTCCATAATTCACCTCTTTATAGTTTACTATTTTAAAGAAATATTCCCAATAATCTATAAAATCTAGAATTTGTTCTTTTTTTGACAAAAAGATAGTAGAACAAAAGCCTAATTAGTTCAAAACAATTTCATTGTTCCATCCTATCGAATGTAACTAGGCGTGAACTATGTTTGATAGCATCGCCTTTCAACCCCAATAACACGTATAAACCTCCCCTCTTTAAAATTATAAAAAATAGCCATGAATAAATCTATTGTCATAGATTTTCATGGCTAATCTTAGTATGTGCTCTTTAACAAGTATTTACTTTTTATCTGATTTATCTATATCATCTTTTAACCCATGTCCTTCTATATCGACACTTGGCAAGATTCTGTTTAACCATGCAGGCATATACCATGATGCTTTACCGAATAATTTAGTTAATGCTGGTACTAATATTAAACGTACGATAACTGCATCAAAGAGTACACCAAATGCGAGTGCTAATCCCATCGATTTAATCATCACATCATCTTGGAAGACAAAGGCAATAAAGACACTAAACATGATTAATGCAGCTGCAACAATCACTGGACCACTTTCTTTAATACCTACTTTTATAGCATGTTCATTATCATGTGTTACTGTATATTCTTCATGAATACGTGACATTAAGAATACTTCATAATCCATTGCTAAACCAAATAACAGTCCTATAGTTATAACAGGTAAGAATGCAAGCAATGGCCCAGTAGTATCGACACCAAACAATCCAGACATTACACCTTCTTGCATAACTAGTGTTGTAAATCCAAGTGCTGCCATTAAGGATAATACAAAACCAAGTACTGCTTTTAAAGGTATAATAATCGAGCGGAATACGACCATTAATAATATAAAGGCTAGTGCAACAATTACGCCAGCAAACAATGGAATTGCCTCATTTAATTTTTGGGACATATCTATATTAATAACACTTTGGCCTGAAACTTCTGTCTTGAAGTCATATTCATCTTTAGCTTTATCATTGTAATCTCTTAAATCATGAACCAATGTATTTGTTGATTCTGCGTTTGGTCCTTTTTCAGGTATAACTGCGATCATCGCAAAGTCTTTACTCTCGCTTAGTTGTGGAGCTGTAACTACATCAACGTTATCCATATCGTTAATATCTTGACGCATAGCTTTCAAATCATTCTGTAAAGCTTGAGGATTATCTTTTTGATTTTTAACATTTACTAACATTGCGATTTGACCATTAAATCCTTCGCCAAATTTATCCGAGATAATATCATATGCTTTTTTCTGCGTGGAATCTGCAGTCTTCATACCATCATCCGGGATACCTAAACGCATGTCTTTAACTGGTATAGCAACTAATATTAAAATAATTAAGCCAACCAATATAGCTAATAATGGTTTTCCTACAACAAATTTTGACCACCCAGTATCGTTATCATTTTTAAATTCTGATTTCGTTCTTTTAGGTTTAATTTGTTTATGGAATATACTAATTAGTGCTGGTAATAGAGTAAGTGCACTTACCACTGCTACAAATACACTGATTGCTGAAGCAAATCCCATAACAGCTAGGAAATCTATTCCAACAAGAGATAGACCACATACTGCAATAATTACAGTGACACCAGCGAATATCACTGCACTACCTGCAGTACCTACTGCTAGCCCAATTGCTTTAATATGGTTAGTTTCTGTCTTCATTATTTGTCTGTATCTAAATAATATAAATAATGCATAATCTATTCCAACTGCTAAACCAATCATAACTGCTAAAGTCAAAGTAACATTAGGAATATCGAATGCATATGTAAGTAACGAAATCACACCTACACCTGTACCTAATCCAAGTAATGCACTGATGATTGGTAAACCTGCAGCAATAACTGAACCAAATGTGATTAATAGTACGACAAAGGCTACAATGACACCTATTATCTCAGAAGCGCCACCAATTTCTGTAGACTCCATACCTGTACCCATTAATTCAACCTGTACATTATGATCTTCTTTAATTTCATCTACTTTTTCTTTGATATTATCTTTAGAGCTTGATTTTAGCGATGTTGTCTTAACATCATAATTCACATCTGCAAACGCAGTTGTTTTATCTTTACTAATCTGTTTACTATCATATGGATCTGAAACATTTTTGACATCTTTATCGTCATCTTTTATATCTTTCAAAGCCTTTTTGATGTCTTTAGTCACATCAGGCTTAACGATACCTTCTTTTGCATCGCTTTTTAATACAACTCTTATTTGAGCTTTTTCACTATCTTGACCAAATTCATCTTCAATTTTCTTGTTAGTATCGAGTGATTGTAAGCCATTCATAGTAATGTCATTATCGAACTTCGGCGCACTTATTGTAAGGGGAATAATAATAGCCGCAAGCAAAACTATCCAAGCAACAACACTCCACCATTTATGCTTAGCCACAAACGATCCTACTCTATATAAAAACTTTGCCAAACTATTGCCTCCTAAATTAATCAACGTTATAGTTTAAATATATACTGTAGATTATTTCTATCCACATATTAAATGCTTTACCCTTTTATTAAAAGAATTAATTATTAGAATTTGTATATTTAAACTACAAATAAGGAGAAATGTATATTGAACACAAAAGATTTACGTGTTATTAAAACTAAACGTGCCCTCTCTCAAAGTTTCTATGAATTGCTTGAAAAACAAACTTTCTCAACTATTACAGTGAATCAAATATGCGAAAAAGCATTAGTACATCGTACAACATTTTATAAACATTTTTATGATAAATACGACCTTTTGATTTATTTAATTAAGTTCGTGACAAAAGATTACTTTTCAATCGATTTAAAAGAACGTATCAATGCGCCCTTTTCAGTAATAGATAGAACTAGTGATGTGATTGAATTGCAACGTATCAAGGATAAACAAGAACATGACAAAGAGTTTGAACGTACGATATCAAATCATTTCATCAGCGTTTTACAGAATGATATTAAAGAAAATGAGCACCGTATCTCAGTAGATTCTGAAATTCCTGCCGAACTTATATTTTATGTTTATGGTGCGAGCCTGTTTGGATTTACAGAGTGGATTAGAGAACAATGTATCGAACTACCACCTGTTGAACTAGACAAGTATTTCAGAAAATTAATTAATATCCAAGTCATAGATGAATAAAAAAAGAAGCGACGTACACAATCAATTTTGATTGCGTATGCTCGCTCCTTTTAATCATTTATTTTTAGAACATTTCTGAAACAACTTTTTGCTCTAAGAAGTTTAATAAGTAGTCAGGACTTCCTGTTTTAGCGTCTGTACCCGACATTTTGAAACCACCAAATGGATGATAGCCTACAACTGCTGCAGTACAACCACGATTAAGGTATAAGTTACCTACGTCATAAGACTCTACAGCTTCGATCCAATTTTCACGATTATTTGTAATCACTGCACCAGTTAAACCGTAATCAGTATCATTAGCAATTTCTAATAATTCTTCAAAGTCTTTACCTTTAACGAATCCTACAACCGGACCAAAGATTTCTTCTTGCATAATTTGGTCACTTGATTTAAGGCCAGAAATAATTGTTGGTTCAATGAAGTAACCAGTAGAATCATCTGTGCCTCCACCTTGTTCTAACTTACCTTCTTTACTACCAATTTCAATATAGTTCTTAATTTTATCAAATTGTTTTTGATTAATAACAGGTCCCATATATGTGTTATTTTCAGTGTTACCTAACGTTAAGTTCTTAGTTAAAGCTATTGCTTTTTCTAACACTTCATCATATACATCTTTGTGTACGATAGCACGAGAACATGCAGAACATTTTTGTCCCGAGAAACCAAATGCAGAAGTTACAATAGACTCTGCAGCTAAATCTGTATCGATGTTTTTATCAACAACAATCGCATCTTTACCGCCCATTTCAGCAATAACACGTTTTAAGAATTGTTGACCATCTTGTACTTTTGCAGCTCTTTCAAAGATTCTTGTACCTGTTGCACGAGAACCTGTAAATGTTACAAAGTGTGTGTGTACACTATCTACAAGATAATCACCGATTTCTTTTGGATCACCTGGAACAAAGTTAACAACGCCTTTAGGTAGTCCCGCTTCTTCTAAGATTTCCATTAATTTATAAGCAGTTAATGGCGTATCTTCAGCAGGTTTTAGAAGTACTGTGTTACCAGCAACTACTGGTGCCAATGTTGTTCCAGCCATGATTGCGAATGGGAAATTCCATGGTGGGATTGTTACACCTGTACCGATAGGTTTATAGAAATATTTATTATGTTCTCCTTCTCTATCTAATACTGGTTTACCATCTGCAAGCTCCATCATTGACCTTGCATAGTATTCAATGAAGTCAATACCTTCTGCAGCATCACCGACAGCCTCATCCCATGGTTTACCTGCTTCATAAACCATTACAGCTGAGATTTCTTCTTTACGACGTCTAATAATCGCTGCAACTCTAATTAAAAATTCTGCGCGGTCTTTGTGAGACCATCTCTTCCAAGATTTATATGCTTCATTAGCTGCATCAAATGCATCATCTACATCTTTTTGCGTTGCTTTTGAAACTTCAGCAATAACTTCAGAAGTATTAGCCGGATTGATAGACTGATACGTATCTTTTGTAAATTTCTCTTCCCCGTTAATAACTAAAGGAATTTTTTGATTCAATTCACCTTTAACTTTCTCTAAAGCTTTTTTGAATGACTCGACATTTTTACTATCTGTAAAATCAATGCCTGGTTCGTTGTGATAATTGACTACCATTTTTCTACCCCCATGTAAGTTTGTAAATAGAAAACTAAATGGAAATGTTTCCATTCTTATTGCCATTGTATAGTTATCAAACAATAATTGCAATCGCTTACAACATTTTTTATTAAAATAAATGGTATTGAACTTATTTCATCCATTACGTTGATATTTGAAATTTTATTCAATCACATTTATTATTGCACCCATAAATATATAATATATAAATTTAATAATTTGTAATCTAAACTTTACATTTAGACTAAATTCAATATGTTAGTATGATTATTCACAAATAATAAGATTTATATTTATTTTAAAAACACAAAAAGAACAATCGAGAGGTAAGCTATAATGAAAACATATACGTCTGTGATATTTTGGATGCGTGCGATAGCTTGTTTAAGTATTGTTCTTATTCATTCGATTACAACAACTTTTAGTAAAATGGATTTTGTTGGTCATGGTACAACTATTAGAGTATTCCAATTACTCCTTATGTTTAGTACACCATTATTCGTATTTATTTCAGAATTTTTATTAGCTAAAAATTATCACGTTATAACAAAACCAGGATTTTTTAAGAATAAATTAATCTATTTAGGTATACCTTATATCTTGATTAACCTTGGTATTTCATATTTTTATTTCGAGCCAAAAACATTAGCTCAATATATGCATAATGTTGGAGATACTATGTTTCACGGTGGCGCTGTCACCTACTTCATTATCATTATCTTCCAATTCTACATATTGCATATTCTTTTTGCTAAGTATTTAATTAAATGGAAGCCTATTCCAATGGTTATCGGTTCGATAATATTCGCTACAATATACTGGGCATTCCGCCAGTATGTACCACAATCAGAAAATGATATTTTAGGCTTATTTTGGGAAAGAGAAGGTTGGATGTTATTTTTAGGATGGCTTAGTTATTTTTTACTTGGTTTTTATACAGGTATTTATTATGAAACATTCATGAAAAATATTAAACGTTACACTTGGCCCATTATTATAGGACTAGTAATTGCATCATCTATTTTAATTGGTAATTATCTGCTAGGCATTAGTACCTGGGTGGAATCGAAACGTTTTGACATTCCCTTTTATGTCACTATGGTTATATTAGTCTTTTTCTTATTCTCTTCTTATATAAAATATGTACCTAAATTTGTACTATTTATTAGTAACTATTCATTTTGTATATACTTAACCCACTATTTCTTTGTACATGACTTAGGGTTATTAAGAGCTGATAGTTCGATACGTAATATCGCGTTTAACTTAATTATCACTTTAGTAGTTTCTATCTGTTTAGCTTATTTATTTAATCTATTTAAGTTTGGCAAATTTGTTGTTGGTGGTATTGGAAATATCAAATATGATAGTGTTTATGAAAGTTATAAACAGGGCAAAATGAATTGATTCTCTTTGCTTCATCAATTGTATATAAAAAAGGTGAGACAGTAACTTATAGCTTCTGTCTCACCTTTTTAATTTCACTCTTGCCAATTTTGTTTGAAAATCCCTCGAGTATACACAATACTCAACAGTACTATTTCTTATTTCTTTCGCTACGATTAAACTGTGTTGATTGCTTTCGCTCCGAATCATTATGTTTAATACGTGTTTGTCTAGTGTTATCTACCTTAGTTTTTTGTGTTTCATTATAGTTACTTTGGTTTCTATTATAATTATTGTATTCATTCGACCTATACAAGCTATCTGTATGTTTCTGTTTTCTCGCTAGCAACATAATCCCAGCAATTAACCATAGAACAGCTGTAAGCCAATTCAGCGTTAAGACCGTAGTAATGCCAAGGAGAATAAAGAATACACCTACAACTTTTGGAATTTTATTAATGAATAAAGCAAATATAATAGCCAAAACAGTACATATAATCACTATAATTAAAGCTAGAAGAAATATTTGACTAGCAATATCTACTAAGCTAGATGCATCCATTTGTGGCGTCCCCTGATTATACATATCGCTATTATAAATAGTATCTGCTAATTCGTTTTTCACGCTTATATCATTTAAAAATGGTGTGACAATTGCCATTAAAAATATTAGTATAAATTGCAAGATAATACCAATCCATACAAGCACCTTTTCTCCAGTCCTCTTCATATGTCCCCTCCCAAGAAATCATTATGAATTCAATACATCTACTGATTTATTATAACGTTATTTTTAGTATTTTAAAACCGTATTACAAAGTAATTAAAATATGCTCAACACTATATTTTTCTGAATTTTTGGTAAAATGGTATTATTACTTTTATAAGGGGATGATAAGTTTGGACTTACAAATACAACAACCAACTACAATAAGAAAAATGATTAAACAAGGAGAACTGACCGGACATACAAGTGGTATGGCCAAAGGCTACATTCAGGCTAATGTTGTCATACTTCCTTCTGCCTATGCTTATGACTTTTTGAAATTTTGCTTTAGGAACCCTAAAACTTGCCCGCTCTTAGATGTGTCAGAAAAAGGATCGAAGTCATTTCCTACCTTTGGTCAACAAGCTGACATCACTACCGAAGTTGCTGCCTACCGTGTTTATAAACAAGGTAAGCTCATAGAACAAAGAGCTAACATCGACACATTGTTTACAGAAGATATGGTCAGTTTTTTAATAGGCTGTAGCTTTACATTTGAACATGCATTACTGGAAGCTGGTATTCCTATACGCCATTTAGAAGAAGGACATAATGTACCAATGTATATGACTAATATTCCAGCTGCCGATAGCGGCCAATTTTCTGGTAACATAACCGTAAGCATGCGTCCTATGACTATGCAACAAGCGATTAAAGCAACCGAAATTACTTCTCGTTTTAAAAATGTACATGGCACACCTATGCATATAGGAGCCCCTTCAGAAATTGGTATTTCTAATATAAATAAGCCTGATTTTGGTGAACCCGTAGAAATTAAAAATAATGAAGTTCCTGTCTTTTGGGGCTGTGGTGTAACGCCTCAATCTGTCGCTTTAGATGCTAAACCAGAAATTATGATTACACATGCTCCCGGTCATATGTTCATTACCGATATTCCTGATAGCCAATTAAGCGATTAAAAAAAGCACTTTGACGATTGTTTTAGATGCGTCAAAGTGCTTTTTAATTTTATCTTGCTTCAATATCTTCTTTGGAAACAATTGGGTGATTCTTAAAAATAATGGAACATACATAACCAACAATTAAACCGATAACACCTACAATAGCCCCATAAATAAAGATTTTCATTGGATCGTTAAATCCAAACATTACTAAAAATCCAGCTAACGGTGTAGCAGTACCTGTAGCATCATTTATCATACCGGAAGAGGCGATAACTGCACCCGCAAGTGCACCTCCTATAAAGTTTGCTGTATATATCGGTATTGGATTCGCAGACACTACGTCAGCCTGAGATAGTGGTTCAATACATACTGCAATTCTAGATCTACGGTCACCTAATTTTAGTTTGTTAAACATGGTGCCGTTGATAAATGAAGAAGCAAATGACACCATGGCCGCAATCGCCATTGGCATACCCGTAAGGCCTAATAATGCCGTTAAAGCCATAGAACTAAGTGGAGCTGTTCCAACAACTGTGATGACTCCACCCAAAATAATCCCCATAATAATTGGACTTACTTCAGTTGAACTTTGAATAATATCCCCTATTTTTAATAGCGAGTTATTGACTAACGGCGTTACACCTGTTGCAACTAACCTTGCTAAAGGTGCAATGATGATAATACCTACTATTAAATCTATACCATCCGGTACTTTACGTTCAGCATATTTCATTAAATAACCTATTACATAACCAGCTACAAAGCCTGGTATCAAATCTAAACCACCACATGATGCAGCGATTACCAACGCGTAAACCGGTGAAACACCAATAGCTAATGATACTAAGCCAGCTGCCGCAACGCCACCTAGACCTCCAGCAGCATCACCTAATTCTCCTAAAAACTTAATACCTAATAAATCTCCACCTACGTATTTGTGAAAAGCTTCAACTAAAAATGTTGCAATTGCAGCATTTGCTAAAGCTCCCATCGCACGCATACCTTTAGGTGCCCTATATGTAAATATTGTAAATAAAGCTAACACTATAATTAAAAATAATGTACCAATTAAAATATCCATATTCAATATTCCTCTTTTCTTGTCTAGTGATCGTTAAGTTAGATATGGAAATAGTTATTTAAAAGTTGGCTTGTTCAAACAATCTGTAAAAACTTTATATTTTATAAATTTTGAATTCATGTTTATATAGTCACTATTATTACTCTTACCATTTCACTCACATTTTTATATTTTAACACAAATTTCAATTATATTCCGAACAATTTAATTATTTTCCATTTAAGCTCCGCGGAATATTTTTCAATATAATTTTAATTTGTTTTTTGATATTACACAACCAAATACAAATATAATTCCATTCTCTATAATAGTTCAGTGAAAAATACCCCCATTTTCTTTTATTCACCTAAAACAAACAGTCACTATAAAAATTAAAACAAGAAAATTAGAAAATATAAAATACCGCCAAAACAATAATTTTTTGACGGCACTTTCTTAAATATTAAGTGAATGTATTTAATAAAAACAGATAAAGCATAATTATTGATTAATTGTACTAACAGTTTTCGCAGGTGTGCCGAGTGCAAGCACATTGGCAGGTATCTCTTTAGCAACCACACTACCCGCTCCTATAACAGCACCATCACCGATAGTTACGCCAGGTAATACAACGACATTAGCTCCTATCCAAACATTGTTCCCAATATTTATAGGCAAAGCTTGTTCTATCCCTTCGTTTCTCGCTTGATATTCAAGAGGATGAATTGCTGTATAAAACCCACAATTAGGACCAATAAACACATCATCTCCAATAGCAATTTTATTGCAATCCATAAAATAACAATCGTGATTAATAAAGACACGCTGACCTAAATTGATATTATAGCCATAATCAGCTTGGAATGGACTTAGTAATTCTAATGATTGAGGCTCATAATTTAATAATTCCGTTATTATTTCTTGTCTCTGTGTTTGATTGCTAGGACGGACATGGTTTAAATCAAAACATAAATCTTTAGCTTTCATTCGCTCTGCCTCTAAATCTTTATCATTATTTGCATCGTACCATTCACCAGCTAACATCTTATTTTTTTCACTCATAATCATTGCTTCCTTTCTTATCATATGCATTTAGTTTAATTTCCCTATATTTATAATTACGTATTACACTTCGATATGGATTAAGAGATATGACTTAATAATTGATACATCAATGTACCAGCATAATTTCCTACTACGTACCCTAATGTTCCTACTATTAGAATAGGACCAACGAGTCCTGTCCATCCTTTTCCAATTGCTAATGCAGCTGCAGTTGTTGGTCCACCTGCTGTCGCATTGCTCGCTAATAATATTTCTTCAATTTTAAATTTAAATACCTTGCCTAACAACAAACTTAATCCTAAATTAAAAACGAGTATAATAATAACAAAAACAAAGAGTAATGGCGCCGTTGTTACAATTGTAGCAAAAGAAGCAGGAATACCTATAACTACAAAGAAGATATAAATTAAAAAAGTACCTATTTCTGATGCACCAGCTAACTTTTCAAAGAAGTCACCCCATATCGCAACCACAATTAGCGTTAAAGTCGTTAGCAAAAGATAGGAATCTCCAAAGAAAGAAGTAATAATTGTGAGCACAATATTACTTTTAGGTATCCATTGCTGAATCAAATCAGCACCTTTAAAACTAACTGCGACAAGTGTGATTGCACTCGCTATCGAAAATGCGATATCTAACAATTGAATTTTTTTAGGTTGCCAATACGATTGTTGTACTTTTGGAGATTGTTTTGTATTATAGTCTGTTTTAAAATACTTTTTAATTAATGGGAGTGAAGGGAGTGCAATCAATAGCATAAAATACAAAGCCATAACACTATTATCTGCTACTACTGTAGATGATACCATATCGCCTGGTGTTTCAAGTTTAGAGCTTAGCGCTGCAAAATTGACTCCACCACCAATATAACTACCTGTCATCATAGCTCCTATATTGTTCAAATAAGGTATCCATTGATTTAATACAATAAATGCAACCAACGTTCCAATCATAGTTCCCAACGAAGCAATGAAGAATATAATCAACAACCTTCTACTTTCTTTCCATATTTTCATAATATTAGAACTAAATAATAGTAATGGTATCGATAAAGGGACAATGTAGTCCCATACCGTATCATATACGGGTGAGCTAGTTGGTATCACTTTAAAGTTAGATAATACCATCGCACCAACAAGTGCAATAATGGCCCCAGAAATTGTACTTGCCCATTGATACCTCTGTTCTAAAAATAAACTCACCGTTGCCCACACAATAATGATTGCCCATAAAATCCATGTATCCCCTTTGTCTACAAGTGCACCCACCATCATAAAATCATCCCTTTTCTTATATTTGTTTTAATATATTACCTATATTCTATCAGTCTTGGTTACATATTTTTATAATTTTCTGAAAAATTTAATTGTCTATATGTTAGGTTATTGATATTCTTACAGTTATAGCGTCACAAACAAGGGGGAAATAATTATGAAACAAAAAATCGGTTTAATTTTGGGGCCTTTGCTTTTTCTTATTTTTTACTTTATTCCTGGAATAACAGGTTTAGATGACTCACCTAGAGCTGTACTTGCAGTTACACTATTTGTGGCAACATGGTGGATTACAGAAGCTATTCCTATACCAGCAACATCCTTAATTCCACTAATTTTACTTCCATTAACAGGAGGTACTGATGAAGTTATCGCATCAAGTGCTTATGCTGATCCTATAGTTTTTATGTATATGGGTGGGTTTATTATTGCTTTAGCCATTGAAAAATGGAACTTACACAAGCGTATTGCAATGACCATCATTTCAATGATGGGAACAAATAGTAACCGTATCATTCTAGGTACTATGATTGCGACTGCCTTCATATCTATGTGGATTTCAAATGCGGCTACTGCACTCATGATGTTACCTATTGCGTTAGCACTCATCAAAGAAATTAAAGAGGCACAATTTCTTAATCCTGAGTCTGCTAGTAAATTTAGTAAATCACTCCTCCTAACTGTAGCTTATTCGGCATCTATAGGTGGACTAGCAACACTTATCGGTTCAGTACCAAACGCTGTTTTTGCAGCAATTGCATCTTCTAGCCTTGATAGAAAAGTATCCTTTGCTCAGTGGATGATTTTTGCCTTACCACTTACTATCATATTATTAGCAATTCTTTATTTCTTACTAACGAAATGGTTATTTAGAATTGAAGATTCGGATCATATATCATCAGATTTTGCGAAGAAAGCATTGCATGATTTAGGGCCTATGTCCAAGGAAGAGAAACTCACAGGAGTTGTTTTTCTATTTGTCAGTCTTTTATGGATATTTGGCGGATTACTCCCCGGCTCATTACATATAACAGATACTAATATTGCAATGTTTGGTGCAGTATTACTATTTCTCATTCCCGCAAAATCTAAAAAAGGAGGGCTACTTATATGGGACGATATGATTAAACTCCCTTGGGGTATACTACTCTTATTCGGAGGCGGATTATCTTTAGCTGCAGCCTTTGAAGATTCAGGACTTACAAAATGGTTTGGTAGTATGATGGGAATTGTAAAACCACTACCATTAATATTAATCGTACTTGTATTAACAACAGCTATTTTATTTTTAACAGAGGTTATGTCAAACACAGCTGTTTCTAATATGTTGATGCCAATTAGTATTGGCTTTGCAGCAGCGATTAGTCAAGATCCATTTATAATTATGGGCATCGTTGCAGTTTCATCTACATGTGCATTCATGCTGCCGATTTCAACACCACCTAATGCAGCTGTATTTAGCTCTGATGAAATAGAGATGAAAGACATGGTACAAGCTGGTTTTATTTTAAATATTTTCGCTATCATTGTAATTTCACTCTTTACTTATTTCTGGTTACCTATAGCATTCGGATTATAAAAAATAATTTAACACAATTGTTTAATATACAATATACAACTTATGTATGATACACTTTCTATACTATGGACGCATGTTTTACTAGAAAAAATACTGTAAAATAACGTTATAAACTTATAGAAGGAGTCAATAATTATGAAATTCTTATTTAAAGGAGCGATAGCAATTGTCTTAATACTTGGTATAGTGAAAACATTCGAGGAACACGATATTGTTTCAGAAGCGACAAACTACTATAACCAATTTAAAAGCGGTGAAATAGTACAAACTATTGAAAACATTAATTTTGACGGCTTAAAAAATTTAGATTTCAATGATCTGAAACCTTCAGATTTCTTCTAACGTTTATACACTTTCTTCTAGATAAAATAACCTACAATTGACATTAATTGTCTAAACTAAAATTTCCAAGACAACCTTCAAACATAAAAGTAACGAGACAGCTAAAAAACTGTCTCGTTACTTTTTATTTATATTTTTTTAATTTTTATATTATGATGTTATATAATCTCCGCCATTTACATGTATAACTTGACCAGTGATATAAGAACTATCTGCATATGATGCTAAGAAAACATAAGAAGGTGCAAGTTCTGCTGGTTGCCCTCTTCTTCCCATTGGCGTATCTCCACCTTGATTCTCAACTTTATCTTCTGAAAAAGTAGCTGGAATTAGTGGTGTATAAATAGGCCCTGGTGCAACAGCATTTACTCGAACTCCTTGACCAATTAAAGATGACGCTAATGAACGTGTAAAGGCAACTATTGCACCTTTTGTAGCAGAATAATCAATCAGATGAGCTGATCCTCTATAAGCAGTTACACTAGTAGTATTAATAATTGCATCGCCATCTGTCAAGTGTGGTGCTGCAGCTTGCGATAAGAACATCATGCCAAAAATATTCGTTTCAAACGTTTCTTTAATCTGTTCTGGTGAAACATCTTCAAAGCTATCCTGAGGGAATTGTACCCCTCCATTATTAACTAATATATTCAATCCACCAAAATCTTTAACGACCTTTTCAATTAAATTTTTTGATGCGTCGACACTTTTTAAGTCATGCGCATATGCTTTTGCATTGACGCCTAGCGAAGTTAATTGCTCTACTACCGCTTCAGCATCTTCGTGTTCATCGTAATAACCAATCGCCACATCTGCCCCTTCTTTAGCATACAATACCGCCACAGACCGGCCAATCCCTGAATCTCCCCCAGTTACCAATGCAATTTTACCTTGGAGTTTACCACCACTTTTGTAATCTTCCATTTCAGTAATAGGCTGGGGATTCATATCTTTTTGTATGCCTGGCTGTCTATCTTGCGTATATCCTTTAATTTCTTTATGGAATTCAGTTAAATTCATATGTTATATACCTCCATTTTACCCTTTTACTGCCAAATACCACTTTAAATAGGATTCAAACATGTTAAATGAATATTCAATAGCAAACAACTTAATAACAATACAAAAAACCTTTGAGAAATAAAAAAATTCCTCAAAGGCTTATATGATATAAACAACATCCAATTAGTTAAGCAAACATCTTTGCTCATCACTTATATATACTTTGCACTAAATATATTTTTATAAATTTACTTAACATTGAGAAGCTCACTTTCATCTATAACTGTTAATTTTCTATCTTATTTTAAATTACTCCTAGGACTTTCCTTTAAATCGAATGCTTAACAATTCTACTTGAATGTACAAATGCCATAATTGCAAAAATACAATACACAACAGAATAAGTACCCATAACAATATAAACTGGTAACATACTATTACCACCCATAAGTAATATAAATGCTTTTGCTGCAAAATAGGCATGCAGTAAGGATACAATAAGAGGTAAACCAAAGTTAAACGTCACTTTTAAAGCTAGCCCTTTTAACATATCGTGATGTGTATAGCCAATCTTACGTAAAATAACAAAATTAGGTATTTCATCTTCAGTTTCGTCCATCTGTTTAATGTAGATTATACAACCTGCTGCGACTAAAAAGGCTAACCCTAAAAACGATGTAACAAATAATAGAATACCTATAGAATCATCCATCGATTGACGTACCATTTTTTGCGATTCCGTATTTGGCGACACTGATTTAGCAATTTTGTTTGCTTCCTTCCAATCACTTTGCTTTTTCAAATTATAACCAAATTGTTTACGTATTTCGGCAGAATTTTGTTTTAAATTATTATACTTATCATCACTAACTAATAACACTGGACCACCAAAACTTATCACACTCATAAAGTTAACGTCTTTTTCTGAGCCAATGACTTTAAACGTTTCTTGGGAATGATTTTCTAACACAATCTCACCTTTTTCATTGTGCTGAACGAGCCCTCCAGTGGTTCCCATATTAACTACTTTTGCACGATTACCAGTCACTTGCTTATCATTGAAAATTTTGTTACTTGTAATTAACATTGAATCAGGTTTAAACATATTTGGATTTCCAGTCTCTTTAAAAAATGTATCTTTCGACATTTTCACTTCAGAAACCTCTTTATACTTTTTATCAAAACCAATATGCGCTTCTTTCATTTTACTTTCAAATGACTCTGCTTGTTTATTATCAATAAAATTAAAATCTTGAGGTGATGTCATGGCAACATTATCCTCAATAGTTGATTTACTAATAGCACCAAAACAAAGAACAGTCACCGTTACTGCCGATATAGTTGCAATTATTGATAACGACAAAGCGTTTTTCTTCATTCTATGCATGATCGAAGATGTAAATACAACATCAGTTATAGACACTTTGCCACGTTTCGCATTTTTTATCATTTTAAAAATAACAGATACGGAACTTCTGAAGAACAAATAAGCACCTACTACTGTTAAAAGCAATATAATAAAAGGTGTAAACATCATTCCATTCGAGAATTTCCCAAACATTTCTGTGGACATATAATAACCAAATACAATCATCACAATTCCTAAGAGGCCTGCACAAATCTCTACTATTGAGATAGTATTCTTTGATACTTCTGATTTTGTACTATCATTCATCATTGATAAAATACTACGTCTGCGCAAGAAAATATAACTTTGTATAATAATTAGTAGCATGGATATAAAGATTAATAAACTTGTTTGAAATACTGCAGCAAATTGGAAAGTTAAAGCTACACTTGTACTAATATGCAAAACTTTTAGCACAACCATAAGTAATAGCTTAGACCCAAACACCCCTACTATGACACCAATGATACCAGTTACTAAAAACATAGCAATTTGTTCAATTATAAGCATACGTAATATATTCGACTTAGTTAGTCCAATCAATTGAAACAAAGCAAATTCACGTGTACGCCTCTTTATAAACAATTGATTTGCATACATTAAAAATACAATGATGATAAAAAATAAGAAATATGATCCAACATCTGAGCCCTTTCTTATAATTGCCATTGAATTTTCATTATTAATACTCTCTGTATATTTTAAAGTTACGAAACTAAAATATAATACGATACTTACAATCAATGAAAAAATATACATCGCATAGTGACGCAAATTCTGTTTTAAATTCTTAAGCACAATTTGATTAAAACTCATGTGCGACACCGCCTAATGCCGTCTGCATATGAATAATATTTTTGTAAAAGGCTTGATTTGAATCATCACCTTGGTACACTTCAGAGTGAATGTTACCATCTTTTAACATGATTACTCTATTTGAATAACTTGCTGCGACAGGATCATGTGTAACCATAACAATCGTTGCTTCTAAATTTTCATTTAAATCTTCTAAGCGATTCAACAAATCTTGGGCACTTTTAGAATCTAATGCACCAGTAGGCTCATCTGCAAATATAATAGCCGGTTTATGAACAGACGCACGCGCTGCAGCAGTACGTTGTTGTTGTCCTCCAGATATTTCATTAGGATATTTATGACCTAAATCTTGAATTCCTAAAGCTTTAGTAACTTCACTGTAATTTTTCTCTTTCTCTGTTTTAGACATTTTTTGAATAGAAAGTGGTAACATAATATTTTCTTTAACTGTAAGTGTATTTAACACACTATAATTTTGAAAAATAAAACCCACTTCTTGTTTTCTAAAATCAGCTAATGCTTTATTACTCATTTTATTTATTTTATTGCCATTGATTTCGACTGTACCACTTGTAATATAATCAATTGAACTCAATACGTTTAGCAATGTTGTTTTTCCTGATCCAGATGGTCCCATTATCGTAACAAACTCGCCTTTTTCTATAGAAAAATCAAGGCCTTTAAGCACTTCTTGTTGTCTATGTCTGTTGCCATAGCTTTTAGTGAGCCCTTCTACTTTTAGTATAGGCATGCCATTCACTCCTTAAATAATTTATATCCTTAGTTTAACTAAGTTGCAATCTATTTTCGTTTGTTTCATCTAACAACCTTATGCTCTAAAATGACAAACTTGTCACACCTTTTGAAAATCATGACTTATTTATGTCTTAGACTTTTCGTTTTATAAATACTTTTATAACTTAGGATTAATAACTTTCACCATATGATATAATAGTCTAGTTCATTTTTAAATAAGGAGTAATATAGATGTTAAATAAAATCAAACGAGAATGGCTAACTGCTCCAGGAACCAATATATTGGCTGGTATTGTCGTTGCCTTAGCATTAATTCCAGAAGCCATTTCATTTTCAATTATAGCAGGAGTAGACCCTATGGTTGGTCTATATTCCTCTTTTATTATTGCAGTTGTCATTTCTTTCGTAGGTGGAAGACCAGCAATGATTTCTGCAGCAACAGGATCTGTAGCTTTAGTTATTGTGCCTTTAGTACGTGATCACGGCGTCCAATATTTATTAGCAGCCACTATTTTAATGGGTGTTATTCAAATTATCTTTGGTATATTAAAAATTGGTCGTTTAATGAAGTTTATCCCCAACTCTGTCATGATTGGTTTCGTTAATGCCTTAGCAATCATGATTTTCCTAACACAAATCAAACATATTTTTGGTATATCTTTTGCTACTTATCTATTTGTGATTATTACCTTACTGATTATCTATCTTTTACCACGTATTTTTAACAAGATACCCGCGCCATTAATTGCAATTATATTATTAACGGCAACTTATTTAGTAACTGGTGCAAATGTAGAAACAGTTGGAGATTTAGGAGAAATTAAACGTTCGTTACCTCAATTTTTCATTCCAGATGTGCCGTTCAACTTAGAGACGTTAAAAATCATTTTCCCATATGCATTATCTATGGCAATTGTTGGACTTGTAGAAAGCTTGCTTACAGCTCGAATTGTTGATCAAGCAACAGATACCTATAGTAGTAAAAACCAAGAATCTCGCGGCCAAGGAATTGCCAATGTCATCACAGGTTTCTTTGGTGCCATGGGTGGCTGTGCGATGATCGGTCAATCTGTAATCAATGTCCGTTCAGGCGCTACGACACGTCTATCTACCTTTACTGCTGGTGTATTCTTAATTATTTTAATCATCGTATTTGGCGATTGGGTCGTTGAAATTCCTATGCCGATTCTAGCAGCTATTATGGTTATGGTTTCTGTAGGAACTTTTAATTGGCGTTCATTTAAATTTATTAAAAAAGCACCCCGTACAGATGCACTTGTGATGATTCTCACCGTAACTATCGTATTAATTACAAGTAATTTAGCATTGGGAGTAATCATTGGTGTAATTGTAAGCGCCTTGTCCTTTGCTACCAAAATTTCAAATGTTTCCGTACAATATGAAGAAAGTAATCATGCCATTCATTATAATATCAAAGGACAAATCTTTTTTGTTTCTATAGATTCATTAATGAACCAACTAAATTTAGAATTACGTGACAAAACCATCTATTTAAACTTTAAAGAAGCACATTTATGGGATGATTCGGCAGTTAATGCCATAGACACACTAATTGAAAATTATCATAAAAAGAATAACAAAATTTATGTCCAATATCTAAATAAAGATAGTCGTAAAATTGTTAACGAATTAAGTAAAGTAAATCAGCAGCACCTTTTATAAAAACAAGTTAATTCGCACAGATTAACAAATAATAAATCAATTTTGCTGTCGTATTCATTAAATTTCAACAAAACTAAACTATAGTATGAATAAAATGCAATATTCTTATATTTAATTTGTTTATTATTGATCATTCTTACAAACAAAATGTATAAATCTAAGATACCACCATCAATAAATTATTATCGGAATACCTTGAGGGACAAGAAATACAAAGTCAATTTGCAAATTTTGATTTTGTATTTCTTGTCCCTCCTTTTTTAAAACAATAACATTGACAACTATACCTACTAGGGGTATATTTGTGGTATGAAAGGTCTAATGTTATAGATACTTATTTACAAACTGAAAGGAGGCCGCTTTAATGAGTGAACAGAAAAAAACTACTTTCAACATCACAGGCATGACATGTGCATCTTGCGCCAACCGTATAGAGAAAAATTTAAATAAAATGAATGAAGTTGAAGCTAATGTTAACGTTACAACTGAAAAAGCCACAATAAGCTATAATCCTAGTTCAACTTCTACTACTGATCTTTACAATACAATAGAAAAAACAGGATACGGTGTATTAAATGAAAAAATTGACTTAGACGTTACAGGCATGACATGTGCAGCGTGTTCTAACCGTATTGAAAAGGTACTGAATCGTACTGATGGTGTAGAGGAAGCAAACGTTAACCTTACAACGGAAAATGCTACGATTGTATATAACCCTAATTCAATTTCAGTTGATACTTTAATTCAAAAAATTCAAAAATTAGGCTATGATGCACAACTCAAAAAAGAAGCTGATGAGAAACAATCACACAAAGCAATAGAGTTAAAACATAAACTTACCAAATTAATTGTTTCGGCTATATTGGCTTTACCATTATTATTAACTATGTTTGTACATCTATTTAATATGCATTTGCCTTCTATTTTAATGAACCCATGGTTTCAGTTTATCTTAGCAACTCCGATACAATTCATCATTGGTTGGCAATTTTATGTTGGAGCTTATAAAAATCTTCGTAATGGTTCAGCAAATATGGATGTCCTAGTAGCATTAGGAACTAGCGCAGCCTATTTTTATAGCTTATATGAGATGATTAAATGGCTAAATGATACAAACATTACGCCTCATTTATATTTCGAAACAAGTGCTATACTCATTACACTGATTTTATTTGGTAAATATTTGGAAGCACGTGCAAAATCACAAACAACAAATGCCTTAAGCGAATTACTAAACTTGCAAGCTAAAGAAGCACGTGTACTACGTAACAAAGAGGAATATATGATACCTTTAAGTGAGGTCGTAGAAGGTGATTATTTAATTATTAAACCTGGAGAGAAAATACCTGTAGACGGTATAATTCTTAAAGGGAAAACTTCTGTAGATGAATCTATGTTAACTGGTGAATCTATACCTGTTGAAAAAGTACAAAACGATTATGTTATTGGTTCAACAATGAATCAAAATGGCGTTCTCACAATTGAAGCAACAAAAGTAGGCAAAGATACTGCACTCTCTTCTATTATTAAAGTAGTTGAAGAAGCTCAAGGTTCTAAAGCGCCTATCCAAAGACTTGCTGACATTATATCTGGTTATTTTGTGCCTATTGTAGTTGGGATCGCGATACTAACATTTATTATATGGATTACTTTAGTACGCCAAGGTCAATTTGAACCAGCCTTAGTAGCAGCAATTGCCGTAATGGTTATTGCTTGTCCTTGTGCACTTGGGTTAGCTACTCCTACTTCTATTATGGTAGGTACTGGAAAAGCTGCCGAGAACGGTATTTTATTTAAAGGTGGCGAACATATTGAACGTGCGCATCAAATCGATACCGTTGTCTTAGACAAGACGGGAACAATCACACACGGAACACCTGTAGTCACTGACTTTGATGGCGATAATGAAGCATTACAATTATTAGCTAGCGCTGAAAAAGCTTCTGAACATTCACTCGCAGAAGCTATCGTAAATTATGCAAAAGCAGAACAAGTTAATTTATTAGAAGTTCATGACTTCGAAGCTGTACCTGGACGCGGCATCAAAGCTACGATTGATGGAAAATCTTTATTAGTAGGTAATCGTAAATTCTTAGAAGATTATCAAGTAACCATTAGTAGTTCTGAACTACAATTATCCAAGTTTGAACAATCAGGTAAGACGGCTATGTTGATAGCGATTGATCAAAAATTACGTGGTACAATCGCAGTAGCTGATACTGTCAAAGATTCTACCAATAAAGCAATCCAACAGTTACATGATTTAAATATCGAAGTCGTCATGTTGACTGGGGATAACCAACGTACAGCAGAAGCCATTGCTTCACAAGTTGGTATAGATATAGTCATTGCACAAGTGTTACCAGAAGAAAAAGCGGCTAAAATAAAATCATTACAAGCTAATAATAAGACAGTAGCTATGGTTGGAGACGGCGTAAATGATGCACCAGCTTTAGTCCAAGCAGATATTGGTATTGCTATCGGTACAGGAACAGAAGTGGCTATAGAAGCTGCTGATATTACCATTCTTGGTGGCGATTTGTTACTAGTACCTAAAGCAATCACGGCTAGTAAATCGACTATACGTAATATACGTCAAAACTTATTTTGGGCATTTGGTTACAACGTTGCGGGTATTCCTATTGCTGCACTAGGGTTACTTGCACCATGGATTGCTGGTGCTGCAATGGCTTTAAGTTCTGTAAGTGTTGTCACTAATGCACTTAGATTAAAACGCATGAAATTATAATTAAAATTTGAGATGATTCATATGAATATCATTATTTTTAAGGAGGTGATTGATATGGCAACTGAAACAATTAAAGTAGAAGGTATGAGTTGTGAACACTGTAAACATGCAGTAGAAGATGCACTAACAAATCTAGATGGTGTATCAACAGCTAATGTTAATCTTGAAGAAGGTAACGTTAAAGTTGATTTTGATGATAACAAAGTCACATCGCCAAACATGTACGAAGCAATAGAAGATCAAGGTTATGACGTAAAATAATATATTAAAAACACGTCAAATATAAGCGTCATCGGTAACACAATTGAATAAAATTCATAAGGTATGCTATCAAAATAAAGCGGCTAGGACATATATGATATTTCGATCTCCGCTCAGTGTGATAGCAATTGCTGATTAGAGTTGAAAAGCTTCGTCTAAAAGCTTTTTCAACTCTAATTTGCTTTGCCAAGGGCAGGACAACGAAATTCTTTTTGAAAAATTAGGTTTCTGTCCCGTCCCTTTTTTTATATTTAATATTTTACATCTTAAATATACATAATTGCTTCCTTATTAATTCACACGTAATTTAGTGTCACCAGTCTCAATAACATCAATTGTCGCATCTAAAGCATCGACAATGAGGTTTTCAACGGCAGCATCTGTATAAAAAGCAATATGAGGTGAAACAATAACATCTTGTCGCTCGATTAATTGCTTTAATACTTCATCCTTTAATTCTGAATGTCGTTGATCACTTGGAAACAATCCCTTTTCCCCTTCATATGTATCAAGTGCTGCTCCTTTCAAAATTCCTTTATCCAGTGCGTGTATTAGCGCACTAGTTTTTACAATGGAGCCTCTTGCACAATTGATAAATACTGACCCTGGTTTAAATTCATTAAACAATGCATCATCAAATAAATAATCATTATCCTTACTTGCAGGAATATGAACTGTAACAATATCCGCTTCTTGCACAGCTTCATTTATACTATTAGCATACGTTAAAAATGGCTTATAGCGTTCATTAGGAGCAATATCATAAGCAATAACTTCAGCTTCAAAGCCTTGTGCAAATATCTTAGCAACAATTGAACCGATACGACCAGTTCCTATAACAGCAACTTTCAAATCTTTAATAGATCGTGATAAGATAGCTGGTTGCCATCTAAAATCATATGAAGCTGTTTTCTGTTGAATATCATTATAATTTCTGACCAAATTAAGTGCTTGTGATACCGTATATTCAGCAATAGAATGTGGTGAATAAGATGGCACATTAGAAATAATCAAATCATATTTTTGAGCTAAATCGAAATCATATATGTCAAAACCAGCACTTCGTTGTGCAATTTGCTTAATTCCAAATTCATGTAACTTGCGGTATACATCTTCACCAAAAGGAATTTGCTGTGATATCGAAACACCATCAAAGCCTTTTGTACGATCGACAGTTTCTGACGAAAGTAATGCTTCATCTAAATCGACAGTCACATTATGCTTGGTTGACCATGCTTTAATATAAGGTAAATCTTCTTCTCTTACTCCAAAAATTTTAATACTTGTCATAAGTTAATCACTCCAATAATATTTATTCTATTCATAAAGGTGCTTAAGCGATTGTATTCTTTCCGCAGCCTCTAGTAACGATGCATCATCTAAAGCTAAAGAAATACGCACATAATGTTTTCCATGTTCTCCAAATGGTATACCTGGTGCAACAAGAATTGACTGTTCTTGTAATAAATAATCAACAAAACTTTCTCCATCAAAGTCTGTCGGTGTTCGTAACCATAAGAAAATACCACCTTTCATTGGTTCAAAAGGTATGTCCACTTGTTGCAATTTAGCTTCAAATTCATTTCTACGACGTTTAAATGTTATATTTTGCTCTTCTAGAAAATCATCATAATTATTCAAAGCATATGTTGCTGCGTCCTGCAATGCACCAAACATACCTGCATGTGTATGTGACTGATATTTTTTTAATGCTTGTATAATATCTTTATTTCCTACTGCAAATCCAACTCTAAAACCTGACATATTATATCCTTTAGATAATGAAAATACTTCTACTGCTAGGTCTTTTGCTCCATCTGCTTGCAATATACTAGGATTTTTAGCATCAAAGCCAAAGGCACTATACGCAAAATCATGAACGATCTTTGTTTTTGTTCCCTTAAAACGCTCAATCGCTTCCTCAAATACTGATTTTGTAGCAACTGAACCTGTCGGGTTATTTGGATAAGTCAAATAAACTAAACGTGTATTGAGTAATGTTTCTTTGCTTATTTTGTCCCACTGAGGCAAATAATAAGGCGGCTCTAAAACGAGTGGTTGTGGTTGTGCATCGGCAAGTAACACCCCTGCTTTATAATCCGTATACCCTGGATCTGGTAGTAATACATTTTCTCCTGGGTTAACGATACATGTAGGTAAACCTACAAGACCATTTTTAGTACCATATAGTATACATACTTCATCTTCTTTATCTAATTCAACTTGAAATTGTCTTTGATAAAAATCTACTATTGCTTGCTTAAATGAGTCTTTACCATGGAAAGCAACATACTTTTGATTATCAGGCTGACGTAGCGCATCAGCAAAACAGTCAATAATTCCCTTGGGAGTTTCACCATCAGGAATACCTACAGCCATATTAATTAATGGCAAAGGACCATGTTCTACTTTCTGTCCCATTGTTTTTGCAAAATAACTATCTGGTATCTGTGCCAATCTATCCGAAATTGCCATAAAACCCCTCCTATTAAAAAAACTATATGCCGACCTGTGTGGCATATAGTTACACATGTCACCTATCTTTCAAGCATTAACGCTTGTTGGAAGTAGCACAGTACTTTTATATCAAAGTCTGTTGCTGAAGCTTCATCAGGCCAAATCCCTCAGCTTCTCTGGATAAGTTTATTTTAAATTACCATTAATTTTATCAGAATATTCAAACATGTCAATGTAAAAAAAAGAGCGACTCAATTGAGTCGCTCTTAGCCTTAATATTTATTTATTAATTAATTCCAACCAACCCATGCGCTAGAACCTTGAGATTGGTATACTTCAACTGCTGTGTCAATTTGATCTTGAACTGACATACCTGCATGTTCACCATGGCCTAATAATTGGAAGTAACCATATGCACCTGATGACGCATTAACCGCACTTCCATTACCGCCACTTTCACGTTGGATAACACCTTTCCATTGTGCTGCTGATACACCAGTACGTTCTGCCATTTGATTAGCAATGGCATCAATGCTTGATGTATTTGTAGTTGTTGTTTTAGAAGTAGCGCTTGTTTGTGCAGTTTGAACATTTGAGTTAGATGAAGCTTTAGGAGCTTCAACTGCTGCTACTGGAGTATTACTTGATTGTTTTTGAGCACTTACTTCGCTAGCTGAAGTTTCGTTAGTATTTGTAGTTGCTTGAGTAGTTACATCTTGTACTGAATTAGAAGTTGCACTTTGAGCACCTGCAGCTGTGTAATTCCATGACCAAGATTGACCATTTGAAGTGAATGTATATTCATTTCCACCTAAAACGAAGTTATAGTTATACGCTCCAGCGTGTAATGGTTTTTGGTTTAATTCTTCAGGATTGTTTTGAGCTAAATCAGCTAAATGCGCTTTGTCGATATTTTCTTCTGAAGCGTGAGCTTGATTGTGATCTGCTGTTGTTGCATATCCTGTTACACCTAATGCTACTGCTAATGATGATGCTAAAATTGTTTTCTTCATAATTAAAAAATCCTCCAATTAAAATCTTTTTAAGTAAAATTATATTTTCGTTAAATTATTTATCGTATGTGCTAAAATCGATTAATTTTTATGCTTTATTTTTTCGCCACAAATAATATAACACATATTTCGCCCATTTATATTACACTTACATAACAAAACGTTACAAAAGAAAAGTCTATTTGTAACATTGAAATACTGTTGTTTTGTTTTGTAATGCATAATTCTTGCATTGTTTTCAAAATATATTGTGTATAGCACTGGTATATTAAGCTTCGTTCCTTTATCATCGAATGGTTTTACATTGTCTGAATTATTACAGCAAACCTTTTTGTTACATAACTGTAAAATAATAAAAGGATAAAAAATATATATTTTGGAGTAAAACTTGCAAATTTTTTTGTCTAAAATTTAAAAAGACCACTGTTTTGTGGCCTTTTTAATATACTTTATTATTTTATCCAACATTCAAAACATTACATTATATTACAAAAACAACTATACATTTTAAACGTTATATATAATTTTACGCCAAGAATTTAAAAATTTCTCTATCATATAATTTCAACGTTTTCATATAAAATGTATTTATCAAATAGCCCATTACAAATGGAACTACAAAAAACGCAATAAATACGTATATTAAAGTTAATAATACTGAATGTTCCATAAATCTAAATGCACTTATTGGTCCAACAAGCCCAATAATTCCAAAACCTGCTGATTCTTTTGTTCCACCAATTCCTATGAGCGCACCAACAAAACCAGTGATTAGCGCATTTGAAAAGATTGGAAGTAAAATAATAGGATGCCTTACCATATTAGGTATCATCATTTTCACACCACCTAAAAAGATTGTCAGAGGTACGCCTGCTCTATTTACCTTTAACGTCCCTGCAACTAATGCACCTTCACATGCCACAATCCCAAGTGAAGCAGAACCAGCCGCTAGACCACTAATACCTATAGCTAATGCAGTTGCTACAGTTGATATAGGTGAAATAATTATAAAACTAAATACTAATGCAATAAGCATAGACATTAATACTGGTTGCAATTCTGTAAATGTATTGACTAAATTACCAATACCAGTTGTAATCATTTGGACATATGGCAATATAAGTACGCCAATAAAGCTAGCTATGACACCGACAATGGTCGGCAGAATAATTAACGTTAAACTACCAAATCTTTCTCCAACGACTAATATTAAAAATACAGCAATTGCTGCAGTGATCATTGTGTTAATAAGATCTCCAACACCTACAAGCATCCAAGCACCATCTTTAAATTGCGCTGCGCCACTCCCCACAAAAGCAGAGCTCGCCACAACAGCTGTTGCTAAAGGTGATAAATTGAACCGCATTGCTATAAGTGCACCAACTAATAATGGTACAGTAAATTGAATACTTTCTACTACTTGTAATAATGTTTGAAAAAGCTGGTACTTAGGAGCGAAAAGTTTAAATAGTTCCCCTAAGATAGCATTAGGTATTAACCCTGCTACTATGGCAATTGCTACACCAGATAGTACATTATATAAAAATTGTTTTGGACTTACTTTAATCATAGAAGTTCCCCCTAAGCTGAAATAAATACTAATATATCATATTTTCTTAATTTTCAGAATATTATTCCTGTATTTTCCTCAAATATTTTTATATCAAATTAACAATTAAAATTTCACAACTATGATTAAAATATTACAGCATAAAAAAATAGGTAGCCCAAATCGAAATTTTAAATTCGCTTTCGGCTACCTACTTCTATATATAATTAACATGTTTTCATAATCAATAAATTTTAGTGTTTCATTAAATTTGTTGTTAGTACCAGCCCTTGAGATGCTGTTTCAAAAAATTCCAATTTTTGCAATTGGGTTTCCTTAGGTAAACTTTTTTCAAATTGTTCCCATATCCATATAGCAATATTTTCAGCAGTTGTATTCATTTCGGGTAGTGTGTCATTTACCAACTGACCATCTAAATACGGTTCAATTTCTGTTTGGTATAATTTATCTACTTCATTGAAATCTAATGCTAAACCATATTTATCTATATCTGATAAAATCTCAATATTAAATTGATATTGTTGATCTTCTAGGTCTTTATGCACTGTATTTGTAAAATAAATTCGATTATCACAAGTGAATTTATAATAATTCTTTATCAAAACTTGACCATTGCGATATTTAAACTGGCCAGGTGGTTGAATATGATCAAATTTAGTCATTACGATCACTCCTATAGTCATTTTTATTAATATACCCTTTTATAGAACAAGTACATACTTATCTATAAATGTTTCTTATTCAATTTTTAAAGGTAATGATAAAACTAATTAGATAAATATTGGAGGAGATTTATTATATGACGGTATATATTCAAAGAATTTATGAAGACAAACAGCAAGAAGGCTTACGGATACTCGTAGATCGCGTATGGCCAAGAGGTGTAGCTAAGGACGATGCAAATTTAGATCATTGGATCAAAGAAGTGGCGCCAACTTCTGAATTAAGAAAATGGTTTAACCATGATCCCAAGTTATATGCTGCTTTTAAAGAAAAGTACGAGAAAGAACTTCGCGAAAATATTAGCCAAAAACAAGCATTTGAAGAATTGCAAAATAAAGTTTCTGAGACTGATAAAGATATCATTTTATTATTTGCCGCTAAAGATAAAAAACATAATCAAGCTGTTGTGCTTCAAGCGTTATTACAGTAAACAACTATAATTAAAATAAATGAACGTAAAACTACCGTTTACCCTATCAGAACCTTAGGGTAAGCGGTAGTTTTTTTATGATGTCACAATATACACTCTAGTTATTTTAGTTCATATAAACTTTTCTCACCATCTGGTAATTTTTCAACAAAATCTTTAGGGTCTTCTGCATAGTCATTACCGATGCCACCATTCATTCTCTGAAAATGAAGGTGAGACCCAGTAGTTTGTTCTCCTGTATTACCAGAAAGTGCAATTACATCTCCCGCTTGTACATTGTCTCCTACTTTAACTTTAAATTGATTTAAATGCATATACCATTGGTGATACTGTCCGTTCGTTTCAGCTATTTGCACTACTTTGCCACCTAAGTCATTCTCAAATGTGCGAGTAACCTTGCCATCTGTTGCGGCTTTAACCGGCGTATCTTCAGGCAAATCATAATCTATCCCATAATGTTTCCCATCAAAACCACTAAACTCATATTTACCAAAATTTTCTGTTTCTCTGCTTCGATCAAAAAAATCTGTATAAGATGTCGATCGGTCATTTTTATTATTTTGGTTACTGATTTCTGAAAAATTTTCATTTATACTTTTTTGTATATAATCCATATTCGCCATCAAGAAAATAAATGGAACGATTATAATGATTAATAGCACAATTGTTTTCAACGTATTTTTCACTAAATGAATCACCTTTTAAATAGTTATTATTAGTTCATAAGTATACTTTTTATAGTCCCAAAAAACTAATAATCCGCTTAAAAAGAACCTCATACTTTAGTTTGACGTAAAAATTGAGAGGGAAATGCAGTTTCTTATTTTCGCTTCCACAATTAACTCAAAACTACGCAATTATTATTTTACATGGTATTATAGCGCAACCAAACGGTGTGCATACAACATCCATGTAAGTTTTCATTATTTATATCTATATTTAAAAGTTATTGGTCATCACTATAACTTTTAAGTATGTCTTCCATTAATGTCCATACGCGTTCAACATTTACAGCAGTCGCAAAATAAGCATTTTTTTCCTTATTTGTAATATTATTTAAATCAACAGCCATCGTTCCATAGGTAAGCGCACTTTGGTGCTCGATATCAACATGTGTTTGTTGCATTGTAAATAAATCAGGCTGCAACAAATACAAAATTGTACAAGCATCATGTATAGGCCCTCCATCCATATTAAAGTGTGTTTTATATGTAGATTTAAAGAATTCTAAAAGTTCTACAACAAATTTTGCAATTTGATTGTCGATTGCTTTGAACCTATTGATAATGGCATCGTTTGCCAATACTTGATGCGTTACATCTAAGCCAAACACGTTGATAGGTACGCCACAGTCAAATACACGTTTGGCCGCTTCAGCATCAACCCAAATATTAAATTCTGCAGTAGGTGTCCAATTTCCAAAGGTTCCTCCACCCATAATCGTTATAGAATCTATATATTGCGTAATACTCGGCTCTTTAATTAAAGCCGTTGCAATATTCGTTAAAGGGCCTGTAGCCACTAGCGTTACAGGTTCCTCACTATGTTTTAGTGTTTCAATTATTACATCAGCGGCATGACTTTGCGTTGGTTTCAACGAAGGTACTTCTGGTAATTTTGGACCATCTAATCCACTATTACCATGTATTTGTGATGCAAATGAAGCTGGCTTAATCAGTGGTCTTGTAGCACCGACAGATACACTAATATCTCCTCTTCCCATTACTTCCAATACGTTTAAAGCATTTTTGGTATTTTTTTCAACTGATTGATTACCAGCCACTGTTGTTACAGCCAATATATCTAACGTACTATTTTTAGCTCCTGCTAATATTAACGCAATCGCGTCATCATGACCTGGATCACAATCCATAATAATTTTTTTACTCATATTCTTCACTCCAATCATAAAAATACATGCCGTGTATATTTCAAAGTTAAAAGTTATTAGACTGCATGTTTTTTGTACTGTCTATACATAATTGCAAGCACAACTAACCACAATGGCGCAAAGATTACACCTATTCGTGTTTCTGGATTTACAAATAATACACAAAAAATAAAAGCAAAAAATATGATGATACATAATGCCATTACTTTACCACCAGGCATTTTAAATTTACTTCCTTTATGCAAATCAGGTCGAGCTCGTGTATATCTATAATACGCAATCATAATCAATGTCCATAAAAATATGTTTAGTACTGTTGAAACAGTACTAATATAAACGAATACAGTTGTCGCATTAGGTATAAAATAATTTAGTAGTACTGCAAAAAGCAATAATATACATGTCACTAAAATTGCTGTAACAGGTACACCTCTACGATTCGTTACTTGGAACTTAGGTGGCGCTTGTTTTCTATCTGCTAATCCAAACAATGTTCTACTATTTGCAAATATCCCACTATTACAAGCAGATGCCGCTGCAGTTAATACAACAAAATTAATAATCCCTGCAGCAAATGGGATACCGACTAACGCAAAAACTTTAACAAATGGACTGCTATCTGGATCTAATTGATTCCAAGGTATAATAGAAATAATAATTGCTAGAGCACCGATGTAAAATATTAGAATTCTAAATGGTACATTATTAATAGCCTGTGGAATAGTTTTATGAGGATTTTTAGTTTCTCCTGCTGTAATTCCAATCATTTCAATACCAAGGAAAGAAAAAATCGCCATCTGGAATGACATTAAAAATCCAGATATACCGTTGGGAAAAATCCCTCCATTATTGTAAATATTAGAAACACTTGCATGCCCAAATGGCGTTTGATAAGCCATTACAATCATAACAATACCTATAATAATCAATGCGATGATAGTAACAACTTTAATAATAGCAAACCAAAATTCTAATTCTCCAAACAATCTCGTACTTAGTAAATTGAATGACATTAGCAATAAGACACAAGCTAATGCCGATAACCAATTTGGAATTTCTGGATACCAAAATGATACATATTTAGCTACGGCTGTAACCTCTGCCATACCGGAAATAATCCATGTTAACCAATAAGTCCAACCAGTAATAAAACCAGCGAGCGGCCCAACATATTCATTTGTTATATCCGCAAATGAATTGAATTTTGTATCTGAAAGTAACATTTCCCCCATAGCCCTCATAAACATAAATAAGGCAAATCCTACGATAATATATGTTAGTAAAATTGAAGGACCTGCCAAACTAATAGACTGTCCAGCTCCTAAGAACAGACCTGTACCTATTGCACCACCAATAGCAATTAATTGTATATGCCTATTACTTAACTCTCTCTTTAATCTGTCTGCCATAGTTCCTAACCCCTTAACCTTGAAATATGCGCACATTTCTATTTTACTACTTTTTCACTTGAACAAGAACGTTACACCAAATTCACATTAAAAGTGTATTAACATGCTTTTAGCAAATAATTTCTCCTATTATATTTACTATTAACTCAATAATAAAAAAGTTAAATCACTTTATGTATACGCTTACATAATATCACAATCATAAATCAACTATATTCATATTTCAACTTAAATTATTTTTTAAAAAGTTTTTTATACAATATTTATATCGCACCCATAAATATTCTCCTCTTGCTTATATTATAAAAACTGTTAAATTAAAAATATTAACTTATACATATCTGAGGGGGGATTTGATGCGCGCGATTTTTATAGGTATTCTCGGAGCATTATTTTTTTCAATCACTTTTATACTAAATCATTCTATGGCAAGTAGTGGTGGAAATTGGTTATTTAGTGCTTCATTACGTTTTATATTTATGTTCCCATTTCTTTTTATTTTTGTTTATATTAAAAAAAGACATGGATACATACTTGAACATATTAAAAAGTACTTTTTACAATGGTTACTTTGGAGTACTCTTGGTTTCGTCTTTTTCTATATTCCCATTACATTTGTCTCCAATTACAGCCCAGGTTGGTTGATATCAGCAACATGGCAACTAACAATTATATGTGGTTTATTACTTGCACCTTTATTTTATGAATATATTCAGTTTGATAAACAATTAATTAAAGTTAGAGAACGTATTTCTTGGCGCTCTGTTAGTACTTCTAGCGTTATGGTGTTTGGTGTCGTGTTAGTTCAAATACCTCAAATTACGTCCATAGAAATGCAAACCTTTGTTCTCTCTGTTGTTCCACTTATCGTTGGAGCTTTCAGTTATCCGTTGGGTAACCGTAAAATGATGGAACTTGTAGATAATGAATTAACAACAATTGAACGTATTTATGGTATGACCTTAGTCACGTTACCTATCTGGATTATTATCTTTGTAATCGGTGTTTTTAAAAGTGGATTCCCTTCTTCTAATCAAGTATTACAAACTTTTTTAGTCGCTATATTTTCTGGTATCATCGCGACTACACTCTTTTTCTATGCTACAAATTTAGTAAAAAACAACCAAGCTAAATTAGCTGCTGTTGAAGCAACTCAAGCTACTGAAATAATCTTTACACTCATTGGTGAAATGTTATTTCTGGGGTTACCTTTACCCGATCCTATTAGTATTATTGGTATCATTATTATCACATTAGGTATTTTTGTTTATAGCTTTATGAATGCCAAAATTAGAGAAAACAATAGTGATATTCAAAAATTCAGATAATGTATCAAATCATATCAATGTATACTATTTCGTCACATTTTCAAAAATGACTAATAAAATATAATGAACACTATATCTACAATTTGAACTAAACAGTCACATTGACATTCTTATTTGAAAGCAAGATAATTTATATCAAATAGCATTGCTAGTGATATAAATTAAAGGAGGTTCAAGGTCAATGCCGACAACTCATGTTGACCCAAGAATTACCAGAACTAAAAAATTATTAATGGATGCCTTCCGAGCTATAGCAAAAGAAAAGAAACTTCAATCCATAACAGTGAAAGACATTACAGACCGTGCAACTGTTAATCGTGCGACGTTCTATGCTCATTTTTATGATAAATATGACATCATGGATTATACATTATCAGAAACTTTACTTAAAAACTTAAATTATTCATTAAATGTATCAACGGAACTCAATGAAGAAACGCTATGTAAAAGTTTTATTACTATCACAAGCTATATTCAAGAGACTCATAACGAATGCAAATTAAATAGTGAAGCTTATGGTCAAGTTGTAGAAAAAAAAGTAAAAGAAGAATTAGAGGATATCTTTCTAACACTGCTAGTACAACAACACGTTAACGAAAATCGTGAAACGCTTGCTACAACTGCGAGGTTCTTGTCTTGGGGGCTTTATGGAACAGCTAAGCATTGGTTCCATACGAGTCAATTACCAGCACAAACGTATATTAAACAAGCACTTCCTTTCTTAATGAACCAAAATACTAATTAAATATATTTAAAGAGCGGAGCTATAAAATCAAATGATATTTTTGATTTTATAGCTCCGCTTTATATTTTATACTGTAATTTAAATATCACATTACATTTTCAAACATATCAGATGTATTTTTTAATTCTTTATTCTCTATTTTCATTTATAAAATCTAACACTTTACCTGTTATCGCCACTGCGCTATTACTTTCACCCTCAATACCACCTTGATGCAATCCAATAACTTCATTATTTTCATTAAAGAGTGGTGAACCAGAATTACCACCATAAGTACTCGCATCATATGTAAGTATATTACTATTATTAGCTAAAATTTCTCCTTTACTTTCCCACATTGTCGCTAGTGACTTATCTCCAGGATACCCAGTAACCGTTATAGGTTCGCCTTCACTAACATTTGAAGCATCTTGTAACGTTGCTGGTTGAACAACATCACCTACTGATTGACCGTTTTTATTTTCATTAAAATGAACAACCACTAAATCTTCCTCACCAGGGTATGCTTTTATTTCTTTTTCAGTAAAAGTACCATTAGGAAATGTATTAGCATCTTTGGCAGCTGGTGCAAAGGTCATGTTGCCATCTGAAAGGTCTGCAACATGCTTATTCGTTAACACCGTATTCTTATCTATTACAACACCTGTCGCGATATTGTTTCCAATATTGATATAACCAATAGATTGATAATGTCCACTGTTTGTATTTTCAATTTGTGTTCTATCTTCGTTGGGTAATATAACTCTTGGCATTGCTTTGTTTTCAGCAGGACGTTCTGCTGTATTTTGCGTTGCTTCAGTACTCTGTGCTGTAGCATTAGTACTCTGAGCATCAACCTTACTATCACTATTAAACATTGCTAATGACAATACAGCGATAAAAGCACATGAGATACTATTAATTAATATTCTTTTCAACATAAATTAACCCTCCAATAAAATATAAATCTCTTCTTCAATTTAAAGAATTTTCTAAAAATAATCAAATTATATTATATTTTAAATTTCTTTACAAAAAATCATTTCATTATACATAGAATAATTTATATTCATTAAATAAAGATTTTACGTATTTAAGCAACATTTATGATTATGTGTTGTTTACACGATATATGCATAAACATGTTGTTTGCTATAATTAGAAACACGTTATACAATATAACTATGCAACAGGTGTTAGTTAGACGATTCGTGTTGTAAATTAAAAGTTAGGAGGGATAGACGTGACAACAATCCAACACCATCATGGGTTCCAACGAACTTTTCAAAAGGATCACTTGACCTTAGGGTTAGCATTTCCTTTCGACAATTCGGAAGACCATGAATTATCATTTGAAAATCAAATTGAGTTAGCTCAATATGCTGAAGAACTCGGATTTACTAGCCTATTTGTGCGTGACAGTCCGCTTTATAGTCCACATCTAGGAAATGTAACGACAAACTACGATCCGTTTGTATTTTTATCTTATCTCAGTGCCAAAACATCTAAAATCGCTCTCGGGACCTCTAGTATTGTTGCTACATTACGTCATCCAATTCATATAGCTAAGGCAGCTACTTCTCTTGACTTAATTTCAAATGAGCGCTTTTTGTTAGGTATGGCAACAGGAGACCGTAAATTTGAATTTCCTACATTTAAGATAAAAGAAGAACAGTTAACCGAAAAATTTCAAGATACTATTATGGCTATAAATGAGTTATGGCAAGTACATTCACCAGATATATCGAACTCAATATTTGAATTATACGCAGACTCAGGACTACAAATGTTGCCAAAGCATAAACATATCCCAATGTTTGCGACAGGCTATTCAAAACAACAAATGTCTTGGTTAAAGTCCAATATGGACGGCTTAATGTTTTACCCACAACCATTTCAACAACAGAAAGCGCTACTTCAAGATTGGCACAACAATGATACTTTCAAACCATTTATGCATCCGCTTGTTGTAGATTTATCAAACCAACCGAACGAATTAGTGAAACCTGTTAAAGGTGGTTATCGGTTAGGTAGAAATACTTTAATAAAAATTCTAAAAGCCTATGAAAAAATCGGCACAAATCATATTATGTTACATTTAAAATCAAATAGCAGATCATATAAATCATTATTAACAGAAATTGGCGATTATGTAATACCACATTTCCCGCCACATATATTACAGGAGGAACATAAAAATGACATTATTAGACAGAATTAATGAACTTGCAAATAAAGAAAAAGTAGAAGCATTGAGTGTTGAAGAAAAACAAGAACAACACATATTAAGACAAGAATATTTACAAATGATTCGTGGACAAGTTATTAATACATTTTCAACAATGAAAGTAGTTGATCCATTAGGTGAAGACGTAACACCTGATAAAGTTTATAAATTACGTGAAGAAATGGGCACATTAGACCTTAATTAAAACACAAAAAAGGAGTGAGTCAGCAATCTAGTTAAAGATAGATTGCTTGCTCGCTCCTTTTTTATATCTTATTGTGACAAGATTTGTTTCATAGAACGTTTAACACTTCCCGCATACATGCCACCAAATTTAACTAAATGAACCATCAATAAGTACAATCTATAGAATTCGAGACGCTTTTCTACATCTTCGTTTAGTGGATAATGTTTGTCATATTCATTGTAAAATGCCTCTGTAAAACCACCAAAGACAGTAGTAATACCTAAATCAAATTCTCTGTCACCATATAATGGCGCTGGGTCAAATAACGCTGGTGAACCATCTGTCAGGAACATATAATTTCCACCCCATAAATCACCGTGCAATAAAGAGGGTTTACTTGGATGTTGTTTTAATGTATCTACAATTACTGAACGTACAGATTCATATTGTGAAACATCGTCGTCGCTCCAAGCCCCTTGCTCTACTAAAGTTGCTTTCAGATGATCTAAGCGTCGATTCACAAATAATGTTATCCAATTATCTGTCCAACTATTATCAAATGTTATATCTCCACCTTCATAAGGTAAATCAAAACCAAACTTGCCATTTGCTTGTTGTTTACTATGCATTTGGGCTACTAATTCCCCTAATGCTTCTTGACTTCCTGTACGACCTTCATCTAAATAAGTTAATAATAAATAAGCATCGCCCTCAATTTCACCACTACCTATTACTCGTGGTGCAGTAACTTCCGCCTCTTCAAAAAGTTTTAAACCTGAAATTTCTGCGGCAAAAAAAGATGCCTTTCGGTTTCGTTGAACTAATAGAAAATAGGCTCCCTCAGTTGTCTCAATTTTAAATGCTTCGTTTACATCTCCCCCGCTAACAGGTGAAATAAACTTTATATTATTTAAAGGCAATTGTGTTTGCCATGACTGTTTCATGAGTTATACCTCCAATTATTATAATTAAAAATAAATACATCATTATTATTGCCTTTTTTAACTTATGTAATCACTCACATGTTCAAATAAATTATATGTGAAAATTTTAATAATTCTTGTATTTACTCTAGGCATATAATACGTAAAATGCTAGTCTATTAAAGACATCTTTTTCAATTTTACTTTTTTTAATTGACTAAGCACTCATCACAATACATAGTTTTATTACAAATAATTTGATAAATGGAGCGATCATGATATGTATAAACTCATCAAACCTATTTTATTCCAAATAGATCCTGAAAAAGCGCACGGTATGACAATTAACGCACTCAAATTCGTCCAAAAATACCCAAAACTTTTACCTGTTATTAATCAATTATTTCATTATGAAAATGAACGCTTATACCAAAATATCAAAGGCATTCATTTCGACAATCCGATTGGATTAGCGGCAGGTTTTGATAAATCTTGTGAGGTACCTAAAGCCTTAGAAAACGCTGGTTTTGGCGCACTTGAATTAGGAGGCATCACACCTATACCACAACCTGGCAACCCCAAACCACGGATGTATCGCTTAGTGGAAGATAATGCACTGATTAACAGAATGGGTTTTAATAATCTAGGCATGAACAAAGCTTTAAGTAATCTACGCAAATATAATTATCAAATTCCAATAGGCCTAAATGTTGGTGTTAACAAGACCACATCTTATGATGCGCGTTATGAAGATTATATTAAAGTTATCGATACATTTAAAAATGACGTTACCTTTTTTACGGTTAACATCAGCTCTCCTAATACAAAAAACTTACAAAGTTTCCATGATAAAGATGAATTCGCCCAATTGTGCGAAGCTATTCAATCTTATAAAGAAAAGCAAAATCTAAACGTCCCTATTTTCATCAAACTTACATCTGATTTAACATTAGATGGTCTTAATCAAATGTTAAAACCGATAACACAAACCTTTGACGGGATTATACTAGCCAATACAACTCAACAACGTGAGCACTTAAATTCAGACAATCGTCATGAAACAGGTGGATTGAGCGGAAGACCATTATTCAACCGTAATCTAGAATTAATTTCATATGCTTACAAACAAACAAATGGTGATTTCTTAATTATTGGTACAGGTGGTATTTTCAGTGATAATGATGTAATTAAAATGTTACGTAGTGGTGCTTCATTAGTACAAATATATAGTTCTTTAGTCTTTGAAGGACCTGGGTTAACTCAAAAATTAAATAAGCAACTCGCACATTATCTCAAATCTAATGGTTATAGTAATGTTAGCGAAATTATTGGGTTAGACTCCTAATATTTCTAGGTGATTGTCTATGCTCATTCTTGCACTACCTCTTTTACTTTAATAATAATAGGGTATATGTATAATAAAAGGAGGTAGTGCCATTATGTATAAAAATATATTATTAGCTTATGATTTTGATAATTCGTTTAACAATGTACCTGAAGAGTTGCAAAATCTAACCGCTGGCGTAGATGATGCTGAAATTACAGTATTCCACGTTATACCAGAAAGTGAGTTAGAAACTTCAGTACGGTATGATAATAAACACTTTGAAGATTTGGCACATGAAAAAAGCGAATTACTCGAACCTTTTGTTAACAAATTAGAAGACCTAGGTTTAAATGTAAATATTAGATTTAGCACAGGCTACATCAAAAACTCAATTTTGTCAGAAATTAACGAACATAGCTATGATATTATTGTAATGAGTAATACACGTACAAAATCAGATATTAAAAATATACTTGGTAATGTGACACACAAGATTGCAAGTAACGTAGATATACCTGTACTTATCGTAAATTAGCTTTCATATAAAAAACTCAATTCTTCCATCATAAATGAATAGAAGAATTGAGTTTTATTTTTTATTGCTGTTGCTTCAAATACTGTTCAATCACTTGTAAAACACCAGAGTCATCATTTGAAGGTGCTTTATGCTGGGCAACCGCTTCTACCTCAGGGCTACAATTAGCCATCGCATAGCTATGCGTAGTTAAGCCTAACATTTCTATATCATTATTGGCATCTCCAAATGCTAATAACTCGTCATGTTCAATCCCCCATTGTTTTAACATGTCTTGAATCGCAACACCTTTATTAACATTTGGTAAAATAAGATCCACACTATCGTTACCGCTTGTTACTGCACGTAATTCTCCTCTAAATTTAGTTTCTAATGCATCTATAACTGCTTTAACCAAATCTTTATCTTTGATGCGCATTGCAACTTTTACAAAATTATCTTCTTCTATATGTTCAAAAGACTCTACTTTTTCAATATCATAATAGTAGTTACTAATAAAATTCAAAAACTCCTCGCTACATGTCTGTTTCACGTAAGCTGATTTAATACCACTCAACACAATATCTGCTAGCCCAAAGTCTCTTGTAAGTGTCTCCACGACATCATAAATGAGTTGTTGATCAAAATAATAAGATGTCATCAATTCATTATCATAATAAGTAACAGCACCATTTTCAGCAACATACGTGATATGTTGGTCTTTTTCCGGAAAAAATGACTGTAATTGAGCATATTGATTACCACTTGCCACAATAAATTTAATATCTTGACGCTTCAACTCATTGAATATTTTCTCAAAATATACCTTATCGTATGTGTGATCCGATTTTAAAAAGGTCCCATCTTTATCTACAGCAATTGCTTTTATCATCATTGATACTCCCTTCTGCTCTCGAAGATATAATTAAATAATCATATACTTGCTTAAATTACATTACAATAATATTAAAAAGGTGACCATCAATATCTCTAAATAAGCCACCATAATACCCTTCGTGCATAGTACCACTTTGTAGGACTTCTCCACCTGATGCTTCAACTTGTTCTAATAAGCAATCCACCTCTTCCGGTTCAGATACAGAAATAGAAACTAATGCACTATGACTTCCGACATTTAAAACTTGGGCGACTTTCTCAAATTGATTACGTTCAATAAGCATTATGACTTTATTATCTAAAGTTTCAATTCCTCTCATTTTATCTAAAACTGCTTCGTTTCTTTTGATTGTAAAACCTATTTCACTAAAAAATGTTTCACTTGCTGCTAAATCTTCTACCGGTAAATTAAGCCAAGATGATTGTATATTCATTTTAGTTCCCCCCCATTTTTTATCACCATACCATACTCCACTTTTAAAGTGCTATAAAGAACCTGTCTCATGCCTCTTCTTTCACTTTTATACGACAAGTTTTTAATGAAATAACGATAATAAATCATTATTTATTTGACACATAATCTCTAAATAAGTTAAAGTTTTCAACATCTTATTTGCTTATTTTCAACACTTTAAAGCATCTGAAGATAGTTATAACCAAATTATGATGAAATTAATGTCTATTGATAATCGTCACTATTTTATGGCACTTGAATGATCAAATCCTACATATCTCTGATTATTCGTTTTACATTAGCCATATTGTTTTAACTAAAAGGAGTAAAATAAAATGACTAGTACAATCAATGTGCACGTCTTACACACTGGTTCAGTGATTGTAGATGAAGCATTACCATTCAACTATAAATATAATCCACCTTTAGCATGGACCGGATTATTTAGATCTAAAAAGAAACAACTGCGCTTACCTGTATCTGTGTATCTTATAGAACATCCAAAGGGTCTTGTTCTAATTGACACAGGTTGGCATGAAATCAATCGAACAAAGCCTATTAAAAATTTAGCTTTTCAATATCCAATAAACAAGGCAGTTTTACCTAAAGGTACTGCGGTACATGAACAAATTGAAGCATTAGGCTATCAACCTTCGGATATAGATTATGTGATGTTGAGTCATTTACACTGTGATCATGCTGATGGCTTAGCACATGTAGCTGACGCAAAAAACATCTTAGTCAGTGAAGTGGAATGGAACGCTGCAAACAACGATAAAATACGTTATCTTCCACACCAATGGGACCATATTGCTATTCAAACCTATCCTTTAAAAGATAATGGCATTGGACCTACAGGTAAATCCTTTGATTTATTTGGAGATGGTACACTCGTGTTTATTCATACACCAGGGCATAGCGCTGGGCTATGTACTACACGTGTTAAAGCACATAAAGATGATGCGTCATACTTATTGTTAGCTTCAGACGTAGGTTATGCTGAAAAATCATGGAAAAACGGTATTTTACCTGGCCTCGTAGTAGATAAAGATGATGCAATAAAATCATTAAATTGGGTAAAAGCACAAGCAATAGATAAAGATTGTGTCAAAGCCATTGCTAATCATGATGCCGAAGTCCAACCACAAGTCATTTCTTTATAGTGAAATACTAATTAAACTGTATTTCACTATAAAAGCAATAAAATCTAATATTTGATTTATAACAATTACAATCAAACAAATTATAAGCAAAAATATAGTAACCTTAATAGATGAATAGATAAACTGATAAGGGCGTGCATATATGAGTATATCCAAGTTATTACTTACCTCGCCCTTTTTACATAATCTAAAAATTATAAATTACAAAATCCAACATCACCGAAAGGATAAATAATCACTTTAAGAAACTAATGACACCAAAATAAGCTATAATACATTATTCTTCATATATGTTCTCTAAATTTTCGCGAAATTTTCTGAATATTTAGAGATATTTATGCTATGATATAAATTATCATAATTTAGTTATAAAGTTTTACAATATAGTATTCATTGGGAGAGGTTTATTATGAAAGATTTTTTTTACAAAATTTTTAAAAAGGCAGAACCATCCGTTTATCAAGTGAAGGATGCCCATTTAAATAGAACATTACGAGTTAAAGACTTTTTAGCTTTAGGTGTCGGCACCATAGTTTCTACTTCTATTTTCACGCTACCTGGCGTTGTTGCAGCACAACACACAGGCCCTGCAGTTGCACTTTCATTCTTATTAGCAGCAGTAGTAGCTGGGCTTGTGTCTTTTGCATATGCTGAAATGTCATCTGCAATGCCCTTTGCTGGTTCAGCCTATTCATGGATTAATGTAGTATTTGGTGAAGTGTTTGGCTGGGTGGCAGGTTGGGCTTTACTTGCTGAATATTTTATTGCTGTCGCCTTTGTTGCATCAGGTTTTTCCGCGAACTTACGTGGTTTAGTTTCGCCATTAGGTCTCGAATTACCAAAATCACTTTCTAACACATTAGGTAACGATGGCGGTGTCATTGATATTGTCGCAGCTATCGTGATTATTCTTACAACTTGTTTATTAGCATATGGTGTATCAGCAGCAGCACGTATCGAAAACATCCTTGTCGTCATTAAAGTATTAGCCGTATTATTATTTATTATCGTAGGTTTAACAGTTATTGATTTCAGTAATTATGTGCCATTTATTCCTGAACATAAAGTTACTGAAACTGGATCGTTTGGAGGATGGCAAGGTATCTATGCTGGTGTGTCTATGATTTTCTTAGCATATATCGGCTTTGATTCAATAGCTGCTAATTCAGCCGAAGCAATCAATCCACAAAAGACAATGCCTAGAGGGATCTTAGGATCACTACTCATTGCTGTAGTATTATTTGTTGCAGTTTCGCTTGTGCTTGTTGGTATGTTTACATACTCAGCATATGCTGGTAACGCAGAACCTGTTGGTTGGGCATTAAGACAAAGCGGATTTGGTGTAGTAGCCGCAGTAGTACAAGCAATTTCTGTAATTGGCATGTTTACAGCACTCATCGGTATGATGTTAGCAGGTTCACGTTTATTATATTCTTTTGGTCGAGACGGCCTCTTGCCTTCATGGTTAGGAAAATTAAATAATAAAAACTTGCCTAATCGCGCTCTAATAATACTTACTATAATTGCTGTAATTATTGGATCAATGTTCCCATTTGCGTTCTTGGCTCAATTAATATCTGCTGGTACACTCGTCGCATTTATGTTTGTTTCTATAGGTATTTTTGGTTTACGTCCTAGAGAAGGTAAAGACATTCCAGTCCCAGCATTCAAAATGCCTTTTTATCCTGTAATGCCGATTATCACATTCGTGAGTGTAGTCACCGTATTTTGGGGCCTAGGTGCAGAAGCAAAATTATATACACTCGGCTGGTTTATCATAGGGCTAATTATTTATCTCATTTATGGTGTGAGACATTCTAAAAAAGGAAAACCTTCTTAATAAAAAAACAGGGTCGAATACATTAGTGTTCGACCCTGTTTTTTATGTTAGAAAAAGGATTATTCTTCATCCTCGTCTATTTGGGATAACTTACGAATATTAGAAAAATCTACTTTTTTAATTAATTTTTCATAGGTATTTAATGCCGATTCTGTAATTTTAAGTCCTTCTTCTGTCAAATAGATATACATAGCACGTTGATCTTCAACACATTCTTGTCTTACAACTAATGCTTTTTCTGGTTTTTCTATTCGTACAATCAATCTAGACATTGCACTTTGGCTTAAATCAACAATTTTTATCAAATCATTAATTTTATATTTTTTCCCTTTAGCTTTATAAATTTCATATAATACATAAAATTCTTTCAAGCTTAAATTGTAAGATTGCTTCATTTTTTTCTCAATTAATGTTTCTATATAATGAACGTATTTGGTTAATTGTACCCAATTATCAATTTTTTGTTGTTTTTCCATCATATCCTCCCAAAGATATATGTGTATGATTACTTATCATAGTTTATCTTTTACTCATTAAATAATCTATATTATAGTTAGCCAATGCAATATTCATCTATCATATATAAATCCCTAAGGCACAATTTATGAATTGTTATTAATATCTTACATCATCATAACGTATATTGAAATATTTGCCTGTGACCTTTTAAATTAATACATAAATTCGATTAGTCTTACTAAAACATTTAAAATTTCTTAATATCACTTAATTATTAAATCTCGATTTGACCAAAAATAATATCTAAAAAGTTCTCACTAAAAAACACCAATCCATTAAATGAAATAGATTGATGTTTTATTTGAGCATGGTAATATAAATCGATTAATGTTGTAATAATTTTTCTTTTAAATCTTTACGTTCATAGTCTAATGAATACGGATCATTTAACCAGTAAATACCTTCATCTACTTTAAACGTTTGACCTTTTTTAACTGCATCTGTGTTCTTCCAAACATCTTTATTTTCAAATGATAAATCACTGTCTTTAGCAACTGGCGTTACCACGTAATCACCCGTCATTTCAGGAATTTGTTCTTCAGAAATATCTGCCAAGTCTTTTTTTTGTGTTGCTTTTTCTACTTTCCCAGGCATTTTCAGTCCAAAGGAATCATATAGAATTTCACTGCCGTGGCCATATGTTTTTCCTAATGCATAGATTTTTTTATCAAAGTCTTTAATGATTGATACTGTAGTATCTGCACCAATAGCGTCTTTAATTTCTTTTCCATCGTCCTTAGTTTTTTCTTCCCATTGCTTAACCCATGCATTTGCTTTATCTTCTTTACCTACAATTTTACCTAACTCTTTATGTTGTTCTTTATAGTCATGTTTCATGTAGTCAAAAGCTATTGTAGGTGCAACTTTATTTAATTTTTTGATATTTTTATCTGTATTATACGTAATTATCAAATCCGGCTTAAGTTTTGCTACACTTTCAACATTTTCAGCATCTACTTTTTCTACATCTTTAAATTTATCTTTTAAAACTTTGCTATCATTTATAATATTAGCTACGCCAACGATATTGGCATCAAGTTGTTTCAATCCCCCTGCATATGTAGCCCCTAAGACTACAATACGTTTAGGTTTTTTCGGTATTTCAACTTTTTTTCCTGAGTCTTGTTTATATGTTGTCTTTTCACTATTTCCCTTTGACGACTTGTCATTTGAATCATTGCCACATGCTGCTAGCACAAGTATTAAAGCTAGCAATGGTAATAATATTTTTTTCATGCTTAAAATATCCCCTTTTCTCATATTGTATTTAATTATACATGAAGTCATATGATTCTCAATAATATTACACACATTATTTTTAAAATCAAAACATATATTTTTTCTATCATTAAAAATTAAAAACAGCTACTTAATAGATTGCTAGTAGCTGTTTTGTATATTCATGACGTTGTTTGTCGAATAAAAATTCAGTATTAAAATCATCTACGATTTCACCATTTTTCATGACAATTAATCGTTCAACGATTTTATTTAAAAATGCTAAATCATGAGATATTAATAACATACCTTTATGTGTATCTGCGTAGTACTGTTTCAACACTTCAATCATACTTTGCTCAGCAATAACGTCTAAACTAGCTGTAATCTCATCGCAAATTAACATATCTGGTGCTAACATCAATGTACGAATCGTATTAAAACGTTGCAATTGGCCACCACTTAATTGATCAGGGAATCTATTCAACAAGTTTTTATCTAAATGCATTTGCTTCATTAAAATATACATTCGTCGATAAACTTCAGATGAGTTTGAATCACGATGATACTTTATCGCCTCTTCTAGAGATTTATTCATTTTAAATTTTGGATTAAAGCTATCATACGCATGTTGAAATATAGGTAATAATCGGAAATCATTATTTGTATATTGTTCTTGAGATACTGGCAATAAACCTAAAATAATTTGTGCTAATGTCGTTTTACCAGAACCACTCTCACCTACAATACCTACAATTTCATCTGGCTGTATGGTAAGATTTATATTTTTTAAAACAGGGGCCTGTCTATATTTAAAATTCATGTTATTTAAGTTAATCATTATTGCTCCCCTCCTTTAATTGGCTACGGGAGTTAAATAATTTCAAGCTATATGGATCCACATCATGATTTTTAAAAGCTTGTACATGGTTTGAATCGACTAGTTTTCCTTTTTGAATAACATTTATCCAATCGCTAAAATTTAAAACATGTGATAAATTATGAGTAATTAATAAAAGCGTTACTTTATGAACTTCTGCCAAATGTTTGATTAGGTTCATAATATTAGCTCCTGTTATCACATCTAGTGATGCAGTGGGTTCATCAGCAATAATTAATTTCGGATTGAGCATCAATACGCTCGCTATTTGAACCCTAGCAAGTTGTCCACCTGATAGACTAAAGCGATAACTATTCATTGTTTTATCTGGTACTAAATCAACCCACTCAAGCGCTTGCGTTACAATTTTTTTGGCCTTAGTTTTATCTATCTTATAATGTTGTCTATAAATCGCAATCAATTGTATGCCTAATTTCGTATGCTCATTAAAGCTATGCGTATAATCTTGAGAAATAAAACCAATCTCTTTCCCTAAAAGTTCGTGCATATTCACCAATTTTTTATTTTCATAATTTAAACTGTCATAAGTCATTATTAAATTATCAGGTAATTGTTGTACTAACGCTTTAGCAGTTAAACTTTTTCCTGAACCACTTTCCCCTACCAAAACATTTACTTTACTTGCTTTTAAACTGAGATTTATGTGATCTATCAGTGTGGTACATCTTTCACCTTTAATTACTAAGTTGGTTATCTCAAGTAAATTAGCCATTGATATCACGCTTTCCTTTTAATAATTTATCTCTTAATGCATCGCCAGCTAAATTAAACAATAGAATAGTTATTGTGATTAAGCACGCTGGAACAATCAAAAGTAACGGATAAGAACTAATATAATCTCTACCTGTATTCAACATTGCTCCCCATTCAGGTGAAGGTGGCTGTGCACCTAACCCGAGAAATGAAAGTGACGATATATATAATATTATTTTCCCAAAATCTACCGTCATCAGCACAATAATAGATGGTAAAACTTGGGGGAAGAAATGTTTAAAGATAATAACATGTGTTGGCACGTTAAATAATCGAGCCATTTGTATATAAGGTTTCGTGATTTCACTACTTACGACTGAACGGGTCAATCTAGTGTAAGTCATCCATTTAATAATCGTAATTGCTATCACCAAATTCCAAATACTAGGTTTGAAAAAGCTAGCAAATGCAATCATAAGGACAAATTCAGGAATACTTAATCCTATATCAATAACACGCATAATAATTGTATCAACGATGCCTTTTTTGTAACCAGCAATCAATCCTAATGGTACACCAATAATGATTGTAATCAACAATGTAATCAAACTAATAATCAATGTGTACCTTGCCCCAATAATAACTCTTGAAAGTAAATCTCTACCATAATCATCGGTGCCTAACCAATGGTTTAAGCTTGGCATTTCAAGACTACTCCCTAGGTTCACCTCATAAGCATTTGTTGTCGACACAAAAAATTGTGCGATGATAAGAGCCAATAAATACAATGTAAACACATAAAATATAAGATGCTGTTTATTTAATTGATTCATTACATTTCACCATCCTGTCGTTGCGGTTTCTTGGGATGACGTGAACTATTATATCGGCGCTTCGGTTCTAACCATAGCAATAATAAATCACTCACTGTATTAGCCAAAACAACAAAGAAACCAATCATAATTACCGCACCTTGTACTACAGGATAATCTCTTGCACGTATACTATCTACTAGGAAATGTCCTATACCTGGTATTCCAAATAAATTTTCAATGACGACAGTGCCTCCTATAAGACTCCCCACAGACATGCCTAATACCGTTATAACTGGGGTAATAGCTGGTTTAAATAAATCACTCCATAAAATATATCGTTCAGACATACCTCTGAGTCGTGAAGCCTCAACTTCTTTAGATTGATATAATTCTATTAAATTCGATCGCATCAACCTTACATAGTATGCATTCATACCCACGCTTAATGCTATCACTGGTAAAATGTAACCAGCTATCGTGTCTATACCAGAAGATGGCAAAACATTAAATTTCTGTGCAAAAATATAAATTAATATTGTACCTAAAAAGAATGAAGGCACACTCACTGTAAAGGACGTTACAGTTCTGATAAATGTATCAACCCACGTATGATAATATTTCGCTGCTAAAATTCCCATTGGAAGTGCTGTTAATAAGACAACCATTATAGTTAGAAAAGCAATGCTTAAGGTCGGCGGCGTGTAATAAATTAATTCTTTTATTACGGGTTCACCTGTTTGATAACTCGTACCGAAATTAAATTGAACAATTTGACCTAACCATTGAAAATATTGCATGACAACTGGTTGGTTTAGGCCTAATTTTTCTTTTGTTGCTTCAACTTGTTCTGAGGATACATTTGCTATATCTAAATGTAGGATTTTATCAACTGGATCGCCAGGTGTAAGTTTCATTAATATGAATGTAATACTAGAAAGGACAAACAATACAATGATCATTTGTCCAATTCTAGTTAGTATATTTTTAATTATCATTGTTTTTTATCGACCTTGTAATCGATTAGATAGATACCTTCGGGTGTTGCTTTTAAGTTCTTCACATCTTTATTCATACCGACGATATTATCCATATATGAGATATAGCTATTTGCAAAATCACTTTGTGTAATACTAATAATTTCATTTGTTAAACGATTACGTTCAGATTTATCTACTGTTTTATTAAACTCGTCAATTAATGCTGTTACTTTCTGATTGTTATAGTCGCCAGAATTAATTGCGCCTTTAGGCTTATATGCCTGATTAAAGAAGTATCCTGTATCTCCTCTAGGTATTGTACCAAAGCTATATAAAGAGGCATCCCATTGCTTTTTATCACTTAAATAGCCTTCAATATCATCTACATTACGAATAGTAATATCGATATTGGCTTTTTTAGCATCTGATTGAATAACTTGTGCCATTTTAGGCAGTTCTGGTCTACCATTATACGTAGATACGGTTAACTTTAATGGATTTGATTTAGAATATCCTTCTTCTTTTATAATCTGTTTGGCTTCTTCTAAATCTTGTTTTTGTATAGGTTGTTTATCTATAAAATCTAATTTTGTATTAAATGGTCCGGTAGCTGGTTGGGCATGATTCTTAGAGACATTACGTGCGATACTTTCACGATTAATAACTTTATCTAGCGCTTTACGTACAGGTTTAGTCATTTTGTCACTTGTATGATTGTACATAACCAATGATGTTCTAAATCCTGATACTGCAGATGTAGTTGTCTTATCTCCATCTTTCAACTCTTTTTCCTTTTCAACAGGAACATCTGTAATTACATCAGCTTTACCTGATGCTAAATCGCTTGTACGAGCATTACCATCTTCTTGATATGTAACATTTACATGATCTAGTTTAGGTTTACCTTGCCAATAATCATTAAAACGATCTAACTTGATATTTTGAGATTGCTTATAATTTTTAATTTGGTATGGTCCGGTACCAACAGGCGTTTTATTAACGTCATCTGCCTCTGTATCGTAAATTGCAGAGAATGGACTTGCTAACTCTGACACTAATTCAGGATAAGCTTCTTTTGTAGTAATCGTAATGTTTTGCCCATCTACATTAATATCTTTAATTGGAAGCGAACCTTTAACGAGATCACTTTTCTTAATGCTTTCTTCCAAACTAGATTTTACCGCTTCACCTGTCACTTTTTTACCATTTTGGAATTTAATGTCTTTTTTCAACTTAATATCTAATTGTGTTGGTGTTTTTTGTTCATATGAATCGACCAATACCTTTTCAACTTTGCCATTTGCACCAGCTTTAAATAGAGCTTCAGCAGCACCTATCTTCACTGGTACATCTGTCTCATATGGTGCAATAGAAGTTGTTTTTAATGGCAGTTCAACGTCTAATGTTTTCCCTTTTGATTCACTTCCTGAACCACTACACCCCGCTAAGACCACAGCTGATATTGCAATTAATGAAACAATTTTTTTCATTTTCATTCCTTCTTCCCAATAAATTTATAATTAATTAGAAAATCGAGCTACTCTCAAACGATGCCTATATTATTATAAAATATAATTTAGGGTCTTCATCCAATAAAGTCATGCTATTCAATTTGTTGAACCTTCATTCGGTTACCTGCAAACAACATAATCCACGTTGCTATAATAAAAGGGAGTGTAAACACTGGCAAACCGAATGGTGTTAATAAAGTTGTCATGCCCGCGTGCAAAACAACTGTCAAAAGGATTCCTAAAACAATGCTAATATATCGTTGAATCCTAGTACGGAAAGCAACGCCCAAAGCGAGCACTGTTAGTATGACATTATAGCCAAACAATCCATCATTAATTTGATCATGATTTGCACCAAGTACTAGTACAGCAGTAAAACCAATTAAATTGGCTACTATAGCAAATACACCAGCTTTACTTGAAGCAATAAAAATTCCTATAAGAATTAGAACCCCTGCCATAATGCTCTTCAACAAGAAAATTTCACTGAATCCTGATAAAAAAGCATTTATAAAATGGATGCTATGTCCTGAAAATTGTATCTCTTGTACTGTGTCTGGCAGTATATTGACATCTGCATTCACAAACTTAAATTGAAATGACATTAGTAAAATCAACCAGCTAACAAATACATATGGCATGGTTAACATAGGCACGCCAAAAGGCTTAAAAAATTCTCTGAATGCTGAGCCTATTGGCATTGTAATCACAATTGCTATAAAAGCAATTAATATACTATACCATTCTGGCACTAAAAATAGTGTCAATGCAATTGCTGTTAGTACTGGATTGAAACCTGCTAATCCTGAGTTAATCTCTTCATTTGAGTAATTTGTCCGTTTCGCTAATAATAATGCAATAATACTCGCAGCTAAGGTCATAATACCAACCTTCCAATTTCCTACGAATAAACCTAACAAGATAAATAAGCCTGTCCATGCATTATTTAATAGCAGTACTTGTGCGATGTTCTTTAATATAATTCGAACAGCATTCACATTGTCACCTAGTTTCTACGCTTATTCCAACATACAACATAATATATTATAACGGATAAAATTTAAAGCAATACATATTTAATTTCAACACGTTTTTTTTCGTCATCAATTTATTTCAGGTGGTTATTCTTGTAGTATGCTTCTAATCGTCTTATTATTAGATTAGTCACATACTATATATTTATTTTATAAAAACGTCGAAAGGTAGTGAGCATGTGCATTTTACACAACGTGAACAAGACAAACTAATGTTAGTTATTGCAGCAGATTTGGCTCGTAGACGTCAGCAAAGAGGTCTTAAGTTAAATTATCCCGAGGCAGTTGCCATTATAAGTTTTGAGCTATTAGAAGGTGCAAGAGACGGAAAAACCGTTGCAGAACTTATGAGTTATGGCAAACAAATATTAGGTGAGGATGATGTAATGGAGGGCGTTGCAGATATGTTAACTGAAATGGAAATTGAAGCAACTTTTCCTGATGGTACTAAATTAATTACCGTTCATCACCCAATTGTGTAGAGGAGGAAGTTAATTATGAAACCTGGTGAAATTATAGTTAAACGTACAGAAATTGAAGTTAATCGTGGTCATAACGCTACGATACTTGATGTAAAAAACACAGGAGATCGCCCTATTCAAGTTGGTTCTCATTATCATTTTTTTGAAACGAATCCTGCCTTGCAATTTGAACGAGAAAAAGCTTATGGCAAACGGTTAGATATCCCTGCTGGCGCAGCGGTACGTTTTGAACCTGGTGACGAAAAAGAAGTTCAACTCGTTGAATTTAGCGGTAAAAGAAGAATTTTTGGTTTCCATGGTAAAGTGAATGGACCTATTGACGAGGCGCGTGTTTATAAAGCTGAAGATGACGACAGCGCTACAGAAATTATCGCTGAAGAAAATAAAGTCAGCGAAAATGCTAATAAAGAAAGTGGGTATAACAGATGAGTTTTAAAATGACGCAATCACAATATACAAGTCTATATGGCCCTACTGTTGGAGACTCTGTAAGATTAGGAGATACTAATTTATTTGCGCGTGTCGAAAAAGATTACGCAACATATGGTGATGAAGCCGCATTTGGCGGTGGCAAATCAATCCGTGATGGTATGGCTCAAAATCCTAATGTGACACGTGATGATAAGCAAGTAGCAGATTTAGTAATTACAAATGCACTAATTCTTGATTACGATAAAATCGTTAAAGCAGATATCGGTGTTAAAAATGGTTACATTATGAAAATAGGTAAAGCTGGTAACCCAGATATTATGGATAATGTAGACATTATCATTGGAGCAACTACAGATATTATTTCTGCAGAAGGTAAAATAATAACAGCTGGTGGTATCGATACCCACGTCCATTTCGTTAATCCTGAACAATCTCAAGTCGCCCTTGAAAGTGGTATTACTACACATATCGGTGGTGGGACAGGCGCATCTGAAGGTGCTAAAGCAACTACTGTTACTCCAGGTCCTTGGCATTTACATCGCATGTTACTAGCAGCAGAATCGTTACCTTTAAATATTGGTTTTACTGGTAAGGGACAAGCAGTTAATCATACAGCTTTAGTAGAACAGATACATGCCGGCGCTATCGGTTTAAAAGTACATGAAGACTGGGGTGCAACGCCTTCAGCATTAGATCATGCCCTTCAAGTTGCTGACGATTATGATGTCCAAATTGCATTACACGCAGATACATTAAATGAGGCAGGCTTTATGGAAGAAACAATGGCTGCCGTTAAAGACCGTGTACTGCATATGTATCATACAGAGGGCGCAGGTGGCGGACACGCACCTGACCTAATTAAATCTGCAGCTTATTCCAATATACTACCATCTTCCACAAACCCTACCTTACCTTACACTGTTAATACAATTGACGAACATCTAGATATGGTTATGATTACACACCATTTAAATGCTTCTATACCAGAAGATATAGCTTTTGCCGATTCCCGTATTCGTAAAGAAACGATTGCTGCAGAAGACGTATTGCAAGATATTGGTGTATTTAGTATGGTCAGCTCTGATTCACAAGCCATGGGACGTGTCGGTGAAGTAATTACAAGAACTTGGCAAGTTGCACACCGTATGAAAGAGCAACGTGGTCCATTAGATGGCGACAGCGAGTATAATGACAATAATAGAATCAAGCGCTATATAGCGAAATACACAATTAATCCTGCGATTACGCATGGTATTTCAGATTACGTTGGTTCAATCGACGAAGGTAAACTTGCTGATATAATTATGTGGGAACCCGCATTCTTCGGCGTTAAACCTGATGTCATCGTTAAAGGTGGGTTAATAAACACTGCAATTAACGGTGATGCTAATGGTTCTATACCTACTTCAGAACCTTTAAAATATCGTAAGATGTATGGTCAACTTGGCGGCAATATGCAGGGTACTTCAATGACATTCGTATCTACCACAGCTTATGAAAATGATATTGGCAAATTATTAGGTTTAAAACGTAAATTAAGACCTGTGCATAATATTCGTAAACTAACTAAAGCAGATATGAAAAATAACAGCGCAACGCCAAAACTAGATGTTGATCCGCAGACATATGAAGTATTTGTAGATGGCGAAAAAATCACAAGTGAACCAGCTACGGAATTACCATTAACACAACGTTATTTCTTATTCTAGGAGGTTAAAAATGATCATCGAAGAAATCGTAGGCAATATCGCTAACATTTCAGACAGCGATAAAGGAAAACATATAGAAAAAGTATATTTAGAAAACTCTGATTTAGTTAAACGTATCCAACGTGTTAAAACAGATCACGGTAATGAAATTGGCATCCGTTTAAAACAACCAATTGACTTACAATATGGAGATATTTTGTATAAAGATGATACTAATATGATCGTCGTAGATGTAAATTCTGAAGATTTACTTGTAATTAAACCACGCTCTTTACAAGAAATGGGAGATATCGCTCATCAACTGGGTAATAGACACTTACCTGCGCAATTTACAGAAACTGAGATGCTCGTTCAATATGATTATCTAGTAGAATCACTATTAAAAGATTTAGAGATACCATATGAACACGAAGACCGTAAAGTTAATCAAGCATTTAGACATATAGGTCATTCACATGATTGATCACGCTCATCTACGCCTGTTTCAATTTTGTGATTCACAATTTCCAACAGGGGCATTCAGTCATTCATTTGGACTTGAAACTTATATCCAGCGCGATATCGTTCATGACGAACAAAGTTTTCAGCAATGGCTCATACTTTTTCTAAATGAACAATTAACTTATGCTGATGGCTTAACGATGCGTCTCGTTTACAATGCGCTTGAACAAAATGATACACAAGCTATTTTACGATTAGATCGTATCCTTTTTGTACAAAATTTACCAAAAGAAACACGCCAAGGTTCTAAACAGATGGGTACTCGCATGGTGAAACTTGCTTCTGAGCTTTATGACAGTGATTGGTTAAACTGGTATCATGCTCAAATGCGTGACAAAAAAGCAATGTTACATCCCGCTATTTGTTTTACTATGCTTGGCCATCATCTCGGGGTCGATATAGAAACGATTATTGATTACTATTTATACCAAAACGTGTCTAGCCTTACCCAAAATGCAGTACGTGCAATACCCTTAGGGCAAACTTCTGGGCAACGCATCGTTCATCAAATGATTCCCATCATGAAAGATACTAGAAATCATATTATGACTTTAGATGAATCACAACTTGGTATTACTGCCCCAGGTTTAGAAATCAATCAGATGGAACATGAAAACGTAAACGTAAGAATTTTTATATCTTAGGAGGTCAAACTTTATGACAGATACAATTAAAATAGGTGTGGGCGGACCTGTTGGTGCAGGAAAAACTCAACTTATTGAAAAAATTGTAAAACGCTTAGCAAAAGACATGAGTATTGGTGTTATCACGAATGACATTTATACAAAAGAAGATGAAAAAATATTAGTTAATTCTGGTGTGTTACCCGAAGACAGAATTATCGGTGTAGAAACAGGCGGCTGCCCTCATACAGCTATACGTGAAGATGCTTCAATGAATTTTGCTGCAATTGATGAATTAAAAGAACGAAATGATGATATTGAACTTATTTTCATCGAATCTGGTGGCGATAATTTAGCGGCAACTTTCAGTCCAGAATTAGTAGATTTCTCAATCTATATTATCGATGTTGCTCAAGGGGAAAAAATTCCTCGAAAAGGTGGACAAGGTATGATTAAATCCGATTTCTTTGTTATAAACAAGACTGACTTAGCACCTTATGTTGGTGCGTCATTAGAACGCATGGCTGAAGATACAAAAGTATTCCGTGGCAACCGTCCTTTCACTTTCACAAATCTCAAAACGGATGAAGGTTTAGATGAAGTTATTGAGTGGATAGAACAAGACGTATTTCTTAAAGGGTTAGCTTAATGTCTGATGGACAGAATCAATGGACTGGCCAATTAGATTTAACTGTCTTTAATAATGGTAAGAAATCGGTGGCGCGTGACATTTTTTTCGAAAAAGCCTTGAAAGTCATGCGACCAGTTTATTTAAATAACTCTGATATACCTACGTTTTATATTGTAAACGTAGGTGGTGGTTACTTAGATGGGGACCGTTACAAAATGGATTTTAATATCGAACCAAATGCAAAAGTTATTTTAACTTCACAAGGTGCTACAAAAATTTATAAAACACCTAATAACCATGTAGAACAATACCAAAACTTTAATATCCAAGAGGATGCTTATGCTGAGTATGTTGGCGATCCAATTATCGCTTTTGAAAATGCAAAATTCTATCAACATAATACATTTCATTTAAAATCTACAGCCGCATTATTTTATACAGATATATTAACCCCAGGTTATTCTAAAGATGATAAAAAATTTAGTTATACGTATATGCACCTGTTAAATGAAATCTATGTCGATGATGAATTAGTTGTTTTCGACAATACTTTGCTTGACCCATCCAAAAATAAAGTTGATGGCCTTGGTTATATGGAAGATTATACGCACTTAGGATCTTGTTATTTTATACATCCTACTGTAAATCAAAAATTAATCGATAGTGTTTATGAGCAAATCAAACACTATCAACAGCAATATGATTGTCGTTTCGGCATCACTAAGCTACCAACACATGGCTTTAGCATTCGAATTTTATCAAATAAAACACAAATAATTGAAAGAATATTGGCGACCCTACAAGAATTTGTAGTGAAAACAATATTTGATCGTGATGTGGATTTTTTAAGAAAATATTAAAAACTATAACATAAAGGAGAGCCCCAAATTTTGCTTATGGGCTCTCCTTTTCATGTTAATGTAACTAGCCAATCTAACTAACGACTAATCTTAAATAACACTTACTGTAAAACTCACACTATCATACATATTAAAAAGCTAAATTATATTCAAAAACCATATAAGACTAGATACCAATAATACAATCGTCGTAATATAAATTGTTAATTTTTGACTTTTTTTCAATTCATTTTCTTTTTTAGTAAATAAACTAAATAATGTTCCATCTTTTCCCATTAATAAAGTGATAGAATAAATAAGTAAAATTAAAGACAAAATAAATAATATTAATGCAACGAACACCATAAAAATCCCCCTCCCATTTGAGTAACATTTACTAAAATAACTAATTGTCATACTATCTTAACTTAGTTTATAAATAAAGAATACTGAATGCTTTTTTATAATTAAAACAAATTATTAACTCTGTACTTTTATTATTGCTACAATAGTACAGGTTAATAAATAATTTCTAATAGGAGTGATCTTGTGATAAAAGAATATATTTATAAAAACACTGTACAACCCTCTTGGATAGATAATAATAACCATATGCATGATGCACAATATTATTCCGTATTCAGCGATGCAGTTGCTGGATTTTTAGAACATATTGATTTTTCAAGCGATTATCGTCACAACCAAGATGTTACAATATTTAATGTTGAAGCGCACATTTCTTATTTAAAAGAATTATTACTTCACGATACTTTTCACATCAAGATACAAATTTATAATTATGATGCTAAACGCATACATTTATTCTTAACTATGTACAACGCTAATAATGAACCTACTGCTACATATGAAGCGATGATGATGGGTGTTAGCAACCACACAAGAAGTAGCACAGAATTCCCAGTGCCTATTCAAGAAAAACTTAAAAATTATTTTGATCAGCAACAACACTTTGATGTGCCTAAACAATTAGGTCATGTTATTCAAATACCTCAACGTAAATAATACAATTTGACATACTTCGATTTTGACATCATTTCATTCCATTGATACTATGAAGTAGAATGACCATTCTATTTCGGGAAGTGTGAGATACTATGTCACAGAAAAAGCAAGATATACTGAGTGTTGCTGAGCGATTATTTTATGAATATGGCTTTCGAGGTGTTGGTTTAAAACAGATTATCCAAGAAGCAAATGTTGCGACCATGACACTTTATAACCATTTTGACGCTAAAGATAATTTAGTAGCACAAGTATTAAAGCAAAGAGAAGCTCGCTATTGGCGTTATCTTGACAGTTTCGTCGAAAGACATCCAGATAAACCATTTATTTCAGCAGTTGAAGCACATTGTCAATGGCTTAATGACTACTCTTACAAAGGCGATATGTTTATGCGCGCTATCGAAGATTATGCTGATACCGATAATGAAATTGAAAGTACCGCCAGAGGACATAAAGCGCGCCTATTACATTATTTAGAAAAACTCGCTAACAATGCAGGTATTGATAATGGCTATGATCTTGCTGTACAGTACACCTTACTATTAGAAGGTACAACCTCAATGACTGCATTATTAGGATCTAAAGAAGCAACTGAACACGCCATTACTATGGCAAAGTTATTATTACATGAAGCGCACAATCAATAATTCATAGACGAGTAGGTACCAGTATTCAAAAGAATCATCCCCTACTCGTTATTTTAAAATAATAAATAGAATGAACATTCTATATATTTTTAACTATTATTAGAATGAACATTCTATATAGATTTGGAGGTATTTTATGAAATTTTCAAGACTTGTGTTACCAGGTATCGCTATGATTGCTACCACTTATGGATTAGGTAGATTTAGTTTCGGTCTCTTTCTACCAGAAATTTCCAATGACTTGAGTTTAACCGCTTCACAAGCAGGTATGATTTCATCACTATTTTATTTGGCTTATTGTTTTACAATTATTTATTCCACATTAAAAACTGACAAAATCGGTCCTAAAAGGATGATTATCTTTGCAGGTCTTTCTGTATTAATTGGCTTAATCCTAATTGGTATCTCATCAACTGCAATCATACTCTCCTTAGGTGTCATATTCGCTGGTGCTAGTACCGGGTTAGTATCACCACCTTATGGTTATACAATTTCTTTATGGATTAAATTGCAGGATCAAGGTAAAGCAAATACATGGATTAATTCAGGTACAAGCTTAGGCTTAATGTTCACCGGTATAACCGCTATGTTTATCTTTCTTGATTGGCGCGACACCTATTTAATCTATGCATTTATAGCATTAATCGTATTAGCTTGGAATTATTTTATTATCCCAAGTCTGCAACAGGACATTAAAATTGATACTGGTAGTTTGAATATCAGAGATATTTCTTCTAGTAAACGCATTGTAATAGCTTCTACTTTACTCGGTGTTTCAACTGCACCATTTTGGACCTTCTCAAAGTCATTTGTTCAACTTACTGGTCATTACTCAGATATGGCTCTTTCTGTATTTTGGATTTTAATTGGTATTTTTGGGATAGTTGGAGGTATATCTGGAGCTATTATCGATAAGAAAAGCCTTCATTTTGCATTTAATATCGGCGTAATTTCGTTAGCATGCGCCTCAATTTCACTAGCATTAACACCAAATATATGGCTACTTCCATTTATTTCATCTTCAATATTTGGTATGAGTTATATATTCTTAACAGGTGTTTTACTTGTTTGGGGAATTAAATTATTTGTAAAAAATGCTTCTTTAGGCATAGGAATCCCCTTTTTACTATTAGCAGTAGGACAAGTCATTGGTTCTTCTTTCGCAGGTGTATTCATTGATATACTAAACTACCAATACACCTTTTTAATATACGGTGTAATTGGTTTAATACCTTTATTAATTTATCCTAAGGTTGAAATTACGAAAAGCAAAGCACCTAAAGGGGACTACAGTAAACTACAACAAACGAATGTTGATGTATTGAATTCAGAACGTTCTTTTGACTTTGAAACACCAACGCAAACAGAGTATAACAATCATTAAGCTGTTCAATTTCATATAAAATTAAAATACCCCAGGTTTCTTCTGAAAATGATCCCCCCTTAAAGAAGTTTTTGGCATCTTCTTTAAGGGGGATATCAAATGAAGTATTTCCTGGGTTATCTTTCTTTTTATTTAATTTAAAGTATTTAATGCTGCTTTTAAATCTTCTACTAAGTCTTCTGTACCTTCAATACCAACAGACAAACGAATCAAGCCGTCTGCAATGCCTTCTTTTTCACGTATGTCTTTTGGTATAGAGGCGTGTGTCATTAAAGCAGGCACGGAAATTAAACTTTCCACCGCACCTAAACTTTCAGCTAATGTAAAATATTTAGATGTTTTAATTACTTGTTTAGCACTTTCTATGTCTGCAACTTCAAATGCAACCACACCTGTATGCCCTTCTGCTTGTCTTTGATGAATATCGTGATTTAAGTGCGTAGCAATACTTGGATGGAACACTTGTCTAACAGCATTATGTTCTTGCAACATTGCTATAATTTCGAGTGTATTGCGTTGTACTTGTTCCATACGTATACCTAAGGTTTTAATACCTCGAATCAATAAATAACTATCTTGCGGTCCAAGTACGCCACCTGTTGAATTTTGAATAAATCCAATGTGTTCTGCTAACGCTTCGTCGTTTGTAGCAACTAAACCAGAAACAACATCACTATGACCGCCGAGATATTTTGTTGCAGAATGTAATACAATATCGATACCAAATTTTAATGGGTTTTGGAAATAAGGTGTCATAAACGTATTATCTACGACAGAAATCAAATTATGTCTTTTAGCTATCTCGGAAGATTTTTTAATATCTGTTACACGTAATAACGGATTAGACGGTGTCTCAATGTATAACATTTTCGTTTCAGGCTTAATATGTTGTTCAATTTCGTCAATTTGTGTTGTATCAATAAAATCAGCTTCTATACCAAAACGGGTAAACACTTTAGATAATGCTCTATATGTGCCACCATAAACATCTGAATTAATTAATAAATGGTCACCTTTATCTAACAACATAATCACTGCTGAGATGGCTGCCATACCAGAACCAAATGCATAACCGAATTCTCCTTCTTCTAAATCGGCAATTAGCCCTTCTAATGCCGTTCTTGTAGGATTCGCAGAACGTGAATATTCGTAACCTTGTCTCATATCTCCAATATCATCTTGAATATAAGTACTCGTTTGATAAATTGGCGTCGTTACCGCTCCTGTGTATGGATCTGTTGTCACTCCGCCATGTATTAATTGTGTTTTTTTATTCATAATCATTCTCCTTATAATTTAAGATTTTCTTTGACATATATCGGTCGCTTCCGTCAGGAAAAACTGTGACAATAACACCTTTATTTATATGTTTTTTAATGTCTAATGCTGCCTGTAGTGCTGCTCCCGATGAACTACCAACCAAGAGTCCTTCTTGTTTAGCAATTAGTTTTACATTTTTAAATGCATCATCATCGCTAACTTTTATAATATCTGCTACTAATGTTTCAGGTAAGAATAATGGCCATTGTTCGGAACCAATGCCTTCTATATCATGTGCATGTGCTTGACCACCACTTAAAGTAGATCCTTCTGGCTCAACTATGACACTTTCAATATTAAATTGAGCTAAATGTTCAGCAATACCAGCAAAGGTTCCACCAGATCCTACGCCACCAACAAAATAATCAATATCGTCCAGTTTATCTGTAATTTCTTGTGCTATGGTATCTCTATATGCTTCAGGATTATGTTTCGATTCAAATTGATTTAAATAAAAAGCCCCCGTTTTTAATCCGAATTCCTGTGCTGCTATTTTTGCACCTTCCATACCAAGTCCTTGTTCTGTTCTTATTACTTTCGCTCCTAAAGCTTTTATAATTGATACTTTCTCTTCAGAAAAACCTATAGGCGCAAAAATCACACTACTGAGTCCATAATGATTGGCTGCAAGAGCAACACCGATGCCCGTATTACCTGCTGATGCTTCAACAACTGTATCTCCTTCATGAATGATGTTATCTTTTAAAGCTACCTCAATTAAATGCTTTCCTAATCTATCTTTTATGCTACCGCCAGGATTAAACTGTTCTAATTTTGCATAAATTTGAACGTCTTTATTACTAAATGATTTTAAAAGTACAAGCGGTGTATTTCCTATTAAGTCAAAACCAATCATTTTATTCCTCCATGAGTTTACCATTTCCATTCCTTTTACAATACCCTACTATAACGATAAGAATTATAAACAATTCATTTTATTTTTGCAACCCCTTTAAACTAAGTGCGTTGTAAAAAACACAAATTAATCCTTACTTTTTTAGTAAGAAATGGTTGAAAAGGTTAAAAGGGTCTTGTATAGTGATAATTATCAGAAAATTCTAATTTTAGGAGGATTTATATTATGTCTCAAAACCCTTGGCATTTAGACACACTTTCCATTCACGGCGGTCAAGTAACAGATGACTTTTCAAAATCTCGCGCAGTTCCTATTTATCAGACTTCTAGTTATGTATTTGATAATACCGAACATGCAAGAAAGCTTTTTGCTTTAGAAGAACCTGGCAATATTTATACTAGAATAATGAATCCAACGCAAAATGTTTTTGAAGAGCGTATTGCAGCACTTGAAGGTGGAATCGGAGCTCTAGCCACATCTTCAGGGCAAGCTGCAATTCATTTAGCACTCTTAAATATTGTAGAATCTGGAGATGAAATTGTTGCTTCTTCTAACTTGTATGGTGGAACTTACAATTTATTAAATGTTACCTTTAATAAATTAGGCATCAAAGTTCACTTTGTAGATCCAAGTGATCCTGAAAATTTTGTAAATGCTATTAACGATAAAACAAAAGCTGTTTATGCTGAAACTATAGGTAATCCAAAAATTGATGTATTAGATATTGAAGCAGTCGCAAATGTTGCACATCAAAATAACATTCCTTTAATTGTAGATAATACTTTCCCAACTCCATATTTACTTCGTCCTTTTGAATTTGGTGCAGACATTATTATACATTCAGCAACTAAATTTATAGGTGGTCACGGTACTTCTATAGGTGGGGTTATTGTAGATAGCGGTAATTTCAATTGGGATAATGGTAAATTCCCAAGTCTTGTAGAACCTGATTCAAGTTATCATGGTATTTCATATACTAAAGATGTTGGAGAAGCAGCCTATATTACAAAGGCGCGTGTACAGTTATTACGAGATTTAGGTTCAGCAGTATCACCTTTTAACGTCCATGAATTTTTATTAGGATTAGAAACATTACATTTACGTTTAGAAAGACATTCTGAAAACGCATTGCGTGTTGCCCAATATTTAGAACAACATCCAAACGTAACTTGGGTGAATTATCCTGGTTTAGAAAACAATAAATATCAGCACCTTGCCCAAAAGTATTTACCAAATGGACAAGGTGCAGTACTCACTTTTGGTGTAGATGGTTCTGTTGAAGATATTGCAAAATTTGTTGATGCATTAAGTCTATTCTCTCATTTAGCAAATGTTGGAGATTCTAAATCTTTAATTATCCATCCTGCTAGTACGACGCATTTACAATTATCACCTGAAGAACAACAAGCTTCAGGCGTTGTGCCTGAACTTGTAAGATTATCAGTTGGTACTGAAAATATTGATGACATAATTAATGACCTTGAAAAAGGTTTTAAAGCATCACTTGAAAATTAACGAAGGAATTTTCTTAGTGATGCTTATGCAAAAGAATACTTTTGTGTTCCCCTAATCACTTGAAAATTAACGAAGGAATTTTCTTAGTGATGCTTATGCAAAAGAATACTTTTGTGTTCCCTTGATCACTTGAAAATTAACGAAGGAATTTTCTTAGTGATGCTTATGCAAAAGAATACTTTTGTGTTCCTCTGATCACTTGAAAATTAACGAAGGAATTTTCTTTGGGATGCTTATGCAAAAGAATACTTTTGTGTTCCCCTAATCCCTTGAAAATTAACGAAGGAATTTCCTTTGGATGCTTATGCAAAAGAATACTCAAAACTATGTTAATAATAAAAAGGCTGAGGCAATTAATTGTCTCAGCCTTAAGCATATAACAAATAAAAAATGAATGGTGAAGTATGATACATAAGCTCCTCCTATCCACTAATCAATAAACTCTTTTAGACCCCCTTAAACTATGCCTTCACACAAACCTAAGCCTACCCTCCGTGTCTAATATGACTTTGTTGACACTTTATAGTCCATATTGAATTTATAAATTAATATTAGGATAATAATCATATTAATAGCATAAATTAGGTGTTCATTTGAGTGAGAATAAAGACAGATTAACCGTAAGTGTTATACTACTGGCTGGCAAGATACTACTTTCCTCTGATGCTGAAGTATCAAGAGTAGAAGATACCATGCGTCGCATCGCAATTTATATGGGCTATTATAATAGTCAAGGTTACATAATCAACGTATTTATCAATTTTTTCATTAAGTGAAGAACATAATACACGTATATTACATATAAACAAAAACAGCACTAATTTATTAAAAATATTTCAAGTTAATTCAATTTCTAGAAAGCTTACAGTAATCAATTATCTATTGATTAGGCTTATATCCTATTAAAAAATGTCAATTACACTAATTTAAATATTCCATTATGGAAAAAGGTAATGGCTGCAGGAATAATTTCATTAAGTTTCCTATATTTACAAGGCGGCACCTGGTCAGATGCAATCACTACAATTATTGCTGGCTCAATTGCTTTAGGTCTGCTATTATCTGATCAGTTATCGAAGACACTCAATATTCGTAAATTATTATTAGTAAAAAATTATAAAAAGGCTTAACAGTTCGTATGAGAAAGAAGCAGAAACATAAATAATGTCTCTGTCTCAACTCATTATAATGGTAGTAGCTGGCTGATTCGAAAAGGCCTTTAAATCATGTTTTTTTCAACTCTAGTCGTCATTGGTAAGGATAGACAACGAAACTTTTTCAGAAAAATTAAGTTTCAATCCCTCTCCAATAGACACTGAAAAACTTTTATTTATTTTTTATTCACATAATAAAGCCCTCTTAACACATTCGCATCTAAATCACTTATTCTGACTACAATCTCTCTATTTTGAATCAAGTGATGTTTTTGTGCATATGCTTCAATTCGCGCTTTATAAGGTAATTTACTTTGTGTTACACCACCTCCAAGTACGATATTATATACATTGAAGACACTATATAGGTTCGTACATAACTTTTGTGTTAAATCTATTACTTCTTCAATCATCTGTACGATTTGTTTATTTTCTCCTGCATTATACATTTCAATTGCTTCTCTAGTACTAACTTCTTTGTTAAGCAATACGCCTGCTTTCCTACTTATTGCTAAGCCAGAAATTTCATTTTCAACGCAACCATATTGTTTGCAAACAGGGCATTGGTAGTCACTATTGTCTTTAATAATAGTATGACCAATCTCACCGAAATTACCATCGCTACCAGAAACTAGAGTGCCATTTCTCATGTATGCCATACCAACACCTGTACTTATAGTTAAATATATAAAATCCTCTGTCATCGATGGAATGTAGCGTTGTTCTGCTAATATAGCAGCATCCGTATCATTTACAAAATATGGTTTAAATGAACTATGTTCAGTGATAAACTCACCTGCGTTAAAATTATTGTATTTTTGTAAATTAGGAGGATTTAAAAATACACCTTGAGTATAATCACACGGCCCAGGCATAGCAATATTTAGCACTGTATCATCTATATGTTCAACACTTTCTAAGTAATTCTTAGCTATATTGATTATTTCAGTAAACTGTTGTTTGGGGTTATCTACATAAGTTTCAAATTTATGGCTCTCTATAATTTCTAAATCTTCGTTGATTAAACCTACAATTGTCTTTGTTCCACCTATATCTGTACAAATTTTCAACATTGTAATTACCTCCTATGATTGCATAAAAAGGCAGAAATAACTAAAGTTATCTCGCCTTTAATTTTTATACATAGCTAACTATAAATGTCATATCACCTTTAAATGTAATTTCTTCATCCTCAGTAGTCAGTATAAAATGTGTTCCTTTTTCTAAAGTAATAATTTCGTTATTTACTGTAACTTCGCCATTGCCCTCTACAATGGATACTAGACAATATGATTGTGGTTTTGTATAGTCTAAATGACCATTGATTATCCATCTTTCCACTGTAAAGAACGTATTAGATACAAATTGCGTATAATCCTGACCTTGAACCACTTCATGTTTAGCTGATTTATTCGGTGAGCTAGCAGAAAGGTCAATTACCTCTTTACTTTCTTCTAAATGAAGTTCTCTTTTATTTCCTTCTTTATCAGTTCTGTCATAATCATAAATGCGGTAAGTAGTATCAGAAGATTGTTGTGTCTCTAAGATTAAAATCCCTTCTCCTATTGCATGCACGGTACCTGCCGGCACATAGAAGAAGTCTCCTGCTTGAACTTTGACTGATTTGAATAGTGCATCGAATTGTTTGTTATCAATCATTTGATTTAACTCATTTTGACTCTGTGCATTTACGCCATAAATAATTTCTGCTCCTTCTTTTGCATCTAATATATACCAACATTCAGTCTTACCATATTCTCCTTCATACTTTTGCGCATACGTGTCATCTGGATGTACTTGTACTGACAAATTATCATTTGCATCTAATATTTTAGTTAGCAACGGAAATTTATCTTCTTTAGGATTCCCAAATAATACTTTGTCTTCTGCCCAAACTTCATCTAATGTTTTACCTTTATGACGTCCATTTTTAATTATGTTTGGACCGTTCGGATGTGCTGATATCGCCCAACATTCACCAGTATGATTATTAGGTATATCATAGTTAAATGCTTTAAGTGCGTTGCCTCCCCATATTCTTTCTTGAAAAACAGGTTTTAATAATAATGGCATTTATTCCTACCTCCTACTTATATTTCTTTAAGTAAATCGTAAATTTGTTGTGTTTGTGTTGCCTCAATTAACTGTTGGCGAATATTGTCGTCCATTAATGTTCTTGATAATCTTTGTAACAGTTTTAAATGTGTATCACTGCTGTCATTAGGTACTGCAATTAGAAATACAATATTAGGCAATGTGTCATCTAAGCTGTCCCAGTCTATACCATGTTTATTATTCATTACAGCAACAACAGGTCGTTTCACTGCTGATGATTTTGCGTGAGGTATTGCAACATTCATTCCAATTGCTGTCGTTGCTTCTACTTCACGTTTCAGTACAGCATCTTTCAATTCTTTTCTATCTGTAATGTAATCATTCTTATCTAGTTGATCTATGAGATCATCTATCGCTTCGTCTCTTGTAATTTTCTTATCGACTATTTTAATAACATCTTTATCAAATACATCAACTGTGTTATTTGTCTGTTCAGTTGTTTTTTCTTTATTTATATCCGTTGTAGTATTTGTTGTAGTATTGGCTTCTGACTGATCATCTTGCTGTTCCGCTGTCATCCCAGTTGCAATACTATTAGTATCAACAGCTAATGATGGTGTATTTTTTCTTAAAAATAGCACTACACTCATCGTGACAAGGCTACCAACTATCACAGCAATAAAGAACCATAAAATCTGATCTATGCCACCTAAAACAGCTACAATCGGACCGCCATGAGCCACTCTATCGCCTACGCCACCTATTGCTGCAATAGCTGCTGCTACCATTGCCCCTATCATATTGGATGGAATAATTCTTAACGGATCTTGTGCAGCAAATGGAATAGCACCTTCTGTAATACCAAATAATCCCATAGTAAATGAAGCTTTTCCCATTTCTACTTCACCTTTATTAAATTTACGTTTATTAATAAACGTAGCTAAGCCTAAACCAATAGGCGGCGTACAAACCGCTACTGCAACCATTCCCATTACAGCATAGTTACCTTCAGCGATTAGCGCTGAACCAAATAAGAAAGCAACTTTATTTACTGGTCCTCCCATATCAAATGCAATCATTGCCCCTATAATTAATGCTAAGATTACAATGTTAGTACCTTGCATACCTTTCAACCAAGTTGTCAATGCTTCAAAGATACTCGCTATTGGTGCACCAATTAAGAATATAAATATTAATCCCACAATGAGTGATGAAATAATAGGAATTATTATAATCGGCATAATGGGTGCCATTACTTTTGGTGTTTTTACATTTTTAATCCATTTCGCAATGTAACCTGCTATAAAACCAGCAACAATACCGCCTAAAAAACCAGCTCCAGCATCACTACCGTAGAAGCTACCATCAGCAGCTATAGCGCCACCAATCATACCTGGTACAAGGCCAGGTTTGTCAGCAATACTCACTGCGATGTAGCCAGCCAATATTGGCACCATAAAACTGAAAGCTAAATTGCCTATATTTTCAACTGATTTCCAAAATGAATCATTTGGAATTTCCAAACCTTTTGAAGTTGCTTCTCCACCAATTGTCAGTGCAATCGCCATTAACAATCCACCTACAACGATGAAGGGAACCATAAACGATACACCATTCATTAAATGCTGATAAACCATCTGAATACCAGTTTTGGGTTTATCTTCTTGGCTATGCTGACTAGCTCCATTAGTTTCATGATGGATATGAGCATCTTTATCAATAATACGTTGAATCAATACTTCCGGTTTATGAATACCTTCTCTAACACTTTCGTTAATTAATAACTTCCCATCAAATCTAGATAAATCTACTTGGCGATCTGCTGCAATAATAATGCCATCCGCTTCTCTAATTTCTTTTGTTGTTAAGACATTTTCTGCACCTACGCCACCTTGTGTTTCCACCTTGATATGCACGTCCATATCTTTGGCAGCTTGCTCCAATTTTTCTTGGGCCATATACGTGTGTGCAATCCCATTTGGACACGACGTAATCGCTAAAATTTTCATATGATTCATCCTCCTTGACTCAATTGTAAACGCATTCATTAGGTTGTAAAAAAGAATAATTGCCGTTACTAGTGGCAATTATTCTTTAATTAAGTCAATAATTTTCTCTTTTAAACTTTGATCTTCAAGTACTAATAATTGATCTACAGCATTCTCATCCAATTTAGCAATAGTATGAATAATTTTCTTCATTATAGGAATGTCTTGTTCTGTAATTGCTAAGAAAAAAACTAGCTTAGCTTTATTTTGTTTCCAGATATAACCTTGCATATTTTTTAAAATAATTACATGTGATTTCAATACTTTTTCTGGGTCACCATGTGGTATACTCATCCCATTACCAATATACGTAGAAGAAAATTTCTCTCTTTCCAATGCACTTTTCATGTAATCTTTGGTCACAGCATAATTGTTATCCAGAATCATTTGAGCTTGTTCAAAAACATAACTTGCAACCACTTGTTCCTGTTTATCTGAGCAAACACTAAACTGAATTGAAGCTAATTCATTTTGGTGTAATACAGGGTTTTGCTTATGGTGTAACGCTGAAGTAATTTTATTTTCATCCTCCTCTGAGAATAAAGGAGATACTTCTATGCAAGTTAAATCGTTAGGCACTTGTGCACCTTCAATAGAATGTGTAGAAACAAGAACATCAATATTGCTAAAGTTATAATTATCAATATCTTCCATTTTCAATGTATCTACTATATGAATGCTGTCATCTATATTTTTAATTTTCACTTCTAATAAACTAGAAATTCCCAACCCATAATAACAAGTGATAACAATATTAAATGAATCTTTTTTATGGCGATCTATGGAGGATTGAAAATGTAACGCTAAAAATGCAATTTCATCTTCAACTAAATTTATTTTTGCGTCTTTTGCAAGATGAGTTACTGTCTCATACAATGCATCAAATACAAAGGGATAATACTTTTTAATATCTTCTGTTAAAGGATTATTAATATAAACATTCTTTGCTATACGTAAGTAAGTTCTGCTGAAATGTGCATATAAATTGTCGCGTAGTTCTAGGTCTTCTGTAAAATCTACTCCTACATTTTTCTCCATCTGATGAATCATACGATCGATATAACTTTTAACAAAAATCCGTTCAAACCCTAAATCATATTTATTAAAATAATAGCTAATGAAGAATGATAACAGTTGCGCAGTTTTATCTGAAAGTTGATAACCTAACTCCAAATTGATATCTGTAATACATTGTTGCGCGATTTTATAGGAGGATTTATCGACTACCCATGAATAACCGTCATCGTTATTACGTTTAAATATAATAATTAAGTGTATAAGTAATTGTTTTATTCGTATTTTAGAAGTTTGTATATGATGTGCATTTAAGTTATTTTCAATAATTTGACTAATGATATCAATATGAGCCTTAGGTATTTCATTTAGTATTACATCATCAACAGTTTTATTTTTCGAAGATAGTTGGTTTAAATGTAGAATCGCATTTCTAATATTCATTTCACTTCCGTTTACAGTGACGCCTTTTTTCTTAGTTAGATTAACAGTAATATCAAATGAATTGCACCACGACTGAACACGCGTTAAATAATCACTAACTTCTGATTTAGATAAATTAAAGTGATGTGCTAATGAATCTAAAGTTGTGGGTTGTTGGTGCATTAAAATATGATAACCCAATTTTAGCAGTAATTCGTTTTCTTTGTTTGTAAAATCAGAAACGATTTCTTCTATATACTCTATACTATATAGGTCTTGGTTCACTTTGAAACCTCTACCTTTGACACTGGCAATTAACGACGACAATACTTCAACATTAATATATTTAATATCGTTTCTCACTGTTCTATTAGAGACATTTAAGTAATTTGCTATTTCATCTGCGCTTAAAAAACGATTACTGTTGTTGAGTAACAATCTAATAAGTTTGGCATGTCTTTCTAACATCACTGCACCGCGCTTTCCCTTATTTTCACTCTTGATCAAAGATGAATTAATATTTAAATTCATTGTAGCTATTACCTATTATTTAAGCAAGAAGTGGCTAATCGAAGTTCACATAATAAAAACACCAATTCAAAAGATATCATCTAATGAATTGGTGTTTTTATTTATTTTATTTTTCTGATGTATGGATAGTTTCTCTAATATATTCGTAAGCTTCTTTAAGCTGTTGCATTTCTTGATCATCCAACATAATTGCAAATCTTTGAACAATACCAGAGCCATCAACTAACGTAGGTAAACTATATGCACCATCTGTTAAGTCATATTCTTTACTGATTGAAGTCAGCGGGATAATAGTACGTTGATCCAATGCAATAGTTTGTATCAAGGATGTTGTAACTTTAGAAATAGCAGCATTAGTCCAACCTTTTTGATAAAAGACGTCCATAGATACCTCATTAATGATAGATGTTATATGTGCTTTATCAATTTCTGGGCTATTACTTAGCTCTTCATACTCTGTGAGCGACATACCATGAATACGCACTTTGCTCCACACAGGTATTGCATGTTGTCCATGTTCTCCAATAACAAATGCCTCAACATTTTTGGGATCGATTTGATAATGATGAGCGATAATCGTCTTGAACCTTGAAGTTTCTAAAGATGTTCCCGTTCCAATAATTTTATTAGATGGATAGTTTACTTGATTAGCAAAGTATACTATCGAATCTACAGGATTAGAAATCAAAATAATTATTGCTTCTTGTGTTACCTCGGCAACTTGGCTCATAACATTTTTTATAATGTCATGATTGCCTTGCGCTAATAAAGTACGATCACCATCATTTTTATCTGTTGGTACACTCGCAGCAATTACAATAAAATCAGCATCTGTTAAATCTTGATAACCCCCAGCTTTAATATTGATATGCGCAGTGTTAAATAATCCTTGCGAATGATTATGATCAAGAGCTTCTCCACTTGCAATCTCATCTTTATCATCAATCAAAACAATCTCTGAAAATAAATTCAAATATTGTACATCTGTTAAAACTTGACTACCTACTCTTCCTAATCCAACAATGCCTAGTTTAGACATAAACTACACCCCTTTTTTATTACTAATATCCGTTCATAATAATTTATTTTTCATACGGAATTACATCTTTACCGTATTCTTTTTTAATGAATTCTTTCATGTCTTTAGATTGTAAAACTTTTATAAGTGCTTGATACTTTTTGTCATCTTTATGTCCTTTTTTCACAGCAACGATATTCGCAAACGGTGATGACTCAGTTTCACTAATGATAGCATCTTTATGTGGCGTTAAGCCATTATCTAACGCGTAGTTTGAATTCATAATAACTGCAGCCCCTTCCTTACTTTCATATGTCTTAGGTAAGAATTCTGCCCCTTGTTTATTATTAAACTTCAAATCTTTTTTATTTTCTACAATGTCTTCAAATTTTGCGTCTTCTATACTAACACCTTTTTTAATCTTTATTAATCCTTCATCTACAAAGAATGATAAGAATCTCCCCTCTTCAGCTGGATTGTTAGAAACGTATATTGTTGAACCTTTAGGAATATCTTTAATATCTTTATATTTTTTACTATAAACACCCATAGGCGTAGTAAATACTTTTCCAACTTCTTCTATATCATAATTGTGGTCTTTCTTTTCTGCTTTTAAGTATGGCGTATGCTGGAAGAAATTGGCATCTACATCACCTTTATCTAATAATTTATTAGGTACTTTATAATCATTAACTGTTTTAACTTCTAAATCATATCCTTGTTTTTTCATTTCTTCTTTCGCATGTTTCAACACTTCACCATGTGGTGCTGGTGAAGCTGCAATGGTTATTTTTTTGTCCTTATCTTTACCATTTGAATTGCCACATGCTGCAAGCACGCTCATTAATATTAATAATGAACCTAAAACAATTAATTTCCTCATAATTCATTTCACTCCTCATGAATTTTTAAATTTCAAACTAAATTAAAAAATACTTTCTCTTAATTTTATAAGAGAAAGTATAAACCTTCTCTCATCTTTAAAAGTTCGATAACTTTTTGTGAATTAGCACCATTTCGTATAACGACGGTTGCTGGGTTTCATAGGGCACGTCCCTCCACCTCTCTTGATAAGAGTAAATCAATATGTAGTTGCAATGTTTTTATCCTAGCATTATACTCATATTTAGTCAATTAGTTTTTAGAAAATTCTAAATAATACGTTTATTAATTCAATCCTGTTCCATGTGAAACAACAAACTCTTAAAGCTATTTACCTTTACAGAAGGACCATTGCTACATATGCAATAAAGTTATTTAATGCATGCAGTGCTATAGCAGTAGCTAAACTTCGTTGTGTTTTTAAATAGATGTATACAATACCTATAGCGATAACGAGATACATAACTATTTCTAATGGTGATTGCGCTTCTGTTACGTGTAGAGATGCAAAAACAATTACAGATAATACTGACATCACTATAAAATTCAATTTCTTTCCTAATTCACCAATTACCAAGTGTCGGAAGAGAAACTCTTCAGTAACCGGTGCAATAATTACAATAGAAAAGAACGCAAGCACCGTTGAAAATGGTGTACTAAACATTTGTTGAACCAATAAGTCATTTTGTGTTTCTTCAAATTTCCATTGTTCAGGTGCATATGTATCAACTAATACTGGAAAAATTAATTTAAATATAAACATAACAATAAATGTAACAACAATGAGTTTCCAATATTTCTTGATATTATTGAACCCATTTTTCCACTCACCTTTATAACTATTTTTATGTAACAACATCCATATAATCATGATAAATATAAAAACGCCAATCTCCATTAACAAAGCAGTAGAGCTCGACTCATCAATTCCATTATCTAAGTAACTACCACCAAAACTTATATTAACTGCCAACAATATGACCAAAATTATGATTGATAATATAAAATTGCTAGCTAAATAAATGATTGGCAGAAAAAAATCTTTACCATTAATATCCTTCCATTGATATTTCTTTTCGTTTTTTAACGACATTGTAGCCCCTCCTAAAGTTTTATATACAACACACTTTTACATTGCACAATTTTTATTTTCTTCAAACATTTTACAATAATATAAATAGATAGTATAGCTCGACATTTAAACTAAATAATTTAATTTTCAATGCGTAAAAGGAAATGAAAAGTGGTATATAGAGATTAAATATACTATACATATTTTAAGGAGTTGTTGTCGATGCGTATATTGGTACTAGGTGCTGGCGGAATTGGTGGTTATTTTGGTGGTCGCTTAGCTGAGGCTGGCAAGCATGTTACATTTTTAGTACGGCCCAAACGCAAATCATATCTAGAACGAAATGGCTTAGCCATTCATAGTGAAAAAGGCGATTATCATTTTAATCCACAACTCATCACAAAAAATGATCGTGTCGAACCTTTTGATATCGTGCTATTATCTTCAAAGTCTTATCATTTAGATCATGCTATTGAAGATTTAAAACCATTTATAGATCATAACACCTTAATTATTCCACTACTTAATGGCGTTGCACATGTCCCTAAGTTACAAAACGCTTTTGGAAAAAATAAAATCATGGGTGGCTACTGCATTATAGAAACAACACTTGATAGTACTGGGGAGATTATTCAAACCAGTCAATTTGATAAACTCTTTTTTGGGGAATTAAACGGTACTGAAAGCAACCGTGTTAAATATGTTGAACAGGCATTTTCAGGCACAAAAGCTGAATTTATTCTAAACACAAATGTCGAACAAGGCATGTGGCATAAATACTTAATGATTACTGTATTATCGGGCGTAACAACACTTATGCATGCACCTATTGGACCTATTCGTGATAGTGAAGGTGGTATAGAATTTATTAAATCCTTGTATAATGAGGCTGCTGGTATTATGCGTAAACACGATGCACCTATCTCTGATCAAATTGTTTCTAAATACATGCAAGCGCTAAATCAATTATCTTATCATTTCAAAACTTCCATGCAACGCGATATGGAAAAGGGACTTAATATCGAAACTGATCATTTGCAAGGTTATTTATTAGAATTAGCAGCACGTTACAATTTAGAAGCCCCTCTGCTTACTTGTGTTTATCAAAACCATAGCGTATATAAAGAAATGCTACAGTAAGCAACTACACATATAGGAGCGTGACAGAAATGATTTTTTAACTTAACTTTCTGTGCACCTCCTAAATTTTTGATTATCTTTAATATCAACATTTTGTATGTGTTTTATTTAAACTTTTTGAATAACTTATATAAGAAAAAAGGAGGCATTTGCCATGCAATCTAATCAACCACAACATCCATTTGATTTAGCAACTCATCTCACACAACAGAAATCAGGCATGTATTCAGGACATACTTCCAGCGCCTATGCGAATATGGTCGGGCCATTCGGTGGTGTTATTGCATCCACATTATTACGTGCAGTTTTAGAACATGACGATATTCTAGGAGAGCCCATCTCTCTAACAATAAACTATGCTGCTCCTATACAAGAAGATAATTTTAGAATAATAGCCTATCCATCGAGAACTAATCGGTCAACACAACACTGGTATATAGAACTAAAACAAAATGATAAAACCGCTATTACTGGAACAGCGGTTACTGCTAAACGACGTGATACATGGTCGTCAACAGAACTAGCCTTTCCTGATGTTCCACCAGCAGACGAAGTAACACGTACATCATTAGAAAGCGCGCCACCATGGGCACAAAACTATGACATCAGAATGATTAAAGGTGCACCCCTAGCAATGAATCCTACTCAACAACCAGATTCCGTAACGTTACAATGGATAAAAGATACCCCTGATAGAGATTTAGATTTCTTATCTCTTACATCTATATGTGATGCATTCTTCCCACGTATCTATGTACGTCGTAAAGCATTCGTTCCCATTGGGACAGTATCACTCACTATATATTTCCATGCTAATTCCGAGACTTTAAAGAACAATGGGAATCAACCGCTACTTGGACATACACGCGCCCTTAAATTTTTCAATGGTTTCTTCGATCAAACTGGAGAAATATGGAGTCATAATGGCAATTTACTTGCAACAACAAGTCAGTTTGTATATTACAAAGAATAAATTTTATACTTATTTGATATAACTATAATTTATATTATTAAAAATAAAGAGGTGTTTAAACTTGAAACAACCAGAAGAAATTACAATTAATACATTAAATTTTGATGATGATGGACAAATACCTAACAACCCATATTTACCTGTTTTAGTTTATCAAAACGTATTTTTAGCGACTGATGATTTAAGACATATATTATCCACAAATCAATGGGGTAACACTTGGGAAGGTGGTGTTTTCTCTTATCATCATTATCACAGTAATTCACATGAAGTCTTATTGGTAATCAATGGAACAGCCCAATTAATACTAGGAGGCAAAAATGGTACTCTTATTAATATTACTGAAGGTGATGCTTTAATATTACCGGCTGGTACTGGTCACAAACTGTAAAGTCAAAGTAATGACTTTACAGTTATGGGAGCCTATCCCCATAGTCAGTCATATGATATTTGTGTCGGTAAAGTAAGCGAGCGTCCTCAAAATTTATATAATATTGAAAATGTATCCATACCTAATACAGACCCAATATTTGGTAGTCATGGTCCATTGAAAAAGCGTTGGAACTAACTTTAAGTTCTTTGTTTCATTGATATTAATTATCAAACTTAAATGGAGGTATTAATGTTGGTAAATAGAGATGACGTAGTAAATTATGTTACTCGAAATTATGAAGTTAAACCGGATTATCCATGGCAAAATTTTCCTCATTTTGCTACTTTAAGACATAATAAAAATAAAAAATGGTTTGGTTTAATTATGAATATTACAGAAGATAAATTAGGGCTTAAAAGTTTTGAAGAAGTTGATGTTTTGAATGTAAAAGTTGATAAAGCTTTTATTGGACCATTAACGAAAAAAAAAGGTATTTATAAGGCGTATCATATGAATAAAACCACTTGGATTACTATTAACTTGAGAGAAATAAGTAACCTCCATTATATAACTGATTTAATTGACGAAAGTTTTGAACTAACAGTTTAAAGTATGAACTATACTATTATCAATAATATATAAAATAGGCCTGTGAAACTAAGTTTATATTCTTATAATGAATTAGCTGACTTATATTGTTTACCAATCATCTTCTTCCAAAAGAATAGTTAAAAGGCTGAGACAATTTATAAATAAACCGTCTCAGCCTCAATCATTATATTGCATAGCTAACTGGTAAGATGAAACCTTTTTAAATAAATTAGATTTTTGTCCCACTCATCCTAAAATATATACTATTTTATTATAATTTTTGCTACTATTCTTTTGCTTCTTTTTCATTAGTACGTTTTTGTAAAATGATAGCTGAAGCTGCAACTATTAAAATTAAAATTATGATGCCAATTAGTCCAAGGAATTTCGCGATATTACCAAATACAATACCTACAACTAAGAAGTCTGTATCTGAGAATGTCGTCGCTGCTCCCCCTAAATCTCCTAAGAAAGGTAAAAACAGTAATGGCAAGAACGTAATCAACAATCCATTTAAAGCTGATCCTGCAACTGCCCCTTTAATACCTCCTCTTGCATTACCAAAGACACCCGCAGTTGCACCTAAGAAGAAGTGTGCAACAACACCTGGAAGTATCACGACACCACCAAATAAGAATAAGATAAACATGCCAATTACACCAACTATAAAGCTGACAAAAAATCCTATTAACACTGCGTTTTGTGCATAAGGGAAGACAATCGGACAGTCTAAAGCTGGCTTTGTATTAGGTACCAATTTCTCTGAAATACCTTTAAACGCCGGTACTATTTCGGCTAAAATTAAGCGCACCCCTGTTAGTATAATAAATACACCTGCAGCAAATGTCACACCTTGTATTAGTGAAAATACAATAAAGTTTTGTCCATTGCTAATCTCACTATGTACATAAGTCGGACCTGCAAATAATGCCGCAACAAAATACAATAATGTCATTGTTAAAGAAATACTAATCGTACTTTCTCTCAGAAAGCTTAAACCTTTCGGGAAATTAATTTCTTCTGTAGATTTTGATTTACCTTTAAATAGTTTCCCAACTTCTCCAGCTGCCCAATAACTAATCGTGCCAAAATGACCTAGAGCAACTTGATTATTACCAGTGATTTTTTTCATTGTAGGATGCGCCAATGCGGGTAATATAGCCATTATCAATCCTAAAATAATAGCTCCAACAATTACCGTCAAAGTACCTGTAATATTGCCGACAGATAATAATATTGCTAAAAATGCTGCCATATAGAAGGTATGATGCCCAGTTAAAAAGATATATTTTAAGTTAGTAATACGTGCAATAATAATATTTACAATCATACCAAATACCATTATTAGTGCTGCAGTTGTACCATACTGCTCTAACGCAATTGATATAATGGCCTCGTTATTCGGCACTACACCTTGTACGCCAAATGCATGTTGAAATATTTTTCCAAATGGTTCGAGTGATTGTGTTACTACATTTGCACCTGCGCTTAACACTAAAAATCCGAGAATTGTTTTAATTGTTCCAGATGTAATATCTGTCGCCGATTTCTTCTGCATAATCAATCCGATAAATGCAATCAGTGCAACTAATATCGCTGGTTGGCTCAATACATCAACAATAAAATCAAGTATTGGTTTCATTTTACTGCCCCCTTACATTTTATTTATAAGATATTCAGTTCGCTTAATTTATCATTTAATTTTTGTTGTAATTCTTCTTTGTCTAAAATGTTATCTAATACAATGACATCACCTAAATTTTTAGTATTTTCCTCTAAGTCTCTACCACAAATAAATAAGTCTGCCATATCTGGACTAGCACTCATAACATCACTGTGTTCTACTTTAATATCAGATGGCGCATTTATATTTTTCAACGCTTCTTGTGCATTCATTTCCACCATAAAACTACTTCCTAAACCGTGACCACAAACTACTAAAATTTTCATTTTTCTCATTCTCCTTTAAATATATTTACTATTTCATTAATTTCTTGCGCTGCTAACAATTGATTTACTGTATCTTGATTACCTAATTTAGTTGCTAAGCTTCTTAAAATAGCCAAATGGCCATCGTTATCTACAGCACTAAGTACAAATATAAGTGATGCAAAGTGTCCCTCTTCGGAAAAATTAATATGCTCATTTAATTTTAATAAACTTAATCCAATATGTTTCACATCATCATTAGGCCTTGCGTGAGCAATTGCAATTTCAGGTGCAATAACGATATAAGGTCCTAATTCCTTCACACTGTCAATCATCGCTGTAACATAACTTGATTCAAAATAATCTTGTGTAAGTAAGGGGTTCGCAGCTATTGTTATTGCTTGTTCCCACGTTTCTACTTTATCTAGTATTTGTATCTTATCTGCAGACAGTATTTCCAAACTCATCTATATCCTCTCCTTACCGTTGGCTTACATGCTTAATGTATTGCATAATAGCTGTTATATCTCCTGAAAATATAGCTTCTCTTGCGGCTTCATCCATAATTAGTGTACTCAGTTGCCTTAACGCATTTAGATGTATTTGAGGTTGTGCTGTAGCTAAAGTAATGACAATGTATACTGGATCATATTGATCATGTGAAAAATGAACACCATTTTCATATTGGATCAAACTAAAACCCACTGGCTGTTGTACATGATCATGCTTTGCATGAATCAATGCGATATGAGGGCTAATCACCATATAAGGCCCAAACGCATCTAATTGTTGGATGATATCAGTCGCATATGCTCTGTCCACTACACCATCTTTTTCTAGCATGGATACAGCTTGTTTAATCGCATCATCACGTGAAAGTACTGGCTGTTGCGTCAATATCCTCGATTGTGGTAACACCTGTTCTAGAGTTGGACCAATACCACGTAAATCATCAATGTATCGTTCTCTAGAGTGATTAATAATTTCATTTAATTGAACACGATCATTTTTATTTAAAAATGGCGAAACCCTTATCACAGGTACTGTTACTTGATTGAAAGGGACAGTAGAAATAATATAATCAACTCCCTCATGCTTTAACATACTTTCATCTATTTCATATATAGAATATGCATCAACAACTTCGAGCTCTGGATAAATATGAGCAATTCTGCTTTTTAATAACTGCGAAGTCCCTATCCCAGAACCACATAGCAATACAACTTTGATTTTATTTGTTGTCACAGTAGAAATACGCTCAATTGCTGAGGCAAAATGTAAGGTAATATAAGTTAGTTCATTATCATCAAACTCAATATTATAATTTTCTTCAATACCCCATATATGCTTTTTTATACCTTCAATCAGTTGTTGATATTGCAGAATAATTTCTTTTTTCAAAGGATTATCATGTGTCATATCAAATTTCAACCTGTGAATTGCCGGTCTTAAATGAACAATCAAACCATTTAACAACTTACTGTCTGACATTAAGTCTAACCCCAGGTCTCCGCTCATACGCTCAATCAGTTGTTCCGTTAAAATATCCAAATCGTCTATTTCACGATGATACCGATTTAATTCTGAAGTCTTTGCACCTAGCAGATGTAAAGTAATAAAGGCAGCTTCACTTTTTGGAAAATGAAGCTTAAAAATCTGTTCTAATTTCCCTTTAATTTGTAAGGCTATTTGAAATTGTTCTGTCTTTTGCAACTTCTTATATTCTTTGTCTGGAATCTCAAAAATAAAATCCTCATTCGCCCGATGAATTGCAATTAAAATGTGGTAAATTAATCCATCAATAGCACTCTGTACGAGTTGATAATTTGAATCAATCAATACCGAAGTAACACTTAAGCGAATTTGTTCTAATTCATGATTCGAAAACAAATGATGACCCATTTGATGCGTATGTGTTTGAAAATATTCATAAACCATTTCTGCATATGCTTTACGATATGCACTTTCATCGCCTTTAATTAAGAAACCCTTATTCTTCTCATATTTCAACTGTAAATCGTGGTTATCTAGCCATTGCTGTACGCGTTTTAAATCTTCCACTATCGTACGTCTAGTCACCGAAACCATGTTTGCCAATACATGTGAAGCTGTAGGTGATGTAGATTCAAAGAGTTTCAAAGTAATATACAGTAATCTTTCGTCTTTAGAATAATGTATAGACGTTGACAAATATTGAGGTTCTACAGCCTTTAATTGTTCTGAAGATGTTGTGATTTTAATACCATCATATTTGCTTCGTTGAATCGTTAAAGCTAATTTACTCGCCATATCTTCAATGTACTCAAGATCATATTGAATAGTTCTCTCTGAAACATTGAAACGTGTTGCTAAATTATTAATTTGCACAAAAGTCTCACGTTCAATAATGAACGTCAAAATATGATACTGCCTCTTGCTTAACATATTAGCAACCTCCTTACACTTATATTGTAATCGCTTTCTTTTGATTGTGGATGTGTAATCTTCTTCGCCTACTAATACGAAAAGTTGCACATCAAAAATTACATTATGTTAACAAATTATATAATGATATTTGTATAGTCGATACATTTTTATAATAATTATTTTTAAAATAAAAAAATGAGATTTCAGCTATTTAGCTTCCATCTCATTCAAGTATTACTTATTTTAGGCTTCTCTAAGCATATTTAAAAAGCGTTGCAACTCTGTCGTTTGTGGGTGATTAAAAATTTGTTCTGGTGTTCCTGACTCACCAATAACACCATCATGGATAAACACAATTTTATTTGAAACTTCTTTAGCAAAACGCATCTCATGCGTAACTATAATCATGGTCATTCCTTCATTTGCTAGGTCTTTAATTACACGTAATACATCGTTTACCAGCTCTGGATCTAATGCAGAGGTAGGTTCATCAAAGAGCATAACTTTTGGATTCATCGCCAAAGCTCTCGCAATCGCAACTCGTTGCTGTTGTCCGCCAGACAATGCGTTAGGTCTTTGGTCTTTTACAGCTGTTAAGTCCACTTTCTCTAAAAGTGCTAACGCTTGTTGTTGCGCATCAGTTTTTTTCATTTTCTTAACAGTAATTAGCCCTTCCATAACATTTTCTAATGCCGTTTTATGAGGAAAGAGATTATAACTTTGAAAAACCATACCCGACTGCTTGCGTACTTTAATTTGTGATTTTTTATCTTTATTGTCATAAGTGTCACTATTGACGTAAACGGCGCCTTCTGTAGGTAATTCTAGCGCATTAATCATTCGTAACAAAGTAGTTTTACCAGAACCTGAACGTCCAATAAAGGTAACTACCTCTCCTTGATTTACCTTTAGATCAATACCTTTAATCACTTCTTTATCATTAAATGTTTTCTTTATATTTTGCAGTTCAATCATGAACGATACCCTCTTTCAAGATAAGATTCGTAAAAGTTCTGGACGATTGAAATAATAAAACATACAACCCAATACATCAGTGCAACGAGTAAATAAATTGTTAAATATTCATAAGTCGTCGATGCAACTTCTTGTGCTTTTCTAAACATTTCAGCAACAAGTATAAAACCGAGTAACGATGTGTCTTTAATTAAACTTAAAAACGTATTACCTAGTGCAGGAACTGAAACTCTTATTGCTTGTGGCAGTATAATACGTTGAATCGTTTGACGGTAATTCATACCAATTGAATACGCTGCTTCTGTCTGTCCTTTTGGAATAGACATGATGCCTCCACGAATAATTTCAGATGCATACGCCCCTACATTTAAAGACAAACCAATAATTGCTGCTATTACTGGAGCTAACGTCCATTGATTTTCTGAGTTGTTAGTTAATAATCTGCCGAGTTCAGGGATACCATAAAAGATAATGAATAATTGTACAATCATTGGTGTTCCTCTAATGATTGAAATATAAAAACGTGCAATCCCTCTAAAAATACGGCTTGTTGATATGCGCATTAATGCAGTTACTAGTGCTATAACCAATCCTAAAACAAAAGTCACTAATGTGATGGGAATTGAAAACTTCACCAATCCTTCAAGCATTGGCATAAAGGCTTGTCCAGCTGCATCTAATGCATGTTGTTGCTCTGAATTAAGGTTTAGAAACATCTTCACCAAACCATTTTTCGCTTATTTTTGCTAATTCACCATTATCTTTTAATTTTTTCATTGCTTTATTAACTTCTTTGATTGTTTCATCGTCTTCCTTCTTATTAAAAGTCAAAGCAGATTGACTCTTTTCAGCATTCCCTTCAATCACTTTTACTTTAGCGTTAGGCTTTTGTTTTTTATAATCTAGGTAAGAAATATTATCGTTAAACGTGCCCTCTACTCTGTTTGATTGTAATAAATCCATTGCTTGGTTGAATCCATCAACTTTTGTAAGTTCTGCACCTTTAGATTTTGCCAATTTACCATAGTTTGAAGTAAATGTTTGTGCTAATTTCTTACCTTTAACATCATCAAATGATTTGATATCTGTATTATCTTTATTTACTACTAATACACCTTTAGAATAAGTGTATGGTTCAGAGAATTTATACTTTTCTTTACGTTCATCGTTAATACCAACTTGGTTAGCTACAACATTAAATCTACCTGAATCTAATCCTGCAAACATTGAATCCCATTGAGTTTCTTTAAATTTAACTTTATAGTTCATTTCTTTAGCTACTGCTTTCACTACATCTATATCATAGCCAGTTAATTTATCATTCTTATCGTGGAACGAAAAAGGTGCATAAGTTCCTTCTGTTCCCACTACAAATGTTTTATTCTCACTAACTGATTTATTTTTACTTTCGCTATCTTTTTTACTTGAAGAGTCATTACCACATGCTGCCAGCGTCACTGCCAAAATTAAAGTAATTAACACCATTAAAAATTTTTTCATTTCTCGCCCTCTATTCTTATTATTCTTATCGGATTAAAATTAGTTTATTCCTATCCCACTATTTAGTCAATAGATTTTTATCGATAAGATAATATTTTTTTTAATTTCAGATAATTTAAATTTCTTGCAATTTTATCACTCCTTTTCTTTCTTTAATATTTCATTATAGAAAATACATTTCATCTTTATTTTTATTTTATAATTTCACACTCATAATAGACGTTGTTCACGTTTGAAAATAATTTTCAAAAATAAAATAACGATATTATTCTATAAAAAATTAATACCGGTTAAAACCTTAATGTATCAATAGTTTCACTTATTTCAAATATGTGACAAAGACCATTTTAAATTGTCACAATTTTCGCAACTTTGTTTGTAAGCGTATACAAATGTAATATTACATGATAGACTTCGCTTAAATACAAACAAAAGTTTATTTTAAAACAATTGTTTAGATTTTATAAAAAGGAGGTCTCATCTATGAATAGTAATGAAAGAGAGGTTTTGAAACGCATACAAGACAATCCATTTATTTCTCAACAAGAATTAGCACTATCAATTGGTTTATCAAGACCTGCAGTAGCTAATATTATTTCAGGATTAATCCGCAAAGAATATGTCTTAGGTAAAGCCTATGTCTTAAACGAAAATTATCCTATTGTATGTATTGGTGCTGCTAACTTAGACAGAAAGTTTTACGTCCATCATACATTGCAACTAGAAACTTCCAATCCTGTAACTTCTACACGTTCTATAGGTGGTGTAGCTAGAAATATTGCAGAAAATCTTGGTCGAATGGGTGAAACCGTAGCATTTTTATCTACTAGTGGTAATGACAGTGAGTGGGACATGATACACAAATTATCAAGTCCTTTCATGAACCTAGATCATGTGCAACAAATAGAAAATGCAAACACTGGCTCTTACACTGCACTCATAGACAATGATGGTAATATGCAATACGGCTTAGCTGATATGGAAGTTTATGACTATATCACGCCCGAGTTTTTAATTAAACGAACACATTTATTAGTTAAAGCCAAATGTATTATCGCAGATTTAAATTTAAATAAACCTGCCATTGATTTTCTGTGTGCATATTCTGAGAAGCACAACATTAAACTAGTAATCATACCTGTATCATCACCAAAAATGAAACATATGCCTGATTCATTACACGCAATAGACTGGCTTATTATAAATCGAGATGAAACAGAAGCTTATTTTAATATAAAAATCCAAAACACAAATGATATGAAAAATGCTGCACAAAAATGGATAGATAATGGTGTCTCTAAAGTAATCATCACAAACGGAGTTCAGGAACTTATCTATAAAGATAAAAAAACAGAAATCATTAAACCCGTTCTCAGTTCAAATAAGGTTGTAGATGTGACAGGAGCAGGTGATTCATTTTCTAGCGCAGTGGTCTTCAGTTGGCTAAATGGTTTAGGTATAGATGACATACTAAACGCTGGCATGATAAATGCGAGAAAAACGATAGAAACAAATTACACCGTTCGTCAAAATTTAGATAAAAAACAATTATTTAGAGATTTGGAGGAGTATAAAGATGAAACAATACATTGAATTTTCACAAGAAGTACAACAAGGCATGGATAGTAATAAACCTATAGTTGCTTTAGAATCAACTATTATTTCACACGGCATGCCTTATCCACAAAATGTTGAGATGGCTAAAAATGTTGAACAAATTATTAGGAATAACGGTGCAATACCTGCAACCATCGCCTTAATTAATGGGAAAATTAAAATAGGTTTAGAACCTGAAGAACTGACATTACTAGCTAAACATGACGATGTTGCCAAAGTATCACGTCGAGATTTAGCAGAGATTATTGCTACTAAACGTATCGGTGCAACGACGGTTGCATCTACAATGATTTGTGCCGAATTAGCAGATATTCAATTCTTTGTTACTGGAGGAATTGGTGGCGTACATAGAGGTGTTGAGCAAACTATGGATATTTCAGCCGATTTAGAAGAATTAGGACAAACCAATGTCACTGTTATCTGTGCAGGAGCTAAATCGATCTTAGATTTACCAAAAACACTTGAATACCTTGAGACAAAAGGCGTACCTGTGATTGGTTATCAAACCGAGGAACTGCCTGCCTTTTTCACTCCTGAAAGCGGTATTAAATTAAACAGTTCAGCAGACTCACCTGAGACTATTGCTCAAATTTGTAAAGCTAAAAATGATTTAGCTTTAAGTGGTGGTATCGTCGTTGCTAATCCTGTACCCAAAGCACATGCGTTATCTAAATCATATATTGATTGTATTATCACAGCTGCTGTAAAAGAGGCAGAGGAAAAAGGAATTAGTGGAAAGGATTCTACACCATTTTTACTTGGAAAAATTGTCGAAAAATCTGAAGGTAAGAGTTTAGAAACAAATATAAAACTTGTTGAAAACAATGCAGTTCTAGGAGCTAAAATAGCTGTTGCTTTCACTCAATTGTAGGTGATTTAAATGTCCATTCTATTTTCTATTACTGGTATTCTATTCGCATTAATAATCTCTTTTATTTTTAGTTACGATAGAAAAGCCATTAAATTTAGAAAGCCTTTAACTATGTTAATCATTCAAGTAATTATTGTATTATTTATGATGAATACAACTATTGGCTTAATAACATTAACAACACTAGGCTCATTTTTTGAAGCTTTATTAGATATTAGTAAATCTGGTATCGATTTTGTATTCGGTGGTTTGCAAAATAAGGGGGCTTCTACATTTTTTATTACTGTATTACTTCCTTTAGTATTTATCTCAGTATTAATAGGTATGTTGAATTATTTTAAAATTCTTCCTTTTATTATCAAATATGTTGGCATCATCATCAATAAACTAACTGGTATGGGACGTTTAGAAAGTTATTTTGCTATTTCTACATCTATGTTAGGTCAGCCAGAAGTTTACTTAACTATTAAAGAAATGATTCCGAAACTATCTAAAGCTAAATTATATACAATAACTACTTCTGGTATGAGTGCAGTGAGTATGGCGATGTTAGGGTCCTATATGCAAATGCTCGAGCCTAAATTTGTTGTTACTGCTGTGATGCTTAATATTTTCAGTGCATTAATTATTGCTAGTGTAATTAATCCGTATAAATCCGATGACAAAGATGTTGAAATATCAAATTTAACGGCTAATAGCAACGTGCATGAGAACAATACTACAAAACCTAAAAAAGTACCTTTCTTTCAAATGATTGGTGATAGTGCTACAGATGGTTTCAAAATTGCTGTTAGTGTTGCTATTATGCTACTAGCATTTATTTCCCTCATGGAAGCTATCACTGTATTATTCAACTTAGTCGGGTTAGACTTTAGACAATTAATTGGTTTCATCTTTGCACCAATCGCTTTTATTATAGGAATACCTTGGCATGAAGCTGTTCAAGCTGGTTCAATTATGGCTACAAAATTAATTACTAATGAATTCGTTGCTATGCTAGATTTCCAAAAATTAGCCCATACTCTTTCACACCGTACCCAAGGTATTATCTCAGTATATCTTGTTAGTTTCGCTAACTTTGGTACAGTTGGCATTATTGTTGGATCAATAAAAGGATTTAGCACCGAACAAGGGAATAAAGTCGCTTCATTTGCTATGCGTTTATTACTCGGTTCTACCTTAGCTTCTATCATTTCAGCATCTATAATCGGTTTAGTATTATAAAAGATACACACTTTTAAGTAACTTTTACCATTTAAATACAAAAACAGCTTGTTAATTGGTTTACCTGAGCTGTGCTCATGTATAAGAACTACTAATTTTCACAAATGAAAATAGTAGTTCTTTACATTTTCATGCGTTCTTTATTCACATTCACCATCACGATACACCTCTTCCTAAATTGTATAATTACATTATAATTGTAAACGTTTACAAAAATCAATTTTTTAATTATTCAAAACGCTCATTTATTTTAAAATTCTCTAATTGCTATTTTGCGAAACGATACGATTAAAAATATAAAAACGCAGTACAGAAATCTAAAATAATTTCTTTAGACTTCTGTACTGCGCCATTAACTTCATTTCAATCACTAATATGATTATAATTCATAAATTGCACTGTAATACCATGATTATAATTTAGTGATATTTATTCAATTGGAATATTTCATCATCCACGATAACTTCAACATTAGCATGTTGTCGCAATATACTGGCAGGTAACGATTTGGATATATCTCCTTCTAAGAGTTGTTTGATTGCATATTGCTTATGTTCACCTAATGCCAACAAAATAATCCTCTTCGCTCGCATAATAGATGAAAGACCCATCGATATTGCTTGTTTAGGTACATTTTCAATTGTTTCAAAGTTTTTACTATTCGCCTTAATTGTTGAAGAGGTCAAATCCACTACGCTCGTCACGCTATCAAAAGATGTATACGGCTCATTAAAACCAATATGCCCATTTTCACCAATTCCTAAAATTTGAATATCTGCAGGGCCTATATCACGTAAAAGTCGTTCGTAATCCCTAGATTCTTGTAAAACATCTTTTGCATTTCCCATTGGTAAATGTATATTATCCTTTTTCCATGAATCATTATGCTTAAATAAATGTTCATTCATATACACATGATAGCTCTGTTCATGATCTGGTGCTAAACCAACATACTCATCTAAATTAAACGTAACCACACGTGATAAATCAACTAGATTACTATTTAATAATTCTGATAGATATTTATACACGCCTATCATTGTACTGCCTGTGGCCAAACCTAAAACCGTATTAGGTTTAGTCTTAAGTTGTTTTAACAGCTCAGTTGCTAAGTATTGACTAGCTATAGTTTGATTCTTCAAATTTGTAACATTCATCTTTTCACCATATCTTTATTCAATATTTGATATCCTTTCCTATCTTTTTACATGTTGTATTACAATTTTCCATTCTCTAAAAGCGTCTCAACTTCATTTTTTATCGTAGTAACATGAGGGCCATATATAACTTGAACGCCATTCCCTTTTTGAATAACTCCTCTAGCTTGCGTGGCTGTTAGCAAAGATTTATCCACTTCTTCATCACTGTTTAACGTCACTCTTAAACGAGTAGCACAGCAATCAACTACATCTATATTTTCTTTACCACCAAGTGCTTGAATTATTGTCTTAGCACGATCCGTTGCTTTTACAGTTTCTGTCGTCACTTCATCTTCACGACCCGGCGTTTTGAAATTGAACTTCGTTATCAAGAATCTAAAAATAATGTAATATATCATAAACCAGATTATACCAACCGGGATTATCCACAAGAAATTTGTTTTAGAATTTCCTTGAAGCACACCAAATAATAAAAAGTCTATAAAACCTCCACTAAAAGTTTGGCCTACAGTTATATTAAAAATGTCTGCCATCATAAATGCTAGTCCATCTAAAAATGCATGAATCACATATAATATAGGAGCAACAAATAAAAAACTAAATTCTAATGGTTCTGTAATACCTGTTAAAAACGATGTTAAAGCTGCAGAGAGCATCAATCCTCCTACAACTTTTTTACGTTCTGGTTTAGCTGTATGGTAAATCGCTAAAGCTGCCCCACAAAGACCAAACATCATGGTAATAAATCTACCAGACATATATCGTGACACACCTGAAAAATATTTTGTAACGTCAGGATCCCCTAATTGTGCAAAGAAAATATTTTGTGTCCCTTGAACCATATGTCCTTTAACTTCTAACGATCCTCCCAAAGCTGTTTGCCAAAATGGTAAGTAGAAAATATGATGCAATCCAAAAGGACCTAATAATCTCAAGATAAAGCCAAAGAAAAACGTACCAATTATCCCTGTTTTGTCTACTAATCCACCGACACCAAAGATCCATCCTTGTACTGTTGGCCAAACGAAAAACATAATGACACCCAATACAATCGAAGCAATTGCTGTAATAATCGGTACAAAACGTGATCCTCCAAAGAAGCCAAGGTAGTCAGGTAGCGATATTTTATGAAACTTATTGTGTAAAAGCGCTGTCATTATACCAGTGACGATTCCACCAAATACCCCTGTTTCTACAGTTTGAATTCCTAGTACCATACTTTGTCCTACTTCGGTTAAATTGTCTTTTGCTAATGTTCCACTTATAGTTAACAAACCATTCATAGATGCATTCATGATTAAAAACCCAAGCATTGCTGCTAATCCAGCAGTTCCTTTATCACTCTTTGCCAACCCTATGGCTACACCTACCGCAAATATAACTGGTAAGTTTTGAAAAACAATATTCCCAGCAGATGACATTAAAATAAAAATATTCTGTAATAAACTAATATCTAATACTGGATAAGCTTTAATCGTATTCGGATTACTTAATGCACCACCGATGCCTAATAATAATCCTGCTGCCGGCAAAATTGCTATGGGTAACATAAATGATTTCCCAAATTGTTGTGCTCTTTCAAACAATTTACTCATAATAGCTAACCTCCTAATTAACCTAAATATACAATCACAGAAAATAATAATCAATATTTATTTTCGTATTGAAAATTATTTTCATAAAGCGATTTACTTCGTTTGCAATAAACATATAAATCCATACAAAAAAAGAGGCCGACATTTATAAATGTCTTAGCCTCGGATAATATATTGGCAATGCCTAACAATATTAATATTGAAAGTCCGCTCTCATAATTTTCACAATAACAGTTGCTTTACTAGTACAAAGTGGACAGAAAAGTTAGTTTGAAAAATATTTTTGTCCTAACCTTTTTAAGATAATTATTTAAAATATATCACCTAATGTAACTGCCATAATTGCTTTAATGGAATGTAATCTATTTTCTGATTGATCAAAAATAACAGCATGCTTCCCTCTGAATATATCGTCTGCAATTTCCATTTCAGTTAGACCATATGTTTCATATATTTTTTGACCTACTTCTGTGTTCACATCATGAAACGCTGGTAAACAATGTAACACTATAACATCTGGATTCATCGTATTCATTAGCATTGATTCATTTACTTGGTAAGGCAATAATTGATTGATACGGGACTCTAACAATCCTTCATCTTCGCCCATAGAGAACCAAACATCTGTATAAATTGCATCAGTTTGATATATCGCTTGTTGAATATCATCAGTAATTAAAATTTCACTTTGTGAATCATCAGCATATTTTTGAGCCAATATTTGAATATCTTTATTCGGTTGTAGAGATTCTGGTGCAGCAATATGAACATTAACACCTAATATTGCACCAGTAATTAATAAATCATGTGCTACATTGTTTCTAGCATCGCCAACATAAGTTAATGTCTTTCCTTTTAAAGTGCCCCAGTTCTCTTTTAAAGTGAAGAAATCCGCAATCATTTGTGTTGGATGCCATTCGTTAGTTAAGCCATTCCACACTGGTACACCAGCGCTTGTTGCAAGTGATTCTACGTCTTTTTGGTGATGTCCTCTAAATTCAATACCATCATACATTCTACCTAATACTTTTGCAGTGTCTTCTGCAGACTCTTTAACTCCTAAGTGAATATCTCCTTGTCCAAAATATTCAGGGTAGGCACCTAAATCATAGGCAGCAACACTGAAAGCTGAACGAGTTCTTGTAGATGGTTTTTCAAATAGAAATGCTAAATTTTTACCTTTTAAATAAGGATGCGGGACATTATGCTTTTTCTTTTCTTTTAATTCACCGGTAAAATCAATTAAAGTGTTCAACTCATCAGCAGAAAAATCGCATGTTTTCAAAAAATGTTTACCTTTAAATGTCTGTAACTTGTTTAGTGCTGTTGTGTACGCCCCAATTCCATCACTCCAATATTTTTATAAGATTTATATACATAATAACTGTAATATTAAATAAAATCAAGTATAAATATACCTTTTAATGTATATTATTGAATTATCTCACAATTATTTTATCTTAAGAAACTCTATTTTTGATTATTTCTACGCATAAGCGTAATTTTATGTCACTTAAGTAATTAAAATATCTGACAATAAACACTTATGAAGTTAAAAGTTTTATTTATGCGTTACAAAACATTAATTAGCTTTTTTATAGTATCTTTATGTTGTAATAAGTTAATCAATGGAGGTGAATTGTAATGTTTAAAGAAATCTTAGCTCTTATAAAACAAATCGCTGCTCATTTTGTTTCTGGCGGTTTTCAAGAAAAATAAACAAGTACATTATTGTTCCACTTCAAAAACCTCATAATTACTTTAAATTAAAAAAATGAATATAGTAACCAGTCATTAAGCGTCGATTTATAAAAAGCCTATTAGCTATCCCACCATAGCTAATAGGCTTTTTATTGTGTACTTATTATCAAATTTTATAATTAGTTTTTGTATAACAATTTCATATTCATTCAAAGAATAGATATCAAATTTTATTTTCAATTTAAAACATACAAAACAGGAAGTATAATCAATTAATCATTTTAGTAAAAATTGATTTCTGTCCTACTTCCTGCTTTAATCTATGTTCTTTATTCAATTGGTTATAATGTCTTAAAAAGCTTCCTTATTTTCACTTATACCTCTCTCTTCTGGTGTTTTTAAGAAGCGTGTCATAATAGCACTAGCTACATATAACCCAAATATTAAGTACATCATACCTTTTACGCCAATACTATCGTAAAACAATGCAACTAACCCTGGTCCAGCAAAAACACATAATCCTGCACCTAAATTCAATATTGCCATTGCTGGGCCTTTGTCACCATCATGAACAAGAGATGGCACAAGCGCCGATATTGGCACGAAACCTGCTAAACACATTCCCCATAAAAACCCTACAGTTCCTACGAGAAATACATTCCCTGTAAATATTTCAGGAATAAAATATAATCCTAAAGTGAATACAGCACAACCGACACCGCCGATATATGAAATGGTATTCTTCCATCCTATTTTGTCGCTCAAAGCCCCAAATATTATATTAAAAATAATATTTGCTATAAAAATAGTCCCCCAAATATTTAGCCATGTTGTTGTAGCTATACCTTTGGTTGATAAATATATTGGAAGAAATAATGGAAATGCGTATTGAGCTGCCTGGTTTATAATTCTTACAATACAGGCTACTGCTACACGAGGTTCTCTTTTTAATATTGTAATACCAGCACCCATTTCTTTCAGATGTGTTTTAAAACCACCTTCTTTATGTTCAAGTTCAAATTGATCACGATTTACAAATACTGCTAAAAACGTTCCGATAAGTACCCAAATGATAGCTGTCCATAAAGTAAAAAAATGTCCAAATAATTGAATTGTAATTGAAGAATAAAATGAACCAAGAACACTTAATCCTCCTGTGAATACAAACCAAAACCATCCAACAGCTGCACCTAAACGTTTTTGTGGAGAACGATATGCAACCCAAACTAAAAATGAATAAGCAAATAAAGGATAACCAAAACCTCTAATTGCATATGATGGTATCATCATTTCATAGTTCATAGCTGGAATTGCTAAACCTACAAAAATAATATGTCCAATAATATATAACAATGTACCTAATAACATTACTTTTCGTGGCCCAATCACTTCTACTAAAACACCAGAAAACCATGACCCTATGGCAATAGTTACACCATAACAAGTGGTTAATAATGCTGTTTGGTGTACGGATAAACCTTGGTCATGTAAATATGGACTAATCCACGCTAATTCTAGACCATCTCCCATCATAAATATAAGCACACCAATATAGCCCCATATTAACGTCGGTGGCATTCCCATTTTAGCTAATTTATCATTCATCTATAACACCCCTGTTTGTAAAATATAATTTCTAATTATCCTTAATTTCAAGAATATTTTCCCCTAATGCTAAAGTTACTTTATCCATAAAGTGCTATTCATAAAATAGAAAGCGCTTTCAGATATTGTGGTTATTTTATTTCATTTTTTTATTTTATGCAAATTTATTTTCGTTTGTTTTCGTTATTTTAGGTTAATAGTAATGAAATGTTGAAATTCAAATTTTAAAAACATCATGCTGACCCATTCTTTCTTGTTTGAAAAGTGTATTTTTCCAAAAATATAATAGATTTTTAATGGAATTTTTTGTTTAACAATGATTGAATTTTTTTATGAATGCGATTACAATTAAGGAAATTTAGTCATCATATGACTTGATGATATCTATTTTATGGGAGATGTGATTTTTATGATGCTTCTTGTTGCTTTTAGTGCAGTTATTGTTCCGTTTATTTTTTTAGTATTATTACGTATGTCTGCATTAAAAGGGATGACGATAAGTGCAATTATTATAACGTTATTAGGAATTTTTGTTTGGGGAATGAATGGCGATGTTATTATTGCATCATTATTACAAGGTACGCACAAAACACTTACTATTCTTTATATTTTATTTGGCGCTCTCTTATTACTTAATACATTACGTCAAACTGGTGCAGTAACTCGTATTAATGAAGGGTTTAAAAAGATATCAGGTGATATGCGTGTCCAAGTTATCTTAGTCGCCTTTTTATTTGGTTCTTTAATTGAAGGTGCTTCTGGTTTTGGAACGCCTGCAATGGTAACTGCTCCACTAATGGTTGCGTTAGGCTTCCGTCCGATTATCGCAGTTGTAACTGCACTAGTTGCAGATAGCGTAGCCGTTTCATTTGGTGCTGTTGGTACACCTGTCCTTGTTGGACTTAGCACATTAAATGACGCAGATAGTTCTTTCTTTCAATCGACGGCAGAACGTATTACAACTTTAGATTTATTGAGTGGTATTTTCATACCTATTATTTTAATTACTGCAATGGTGGTATTCTTCGGCAAAAATAATAAACTTAAATCGATTGTTGAAATGTTACCTTGGCTTGCTCTAATTGGTATTGTTTATGCAGGATCTGCTTTTGTGTATGCCTTTTTATTTGGCGCAGAATTTGTTGCTATTTTAGGTTCTTTAACTGGATTAATCATTGCTGTTATTATCGCTAGAAAGGGCTGGTTATTACCAAAAGAACAATGGACAGATGGTTTGAATCCTGATTATGAAGTTAGTACAAAAGAACAACCAATGCCATTGTTAACTGCTTGGGCCCCTTATTTAATGGTTGTTGTCTTATTGTTACTCACAAGAACAATTCCCAGTATCAAACATTTCACAACGAATATATTGGATATTTCTTGGAATAACATTTTAAACTTTGAGTCAATCGCATCTGAATGGGAGATTTTATATTCACCAGGAACTATCCTTATACTTTCAGCGATTTTTGCTGTTTTTATACAGCGTAAACCATTAAAAGATATAGGACATGCTAGTCTCGATTCATTAAATACCATCAAGACAACTGGCATTACACTCATTGCTACTCTTGCAATGGTACATGTATTTATTAACTCTGGCATTAATACACATGATTTAATCAGTATGCCAGAATATATAGCTAAAGATATGGCACACTACTTAGGACCTATTTGGTTATTTGTCGCTCCATTTTTAGGCGCATTAGGTTCGTTTATAACAGGAAGTGCAACTGTTTCTACATTGACATTCTCACCTATTCAATTAAATATTGCTCAAACAATCGGTGCCGAACCATTCACTGTATTAGCAGCTCAAATTATCGGAGCAGCAGCTGGAAATATGATATGTGTACACAATGTTGTAGCAGTTTGTGCTGTTGTTGATATGCCTGGCAAAGAAGGAAGTGTTATTAGAAAAACACTCGGACCTGCGTTACTATATTGTCTACTTGTAGGTATAAGCGGTTTCCTATTTACGTGGCTATTCTTTTAGCTAAAAAAACGCCTTGCCATTAAACAATAGCAACATGTCTTAAAAATTAAATTTAGAATTGGACTTATCAATCAATAATTTAAAACTAAATTTCAGTTTAAGTGTAATCCATACGCTATAAAATACATTAAAGTCCCACTAGCTCAATCAAAAGAGAAGTGGGACTTTTTGTTATCTTAAATTATTTAATTGTCATCCTTTAAATACTTAAATGCTAATAAAGTTTAATAGAGAAATTATAACGGTTTCTGGTAAAAGGACTCCCTTGAGATCAATTAAAAAATGATTAGGCTTACAAACCTTAAAGGTAAAGTATCATCAGCATAATTAAAGGATGATGATATTTTACTAGAAACTTTTTCTTCAAATGGTTAAAATTTTTAGTTTGTGTTGTTATAAATCTTGTTAAACCTTTTTATTTTCCAAACAATCATTTCTTTGTTCAGACTAAAACATGAGACTCTACTCTCTATTCTTAATAATAAACCTTTATAGTTTGATCATTACCTTAGATGATAATTTAGAATTTGCAGCTATTTCAAAAGCTTCTCTAAAGTTTTCGATATCATATGTTTGAGTAATCACATTAATTATCTTCTCATTTTTCGCTAACACTGTTAATGCATCTTCAATTTCTCTATTAAAACGATAACATCCACGATAAGTAGCCTGTTTGATATTAATCGGGCTTAAGTTAATTGGTGAAGCTTTATCCTGTAAATTACCAACTTGAATTATTGTACCACCTATATTTACAGCCTTAAATGCAGTCGTTACTGCTGGAGTAGCTCCAGAACACTCTAGTACTATATCGTACCTATCTTCAGGAATATTATTATCTGTAATATTTAATGTTTCGATATCGCCTAAATTATGTGCGCGCGCTAATGGTTCTTCTAACATATCACTTATCGTCACACTTTCTGCTCCCAAGGTATAACCTGCACTTGCAGCTAGTAACCCAATTGGACCAGCTCCTGACACAAGTACTTTTTTACCTGTAACACCACCTGCTAAATTAATCGCATGCATGCCCACACTAAGTGGTTCAGCTAACGCTCCCATCTTTAAAGAAACTCTATCTGGTAGTGGTAATATTTGCGCTTTATCTACTAGCATTTTTTCTACCATACCACCTTGTTTATGTGGTAAATACCTAGCCGATCCTAAATATGAACCATTCGGCCATATCTCTGGATTATGTGGCGCACGTGGTAATTTATCCCCATAGGTAGCAGGGTGTACTGTAACTTTTGTTCCTTTTGGGAGTATCGTTCCTTTATAATCCATAGATTCAAGTAAAACTCCACTTAATTCATGGCCCGGTATTAATGGTTCTCTAATCACTGCTGGACCACTAGCACCTTCTGCCAAATAGTGTAAATCCGAACCACATATACCCACATACTTAACTTCTATAAGCACTTTTTCAGGATTATTTTGTGTACTTATTTCTTCAACTTCTTTTAATTCAATATCTTCTTTCCCATTAATAAATACAGCTTTCATCGTATTCATTCTCCTTTCAAATTAAATAATCATATTTAAAATCAATACAAATACTAGGCCGCAAACTGATATCGCTGTTTCTAAAACGGACCACGTTAAAAAAGTTTCTTTTACAGTCAATCCAAAATATTCTTTAAAAATCCAAAAGCCAGTATCATTCACATGTGAGAATATAATGCTCCCTGCGCCAATGGCTAATGTTACTAATGCTAGATTAGCATCTGTGGCTTGTAATAAAGGCAATACTATACCTGTAGTAGATATAGCGGCAACTGTTGCTGAGCCTTGTGCAACCCTCAGTAAAGAAGAAACAATCCAAGCTAATAAGATTGGGGACATACTAGAACCGACAAACATGTGCTCAATTGTTTTTCCTACACCACCATCAATCAAGATTTCCTTAAATGAACCGCCTGCGCCTAAAATAAGTAACATCATACCAATTGGAATAATGGCAGATGTAGCGCTGTCCATAATTTGATTCATTGTCCTCTTTCTACGAATCCCCATCGAATACATAGCAAAGAGTAATGAAATCAGCATTGCTATTGGTGCATTACCAATAAAATAAATAGCACTTTCAAATTGATTGGTTGCACCATCTTGATGACCAGTAATCATTTGTACAATTGTTGCAAATAACATCAATATAACTGGTAACAATGCAGTAAATACACTAAGTCCAAACCCTGGTTGATCTTTTTTTTCAATCGATACTTCAGAAACAATATTGGTCATATCAATTTCTTTACTATATGCACTCGGAGATAATTTAGGTAACATTTTGACTAATAAACCACCAACAATGACCACCGTTGGAACCGCAACTATGAGTCCATATAATAATACTTGTCCTAAATTGGCATTTAACTCTTTTGCAATGACTACTGGACCAGGATGTGGGGGTAAAAATCCATGCGTTACCGAAAGGGCAATAGCCATTGGTATACCAATCTTCATATGTGATACACCTAAGCGCTTTGCAATTGTAAACGCTAAAGGTATCAATAGTACTAATCCAACTTCAAAGAAAAGGGCAATACCAATAATGAATGACGCTAAAATCATTGCCCATTTAATATATTTCTCACCAAATTTATCTATAAATGTATCTGCAATTCTATTTGCGCCACCACCATCGGCAAGAAATTTACCTAAAATAGCTCCTAACCCAAATATTATTGCTACACTTCCTAAAGTACTCCCCATACCTTTTTCAACAGTTTCTACTATCTTGTCTAGTGGCATACCTAAAATCATACCAGTAAAAATTGATGTCACTATCAAAGATATAAAGGCATTAATCTTGCATTTAATAATTAAAAATAACAGTACAATAACACCTAATACAACACTAATTAATGGCCAGAACTCTCCAAACATTTCAACACACTCCTTTTGTCTTATATGTAGCTGTCCATAGCTTTTATAATTTCTACACTTGTTCCATATTATGAAATGTTATATCATATAATAGAATACTTTATTAGTATAAAGTGAAAATGAAAACGTTGTCAATTTGAGGAGTGGAATTATGTCAAATGTTCAATCAATCGATCGTGCATTAAATTTATTAGAATTGATATCACATCATAGCCCGATATCATTAAATGAACTTGTAACAAAAACACAGTTATCTAAAACGACTGTGCACCGTTTAGTTAAATCTTTAATCGATAATCATTATGTAAAACAAAATCCATTAACACACCAATATGAATTAACTTATAAATTATTTCAATTAGGCTATTCTAGCATCAAAAACATTGACTATTTGAATATCGCTAAAAGTTTTATTAGTCAACTTTCTTTCAAAGTCAATGAAACATGTCATTTAGTCATTGAAGATAAAAATGAAATCCTTTATATTGAAAAATTTATTCCAAATGACGCGATTTATACAATGGCTTCTAAAATAGGTCTACGCGCACCTATGTTTTGTACTGCTGTGGGAAAAGCAATATTATCTAAGTATGATGACTATACGATTCAAGCCGTTTGGGATAATTCTAAAATTATCCCCTACACAAACCACACTATCACTAACTTTGATGATTTTATGGAAGAAATTGAAATGATTCGTAAACAAGGTTATGCAGAGGATAAAGAAGAAAATGAAGAAGGCATTTATTGTATTGGCACTTATTTCGTTAATTATCGTAATGAAGTACAGGGCGCGATTAGTTTGTCCTTTTCAACAACTCAATTGCCAAAAAAAGAATTTTATATTACTCAACTCCAAAATACAGCAAATAACATTTCAAAAAATTTAGGTTTTATAAATTCTTAATATTATCATCATCGTTATTATTTTGATAAAGTACAGTTAAATCATTTATTATATATGGGTACTACGTGGGGATGGGATATGCATATGAAATTTGAAAGTATAACGTTATTAACGTCAGAATTGGAAGAAACAAGACAGTTTTATGAGGAAACATTAGAGTGTACGGTTGAAATCATTGACCAAGAATCATTTATGGTTGAAATTGGTGAAACAGAATTGTATTTTAGACATGCACATGATATTAACCAACCTTATTATCATTTTGCTATTGATATTCCTTATAATCATTTTTTTGAAATGAAAAATCATTATCAAAACATTTTATTTCTATTAATGGAGGACAAACAACATACAACTTATTTTGAATCTTTTGTTGCACATTCTGTTTACTTCAATGATCCTTCTGGAAATATTGTCGAATTAATTGCTAGAGTCTCTAATATGACGGAGGAACCTGAATTTTCAAGAATTAGCGAAATTGGTTTTGTATGCAATGATACAGAGTCTGTCTATCAAGCCTTAACACAATATCAGTTGGAAACGCATGAACAAAGACAATTTGTACCTGACGACTTGAATTTTCTAGGCGATAAACATGATGAAAGTTTTATTTTATTAACGCCTGAACATAGACGGTGGTTCTTTTCTGAAAAGACATCATTCGCCTTCCCAATAGAAATTAAAACGCAACAATTTAATTTAACTTATGACCACTTTCAACAATGGCATATAATGCCATCATAATTATGACATAATAAAAGCGATACGCATTTCACATGTAAAATCAGCAATTTTGATTTCACACGTATGCGCATCGCTTTTTCAAAATATTCAAGACTTTTCTACCTTCTCCTAATTAAAATCGCTAAATATATTAATGCACATGCCATATGCCATACATTTATGCTATACGCATGTGTCACATAGTTCGACTTCAATTTATTCTGTCATTTGAGATTTATCACTGACAAACTTTTTTAACGTCTTATTCAGTCCATCTTTCGCTTCTTGATCATAGTCATATGTCCCATCTTCATTTGCAGTAATATGCTTATCTAAAATAAATCTACCTTTATGAATCGTATCTGCACCTAGCTCTTTAATCACTGGGTCTAAGCTATATTGAATCGCAAGGACATGTGCAAATGTGCCACCTAATGCTAAAGGTAATACAGTTTTCCCAGTAAATGCACCACGTGGTAATAAATCGAGATAAGTTTTAACTATACCTGAATATGCTGCTTTAAATACTGGAGATACGATGATAATGCCATCTGCATTTTCAATTTTTTTGTGCGTTTCATTAATTGAATCATTTGAAAAATCTGCTGTAATTAATGCTTCTGCATCTAACTGATGCACATGAATGATGTCAGTATCAATACCTACATCATTCAGATATTGTTCAGCATAATCCACTACACCTGTTAAACGTGATTGTATTTTATTGCCACCTGCAATAATTGCTACACTTGCCATATTAATGAACCCCTTCCCTCAGCTTTATATAACATCACTCTAATAAACAACACAAAACATGCTGACTTCAAATAATAATTATTCTATGAGCCTACCGTATCATCAATGATTAATACTGTCATAGCATTCGTCTTAAAACTCAATTCTTTACTTATATCTCAATCAAATAATTATTGCGGAATCTGTTCGACTATAACAATTTCATTTTTTAAATTTACGTAAGTACATGTCCCAGCCTCAATACCTATATGCCACTTGTAAATTCCTGCTTGAGCCATTTCATCACAAAAGCTTGGAAAATCTGTTTTACCTATTTGATGTTGTTTCAATGATTCTTGTATTTGCTCTTTGTCTGTATGGTGTGATATAGGTACAGTACTCTTCACACCTCTATCTATAATTTGTTCTCCGCTTTGATGCGTATATATTGTAGTTCCATTTTGAATATCAACGGTATTGATTGCTATACCCATTGCTTTAAACGCTTGAAATAGTTTAGGAAAATCTACCCCAGTATATTGTTGATGTGCTTGTTGAATTGCAGACAATGAAAAAGTCATAATCTTTCTCCCTCAGTATTTTATTTTTCACCATCATACCTTTAATAGTTTGACAAAACAAGGTTTTCTACAATCAAATATAGTGTAATAACTTTACACAAAACAAATAAAATTATTATAAAATTTTAAATAAAAGTCCTTTTGCTTATCAAATTAAATTGCCAGATGTATAATTGTGATAGTTTTTTAAAAGGAGTGGTATGTTATGAGTACATTTTCCAACGAAGAAAAAGTACAAATTTTATCTGATATTGTGGCAATGAACACAGTAAATGATAATGAAATTGAAGTGTGCGAATATATTCAAAAACTATTTGCACAACACGGTATTGATTCTATGATTGATAAAATTGATGACCGTAGAGCTAACTTAATTGCTGAAATTGGCGAAGGGCAACCTGTTATCGGTATTTCCGGTCACATGGATGTTGTTTCTGAAGGTGATCATAGCCAATGGACTTACGAGCCATTCACATTAACTGAAGACGATGGTTTCTTGTATGGCCGTGGCGCTGCAGATATGAAATCTGGTCTTGCCGCTTTAGCCATTGCATTAATTGAAATCAACAACACACAATCATTGAAACAAGGACGTATTAAATTCTTAGCTACAACTGGTGAAGAAATGGAGCAACTTGGTTCACAAAGTTTATACGAAAAAGGTTATATGGACGATGTGGAGGCACTTGTAATAGCTGAACCATGCCAAGATATGATGGTTTATGCACACAAAGGTTCAATGGACTATCGTATAAAATCACACGGTACATCCGCACATAGCTCAATGCCAATCCTCGGCTTTAACGCAATTAAGCCCTTAATCGAATTTATTCAAGATATTGATGCTTCTTACAATAAAATTTCCAAAGAAGTAAAAGGCAATGCTTTAGATTTTACTCACTTTATAGATAGAATGAAACAATCCCTACCTGCAACATATGCTGCAGAAGAAATTGAAAATGCTCTACAAGGCCTTGTAATCACAAACACTTTAATTAAAGGCGGCGTCCAAGTCAACTCTGTACCAGAAGATGCAGATGCAGACTTTAATATTCGCACAATTCCAGAGTATAATAACGATCAAGTTAAAGCATTGTTTGACGATACACTTGAAAAACATAATACTAACGGCGCTAGATTAGAAAGTGATTTATATCTTGATTTAGACCCTGTTCTGACTACAGGTGAAAACAGCCTAATCGATACTGCTCAAACAATTGCTAAATCAGCGTTTGATAAAGATTTCATTGCAGCTCCAATCGGCGGCGTTACAGATGCTTCTAATTTATTACGTGGTAAAGATGAAAACTTCCCATTCTTAGTATTTGGCCCTGGTGAAAAACCACACCAAATTGACGAACGAGTTGAAAAATCAATGTACTTCAAATTTATTGACTTCTATACAGACTTATTAACTACTTACACAAACAACCATAAATAGAATGAATCATTAAATATGAAAAAGGGCTTAACTCTTATGTATTATAAGACTTAAGCCCTTTTTCATATTCTTTATGTTATTGCATATATCAATAATCTACATACAGTTACTATTGCCCAAAATATATCTATTGTTGTATGGTTGTTCCTACATTTTCGCCATCTTGTAATTTTTGAATAATATGTGATTCGCTTCCTGCTGCAATCACAACTTTCTGACAGCCAAGTTCAATTGCTTGAATTGCATCTTGTACTTTTGGAATCATTCCTCCATATATCAATTCTTGATCGATAAAACACTGAATACGTTCTGCGTTCAACGTAGATTGCACTTCTTTATCGATTAATACGCCTGGTATATCACTTAAAAGATAGAGTGGCGCATTAAGTGCTTGTGCTATTTTATAAGCTAATGTATCCGCGTTAATATTATATAATTGTGACGTTGCTTGATTCATACCAATTGAAGCAATAACTGGAATAAATTGGTCCGTTACTTTATCAAATACAGATGTATTTATATCTTTGGGTTCACCTACGTATCCATATTTCTCGTCTAGTGGCGCTACATCAAAAAGTTTAGCATCTATACCATTCATACCAATACTTTGTATATTAGATTGATTAATTTTGCTTACTAGATCTGGATTTACAGTACCTATTAACGTTTGACTAGTCACCGACAATACTTCTTCTGTCGTAACTCTTAAACCATCTTCAAACAAAGGCGCCACACCTCGTTGCTCTAATGCCTTATTTATAAATGGTCCGCCACCATGAACAATAATTGGTTGATAACCTTGTTGTTTTAATTTAGAGACATCCTCAATCGTCGAATCATGTAAATTAGTTAAAGTGCTACCGCCTATTTTTATAACAATATAACTCATCTGACACACTCCTTACGTTCTATACGATGCGTTAATGCGCACATATTCATATGATAAATCACAACCATATGCTGCCGCTTCACCATCACCGTTTCCAACTGAAGCCTCTATTACAATGTTATCTTCTGTTAAACGTTCTTTTAATAACTGCTCATCAAACGCTAAATGAATTCCTTGTTCTAGCACTGGTAACTGACAGAAAGAAACATTTGTCTCATTTGGTTCTACAAATTGTGATGCGTAACCTATTGCATTTACAATTCTACCAAAATTTGAATCTTCACCATGTATAGCAGTTTTAACCAAATTAGAAGATACAATACTTTTAGCAATTTTTTTTGCTTCTTTAACATTAGGTGCACCTGTCACTTTTGCAGTAACTAATTTCGTCGCACCTTCACCATCTTTGGCAATTGATTTCGCAAGGTATTGACTTACAAAATTGAAAGCATACGCAAATTTATGCCATTCTGGATGTAAGGCGTCAATTTTACTATTGTTCGCTTGACCATTAGCCATACATAGCACCATGTCATTTGTGCTTGTATCACCATCAACTGTAATCATATTAAACGACTGATCTGTTGCTTGTTTCAGACAATAGTCCAAAGTATCCGCATCAATATTAGCATCAGTTGTTATAAATCCAAGCATTGTAGCCATATTTGGATGTATCATCCCAGAACCTTTAGCACTACCACCAATAGTTACTGTCTTACCATCAATCTCAACTTGTACTGATAAATGTTTAGTCGCAGTATCTGTTGTTAAAATAGCTTGATTGAAAAATTGGCTATTATTATATTCCTCTTTCAAAACATGCTGTGTGCCATAATGAATTTTATCCATAGGTAGGAACGCACCAACAACGCCTGTCGATGCAATACCAACATTTTGTTGCTCTATATTCAAATGTTCTGCTACCCAAGATTGTGTATCTAGAGCATCTTGCATGCCTTTTTCACCTGTACATGAGTTCGCATTTGCTGAGTTCACCACAATTGCTTGTAATGTTTTATTAGCATTAATACTATCTTCAGTTATTTTTAAAGGCGCAGCCTTAAAACGATTCAGTGTATATACACCTGTAGCTGTCGCTTCTGTAGTCGAATAAATCCAACCGAAATCTTTTTTCTTTCTTCTTAATCCTGCATGAAACCCGCCTGCAATATAACCTAATGGTGAACTAACATCACCTTGTAAATCTATATTTAATTGGTTTAACGTATCAATCGTTTCAATATCTATCATCTTCTCTCCCCTTTCAAATTTGTTTATGGATATACTGGTGTTTGAGTTAACCCTGTATTTTCGTCCCATCCATACATTAAGTTCAAGTTTTGTATCGCTTGGCCGCTTGCTCCTTTAACTAAGTTATCAATTACCGATACAATAATTGCACTTTGACTTTCTTCATCGACATAAATCCCAATATCACAAAAATTACTACCATAGACTTCTTTCGTTTTCGGATAAATGCCAATATCTCTAATACGAACAAATGATTTATCATCATAATAATCTGTGAAAGTTGCATGTAAATCTTCGTTAGTCATCTGTTGATTAAGTTTTACATAAATTGTTGATAATATACCTCTTGTCATCGGTACAAGATGTGGGGTAAATACTACTTTTATATTTTCATTTGCTAGCTTTGAAATATACTGTTCTATTTCAGGTTTATGTTTATGCTTACCTATCGCATAAGCGCTAAAGTTTTCATTCATCTCTGAATAATGAACATGCTGGGCTAATGATCGACCCGCACCTGAAACGCCTGTTTTGGCATCAATAATAATAGAATCATTGTTAATGATTTGTTGATCAACGAGCGGATGTAAAGCTAACAATGTAGCAGTTGGAAAACAACCGGGGTTGGCAACTAATTGCGTATTATTCGGTTCAATATTTGACCACTCAGCGATACTATAATTAGCTTTTTCTAACTGCTCTTGTGGTGCTGCTGTTTCACCATAGAATTGTTTATATACCTCCCTATCATCCAATCTAAAATCACCGGACAAATCAATAACCCTAATGTTTCTTTCAATTAATGACGGTGCTAAATCTTTGCTTATATTAGAAGGCGTTGCAAAAAATACAACATCACAGTCAATATGCTCACTATTTAGTGCTTCATATTGATGGGTTAAGTGACACAAGTGAGGAAAAGTTTCTTTGATTGGTTCATCAATTTTTGAATGTGAGAATATATATTTAACATTTACATATGGATGATGAATTAATAACCTAATTAATTCAATAGCTCCATAACCACTACCTCCAACAATGCCAACATCTATCATGACGTTCAGTCCTTTCTGAATATTCGGTCTTTTAAAACGCTATTATTTGTCTTTTTCTAATACTTCTGTAATCACGCTGATTACTTTATCTATCTCTTGCTCATTAATAACTAATGGTGGCGCAATACGAATAATGTTGCCTTGCGTCTCTTTACATAACACACCTTTGTTAATCATCTCTAAGCAATATGGTTGCGCTGCTTCTGTTAATTCTAATCCGATAAATAATCCCCTGCCTCTCACGTCAGAGATAATATTACTGTCTATAAGCTGTAATTCATTTAATAACTTCTGTCCAAGGTCTGCAGAATTCTCTATTAGCTGTTCTTCAATTAGTACATCTAATGCAGCCATTGAAACAGCACAAGCAAGCGGATTACCTCCAAATGTAGATCCATGTGTTCCTGGCGTTAATACGTCCATCACGTCGTGATTAGCTAATACTGCTGATATTGGATAAAGGCCTCCGCCAAGTGACTTACCGAGTAAATAAATATCAGGTTCTACACCTTCCCATTCCATAGCAAACATTTTACCTGTACGTCCAAGACCTACCTGTATTTCATCTGCAATAAATAACACATTATGTTCATCGCATAACTTGCGCGCTTCTTTTATAAAATCATCGGGTGGAATATTAACGCCGCCCTCACCTTGAATAGGTTCTAATATAATAGCTGTTGTATTCTTATTAATTAAATCTTTTAAATGACTTAAATCACCAAAGTCAGTATAGTGAACGTTATCTAACAATGGTCCAAAGCCTTGTTTATAACTTTCTTGAGAAGATAACGATAAGGCACCTAGCGTACGGCCATGAAAATTGCCATTCATCGCTATGATTTCACCCTCACCATCGGCAATGCCTTTAATGTCTGTGCCCCATTTTCGAGCGATTTTAATCGCTGTTTCAATAGCTTCAGTACCTGTGTTCATTGGAAGTACTTTTTCTTTATTAGCAAGTGAGCATATCTTTTCTTCCCACTTTCCTAGGTTATCACTATATAAAGCACGAGAAACCATTGTTATTTTTTCACTTTGCTCTTGAAATGCTTTTATAATTTTGGGATGACAATGTCCTTGATTGACGACTGAGAAACCCGAAACACAATCTATATAATTTTTGTCTTCTACATCCCAAACTTGAGCGCCACGGCCTTTAGCCAATGCTAATTTCAGCGGGCTATAATTGTTCGAACTATACTGATCTGTTAGTGCAAATAAATCGTTCATCAAAAATCCTCATTCCTTTTATATTTATTCTTGAAACTGAATTAATATTCATATATAATACGCTTGTTTTTGCTATTAGTCAAAGGTTTTTTTGAATTTTTACACTAAAAAATCATTTAAAACCTTGATTTATAGCAATTAAAACGTAAATTATCTAAATTTTCAAACTAATTAGCGTGAAGTTATATATCATTTTATATGCATTTATTCTGCATAATACATGGCATACTGTTAAATTGTACTCCAGTAAAATAGGATTAACTCATTATGCAAAACACAAAAGTAAATAAAAGAAGGCGAGCACACGAAATTACAAAATAATTTAATTCCGTATGCTTGCCCCACAAAGTTGACTTGTTTCTCTATAGTTTGAGACAAGTTTAAAGTTAGATGTTAGTTCATTATTATGTGCTATAACACATCGTTAAAACACTCTTCATATATATTTCTCTATTAAAATCAGTCTACTCCTTGCCCTGCCTCATGCTTCTCTTTTAAATCTAAACGCATATCATTATTTATCTTCTTAGCACGTTTGAAGTAAATACTTTCAAAATAAGTAGACGTGCCAATTTTATAAAATATTAGTGCAATGATGATAATTACTACAAAATCATATGGATAGTGGATCCAGTTCATACCTTTAAATTCTTTACTTCCTATAAATGATAAGAAAGCAAGTACTATAAGATATAAAATAATCCATAAACTACCTCCGATTTGTTTTTTAGTATTTTTCCAATTCATTTTATATTCATAAAAGAAGTAGATTGGTAAACCTAAAATAATAATAAATATTACTTGCGCAGTTGTCGGCCACATCGCCCAATAAATCGCTAGCGACGCCATCGCAAATGAGAATGGCGCCATAAATTTCAGCAAGTTTGCACGAAACGGTCTATGCATGTTCGGAGCCATTTTTCGTAATGAAATAACTGTTGTCGGTCCAGTTAAATAGGCGACTAGTGTTGCTGTTGATATAACACTTGCTAATGTCGCCCAATCACGGAACAATGACACCATTAACATGCTAATAATGGCATTAAAAATAATAGCCACACGTGGAATGTTATATTTTTCATTCATCTTACCTAAAAATTTAGGAATGTGACCATTTTTTTCCATTGCACGTAGTACACGACCAGTTACTGCAACAAATGATACACCTGTGCCAAATGGCGAAACAACAGCTTCCATATATAATAAAATAGCTAACCAATTCAAACCTAAAAGAATAGCCATATCAGCAAATGGAGAGTTAAAATTAATACCACTCCAGCCATTTTCATGAAGCATGTCACTAGGCATTGATGTAATAAATGTACTTTGAAGCACTATGTATAACACCGCACTTAATGTTAGTGAAATAGCTATGCCTCGCGCGATATTTTTTTCGGGCTTTTGTATTTCTGAGCCCATATTAATAATCGTTTGGAATGCATTAAAAGAAAAGATAATACCTGAAGCGGTTGTCGCTGCAAATATAGGTGCTGAACCATAAGGCATAAATTGACCTACTGTATGTCCATAATTTCCTGTGTCAAAACCGGAAATTATTAACATAATAATCGTCAATAACGGTACACCTAATTTAAATACTGAAATTAAACTTGTAAATGAAGTTAACAGTTTAACTGACCAATAGTTCAATAACGAAAATATAATAATAATTACAAACACTGCCATTAATCCAGCGTTACTTATAGAACCATCTTTCATTAAACCTGTTGTAAATTTTGCCCATGACCATGGCCATGAACTCATATATTGTACTGCTGATACTGCTTCGATTGGGATAATAGTTACTAATGACACCCAGTTAGCCCAAGAGGCAATAAACCCTAACAATGAACCATGAGTATATTGTGCATAGTTACTCATTCCACCTGATTGTGGAAACATCGTACCTATCTCTATGTAGTTATAAGCAATTGATCCAATGACTACAAAACCTATAATCCATGAAATAATTGCAGCTGGGCCCGCTATAGATGAAGCTTCCCAGGCACCGAATAACCAACCAGAACCAATGAGCGACCCTAAACCTAGCAATACCAACTGCGGTAAATTAATCTTATTACTTTCATCCTTTTGTTCCATAATTACTCCTATTTAAACATCTTTTATATTCATATCAAAAAATGTAAAATTTATACACTCTCTTGTATATTTCGTTATTATACTCTGTTTACAATTCAAGTCAAACCAATATTCTAAGTGCCAATCTATGTATGTTTCAGTATCTTTATACAATATAGAGCTGGCTAATGTATGATAGTTTTGCACAATTTATACACTTTGACCTCACGATACAAACAACGTGAAGGCTTATTTTTTAATGTTACTCATTTATTCATTTAAAGTATAAATACAAATAAATTCTAAAAAGTAGTAAATGTTGCTTGAAGCCTATAACACCAGTCTTCAACGTATTTTATAGTACATTAAAAAACAAATTTAATATCACATTTACTTTTAATGTGTATAAATACAAAATAAAACAGTATTTACATTTATTTCTTAAAATACCTTGTAAATACTGCTTTTTTTATAATGTCACACAAATATAAAAACTAAATAAATCACTAAACAATTATATACAATTACCTAATTATAGAAACTCTTCTGTAAAAAGAGCTGCTAGTTCTTTATTTAGAACTTACTTTTTATGTTTTTCTTCTTCTTCCCACCAAAGTGCATCGTTAGGATTTTTTACAACATCTTCATAATCTGCTTGAGTTTCGACGTTAGGATATGAACCTCTAAGCGACTTATTGGATGTAGATTTAAACATCGTTATGAAAATAATGAGTCCAATCACATTAATAAACATTAGATAATAAGATGGTGCTATTTGTTGTCCTGTAGTTTCTACTAAAGTAGACAAGATAAATGGTGTTAAACCACCAAAAACTGCTGCCCCAATATTATATACAAGTGATAGCGTACGTAGTCTCACTTTTGTATGGAACATACTTGGTAAGACTGAAGGCATTACACCTTCAAATGTAGACATGAATAATGCAATAATAAACAAGCCTAATAATACGAATGGAATCATTGGTATACTCATTAACCAAAAAGCAAGTATTGAAAACAAACTAAACCCTGCTAATCCAAATATTATTGTCCGTTTATTACCAACTTTATCACTATACCAACCAAAGAAGAACACTGCAGGTATCATGATTAACATTGTTACAGTACTTAATATAGAACCCATCGTTCCACCTAAGTTAATGGTTGAGTTTAGGAAGGAAGGCATATAAGAGAGCACCATATAGTTTGCGACATTCAAAAATGCAACACCAGTGAAGCAAACGACAACATCTCTCCAATAATATTTAAATATATCTAAATAAGAATATTCTAATTCCTCTTTTTCTTCTAATGTAGATTCGTAGGCAGGACTTTCGTCTAATCTTGAACGTAAAATAATCCCCACAATACCTAAAGGCGCGGCGAGAATAAACGGAATTCTCCAACCCCAATCTTCCATTTGTTGATTACTTAATAATGAATACATCAAGCCAGCTAAAATCGCCGCCATTATATTACCAGCAAGTGTACCGACTTCTAAACCACTTCCCAATTTACCGCGAGTCTTATCAGGAGATGTTTCAGCAATATAAGTCATTGCACCTGCATATTCTCCACCTGTCGAGAATGATTGAATCATACGTACTACCAGTAATAGAATCGGTGCCCATATACCAATTTGTTCTTGTGTTGGTAATAAGCCTAGCATCAGTGTGGATGCTGCCATAAGTATTATTGTTGTCGACAGTACAATTTTCCGTCCATATTTATCCCCTAAATGACTGAAGAATATACCACCGATAGGTCTAACAATAAATGCAAAAGCAAATACAGCAAACGTAGAGACTATTTGCATTTCTTGTGGTAAGTTGCCAAAGAAATTTGCGCTTAGAATGACTGCTAATTGTGCATATAATCCAAAGTCAAACCATTCAATGGCATTACCAATACTTGTAGCAACCACACCTTTTTTTGCTTGGTCCGAATCTACTCTGTTAACTTTTTCCTTTTTAAACTTCACAAATAAAAACACCCCTTAATTTGTTTCTATCTAATATAACATAACCTCTATATTATTTTGTAAACACTTAAAATTTGTATAATACTCAATTCAAATTACAAAAAAGTATTTCCATTTAATATTTACAACTCGTTTAATAACAATTAGATTCAACTTAAATATTTAACTTAAATTAACATTTATAGTTACCAAACAACTTATATTAATGCTACACAATCACTTTTCAGCTTATAACTAATACTGTTAAATTTTGTTATAATAAAAACATCAACAACTTATGGAGGCGTATTTAATAATGAAACAAATTTACTTTAACCATGATGGGGGCGTAGATGACCTAATTTCCTTATTTCTTCTATTACATATGGATGATATCAATCTTGTTGGTGTCAGTGCCATTGGTGCAGATAGTTATATCGAGCCTGCAGTAAGTGCTTCTCAAAAAATTATCAATCGTTTCTCTAAACAACCAATTCACATAGCCGCTTCAAAAGAACGTGGTAAAAATCCATTTCCAAAAGATTGGCGTATGCACGCTTTCTTTATGGATGCGTTACCCATCTTAAACGAACCTACAAATAACTATTCTAAAATACTAAAACATGCAGCTTATCGAGATATAATCGATAAAATTCAGGGAAGTCCTGAAAAAGTTACTTTACTCTTTACTGGACCACTTACTGATTTAGCTAAAGCGATTACTGTAGATGCTACAATTGTTCAAAATATTGAACGATTAGTATGGATGGGGGGAACATTTTTAGAAAAAGGTAATGTTGAAGAACCTGAACATGACGGCACTGCAGAATGGAATTCATTTTGGGATCCAGAAGCTGTAAAAACGGTTTTTGATACAGATATTAAAATAGATATGGTTGCTTTAGAGAGTACCAATCAAGTACCTATGACGTGGGAGGTTAGACAAGCGTGGGCGAATGAACGCCATTATCCAGGCGTGGATTTTTTAGGTATAAGTTATGCAGCTGTTCCACCATTGACTCATTTCCAAACGAATTCAACTTATTTCCTTTGGGATGTCTTAACTACAGCTTATGTTGGTATGCCTGAACTGATTCGTAAGCATGATTTAAATGTATCTGTATACACAGAGGGCCCTAGCCAAGGTAAAACTTATGTCGATGATCAATATGGTAGACCAATTTCAGTAATTGACCATGTTCACCATGATAATTTCTTCAAATATATTACTGATTTGGCTAAAAAAGTTACAAAGTAATAGAAAAACCCCTGAATTTTAAATTAAAATTCAGGGGTTTTTCTATTGTATAATTTTAATAACTGCTGTCATCTAAATATTGATTATCTATGACTTTTTTAGTAATAGATTCCATTTTATCTTTAGTCATTTCATTTTCTGCAGTCGTATTCAAAGCGTGTTGCTTAGCTTTATTATTAGTATAATCAGCCAATGGATACATTTTAAAATTTTGCCTTGTCTTACTATCAAGTGGATTCTCAATTTCATAATGCGTTACTAATGACTTCCATTTTACATCTTTAATTGTTATGCCTTTAGGTTGTTTTTCAATATTAAACTGAATGTTGCCCCCTAGCGCATTACTTTCATTACCAGTAGATTGGCCATTCAAGAAATTACCCAGGGAATAAGCAACCAATGTTCGATGATTATCATTGCCCTTCACCCATTGGATTGGCTGAATCACGTGAGGATGTGTTCCTATTACTACATCGACGCCTGCATCAGCAAATACCTTGGCGTATTGTTTCTGTTTTGCATTAGGCTCGTGTTTGCCTTCATTACCCCAATGTGCCGATACCATAACCATATCACTTTGTTCTTTAGCTTTTGCTACATCTTTTTTGATTTGTTCCTCATTAAAGTAGTTTATTTGATATTTATTTTCCGGTTTAATATCGTTCGTACCGTATGTATAACTTAGCATTGCAATTTTAATCCCTTTTTTATTAAACGTTGGGATTGTATCCCTGTCTCTTTGTGATTTAAATGTCCCTGTATAAAAAACACCTTTAAAATGTTCCCACACATTAATTTCATTTAATAATCCATCAGTACCTTGATCCAAAGCATGATTGTTAGCACCATTCACTACATTAAAACCAGTATCCACAACATCCCTAGCAATATCATTAGGCGTATTGAACTGTTTAAATCCAGAAAGTCCCTTTTCATCTCCACCAATCGGCGATTCCTGATTTACATAGGAAATATCTGCTGCTTGTATTTCTTTCTTTAGTGATTCGTACATAGGTTCAAAATCGAAAGAACCATTCCTTTGTAATGCGTCACGATATACAACTGGATGTATTAAATTATCACCTACTGCATAAAAAGATGCTTTATGAGTTAAATTCTTTTGATCTGATAAACAAAATATACATAGAGTTAAAAAAAGTGAAAATAATAAAACTAAAAGTATACGATACCTCATCAAAGACGTCCTCTCATCAAGAATTACCTTATATATCTACTTTCGTTAATTTCAGTATAGTTTTTATCATTCTACGATTCAATTATATTGGCGAAGTATTTTAATTTTATCAAAGTGAAAAATGTTAATGCATAAAAGAAAAATCTAATTTATTTTAAAACTTTCGTTATCTTCTCTCACTGACAAAGTCAATTAGTAATGATAAGGACAAATGGTTTAATTGAACTCTCGCTCATGTATAAGTCTTATACAATAATTAAGGCTGAGACAATTAATTTGCCCCAACCTCAAGCTATAGAATATTGCAGAGCTGACAAATAGCTAAAAGCCTTGAAATAACTACCTTTAAATATTAGTCAACTCATCAAGATGTAAATACGCTTTAATATCTATTGTTCTATTTTTGATAATTCTATATTCAAATATATCTAAACAAATGATCTAGCTACTTATCTTACAGTCACATAAATGATTAAACGTATTTTGTAACAGTTTCAGTAGGTAATCTATATGAATCATGTGCTGGATTTTTTGCTTTCCCAACAGCAACGATTAATACAGGTACATAACGTTGTGAGTCAATATTAAATGCATCAGCTATTTGATCACTTTCGAATCCACCAATCGGATTTGTGTCATATCCATGTGCTTTAGCAACTAACATAAATTGCATTGCAGCTAAACTACTATCAATTTTAACAATATCATTCATTTGCTCTTTAGGGGCACTATCATAAAGCGCTACAACTTTATCTAACATTTCATTTTTAACTTCTTCTGGCATAAAGCCATGTTTTACAGCATTGCCATAAATTTCTTCACCGTAAGTTTGACTTTGCATATCACCAAAAATAACTACCATTGCTGATGATGTATCGTTTTGACGCGTGTTAAAACGAATTAGCGGACGTAATTTATCTTTACCTTCATCACTTTCCACTACTAAAAAACGCCAAGGTTGCATGTTAACAGATGATGGGGCCTTTGTTGCTTTTTGAATCATTTCGTCCATTTCTTCTCTAGGGATTTTAAATTGGTCGTCAAACACTTTCACTGATTTTCTATTGTTTAAAATATCTTCAAAATTATTATTTATCATTCTTTTCTACTCCTTAATTATTTTTAACAAAATCAAATTATACTCAATTTGACCACTTTTACAAATCATTTGTTTATAAATAATTTTCATAACATAACAAAACATTCTAAAACCTTATTCCAATCAATGTTTACATCCATAAAATTTTCCCAAAAGAAATGACATTCTTATAAATAATAAGTTATTATCTGAACTCAATTTAAAGTAATTTTATTCAAATTACATAAAGTTTTGAATAATCATATTTAAATATCAATAGACATTGAAGTAGTTCTTTCACGAAAGCCTATTTTTTCATATAAATATTTCGCATCGTTCCCTGCAAATACGTTGAGCCTTACCTCACTCACATTATGTTTTTTATAGTAATCATTAACAAAGTGAATTAATTCTTTAGCTATACCTTGATTTCTATAAGCTTTTAACACATATAATTCATAAATAAACCCATATTCTTTCTGTTCAATAGCGTCTATTTTCTTATCTACAAGTACAAACCCACGTATAACCTCATCTTCAGAATAAACAAAATACGATGCACCTTCTTCTTGTAATTGCTTAGACATCGTACGCATACACTCCTCACTCAAATTAAAATTTACAGTTACAGATGATTCAAACACATCTGGTATCATTTGATTTATCTCTACTAACTCTTGAGTATTCGCTTTTCTAATAGACATAATATATTCCACTCCTTCATTTTTCATTGTGTACACGCACACAATCTATCTTTAATTAATACCTCAATTCCCTAAAACATCTATTTTTTGCATACGAGATAAAGATTTAACTAAATGTAAGCGTTTAATATGTTTTAAATTTTAATTACACACTATATTAATTGTAAATTTATAGTAAAATATATTAGTAGCACTTTTACAAAAAATAAATAGGCAAAAAAGAACTAAAGCAAATTATAATTATTTTTGCATAAATATCTAAACCCGTTTATTTTCAATTACAGTTTTAAACCATGCTATAATATGTGCTTTAGATTTAATAATTCAATACTACCTATACCATAATTTCAGAGTGTATTTTACAAAATCAGTCTTTCTACCTATGTATTAATAGTTGATATTTGAGATTGATATTTGTTAATATTTTACCTTGTATAAAAATATAGAGAAAATTTAAAAAAAGAGGGAACATAATGAAGTCCATTTCAGTCATAGTGACTTATTACAACTCAGAAGATTATATCGAAAGATGTTTGAGTAGTCTTAAAAACCAAAGATTCCAAGATTTTGAACTCATTTTAGTTAATGATGGTTCAACTGACAATTCAAAAAAAATAGCGACAGAAACTGCTAAAGATTGGGATATTCCCATTAAAGTAATAGATTTACCACAGAATACTGGCCATGCACATGCCAGAAATATTGGTCTTAAAGAAGTTGAATCGCCTTACTTTATTTTTATTGATTCAGATGATTATCTAGCTTCTTATGCTTTATCATTTTACATGAAAAAGTTGAATAGTTTCGATGCTTTAATTGCACCTATTCATTCTTTCACTTTGGATATTCCTCAGTACGTTGATCAAAATTTAGTACGTACAGAATATTTAAATACAAAAACAAAATCAAACCAATTTTTACGTAAACAAACGGTTTGTAATATTATTTTCAAAACGGCAATCGCACGTGGGCATAATCTACAATTTAACGAAGACTTAAATATCTTTGTTGATTGGTCATTTATATTAGAATTCATTAAATATGCTAACGACTTCGTGCGTATCAGCCGATTCCCTTTCTATATTAAAGGGGAAATCTATGATCCATTTTTAAAACCAGCATTATCTCAACAAGACTTCGGCATTATATTTAATGATTATGTCTATAGTTTCTCAGATTCTGTTAAACGCGCACCACTAAAAGAAAACAAGGTATTCATTAAAAATAAAATGAAAAACTTATTCAAACGTTCTTTTGAACCATCACTGAGAAAACTACCTGAACGTTACGAAAACAATAGTGAATTACTTCCAAAAGTGACGCGCGAATTACTACCTACAATATTTAAAAATGAAAAACCATTATTTATGATTGAATCATTAATGCTTATGTTCAATAAACGCAATTTTGCTTTTAAAGTGAACCAATTTAGAAAGCAAGCACGTTTAGTTAAAAACATTGTTTTACGTAGAAAAAATAAACATCGTGCACTTTATCAATTAACTGATAGCGAAGATAAAGTGAAGAATAACAGAATCGTATTCGAAGCCTTTGCCGGCAAAAACTATAGTGATAGTCCTAAATATATTTATGAATATATGATGAAGCATCACCCAAATTATGAATTTATATGGGTCTTCAAGAATCCTTCGAAAGTTCAAATACCTGGGTCGGCTAAAAAAGTTAAAAAAGGGTCTAAAGCATATTATGAGGCTTATTCAACAGCTAAATATTGGGTAACTAACGCAAGACTACCTTTATATTTAAATAAAAAGCCTAACCAAGTTTATATTCAAAATTGGCATGGTACACCCTTGAAACGTCTGGCAAATGATATGAAAGTGATTCGCATGCCTGGAACAACAACTGATAATTACAAACGTAATTTCAGAGAAGAAACAAGCCGTTGGGATTATCTTGTTTCACCTAATGCTTATTCATCTAAAATATTTGAAACTGCTTTTTGGATGAATCCAGAACAAATTCTTGAAATTGGATACCCAAGAAATGACGTGTTGGTAAATCACGCAAACGATAAAGCATATATTCAGCAAATTAAAGAAAACCTAAACTTACCTGCAGATAAGAAAGTTATTATGTACGCGCCAACGTGGAGAGACGATGAATTCGTCAAAAAAGGTAAATATCTATTCAACCTACAAATTGACTTAGATAACTTACAAGCGCAATTAGGCGATGAATATGTCGTATTACTAAGAATGCATTACCTTATTTCTAACGCGTTAGATTTACGTGGTTATGAAGACTTTGCAATTGATGTATCAAACTATAGTGATATCTCTGAATTATATTTAATTTCAGATTGTCTAATTACAGATTATTCATCTGTAATGTTTGATTACGGCGTGCTTAAAAGACCACAGTTCTTTTTTGCTTATGATTTAGATAAATATGGACAAGACTTACGTGGTTTCTATCTTGATTATCACAAAGATTTACCTGGTCCTATCCATCAAGATGCTTACCAGTTAACAGAACATCTAAAAAACTTAGATCAAGTAGCTATTGATTATAAAGATAAAATTGATAAATTCTATAATGACTTCTGTTCATTAGAAAAAGGTAAAGGCTCTAAAGCAATTGCAGATTTAATTACAGGTAAAAAGTATAAATAATTTAGTTTTACCCTATTGTATTATAACAACCTAAATTTAATTACAGTCATTTCATTGAGACTTAATTACTAACAAGGCTAATAATAAAATAAACAGAGCTATACTAGTGCTTGTGCATAAGTCGCCTCTGAATAAAGAAAGAGTCCGTGCATTACGGGCTCTTTTTTGTATTTCAATTTTTTATTTTACGATAAACTCTAAACATATAAAATCAGATTGTCTATCATTCATAAAACAGTATGTAATTAAAAAAAACCTAATTTATATAAAATTAGGCCATTATCTACTGCTAATATAAAGATTAAGGCTGAGACTATTAAAAGTTGTCTCAGCCTTAAGATTATCTATATTAAACTAAAAATCTAGTGTTTACTTAACTGTACCGGCGTCTTTATCATGTACACCATGACGATAAAAATCAATGTATTCTGGTTCTAATGGTTTCTTACCACGAATGATATCAGAAGCTTTTTCTGCCATCATTAGTACTGGAGAATGGATATTACCATTTGTTGTACGTGGCATTACCGAAGCATCCACCACTCGTAAATTCTCCATACCATGAACCTTGAATGTTTCTGGATCTACAACAGACATTTCATCTGAAGCAGGACCCATTCTACAACTACATGATGGATGTAGAGCAGTTTCACCATCACGTTTTACCCACTCTATAATCTCTTCATCTGTTTGTACTTCAGGCCCAGGTGAAATTTCTCCACCATTGAAAGGATCTAATGCTTTTTGTTTCAAGATATTTCTAGCTACTTTAATAGCTTCAACCCACTCGCGCTTATCTTCTTCAGTAGATAAGTAGTTGAATACAAATTCAGGTTTTTCAAATGGGTCTTTTGATTTAATCTTCAAGTGACCACGAGAATTTGAGTACATAGGTCCAACGTGCACTTGGTATCCATGCGCAGCTGGCGCTTTTGTACCATCGTATCTTACTGCGATTGGCAAGAAGTGGAACATTAAGTTTGGATAATCTACTTCATCATTAGAGCGAACGAATCCGCCACCTTCAAAGTGATTTGATGCTGCTGCACCTTTACGCCCTAAGATCCATTGTAAACCAATAAATGGCATCTTCAATTTATTTAAACTTGGTTGCATTGATACTGGCTGTTTACATGCATGTTGCACGTAAACTTCTAAATGATCTTCAAAGTTTTCACCAACACCTGGTAAGTGAATACGAGGTTCAATGCCTAATGAACGTAAGTGTTCAGAATCACCTATTCCTGATAATTGTAATAATTGTGGTGAGTTAATTGCACCACCGGATAAGATAACTTCTTTCGCATTTACTGTATGCTCTTTACCATTTTTCTTGAATGTTACCCCTGTAACTTTATTACCTTCAAAGTTTAATTTAGTAACAAAGGCACGTGTTTGTACTTCTAAGTTTTTACGTTTCATCGCTGGATGTAAATACGCTCTGGAAGCCGATACACGACGTCCATTATGCACTTGGCTGTCAAATGGTCCAAAACCTTCTTGACGGAAACCATTTACATCTGGAGTTTTATTATAACCTGCCTCTACGCCTGCATCAAAAAATGCTTGGAATAATGGGTTATCAGCAGGACCACGTCTTAACTTGATTGGTCCATGATGTCCGCGGTAAGGATCATCTTTAGTAGAACCAAATGTTGTTTCTAGTCGTTTGAAATACGGTAAACAATGTGCGAAATCCCATGAATCCATACCTTCAGGTTTAGCCCATTTTTCATAATCCATCGGGTTACCTCTTTGGTAAATCATACCGTTAATTGAACTTGAACCTCCTAAAACTTTACCACGTGCATGACCAACTTTACGGCCGCCCATATGTGGTTCTGGCGTCGTTTCATAAATCCAATCATATAATTTATTTCCAGCAGGGTACATTAAAGCTGCTGGCATTTGTATTAATAAGTCCCATGGATAATCACTACGTCCCGCTTCTAATACAAGTACATTATTTGATACGTCCTCACTTAAACGGCCACCTAGTACTGAACCGGCGCTACCGCCCCCTATGATGATATAATCATATGATTCTTTCATTGTTATACTGCCTCCTGAATTTATTAAATGTTATTTAGCCTTCTTTATTTGTAATTTAGTTATGCTTTACCGAACCAATTGACTGGCTCTGGATTTGTATTACGTAAAATATGTTTTTCTTCTTGATATTCAGCTAACCCTGCTTTACCAAGCTCTCTACCAATACCTGATTGTTTATATCCACCCCATGGTGCTTGTGCAAAATATGGATGGAAATCGTTAATCCAAACGGTACCCATTTTCAATTTATTTGCTACACGTTCTGCTTTTCCAACATCATTTGTAAACACGCCACCTGCTAATCCGTAAATTGAATCGTTAGCAAGTTCGATTGCTTCTGCTTCAGTTGTGAAACTTTCAATCGTTACAACAGGTCCAAACACTTCTTCTTGTACAATACGCATTGACGTATCACAATCCGTAATAACTGTTGGTTCAAAGAAGAAACCGTTTTGTAAATCTTCACGTTCAGGGCGTTTACCGCCAATTGCAATCGTTGCATTCTCAGATTTAGCAACTTCCATATAGTTTTCAATTTTTTCACGGTGTTCTGCTGAGATGACTGGTCCCATTTCTGTATCTTCGTCAAAACCATTACCTAATTTAATATTTTTTATTCTTTTTATAAGTGCTGCTTCAAATTTTTCTTTAATATCCTTATGCACAATAATTCTCGCGCCTGCAGAACAAACTTGACCTGCATGGAAAAATCCACCATTCAACGCTTGATCTACTGCTAAATCAAAATCAGCATCATCAAATATAATATTTGGATTTTTACCGCCTAATTCTAAAGCAATATTTGTTACATGATCTGCCGCATTTTTCATAATATGTTTACCTGTTTGAATACCGCCAGTAAATGATACTAGGTCCACTTCTTTATGTGATGATAAGGGCTCACCTACTTCTGAACCTTTACCTAGTACAAGGTTAATCACACCTTGTGGAAAACCTACTTCTTCCATCAATTCAAATACACGAATAGTTGTTAACGGAGTAATTTCACTCGGCTTCATGACTAATGAACATCCTGAAGCTAATGCAGGTGCTATTTTCCAAGATGCTTGAAGTAAAGGATAATTCCACGGTGTGATTTGTGTAACAACACCAATTGGTTCTTTGATAACTTTACTCTCTGTATTTGGAATTGGTGAATCTATAATTTCACCACCATCTTTGTCTGCGAGTCCAGCAAAGAAATTAAATACATTAGCAATATCGTCCATGTCAGCATAAGATTCTTCTAACGTCTTACCAGTGTCTAATGTTTCAAGTTTAGCTAATTCTTCACGATGCTTAACGATTAAGTCAGAGATTGCTCTTACTTTCTTACCGCGAGTTTCACTTGTTTCGTTAGCCCATTCGCCATCTTCAAAAGCGCGTCTAGCTGCCAATATTGCACGCTCGCTATCATCGGCTGTTCCTTCTGCAACTTCAAAAATCACTTCTTGATTAAATGGATTAATAATTTTTCTTGTTTCTTTATTTGAGCTTTCAACCCACTCACCATCAATAAATTGACGGCGAGATAAATTTTTTACAAGTTCCATTAAAATTACCTCCGTTAAGTTTGTTAAATTTTTATTTAACGAATTTTATAGAGTTTATGTTAGCATAGTAATTGAAAGGGTGTCAAACGAGTTCAAATATTACACACTCATTTTCAATTATTATCTAGTATCTATATTACTTAGATGAATTGTCTTTCCTTAATTTGAACTTAAAATTTTTTAATCGGAGGTGTACATATTGGTACATTCTAACAACCCTGAAAATCAATTAGACGAAGCCAAAGATATTGTTATCAATGCCATTGGTGAGACCATGGATTTATACGGTATCAATAGAAGCGTTGGAAATTTATTTGGTACTATGCTTTTCGAAGATAGTATGACGTTGGACGCAATGCGCGAACAGTTACAAATGAGTAAGCCGAGTATGAGTGCTGGCGTTAAAAGGCTCCAAGAATTTGATATCGTAAAACAACAATTCACTCGTGGAAGTAGAAAACAGCATTTCATAGCCGAAAAAGATTTCTTTAATTTCTTCAGAAATTTCTTCACTCGAAAATGGAGAAGAGAAATTGTCATTAACGCTGAAGCTGTCCATGATTCAGTTGCAATTTTAGATAAAATCATTAATGATAAAAACGTTGATGCGGCTACTAAGAGTGAAGCAGTTGAAACTAAACAGCAACTCGTTGATACATTGCCTTATTATGAATGGTTAGATCAATTAAGTGATGCGCTTGAAAGTGGCGAAATCTTCAAATACTTCCCCATACCAGAAGAAACGCACAGAGAAGAATAAGTTTTCAAATTTATAAGAATAAAGGTCACATTACTTATTCTGTTAATGATTCACCTTCATTTTTGTCTTATATACTTAATTTAACCCTATTCGATAATATGTGGCGTTGCATTCTCATTTAATTAATAAAATTATAAAAATAGCTGCCGACATGCTGTCGGCAGCTATTTTGCACTTTATAGATTGTCGTCTTCTTTTTTCTCTCTCACTTGCGTAATTCTTAATGAACGGCGTTCTACTTCTCTATATTTATCAGCACGGTGCTCCAGTTTGAGTCGATCTTCAGACAATGTCCTTAAGAAGGAAATCATCATCATTACAAACACAACAAGTACTGGCACACTTGCTAATACGGAAGCTGTTTTCAATACATCTAATGCACGTTCACCACCTACTAACATTAGCGCAAATGGTAACAAGCACAAAGCAAATGCCCAATATAAGCGATTTGCTTTTAATGGCTCACCAATCACTTTTTTCTGTGATGCTGCAGCTAAAATGTAGGAACCAGAGTCAAATGTTGTTGCTAAGAATAAGATTGCTGAAACCAAGAATAGCACGATAACCAAGTTTGGAAACGGTAAATGATGTAGTACTTCAATAATTGTTGCTTCAGTAGTATGCGTATTTAAGAATTCAATTACATTAAATTGACCACTTATTTGTAAATATACTGCATAGTTTCCAAAGATACCAAAGAATAACATACAGCCTAATGTTCCATATACTAGCGTACCTAAAACAAGTTCTTTTAGTGTACGACCTTTTGATATACGTGCAATAAACAATCCAATAAATGGTGCATAAACTATCCACCATGCCCAATAAAATATTGTCCATTTTTGAGGGAACATTGTTTCTTCACGTCCCCCTATACCACCAAACGGTTCAATCCATGTAGCCATTTGGAAAAAGTTTTTAAACATATTACCCATACTAGTGATTGTTGTTTCCATTATAAATACGGTCGGACCTACAACTAATACAAATCCGAGTAATATAAATGACAATATTACGTTTCCATCACTTAAAACTTTAATACCTTTTTTCAACCCTGAATATGAACTATAAGCAAATATTGCTGTAATAACTAACAAAATAATGCTCTTCATGAGCATATTATCTCCATCTATGCCTGTAAGACGCTCTATTCCTGCTGTAATCATCGGCACACCTAATGCTAATGATGTAGCTGCTCCGCCCAACAAACCAAAAATGAAGACAATATCAACTATTTTTCCGACAATACCATCTGTTTGTCCTTTTAATATAGGACGTAATGTCTGACTAATTTTATAAACTGGTTTATTTTTCACAAATACAAGATAACCAATACAAAGCGCCGGTAATACAAAGGTTGCCCATGCAATTGGCCCCCAGTGGAACATACCATACATAGTTGCATAATTAAGCGCACTATCTGTCATCCCTTTACCACCATGTGGAGGATCTTGATAATAAAATGCCCATTCAATGATACCCCAGTATAAAATATCAGAAGCAATACCAGCACAAAACAGCATTGCAGCCCAACTAAAATTATTGAACTCAGGTTTATCTGTTGCTTTACCTAGAGTTACGTTTCCATATTTACCAAAAGCTATGTATAATACGAAAATCAATGTTGCTAAGCCAATTAGTAAATATATAGAACCTATTGAACTAGAAACAGCATCGTTCATTTTAGTAATAATATCTTGACTTGCTTTTGGAAAGACCATCATAGGAATTACTGCAATAAGTAAAATTATCGATGATCCTATAAAGGTCGTCCAATCCATGACTTTATTCTTTTCCATTTTTGAACACCCCTGAATTTAGTTTTCTTAACTATGTATAAGTTGCTAAAATAAATAAATGTTAGCAAAACAAAATATTAATTCACAAACATGAGCCTAACGAACTTTAAATAATAATGCAAATTACATTCAAAAATACCTCCACCAAAATATGAATAATTATATAAAACAAACATTTGTCCATCATATAAAAATCGCCACAATCACAGTGTTAAGTTTAAATTTAACGTAATTAATGAATCTTACAATTTTACTATTTGGATATTTATACTATATTAATGCATAAATATTTGTTTTACTTTTTTTGTTTGAATTCAAAAAAACAGAATTAATTATTATAAAAAAATTAAATTCTTAATACCTAAAAAAGTATAAAATCAATATTTTTTAATTAGATAAAATGAATGCCATTATTGGCAATCATTTGCAAAATTTTAATGTTTTAATTCTCTTAACTCACTTTTTCGCTCAAATATTCTATAATAAGATAAGAAACTTTTGAGTCAAATAAAATAAAGGAGTACTGCAAATGGGAAAATCACAAATTGTTAATTACTGGGATAAACGAGCTGGCTCTTTTGGCGAAAATAAACAAGCAGAATTAGAGAGTAAGCATGCATTAACCTGGATTGATGAAATCAATCAAATTGCTCCTATACATAAAGGGATGAAAATATTAGATATCGGTACTGGTGCTGGATTTTTAGCAATCTTATGCACTCAACACGGAGGAACAGTTACTGGTATAGATCTTTCACCAGAAATGATAGAACATGCTAAAGCAAATGCACAACACTTCAAACAAAATCTAGATTTCAGGATTATGGACGCTGAAAATCTAGACTTTGAAGATGAAACATTTGATATTGTTATCTCAAGAAATGTAACTTGGCTCCTACCAAATACAAATGCTGCTTATAAAGAGTGGTTACGCGTATTAAAACCACAGGGTAAGCTGATAAATATTGATGCTGATTATGGTAAAGATTCATTTGAATCCTATAAATCGATTGGGTCAAATCATGCTCATGACACACTTGATAAAGATATGCTAGCAGAAAGCGAAGCTATTAAGCAGAGTATCCCAATTAATCATCACCCCCGACCACAATATGATATTCAAATACTTAAAGCATTAGGCTTTAATCATATACATCTTGATGAAGGCGTATATCATCGTATTTATAATGAGAAGGACGCTTTCTATAACCCAACACCTATATTTTTGATATCCGTTACAAAATAGATACAATTATTATTACGTATTTTTTATAATAGATAGAATTTTTATTATATTCTGTTATACAAGGTGCCTACAACTTGCGTTTCAGACAGTTTTTTATCATACTATTAATTGAATAAAGTAAAAGGAGTGGTAAGAATGAATAAAGAACAATTTGACAAAGTAAAAAATGGTAAAGGATTCATTGCAGCATTAGACCAAAGTGGTGGTAGTACACCTAAAGCGCTAAGCGACTATGGTGTTACTGAAGATCAATACAATAGTGAAGATGAAATGTTCAAACTCGTTCATGACATGCGTACACGTATTGTTTCATCACCTTCATTTAGCTCTGATAAAATTGTTGGTGCAATCCTTTTCGAACAAACAATGGATCGTGAAGTAGAAGGTAAACATACTGGTGACTACCTTGCAGATAAAGGTATCGTACCATTCTTAAAAATAGATAAAGGTTTAGATGAACAAAAAGATGGCGTTCAATTGATGAAACCAATGCCTGAATTAGACGATTTATTAAGCCGTGCAAACGAACATAAAATTTTTGGAACTAAAATGCGTTCTAATATCTTAGAACTTAATAAAGATGGTATTGATTTAGTAGTTAAACAACAATTTGAAGTAGCTAAACAAATCATTGCTGCAGGTTTAGTTCCTATTATTGAACCTGAAGTTAATATTAATGCTGAAAACAAAGAAGAAATCGAAGCTTACTTAACTGATTCTATATTAGAAGAATTAAATAAATTAACTGATGATCAATTAGTAATGCTTAAAGTAACTATCCCTACTAAAGCAGACCAATATCAATCACTAATTAATCATCCAAACGTTGTTCGCGTCGTTGCGTTATCTGGTGGTTATAGCAGAGAACATGCTAATGAAGTACTTAAACAAAATAAAGACTTAATCGCAAGTTTCTCTCGTGCACTTATCAATGATTTAAATGTAAACCAATCAGATGAAGAATTCGATAGAATTTTAGGCGAAACAGTTGAATCTATCTATGATGCTTCTGTTAATAAAAACTAAGTATTCATTCTTATAGTTTCATAATACGTTTCGCTATATAAATTAAATAATTAAACTTTCTGAGGCTGGGACATTATTTTTGTGTTCCAGCCTTAATTTTCATTGCAATATAACTACAATTTACTAAGTTAACGTTAGTTACACCTACACTTCCCCCCCTAAAATCACATATGTGATAATACTATCTCTTGAGCGCTTATATCTCTTATATTAGCTGTAACATCGCATATACATGTCTCCATTCACACTTAATATATTGTAATTTATTAGTAACTAGTACTAACAATAGTTGTATCAATTTCTAAATAAACTAGCCAACACTGAAAACTATCTATATACTAATATTAATTTATAAAATAACTTTATTTAAAAAACAGGGAGCATACTTAATGAAAAATTATTTACATAGATGGGTTATTGAAGCACTAAGTTTTATGGCACTTGGCTTATTTGGTTCACTAATAATCGGGCTGATTTTAGAAACATTAGGAAGTCAAACTTTGATATCTCAACTCAATTTATCTTTCTTATCTGAAATAGGCAAGGTAGCTATGTCCGTAACTGGAGCAGCAATTGGTGTTGCTATAGCTTATGGTCTAGGCGCAAAACCTCTAGTTATTTTTTCTTGCGTTATCGTTGGGACCCTTGGTTATGACACATTTGGTGGTGGCGCTGTTGGTGCATATATCGCAACACTTATTGTTGTTGAATTAAGTAGATTTTATGCGGGTAAGACAAAAATAGATATCATCATCACGCCTTTACTTACGATTATAGTTGGTGGTGCAATAGCAAAACTATTTGGTCCAGCCTTAAATCAATTCATGACTGGCTTAGGAAAAGTGATTATAGTTGGCACAGAACAACAACCATTGATTATGGGCATAGTCGTGTCCGTTATATTTGGCCTAGCTTTAACAGCCCCTATTTCTAGTGCAGCACTTGCTTTGATGCTTGATTTAAGTGGTTTAGCTGCTGGCGCAGCCACTATTGGATGCGCTTCCCAAATGGTCGGATTTGCAGTCAATAGTTATAAAGATAATGGATGGAGTAGCTTACTATCGATTGGTATTGGAACTAGCATGTTACAAGTGCCTAATATTATTAAAAATCCAATGATTCTCTTACCTCCAACACTTGCAAGTGCGATTGTTGCGCCAATTATGACAACACTATTCCCTATGTCGAATAATCCTGCAGGTGCAGGTATGGGTACAAGTGGCTTTATAGGTCAAATTATGACGATTAATACGATGGGCGGTTCGGTTCAAACATGGTTACTGATAGCCATATTCCATATTTTGCTACCTTCATGTCTCAGCTTTATGTTATATATATTCTTCTTAAATAAGCAATGGATTAAACCAGGAGACCAACGCATCAATATAGCTAGTTAAAGATATGATATGTTAATCAAATTATGATTTTATATTGGTCATTAATCGCTTAGTAACAATTTATTTACTATCGATACTTCATATATAAAAAGAAAAAGGTGACTAAATTTCTATTGCTGCTTAAACCAGCTTATAGAAAACGAGTCACCTATTTTTATTCAATGCTAATTAGATTGGTTCTCACCTTGTATTGGTACTTGTCCACCAGTTGTCACTCTTCTCTTTTGAGTAAAATAAAGGACAAACGCCACAAAGTACCACGCTAATACGATCAACCACTCTGCTGGCCAAGCGAGTGACGAAGGCATTCCAGGGAGATAAATAATTATAAATAAAATACTAAGTACCACTGCAATAATACCTATAACTCTACCATTTCTAATACGGTATGGTCTTTCTAAATCAGGCTGTGTCTTACGCAATTTTAAAAATGAAATTGCTACTAATAGATAGCCTAATACGACTCCAATACCTCCAGCATTAACAATCCATGAAAGTGCTGGTCTCCCTAATAATGGAGCTACAAATGCAAGCACACCTAAAAATAAAATACCATGTGTTGGTGTTTTGAATTTAGGATGAATATAAGCAAACCATTGCGGAATCATTTTGTTTTTAGCCATAGCATACAAAATTCTACTACCACCTATAATAAATGCATTCCAACTGGTAATAATGCCTGCGACGCCGCCCAGTACGAGTAAAACGCCAAATCCACTATGTCCAAAAAGATTTACCATTGCATCAGCTGTAGCTAGACTGCTTTTACCAAGTGCTTTTGGAGATAACCCTGTTGCGACACCAAAAACAATAAGCAAATAAAAAATCACAGATGCAATAATCGATAAGATTAAAATACCGCCTATTTTTTTAGAAGGTGCTTTTACCTCTTCAGCAATCTGTGGTATAACATCAAACCCAACAAATAGAAAAGGAATCATCATCAATACAGACATTGTTCCACCTACACCATGTTCAAACGGCTTTAAGTTACTGAAATTACCATTAAAGCCAGCACCAAAAACAAGTAGCAAACCGACCGAAACTATAAAGATTGTAAAGACTGTCTGTATTATCGCTGCAGGTTTAACACCAAAGTAATTTAATGACGTTAAGACAATACTCCCTACAGAACCAATTAACACCCATGTTAAGTACACGTCCCATCCAGCAATATTCCACATGAATCCCTGATGTTGAAAAGGAATAACATAATCGATTACTGTAGGTAACGCAACCGCCTCAAACGTAATCACTGATACATAGCCAAATAATACTGACCAACCAGAAATAAAAGCAATTCCAGGTGAAAATGCTTTTTTAACAAAGACAAATCCTCCGCCAGTTTCTGGAATTGCAGAAGCAAGTTCTGCATATGTAAGACCAATTACAATTACTAAAAAGCCTCCTATTAAAAAGGCAACAATACTTCCTACAAAACCTGCTGTTGATACCCATTCACCTGATAACACGACCCATCCCCATCCAAGCATGGCACCGATTGCAAGAAATAAAACATCAACAATATTCATTGATTTATCAAACTGTGATTTTTGTGATTTCATTGAACATACCCCATTACATTCTTCAAATTAAAATAATAATTTTACAAGGTCGGCACAGTAATATAACCTAATTACTGTGCTTACAACCTTGTCTTGACTTAATTATTATTCTTTAAATCTTCAACCCTTGTTTATGTTTCAATTGAAAGTATTTTAATCATTCATTTCTAAAATTATTCTTGAATAGAAAGATATTTTGTTTCTAAATATGGTTCAATACCTTCTATGCCACCTTCTCTACCATAACCGCTTTCTTTCAAACCACCAAATGGTGCATGTGCAGCAGAAGGACCCCCATCGTTCCAACCAATAACGCCATACTCTAATTCATTAAAGAATTTTAGTCCAGTACGATAGTCATTAGTAAAGAAGTATGATGCTAGACCAAATTCTGTATCATTGGCTATTTGAATAACTTCATCTAAATCTTCATATGTCATAACTGGTGCAACTGGTCCAAATGTTTCTTCATGCATAGCTTTCATATCTAAATTTGCGTTAGAGATAACTACTGGTTTCAAGAAATTTCCACCTAACGATTGAATATCTTCAATGCTACGCGACAATTCTCCACCTTTCTCTTGCGCATCAGTTATATGAGATAGTACTTTCTTAACAGCTTGTGCATCGATAAGTGGCCCTACTTTCACGTCACTTTCTAAACCATTACCTACAGTTAGTTCATGCACTTTTTCTATTAATTTCTCTGTATACGTCTCTGCGATATCTTGATGTACATAAATTCTATTGGCACATATACACGTTTGACCTGCATTTCTAAATTTAGAAGCAATTGTTCCATCAACAGCTGCATCAACATCCGCATCTTTATGCACAATTAACGGTGCGAGTCCACCTAGTTCCATTGTTACATTTTTAACCTGTTGTGCTGATTGTTCTATCAATGTTTTACCCACTGCAGTTGACCCAGTAAATGTCACTTTACTGATTAGTTCATGTTCAGTAAATAAATCACCTGCGTCTTTACCAGATGCAATAATATAAGAAATAGCATCTTTAGGGAATCCAGCTTCATGGGCAAGTTCTACTAATTTAATTGTAGTTAACGGCGTTTTTACTGCTGGTTTACAAATAATTGTACAACCGGCCGCTAAGGCTGGCGCCATTTTCCGCGTAATCATAGCTGCTGGGAAATTCCATGGTGTAATTGCACCAACAACGCCTACTGGGAATTTATCGATAATAATTTTTTTAGACGCAGCATTGGCTGGAATTGTGCGACCGTAAACACGTTTTGCCTCTTCTGCATACCACTTCACATAAGAATTAGCATAAGTCACTTCACCTTTTGCTTCAGCAAGCGGTTTACCACCCTCTAATGTGATGAGTCGTGCTAATTCATCTTGATGTTCATCTATAAGTTCTGCCCATTTCAATAATTTAGCAGAACGTTCGTGAGCGTCTACTTTTTTCCATTGTTGAAATGCTTTATGTGCTCGTTCCACTTGTGTTTGAATATCTTCGCTACTTGTATAATCTAAGCGTTCAATGACTTCATTGGTAGCTGGGTTAAACACTTCTAATTTTGTCATATTAAAATCTCCTTTTTATTAATCAATTATAAAATACTTACAATTATCCATACCCTATATCAAAAAAGCATAAAGTGTAGTCGCTTATGCGATACCTTCTTTAGAAATTACAGTCTCAAACACATCAGTTAAAATACGTAATCCTTCATTTAACTCATCATCTGTAATAACTAAAGGTGGTAAAAATCGAATAACATTGCCTTTAATACCTGCAGATAACAACAATAAGCCTTTTTCGTTTGCTACTTGGACAAGTTTACCTGTTAATGCTTTATCAGGTTCACCAGTTTCAGGATCAACTACTTCAAAGGCAACCATTGCACCTAATCTACGTATACTTGAGATTTGATTATATGTTTCGCTCAATGATGTTAAATATGTTTCTATGTTATAACCTAGTTGTTCTGCTTTATTGTTTAAATCTTCTGTCTCTATAATTTCAATAACTTTAAGCGCAGCCTCACAAGCCAATGGATTTCCGGCATAAGTACCACCTAATTCGCCTGGGGCAGCACTATCAATAATTTCTGATTTACCAACTACACCACTTAACGGAAAGCCTGCAGCTAATGATTTAGAAACTGTGATTAAATCTGGTTCAATATCAAAATGTTCTATAGCAAAAGTCTTGCCAGTTCTGGCAAAACCACTTTGAATTTCGTCAGCTACAAAGACAATGCCATTATCTTCACAAATCTGTTTGACTGCTTTTACAAATTTAGAATCTGGGATAATGAACCCACCTTCACCTTGAACAGGTTCCATAACAATACAAGCCACATCACTTGGATCTACTGTTTCTATAAAGAAATCATATAATTTATTGATAATTTGATCTATATAAGCTTCATCCGATAATTCTTCAGATTTTTCAGAAATATTAGGATAAGGTGCTTGGTAAACTTCTGGTGCAAATGGACCAAAACCAAATTTGTAGGGCTTCACTTTACTTGTCATTGACATAGTTAAATTTGTTCTACCATGAAATCCTCTTACAAATGAAACGACCGCTTGTCTACCAGTATATTTTCTTGCAATCTTCACTGCATTTTCTACGGCTTCAGCTCCAGAATTCAGCAATATTGATTTTTTCTCAAAATTACCTGGTGTAATCTCTGTTAACTTTTGTGCTAAGTTAAGATAACTCTCATACATAATGACATTAAATCCTGGATGTATAAATTTATCTAATTGTGTTTTTAAATGTTTCGTAATTTCAGGATGCGTATGGCCCACATTTAATGTTCCAATTGCACCGGCAAAATCAATAAACACATTGCCTTCAACATCTTTAATAGTTGCACTTTGCGCTTCATCAGCAACATGCAGATTTCCGTTTCCTACACCACGAGCTACATATTTTTCACGTTGTTCTTTATAATAATTAAATTTATCTGACATCATGAAACCTCCTATAACTTAAATACAAATGCTATTTCATTTATTGTCTAAAAATTTAAAATATTATTGGTGTTCTGTAAAGTACCAGTTTGACTTTTCAGATGGTACCAGATGTAGCACTGATTACTTTTTTTAAGCGCTGAACCGCTTCAGGTATTTGCTGTTGTTCGATTTTAGAGAAACCAATAATCAATGTCTTTCGCTCACTATTATTTTGAAGCGCTTTCACATTAAAACGATTTATTGTATAAAGCTCTAATTTATATTCCTTAGCTCGGGCCTCAATTTCTTCATAAGTATACGGTGAAACAACCTCAATAATAAAATGTAAACCTGCTTGCGTATCTTTGATATCAATATTATTACCAAATGTCATTTGCAATTCCTCAATAAGATACTCCCTCTTTTTACCGTATAACTGATGCATCCTTTTTAGATATTTTTCGTAGTGTCCTTCTTTAATCAATAAATTTAATGTTAAAGCATTTAATATTGAAAAATCTGGAATTGTACTTTGGTTTTGTACTTCAAATTTTTGAACTAATTTCGTTGGTAATATCATATAACTGATACGCAACGCTGGCATTAATGTTTTGGAAAATGTGCCTAGATATATTACACGTTCATTTTTATCAAAACTAAATAATGAGGGGATATTATCCGTTTCATATTTGAACTCACTATCATAATCATCTTCAATAATATAGCTATGTGTTTTACTCGCCCAGTTTAATAAGCTTATACGTCTAGATACAGGCATAATTGTACCCATAGGAAATTGATGCGAAGGTGTCACAATAATAGCATCTGGTTGAATCTTTTTAATTTCTTCTATAGAAATACCTTTATTATCTAATGAAACAGGAACCATTTGTGTTTGTGTTTGCTGCAATATAGTTCTGAACCTAGAATAGCCTGGATTTTCAACAGTAATCTTCACATTTTCAGACATGAGTTGTATCAATTTCATTAATAATGTATTGGTACCTGAACCAATAATTATTTGTTCTGGATGACATTGAATACCTCTTTGATAAGATACTAATTTAGCTATAGATTGTCTTAGTTCTATAGGTCCTTTCACATTAGGGATTGATGATAGGTATTGATCATATTCTTGAAAAACACGTTTGGTTAACTTTGTCCATATATCTATTGGGAATTCAGATATGTCGGTACTCATATGAGAAAATGAATAGTCATAATTTATTTCTGCAGCACTTTCATATGAAGTGTGCAAATTATGTGCATCTGGGTTAATTATTAATTTATCTAATGGTTCTACAAAATATCCTTTCCGTTCTTCAGTATAGATGTAACCTTCTGCTAATAATTGTTCATATGCAGCTTTAACACTATTCACGCTTACATTCATATGTTTTGCCATATTTCTTTTAGAAGGCAATTTTTCATGACTTTCATATTTAGAATCTAGCATATCCGACTTTAAATGATTATATAATCGTCTATAAATATATTGATTTGTATCACCCTGCATAGTTACACCTCTCTATTATTCAATAAATAAATTATTATTAACATTAGCTATAGTAATTCATGATTTTATAAATTATATCATATAAAAAGCAACAGTTATCCTTCTGACAACTGTTGCCTTAAATTCTATTTATTACCTTTTTTCGCGCTAAAATAATTTTTATTTATAATATAGGGGAAGCTAATTTTGCAATAGCTTGTTTAAATTTAATCCAATTAGAACGCTGATTATAGCGATCTTCTGTCAATTCTTGTGATACTTTCAAATCTTCAAAGAAAGCGTCTTTAAGTTCTTTAGTAATACGTTCATCATACATAAATGCGTTGATTTCAAAGTTTAATTCAAAACTTCGAATATCCATATTGGCAGAACCTACACTTGCAACTTCATCATCAATAATCATCATCTTAGAATGGATAAAGCCATTTTCATATGTATAAACTTTAACACCATCTCGTATAAGCTGAGCCACGCTTGAAATTGTAGCCCAATATACAAATATATGATCTGGTTTGCAAGGTATAATCAAACGTACATCCACACCTGACTTAGCAGCAATACGTAAAGCATTAATATAACCTTTATCTGGAATAAAGTACGGACTATGCATATAAATAGATTTCTCAGCTTTCATAATCATCTTCATGTAACCAAATTCAATTTGATGCCAATTATCACTTGGTGCACTGAGTGCTAATTGCATGGATACATCGCCGCCTTGATCCGCATTTTCTGGAAAATATTTTTCATTATAATCTAATTGCTCACGTTTAGCTTGAGAATTCCAATCATGAATAAAGCTTAGCTGTAATGCATCTACACCATCACCTCTAACTCTTAGATGTGTATCTCGCCAATAACCAAATTTTTCATTTAATCCTAAATATTCATCTCCAATATTAAAACCACCGACATAACCAGTCATACCATCAATGACAACAATTTTACGGTGATTTCTATTATTCACCCTAAAATTGATTAAAGGAATTTTGGCTTGAAAGAATGCTTCAACTTGGCCACCCGCTTCTTGGAATGATTTGAATTTTGATTTGTGGACAGATTTTGAACCTACTGCATCATATAATAATTTTACTTCTAATCCTTCATTTGCTTTTTCTTCTAAAATATTAACAATTTCAGTACCTAAGCCATCTAACTCTAAAACATAATATTCCATATGAATATAGGACTTAGCACTACGTAAGTCTTCTTTCATTTGAGTAAATAAATCATGACCATCCGTATAAATATCTACATTATTATTATCACTTAAAAATGAAGGTTCTTTTGTTAATAACGTTGTTGCAATATCTTTGTGCTTCCTTACAATTGGATTATCTGAATCGCTAATTTTATTTGTTGATTTCTTCAATTGAGATTCTACACGTTTCATACCATCTTCTATTTGATTATGTGCAAAGCCTCGCTCCCGTTTCTTACGCACACCTCTACCAAAGAAGATATAAATAAAGAATCCTAATATAGGCATAACAAAGAGTAAGAACAACCATGCCCAAGTTGCTGTCGCATCTCTTCTATCTCTATCTAAAAATACAATTAACAATGCTAATATAATATTCACTACGAAGAAAAATGCTAAAACACCTCGATAGATTGGACTAACACTTGGATCAAAAATTAACTGCATAAACTCACCTCATTGTGCTTGGTTTATCGAAAGATTTATAAAACTATCAAAATATTTACTAATTAAATTAAATATCAAACTTGTATATTACTAAAAATGCAACGCTTATTAAAGCCAATTATATTGTAAAATTCTTAATTTTACCATCCTCTTTAGTCTATTATTTATAAAATGGTTTATACTATTTCTGAAGTGTTTCTTCAATAGTACGATTACGACCAGCTTGAGAACCAAATAGCGTGATAATACAAGATGTTATTAATAAAATAGTTAATGAAGCTAACCATTCACCAGTAATATCATGTAAAACACCAAATAGTAATGGACCAATCGCAGCAAATAAATAACCGATAGATTGAGCCATGCCTGACAATTTAGCAGCTGTTTGACTATGCTCTGTTCTCAAACTAAAGAAAGTGTTAACTAAACCAAATGCAATACCGCCAGCTATACCAATAAGAATTGTTGATATAATTGCTAAATGAGGAATAAATATCATAATTACAACACCTACTATAAAACATAGACCAGTAATAAAGGTTAATAAAAATTGAGATTTCATTTTTGTAGCAAAAATAGGCGTAATAAATGTGAATGGAATAATTGAAATTTGAAGTACTGATAGATAAGCGCCTGCTTCACTGATTGACATGCCACTTTGTGCAAGATATGCTGGCATCCAGTTTATAAGCGCGTAAAAGATAAGCGACTGTCCTCCCATTAATATAGTAATCTGCCATGATAACGGAGATTTCCAAACATTAATACTTTCTCGAGATATAGCAGTCGTCATCTCTTGTCTGCCTTTTAATTGGAATGACCATAAAATAATTGTCAAAAGTGTTACTATGCCAATCACACTTATTGCAATGTTATAGTTAAAAGCTTTTGCTAATGGTGCTGTTCCATATGAAGATAGTCCACCAAAGACGTTCATAACAACGGTGTAATACCCAGTCATAATACCTATATGTAGTGGGAACTTCGCTTTAATGACTGCAGGTGCAAGTACATTACCAAAACCAATGCCTATACCAATCAATACAGTACCTATGTACAACCATGAAATACCCGTCACTGACCTGACAATAATACCTATAAATATTAAACATAAAGCTAGGAAAATCGTTTTCTCAAGTCCTAACCTATTACTTGTTCTAGCAGCAAATAATGAAATTACTGCAAAGGCTAATAAGGGTACTACTGTAACTATACTAACAGCACTATTAGATAATGCTAAATCTGCTTTTATATCTGGTAACGCCACACCTATAGAAGTTATAGGCGCTCGTAAATTTGCGCCAACTAATAAAATACCTATAAATAATAACCAATTAAATGGTTTTATTTTTCTATAATTTTCCATACTTTACCACCTTGATGGGATTATTTTAAAATCAACACACTATATGGTACGATATGTACGTTATATTGTAAATAGGAGCGATACATTTGTATAATATTCAGAATATAGTAGCGAAAAACATTGCTGATCATCGTAGGAAGCATCAACTTAGCTTAGAGAAAGTTGCAAATGTTACTGGTGTCAGCAAAAACATGTTAAGTCAAATTGAAAAAGGAAATTCAAATCCTACCATTACAACACTTTGGAAAATTGCCAACGGACTTCATCTTTCTTTATCACAATTAACATCATTAAATAACGATGAAGTAGATTTTATAGATGAATCTGATATCATTCCAATCATTGACGATAAAGTCTCTATTTACCCATATTTTCCGTATGATGATAATAAGAAATTTGAAATGTTTAAAATGGTAATAGAACCAGATGGAAAAATGAATTCAGCGCCTCACCATGTTGGTTCTGAAGAATATATCATTGTAAACGAGGGTGTCCTTGAAATAGAAGTTGATTCCACAATTTACACAATCAATCATCATCAAGCTTTTCGTTTTAACAGTGATGTGTCGCATAGTTATCATAATCATGGAAATGTCACTGTTGTTTTCACTTCAACTATGTATTATCAATAAATTATCTATAAAGACACTCTGCTAGAGAACTATTTTATACAACCACTTATGAAAGTTCCACTGTCAATTAATTGATCAAGTGGGACTTTTCTATGTTTATTACTTCATATGTTCCTCATACTTAACTACTGACTCTTACGTTTGTTGTTCTACAACTTATATATTTCACGTAATAAAACACAACATAGTGTCATTTTGATTATTAAATAAAAATATGTAGCATTGACTCTCTTAAAAAAGTCGTATATATTGTACATGTAATATATATTTGACACATAAGGTGGCGATATATTCACCATGAATAAAGTTAAGCATTATCGAAACGCTAAGCATATGTCTCAACTTACACTTTCAAGAACAGTTGAAGTATCAAGGCAAACAATCAATATGATTGAAAATAATAAATATAATCCATCATTGAATTTATGTATTAATATAGCGAAAGCTTTAGATGTTACACTCAATGATTTATTTTGGGAGGAGAATTCTTATGAATAGAAAGGATAAGTGGTTATATCAAAATTTCACCGGTTCAATGAGCAATCCAGATGAATACCAACAGTATGAAATCGATAAAACTCTAGCCAAGCACAATATTATCGGATTATATGTACTTATCGCCCTCGTTTATTTATCTATTTTCTTCGATATTGAACGTGAGTTTTTATCTCCATTTACTGTCGGCGGGGGATTATTACTTATCGTTTTAGGTTGTAGAATTTCTATGAGTAAATTTAGTGCTGATCCATTAGAAATAGAGGCAAAAAATCGAGAAGTTTATCATAAATTGCTACGAGAAACTCGTAATAAAAGAGTCATTTTCTTAATCATTACAATAACCTACATGTTGTTGACTACAGTAGTAATTGCGCCAATCCTTGCAGGTAATAGTTTAAACTTTTCTATATTAACAAAGTTCAGCACCTATCTACCTTTAATTGTCATCATAATATTTACGATTACTAAGGATTCTCGGATAAAATTGCTAGATGAAAGGAGTAAACATGATGAATAATGACAAAATTCTACGTTTAATTCCTAATTTTAGATTTACAGACGAATATGAACGCCAACAATTATTACATGATTATGCTAGGTTCTCTCCATGGATTTTTTATGGTGGACTCATCGTCAGTGCGTCAGACTTTTTTATAACTAGTTATCTAAAACGTCTACCTATATTAGGTACATTAACTTTCATATTAATCTTAATCTATTCAATCATATTGATCGCTTCACTTCGTAAGAAAAAAGTGGATACTTTAGAAGTACATACTGAGACACAATATAAGATGCAATTAAAAAAATTACATAAAAGTAGCATATTATTCGCAACTATAATGTTTGTAGTATTCAATCTAAATAATTATTGGATACCAGTCATTTCAGGTTCTGATTTACCACAAAGTTCAGATATCTTGAAAAATCTATTTGTTAATTTAATCATTGCTATTATAATGGGTTTTATCACTTATGGCTTTGCTAGAATAAAGCTCATTAGAACTTATAAAGAAAATAATTAGTAATATAAGATTTTTTACTTTATTTAAAATAAAACATAGGATAAATAGATAACACCCGTTACTGTTAACATACTGAAGAGTGTTGAAAAAAGAACGATTTGTGCATGAAGTTCTGGTTCCACCTGGTACTCCATGGCAATTGTAGATGTATTTCTAGATGTTGGAAATGAGCTAGCAATCAATAATGATTGTGCAATAACACCATCAATGTTGAGTAAATAGATAACAAGTAAAGAGATTATAGGGCCTACAAGTAATCTGCCTATTAATGAAATTGTTATAACGCGATGAAAAAATTTAATTTTAATTTTTGATAATTGAGCACCCAATAAAAGTAGCGCTATCGAACCAAAACCATCTGAAAGATGTCCAATTGGTATTAACATAAATTGTGGTAATTTAAGTGTGAATATTTGGCAAAAAATACCTAGTAAAAGTGCGTGAAAGACCGGCAGTTTAAGAAAAAAAGTAGTGATATCTTTAATAGAACTTGTGGCTGATAACAAATTATACATACCATATGAATAGGTGAGTAAATTTTGAAATACTAAAATCAAAATTTGTACAGAAACGCCCAATGGATTGTGGCTGAATATAAATTGGCTGACAGGCAACCCATAATTGCCAGAGTTCATTAAAGATATACTATTTTTTAATGCTGCTCCTTCACCATTTTCTAACTTCAATAACCTTGTTGTAATATGACTAAAACATATTAAACTTATACTATAAATTACTACATAATATATAATTTGCGAAAACACTTGAAATTCAATTTTAATATGGTAAATATTTATGAATACGGCAGCGGGCATTAGGCAATATGTAATTAGCGTAGAAAAATTCTGTAATTTAAACTCAAATTTTCTTTGTAAAAATGCCCCAATAACTATTAATAGTAAAATGGGTAATATAACTTCTAAGATAATAAAAATAAACATAAGCAACCCTCACTATAGTGTATTTAGCAGTGCTCTGCCTCCAACCTAACTATAGCTTAAATTACCATAAATATAATCATAAGTATAAATTTAATTTATTATTTATATACATAAGTTTATCTTATGATTCAAACCAAAATAGTTTTTAATATATTTATTTTTCTCAAAAGATTTAATTATAATTAGTGGAATTTTGTAATTCATTCAAATAATCGTCATAAAGTATTTAGACAATTATTTAGTATAACAATCTCTTCTCTACTAAAGGAGTAATGAAGCGTTTGAATTTTTCTAATGCATTGGCTGAATTGTTTCGACAACTTTCTTTAAATATAAAAAATGACTAATCCAATATCATGTGGACTAGTCATTTTTTGAGAATAAAATTTATATTCCTGTCGCATTTTTAGCTTTTAGGTTTAACATTTTCTTTTACTCTTTTCTAAAAAGTAATAACATCGAATCATAAAAACTTTTCTATATAAAACGCTGATTCTTCAATTGATTTGTATTCTGTATTAATGACTGTTGCATTTAACTTTTCAAAAATCTCTTCAGCATAGATCAATTCTTCTCTGATTCTCTCAATACTGTTATAGTTTGTTGGACCGTGTAGCCCCAATACTTTCACACGTTCATTACGTATATTCAAAATGTAGTTAGGGCTTGCAGTTAAACCAAACACTTTTAAATTCTTATGCCTAAAAACTTCATCAGGTATATCTACTTCTGGTACCAATGGTATATTTGCAATTTTGTAACCTTTATTCGCTAAATACATACTAAGTGGTGTCTTAGATGTTCTTGAAACACCAACAATAAGTGCATCCGCTTCCCCTATGTTAGTGAAATGTTTGCCATCATCATATTTAACAGAGTATTCCATAGCTTCTATTCTTCTAAAATAATTTTCATCTAATTTACGTAAGGCTCCGCTTTCTAAAATAGGCGAACAATTTGTACGTTGCTGAATAATACCAATCAAGTCAGACATATAATCAACATATGGAATATCCGCTTCTTTTGCAAATTGCTGACCAACAATATTAAATTCAGGGTTCACTAATGTTGTTATCACAACTGCTGCACGTGCTTTAGCACTTTTTAATATATTAATCAGTTCTTCTTCATTTTTTATAAAAGGAAACTTTTTTATTTCAATTTGTGATACATCAGGAAATTGAGTTAACGTTGCGTGTACCATCCGTTGTGCTGTTTCTCCTATAGAATCTGAAATAACATATAATCTAAGTTGTGGCTCTATTGAATCATTAAACACGTAATCGACCACCTTTAACCTCACTTTGTGCAGTCGATAACAATGCGCCAGGAACTCTAAATGGTGAACATGAAACATAGTCAATATCTATTTGATTAAAGTAATGGATAGATTTATCGTCTCCACCTAACTCGCCACAGACACCTATTTTAATAGACGGGTTAACAGATTTAGCTAGTTGCGTAGCCATTTTGACAAGTTGACCAACACCATCCTGATCTAATGTTTGGAATGGGTCATTTTCTAAAACACCTTGTTCTGAATATGAACCAATAAATTTACCAGCATCATCTCTAGAGAATCCAAAAGTTAATTGTGTTAAATCGTTAGTACCAAAGCTAAAGAAATCACATACTTTCGCTAATTCACCGGCAATTAGACAGGCCCTTGGTGTTTCAATCATTGTTCCAATTAGATATTGTATTGTTTCCCCAGCCTCTTGTTGCAATTGTTCTATCTTTTCAACGATTTTAGCTCTTAAAATTGTAAACTCAGCCACTGTAGAAACTAAAGGAATCATGATTTCTGGTTGACACTCAATACCCTGTGCTTTCAAACGTAACGCACTTTTCACTATAGCTTCAGCTTGCATAATATATAATTCTGGATACGTAATAGCAAGACGACACCCTCTATGCCCCAACATTGGATTTACTTCGTCTAAACTCTCAATGTATTGTTCTAATTCTTTTACAGACACATTCAACTGTTGAGCTACATTATTTTTTTCTTCCATCGAACTTGGTAAAAATTCGTGAAGTGGTGGATCTAACAACCTAATAATCGTTGGTCTTTGACCAGATAACTTTAATATTTCTTCAAAATCAGTCATTTGATATTGCTGAATTTTATTTAAAGCAGCAATACGTTTATCTTGAGTATCTGATAAGATAAAGCGACGCATTTCAACCAAACGTTCAGGGCCAAAGAACATGTGCTCTGTGCGAACGAGACCTATTCCCTTAGCATTAAACTGATAACCAGTTTGAATATCTTGAGGCGTTTCCGCATTCATTCTAACCTGTAATCTCGCTATATCTTCTGACCATGACATAAACTGTTCAAACGCTTCACTGCGCTCTGCTTTCATAGTCGACACTTCGCCATAATAAATATCGCCTTTAGCGCCATCTACGGAAATAACATCTCCTTCGTACAACGTGCCTCCTGAATAATTAACTACTTTATCTATGACATTAATTTCGATATCAGAACATCCTGTAACGCAACATTTACCCATACCACGTGCTACAACGGCTGCATGGGAAGTCATACCACCATGCGTTGTGACGATTGCTTCACTTGCAATCATTCCTTCAATGTCTTCTGGAGAAGTTTCTGGTCGCATTAAAATAACTTTATTGCCTTTTTCTGCTTGTTCTTTCGCACTTTCTGCCGAAAATACAATCTTACCACTTGCTGCTCCCGGACTTGCTGGCAATCCAATTTTAGAAATTGTAGTTGCTTGTTTAAGTGATTGCTCATCAAAATTAGGATGTAATAACTGATCGATAGATTTTACTTCAACATTCATCACTGCTTCTTCTTTAGTTATAATACCCTCCTCAACTAAATCAACTGCTATGTGTATGGCCGCATTAGCAGTACGCTTACCATTTCTCGTTTGCAGTAAATATAATTGTCCATTTTCAATCGTAAACTCAATATCTTGCATGTCTTTATAATGCGTTTCAAGACGTTTGGAAACATCCACAAATTGTTGATGTACATGCGGCATTTGCTCTCTCAATGAATCAATATCTTTAGGAGTACGGATACCTGCCACTACGTCTTCACCTTGCGCATTTAATAAATACTCTCCAAATAGTTTAGACTCTCCTGTAACTGGATTGCGTGTAAAGGCAACTCCTGTACCACTGCGTTCCCCGCTGTTACCAAATACCATTTCTTGGATATTTACAGCAGTACCGATATCATGTGGTATTTCATTTAATTCACGATATATACGAGCACGGTCGTTGTCCCATGATTTAAACACTGCTTCAATAGCTTCAGTTAATTGGTCAATAGGTACTTGTGGAAATGGCTTATAAACTTCTTCAACATATACTTCTTTAAAATGTTCGCAAATTTCTTGTAGCCCTTCAGCTGGAATATCTGCATCATTTTGATAACCATGCTTTTCTTTATATTGATTGAAATATGTATCAAATGATGCCATAGGAATACCGTATACGACTTCGCCAAACATTTGTAATAGTCGGCGATAACAATCATAAGCAAAACGAGCGTCTTCAGTCTTTTCAGCTAACTTTTTAACATTGTCATCGTTTAAACCTAAATTTAAAATTGTGTCCATCATCCCTGGCATAGATATTTTAGCTCCGCTTCGTACTGAAACCAGCAATAAAGATGAGTCTGAAGAAAATGATTTTTTTGTACGTTCATAAAAGGCTGTTAATTGTGTATTTAATTGCTCCATAAGCGCATCAGAAAGCTTAGACCCTTGCTCTAAATATTTTATACAAGCTTCTGTTGTTAACGTAAAACCATCAGGTACCGGTAAACCTAAGCGCTTCATCTCTGCCAAATTAGCACCTTTACCTCCTAGTAAATCTTTCATCGATTTTTGTCCTTCATCAAATGCATAAATATATTTCGTCATACTGAATCACCTCAAATAGTTATTATGTTATACTAATTGCTATTGAGTATGTCATATTAGACGAAAAATGACAACTAAAATATAAAAATTTGTTCATATTAATTTCTTTTTGCACCTTTATCTCTTGATATATCATAATTTTGTTGCATAAAAAAAGCCCAAGCTACATTGATTTGTTGCTTGGGACTTTTAACATTACCAGTTCATTGCCATTTTTATATAATATGATTAAATGACTTAATATATTATTAAGTTTAATTTTCAAATAAGGTCATTTAAGTCATATAATTATAATTCTGTATAACTAAAGATAAAAGCAGATGCATTTACACTATCTTCTTCCTATTTCAAATTACTATTTGATTTAAACTGGCTCTTATATTTTTGCGGACTGTAAAAGTAGGTGAAATAGAGAAATCACATTTTCTAATTAAGATATACTAAATAACTTGGAGTACAAAAATTACTAAAAATGGCAGATTACAGCACAATCGTTGTATTGTGCTAAAGTAGGTGATTATTTAAAATATAATCATTTGTCAAAGTGACATACAGAGGATTTATCATACTAGCTTCTCATAGTTAATCTAGCATGATAAATTACAACAATATTTATTGTTAAATTTACTTCGTTTTGACTATTTTCATGTAGTGTAATATATTTTCATCACATCATCACAATAATCCATTCAAAACTTCATAATTACTTTTTATACATTATGATCACGTCCCTTCATTCCATGGTACATCAATAACAAGTTGATGTGAGTTATCACTTAATAACTCAATAATGGTACCATTACTATCTAAGAATTTCAGATTGAAAACAAAACGTTTTGTATACATAAAGATTTTTATTATAAATTTTATAGAATTATTAAGTAATAACTTAAATTTATTATATTGTCGGTCGTGTAATTTGTAAAGTCTTTTTTGATACTTTCCTAAAAAACGTATCTACTATAATTTATGATATTCATATTTTAATATTTCTACATTGCGATATTGCTACTTATTATCGATTTTCTAAATAAAAGCAATATACCAACTAAACTACGAATAGTTAACACCATAAAGCTATTTGTAGTTTAATCGCATCTGAATATTTCTTTGGATTCAATCCTGTACGTGTTTCGCATTTTTCTAATCGATAAAGTAACGTATTACGATGAATATAGAGATATTTTGCAGTTTTAGCAATATTCAAATCATTTTTGAAGAAACTTTTTAAAGTTTCTATACTTTGTGAATCTAGATCACTTAAAATTCTTTGCTTATATCTTTCTCTTATTCCGCTCTCTATTTGATAAAGTAATGTTTTCTCTTCTACATCTTCAAAGGACATCAATGTTTGAGTTTGTTCATTCAACATAAATACAAGGTCACACTCTTCATAAGCCTTTTTGAAATCATTCAAACTCGAAAAAAGTAAACTCGAAGCCATTGTTACTTCTAACTTCAATGATTTAAAAGCATGATAAATTCTCACTATTTTTTCTTCCAAAGCCTTTTTCGAGGCATCAGAAGCCAGTATAACGATACGATTATGATTAGTAAAAGCTAATGTAAAAGTAGTTTGATCGATTTTACTAGTTAACGTACGAACAATGCTATTTCTTGAGAATATTTGCTTCTCTAAATTAATAATAATACATTTTCTATAAGCTAATAAATTTGTGTTAAGTTGCTTCGTTAAATATTGTATAAATGAATTAGAGGGATTACTTTTCAACAGTTCTTCAATGAATAATTCTTGGCTACGTATATGTCCTTCTAGTTCATACGTAAAATAATTTTGATATAACAATAATTCGGTCGACATTTTCACTAAATCTGCTACGTATAGCAATGCTTTGGGATCACCTGTAATACCAATTACACCAACAATTTCATCTTGAAATATAATGGGTAAATTAATACCCGGTTGCGCCCCTTTAAGTTTCTCGCAATCTTTTTTAGTCAATATAACCATCTGCTCGCACGCCAATACTTTACAAGCGCCCTCGTGTATACTACCAATCCTACTTTTGTCAAATGATGCTATAATCTTACCGTTAAAATTCATTATATTAATATTACTTTTTGTTCTTTTTGCAGTTTCTTCCACAATAAGCGTTGCTACTTCCTCTGTTAATATCTCCATTATCCCACCACTTTATCACTTTTATACAAATTTAAAGGTATATTATTGTATAGTTTAACCCTATTTTCAATAAAATAAAATCTATATAATAGAATAATATATATTAGAAAGCGTTTACAAGGAGGTCGTTTAAATTGAAAATTATCTTAGCGCCTGATTCATTCAAGGGTAGTATGACGGCTACTGAAATCACATCCTATATGTCTCAAAGTATTTTAGAAACTTACCCTCATGCCGAGGTTCATGCTTTACCTGTTGGTGACGGTGGCGAAGGAACCATGGAGGCACTAGTAAATGCAACCAACGGCAAATTTGAAACTGTTTCTGTTACTGGACCATTAGGTAATCAAGTTACTGCTCAATACGGCGTGTTAGATGATAATAAAACTTGTGTCATCGAAATGGCAGAAGCATCAGGATTGAAGCATGTACCAGAAGCAAAACTAAACCCAATGATTACAACAACTTACGGCACTGGAGAGTTAATACAAGATGCACTAAATAAAGGTTATAAAAAATTCATTCTAGCAATAGGTGGTTCAGCAACAAATGATGCCGGCGCTGGTATGTTACAGGCATTAGGTGCAAGATTAGTTAATAAAGACCTTAATGATATACCTTTTGGCGGTGCTGCACTAAAACATATCCATCACATTGACTTAAAAAACTTCGACGATCGAATTCAACATTGCAACTTTGTAATTGCAACAGACGTTCAAAATCCATTAATTGGACAAGATGGCGCATCACATGTCTTTGGAAAACAAAAAGGAGCATCATCTTCAGAAATAACATTACTAGAGCAAAACCTTACAAATTGGGCAAACATTGTCGAATCCACACAACATATACGTCTACATGAATTAGCAGGTGCCGGGGCTGCTGGTGGACTAGGAGGTGCTTTTAAAGCATTTTTCCCTAGTAAATTTGATGATGGTATTAAAGTCGTTATAAATCTTATACATCTCGAAAATTATTTACAGGATGCAGATTTAGTAATTACTGGCGAAGGTAAAATTGATTTCCAAACTTTTTATGGTAAAACGCCAATTGGTATTGCCAAATGCGCCCAAAAGTTCAATGTACCTGTCATCTTTATTGGAGGGACTGTCGATGTAGATGTTGATATGTTTAAAGATGTTGGTGTAGTAAGTGCTTTTAGTTTAACCGATGGACCTATGTCACTTGCACATACGATTGCTAATTCGGAAAAATTAATAAAAAAAGCAACTAAGAATATCGTAAAAACATTTTTCCATAATTAATAACATATTCAAGGGGATGTTAGTTATGAGAATCAAAGATACGATTGAAAAAATACCAGGGGGATTGATGGTTGTGCCCTTACTTTTGGGTGCTGCAATTAATACGATTGACCAACTACATTTAAGTTTTATAATGAATATATTAAAACGACTCGGTGCACCAAAGACTGAGCAAGGGCATTATGAAATGCTCCAAATTGGCGGGTTCTCACAGGAACTATTTAAAGATAGTGCATTAGTATTAATTGCACTTTTCATATTTTGTGTTGGAAGCCAAATGAATTTGAAAATCGGTGGAAAGGCTTTAAAGAAAGGAGTTTTATTAACATCTACTAAATATTTTTCAGGGTTAGCAGTTGGTTTACTACTCGGAGCTATTTTTGACCCGTGGACAGGATTATTTGGCTTATCTACAATTGCTATTATTGCTGCAATGACAAATAGTAATAGTGGTATGTATGCTGCATTAACAAGCGCCTATGGAAATCGTTCAGATATCGGTGGACTATCTATATTAGCAATTAACGATGGACCTTTACTCACCCTAATTTCATTAGGTTTTATTGGCACTACTTTTCCAGTCATATCCTTCATATCAGTACTTCTTCCGTTAGGTATTGGCATGCTATTAGGTAACTTAGATCCTAAAATTTCAGAATTTCTACGTCCAGGAGAAACAATACTAATTCCGTTCTTCGCTTTCTCATTAGGTGCTGGTATGAATTTAGCTGAATTCTTTAATTTCTCTGTATTATCAGGTGGGCTAACTTTAGCTTTACTAACATTTATATGTACCGCTATTACTGGTATAGCTACATTTAAATTATTTAAAGAAAAAAGTGTTATCGCTCCTATTTCTGAAGCTTCCACTGCTGGGAATGCTGTATCTACTCCAGCTGCAGTAGTTGCGGCTGCTTCTACCGCCCTAGCAAACGGTAATTTAACTCAAAGTGAGTATGCAATGATAGAAAAAATAGCGCCTGTGGCAACGGCGCAAATATCAATATCCGCTATTACTACAGCTATTTTATGTCCAATAGCAGTTATAATGGTTGATAAATACCAGAAAAACAAGGGTATATATGGAAGAAAAGAATATTTTAAACGCACAAACGAACCATTTTTCAAACTAAAACAAATAAATAAACTACGCTTTTATGAAAGCGTTTTAAATAAAAAGGAGGAGTAATTTTTGAAAACTACTATTCTATATGGTAAATCCAATGTTGAAATTGATTTACCTGATCACAGTGTCTTAATTGAGCCTCAAGACCTAACTGCACTTGAAGATGATATCGGTGCAATTCAAAGCGCTTTACGTCACCCTATTGGTACTAAACCTTTGAGTGAAATGGTTCAAGCCAATCAAACTGTAGCTATTGTGATTAGTGATATAACAAGACCAACGCCTAACCATATATTGGTTCCTTTACTTATAAAAACATTGTCCCACGTACCATTGGAGAATTTTGTAATTATTAATGGTACTGGCACACATCGTGACCAAACTCACGAAGAGCTTGTCCAAATGTTAGGTGAAGACATCGTTAATGACATCAAAATTGTTCATAATCATTGTAATGATAAAGCAACCTTGAGCAAAGTTGGACATAGTAAATATGGGTGTGATGTATACCTGAATAAATCATATGTTGAAGCTGATTTCAAAATTGTTACAGGCTTTATTGAACCACATTTCTTTGCTGGGTTTTCCGGTGGTCCTAAAGGAATCATGCCAGGAATTGCAGGTATCGAAACTATTATGACATTCCATAATGCAAAAATGATTGGTGATATTCGCTCAACTTGGGGTAATATGACAGATAATCCTGTTCAAGATATGACTCGAGAAATTAATGCCATGTGTAAGCCAGACTTTATGCTTAATGTAACATTAAACAAAGAGAAAGCCATTACTGAGGTTTTTGCTGGAGAATTATATGAAGCACATGATAAAGGGTGTGCTTACGCTAAGAAACATGCCATGTTCAAATGTGATAAACCTTTTGATGTTGTAATAGCTTCTAACTCTGGATATCCTTTAGACCAAAACTTATATCAAACCGTTAAAGGCATGAGTGCCGCACACAAAGTTGTCAAAGAAGGTGGCAGTATTATCATGTTATCAGAGTGTAGTGACGGATATCCAAATCACGGTAACTATGCTGAAATTCTTAAAATGGCTGATACCCCACAAGCACTCGTCAACATGATTAACGACCCTGACTTTGCTATGTTAGATCAATGGCAAGTTCAAAAACAAGCTGTTATCCAAACATTTGCTGACGTTTATTTATATTCGAAACTCACTGACCAGCAGACTAAAGACGCTATGCTACATCCAGTTACTGAAATTAACGACACACTAAAAATGCTTGAAGACAAATATGGAAAAGATATGACGATTGGCGTTATGCCGTTAGGACCACTAACGATTCCATACGTTGAATCATAAATTAGGAGGAATAATAATGTTAACTGAAACTTTAAATAAAGAACAAAAATTAGAAAATATTCTTAAAGATATGAACAAAGTAGTTATTGCTTTTTCTGGTGGTGTAGATAGCAGTCTGGTCTTAAAGAAAGCCATTGATGTATTAGGTAATGCAAATGTTAAAGCAGTTATAGTCAAATCGGAATTATTTAGACATGAAGAATTCAATCAAGCTATTCAATTAGCAAATCAACTTAACGCGCCAATAATAGAGGCTGAGATTGAAGAACTGAAAGACCCTCATATTATTGAAAATACACCTGATAGTTGGTATTACAGCAAGCGTTTATTATACTCAAAATTAGAAGAATTAAGAAAGAAATATAGCTTTAATTATGTGCTTGATGGCATGATCATGGACGACTTAGATGATTTCAGACCAGGCTTAAAAGCAAGAACAGAATTTAATGTAAGAAGTATATTGCAAGAAGCTAATTTATACAAATCCGAGATAAGAGAAATTAGTAAGGCTAATGGTTTACCAGTTTGGAATAAACCAGCATTATGTAGTCTTGCCTCACGTATTCCTTATGGAGAAACATTGAATTTTGCAAAAGTAAATAAAGTCAATGAAGCGGAAAAATATATTTTAAGTTTAGATATTAATAATGTTAGAGTACGTTATCACCATAATATTGCTAGAGTAGAAGTTAACGATATCGACATTCCAACCGTAGTAAAGTATCGAAAACAAATAACACTACGTCTTAAAGAACTAGGCTTTGACTATGTAACGATTGATTTAGAAGGCTACCGTACAGGAAGTATGAACGAAGTCATCAATTCATTAGATGCATATTAAATTTATAAAGGTGGCATAACTATGACTGACAAGCAAGATTCCCTAGACTCATTGCTTCAAGCTGTTCAATCGAATCAACTTTCTGTTTCAGAAGCCAAGACTCAATTAAGTCATTATGACGAATTAGGTTTTGCTAAAATTGATTTGCATAGGAGACAACGTCAAGGCTTTCCAGAAGTTATTTTTGGTGAAGGAAAAACAACTTCTCAAATCATAGATATCATTAACACAATACTTGCACACGATGAGATTGTTCTAGTTACAAGGGTCAACCATGACAAAGCACAAGATATTATCGCTAAGTATAATCATCTTGAATATCACGAAGCAGCTCGTATTATTTGTACCCCTATAAGCAGTATTTCAAAATCTAATTATTACACATCTGTGATTTGTGCCGGAACTTCTGATTTACCAGTTGCAGAAGAAGCTGCCATTACTGCTGAAGTAATGGGCATACATGTAAAACGTTTTTATGACGTAGGTGTGTCTGGCATCCATCGTTTATTTTCACATATAGAAGCAATTAGACAAAGTAAGGTTTCAATCGTTGTTGCCGGTATGGAAGGCGCCCTTTCAAGTGTAGTATCAGGCTTAGTAGATCATCCAGTCTACTCTGTTCCTACTAGTATAGGTTATGGTGCGAATTTAGAAGGCGTAACAACACTATTATCAATGGTTAATTCCTGTGCACCAGGAACAAGCGTCCTCAATATTGATAATGGCTTTGGCGGGGGCTATAACGCCGCGATGATTATAAAAATGATTGAAGCTCATTAGAAATGGAGTGAAACAATATGCCTAATGCAATTTATTTAGATTGTCATGCAGGTATTGCAGGCGATATGTTGCTATCTGCACTTGTTGACTTAGGTGCAGATATAAATTATATTGAAAAGCATTTAAACGACTTACCCTTAAACAAATTTAAGTTAAACTTTTCTTCACAAAATAAACAAGGCATCCAAGCAACATCACTATCAATCGATTTTGAACCAGCACATCACCATAGAAAAGCTCAGGATATTTTCTTAATGATAAATGAAAGCACCCTACCCGATAGAGTAAAAGAACGAAGTATTCACGTATTTGACGTTATTGCACATGCAGAAGCAAAAATTCATGGCATGTCAGTTGAGAACGTACATTTTCATGAAGTAGGTGCGATGGATTCAATCATTGATATTATCGGAAGTTGTTTAGCATTAGAAAACTTAGACATTGATACTATACTCTCTTCACCGATTCCTACGGGACATGGAAAAATCAATATCGCACATGGCATTTACCCTGTTCCCGCACCTGCAACTGCTGAAATACTCAAAGGTATTCCGCTTGCTGCTTTTGATGTAGCAAGTGAATTAACGACCCCTACAGGAGCGGGTTTTATTAAAGCATTAGTATCAGAAATCGGCACACTACCAAGTGTCACAATATCGAATATTGGTTATGGTTGTGGTTCAAAAGATTTTGATTTTCCAAATATACTACGTGCAATTCAATTTTCTAAAAAAGAAGCGACTCCTTCTCAAGTTCAAGTATTAGAATGCCAACTTGATGACATGACACCAGAAATGCTTGGATTTTTTATGGAGCAAGTAATAGACGACGGTGCTTTGGACGCTTATTACACGCCTATCACAATGAAAAAAAGTCGTCCAGCTACACAACTAACAGTTATTTGTAGTCTGTCCCAAGCACAGTATTTCGAAAACTATATTCTCAAATATACGACATCGCTAGGTGTACGTAGCTTTACAGTAAACCGAAAAATCTTACATCGTCAATTTCAAACCGTGCACACAGATTACGGAGCAATATTAGTGAAATTAGGTATGTTTGGTGACAAAGTTATAAAAGCCAAACCTGAATTTGAAGATGTTCGTAATGCTGCGATTCAATCAGGAACGCCTTTTGCTACGGTTTATAACGATATTCAAACAACTGTACAAAAACACATTAATATTGAAAATGATTAATCCAACGGTAGCATAAACAAAACTTAATCACAGCTTCATCATATTAGAATTATGAAGCATAATAGATATCATAATTGTTATACATTTCTTTAGTCTGAATTATATATCTAATCAAAAGTAAGACGCACCTCAATTCATTAGTCGAATTGAGGTGCGTTATTTTAACTTAATTATGCTATTTTAGATTCTCTTAAGTACTAATCTAAGTTCAATCACTTATTATTAACAGAAGGTCCTAATTCAATATGTGCACTATCTAGTGCAAGTTCTAATACTTCACTTACTTGAATACTATGTTCTAATTTTTGCCTTGCTATGTCAAAGTTTTTCTCTTTAATAATTTCTGCAATTTTCACAAATTCTTCGTACATACGGTGTTCATGCTGATTAACTTGATACGATTGCGTTCCACCATCATTATATTTTAGTTCCAAGGCTTTTAATTCATTTGTGGGACCTTTAATATTTATTGTTGCTTTTTCGCCTTGAATATAAGATTGATTATCTGAACTAGAATCTTTCGCACCTATACATACAACTTTTATACCGTCATAATCTAATTGTAAAATGCCTGACGTATCAATATTATTTTCTATATTTGCAAAGTAAGCTACGCCATTAGGTTTACCAAATAATGCAATTGCCAAATGGATATTGTAAACATTGATATCCATTAAAGCACCGCCACCTTTAGCTGGGTCAAATGCAGGTTGAATAATACCTTTTTTAAAATCATCATACCTTGATGAATATTGCGAATAATTAAATTGTGCAATCTTACCATCTCCTATTTCAAGTAAAGATTGTTTTAATACATCGAAATTACTCAAATATAGGTTAGTAATGGCTTCTATAATAATAACTTGATGAGCTTCAGCTAGAGTCCTTAATTCTAATAATTCTGCTTTTGTTAACGTAAATGGTTTTTCGCATATAACATGTTTACGTTGTTTAATTGCCTTACGCGCATAATCAAAATGTAAATGATTCGGTACGGCTAGATAGATAGTATCGATTGTCTCATCTGCTAAAAATGCATCATAATTATCAAAAATACGCTTAATATTAAATTGCTTTTGTAAATTCTCTACATTTTCTGGATTTCTCCCTGAAGAAACAAGGCTCTGAAAAGTATACGCTGGTATTTGCTCCATGACAGGTAGTGCTTCTTTAACAATCTTGCCCGCCCCGACAATTCCAAGATTCATAAGTCATTCCCCTTTGTTGATTATTTGTATTCTCTATTTATTTTAATAATTAATTACATAAGTATAGTGTACTTTATAGATACATTTAATTCAAAATCAATAAAACAAAATCATGAGTTTTGTTTTTAAAATTAATTCGGTGGTATACATTTAATATAAAGGTATAAAATCGCATTTGTATTTTTTATGCATAAGGAGGGCTATAAGATGTCCATATTTTATTTTATAATATTTCTGATAATAGTCGTGGCTTTCTTCCTACTCATCAAGAAACTATATAGGAATGAAGCTTCCGTGAATAAAAGAAAACGTAAACGTGAAAAAAGAGTTGAAAATTATATCAATGAAGCATTCAAAATAGAAAACTTACAAGCTATCAAAGAAACACCACAACATATCACTTTAGTTTATCCTAAAGAAACATTGAACATTAAGCATAATAATGTCTCTCAAGTTCAAGATGAGAACGAAGAAAAGATAGATACTCATTTTGAATTGCCTACCGACATCCAAAGAGAAGAAGTATATGATTATGCTCTTCAACACACACATTTTTATATTAATCATGAACGTTACGATAGACTTAAAGAGCAAAATAACAATTAAGGAAAATAAATTAAGTTTGTTCTATACCAAGGGGGCTTATAAATGACACCAATTATAAAAGTATATTCAAATGATGAAGAAATCGAAGTAAATATTAATACACTAAAAGATCAAAAAATAAATGCAAAAGATGTCTTTGTATTATCTCACGATCCTGACCGCACTGAACGCATTGTAAATCATACCGAAGTATCCGGTATTAATTACAACCGTTCTAACGTGGGCGATGAGGTTGCTAAGCAAGGAAGTCAACTGCGTGAAAAACTACAGGTGCTTGGCATTTCCGAAGAAGATTCTCAAGAATATGAAGAACTCATGGACCAAGGAAAAGTTTTATTAATCGTTACTGATTCTCGCGCAAGAGATGTCTTATAACACTAATAATATCGAAATAAAGAGACAACGACCTTCCACCTAATTTAATATTTGTGGAAGGTCGTTTTATATACTTTAACTCTTTTTATTAATACTAAAGTTGATCAAAGTTATTTACTTGTACATCAGTTATTTTATCGATTTCTACTTGTTGTTCTTTCGGCTTTGTAACATACAAATATTGTGAATCATTATTGTCCTCTATTGCTTTAACTGTTATTCGCTCATGTTCAACAGTTTCTATAATAATCTCTGAGTTTTTAGATAAAGCTTCTTTAATATGATTTTTATCCATTCGATGTCCTCCTTACCTCTCTATCAAGCATTTGTAATTGCTATACCCGACATTCACTTTTCAAAACGATATGGATATTGACCTACTTCAGACACACACTTATGAGTAGTTTAAAAACATTTTTGTAAAATAAACACGACTCAAAATTATATGTTTTATTCCAAGCTATGGTATACGTCTTACTTCTATATTTTTAATTAACTTAAAATAACGTCCGCTAATTCTTCAGCAGATGTTTTCCCGAAATAGTACGTAACATCTAACTTATTTAATGCTGCTATAATATCATCTTTTACTACGCGTACACCTTGAAGTTGATTTTCAACATCACTAATGTCGCCTTGTCCAAAGAAATCACCATAAATACGACATGCTGAAATACGGCCATGTTCAACTGCTAAAGAGATATCAATTGTACCTGCTACTAACCGCGCATCTCGATTATATTCATAACGTGGTGAGCGTCCATAATTCCACTCCCAGTTATTGTATTTTTTCTCAAGCATGTCATCAATGACTTCCCAATCTTTATTTGTTAAGACATAGCGTTTGGCCTCACTTAAATCATCAACACCTAACACTTGTTTAACCATTAAATCTTTAAATGTTTCTATTGTTATATTTTGATATTCCGATGCTAAGTATGGTCTAATACTACCTACACGAGAACGTACCGATTTAATACCTTTAGACTCAATTTTTTTACGATTCGGTTTTAGTACTTTTACCATAGGCTCATAATCTACATCTAATAATAAAGAGTAACCGCCATAAATTCTACCTTTTATTAGTGTCATAGCTGCTCCAGATACCTTTTTACCATTAATCGATAAATCATTACGTCCACTTTGTTCTACTTCAGTGGCCCCAAGTTGATGTAAAGCTTGAATACCCGGTTCATAGAACTTTTTGAAATTACCATAGATTGTGTCATCTTTTTCTAGAATACAACACATATTCACTGCACCACGGTCTACATAAACCGCTCCGCCTCCTGTGTCTCGACGTACAACTTTAATACCCTTTTGTTCTAAATAATCTTGATTGATTTCTACGGCAGTATTTTGAAAACGACCTATCTCTACTTTAGGATCACAGTAATATGGGAAAAGTATATCTTCATTTAAAAATATATTTTCACTTACATATACTTGCATAGCCAATGCTACAGCACCATCAGTTACATATTCACCATTTCTAATCGGTTCAATTAAATACATAGCTATCTCCTATTTAGTTAATTTTTTATTTACTTCTAAAATCAATGCTGAAATATCATCAGTTAAATGTATCGTTCTCTCACGGATATCTTCTGGAATACGATAAGCTTTTTTATTCAAGGTCATGAATAATGCGTTTGGATTTTGTTTTGTCATACGTTGAAAAGGATGTTTCACAAATTGTGGCGTTGTGTAGCCTATGCCTATTTCTAGATACAGTACTTTATCTTCTTTATGTGCATTAAGGAATTGATTATAACGCAACAATTGTGCCTCAAAATCCGCATCTTCTACCATTCCAACTTGAGCTTTACGTTTATTTATTTCCATAGGTGCATCACATTTTGGACAATGCGGCACCAATGCTCTAGGTATCTTCATATTTTCTTGTTGCGCTACCATTTGACGTATCGCATTATCATCACGATATGTTTGCGCATGGCAATGTTGACTACATTGCCATAAAATATACTCTCCTTGAATATGAAAGACTTTCTCTAAATCATAATCTGCCACTGCAAAAGCATTATCAGCATTTGTAGTAATAATATGATAGTCTTTAGCTTCTAAAATTTGTTTTAATGCTACATAAGATGCCCCGACAGGTTGATCTAAATAATTTAATGCAACAAAACGACTTTCAAATGCCCAATACTCTTGCCAACTTTCAAAAGGATGTAGACTTGCTTGCAACATATCAAAAAAACCATATTTAGCTATAAAATCTGGAAAATGCTGCGTGAACCTTTCTCCAATATATGTAAACCCATCTGCCGCAGACATACCTGCACCAATACCTACTACGACAGCATTTGCTTCTTGCAATGCATCTGCTAATTGGTCAGCTTGTTGGTCATATACTGTCGTTAAGGCATTCCACGTTGACTCAGTCATTTTGTTTCAATCCTTCCTTGTACAACTTTGAATCTGTATCAGTAAACACATTGAATACCACTTTGATATCTGATTGATGAGTTCGTTTATAATTTAATACTGTATCTATAGCGATACGAGAAGCTTCTGCTTGAGGAAAACCAAAAACACCTGTAGAGATGCAACAAAAAGCAATACTCGTTAATTGATGAGCATCTGCTATTTCTAAACAGCTTTGATAGCATCGTGCAAGTAAATCACTATTCATTCGTGACACTGGTGTCTTGCGTACTTGTGGCCCTACTGTATGAATTACATAATTTGCTGGTAAATTATAAGCATCTGTAATTTTTGCCTTACCCACACCTTCACGTTTCCCCTGTCTTTCTATTAGTTCTGCACATGCTAAACGTAACTGTACACCTGCTCTTGTATGAATGATATTATCTATACAATTATGATTTGGTTCAAAACAACCTACAAACTGACTATTAGCTGCATTAACAATTGCATCTAATTGTAATTGTGTAATGTCACCTTGCCATAAATAAATATCGTTGCCTAAATATGGTGTTAATGACGTTATATCAGTCACTTGCTGGTTATTATATTGAATTAACAATGCATCTTGTACATCAAGAAAATCTTTAGATATATCTTTTGCTGGTCTTACATTTATTAAACTTCTAAACATGTGCCAGCGTGCTTGTTCCGTATTAGGTAAGTCTAATATTTCATCACGGTTTGCTTCATCCCATAAATATTCAATCAAATACGCTAAGCGTTCTACCTGTTGCATATATTATGCCTCTGGAAGTGCGTTAAAGGCTGTTTCATCAACTTTTTCTAATTTTACTAACCAGTTTTCTTCTGGTTTTTCAGAATTTAAAAGTGTCGGTTCATCTTCTGCCTTTGTATTACGCGCCACAATTTTACCTGCTAATGGTGATTGGACGTCCAAAACTGTTTTTGAAGCTTCGATACTTACAATTTCATCGTCAACTTTCACATCATCTTCACCCATAAATGCAACATAACCAACAGTTCCAACATCATCTTGTAGTTCTGGTGTCATTCTATAAACATATTGTTCTCCAATTTTTTCTATCCATAAGTAATTCGCTAATTTTTTCATTTGTATCTTCCTTTCTTTGATTATAAATTCATTTGTGCAATCAATTCTATTGTGCGACTTCGATTTTCGATACCGGGTATTAAAGGAACAATCATAAGTTCGTCTGCATCAAACGTCTCTATTATTTGCTTTAGTTGGTTTTGAACAGTTGCTTTTGTTCCCACGACCATACGTGCACGATTTTGTTTAATTAGTTGCTTATCTCGTTCTGATTTTTGATAATTTTGAGCTGTTGTTATTGATGGCATCCGTTTAAATTCTGCAAATTGTTTTTTGCCTAAAAGCCAAACATCTAACGATTGCGCTAACGATTGTGCGTGCACTTCACTATCAGCAACTACGGTAAATACCGTGACCATAACTGTAGGAGCCATATTCAACTTAGTATCTTTAAAAGACTTTCTATAAGTTTGAACACTTGCTTTGGCATTTTGGATAGCCTGTGCATTGGGTAATAAGAACGTACCCAATGTATAACCCATGCCTACTTCACCTGCCATTTCCGCAGATGTAATACTTGTACTTAACAACCACATTTCAGGAACTGTCGTAATACTTGGTTGGGCCATGATACTGTCTAATCGCTGTTCGGTATTATTTTCAATTAAATAGTCTTTCACATCTGATATAGACTGCGCGTAGTCTAAAAAATAATCCTTCGTTTCATTAAGTGCTTTTTTCACGCTAGATGTCCCCGGATTGTTACCAATGCCTAAATCCACTCTCCCCGGGTAAAATGCTTCCAATAATCGAAAGTTTTCTGCCACTTTAAAAGGACTATAGTGTGGTAACATCACACCACCCGATCCCAAGCGTATATGTCGTGTCTTTGCTAATAATTGCATCATCAACAACTCTGGACTTGCACAGGCAAACGCCGGTACATTATGGTGCTCGGTGACCCAAAAACGTTTGTAAGCTAATTCATCTGCTAATTGCGCTAACTTCACAGTATCTTGCAAAGCATCTTGTGCCGTTTGACCTTCGTCAATGACAGCGTAATCTAATATATTCAACTGCACCACGTTTACATTCACTCCCGTTATACCACATATATGCGTTTGCATCTCTATTTCTATTACATATGGCAATGTAATATTATTTTATATTCAGTCAAAGTATCACATTCAATACATATTACTCTCACTTTATAGAATAACGGATATAGAAAATTTTTGTTATATTTTGCTTATAAAATGCTGAAATTTCTCGTTTAATTGACCATCTTGTCATATTAGTGTTAATTTTAAATTACATATTACAACAAAGAATGAGGTCAAAGCTATGATAAATAATTTTGATTCACTTTTCAAAACACTTATATTGCCTAACGGTATTAAATTAAATAATCGTTTTGTACTTTCACCTATGACGACCAATTCCTCTACACAAAATGGGCATATTACCGAAGAAGACTTGCGTTATGCTCAAAGACGTTCTCATGCAGCACCTCTTCAAGTAACTGGTGCAGCTTATATAGAACCATATGGTCAACTATTTGAATACGGCTTTAGTATTACAGATGACAGCTGTATACCAGGTTTAAAAAAATTAGCTACTGCCATGAAACAAGATGGCAATAAAGCTGTTTTGCAACTTACACATGCGGGTAGGTTTTCAAACCAAGCTATTTTAAATTTTAGCCAAGTATATGGCCCTAGCCCTATGTTATTACATTCACCTATCGAACATGAAGTCTTAGCAATGTCACAAACAAAGATTGACACTATAATCGAACAATACGCAGATGCAACTTCACGTGCCATTCAAGCTGGATTTGATGGCGTTGAAATCTCTGCAGCACAACGTCTACTCATTCAAACATTTTTCTCTACATTCTCTAATCAACGTACGGATCAATATGGCCCACAAAACCTTAAAAATCGAGCGCGCATTGGCTTAGAGATATTAAATGCTGTGCAATCTGTTATTGATAAGGAAGCGCCCCCTAACTTTATACTAGGTTATCGTGCCACACCAGAAGAAACACGTGGGAATGATGTTGGTTATACAATTGATGAATTCAACCAACATCTAGACTGGGTTTTAGAGGTAGCAGATATACAATATTTAGCGATTGCTAGTTGGGGGCGTCAAATTTACCAAAACAAGGTTCGCTCAGATGGTATCTATAATGGGCAATTTGTAAATGCTGTTGTTCATGACTATTTAAGAGGCAGAGTGCCTATGATTGCAAGTGGTGGAATTAATTCTCCTGAAAGTGCGTTGGACGCCTTGAAACACGCTGATATGATTGGTATGTCTTCACCTTTTGTAACAGAGCCGGATTTCGTAACGAAATTAGCAAATGGCACTCCAGAAAAAATCAATTTACATGTCACGTTAGAAGATATAGATGAATTAGCTATCCCATACGCAGCATTTAAAGATATCGTTAAGATGATGGATTATGGTGAGGGCTTAAATAAAGAAACACGAGATGAACTCCGTAAGCTTGAAAAAAATTATGAACAAGTAGAATATACTGCAGTTGAAAAAAGAGCGGAAACATAAGACCATTTAATCTTATGTTTCCACTTCTTTTAAGTTAAGATACTGGAGCATCTGCCTTTATATTTTATAAATGTAAGGATGTTCTTTTAAAAAGTAGTATTTCAATAATACATCAATTTTTAAAGAATTCTCCTAATTTTTTAGCTGCATCCTCTGAAAACATTAATTCCAAATTGTCTTGCGAAGCTTGAGCACTTGTTGATGAAATCTGATACATTTCTTGTTCATACGCGTTAAGTGCCACATCAATTTTTTCATAGTCTTCCAATGCTCTAGCAAGTATAAATGCATCATACAAAGCCATATTAACACCTTCACCAGCAAAGGGGCTCATCAAATGCGCCGCATCTCCTATTAATGTAATAGCTTGTTTATGTTGCCATTTAAAACCAATTGGCAATTTATATATTCTTCTAAAAAGTACATCGTCACTCATATTCATAATATATTTCTGTAGCTGAATATCCCAACCACTAAAATCTAATAATAATTGTTCTTTTAACTCTGACAATGTCATAAATTTATAAGTATCTAGTTTATCCATATCCATTCTATAAGAAACATATGCTTTAATTCGACCATCACCATTCAATTGAGCTAATAGTGCTTGGTCCCCACCTAACGCCATCATCTTTCCATTTTTATTATACTTATATAATGCTGGGTGTTGATTTTTAACATCATCAATATTAATTTCTATCATTGAAATACCACTATATTCAATCTTCACATCAGATAGATGTGTACGCAATTTTGAAAATGAACCATCGGCTCCAACAACTAAATCAAAATGTTCTGACTCACCATTTGTAAAAATAATCTCAATATCTTGAGTACTATGTTGAACAAGTGACTCAAATTCATAACCATATTTTAAATGGTGTGAATCAATTTGTTTCATAATTATGTCACACAATTCACCTCTATCTATTTCAGGACGTTCTCCATCACCTTCTGCATCTTCTTCGTAGTAGATGGTTCCGTCTGCACCTATTACACGTGTATCCTCTCCTTCAAATCGAGCACACGACATAAATTCATTATATATTCCAGCTTTTTTAATAGGTAATTGACCAGTATCAGAGTGGATATCCAAAGAGCCTCCGCGTTGATGATTGTCATGCGGATTTCCTTTTTCAAATATTGTATAGTTATAACCTAGTCTTTGTATTAGTAATCCAAGCATCAATCCTCCTGGACCACCACCAATAATTGCTATATTTTTTAAATTTTTCACAGCCATAGTTTACCTTCTCTTTATTTAAATAAGTTATTCAAATCATTCATTGTTTTTTCAATAAAATTATCAAATTCTTGTTTTTTTCCTTTATCGTTTAATGCTTCTTTATTTTTATTTATCAGTTCTTTAAATAAAATTTGTAATTGTACACGCGCTTCTTTCATAGATTCAAAGTCCATATTTTTTACTTGATCGAAATGTTGTAGCACTTCATCATTTATATTCTCTTTCAAGAATGCAATACCTTCATCTGTAATTGTATATATCTTCTTCTTACCTTCTTTAGAAATAGAAACAAACTCTCTATCTTCAAGCATTTGTAAAATTGGATACACCGACCCCGGGCTAGGGGAATAAAAACCTTTAAATTGTTCTTCTAAATCTTTAATAATTTGATAACCATGTTTTGATTCCTCTTTGAGCATTTTTAGTATGACAAACTGTAAATCTCCTTTTTTAAAGAATCTTTCTCTGCCACGAAAGTCACCAAAATCTCCTATCCCTCTTCCAAACCCAAAGTCTTCTCTGTCTTGCATTATATTTCCAAATTGTGCATGTCCTTTGTGAAATTGTCTTCTGAACATAGATCTCACCTTCCCTTATTTCGATATATCGAAATAAGTCAACGATATATCGCTATTTTATAATAAGTTTTCAAACAGTCTTTCTTAATAAAAATAATAATTTAAATTTTACTAATTATTATTAAAAAAGAGCGGAAACATAAGATCATTTAATCTTATGTTTCCGCTTCTTTTAAGTTGAGATACTAGCTATAAATCTAGCATACATATATAAATTCCAAACTGTTTTTCCTTATTAACCGTTCTGATTAGCAAATGCTTGACCTATCGCATTTAACTTACGAGGCGCATCATGCACATCCATTTTCACTTCTACAAAATGCATTTTGTCAGGTTGGGCTTCGACTTGAAGCAATACCTTTTGGAATTCTTCACTCGTGTTGACATCATATGTGCACACTTCTTCTTTACCACCAAAGATAGTTGGTAATGATTTATAATTCCACATTTTAATATCGTTATACATTGCATTTTCGCCGTGAATTTTACGTTCCACTGTATATCCGTCATTATTGATAACAAATATAACTGGTTTAATTTCTTCTCTTATCATCGTAGATATAGCTTGCACAGTTAATTGTAACGAACCGTCACCAATTAATAATAAGTTTCTACGATTAGGGTCAGCCAATTGTGCACCTAAAGTCGCAGGTAAAGTATAACCAATAGATCCCCATAATGGTTGCCCTATAAATTTATTATGTTGATTTAATGCTAAATCATACGCTCCAAAGAATGAAGTTCCTTGTTCAGCTATAATTACATCTTCTTCTTTAATAAAATCTTGCATCATTTTGAAGTAAGTCTCTTGTGTTAAAGGGTCATCATTCAAATCATAATCATGCGCACTTGGACGCTGATATTTCGGAAAATCCGTATGATTTACATAATTAAGTTGATCTAATCCAGCTAGCAAATCTACTAACGATACATTCGTATCTTTCGTTTCATTCATTTTAAAATTATGATGATTGATCATTACTACATCATCAATATCAAATTGATATGAATAACCGGCTGTGGCTGAATCTGTCAATTTTGCACCAATATTTAAAATTGCATCACTTTGGTCTACATAGTCTCTAATGGCTTTATCTGCTAATGCACCATCATAAATCCCCATATAATATGGACTTTGCTCATTAAATGCGCCTTTACCTAATGATAATTGTGCAACTGGGATATGTGTCTGTGTTACGAATTTTTCTAAATCTTCATGTAACCCAAAACTGTTAATTTCGTGACCAGCGATGATAACCGGTTGCTCTGCACTTTGTAATTTTTCCATTATCATTTGCATATATTTAGAAACATCCATGTGTTGATGTTCTGCTAGTTCAAAAGGTGATGTCACTTCTATTTCAGTATTTGCTACATCAATTGGTAAGTGAATATGGACCGGTCTCTTTTCAAATAGTGCAGCGTTTATCACTCTTGGAATTTCTGATTGGGCATTTTCAGGTGTGATATAAGCTTGTGTTGTTGTAATTGAAGCATACATATTTCTATAGTCATCAAAACGTCCCTCACCTAAAGAATGATGTACATATTTACCAGCCTGTTCAACGGCACGTGTCGGTGCGCCAGTAATTTGTATAACTGGTACACGTTCTGCATATGATCCTGCAATACCGTTTACGGCACTTAGCTCTCCTACACCAAATGTCGTTACCATAGCAGCAATGCCCTTCAGCCTTGCATAACCATCTGCAGCATAACTTGCATTTAGTTCATTTGTATTGCCAACCCATTCTAAGTCATCACGACTAATAATGTCATCTAGAAAAGTAAGGTTGAAATCTCCTGGTACACCAAACACTTTATCTACACCAACATTGCTCAAACAGTCCATTAGATATTGTCCTACGCGTTTTTTCATTTTCATTTCCCCTTTTTCTCTATATCTAATACACTTCAAATTTAACTTATAACACAATAAAGGTCAACAATATTGACTTTTAATATTATATGAATCTTTCTGAAATCGCTCATTTACATATCAACACGATTAAATGTTAACGACTTATTGACGCACATAAAAGAGATTATAGAGACCTATGATTACAATTAAATTTCGCCATCCCCTAAAAATTGTATAATTTAAAACACAGCTAATTGAAATATTAATTGTGTTTTTTCTAAATTATAATTAAAAATTCCGAGACATCTAATAATGTCCCGGAATACTATTTATATAGTGCAATTTAGTTTTTTCAGACTCATGAAGCATTGTATGAATACAATGCTTCATTTTAAAAAGCGTTGGGCCTAATAACGTTAACTGGATATTGCACTAACTTTTTAATCTTTCACTTCATCTTTCAAATATTTTACCTCTTGAAATCCTGTGCGATACGAAGCAAATTCTTCCATAATTGCATACCAATCATTTCCGACTTTTTTTTGAATATCTCTAAATAAATCATTCTGGGCTTTGTTTAATTCACGAACTAATTTGGTACCTTTTTCAGTAGGATAAAGGGCTTTAACTCTTTTATCAGCTTCAGTCTGTTTTTCAATAATAAATGCTTCATCTTTAAGTTTTTTCAAAGTTGCGTGACTACCTTGCTTAGAAATTTCCATGCCTTTTAAGAGATCTTTGATTGTAATACCTGGGACTTTCTCTATAAAAAATAGAAATCTGTGATGTTGTCTATTCAAACCATAATCTTCAATTATTTCATCTGCGGTATTTATAAATGTTTTATACGCAAAGTAAAATAACAAATTCTCATAATCATTATTATTTCCTTCCATTTATACTCACATTCCTTATCTATATTAATCACTTTTGTTATAATCGCTTTACCTTTTTTCTAGGAAATATATATAATATAATCATAGCACTTTTATGATTATAACAGACTTACTACTGGATTAATTCATTATAAAACATTTAGGCTTATACCACAGTTGACTCTGAGCAGCTAAATAAAACGATAATAACGATATATCAATAAAACGTCAATCCTTTCTATTATATATTATTTTTGTATTCAACTCATAATTAAAAAAGGACTATTACCCCAAAATTGGTACAATAGTCCTTTTACTAATTAAACAAAAACTAATTCTGTTTTTAATTATTTCTTATTTTCTGAATCAATTTTATTAGAGAATTTTTCAAGTTGTTTCTCGGCAAATGACTTACCACCAATACCAAACGCAATTGCAAATGCTACAGCTACAGCACCTAAAATTAATAAGAATGCTACGTTAACAATACTTTGCGCAAAGTTTAGCTGATCTAAAGTCATGAATACGGAAACAATGATGACTAAGTATTTTACAATTTCAGCCAACATACCATTTCCAGTTGATTTGTTGATTAATTTTGCAACTAAGTTACCACCGATTAATCCTAGTGCTAAAATGATCGCAGAAGAAATGACAAGCGGTAAGTAACCTATAATCGCTTCACCAATTTGATTTAATACAGATAAATTCACTGTGCTAAGTGCCTGAACCGTAAAGAATAAACCAATTAGCGTAGTGATTACCCATCCAGCTGCTACTGGAATATCTATGCTATCTTTATTTTTTCCAAAATTAACATATTGATTAAACTTGCTTACATTTAAACTTGATAATATGTTTTTTACTAATGTACCTAAAACTTTTGCAATGAATAAGCCAATTACTAATATAACTACTGCAACAATAATTTTAGGTGCAAAGTTAAGTATGCTACTCATCATACCTTTAATAGGTTTAGATACTGATTGCATGTTTAATGAATCAAAAACTGATGGTAAGAATAGTAAAAATACTAAGAAGTAGGCTAACTTACCAAAGGTTTGTATTAAACCTGCCGACTCAGACTTTCCGCTTTCTGCATCTACTAAACCTTTTTCTTGTAACCAGGATTCAAAACCTAATGCACCTAGCCCTTTGACTATGATATTCTTAACAATTACTGCAATAATCCAAGCAATAATTAAGAATATTAATGCACCTATAATATTTGGGATGAAACTTATAACACTATCAAGCGCTCCCATTAAAGAATCTAAAATTTTACTCATGTAAATTGCCCCCTTTTTCGGACAAATACCCTAGAAAAATAAAGATAATCATATTTATATAATTTTTTTAAAAACATCTTTGTAAATTAAGATAATTATACACGCTATTTATTTGTAAAACACTAAATGAACAGATTACCAAATAATTAAATACAAATGAAGTGAACATCTATTAAATTAACCTTCTAATTATTTTTTATTTTATAATTATTAATCCTCTATAATGTCTAGACCTTCACTTCTCAATTGTTCAATTCCTGCTAGCATCTGATTGATTTCTTCTTCAGTATGACTTTCCCACGAACCTAATTCTGCAACAATTTTCAATGGCTCAGTAGAACGATATGAGCGCGTTGGATTGCCAGGAAATTTCTTGTCTGTAACATTGGGATCATCTTCAAACTTTCTTAGTGGCTCTATGATATAAATGTGTGCATCTGCTTCTTCATTAGCTAAAGCTACAGCCAATTCAGCCCCCCATTTTGCTGCTTCTAATGTTCCTGTAAAATAAATATGATTCATTATGCGGTCTTGATAATTAGATTTTTGCAAAGGCTTCAATAAATCACCTATCTGCAACTGAGCTTTTGTGCCATGTAAATATAAATCTTGTTCAAATGCTTGCTTTTGATTTCCCATTAAATAATCCCCCACATTTCGCTAAAGTGTCTTACTATTATATGTGTCAATTAATAAAAGAAATAGTCTATAATATTTATTTTTCATATAGTATAATAAAAGCAAAGAGAATATTTAATTGTAATTATTAAACATTCTTCCAACAATATCATACATAATTTTATATAAAATGAGGATACAAAATCAGATTACCGTTTTGTATCCTCATACTATTATATGTAGATGAATTAGCTATTTAAATGAACTAATTCATCAGCTTTATCTGTGAAGACCCCGTCCACTCCCCAATTAGCCAATTGGTTTGCTCTCATTTTATTATTTACTGTCCATACATTTAATTCATAGCCAGCATCTTTTATTGCGCGAACACGATTTTTTGTAAGCTTTGCATCTTCAATATTAACAATTGTTGATCTACAAAAATCTAAAAGTGTCCTCCAGTCTCCTTGAAATGCAGCTGCTTTGAAGATAACTGCTCGTTTGTATGCTGGCATATGTACTTCTGCTAATTTTACTAAATAAATATTAAAACTAGATATCAATACATTTATGCTTTTATCTAAGTCTTTTAATTTTTCAGCTACTTGCTGAACCAAGCTTAAAGATAAATCACTACCGTTACTTCCAGTAACACCCTTTAACTCAATGTTTAAATTCATTTGATATTTATTAGCAAATGCTATTATTTCATCAAAAGTTGGTAATTTTTCATTCTTAAATTTTGGCCCAAACCAATCCCCTGCAGAAGCATGCTTGATTTCTTCATATTCTAATTGTGTAATTTCACCAACCATATCTGTGGTTCTATCTAAAAAGTCATCGTGAATAATAACGAGTTGTTCATCCTTTGTAATTGCAACATCTAGTTCCACCCATTTTAATCCAGTCACTTTTGCTGCCGCTTCAAATGCTGCTATAGTATTTTCAGGCGCTTTACTTGATAAACCTCTATGTCCATATATAGTAAACATCTCATCTTCCTTTTCAAATAGATTTTAGTGTAATTATGATATGTCATTTAAGATATTACAAATAATCTAACCCCTTTATTAGAGTTATTCACTAGGTCTATAAAAATATGACTTAACAAAAAATCGCCTTTGACACCTTTTTAAAGGCATTCAAAGACGACTAATTAATTATTTATTATGCTTTTGAATTTACGTATGATGTAGGATCAACTGAATATTGATTACCTACGCCACCTTGCATACGTTGGAAGTGCAAGTGAGGAGCAGTAGAGTTACCCGTACTACCTGACGCACCAATTTGTTGTCCTTCTTTAACTTGTTGTCCTTTTTGAACATTTAAAGAATTCATATGCATATACCATTGATAGTTATCACTATTTTTTTCTTGGATAGTAACTTGGTTACCACCACCATAATTACTCCAACCACTTTGAATTACTGTCCCATCAGTTAATGAATAAACTGGTGTATTTTCAGGCATAGCATAATCGACACCATAGTGGGCACCGCCACCATGATATTGACCGTATGGTTGTAATTGACGGTTTTTAGTTAACCAATTTGATGAATTCGAATTCGTTGTTGAATTTGAATCCGATGTATTATTTGAAGTACTTTGACTTGTTGAACTTTGTGTAGATGCATTAGTTGTGTCATTTGATGTCGCATTCTGTTGTACATTTTGTTCACCATTACCGTCATTACGTGTATAACCACTATTGTAATCTACGTTTGATGTTGCTAGTGATTTTTCTTGGTATTTTCTTTGTGAGGTTGCTTTTTCTGATGAAGTTTGAGCAGAAACTTCGTCAGAACTATTTATATTTGGCGTATTAGTTTGGTTTACATCATAACCCTCGTTTTGAACTTCTTCATGGCTTTGGTTAGCCGAATAATTGTTATCATTATTTACTGTTGCATTTGTATCTCCACTTTGATCACTCATAGGGAAATAAAAGTAATGATAATTTCCTTCACCATCAATTAAATAGAAATAATATTGTTGTTGATCAAACATAGATTGGTCCCAATTACCATCTAGCGTGTGATGATAATTACCACTAGCATCTTGATCAATATAACCATAGTTAAAAATACTATTAGAAGACTGGTTACTCGAATATTGTGAATTAGATTGATCATTTTCTGATGATTGTGCCTCTCCTTGTGCTATGCCAATTGCTCCCAATGACAATGTAGCAATCGTTGCTGTAACAAACTTTTTCATAATTAATAAATCCTCCCAAATTTTTTCTTAAGCTAATATATCAGATAGAGTGATTTAATAGAATAGTAGACATCGTTTTTTAATTTACTGGTAATTGTTTTGAGATAGCTGTAATTATTTTGAATATTCCTAATTGCTTATCGTTTTAAAGTAGTTGACTAAACTTTCTTTTGCTTTATTTATAATTGGTACTACATCATTTTTATTTTTATAACATAATCCAATTACCCTTTTCGCATCATGGTTTTTTATTGGGATTTGTCTTAAATTTGGAATTTTTACATTTCTTAAATGAGGTAAAATAGAAATTCCTAATCCTGAGCTGATAAAAGTTGCAATTGTAATAACTTCGTCACCTTCAAAACTAATTTTTGGTGTAAATTGATATGATTTTAAAATTTCGTCTATTTGACGACGTAATAATAAATTTGTTTTTAGAAGTATAAACTTTTCATCTATCAGTTCATCAATTGCTATTTCATTACGTTCTCCTAATTTATGGTTTTCATTTACTGTTACATATAATTGCTCTACGATCAGTGGTTCGAAATGCGTATGTTTATTCATTTCTTCAACGGTTGTGATAATGATATCTACTTCTCCTTTATCTAGCATCACAATTAAATTTTTAGCATCATTTTGCACTAATTTTAATTCTACATTGGGATATTTTAAATTGAATGTTTTTAAAAATTCTGAAATATATGTCACGCCAACCGAATGTAGAAAGCCAATTTTCAATTTACCATTGTAAACGTTAGTAGAATCTATAATATTAGTTTTATAAATATCCATTTCTTCAACAATATTATTTGTTGTTTTCAAAAATTCTGCTCCATATTTATTCAGTTTAATTACCCGACCAATTCTATTGAAAAGAGGTACGCCAAGCTCTGTCTCTAAATTTTTTATCGCTCTACTTAGTGTTGACTGACTTATATTTAACACACGCGCACATTCAGACATATTTTCAATTTGTGCTAAATATTTAAAGTATTCAAAATGATGCCATTCCATAAACAACAACTCCTATGAAAATAATGCATTAATAATATGAAAATAATGCATTTTTTATATTATTAATTACATGCTACCATAAATACATCAATCATTAAGTGAGGACATGACATTGAATAACTTAAAAAACAACTATGTAGCAAAAGGTTCAAAAGATTATATCAAAATTATTGTTGCACTCTTTATTTCTGGTTTTACTATCTTTTCAATCTTATATAGTGTTCAACCATTGATTCCAAATTTTACTAAATCCTTTAATATTAGTGAAACTGTTGCGAGTTTAGCTTTGTCAGCAGCAACTATTACTTTAGCTATTGCTATGCTATTTTTTGGTGCTATATCAGAAGTATTAGGACGTAAACCTATTATGATTTTTTCAGTAATATCCGTAACACTATTAGCATTAGTTCAACCTTTTGTAGCAGACTTTAATACCTTCCTTATTATAAGACTAATACAAGGTATTTGTTTAGCAGGATTACCTTCTATAGCTATGGCCTATATTGGCGAAGAAATTTCACCACATAATTTGCCTGAAGCCATGGGAATTTATATAAGTGGAAATGCCTTTGGAGGGGCTTTTGGACGTATATTTACAGGATTCATTTCAAGTATTTATGGATATCAAATTGGGCTTTTATCTATCGCCATAATTAGCGTCATTGCAACTATACTGTTTGTAGTTTTAATACCTAAGTCTAAGCATTTTGAAAAACAAACTTTTTCTGTAAAAACGTTATTAATTAGTTATTATAATCATTTAACAAATATCCGATTACTCAAACCCTTTATGATAGGCTTTTTACTACTTGGTTGTAACATAGCTGCATTTAATTATATTGGTTTTGAATTAGCAGATAAGCCTTACAATTTGCATGATAGTATCATTAGCTTTGTTTATTTATTATTTTTAATAGGCATGATTTCCTCGATTTTAAATGCAAAATTACGTACTAAATTAGGTACTTTAAACGCGTTAAAATTTAGCATTTTATTACTAATTATCGGTATAAATATTACTTTATTATCACCTCTATATTTTAAAATTATTGGTTTATCCTTTAGTGTCTATGCATTTTTTAGCGGACATGCAATCTCAAGTGCAGTAGTTACCAGTCGCGCAGAAGACCATAAAGCACAAGCTTCTAGCCTATATTTATTATTCTATTATATGGGATCTTCTGTTGGCGGTACTTTAGCCGGTGTTTTTTATAACTATATTCAATGGCCTGGCGTGGTTTTAATGATTACAATTTTTATGATTATTGCATTTGTTATTTCCCTTACTATTAAACAAAAATAGACTTGGAAATCTAAGTTTTAAGATTTCCAAGTCTATTTTGTTATTTACATTTAAACTTTATCGTTCTATTGTCGCTTCTATTTGTGCTTCAAATTCATCAAGTAACTCGCGAGCCTCATCTGTTGTATTTGTGCTCATTAACTGGTGTCTTAATTCACTAGCACCTCTAATACCACGTACGTATATTTTAAAGAATCTACGTAAAGGTTTAAATAAACGTGATTCATTTTTTGAATATTTATCGAACAAATCAAGGTGTAACCTTAATAATCCTAAAAGTTCTTCACTTGTATGTTCTCGTGGTTCTTTTTCAAATGCATAGGGGTTATGGAAAATACCACGCCCGATCATTACGCCGTCAATTCCATACTTTTCAGCAAGCTCAAGTCCGGTTTTTCTATCTGGAATATCTCCATTAATAGTTAATAATGTATGTGGTGCAATCTCATCACGGAGTTTTTTAATTTCTCCAATCAATTCCCAATGTGCATCTACTTTACTCATCTCTCTACGTGTACGAAGATGAATAGATAGGTTGGCAATATCCTGTTCAAATACATGTTTCAACCAATCTCTCCACTCATCTATTTCAGAATAACCGAGTCTTGTTTTTACACTTACTGGCAGGCCTCCTGCTTTTGCTGCTTGAATGATTTCAGCTGCAATTTCAGGTCGTTGTATTAAGCCTGAACCTTTACCCTTCGTTGCAACATTTGCTACTGGGCACCCCATATTCAAATCGACACCTTTAAAGCCCATCTCAGCCATACCAATACTCATTTCACGAAAATGCTCAGGTTTATCTCCCCAAATGTGAGCAACCATTGGCTGCTCATCTTCAGTAAATGTTAAGCGACCACGTACGCTGTGTATCCCCTCAGGATGACAAAAACTTTCTGTATTCGTAAATTCAGTAAAAAACACATCAGGTCTTCCAGCCTCACTTACAACATGACGAAAGACAACATCTGTAACATCTTCCATAGGTGCTAAGACAAAAAATGGACGTGGTAATTCACGCCAAAAATTTTCTTTCATATATATTTAAACCTTCTTATCTATTATTATCTCGAATTTTTATCCATGACGATATTACCACAAAAAGTCAACTTACACAAAAGGAAGTTATCCAATAAAAAACCTATTCAAATAAAGCTCGCTATCAATATATTACAAAGAAGATAAAAGGCGCTGCTTTCCTTAATAATTTAGATTTGATATCAAATAACGTTCTATATAGGTGAAATTGCAACAGAATATTACGTCATTCTAATATTTTTAGTAAATCAATTGAAAACAACAAAATGATTTAAGTTATATATTTATATTCATCAAATTTTCAAAGTATATAAATCATATTAATCCCCTTTTAATTTTGAAATATTAAGTATACAATGGATTTTATTCTAATTCTTAATTTTCTGAATATTTTAATCAGGAGGTATTGATATGAAACCACAAAATATTCTTTGGAAAGATTGGAGACTACATGGCGTTGTATTAATTATTATGATTATTTCTGAGGTAATTGGCACACATAAAATACCTTTAGGGATAACTTCAATCCTTTTATTACCAGTTGTTTACGCAGTTTTACTCGGATTAGGAGTTTATTTCACGCCCATCATCAGTAAAATTCAAGCTAAAAATTCTGAACCAATGGTATTTATTTCCGTAGCACTACTAATAGCAAAATTTGGTGTAGAAGCAGGACCTGCTTTACCTAAAATCATTGCAGCTGGACCTGCTTTAATATTACAGGAAGCTGGCAATTTAGCTACGATTGTCATTTCATTACCATTAGCTATATTATTAGGGTTACGACGAGAGTCTATAGGGATGACACATTCAATAGGTAGAGAACCCAATTTAGCACTAATTACCGAAAAATACGGCATCTCTTCTCCAGAATGGCGAGGCGTAATGTCTATGTACATTTTTGGAACCATTTTTGGGGCAATATTTTTTAGTATTTTTTCTGGCATTTTAGTTTCCATTTTACCATTTAGTCCAATTGCTTTTGCCATGGCTACAGGAGTAGGAAGTGGTGTAATGACTGCAGCTGCTCTGGGACCTTTAGTCGAAATGTATCCTAACCAAGCTAGCACAATCACCGCATTTTCTGGCGTAAGTAATCTTCTAACGTCAGTGACAGGGCTTTATATTGGTATGTTAATTGCTCTGCCTTTAACCCGAAAATACTATAGTTTGATTATGCACGTTAAATCAAAAATCACTAAAGACAAGGAGTGACTGCGATGTCTTCAAAAGTTACAAATTGGGTTCTCACCTTATGTATAGTAGGAATTATTTCACTTTTTAGTAATTGGATTGGTTATAATGTCATGCCTACTGATGCAATTCCGGGCATCATTGCTTTAATGGGTATTGCCTTATTAGGTTTGATTTTACGTGATATTGTGCCTTTAAACATACCAAGCATTGCTTATATTGGCATAATAGGTTTAATCATTACTATCCCTGGGGTTCCTGGATCCTCACATATCGTCGATTGGACTGAAAAAGTAGATCTACTATCATTAGCCACGCCAGTTGTAGCCTATGCAGGCGTTTCAATAGGAAATTCTTGGGCTGACTTTGCCAAGTTAGGGTGGAAAACCATTGTTATTGGCATTGTTATTTTGCTCAGTACATATATTGGTTCTGCGCTCGTAGCAGAAATTATATTAAAAATTCAAGGTCTAGCTTAAGCAACTACAAATAACCCCCAGCTTGAAATGAGTTACTGGGGGCTTTAACATGAAAAATAATAGATCTAAATATAATAGATAAACACACCAAAATTTAATAAAAATAGCACAATCGCTGGCATAGCTTTCGTAACTGGATCTTTTCCTAAAAGAATATGTGACAACGCACCAACCAACATAGTTAAACCTATTAATACACTAGCAAATAGTGCCAATGAACTATAGAAAACACCGATTAACATTCCTATAGCTCCAATAAACTCAAATGCTCCAGTGATTTTATTAAAAATAGGTGGGTACCCAAACCGTGCAAATTCTTGTTTCATCTCTCCAGAAAATATTTTAAACCCTGTTATGATAAAGAATAAACCTAGGATTACTTGCAATATTAAAATAATTATTCCCATACAACCATTCCTCCTTTAATCGCTTTCTATCAATTTACTAAATTGAAATAATGTATGATTAAAAAAGAAAAGGAACAAGCAAAATCCAAGATTCAATTTGAGTGTTCCTCTTTTATATCATTGAACATTCTAATTTAATATGAATTAATTACTTTTTATAGGTAATATGCTTTATGGAAAGAAACTACACATTCAAATACTCATCATAATCAAATGTTTCAATATTATTGGTAACAACAACACTTGTATCAAGCTTAAACTTAAGATATCTACTCACTTCACAAACAGCGTTAACTTGAAGATTTTCTATTTCATTCATCTCAAGTAATATAAAACGAAGCGATTCTGAATGGTAATTGGATTGAGCAAGTAGTTTCTCAATACTCTCTAATAATAATGCCTTATAATTATCTCCAGAAATAGCAACTACTCTAGAATTAATTGATTCTTTATTTTTATTTCTTAAATAGAATAATGTATTGCCCCTACTATACTGAATAATAATAAACATAATAAGCTCCCCAATTCTAACATTATATTATTTATTATTATACTGTACACATTTGGCGCAATTTATAAACAAAATAAATTGAATTTACAACAACTTTTTAAAATAGTCCTGTTGGTTTCGTATCGTAACTAACCAATAAATTTTTTGTTTGTTGGTAGTGTTCCAACATCATTAAATGATTTTCTCGACCTATACCACTCATTTTATAACCGCCAAAAGCAGCATGTGCCGGATAAGTATGATAATTATTAACCCATACTCTACCAGCTTGAATACCTCTACCAGCACGATATGCTATATTCTGATTTCTTGTCCAAATACCAGCGCCTAAGCCATAAATTGTATCATTTGCCATGGCTAATGCCTCATCGTTATCTTTGAAGGTTGCTACTGACAATACTGGTCCAAAAATCTCTTCTTGGAACACACGCATATTTTGATTACCTTTAAAAATAGTAGGTTCAATATAAAAACCATTTTTTAAATTCTCATTTTCTTTTCTTACATTACCACCAACAAGTATTTCTGCACCTTCATCTTTACCTATATCTAAGTATTTCTTAATTTTTTCTTGTTGTTCATTGGAGGTCTGTGCACCTACCATTGTTGTATCATCCAACGGGTTCCCTAGTTTTATTTTATTAACTTTATCAATACATAATTTTATAAATTCATCATAAATATCTTCTTGAACCAAAGCTCTAGAAGGACATGTACAAACTTCACCTTGATTTAAGGCAAACATAACTAATCCTTCTACTGCTTTATCTAAAAATTCATCATCTTCATCCATAATATCTTTATAAAATATATTTGGTGATTTGCCACCTAATTCCAGAGTTACTGGTATGACATTGTCACTGGCATTCTTCATAATAATCTTACCTGTTGTTGTTTCACCGGTAAAAGCGACTTTATTAATCCCTTTATGCGTAGCAAGTGCTTCACCAGTTTCATTGCCAAATCCATTTATGACATTTATTAATCCTTTTGGTAAAATGTCTTCAATTATTTCAATGAAATGTAGAATAGACACAGGTGTTTGTTCTGCTGGTTTAAGGACGACAGCATTTCCAGTCACTATAGCAGGAGCAATTTTCCAAGTTGCCATAAGTAACGGGAAATTCCACGGAATAATTTGACCAATGACTCCTAATGGTTCTTTATAATGATAAGCTACTGTATCATTATCTATCTGTGAAATACCACCCTCTTCTGCGCGTATCACACCTGCAAAATATCTAAAATGATCTACAACTAACGGTAAATCTGCAGCAAGCGTCTCTCTAACAGGTTTACCATTATCAAAAGTTTCGATAACTGCTAAGTATTCTAGATTCTCTTCTACACGATCCGCAATATCTAATAAAAGTTGCGACCTTTCAGCTAATGACTTTTTCCCCCACTCAACTTGTGCTTTTTTAGCAGCTTTTACTGCTAAATCGACATCTTTTTGTGAAGATCTAGGTACTTTTGAATAATTTTCGCCAGTAATTGGGGAAATATTATCAAAATATTCACCTTCTTGTGGCTCTGTCCAACTTCCATCAATAAAGTTACTATATTGCTCTTTAACTTTGTATTTTGCATTACTTTCATTTGGGTTTGTATAAATCATATAAATACCTCCTTTATATGGTCATATACCCTTCAAACATTTGTGTAAGCGCTTAAATTGACAACCGTAAAAAAGAAATATTTAATACTTTGCAACAAGGGCTAAACGTTTATTTAATCTTCTTTGATGTTTTCTTATATAAAAAAATAGAAGCTAGGACATAACTTCGACCTAGCCTCTATAAATAATGATTTCTATAATACTTTATTTGAAACGTCTATTTTTCATCTTCTTTTTTTCTACGACGTTTAGCAAATAGTAATAATGCACCTAATCCTGCAAACAATGAACCGAATAATGTACCATTGCGCATTTCTTCCTCACCTGTTTCAGGTAATTCTGATTGTTTATTTGCTTTATTATCTTTTGATTTGTTGTTTTCCACAACGTTAGAACTATTATTTGAATCTCCTACTTGTGATTCATTAGAATTGCTATTATCTGTGTTGTGGCTAGTATTTGGTGAATTTGAACCTGTGCCTGGATTTTCTCCTGTACCTGGGTTTTCTCCTGTACCTGGATTTTCTCCTGTACCTGGGTTCTCTCCTGTGCCTGGATTCTCTCCTGTGCCTGGATTTTCTCTTGTACCTGGATTCTCTCCTGTGCCTGGATTTTCTCCTGTACCTGGATTTTCTCCTGTACCTGGATTTTCTCCTGTGCCTGGATTTTCTCCTGTACCTGGATTCTCTCCTGTGCCTGGATTTCCTCCTGTTCCTGGATTTTCTCCTGTGCCTGGATTTTCTCCTGTGCCTGGATTTTCTCCTGTGCCTGGATTTTCTCCTGTGCCTGGATTTTCTCCTGTGCCTGGATTTTCTCCTGTGCTAGTTACATTTGTATTTGTAGGTTCTGAAGTATTGCCATTTTTATCCGTAGCAGTCACTACAATAGTGTCTCCACCATTCAAGTCTACATTTGATGGTATTTCTACTGTGTAGTTTCCTTCGTCATCAGCTGTTCCTGTTGCTGTTGTTCCATCTGGGAACGTTACTGTTACCGTTGAACCTGGTTCTGCTGTTCCAGAAATTTGTGTATCTTCGCTTGTTACTTCATTCACCGTTGGTGCTTCTGGTGCTGTTGTGTCTGTAACTGTTGTTGTTGCTTCCTCAGATACGTTACCTTCTTTATCTGTTGATGTGACAACGATCTCTTCATCGCCTTTTAAGTCTACGTTTGATGGTATTTCTACTATATAGTTTCCTTGATCATCAGCCGTGCCTGTCGCTGTCGTACCGTCTGGGAATGTCACTGTTACCGTTGAACCTGGTTCTGCCGTTCCACTTATTGTTGTATCTTCACTTGTTACGTCATTCACCGTTGGTGCTTCTGGCGCTGTTGTATCTGTAACTGTTGTTGTTGCTTCCTCTGATGTATTGCCATCTTTATCTTCTGCTACAACTCTGATTGATTCTCCACCATCTAATTTTACATTTGATGGTATTTCTACTGTATAATTTCCTTGTTCATCGGCCGTACCTGTCGCTGTTGTTCCGTCTGGGAACGTCACTGTTACCGTTGAACCTGGTTCTGCTGTTCCAGAAATTTGTGTATCTTCACTTGTTACGTCATTCACCGTTGGTGCTTCTGGCGCTGTTGTATCAGTTACTGTTGTTGTTGCTTCCTCTGATACGTTACCTTCTTTATCTTCTGCTACAACTCTGATTGATTCTCCACCATCTAATTTTACGTTTGATGGTATTTCTACTGTATAGTTACCTTCGTCATCAGCCGTGCCTGTTGCCGTTGTTCCATCTGGGAACGTTACTGTTACCGTTGAACCTGGTTCTGCTGTTCCACTTATTGTTGTATCTTCACTTGTTACGTCATTCACCGTTGGTGCTTCTGGTGCTGTTGTATCTGTAACTGTTGTTGTTGCTTCCTCTGATACGTTACCTTCTTTATCTGTTGATGTGACAACGATCTCTTCATCGCCTTTTAAGTCTACGTTTGATGGTATTTCTACTGTATAGTTTCCTTGGTCATCAGCCGTGCCTGTTGCTGTCGTACCGTCTGGGAACGTTACTGTTACCGTTGAACCTGGTTCTGCTGTTCCACTTATTGTTGTATCTTCACTTGTTACGTCATTCACCGTTGGTGCTTCTGGTGCTGTTGTATCTGTAACTGTTGTTGTTGCTTCCTCTGATACGTTACCTTCTTTATCTGTTGATGTGACAACGATCTCTTCATCGCCTTTTAAGTCTACGTTTGATGGTATTTCTACTGTATAGTTTCCTTGGTCATCAGCCGTGCCTGTTGCCGTTGTTCCGTCTGGGAACGTTACTGTTACTGTTGAGCCTGGTTCTGCCGTTCCACTTATTGTTGTATCTTCACTTGTTACGTCATTCACCGTTGGTGCTTCTGGCGCTGTTG
>NZ_ANMR01000035.1 GCF_000338275.1 Staphylococcus xylosus NJ
TCCTTCGTCATCGGCCGTACCTGTCGCTGTTGTTCCGTCTGGGAACGTTACTGTTACCGTTGAGCCTGGTTCTGCCGTTCCACTTATTGTTGTATCTTCACTTGTTACGTCATTCACCGTTGGTGCTTCTGGCGCTGTTGCATCTACAACAGTTGTTGTTGCTTCCTCTGATACGTTACCTTCTTTATCTGTTGATGTGACAACGATCTCTTCATCGCCTTTTAAGTCTACGTTTGATGGTATTTCTACTGTATAGTTTCCTTGATCATTAGCCGTACCTGTCGCTGTTGTTCCGTCTGGGAACGTCACTGTTACCGTTGAACCTGGTTCTGCTGTTCCAGAAATTTGTGTATCTTCACTTGTTACGTCATTCACTGTTGGTGCTTCTGGCGCTGTTGTATCTGTAACTGTTGTTGTTGTTTGTTCAGATTTATTATTAGCTTTATCTTGTGCAACAGCTTGAATTTCTTCCCCGCCTATTAAAACAACTTTGTTTGGAATTTCGACACTAAAGTTTCCTTGGGCATCTGTTTCTACATCAACTTTCACATCGCCTGGGAACGTAACTGTCACAATTGTATTTGCTTCTGCTGTTCCGCTAACCGTTGTATCTTCGCTTGACACTTCATTTAATACTGGTACTTCTGGGGCTGTTGCATCTGCAACAGTTGTGGAAGTTTCAGGTGAAATATTACCCCTAGAATCTGATGCTGTAACTTTCAATACTTCATTACCCGTTAAATCAGTTCCTTCAGGAATTTTAACAGTATAATTCCCTTGATTATCAGTTGTACCAGTTGCTGTTATTCCATCTGGGAACATTACTGTTACTGTTGAATTTGCTTCTGCTGTACCTGTTATTTGTACATCTTCACTTGTCACCCCATTAATCGTTGGTGCAGCTGGTGCTGTCACATCAGTAACAGTTGTAGCTACTGGTGCTGTTTCATTACCAGCATCATCTGTTGATGTAACTTGGATTTCTTCTCCACCGACTAAATCAACTTCTCCTGGAATAGAAATTGTATAATTTCCATTGTTATCTGATTTACCTGCAGCTGTCACGCCACCTGGGAAAGTTACTGTAACAGTTGTATTTGCTTCTGCTGTACCTGTTACTTGTACATCTTCGCTTGTCACCCCGTTAACCGTTGGTGGTGACGGTGCTATTTCGTCTGTAACTGTCGTAGAACCTGGATGCGAAACGTTTCCTGTCGCATCTGTTGATGTAGCTTGAATTGTTTCTCCACCTTGTAATTCTTCATTTTCTGGAATAGCAACCGTAAAGTTTCCTTGGACATCTGCTATTGTTTCTACAACTGTTCCACTTGGGAACGTCACTTTCACTGTTGAATTTGCTTCTGCTGTGCCTGTTACTTCAGTGCTTACATTTGTTACATGACTTATTTTGGGCGCCTCTGGTGCTGTTGCATCAATTACTGTTGTATTACCAGATTGTGAAATATTTCCTGCAGCATCTGTTGATGTAGCTTGGATTGTTTCTCCGCCTTGCAATTCCTCATTTTCCGGTATATTTGCTGTAAAGCGTCCATTTTCATCTGCTGTTACTTCTACAACTTCTCCACTTGGAAATGTTACTGTCACTGTTGAATTTGCTTCTGCTGTGCCTGTTATTTGATTACTATTACTAGTAACATCTTTAATGACAGGGGCATCTGGTGCTTTCACATCTTTAACAATAGTTGTAGCTATCGGTGATTCATTTCCCGCTTTATCTGTTGAAATTGCTTTAAACTCTTCTCCACCTTCAAGTGTAACTCCATTTGGTATAGTAACTGTAAAATTCCCTTGATTATCAGCAGTTACTGAAATTTTACCTCCACCTGGGAAACCGACTGTTACTGATGAATTTGGTTCGGCTTTACCTGTGACTTCTGTATCATTACTTGTTATTGAATTAATCACAGGCGCATCTGGTGCTGTTTTATCTGTAACCGTAATTTGATCTGAAATTTCGCTTGTTTTACCATCTTTACTAGCTGTTGCAGTTAAAACTGTACCAGCTGGTAATGGTTTACTTAATACGATAGTGGCTGCTGAACCATCATTAGGAATTTTAACTGTTCCAATTTCAATATTATTATTATCTCGAACAGTTACAGTGGCACCAGCAGTACCATTAACATGTATTTCTGTATCGTTATCGTCCACTGGATTAATAGACGGTGCAGGAACTTTAGAAACATCAATAATATCAAAAGTATTAACTTCATCATTGTCATAATTAGGTGAATCAATTGCAATAGTATATGTGCCTTCAGGTGACTTAGAAATTGACACAGAAAATGTACCATCTGGATTAACTGTAGATGTGCCAATCACTTTACCATTTGCATCTATTACTTTTGCTGTTTGCGATGCAGCACCTTCTTTTAATGGAACTGAACCAGTTACAACTGTATCTTCATTAGTAATATCAGCGACCTCTGGCTTACCCACTAATGGAGATGTTTTATATTTGATTACTTCGTCTCCATCATTTTTACCATCACCGTCTGTATCGTTATTTTCAGGATTAGATAGCGAGACTTGACGTTCGTATCTATCTAACAATCCGTCTTGATCGTAATCTTGTAATGCTAAAGTTGATGTACCTAAAGTATTATTGATTAATAATCCTTTACTATCAGTTAAATATCCTGCAAACGTGAAGTCTTCTTTTTGTTTAGTGGTTTCTCTAATTAAGTTTCCTTGTGCATCATATTCTGCATCTTTAGCTAAAATATTATTGACACTTTGATTCAATTTAACTACTATTCTAATACCTACTGTTTCAGGTAAAAGATTGTTAAATTCGATAAGCTTATTTAAATTATCACTAGTAATTGAACCATTCCCTATGGCATCCAAAGTTAAATCTGCAACTTTATCCCCTGCATGATACGTTTTATCAAAACCGCTTAAGCCTTTATAATCATAAGTGTGTAATTCCACACTATCGATGTATGGTAATAAATCTTTATCTATTTGATAATTATATGACCACTGATTACTTTTCGTTTTACTATATGTGAATACACCGTTTTTCATTATTTGTTGATCAATAATAAAACCACCATGCTCACCTGGAGCATCATCATAAGTTGCTGAACCACTACTCGCTTTAAAGTTATTACTATTCTCACTTGATATATTATTTTGTAGTTTCACTAAATCACTATCCGAATTTGTTAAGAAATAACCACTGCTTTCAGATGTTCGTACAATTTTATTATCTCTAGAGTCACGAACAAACATTTGATAATTTAATTTATTATTGTCTAAACTACCAGCATTTTTCAAAATGTTTGCTATAGTATCGTCAAGTTCTATTTTCCCATTTTTAGCTGTATATTGATCTAAAATCTCTGCACCGCCGAATAAACCATCATTCGCCCTAATAAAGTTTATTTCCCATGTGTTAGTAAGCTTCCCATTTTCATCAGTTAATCTAATAAATTCAACTGGTTGACTTCGTCCTGATGGATTTGCAGTAATTTTTGTAACATGGTTAGCTATAATTGGATCTAATTTCAAGTCAATCTTGTATCTATCACCAGAGTTAGACCCTGACATATAACTATGAATTTCAAATGGGATTACATTGCTGTTCAATGTTGTTTGATTATCTAAAGTGCCTGGATCAAATATTAATGATGCAAAGGTATAGTTATCTAAATATCCTAACGATTTTTGGACCTCTTCATTTTGATCTGTTGCGGCAGCTAAGGCCATTGGTGTAGCCATTGATCTAAACATTGTACGCGTTGGTGTAGCGAGTGTTGTCGCGCTTTCTTGATCATTTACAAGTTCAATAAGTGAAGCTTTCAAAATTTCAGTATTGATTTCTTCAGCTGTGGCAGTCTCATAATTAATATCTGCATTATCCATAATTGCATCTGCTTCAGTTGATGATAATTGACTACTTAAAAAAGATTTAACGGTGTCTTTTTTGTCTTTAGAAGTTGCTAACTCTGTTTCTAATTTTGATTTAACATTTTCATTATTTGCCTTATCTTTTTCAGTTATTTCAAGTGATTCATCAACTTTAGACGAAGTCGTTGAATTTTCAGATGTTGCAACTTCCTCTGTTTTCACATTTGATTCTTGTTGTTTTGTATCTTCTTGATTGCTATCTGTTTGTGATTGTTCTATTTTTTATCTTTTTCACTATCAGTTTGATTATTAACTGTTTCCTCTGTTTTTACTGAGTTTGTTTCTTTATCATTTTCTGTAGTTGGTGTTTCATCCTTGGTTGATACATTACTTTTATTTTCTTCTGTTTTGAGTTCTTCTGTATCTGCTTCTTCATATTTTGCAAGTTCTTCTGCACTATTAGAAGATGATGTTTGTTCTTCAACTTTATTTGTGTCTTCAAAATCATTTTGCTCTGCATTTGTTTCTTCTGTTTTAGGTTCTTCGTTGCTTAATTGTTCTTTGTTATGTTCATCCGCTGTCGATTGTTCTACGTTATTTTTAGGTGTTTGTTCTGAATTTTCTGTTTTTTCTTGCGTTGTTGTATTAGTTTTTTCTACTTCTTCATTATTGTGTTCTACAGAATTAGTATCTTCTACGCCTTTAATATCGCTTATATCTAAAGCTTCACCTTTATCTTTAGTGTTTGCATTATCACTAGTTATTGAATCAAGTTCATCGGCTTGAGCTTCATTACCTATCCCCATAACTAAAGTAGCTCCGATTAATAATGACGCTGTCCCAACTGTAAATTTCCTAATAGAGTATTTGTTCAATCTATTAGATAAAAACCCTTGTTTATTTTTCATAATTTTTCCACCTCAAATTTACTTTTCACAATTCAATATTACTCAATTAAATAATAAATGCAAGAATTTTTTGTAAATATTTACATAATTTTTACATTCAAACGTGCGCATTTAATAAAAGCTACATTATTATTCCGCACAATTCAAAAATTTGGAATTCAACTAATTGCATTGGTATCACTTTTTAAATCTGGTTCTTTATCTTGAAGTTTTGAGCATAGTCTAAAATTATTGAAAGTTTTATTGAGGAAATGCGAAGTATTTTAAATAAATAAATATGTTTCATCAAAAAATATACTAATTACCTACGTATATGACCAAAACTATAACTTCTCCTACATCCTCAGTAGTATAAATTCCAATTATTGAAAATGATATTCCATGTAAAATTCCACATAAAAAATTGCATTTAAACAATTATTTTTTGAGTAACGCAATTCACTATTAATTATATTTTCGATAGCGCACAATGTAAAGTATCTATTCAATAATTTAAATACCAAAATAATTATAGTAATTAATATTTTTAGCTTTACCGATAAACTCCTAAATAACATTTATAGTGGTTAAAATAATTATATGATTATTTTGAAATATTATTTTCATTAGTTTTATTTATTCTTAAAATTTTAATAAGCTAATATATTTCTACAACAAAAAAACCTCGAAACATAGACATGTTTCGAGGTAAAAGTAACTTTATTATTTATTGTTTAATTGAAGCTCTGTGTCATTAGCTTGACGTATTTGTTTCAATAACGCATAGTCTTCAATCAATGATTTACCATAAGATGGAATCATTTCTTTCAATTTTGGCTCCCACTGTTTAAGTTCACCTGGGAAGTTTCTTTCAATAACTTCTAGAGCAACAGATACTGATGTTGAAGCACCTGGTGATTCACCTAATAATGCGATAACAGAATGATCTTTAGAATTAACAACCTCTGTACCAAATTGAATAAATCCTCTACCGTGTTCTTTAGTATCTTTAATAACTTGAACACGTTTACCAGCTTGTAAGATATCCCAATCTTCATCTTTAGCATCAGGCACAAATCGACGTAACTCTTTCATTCGATCATCTTTTTTCGCTAATACTTCTTGAATTGAATATTTAATTAATGGGAAATTCTTAGCAGCTGCTGATAACATCGTAATCACATTACTTGGATTAATTGATTTGAATAAATCTAAGTTAGAACCATTTTTCAAGAATTTTGGTCCGATTGCCGCAAATGGTCCGAATAATAATGAATTTTCATCTTGAATGTAACGTCTATCTAAATGAGGTACAGTCATTGGTGGCGTACCTTCTGGTTCTTTACCGTAAGCTTTCACTTCATGTTTAGCTACAACTTCAGGATTATTACATACTAAGAATTCGCCTGTAATTGGGAAACCACCTAAGTGTTTACTTTCTGGAATACCAGTTTTTTGTAATAATGGAATCGCTGCACCACCAGCACCGATAAATAGATAATCTGTAATATGATGTTCTACTTTTTTAGTTTTTAAGTCTTTAATTTTAACTTCCCATTTACCATCCTTACGACGGCTAAAGTCTTGGACTTCATGTTTATAGAAAAGCTGTGCATTTTCATGTTCGCCTAAATTTTTAGCCATCTTTCTAGTAAGTTCACCAAAGTTTACATCTGTACCTTCATCAATCTTACTAGCCGCAACTGTTTCATTGGGGTCACGACCTTCCATCATCAATGGCATCCACTCTCTTAATTTTTCGTGATCTTCAGTATATTCGATACCTTTAAACATTGATAATGGAGCTAATGCCTCATAACGTCTTTTCAAGAAGTTTACGTTTTTGTCCCCTTGTACAAAGCTAATGTGTGGTAAAGGGCGAATAAACTCTTGTGGATTTGCGATTTGTTTACTTTTTACTAAATGAGACCAAAATTGTTTTGAAATCTCAAATTGTTCATTTATTTCTTTAGCTTTTTCTACATCTATTGAGCCGTCTTTTTGTTCAACTGTATAATTTAATTCACATAATGCGGCATGTCCAGTACCAGCATTATGACGCTCATTTGAACTTTCTATAGCAGGTTTGTCGAGTCTTTCAAAAAGTTTAATATTCCAATCTGGTGCAAGTTCTTTTAACATTGTCCCGAATGTTGTGCTTAAAACACCCGCGCCAATTAAAATAACGTCTTTAGAGTTTGATTCACTCATTATGTTTCCACCTTTCAATCATCACTTTTTAATAGCAATTTATAATATGTTTTATTTTATAAGATACCAGTTATTCTTTTCCTAATGTATTTATACCCTATAATACTGTCTTACTATCATAAATTTACTTCTCGATATATATCTCTCATAGCATATGATAAAACAACACTGTCGAAATGTAAAATGTATATTACGATAAGATTAATTTCTGTTAAATTACATTAAGTGTATTATTTATATCATGCTAATTAGTCACCTATAATTATATTATCTATCAAGCGTGCTTTACTAAATTTAACTGCTAATGAGAGGAATATTTTCCCTTTTATTTGTTCTTGTTTAATGAGTTGCGGATAGCTATAAATAGCCACCGTTTCAATGTTACCAGTGGTATGATTTTCAATATATTCACGTGTTTTTTCAATTAACTTTTTACTTTCTCTCTCTCCTTGTTCATACATTGATTGTGCTAAACAAAGACTCTGATATAAATATGCCGCTTCTGAACGTTCATGTTCAGTTAAATATATATTACGTGAGCTTTTGGCTAATCCATCTTCTTCTCTTACAATATCTACACCAATAATTTTAATTGGATGATTGAAATCTTCTACCATTTTTTCAACGATAGCTAGTTGCTGTGCATCTTTCTTACCAAAATATGCTTTATTGGGACGCACAATATTAAATAATTTATTAACAACAGTAACTACGCCATCAAAATGTCCTGGTCTCTCAGCACCTTCTAACACCGTAGCAAGACGGCCTGCTTTCACTTCAATTGTTGGTTTTTGTGGATACATTTCCTTCTCACTTGGATGAAATATATAATCAACGTTTACTGTTTGTGCTTTAATTGCATCTCCATCAATGTCTCTTGGATATGATGCTAAATCTTCATTGGGTCCAAATTGTAAAGGATTAACAAAAATGCTAATCACAGTTACATCATTTTCTTCAACAGATTGAGCCATCATCTTTAAATGACCATCATGTAATGCCCCCATTGTCGGCACAAAACCAATAGCATTACCTTGACGTTGTAACTCCTTTGTAATCTGTCTCATTTCTTTAATACTCGTGATTATTTTAGTCATTTTGTATCCTCATCCATTACGCGTTTTTTATAAGTATGATTTTCGTCAGGAAACTGGCTAGATTTCACTTCGCTGTTGTATTCAATCAATGCATCAACACCCACTGAAAAATCTCCATATTGTTTTACAAATTTCGCTTTATGCTCAACACCATAATTTAATAAATCATGGTAAACCAATACTTGGCCATCTGTATCTTTACCTGCTCCTATTCCTATTACAGGGATATCTAATTGTTTTGAGATTTCTGATGCTAAATCTGCTGGTACCGCTTCTAACACTAACATGACTGCGCCAGCCTGTTGTACTGCATGGGCATCATTCAGAAGTTGTTGTGCCGCTTCTTTGTTACTTGCTTGCATTTTATATCCTGTAATACCTACACTTTGTGGCGTAAGTCCTAAATGTGAAACGACTGGAATTCCCATACGGCTACAATTATCAATATATTTTGTTAGATGCGCCCCCTCTGCTTTAATCGCATTGGCATTAGTCTGCTGGTACAATTTGACTGCTATTTCTAAGTCATATTGTTCAGTAATACCTACGCCACCAAATGGCACATCGACGACTACATAAGTATCAGGTGCGCCACGGCGCACTGCCTTTGCATGATGTATCATATCTTCGACAGTTACTTGTACTGTACTGTCGTAACCCAAAACTGTCATACCTAGTGAGTCTCCAACTAATATGATATCTATCTGTGCCGCTTCAGCTTGTTTAGCACTTGGGTAATCATAAGCTGTTACCATTGAAATTTTTTCTTTATACTCTTTATATGCTTGTAACTGACTCAATGTTTTCAATTAAAATCAACTCCACAATTTGATATATTTATATTGTCATACATATACTAACTAAACTTTCTAGAAAAGGAAATAAAATAACATGAGTAATTTTGCTATTATTGGTCCTGGCGCAGTAGGCAGTACAATTGCGTATGATCTTCAACATAATCAACCTAACTTAAAATTATTGGGTCGTCACAATAAAACAATTAATTTCTTTGTTAATGGAAACCCAAATGAAGCACATCAATTAACTGTAACTACTTTAAGTAACTGTGATAAAAAATTTGACGTTATATTTATTACTGTAAAGATACATCAACTGTCAAAAGTCTTAACTGAATTAGATCACTTGTTACATAAAGATACTACTATTATTTTAGCTCAAAATGGTCATGGCCAATTATCAAAGTTTAAACATCCATTCGTTTATCAAGCTGTTGTGTATATTAGTGGTCAAAAAGAGAATGATAAAGTAACTCACTTTCGTGATCATAAATTAATTTTAAAGAATACACCTCAAACAGAAGCACTACGCAAAGAACTAGATAATACACCACTAGATATTCACCTAACTGATGATATAGAAACAGCAATTTGGTATAAACTGCTTGTGAACTTAGCTATCAATAGTGTGACAGCTTTGAGCCGTTCTACCGCTTCTGTATTAACTGTCCCAGGTATTAAAAACCTATGTGAAAATTTATTACGCGAAGGTATAGAAATTGCCAAATATGAAAATGTACTATTTGAGGAAAAAATCGTAACTGAAATTATGACAATTTATGAAGGTTACCCTAATGAAATGGGGACGAGTATGTACTACGATATTGTAGAAAACAAGCCACTAGAGATTGAGGGAATTCAAGGGTTTTTATATAACAAAGCACGATTGCATGGTTTAAAGACCCCTACACTTGATACAATTTATCCACTTTTATTAGCTCAGCAAAAAAATTAAAATAAAACACTATTTACTTTTAAAATAAGGGAGTGGGACAGAAATCAAATTTTCTAACATAGATTTCGTAGTCCCACCCCGGCAATGGTGACTAGCATTGAAAAAAGCTTGATATAAGCGTATTTTCAATTCAGTCACCTACTGCCAAATTGAAAATGAGCCTGAGACATCTATTTATGTCCCAGGCTCTTCATCGTTATCTGATAAATGTAAGTAATGATGAATTGCACATTTCACTAATCACATTACCCCTCTTCATTTCAAAATTATAAGTAACGGCCTATACTTCTTAACCATCATTCGATACAAACTCCTATAGATTTTAAAGACTTTCTGAAAATAAACACTAATAATATAACAATTAAAACAATTGCTAATACTAAAAAATATAGCTGAGAAACAATACCCCCTTCTTTTTCTCCTATCTTTTAATAACTAAATATACCAACTATATAAAATTAGCATTTTTTTATTTTTGTTCACATAGAGTTCATATAAGAAATTTATATTACAGTTATTAACAAATAGGAGGTCGAAAAAAATGAAAAAATTAATGTTTAGTTCAGCATTCTATACTTTACTAGGTATGTTAAGCGGTCTTTTTTACCGCGAAATGTCTAAAGGAGAAAATTTTAGTGGTTACTCTCAATTAAATGTTACACACACGCATTTACTCGTTTTAGGTACAATTATGTTCCTAATATTTATGATTATTGAATATCAATTGAAATTAACTAAAAATAGTAAATTATTTAACAGCTTTTTCTATATCTTCCATTTAGGTATTTTAGTAACAGTAGCCATGCAATATGTTAATGGTATTGCGACAATTAAAGGTTTTAGTGTTAGCCCAGCAATAGCGGGTATCGCAGGATTAGGGCACATAATGATTTCTATCGCCTTTATTTTATTCTTTGTACTTTTAAATAAAAGAATAAATGCGAACTCAAATAAAATTAAATAATACTTTATATTGTGATAATTAAATCGCTTTAAAGTGCTTATGATAAAGTAGTACTTTAAAGCGATTTTATTTATTATGATTCAGTAGCGAGGCAAATATCAATATAATGATAAGGAGCATCATACTTTATTATTTTTTAAGTTATTAATATTAACGCTCCTAATATGACAATAAATAGATACAGCCATTTCTCAAAATGATTATAAGACGTTAATTTAGATAAATACTTACCTATTATCACGGAAATAATTAAACAAGGTAATGACAATAAAAATAAAGGAATCGTTTGTTCTGTCCATATACTACCAAATCCTTGCCCCATAACCACAAATATTGCAGTTAAGAAAAAATGTGCTTGAATTGTGCTTCTAAAATCTTTGATATGCCAACGTGATAAAGTACCATAGATTACAACTGGAACACCATGAGAGTTATATAGACTACCTAAGATTCCAGAAACAATGCCTGTAATACCGGACCATATGTTAGATTTTAATACAACTCGTATGCGATTATTAAAAAATAAAAACTTACATAATGAATATGTACCGTACATGATTAAAAATCCACCTAACATCATTTGCACCATATTAGTATTAAAATATCTTAAAATCCAAATGCCTATAGGTATACCAACTAAACTACCTACTAACATCAGTAATAAAACATTATATTTTATATTTCTATAACCAGAAAATATATTTAAACTTGCTACAAATAAGCCAGCCAAACCAACGACAGATATCGCTGTATGTGTTTCTAATCCTATCAGTGCTAGTAACGGCATACTTATAAGTGCTTCTCCAAATCCAAAATATGTCCTTACTAGTCCCCCTAGAAATATCGCGAACAGACTAAGTATTATAATTACATCCATACATATACCCCTATATCCATTTAATTGAAAATATTTAAATACAAAACCCCACATAATTTTCAAATTTATCTACATCATATCACTATTATTTTCTTCTTTATAAACATTTGAAAATAATTTTAATAATTTAATGAATTAAACAATTAACAATTTAATATGTAGACTTGCTAAGATTTCTCAAAAGTGTAGAATCGGTGGAAACGCTTACAAAAATTAGTGTAAATTCATTATGTTAGGAGAATTATTTTGCTTTCAGATATCATTAGTTTTTTAGATAAAATCATTTGGAGTCCACCGCTCGTCTTTGGATTATTAATTACTGGATTACTATTTTCAATCATGTCTCGTTTTGCGCAAATCAGGCAATTTAAAGAAATGATTCGTTTATTATTTAAAGGTGAAAAATCCCCACAAGGTATTTCTAGCTTTCAAGCAATATCCCTATCACTGGCTGGCAGAGTTGGTACTGGGAATATAGTCGGTGTTTCTGCAGCAATTTTTATAGGTGGACCTGGTGCAGTATTTTGGATGTGGGTTACTGCATTAATTGGCGCTAGTACAGCGTTTGTAGAATCCACACTAGGTCAAATCTATAAGCAGAAAGAAAACGGAGAATACAGAGGTGGTCCTGCTTTCTATATAGAGAAAGGTATAGGGGGCAAATTTGGTAAAATATTTGCGCTAGTATTTGCTGGTATTACAGTAATATCTATAGGTTTTTTAATGCCAGGTGTTCAATCCAATGCAATTGCAACTTCTTTGCATAGTGCTTTTAATATTCCAAAATGGTTTGTTACAATTTTTCTAATCATACTTCTTGCGCTCATAATATTTGGTGGCATTAAACGTATTGCTAGTATGGCTACGGCAGTGGTTCCATTTATGGCTATTGCGTATATCTTGTTAGCTATTATAATTATTTGCCTGAATTTAGAAGAAGTACCAGCATTGTTTGCGCTTATATTTAAATCTGCACTTGGACTACAATCAACATTTGGTGGCATAGTCGGTGCAATGATTGAAATTGGTGTAAAAAGAGGGCTTTATTCTAATGAAGCTGGACAAGGCACAGGCCCTCATGCAGCTGCGGCAGCTGAAGTATCTCATCCAGCTAAACAAGGACTCGTCCAAGCATTCTCTGCCTACATAGATACATTATTTGTTTGTACAGCAACTGCATTAATTATTCTAATGTCAGGTACTTTTAACACAACAGATGGTACCAAAAATATACATGGCTCTCCGAATTTAATTGAAGATAACGGTATTTATGTACAGAATGCAGATGGCTCAAGAGATTATTCAGGCACAGCGATGTATGTTCAATCTGGTATTGATAAAGCGTTTCAAGGATCTGACTACCACTTTGATCCTAATTTTGCTGGTTTTGGCTCATACTTTATAGCTATTGCTTTATTTTTCTTTGCATTTACTACAATATTGGCATACTCATATATTTCTGAAACAAATATGGCATACCTAACTCGTAAAATGACACCTAAAAAATCAAATTTTTATATCACTTTGACGCGTTGTATGTTAATTATTGCAACTGCATTTGGAACTTTAAAAACAGCAGATGCCGCTTGGGATATGGGAGACTTAGGTGTTGGTTTGATGGCATGGTTAAATATCATAGCTATATGGATTCTATTCAAGCCCGCTTTTCACGCTCTAAAGGATTTTGAAAAGCAGAAAAAAGAAAAAGGTTCCGGTGGGTTAGCTGTATATCATCCTACAAATGAAGAAGTTCCCAATGCTGATTTTTGGATAAATAAAGCAAGAAATGAACAAAACTTTTAATAAAAATATGTAATATAAAATTCTGCAAGTTCACAAATAATTGATTACTAAAATAAATCCATTTAATTTAAGGTATTGCTTCAATGCATATCCAGTTACAAAAAATAACATGTCACAAATGGTCTCTGAATAAAAAATAACCGTCAATTTCTAATTATGAAAGAATATAGAAGTTGACGGCCATTTTATTTTTATGAAAGTTTGCACCTTGCTGATGTCCTGGGAAATAGTATAGGAGAAAGAATAAAAACTCGAATCATATTCTGTAAAAACATGTATATATACAAATGTATGATTTTATGAACACAACACTATACTGGTTAACTCTCATTTTTGATAATGTATATTCTCACTACAAATCTTAGCTTTTACTTTGTCATGTTAATCCATTTCATGTAAGTTGCTAATTTCCAAATATATTCTAATGGGCCCAATTTAAAATATTTAAGCCATACCAAACTTGAAATTATTTGAACTATATAAATCATCAAACATATCCACAATGTGTTAAGTAAACTCCACTGTTCTCCATCAAATATTAAAATTAACAAGCATATGATTAAAGTTTGACCTATATAATTTGTCAATGCCATTCTGCCATAATATTTAAGTGGTGTTAAAATAAAACGACCACAAGTCATATTCAGTAATAAAATGAGACAAGATATATAAAATAAACTCATGAAAGGTGAGAATATTGTAATAAGATGATGATATTGATCAACAGCTACTATATAATCTTCTGGATTTTTTTGAAGTTGCTGAGGTGACAAATCAATATGTGGCACAACGTAGAATTTATTAAGTACATACCATCCAAGTAGTGATACAATACCTGAAGCAATTGCTACTATGCTCCATATCTTTTTAGTAGTCTTAAATTTAAAAATAATTTCAAATTGTGCCGACGCTAATCCTAATATAAAATATGGAAATGGAATCAAGAATTTAGCATCTAACCAAATAACAAAAACTAATATAATTACACCGATTACTAAATTAATATACTTATTCACTTTAAAAAATGGGATAAGCAACAATCCAAATATAGCGTATATTAACAACGCTTCTCCTGATTGCAGTTGCATATGGAAGAAACCAAAAATACCAAGTACAATAATACGACGTAAAAAGATAACATATTTATTTTCTACTTTATGCTCCGCTCTTTGCATAAAAATATAAAAACCAATACCAAATAAATATGAAAAAATAGCAAAAAATTTGCTTTCAATAAAGAAATCTAGGAACTTTTTATATGTAATATCATTTGAAAGTTCCGGAGCCGGTAATTGTGCTATTGCAATAATATTTACAAGTATGATTCCCAATAACGCAAACCCACGAAGAAAATCCAATGTTTCTATTCTATTGTTAATTTTGTTCAAAATATTACTCCTCTTCACTCTATATTCGCTTTACAATACTGTATATCTCGTTATTAATCCAAAATACACCTATAAAACTTTTCTTTCGTATATTCTAGCATTGCAAATCATATGAGCTCCATATTATAAAGTGAAAGTGAAATGACGATTTTGTAATATAAAAATTATCTCACAACTATTTACCTTATGTTAAATACGACAATAAAATTACTTGTCACTACAATAATTACATTATGCCACTACTCATCTTATTTGTAATCTATAACCATAGAAATGAGTGTAATATCGTTCCCGTTATTAATATAACTATGGGCAATATCAGATTTAAATCTCAATGCATCTCTTTCTTTTAAGGTAAGCACTTCATTTTCTAAATGCATTTCTAATTGACCTTCAATAATGATAATTGATTCTTCGGAGCCAGCTAAATGTGGTTCGGAATTTAATATTGCACCGGGATCCAATTCAACATAGAAGAATTCAAATGACTTACTTTTTTCAAATGGAAAGTAAGGATAAACTCTATATTTCCCTTCATTTTCTGTTACTGGCACAATATCTTCCTTTTTCACTTGTATATAATCAGATTCTGCTTCACTCATGAGGCTACTAAATGATAATTTCAGTCCATTACTAATCTTCCAAACAGTATTAATAGATGGAATTGTATTTCCTTTTTCTATCTCATTTAGTGAAGATGTACTCACCCCAGTGAGTTTTGATAATTTTTCCAGGCTAATTTTATTTTTCTTTCTATATAAATAAATATTTTTTGCCACAATTTTATGGAATTCCATCGTAACTGCTCCTTTTTCTATTGACTTTCCTGTAAAACGGATATAAAATCCTTTTAAATGGATACATCCAGTAAATAGGAATTATTAGCGCTATATTTCCATGATAAAGGATGACGTGAGGAGAATGCAATTTGTTTCTATCTTTTATAATTTATACTTTTTTTATGAGCTATACACCTGGGCCAAATAATTTATTAGCTTTGGATGGCGCCTTACGATTAGGTATTAGAGGTACATTGAAATTTTTAATTGGAATTGGTTTGGGCTTCTTAACACTTTCATTACTATGTCTTATTTTTAGTGAGTTTATGACAATTTATTTCACAAGTTTCATTTTCATTGTAAAATTAATAGGATTTGTTTATTTACTATATCTAGCTTATACAGTTTTCAAACATAATCATAAAGATGCTAATTTAAGTCACACTTATCGCTTACGTGATGGATTATATCTTCAATACATGAACCCTAAGACTATCGTTTATGTACTAACCGCAATTGTCACTTACGTCACTACACAAGATATGACAACTTTCACTTCCATGAGCTATACAGTTACTATCGCTCTAATAGGTGTTTCTGGCGCTATTGCTTGGGCATTTTTAGGGATCTGTTTCAAAAAAATATTACTAAAATATAATACTGCCTATAAGATTTTCATGTCATTAAGTTTAGTTGTATTAGCCTTTATGATGTTGTTAGAATAACTATGTATACTAGAACTAAAAAACAGATTATCGTGCATTTTTATAATTGAAAATGAGATTTATGCTTTTAATTTAATAAAAATAGGGAATTAATCTAAATGAGGTGATATATTCAATGAGTAATTCTAAAGCATCAAATAAAATTAATGAAATTTTGAACACGTCAAGAATCGGCATATTATCTACAGCACATAATAATGTACCCAATAGTAGGTACATGGTGTTTTATAATGATGGTAACACCTTGTACACCAAAACAAATGTTAATTCTATTAAAATAGATGAAATCCAATCAAATCCTAAAGCACATATATTGTTAGGCTATGATGATACAAAGAACAGAAGCTATTTAGAAATTGAAGCAACATTATCTGTAGTACAAGATCAGGAAACAATTGATTGGCTATGGAAACGCCAAGACAAATCTTTCTTTGATAATAGTGAAGACCCGGAACTATGCGTATTAAAAATCTTACCTAATACTATAAAAATTATGAACGATGATGAGTTAGATCAACCTGAAATAGTACAATTTGATTAATTATTAAACTAGCACTTATTATGTGACGCTAAATATGCATATTAATAAGTGCTTTTTAATGGCTGATTATTTTAATTGAAAAGGCGGTTACATATGTTTTTAGCATGGAATGAAATAAAAAGGAATAAATTAAAATTCAGTCTAATCATAGGCGTTTTAATTATGATTAGTTATCTCCTTTTTCTATTATCAGGTTTAGCGAGTGGCTTGATGAATATGAATAGAGAAGGAATTGATAAATGGGAAGCCGATGCAATTATATTGAATAGCGATGCAAACCAGACTGTCGAACAATCTATCTTTAATAAAGATAAAGTAGCAAACACTTACAAACAACAAACGACTTTAAAACAAACTGGAGTTATTGTTTCAAATGGCAAACAAGAAGAAAATGCATTACTTTTCGGAGTTAAATCTAATACTTTCTTACTACCTAAAATCCTAGAAGGAGAAAAATTCAAAAATGAAAATGATGTCGTAGCGGATAAAACTTTGAAAGATAAAGGTTTCAAATTAGGTGACAAATTGTCATTATCACAATCAGACGAAAAATTAAAAATTGTAGGATTTAGTGAAAGTGCAAAATATAATGCTTCTCCAGTCCTGTTCTCAAGTAATAAAACTATTCAAAATATCAATCCATCATTAATAGAAGATAAAACAAATGCTGTAATCGTCAAAGATAAAAAGTGGAAGCAAAAGTCTTTAGATAACGACTTAGAAGCCATTGAAATTGAAAAATTTATTGAAAATTTACCTGGTTATCAAGCACAAAACCTGACATTAAACTTTATGATTACATTTTTATTCATAATTTCTGCAACAGTCATTGCTATTTTTTTATATGTCATTACATTACAAAAAACAAATCTCTTTGGTGTTTTAAAAGCACAAGGTTTTACAAATGCTTATCTTGCTAAAGTAGTGCTGTCACAAACTTTTATCATTGCAGTCATTGGTACAATTATAGGTCTTGTACTTACTATAATTACTGGTTTCTTTTTACCTGATGCTGTTCCAATTAAATTTAGTTTTGTCACACTAACAGTATATGGTATTGTACTTATCTTGGTTTCACTTATAGGAAGCCTCTTCTCTATTTTAACAATTAGAAAAGTTGATCCGCTCAAAGCGATTAGTTAATAAGGAGGTATTAAATGCTAGAATTTAAAGATGTAACCAAATACTTTAAGGATGGTAACCAAACCATTGAAGCTGTCAAACCTACGACAGTTAATTTTGATAAAAATGAACTTATCGCTATTATAGGACCTTCTGGGTCTGGAAAAAGTACATTCTTAACAATGGCAGGCGCATTGCAGACACCTACATCTGGAGAAATTATAATCAATAATAAAAACATTTCACAAATGAATCAAAAAGCATTATCGGATACACGTATGCAAGAAATAGGTTTCATTCTACAAGCAACGAATCTTGTTCCTTTTTTAACGGTAAAGCAACAATTTAAATTATTGCAAAAACAAAAAAAAGATGTTCTAACACTAAATGAATATACACAACTTATGGAACAACTTAATCTCAAAATGATAGAAAACAAATTACCAAGTGAGATATCTGGTGGACAAAAACAACGTGTCGCTATTGCTAAAGCATTATATACAAAACCTTCACTCATATTAGCAGATGAACCAACCGCTTCCTTGGATACAGATAACGCTATGGAAGTAATGCATATATTGAAAGAACAAACAGTACAACACAATAAAACTTGTATCGTTGTGACTCATGATGAGCGTTTAACATCATTTTGTGATCGTGTATATCATATGGAAGATGGTACTTTGCAACTGACTTAACCACTTTTTATAATAAAAAGGAGTGAGATTCCAACCAAAATTTGATTGAGAATACTCACTCCAATTCATTGTTATACGAGGAAATTCACAATTAAAATCAATCCTAAACCTACAATTGATAAGATGGATTCTAATAAGGTCCAAGTTAAAAATGTTTCCTTCATAGTTAAACCAAAATATTCTTTAAACATCCAAAATCCTGCATCATTCACATGTGAACAAAAAATACTCCCAGCTCCGATAGCTAATACAACTAATGAAATATTTACATCAGATGACTGTAATAATGGTAAAACAATACCTACCGACGAAATTGCTGCAACTGTTGTTGAACCTAATGCTGTACGTAATAGCGCCGCAGCTAGCCATGCAAGGATAAGCGGTGACATTTCAGTACCTTTAAATATCTCCGAAATGGTGTCACCTACACCACCATCAATTAGTATCTGTTTAAATGTTCCGCCACCACCTATGATAAGAATAAGCATTGCTATGGGTGTAATGGCATTCGAAACGGTATCCATAATCTGTTTCATACTCTGTTTTCTTCTAATCCCCATAGAATAAATTGCAAATAATACGGCAATTAACATCGCAGTTACAGAAGTTCCAATAAAGTAGATAAATCCTTCGAAACCACTTGCTTTTCCTTCTTCATTACCAGTGATTAACTGTACAATTGTAGCTAGTAGCATTAAGATAACTGGTGCAAGTGCCGTGAGCAAACTCATACCAAAACTTGGTAAATCCTTGTTTTCAAACACTTTAAACTCACCGACAGCTGCTTGATTTCCTTTTCTTTTAAAAGCTTCAGGCGTTAATTTACGTGCAATTTTTGGGAAAATACCTCCAACAATAATTGCTAAAGGCATACCGATAATAACGCCATACATTAATACATGACCAATATTGGCATTTACCGCTTCTGAAATTGCAACTGGTCCTGGATGTGGTGGTAAAAAACCATGTGTTACTGCTATAGAAGTTGCCATCGGAAGGCCAACTGTTAAATTTGAAATCTGCATCCTTTTAGCTAATGTAAATACTAAAGGAATCAATAACACAAATGCTACTTCCAAGAATAGTGATATCCCAATAATAAATGAAGCAATAATCATTGCCCACGTCACATATTTCTTACCAAACACATTGATTAATGTATCAGCAATGCGTGTAGCGCCACCGCCATCTGATAACAACTTACCTAATATGGAACCTAAACCAAAAATAATAGCAATATGTCCTAGTGTATCCCCCATACCTTTTTCAATAGTAGTTACAATTGTATCTAAAGGCATTCCCAGTAAAATACCGGTTACCATTGAAGTGATAATTAGCGCGATAAATGTATTAAGTTTAAACCACATAATTAACATTAATAATATAAGTACACCAATCACAACAGCAACTAATGGCCAAAATTCTCCCATCATGTTCTTCCCCTACTTTCTATATCTCTTTCGTATTCATTTTATATACAGTTGTTAACGTATCTTCATCTCCAATATTTCCCGGGAAAATAACATAAGGCATTTGACTATATTTTGCTTCCTCCCCTGTTAGCCAAACTGGTACACCTTGCGTTATTTGGCCAATAACAAGTGCCTTTTTAATATTTAGTCCTTTAGTGGCAACATCGCTAGAAGTAATACCACCTTTAGCAATAATGAATCTTGGTTTTACTTTCAAGCCTTGTACAATACCAACCAATGCATTGGAAATATTCGTAGAAATACTTAAATTATTCGTTAAATCTTCTGTTTTGATTACATCTCTTGAAGTATATACAACGACATCTCTTCCCGATTGAATATATGATGTCACCTTTTCTATCTGTTGATTTATGTACGTTTGTAAATCATTTGTAGTTACTGCTTTTACATCAAACTCAATGGATGCTATATCAGTATTTTTTAATAAATGTTGTAGTTGTAATGAAGTTTTTTTAACATGTGATCCTACAATCATAAGTCCACCATTCGTTTGATCACTATAATGATTTAAGTTAATGATCTCTCCTGGTGTTTCGCACATAGCCTTAACAAATGACGCGGCTGTTCTAAACATGAATTTTTTATCATTACTTTCTAAAAATCTAGTTAAACATGAAACAAAATAATCCATATCTTCATCATTTAATGCATCGACGATAACAGCATCAAAATTTGAGATACTGTTAAGTACTTCATTAATTGATTGGGCATCACGTTCTCGTATTTGTGACAAACGAATATGTTTTACGTCATCAGCATTAATTTCTCCGTTACTTTTCTCTTCTATAAAACTTGCCATCGTTCTACTACTGAATCCGAATGTAGTATCATTTGCAAATTCACTTTCAGACACAGGAATATATCCATTGCCTTCTTTTAAATAATGAATACCATCCAATGTGTAACGTTTCCCCTCAAAGAATGCCGGTATATAAAACACCCCATCAAATTGTTCATCTGAAGCTTCGCTTAAGACTTTCGGTTCTAAATAAAAATGCCCTCTTAATGTCGAATCTCCTCTACTTATTACAATGTACGGATGATCTAGTCGTTGTGAAACACGTGCTATATTACGACTGATTTCTTGATGTAATTGTGTAGTTTCTTGTTCATTTAACGCTCTGGAATTCGTTAATATATAAAACATATGATTCTCTTGCTTAAAACCATCTTCAATTAATGATTCTGACCATTCTGTATATACCGGTAAGTCTTTTACTGTTTGAGTGCCAGTTGGGTCGTCATCTAGAACGATAATTTTATATTTAAAAGTACTAAGTTTTTTTGAAATAACATCTTGCTTCGTTACATTTATTAAACGCTCGTTTAACATCTTTTCACCTACATATTATTTATATTTTCAAAGTATTTTATAATGCCTGAATGGTCATTCATACCATTACCGTGTGCAACTTCTGATTTGTAAATTTCTTTCACTTGATTTGCTATAGGCAATGTAAGACCAACTGTATCTGCTGTTGAACTCACGTTTTTCATATCTTTTAAATTTATATTTAACGTTCCCCCTGGTTGATAGTCTTCCTCAATCATTTTTGGAAACTTCGCATCCATTACGCTAGAACCTGCTAGACCACCTTTAATTGCTTTATACATATTTGCTAAATCTATATCAAATTTTTTCGCTAATACTACCGCTTCAGAAAGCGCAGCAATGTTGGTGTTAACTATAATTTGGTTTGCTAACTTTACTACGCTACCAGCGCCAACATCTCCGACTCTTATAACTGATGCAGCAATAGGTTCTAAAACTTTTTGAATTTCTGGTAAATCTGTTTCTGCACACCCAATCATCACTGATAATTCACCTGTTACCGCTAAAGGTTCTCCTCCACTAACGGGAGCATCCATATATTTAATTTGTTTTGTTTCTAGTACTTTACTTATTTCCAATGATTCATTTGGCGTTAGAGAGCTAGTATCAATAACAGCTTTTACTTTAATATCAGTTTGCTTAACTATTGCATCTTCGCCACTATATAAAACAGCCTTTACTATCGCACCATTTGGTAACGATGTAATAACATAATCAGCTTGTTGGGCCATTTGTTTTACTGAAACAGCATTTGCCCCTTGCATCACTACTTCACTTTCTGCTTCTTTATTTAAATCATTAACAAGAACAGTTACGTTCGCTTTTAATAAATTTTCTACCATTGGTTTCCCCATAATACCTAAACCTATAAATCCTACTTTCATAAATCGACACCCTTCCTGAAAACGTTTGCAAAATAATTGTATACCAAATCAGATAAAATGTATACATTTTATTACTAATTTTTTTATAGTACACTTATTGTAATGAGGTGAGTTAATTGAATAATAATGAATTAACAATTTATCAAAGAATTAGAAATGACATCATTTCTGGAGCTTTTAAAAAAGATGAGAAAATTACCGAAGCTAAACTTGCAAAGAAATATGAGGTAAGTCGAACTCCAATTCGTGAAGCATTAAAGCAATTAGAGCTAGAATATTTTATTAAAAATGCTTATATTTTCATTCCAACTAGTGAAGAATATAGGCAAATATTTGAAATGCGTATTTTATTAGAAACACACGCGTTAAAAAAAGCTGCTATTGTTTATACAACATCAGATTTAGAAGAATTAAAAGGTTACACAGAGATAGATATCGAAGTGGAGGATGAAGCTACAATCATTGAAATCAATGACAAATTCCATCAAAAAATTATCGCCGCTACTAATAACCAATTTATCCTAGATACATACCAGAAATATAAAAGTTTCATTTATTTATTTAGCCAAACTGTAATTAACAAACGTCGGCCTGGTTTAATAGAAGAACATAAAGCCATTGTTTCAGCGCTTTATGACAGAGATATTAATTTAGCTGTCACGTTACTCGAAGACCATTTAAAAAACGACTTAGAATTCAGTCTTTATTATTTAGACTTTAAAAACAATGAATAATTTAAAAAGACACGAAATTTTAATAGTTTCGTGTCTTTTTATGAATTAAAATTAATTTATAATTAACGAATAGTAGTGTGCAAACCATAGGTGTTGATTTTCTGTTAAACAAGGTATATATTATTGCTAACAAGTATATTTTTTATACCGACAGTTTATATATACTGTAAACAGGTAATAATTAATACAATAGTAACTATCAAATCTATGGGGGGCGCTATATGAATATCATTGGCCATCATCACATTTCTATGTATACAAAAGATGCACAAATAAATAAAGGTTTTTATACTAAAATTTTAGGATTACGTTTAGTAGAAAAATCTGTAAATCAAGACAACCCTATGATGTACCATCTATTTTTCGGAGATGAAATCGGGTCTGCAGGAACTTTGCTGAGCTTTTTTGAGATACCTAATATAGGGAAAAATCGCCCCGGTACAAACTCCATTCATCGTATAGGTTTATTAGTCCCTGATAAAGCATCTTTAACTTATTTCCAATCTCGTTTAGAAGATAACAATATAGATACGATAAATATGACATATTTAAACCAACCAGCTTTGTTATTTAAAGATCCAGATGATTTAGAGATTATATTAATTGCTAACCAACAATATAACCTACCAAAGTCATGGCGCAAAAATCCATACTCAGATATCCCTACAGAGCATCAAATTTTAGGTATGGGACCTGTCGAATTACGATTACGTGATACGCAAAAAACTGTCGATTTTTTACAAAATGAACTTCGTTATACTCCAAGGCAGGATACAGAGGAAATAGTTATGACCTTGGATGAAACTGGCTTATACTCAGATTTTGTGATTGTCGAACAACAAGGGCAACGCGCTAGGCCTGGTCAAGGTTATGTGCACCACATAGCTGTAAACACACCCAAAGATTCAAATTTAGAAGCTATTTTAGCAACAGTTAATAAAAATCCTGGAAATAATAGCGGTATTATTGATCGTTACTTTTTCAAATCATTATACTATCGACACAATAGCATTATGTATGAATTTGCAACAGAATCTCCTGGTTTCACGGTAGACACAGCTATTGAAAATTTGGGTAAACAGCTCAATTTACCAGATTTTATGGAAGATCAACGTACTCAAATCGAATCACAATTACACGATTTATAAAGGATGATGATATATGGCTATTTTAAAAATGAACGAAAATACTCCATTAGAATTTGGACTTTATTCACTTGGAGATCACTTACTCAACCCTCACAACGGTGAAAAAGTAAGTTATGAACAACGCATTCAAGAATTAATCGAGGCAAGTCAATTAGCAGAACAAGCAGGTATAGATGTATTCGGTGTAGGCGAAAGTCACCAAGAGCACTTTACTACACAAGCACATACAGTTGTGTTAGGTGCTATTGCACAAGCGACTAATAAAATTAAAATATCTAGTTCTTCTTCAATTATAAGCGCAGCGGACCCAGTTAGAATATTTGAAGATTTTGCAACTTTAGACCTAATATCACATGGACGAGCAGAAATAGTAGCAGGTAGAGCTTCTCGTACAGGTATCTTTGATTTATTTGGTTTAGATTTAAATAATTATGATGAGCTTTACGAAGAAAAATTAAATTTACTGTTAGAGTTGAATAAGACTGATAAAATCACTTGGTCTGGTAAATTTAGACCAGATTTAAATAATATGAAAATATTCCCAAGACCAATAGACGATGAACTACCAATTTGGCGTGCTGTTGGTGGGCCTGCAGCAAGTGCGATTAAAGCAGGACGTCAAGGTATTCCAATGATGATTACAACATTAGGTGGGCCAGCAATGACATTTAAAGATTCAATAGATGAATATCGACTCACTGCAAAAGAACATGGTTTCGATACTTCAGCCGAATCGTTACCAGTTTCTACTGCTAGTTTATTCTACACTGCTGAAACTACACAATCAGCATTAAAAGAATATTATCCTCACCTTAATGTTGGTATGTCTTTTATAAGAGGTACTGGATATCCAAAACAACAATTTGCTAATGCACCGGATTATAGAGATGCCTTAATGGTTGGAAGCCCACAACAAATCATTGAAAAAATACTTTACCAACATGAACTTTATAATCATCAGAGATTTATGGCTCAAATTGATTTCGGTGGCGTACCTTTCGATAAAATAATGAAAAATATAGAACTCATTGGTAATGAAATCATTCCAGGTGTTAAAAAGCATTTGAACAAATAGGAGGTATAAAATGAAAAACGTCGTGCTACTATCTGGTTCTACAGTTGGCTCTAAAACAAGTACTGCTATAAAATATCTAAACGAAGCCATAACAAATCAAGATGATACACTTAATATCCAATTATTCGATTTAAAGAATTTAGATTTAGCTTTTAGCGATGGACGAAATTACTTGGATTATTCTGGAGACACATTAGAATTAACTACTGCTTTAATGCAAGCTGATATTATTTTTATAGGTTTTCCAATCTTTCAAGCATCTATACCAGGAACACTTAAAAACGTATTTGATTTACTTCCTGTTAATGCATTTAGAGACAAAGTTGTAGGTATTATAGCAACTGCGGGTTCTCCTAAGCATTACTTAATTGCTGAAACACAATTAAAACCAATATTAAGCTATATGAAAGCCCACGTTATGCAAACTTATGTATTTATTGAAGAACGTGATTTTTCTAATGGCACTATCGTTAATGATGACATTATATTTAGAATTAATGACTTGGCAACATCAACCTTGCGTGTTTCTAAATTATATAATCAGCTTTTAGAAGAAGAAAATAATCAATACGATTTTTAAATCACTATTGCATTAATATTTTAGCTACCTATAAATTTAAAGAGCCGAGGCATAAAAGTATGCCTCGGCTCTTTTTTGTACTGTCCCTATAGTCGTTATTAAATTTTAGTTATTTTTTTCTATCTTTTTTTCTTGTTTCCTTCTTAAGAGCATCATTGAACCTATAGCTCCTAGTAAAGTTCCAAAAATCCAACTATCTTTATTTTTTCCACCTGTATTAGGTAAATGAGTTAGTGACTTCATACTCTGTTTTGAATTTTCATTTGTTTCATTTTTCATTATTTGCAAATGGTTCGAAACTCCATTTAATTGTTGCTGATTTTGAGGAGGTCTTTCTTCTAATAACTTACTATCTCTATCATTTAAATATTGTTCTTTCACATTTTTATGCATAGGATTATGTGTTTTTGAATTTTTGATAGTATTATCCAAATGTTTATTTACTTTAGCATGATTTTGACCTTTTATATTTGGTGATTCTACATCTAATGTTCCATTACTATCTTGATCATTTACTTTTGGTGACATTACTGAACCGATTTGATCTAAACGACTTTGGAGAGCCTCTTTACCTATTGTACCATTCGGTACGTTATTCAATTTCTCTGTTGCGTTTGTTTTAGCTATTTCTAGCGCCTCAATTAATTTATCTAGCTCCGCTTTTTCAGTTGGGTTGATTAAGCCATCCGATGTGATTTCAGATAACTTGTTATTCGCAGCTACTTTAGCTTGTTCGGCTGCTTCAATCGCTTGTTGCGCTTCCGATAATTGCTCTGTATCTAAGACTCCGTTACTATCTTGATCATTTACTTCTGGTGACGTTACTGAACCGATTTGATCTAAACGATTTTGTAGAGCGTCTTTGCCTGTTGTACCATTCGGTACGTTATTCAATTTCTCTGTTGCGTTTGTCTTAGCCGTTTCTAGCGCCTCAACTAATTTATCTAGTTCTACTTTTTCAGTTGGGTTGACTAATCCATCTGCTGTAATTTCAGACAACTTGTTATCTACGGCTTGCTTAGCTTGTTCTGCTGTCTCAATCGCTTGTTGCGCTTCAGTTAATTGCTCTGTATCTAACACACCATTACCATCTTGATCATTTACTTCTGGTGACGTTACTGTACCGATTTGATCTAAACGACTTTGTAACGCATCCTTACCTGCTGTACCATTCGGTACATTATTTAGTTTTTCAGCCGCTGTTACTTTGGCTGCCTCGAGTCCTTCAACTAACTTATCTAACTCTGCTTTTTCTTTCGGATTGATTAAGCCATCTGATGTGATTTCAGATAATTTGTTATCTACGGCTTGCTTAGCTTGTTCTACTGCTTCAATCGCTTGTTGCGCTTCAGTTAATTGTTCCGTATCTAAGACTCCGTTGCTATCTTGGTCGTTCACTTCTGGTGACGTTACTGTACCGATTTGATCTAAACGACTTTGTAACGCGTCTTTTCCTTCTGTACCATTCGGTACGTTATTTAGTTTTTCAGTTGCGTTTGTCTTAGCTGTTTCTAACGCTTCAATTAATTTATCTAATTCTGCTTTTTCTGTTGGGTTGATTAAGCCATCTGATGTGACTTCAGACAACTTGTTATCTGCGGCTTGCTTCGCTTGTTCGGCTGCTTCAATCGCTTGTTGCGCTTCAGATAATTGTTCCTTATCTAAGACTCCGTTGCTATCTTGGTCATTTACTTCTGGTGACGTTACTGAACCGATTTGATCTAAGCGACTTTGGAGCGCATCTTTTCCTGCTGTACCATTCGGTACGTTATTCAATTTCTCTGTTGCGTTTGTCTTAGCCGTTTCTAGCGCCTCAACTAATTTATCTAGCTCTGCTTTTTCAGTTGGGTTAATTAAGCCATCTGATGTAATCTCAGACAACTTGTTATCTGCGGCTTGCTTCGCTTGTTCTAACGCCTCGATCGCTTGTTGCGCTTCAGTTAATTGCTCTGTATCTAACACACCATTACCATCTTGGTCATTTACTTCTGGTGACGTTACTGAACCGATTTGATCTAAACGACTTTGTAACGCACCCTTACCTGCTGTACCATTCGGTACATTATTTAGTTTTTCAGCCGCTGTTACTTTGGCTGCCTCGAGTCCTTCAACTAACTTATCTAACTCTGTTTTTTCTGTTGGAGTGATTAAGCCATCTGATGTGATTTCAGATAACTTGTTATCTACGGCTTGCTTAGCTTGTTCGGCTGCTTCAATCGCTTGTTGCGCTTCAGTTAATTGCTCTGTATCTAAGACTCCGTTACTATCTTGATCATTTACTTCTGGTGACGTTACTGAACCGATTTGATCTAAACGATTTTGGAGCGCATCTTTTCCTTCAGTACCTTTCGGTACATTATTCAATTTCTCCGTTGCGTTTGTCTTAGCCGTTTCTAGCGCCTCAACTAATTTATCTAGTTCTGCTTTTTCTGTTGGGTTGACTAATCCATCTGCTGTAATTTCAGACAACTTGTTATCTACGGCTTGCTTAGCTTGTTCTGCTGCTTCAATCGCTTGTTGCGCTTCCGATAATTGCTCTGTATCTAACACGCCATTACCATCTTGATCATTTACTTCTGGTGACGTTACTGAACCGATTTGGTCTAAACGACTTTGTAACGCGTCTTTTCCTTCTGTACCATTCGGTACGCTATTCAATTTCTCCGTTGCGTTTGTCTTAGCTGTTTCTAGCGCCTCAACTAATTTATCTAGCTCTGCTTTTTCTTCCGGATTGACTAAACCATCTGATGTGATTTCAGATAACTTGTTATCTACGGCTTGCTTTGCTTGTTCTAATGCCTCAATCGCTTGTTGCGCTTCCGATAATTGCTCTGTATCTAAGACTCCGTTGCTATCTTGGTCATTTACTTCTGGAGATGTCACTGAACCAATTTGGTCTAAACGACTTTGTAACGCATCCTTACCTGCTGTACCATCCGGTACATTATTTAGTTTTTCAGTCGCTGTTACTTTGGCTGCTTCGAGTCCTTCAACTAACTTATCTAACTCTTCTTTTTCTTTCGGATTGATTAATCCATCTGATGTAATTTCAGACAACTTGTTGTCTACGGCTTGCTTTGCTTGTTCTAATGCCTCAATCGCTTGTTGCGCTTCAGTTAATTGTTGTGTATCTAAGACTCCGTTGCTATCTTGGTCGTTCACTTCTGGTGACGTTACTGAACCTATTTGATCTAAACGACTTTGGAGTTCATCCTTGCCTGCTGTACCATTCGGTACGTTATTCAATTTCTCTGTTGCGTTTGTCTTAGCTGTTTCTAGCACCTCAATTAATTTATCTAATTCTGCTTTTTCTTTCGGATTGACTAAGCCATCTGATGTGACTTCAGATAACTTGTTGTCTACGGCTTGCTTTGCTTGTTCTAATGCCTCAATCGCTTGTTGCGCTTCCGATAATTGCTCTGTATCTAAGACTCCGTTACCATCTTGATCATTTACTTCTGGGGATGTCACTGAACCGATTTGATCTAAACGACTTTGTAACGCGTCCTTGCCTGCTGTACCATTCGGTACGTTATTCAATTTCTCTGTTGCGTTTGTCTTAGCCGTTTCTAACGCTTCAACTAATTTATCTAATCCTTCTTTTTCAGTTGGGTTGATTAAGCCATCTGATGTAATCTCAGACAACTTGTTATCCGCAGCTACTTTAGCTTGTTCGGCTGCTTCAATCGCTTGTTGCGCTTCAGTTAATTGTTCCGTATCTAAGACGCCGTTGCTATCTTGGTCGTTCACTTCTGGTGACGTCACTGAACCTATTTGATTAAATCTTCTTTGAAGTTCATCTTTACCGTCCGTTCCATCTAATATGCTATTTAATTTATTAAGAGCACTTTGTTTTGCTTGTTCTAAATCATTACTCGCTTCATCAACCTTTTTCTTCTCAGAAGGATTTACTACTCCATCTTGTAATATTTTGGATAATTGTTGCTCAGCAAAATGTTTTGCTTGTTCAGCAATCTGAATAGCTTCCATAGCTTTTTGTTTTTTAGCTTTATTTAAAGCATTATTAATACTTGTTGCTACTTCATCAATATCAACTGCTTGGTTTGTTATATTTACACCTCTAAGTACAAAAGGGTCTAAAGTGTCACTTAATATATATCCAAAAAGTTTATCTTTCTTAACATCTATATAATAATTTGCATCAAATGATATTATAAACTCAACTCTTCCTCCAGAGCCTCCACCTGTATTTGGGTTTCCATTACTACCACTATTAGGCCTTGTATATGAATAATATCCAAGTTTATCTTTTTTTAATATCATTCTTTGTCTGCCATTATAAACAGCTACAACTTTTTTTATTTTTTTACTGAGTGATTCATTAGGTCTTATGGCATAATTCTCAAATCTATATGTACCTCTACCTTTTTCTTTCTCTAACACCATGGTTGCTATTAAAATTTCACCATCATCATAAAAAATGTCATCTTTAACTATACCAAACTTATTTTTAGTTACATCACTCTGCCCACCGAATGTATAGACTGCACCATAATCATTATTATCCCTATTAAGCGTTAAATCTTTCATTTTATATAGCAATTCATTCATTAAACTTGCCTGGTGTGCTGTCACTCTTATATTTCTTGCTAATGAATAATCACCATCAAAAACTCTATCATAAGCACTACGATTGTTTTTAAGTGCACTTTGTCTAATGATATTTCTTAAAAATAATTTTCGCTCCTCTTCTGTAAGTTCACTTCTATTTCTTTCTACTTCTCTAAATGCTTTTGTTAGGTTATCACCTTGTACTATAAGGTCATACATTATTCTATTACCAAAAAATCTGCTTAATATACTACTTGTATAACCAAACCTATTCAACGACCTTCTCATTCGAACTTTAGGTTTGCTTGATTCATCTTCTTTTATTTCATTAATAATATCAATTAAATCCGTACTTTCATTATCACTCTCTTTTTTAGAACTAATTGTATTATCTTTTAATGCATCTCCTTTTATTTTTTCCTTATCATTATTACTTTCTGGTTCAGTATATTTTTGTTCACTTTCATTAATTGTTTCATTTTTAATAGTAGGATGTATCTTACTTTTCAAGGAGGAGTTACTAGCATTATTTTGTGTAGGAGAATCTTTCTTACTTTCATCATAAATAGTAATTTCTTTTTCCTGTATGCTTGTTTGATCATTGTGAGGAATATTTTCATTTATTTCCTCTTTAGATGTATTATCTTTGGACAGTGTATCTGTTGCTTCTCTTTTATTACCATCGTTATTATAACTTCTATTATTTTTCGATTCCGATACATCATTCGTTAACTCTTCACTTTTTGGTTTAACTAATTTTTTATTCTCCTCTTCGTCCTTTGACAATAATTCTTCTTTATTTACGTTATCTACTTTATTATTAAAATTTGAAGGTTTTTCTACACTAGTCTGATTTAATTCTAAATTGTGTTTATTTGTTACCTCACCTTCATGAGTTGTCGAATTCATTTCCTTTTCTATCACATCTGCTTTGGCATCACTGGTTTGGTTCATAAATAATATGGATCCTACTAAAACCGACGCAGTTCCCACAGTGAATTTTCGAATAGAATACTTATTATTTCTTTTAGCAATATATTCTTTGAGTAATCTCATAGATGTCTTATTCTCCTTTGTTGATAATATCCACGCTATTAACAATAATATTTATTTTTAAAAAGGAGCACTATACTTGTTAAGAATTCAGTAAAAATTTGAAACTTTAAAGTAAAAATATGGAATTAAACAAAAAAACACACCCCAATTAAATTGGAATGTGCTTTCCATGCGAATATATCAGCTTTATTCTAAATTATATTAGTCGATTAATTTATTTGTTACTAAACCCGAAACTGGTTCGAATATCGTTGATTCTTCTTTATTTAATAACTTTTCTGTGAGTTGTAATTCTGTAATCTGATTTGACTCGTACCATTTAATGTACATTGTGCGTGTAGTTAAATTTAGGACTGTTTGATACAAAGTATAATGTAGCGCCGCTTCTTCGTCTCTAACTGCACCTTTGGGTATACTAACAATTTCTAAAAGTTTAAATGCATTGAGTACATCTTCTTCTGCATTACTCGTTTCTTCTAAATTATTTTTTAAGTAAGCCATTCGAACAAAACGTTCCGCCGAAGTGTACCCACCAGGTAATCCGTACGTTCCACCTTCATTTCCTAGCGTTGGGAAAATAGTATTCATTAGTTGGCTTGCTTGAGGGCGTTGTGGCGTAATATTTATATAATTCCTCAAATTTTCATAGTGCCAATTCAAATCTGGATTGTTAGTTAAGACTCCTACTGGATTTTCATTTACGATCATAGTGCCATCTTTAAAAGTTAGCTCAATCGTTCTACCTGAATCATCAGTAATATGATAATGTAATGGAGGCACTTCAGCTATATCATTGAGTGTGTGTGCGACAACATTTACGGATTTAGCATTTTCTATTAAATCTTCAATATTTCGATTGTAACCCAACACCCACGTGATCACTTCACTTTGAGCAATATTCATATACCCCTCTCGTACATCTGTGGCATATGTTGCATATCCTCTAAAATACTGTATTGAAGCACCGAGACCATGTTCATTGACGCCGTCTGCAAATAAGAATCCTTCCATATCACTACCCGATCCAACAAAACCATACTTTGTTTTACCTTTATATGCTACGCGTGATTCCCAATAAAAATGACGTGGTTGTACTGCAGGGTTTCCTTTTAATTGATAAACAAAATCCATAGTGCGTCCTAATATCACCTGGTTACTTTTCGATAAATATGAAAAACCAGTGCACATGATTAATCCGCTCCTTTCAACCTTCTCTATGTCAGAAATTAATTACTTTGTATCTTTCATCAATATTCATTTTAGTTAATTATGCTTTATATTAATAGTAATTCGCTTGTGATATGCATGCACTTATGAAAAGCTAATACTTAAAACAAACTTTCACTGTGTAACGACTTTCACTAACAATGACAATAATAGGGACGGGAAAGAAATCACCTTTTTTCAAAAATGATTGTGTTGTCCCATCCCTATAAGTCTGAATATAAGTGAAAAGTCCGGTATATTTTCGCTCTAAATATACTTTAATGAACTAATAGACACGCTTTGATAATAATGAACCGCTTTGTTAAGTTGGTAGTCTTGGTTATGAGATTATTTATCTCAACCTTCTTTCTACTTTAAATTACGTTAATTGTATTTCTCGTACTCGTGTTTGGGATAAAGATGCTTTTACGTCAATTACTCGTTGATTCAAAGAACCTTTATATGGTAGGTTAGGTTGATATAAATGGTTAATAAAAGGACCATCTACGAGCACATCTATATGATTAAGTAACTCATTTCTTTCACCTTTATCTTCCATTAAATATTCAAATAAAAAGCCTGTCCAAACCCATAATGTTTTTGAATACCCAAATTTTTCCCTAAATGCTTGGGCGCACTTTAATGTAATGTCTAAATTACAAAATGGTTCTCCACCTAAGATACTTAACCCAGAAATATAATCAGGTTCACAGTTTTCTAATATTTCTTCCAAAATTAAATCGTTAAATCTTTCACCATATCTAAAGTTTTGCGCCACTTTGTTATAGCAATTTTCACAGGCAAATGGACATCCTGAGACATATAAACTACATCTGACACCTTCTCCATCAACAAAACTTTGTGACTCAATTTTGGCAATGTAACCTTGTCCCCTTTTAATGTCTAATATTGTCATAGTGTTTGGTCTTTCAGATGTTTCACTCGAGCACACATTTCTTTATGCCTTCCTTCAATCGTAGGACGTTGGACTGGATTACCAAGATACCCACATGTACGTTTTACTACATCAACTGTAGTAGGATCATCATTACCACACTCAGGACATTGATAGCCTGTTGTTGTAGTTTTAAAATCACCTTTAAAGTCACATTCCCTACAATGATCAATCGGAATGTTCGTGCCTAAATAACTTACCTTATCATATGAATAATCCCATACCGCTTCTAAGGCTTTTAAATTATGATTTAATTTCGGATATTCACAGTAATGGATGTAACCACCACTTGCATAAAAAGGATAATCCTTTTCAAAATCAATTTTCTCAAATGGTGTAATATCTTTTCTCACATCATAGTGGAATGAATTTTGATAATATCCTTTGTCAGTGACGTTCGGTATTTCACCATATTTTTCCATATCAAGTCTACAAAAACGATCGGTTAGAGATTCACTTGGTGTGCTATAAACGCTGAACCAAACATCATATTGTTCAGTCCATTTCAGTTGGTAAACTTTCATTGCTTTTAATATATCTAATGTAAATTTTTTAGCTATAGACTGTGTTTCCCAATTAGGACCATAAAACACTGTAGCCGCTTCATACAAACCAATATATCCCATAGATAAAGTAGCTCGTTTTCCTTTTAACAATGTCATAATATCTTCTTTATCTGTTAAACGATGTTTAAATGCACCATTTTTATATAAAATAGGCGCATTATCAGGTGTTACTTCGGAAATGCGTTGCATTCGATAGACGAGAGCATCATGCATTAGTGCCATTCGTTCATGGAATATCTTCCAAAACATTTCAATGTCACCATTAGATTCAATTGCTATTCTAGGCACATTTAATGTCACAACACCTAAATTACATCTTCCATTATTCTCAAATTCTCCAATTTCGTTCTTCCAAGCTGGCAAAAACGAACGACAACCCATCGGAGCTTTAAAATCACCTAATATTTCTACCGTTTTATCATAATTCAAAATATCAGGATACATTCTTTTAGTAGAGCACTCTAATGCTAATTGTTTTATATCATAATTCGGATCTTTCGAACTAAAATTCACGCCTTTTTTAATTGAAAACACAAGTTTTGGGAAGATGGCAGTAATACGATCTTTACCCAAACCTTTGATTCTAGTGTTAAGAATTGCTTGTTGGATTTTACGGCTATATGTATCTGTTCCTAATCCAAATCCTAATGTTACAAAAGGTGTTTGACCATTTGATGTATACAATGTGTTAATTTCATATTCTAAACTTTCTATAGCATCTTCGATATCTTGTGAAACTCGATAATCAACATAAGTTTCTATGTCTTGTGGTGTCACAAATTTTTCAGCCAATTCTCGATGCTTAGCTTCATTATATTGAACGTAATGGCTCAGTAATTCATCAACTCGGTCAATTGTACACCCTCCATATTGGCTACTAGAAACATTGGCAATGATTTGTACAAGTTGGGCAGAAGCTGTTTGAATTGATTTAGGTGAAGTCACAGTTGCGTTACCAATTTGAAAACCATTCTTGAGCATACTTTCTGCATCTATTAAGCAACAATTCGTAAGCGGTTGAAATGGATGATAATCTAAATCATGAAAATGTATCTCCCCTTCTTTATGAGCTGTTGCGATATGTTCTGGTAATAAATGATTTAACGCATATGATTTAGATACTACACCGGCTGTTAAATCTCTCATCGTCGAAAATGTAGCGCTATCCTTATTGGCATTTTCATTTATCACTGTAGGATCTTTAGTTATTAAATTCTTTAAATCTTGTTCAAGTTTATTCATTTTACCCCTCTTTTCTATATGTTGTGTTTTGTTTAAATTTATAACACAATATATAGTGTTTCAATGGGTGTATAAGCAGTTCACAAATTTGTAAAATCTTTTCAAAGTATTTGTGAACTTTAATTGCGTTTTCAAAACATCTATATTAATAATCTAAAAATATAAAAACACTGACTACACAATAGTTAATCATCCTATTATCTAATCAGTGTTTAAATTATTTTATATTCAACTCAAACTCTTTACAATTTCTCTATAAATTTTCTTAGCTTCCTCCTCATTTTCAGTACCATAGACATGCATTCTTCCATCTTTGAACAGTGTGATTTCATGAGTCTCATATGCCAATAGTTTCACAAAGTCATTAGTTTTTTTCACAGTAACTGGTAAATAATCAATATGGTTAAAAATGTCGGCGTTAAAGCGTAACAAGAACATATCTCCGCATTGCTTCTCTATCTTGGTGTCGTATTTATCATTTAATAATTCATACTCGTGCTTCACACAAACATTACAATCACTTTGTGTTAAAGCACTAATATCCATTGACTTATATTGCATATTAAAACAATCTATAGTTATAAGTTTTTTTGAAAATGCTTCTCCAGAGACCCATCTCATTAGCTCGGAAATTTGCATACTAGCTACTTGATAAATCACTGGTGGCAACACACCATTTATTGCACAACTTTCACCAGTACTTGGCATTGTTTCAAGTAGACATTTCAAACATGGTCCTTGATTATCGATACCATAAACAGTACCTTTACTTCCAACTGCAGCACCATAAATCCAAGGTATACTTTGCTTATTACAAGATTCATTGATTAAATACCTTATTTTAAAATGGTCCATACCATCTATAACAATATCCGGATGATATGTCGTTAATAGATTTTCTATATTTAAATTTGTTATTTCACTATCTATTGTTGTTACTTGTACATTGCTATTGATTTGATTCAACTTATGCTTTAATGCTTCAACTTTAGGTAACATTTGTTCCGCATCCAACTCATCATATAACGCCTGTCTATGTAAATTGGATAATTCAACAATATCCATATCGATTACAGTAAGTGATCCTACCCCCATCCTTACTAACATTTCTGCACTGTGACTACCAAGTGCACCTGCGCCCATAATCATGACATGAGTTTTTTGAAGTTGGCTTTGGCCTTGCTCACCAAACTGATGATATCTTACCTGTCGATTGTACCGTTCTATCATAAGAATCCAATACCTTTAGTTGGACTCGATGCTTGTGCCGTATACTTCACAGGTATTCTTCCTGCTTCATAACTCAATCTTCCCGCAGTAATTCCTTTATTCATTGCTTCTGCCATTTTCACAGGATCCGCTGCACTTGATATTGCCGTATTAAGTAAAATACCATCAGCACCTAATTCCATCGCATGACAAGCATCCTTAGGTGAACCAATACCTGCGTCTACGATTACGGGCACATTGACGCGTTCAATAATATAGCATAGATTTAATGGGTTATTGATTCCTCTCCCCGTACCAATAGGAGAGGCAAGTGGCATAATTGCATGAACACCTAACTCTTCTAAGCGTTTCGCTAGCATAACATCGTTAGATATATATGGACAGACCGTATAACCTTTTTCCAATAACACTTTACATGCTTCATATGTTTCTAATGGGTCTGGCAATAATGTTTCGTCATCACCAATGACCTCTACCTTAATCATGTCACAAACACCTGCGTGATTAGCAATTTCTGCTATACGGACTGCTTCTTTAGCTGTTTTAGCCCCTGCAGTATTTGGAAATGTGATGAAATTCGATAAATCAACTTTTGCTAATGGATTTGGTAAATCTTTGTCATATAAATTCATACGTCTCACTGCAAAAGTTAATACTTCTGTTTCTGCTGCTTCAATAGCCTGAGTTTGTATCTCTTCATTAGCAAATTTTCCTGTACCTAATAATAATCTTGAATTTAATGTAAAGTTGCCTATTTTAAACATATTAACCGCCTCCTACAAATTCTAATAATTCTAAGTTATCTTCATCATTGACTATTCGAGATGTAAATTGTTCTCGCTTAATTAGTGTCTCATTATGCTCTACAATAATACGTGTTTCATCCAGCCCTAATGATTGAATTATTTCTTGTATATTAATTGGTTGTTCAAAGTTAAATACGTCGCCATTAATCTTACATTTCATTTCTTTCACCTCTCCTAATATGAAAATCATATAATTGTTTTGGCCTATGGCCATTAATAACCCATTGACTCATCAACTCGCCTATTAAAGGTGATAGTAGAATTCCATTGCGATAATGGCCAGTAATGACAAATAAGTCTTTATCCACTTCATCCATAATAGGCTGTTCATTTTGACAATAAGGTCGTATACCTGACCACTGGTTTATAATTTTTCCATTTTTCAAATCAGGTATATAGCGCAAAGCTTGTGACTTAAGCCATGATTTCCCTGCATTAGACACCCCAACTGAGTAGTCATCAAAGTAACTTGTTGCACCGACTAAATATCTATTCTTTAATTTAGGGACGACATAGCAACCATTTGTCAGGAACATGGTAACGCCCAAATTCAAATCAGGTTGTTCTATCAATAGTACTTCTCCCTTTACACCACTAACCGCTTCACAGGGTAAATATTGCTGTAAAAGTTTGCTTGTCCAAGCGCCACCCGTGACAATTAACTTTTCAGTATAATAAGTTCCACTTTGTGTATCCACACGGTATCCGCCTTTTTCGGCTTCAATATGGGTCACAGTTGTTTGATATATCCTATCTATATGTCGATGTGATAGTGACTTCAGCAACGCTTTGGTATATCGGTTTGCATTGATTTGATTATCTTCAGGCATATAAATACCATTTGCATGTTTTGAAGTAATGACCCCGTTGGACATGTGCTGAACATCAGTCGGGCTAAGATGTTCTACAGATGTAAAATGTTGTCTCAAGAATTGATATTGTTGTTCGATTTTTTTATTATCATAATGATTCGTAGCCAATTTTATTAATCCGCTATTTAAATACTCAATATCCACGCCAACCTCTTCAAACAAACTATCTCTTAGAGGTTTGAACATCTTTTGAGAAGTTGTTGCTAAACTAAACAAAGCACTGTTTTCGGTAAATTCATTTTGCGCACCTAACATCCCACCCGCTTTATAAGATGCATGCTTACCTGCTTCGTCTCTATCTATCACAGCTATATTCGCAAAGGACTGGCTTAACCCACGTGCGATTGACATGCCCATGACTCCAGATCCAATAATAATGACATCATACATGTCCATCCCACACTTCCTTCATATTCATGAGTTTATGTTTCGAGTATTGATTAAAAATAGAAATACCGGCTATGCCTGAAAATCCATTAGGTAAGGAAGGCAAAGTATGTTGATTAATACCTCCAATTGCAATAATCGGAATATCAATTTGTAGCGCTTCTTCAACTTCCGTCTTTGCTCTAGGCTTTTGTTTAGGTTTAGAAGGTGTTTCAAATACGTGTCCGAACAACACAAAATCTATCCCTAAATATTTAGCGTTAGCAATAGCATCTTTACGATGCGTAGACATACTCACTTGTAAATTAGGATAACGAGTTTGTATTTCCTTAATAGAACGGTCATTTTCTCTAAAATGAATTGCCGACAAGTCACATCGTATGATTACCTTGATATCGCTATGAATAATAATCTTATCCTTAGGGAACTCATTTTTTAGTAATTCATGAACCCACTGAATTAGTTCTTCAGTATTCATTGGCACTCTTATTAATAAGTAATCAATAACACCTTCGATTTCACAGTAATGCTTAATATGTGATTTAGACAAATCTTGATATGGTGTAATAGCAATAAACAATATATTCACCCCAAAATAAAAAAAACGTTATTTTTCCTGGTGGAAAAATAACGTTATATGATTACTTCTATCATAGAAAACGCCACTTTCCTACGCCAGTGCGAACTGGATCAGGTTCTAGGAATCCCTCAGTTATTACTTCGGTCTCAGCCTTTATCAAAGGCACTTCCAGTGGTTTCTATCTATTAAATTTTCAAATTAAATGTTCATTTCACATGTTTTGGCGATTACTTACAATCTAACTTATAATGATTTACTTTTCAAGTATCACTTTGACATTTGTAGCACATGTTTCTAATATTAGCTGATATTATTATGCAATTTCCCACCTATAAAGACAACTCTAACAAACGTGCTGTTATAGACCTGGTCTGACGATAGACTTCTTGGTATATTTCAAAATATTCAACATAGCGTTTGTGATGAGCTTTATTTGGAAGAAAAGTTCTATCATAGACAATAAATTGATTAACTACATCTTCTATATTTTCATACCAACCCAAACCGACAATAGCTAGCATCGCAGCCCCCATGCAAGGCCCTTCTTCATATTTCAATTTACTGACTTTCGCATTAAATATATCAGCTTGTAATTGTAACCAAAAATCATTTTTCGCACCTCCGCCAATCGAGGTAATATGCGTTATGTCCTTCCCTTTTTCACGTAAATATACCAATGTTTCATACAATGAATAAGTAATACCTTCAATTACTGATCTAGCTATATCTGCATTTGTATGTAAAGTACTTAACCCGATAAAGCTACCTCTAATTTGGGAATCGCCATGTGGTGTACGCTCACCTGAAAGATAAGGTGCAAATAACAACCCTTCACTGCCAATTGTAGATTCACTTGCTAAACTTAAAATTTGATTGAAAGTTAAGTCAGGAAATACATGCTTTTTTAACCAATTCAAACTATCTCCAGCAGCAAGTGTCACACCCATTACATATGATTTATCTTCGACAACATGATTGAAATAGTGCAAATTATGGCGATACGTCTTTCCTTCACCTTCTTCACAAGTTAATAACGTACCAGAAGTCCCAATACTGCATAATGTATCGTTGGATTTGATAACGCCAGCACCAAGTGCACCACATGCATTATCACCACCACCAGCAAAAACAGCTACCTCATCTTTTAATCCTAATGATTTAGCTAGGCCACTTTCTACATATCCCACAAAATCTCCGGATGATACGAGTGAAGGATAAATATCGTGAATACCAAATTGTGAGCCAATTGCCTTCGACCAATTTTTTTGTTTTGGATCCATTAATAGCGTGCTTGAAGCATCTGAATATTCCATATTTATTTTACCGGTAAGCTTAAACCGCACATAATCTTTAGGTAATAAGAATGTCGCTATCCTGTTCCAATTATTAGGCTCATTATCTTTTATCCATAGCAATTTCGTTAGTGTAAAGCCTTCTAATACCGGATTTGATAACACATAATTACCAAATTGTTGTTCAATTGTTGCGCACTGATGTGTTGATCGAGTATCATTCCACAATATTGCATTTCGAATCGGTTTATTATTGCTATCTAATGCCACTAAACTATGCATTTGACCAGATAACGATAAGGCACGAATATAGATATCATTTAACGTGTTGTTATTTAATATTTGTCTAATACATGATTTTGTTGCCTCAAACCATTCATCTGGTTGTTGTTCATTGTATCCAGATTGAAGTTGTATAATATCAAGGTCTTCGCTAACCTTAGCTAGAACTTCTCCTTCTCTACTCACGGCTATAACTTTAACTGAACTTGTTCCTACATCTATACCTAACACTGCTTCATTCAATATCATCGATTCCTTTTGTTAGATTTTAAATATTCAACAACTGTATCATATTGAAATAACTTTCAAATTTCCAATAATATGACATTATAATGAAACTGAAGTTAGAATAATATTTTCGACATATAAATGACGATGACTACGGTTATCGCACTCAGTAATGTTGATAAAAAGACTAATTCGGCCGCAAGTTCTGGATGATTATCATATTCCTGGGCAATAACAGAACTATTAACGGATGTAGGCATAGCTGAAGTAATAAATAACGCTTGTGCTATGATACCTTCAAGCCCCATCAGTTTGATAATACCAAATGCTATTACCGGGCCGACAATCAGCCTTACAAATATAAACACATATGAACTTGACCATTTAAAGCTAAATTTAATATTAGCAATTTGGGCACCTAATAATAATAAGGCAATTGCTATCATTGCATCTGCAATATAGTTTGCCGGTGTCCATATAAACTTAGGTATAGCGACATTACCATAATTCAAAACAATCGCGAATATTAAAGCGTATAAAACAGGCATCTTAAAGTAACCTAATATCGCTTTAAGTTTCCCAATATGCACAGCTTGTATTGAAAATATACCATATGAAAAAGTGAAAATATTTTGTAAGGAAAGCACAATGACTTGAACAGACATCGCCAAAGGATCTCCTTTAAATACTAAATCATTTACCGGGACGCCGTAATTACCAGAATTAAAAAATAATACGCTATTCGTTAATGTTGTTGCTTCCCCTTTATCCTTTGTACCAAAATATGCCAATAACTTACCAATACCATAAAGGATAATTATGTATATGATAAAGAATAATACGATATACAATAATAGCTTGATTTCAAAATTCGTCTTATAAAATTTTACAAATATGAATCCAGGTACAAATATGTATATGTTTAACTTTGCCAATGTTTTTAAATCTAATGTAAATTTTTTCTGCAGTACATATCCTATTACAATCATAATAAAAACAGGCAACAATACAGTCTCTAAAATAACTAACATTTCGTGCATTTTAATTTTGCCCCCTTTGCCTAATTCCACTTACTTTTTGTACTTATGAAATAATGAGAAATTTACATAAGTATCCCCCTTGAAAATAAATCACACATTGTTCCCGTTAAAACTAACTGCGTATAAAACTATTCATTGCAAATTCTTTTATGAAATGCAAAAACTGGAGCATACCCACAAGACTGTTAAGTTATGTTTCACGTTAAACAACTTGTCTCGATACTAGGAAATCAAATTTTGATTATTAATTTATAGTCATAAACTTACTTTTTCTTTCCCTTTTTCTTATTGTTTTTCTTTTCTTCTAAAATCGACATCACGATAAAGCCGACAAGTAATATCGGTGTAAGAACTGCAACCATTATTAACATTTACTTCACCTCATTATTTGATATTTTGAAAAATAAATTTTAAGTATAGATAATAAATCAAATAGTATCCTTATAATATTAATTTACACCTTTTATACATCTTCCTCAATAAAACAATTTAGTTTATTCAATACTTTATATTTAAGAAATCAAAAACAACACAAGCGTATGACTATATAGAAATATTTTTTAATAAGCAATGTACATCTTGATAATCTAAAGGTTATTTATATTACTCCCTCAATTAATTGAGCATGAATACCCAAAACTTCTATGGTGAATTCAAATCTAAAAACCATAGTAAAATAATAGTATTTCTAAACGAAAATATTTTAAGGGTTATGTTTAATACCCGCCTAAAATAAACATTTTATATTATCAAGTAATTTTTATTTATCTATATTTTAATAATTGACCATAATATAAATTACCTGTAATATTTTCAATATAATATATGCTTTCGCAGCTGAATTTAATTCGAGATTTACATTCCAATATAAAAAGACGGAGGTAATATAGTGAATTACAACCTAGTTATTTATAAACAACATGACAAACTCGACTATCTAAATACACCTAACTTTGCGTATATATATTTAGTAATAGAAGGTGAAATTTCCTTTCAAAAATTCACCTCTACATATACTTTCCAACAAGGTGAAATTTTTATAGTTTATGACTTCGAAGAAAATTTAATAATTAGTAGACAAGCTATAATTTCTTGTATTTCTGTAAATAACATAACCTATCACCGTTTTTCATTAGCATATCGAGAAGGCGATTCAGACAATTATCCGCCACCCAAAGTTATAACTGAAACTTATATTGAGATTTTAAAAGTAATTCTAGAGGAAGATTTTTTCAATGCAGATATTGGAGTGATAAAACTTATAAATTATCTTAATCATTCAAAAGATAATTTATATGTGAATATGTCATATTCAAGTAAACTGATTAAAAATGTAGTTGAGTATATTAATACAAATTATAAAGAGCCTTTAACTTTATCTTATATTTCAAAGAAATTTTATGTAAACAGTAGTTACCTATCACGTGAATTTTCAAAGAAAATGAATATATCTTTATTAAAGTATATTAAAAAAGTAAAGATTTATAATTTGTCGAGGGAACTTTTATTACATGGTAATTTGGAATCTATCTGGAGACAATACGGATTTCGTTCTTACAATACTTATTTGCGTGATTTTAAAAATATAATGCACATGTCGCCCAAAAATTTTATCAATCAAAATCCTATTAATCAAGTAAATAAAAAAATTGGGCAGCATGAGTTATACAAATGTTTACAACAAATATTACATTTAATAAAATCTGAATAACTTCACATCATTTTTGTATATGAAAAAACACCAAGTCCCTCATACATTAAGGCCGACTTGGTGCTTAAAATTGTGTTATTACACTTGCTATTTAATACTTATATTTGTTCTCTTCATCTGATTTTGTATATTCATCTTTTATAGCTTCTTTTTCATTTTCTTTTTGTTCTTCTGATAAAACAAACGAATTATTGTGTTCGTTGACTTGCGAACCATCTTTAATATATGGATTTACGTCCTCATCATTGTCTTTACTATAAACAGGCGTTTTTGGCTTTCTCACTAATAACATGATACCAGCAACAATCCACAATATGGCATTAATCCAATTACCTAATAAAGAAATTACGCCTGCAATAATTAATAAAACGCCTGCTATTTTAGCTTTTTTACCAATTAAGAATGCTGCTATCAATGCAATAATTAAAATTACAATACCTATTACTAAACCTGCAGTTACAAGTCCGCTTAATGTACTAAAGAATGCATTAGCATCTTCATATGTAACGCTAGCCTCTTCTTGCATCATTTGATTAATAAAAGTATCTTTGAGCTCACTATTTCCAAACATCGGAATTAAAATAGCTAATAGTATTACAGCAATTAATTGTAGCGCAATACCGATCCATGTTAGTACGCGTTCTATTGTTCTTTTCATAACAATGTTCCTCCTGTTTATAAAATTAAATTTATTAAGACAATAATCTTTACCAACATAATATAAAAAATACTTAATTGCAATGTTAATTATACTAATTGCAAATATTTAAGTCCATATTTTATAGATATTAACATTTTTTAATTATAGTTACTCATTATTTATTATTGCTAATATTGAATCAGACAGAAAATCTACTTACCTAAAATGATTTCATTGTATTAATTTATCTTCAACTAGAATGTCTACATAAAAAACGACCCGAAACATCACTGTATGTCTCGGGCCATTTTTTGTAATTTATTTGTGTTCTCTAAAAGCATTATCAATATGTGTAAGTTGATCTACGAAATGATGAACTTCTTCGGCTGTAAATTTATTTCCAAGGCGATCTTTCACTGCTTCTGTCATAACAGCTGTTGCTTTCTTCAAAAATGCTTCACCTTCATCACTCAATTTAATGAGTTTGATACGTTTATTATCTGAGTGTGCACGTTGCACATAGCCCATATCTTCTAATTTTGCTATACGCTTTGATGCAGCCGTTTTAAAAATATTTTGTAAACCAGCTAATTCATTAATCGTTACTTTACCTTCAGTTTTTATAATTCTCATTGCCTCAATTTGTTCTCTTGAAAGCAAATTACTTAGCCCGGTCTCTTTAACGATATCTACAATTTCTTTATTTAAATGCAACATTACTATTTGAAATTTAATAATCGCTTCTTCAATTGTCTTATCTACATTTTCCAAAAAAGCCACCTCCGAATAACACTTATTTAAACTCTATTGAGAATGGTACTCTTTGTCTTTTGTTAAACCATAATATTACTATATATTGTAAAATCATCATTACTACTATAATACCAATGAGTAAGGCTACAACAAAACCAAAGTTAAAATGTCCTGCATGAGTAAAGATTGCTTCTCTATAACCTTGTATTGCGTATGACATTGGTGAGAATGGGTGAATCCATCTGAAGAATTGTGCTGATAATTCTATTGGGAACATCCCTTCACTGGAACTTAACTGTAGTATCAATAAGACCATTGATATAAAGAGTCCGATTCTATCTAGCAACAGACTTAAGAATGTTGTAATGGTAATTGCTGCAATAGCCCACAATAATCCTACTAAGATAAATTTACCGATATTATCGATAGACATATTCAGTGCAAATATCGCCCAACTACTCATTAAAAGTGCTGATATTGTACCTTGTGCAAGATATAATAATAGTTTGCCAAATGCTTGTTTAATCGATTTGACCTCTTTACTTAATACTTTTCTTAAAGGATAAATTGCACTAAATGAAACTGCACCTACAAATAAACTAACACTTGCCATATATGGAACAATTGTCTCACCATATTTATCAGCTTCTGTAGCGTTATTTTCGTTCACTTTCGTCACGTTATTTAGAGCTTTTTCGTTATCTCCTTCAAAAGCGATACCCTCTTGTTGAGAAACTGATTGGTCAATTTTTTCTTTTAATTGATTATTATTTTGTTGTAATTGAGTTAAACCATCTGTAACTTGTTGATTTCCTGAAATCAATTGTTGTGCAGGCTGTCCTACTGCAGGTTCTAACTGTTTCAAACCATCTGTAACTTGTTGATTCCCATCAATAAGTTGAGATTCAGCGTCTGACATTTCGCCTAAAGCTTCAGAAGTATCTTGGAAACCAGATTTTGATTTTTTAGCACTATCAAATAATTGGTCTAAATAATTAGAACGAATATTGTCTTTGATTGAGTCTGTCACTGTATTAATGGCTTTTTGAGCTGATTGACTACCAGTGTAACTTGATCCTGGATTTACTTGTGTTTCTAAATTTATTTTCTTAGGATTTTTATCTAACAATGTTGTTGCATTACTTGATGCATCTTTAGGAATAATAATTGTACCAACACTTTTCCCTTTTTCAAGTTGGTCATATGCTTCTTTTTTAGAAACTTCTTGGAAGTCAAATTTATCATTATCTTTTAATTTATCGACTACATCATCACCGATTGTAACTTTTTCATCATTCAATTTTGCAGTCTTGTCTTGGTTAACAATGGAAATCTTTAATTGGTCTGTCTTATCATATGGGCTCCACATAGAACCTACAAATAATGCTACATATAGCAATGGGATAGCTGCTATCGCTATAAGTGCTATTATTAACATTTTGTTTCTAAAAATAAATTTAAATTCATTAAACATTTTTTTTTACCTTCCTTTTTATAATTGTACACCATGTGTACTATTAAAATTTTAAAAACCGAAACATGCTAAAATGCTTATTCCGGGGCGTTTATAGCTATTCAAATTTATGGGGATATATAAACCTTCAAAACAGTACACCCCTTATACATTTTTATATAATACACGCTTCAAAAACAGTTGTCAATCGAAGTTATTATAATTATATAAATTCTATTATTGCAAAACCAATAAACGAAATATACGAAATTAATTTTTATTATATAACGATCAATTCGTAAATTAATTTCATTATCAAAGTGTAACGTATATTAATCAATCTATTCTCACTCAATATTCTACGTCTATAACTTAAATTTATATTTTCCACTTTATAATATATAATTGGTTATAGAACAATGTTGTTTATATCGTTTGCCAACACCTAGTACTCACATTACACTATGTTACACTTGGTAATATTAACCGAACTTCCCCCTGTCCAAATTAGATAAGAGGTAATAATAAATGGAAAATAATTTAATAGTAAATGAAAATGAGAAACGTGTATTAAAACAAATATTCAATAACAGTAATATTTCACGAACACAAATATCGAAGAATTTAGAACTTAATAAAGCTACTATTTCTAACATCCTGAATAACTTAAAACACAAGAGTTTAGTTAATGAAGTAGGAGAAGGCAATAGTACTAAAAGTGGTGGCCGTAAGCCTATTTTACTCGAAATCAACCAAAAATATGGCTACTATATTTCCATGGATTTAACATATGATTCTGTTGAGTTAATGTACAACTACTTTGATGCTACTATATTAAAGCAAGATTCCTACGAATTAAAAGATAAAAATGTCAGCAGTATATTACAAATTTTAAAATCTAATATAAATGTCTCAGAAAAACATGCTACGTTACATGGGTTACTTGGCATTTCTATATCCATACATGGTATCGTCGACGATGAGCAAAACATTATCAACCTTCCTTTTCATAAAAATGAACGCAGTACATTTACTGATGAATTAAAGTCATTCACAAATGTTCCTGTAGTTATAGAAAATGAAGCAAATTTATCAGCCCTATATGAAAAAAGTCTATATATAAATTCAAACATAGATAATTTGATTACTTTAAGTATTCACAAAGGTATAGGTGCCGGTATCGTAATAAATAAAAAACTTTATCGTGGCTCAAATGGAGAGGCTGGAGAGATAGGTAAAACATTGGTTTTAGGATCTATAAATGATAATGGCAACAAATATTATAAAATCGAAGATATATGCTCTCAAGATGCTTTAATACAGAAAATAAATAATAGATTGGGAGCCGCACTTACGTTTACAGAACTAATCCAATATTATAATGCGGGAAATTCAATTGTTGCTCAGGAAATTGAACAATTTATAAACAGAATGGCAGTTCTGATTCATAATTTGAATACACAATTTAATCCAGACGCTATTTACATTAACTGTCCTTTAATTAATGAATTACCTAATATTTTAAATGAAATTAAAAAACAATTCTCGTATTTTTCTCAAGCTAGTCCAATTCAAATACATCTGACCACTAATGTAAAACAAGCTACTTTGTTGGGTGGCACCTTAGCAATAATGCAAAAGACTTTAAATATAAATAACATTCAAATGAATATCAAATAATCATAGCAGTCCGAGGCATACAGTAGATGTCTCGGGCTGTTTATTCCTCTTACTTGAGTGGGTCAACAAAATCTTTCAAACTAAATTGGCTTTTGTCCTACTCTTTTTTTATTTTTGCGTAAGCGTTTACAAAAAATAAACGATGTGCTATATTACCTCTAAAGTTAGTTTGTTTATTAAATTAACCAACTAAAATGTAGGAGGAATATTATGTCTTATTTTGATATCAATAAAGTAAATTACGAAGGCCCTAAGTCAAATAACGCTTTTAGTTTTAAGTATTACAACCCCGAAGAAAAACTTGGTAATCACTCCATGTCAGAACTTTTAAGGTTTAGTGTCGCTTATTGGCACACTTTTACTGCTGACCTTTCCGATCCATTCGGTGTAGGTGCAGCGGAACGTGATTGGGATTCATTAGATGAGATGGAAAAAGCAAAAGCAAGAGTAGAAGCAATTTTTGAATTTATGGAAAAAACACGTATTGATTACTTTTGTTTTCACGATGTAGACATTGCTCCAGAAGGTGCATCTTTAAAAGAATCTAATGAGAATTTAGATATCATCGTAGAACTTATTAAAGAAAAAATGGATCAAACCGGTAAGAAATTACTTTGGAATACCACCAACAACTTTACTCACGAGCGTTTTGTTCATGGTGCGGCCACGTCTTCAAATGCCGAAGTATTTGCATATGCAGCTGCAAAAGTTAAAAAATCATTAGAAATTGCTAAAAAGCTTGGTTCTGAAAACTTTGTTTTTTGGGGCGGTCGTGAAGGATATGAAAGTTTACTAAATACTAATATGAAATTAGAGTTAGATAACTTAGCTACTTTCTTTAAAATGGCAAAAAGTTACGCAGACGAAATCGGCTATACAGGACAATTTTTAATAGAACCAAAACCTAAAGAACCTACTACCCATCAATATGATACTGATGTTGCAACAGCACACGCTTTCTTACAAAAATATGATTTAGATAAAGACTTTAAATTTAATATTGAAGCTAACCACGCGACACTTGCTGGCCATACATTCCAACACGAATTAAGATATGCACGTGATAATAATATGTTGGGTTCAGTCGATGCTAACCAAGGACATCCTCTTTTAGGATGGGATACAGATGAATTTCCAACTGATGTATATGATACTACGTTAGCAATGTACGAAATACTTAAAAATGGTGGGTTGGCTCCAGGCGGATTAAACTTTGATGCTAAACCTAGAAGAACATCATTTAAACAAGAAGACTTAATTTTAACTCACATTGCAGGTATGGATACTTTCGCATTAGGCCTACGTGTTGCTTATAAGATGATTGAAGATAATTTTTTTGAAAACATTATGGATGAAAAATATAAATCATTTAATGAAGGCATTGGTAAAAAAATAGTTGAAGGAAAGACTTCATTTAATGAGTTAGAAGATTATGCTTTCAATATTAATACGATTAATAACGCTTCTGATCATTTAGAAGTCATTAAATCACAAATTAACCAATATATCTTAAATATTAATAATAAGGATTGATAAAAATGGCCTATGTAATTGGTATGGATATTGGCACGAGTGCTTTAAAAACTCTTGTGGTAAATAAAAGTGGCGACGTTGTAGAATCTTACAGCGTCTCTTATAACACGGCACATCCTAAGTCAGGATATAGCGAAATTGATCCTGAAATTTGGTATGAAGCAACGTTGGAGAGTCTAAAACATATTTTAAATCATTATACTCAGGATGACATTAGTGGCATCAGTTTTTCTGGACAAATGCATGGCCTAGTAATAATTGATCAAGAGGGCAATCCAATTAGACCAGCCATTTTATGGAATGATACAAGAACGTCTCAAGAAGTTGAAGACATTAAACAAAAGCTAAGCCTTAATTCGTTATTAGAATTAACACAAAACACAGTGTTAGAAGGGTTCACTTTACCTAAGCTTATGTGGTTAAAGAATAACGAGCAAAGCAACTATAGACGTATCGATAAGTTCATGCTTCCTAAAGACTACATCGTGTATAAATTGACAGGTAATATTTACACAGAACCTTCAGACGCTGCAGGTACAATTATGTTTAGTGTAAAAGATGAAAATTGGTCTACAGAATTATTGCATCGTTTAAATATTGATCCATCCATTTGCCCTGAAATTATAGCTTCACACCAAAAAAGTGGCCAATTAACTGAAAAAGTAAAAAATACTTTAGGTGTTGATTGGAACATTAACGTGTACCAAGGTGGCGCAGATAATGCTTGTGGCGCTTTAGGTTCAGGTATTACCAACGAACAAAAGCAACTTGTCAGTATCGGAACTTCAGGAGTAGCATTGTCTATTGAAAATCGTATTGATTATGAAAATGATGGGAGCGTACATTACTTTAATCATTGCGTTCCAAACCAAAAATACATTATGGGCGTGACTTTATCTGCTGGGTATAGCTTGGAATGGCTTAAGCAACTTATCTCTCCTGATGAAAATTTCACTACTTTCTTAAAAGATATTAATCACTCAGAAGTTGGTGCTAATGGATTAATATACACGCCTTATTTATTAGGTGAACGTACGCCACACAATGATGCTTCAGTACGAGGTAGTTTCATCGGTTTAGATGCAAATACGACACAGATCGATATGAAACGCGCTGTTCTAGAAGGCATTACTTACTCTATTAATGAAAGTATTCAAATTATGAAAAACAACGCTACTAACATTAATGAAATTGTATCAATCGGTGGTGGAGCTAAAAATAATCAATGGTTGCAAATTCAAGCAGATATTTTCAATACAACTATTTCTACCCGAACAGAAGAACAAGGTCCAGCTTATGGCGCAGCAATGTTAGCCGCTATGGGAGAACAATGGTTTAATACTTTCAATGACATGAGCGAAGCATGGATAGCATACCATCAAAAAGTATACCCCATTGAAGCAAATACAAAATCTTATCAAGATTTATTTAATATATATAAAACAATTTATGACGCTACGCAGCCAGCAACTCAAAAACTTAATAAATTTAAGTGATCTATCAAGGGGATGGATATATGTCAACTTATAATAATAAGAAATTTATTTTTAAAATAGCTTTAATCGCAACGCTCGGTGGTTTATTATTCGGCTATGACACAGCAGTTATTTCTGGAGCTGAACAATCTCTACAGCAATATTTGACAAAAGATTATGGCAGTTTCATTCATGGCATCACAGTTTCTAGTGCGCTAATAGGTTGTATTATTGGTGGTCTATTGTCTTCAAGTTTTTCAAGTCGCTTAGGTAGAAAAAAGTCATTACAAGTAGCTGCTATCCTATTTATCATTTCTGCAATTTTGTCAGGCTATCCCGAATTTTTATTTTTTGATTCAACTGAATCTAACCTTGGCCTACTCATTGCATTTAATCTGTACCGTGTTATTGGTGGTATCGGTGTAGGATTAGCTTCTGCAATTTCTCCTATGTACATTAGTGAAATAGCCCCTTCGTCAATTAGAGGTAAACTCGTTTCATGGAATCAATTTGCCATTATATTCGGTATGTTAGTAGTGTATTTTGTAAATTACGGTATTACATATGGCCAATCCCAAAACTGGATTCAAGATATTGGATGGCGTTATATGTTTATTACTGAAGCGATTCCCGCAATAGCGTTTTTCTTTTTATTATTTTTAGTACCTGAAACACCTAGGTTCTTATCATTAAGTAATAAAAATACAGAAGCCCTCTCGGTTCTTAATAAAATATATGCTTCAAAGAATCATGCTCAAAATGTACTAAATGACATTTTAGCTACTAAAAATAAGTTAACAGATGTAAAAGCGCCACTTTTCAGTTTTGGTAAGACTGTTATTATAGTAGGTATTTTATTATCTGTTTTCCAACAATTTATTGGAATCAATGTTGCTTTATATTATGCACCTCGTATTTTTGAAAATTTAGGTTCAGGTAGCAACACATCTATGATACAAACTGTTGTCATGGGCTTAGTAAACGTAATCTTCACAATCATTGCTATATTATATGTAGACAAATTTGGACGGAAACCTTTACTAATAATTGGATCAACTGGTATGGCAATCGGTATGATTGGTATGAGTGTCTTAGCTGCAAACGGTGCATTCGGTGTTATAACTTTAATATTTCTAGTACTTTATACTGCTTCATTTATGATGAGTTGGGGACCTATCATTTGGGTATTATTATCAGAAATATTTCCTAATAGAATTAGAAGTAGTGCTATGGCAATAGCCGTGGCAGTTCAATGGTTAGCTAACTTTACGATTACTTCCACTTATCCAACTATGATGGATGTTAGCGGCGCCATGACTTATGGTTTTTATGCACTGATGAGTATTTTATCAGGACTATTCGTGTGGAAATTCATTCCTGAAACCAAAGGTAAAACACTTGAAGAACTAGAAAGCGTTTGGAAAAAGGAAAGCGTGACATCTGTTTCAAATCAAGATGAAAAAGTTCAAAGTCATTCAGAAAAATTCAAAGTCAATCTAACTAAACAAACTAAAAATTGAATCCCAGTTTTATAACGTGCTAATTTTACTGTAAATTAAAAAAGTCAGCCACTCTTGCCGGTGGCTGACTTTTTATATTGATGTTATAAACGATTTCCACCTAAATAATACCATCTATTACAAAAGCAATTGCAAATGCCACAAATGACAATAAAGTTTCCATGGCTGTCCACGTTTTAAAAGTTTCTTTTACATTTAAACCTAAATACTCTTTAACCATCCAGAATCCAGCATCGTTCACATGAGAGAGCATTAATGACCCTGCTCCAGTAGCTATTACCAACAATTCTAAATTCACGCCAGACATATGTTGGATAATTGGTGACACTATTCCCGCAGCTGTGGTTAAAGCAACAGTAGCAGAACCTGTAGCGACACGTATTAAGCCTGCTACTAAAAAGGCTAGCAGTAATGGCGATAGTGAAAGATGTTCTGTCATCTGTGCAATTGAATCTCCTACGCCTGTTTCAATAAGTATTTGTTTAAAACCTCCGCCAGCACCTATAATTAAAATAATAGAACCAATAGGTAAGATACACTCTTCCACCAAATCTTTAATTACATTTTTCGTCATACCTTGTTTGAATCCTAATAAATAGAATGCAGCAAAGCAAGATATTAATAATGCTATTACTGGATTACCTATGAATAACAATGTATTTTTTAATATGCTAGGAATATCCCCTAAATAAGGTGTCACGATAGATAACAACATTAAAAGTACTGGTAAAATAATTACTAAAAATGAAACAATAACGCTTGGCAAACCATTTGTTTTATTGTTTACCTTAATAATATTTGGTTCTTTTTCTGGTATTACCCTTTTACTTATAAACTTGCCAAAAACAGGTCCTGCTATAATTGCTGTAGGTAATGCAATCAGCAGCGAGTATAACAACACTTTACCTAAGTTTGCTTCATATATGCCAATTGCTGTCATAGCTCCAGGATGTGGTGGTACAATACCATGCACAATTGATAATCCTGCTAATAATGGTATAGCAATAAGTAATATATTCGTCTTAGTCGTTTTATGAATTGAAATCACAAGTGGTAATAAAATTACAATCCCCACTTCAAAAAATACAGGTATTCCGATTATAAAACCGGATAGCATCATAGCCCATGGTAATTTTTTATAACCTAAGACTTTAACAAGATAATCAGATATTTGCATACCTGCTCCAGAATCAGACATTAGTTTTCCTAAAATTGTTCCTAACGCTAAGATACCTACTAAGTGGCCTAAAACATCCCCTACACCCGTTTCATACGCTGTAACTATCTTTTCCGGAGACAATCCTGCCATGATAGCTAAAAATAAACCTGCCACTGTTAAACTGATAAATGCATGCCATTTCCACCATGCAACGCCTAATATGACAATAACGATTGAAAGTAGCGTAATGATTAATAAATATATATTAGAATCCATCTTTTTCCCCCAATTATGTTAGCGCTACCAACAAATCACAAGAGATTGCTTATCCTTTCAGACTGATACTATATTTTTTCAATTTACTATTGTAATAACCTATACTATATTCAACAATTTGGTAATTTACTGAATACGATATTCTCTCCCTTACAAGTAAAGGGTCTGAGGTTTGAAGACTCAAGTACGCTGTGGCTTGTTCATTGAAATCTACAGAGAAGTTATCCTCAATATCTTTTATTTCTATTTGCTCATCTTCTAAAATTTTATATATAGAAAGATCATTATTTTGCTTTAATTCTCCATACTCATCCAAGCTACTTAATGGGTAGGGTAAATAATGATTAAATAGAATGTATGGTTTATCATTTAATAAATAGACTCTTGTAATTTTATAAGATTTCTCGCCAAACATTTGAAATAACTCACTATTTTTTTCATGTGTCTCTACTACAATATCTTTTATAAGTTTATGAATTTTATTTCCTTGTTCTACAAGTTTTTCTGTAAAATTTTTATTATTGGTTTCATTACTCACTTGTTTGTGATTAATGACTGTTGTACCTTTACCGCTTTTTCTCTCCAAGTATCCTAATGTAACTAATTCTTTAATAGCCGCTCTGACTGTTACTTTGCTTACATTAAATTCTTCTTCAAATTCAATTTCAGTTGGTATATAGTTTCCAATAGTATAGATACCATGGATAATACGGTCTTCAATAATTTCTTTTATTTGTAAATATAATGGACCTTTATCTGATGATAATTTCGTCATAAATCAATTACCTCTCAATATCATTTTTTTCTTCATTTATGATTTTTATTATATCATCAGTATCAAATAATGGTGTATCTCCGGAAATTGTATGTGCCAATACACAAGATGCGGTTGAAAATGTAACCATTTCTTGAGGATCCATATTTGATAATTCACCGTGGATTACGCCACATGTATATGCATCTCCAGTACCAATTCTGTCTAAGATATTCACTTCAAAATCTTCCGAATAATACATTGTTCCATTTTTAAATAAATATCCTTTGATGTTGTTTTGATTACTTCCTTGAATTGTTCTGATAGTACCAGCAATAATATCTATATTAAATTTTTCAGCTACAACAAGTAATAATTCTTCTAATTGTTCTTCTTTACGTTCCTTAGTAGTTGTTAAATTGAGTGTGTTAATTGCATCTTTTTCACTCATAATTACAATATCCGCTTCTCTTAAAATGGTTTCATAGTATGGTTTTGCACGCTGATTTCCATTCTCACCCCATAAAGAAGGCCTAAAATTACAATCAAAAACTATTTTAATACCTTGCTCTTTTGCCACTTTGACAATAGTAAGAATATTGTTCTGAGTTAGATTATTCATAGCTAAAGATATACCACAAATATGCAACACATCAACGCCTTTCATGGATTGAACAATATCATATTCTGAGATATCTGTTGTGTTAAAGCTACTTTGCTGTCTATTTGTATAGGTCACATTACTAGGGCGATTACCAAACCCTTGCTCTAAGAAATACATACCTAAGTTATCATTATTTTTGATAATAAAATCACTGTGAATACCTAATCTTCTTATCGCACCAATAGCAGCTGTACCAATTGAATTTTCTGGTACCGCACTGATTAGGCTCGTGTCATAGCCAAATTGTGACAATAATCCCGTAACATTAACGCCTGTTCCAGTAAAAGAGTATTTCAAATTTTCCGCCTGTCTCAATAAAAGATTGTCGGGTACTTCTAACCGCATCATAATTTCCCCATAAGCTGCAATGTGCTTATTCATATAAATCCACTAATTTCTTAATTTTAGAAGTAAGCCATTCTACATCATTTATATTTGTAAGACCTGTTTCTTTATCAATAATTGATGAATAAACATGCGGTATAATTTTGGGAACTTTACAATCTAAAGCGATTTTCACGATTTCTTCAAAATTATCTTTAGTGATGCCACCCGTTGGCTCTAACCCAAATTCTGCTCTTCCACAAGCTTCGGCTACTGCTTTATATTCTTCAACTGTTTCTAAGCCCTTCATAGGGAAAAACTTGATTGAAGATCCTCCCATATCTTTAATTAAATTAATTGCTGCTTCAATAGGTATAATTGCTTTCTCTTCTCCTTCACTACTAATAGGTCCTGTAGAAATATTTACGAAGCCTGCTTTTCCTGTGGGAGAGACTAATGCATTGACCCAAGATTGTTCATTGCTTTTAGCAGTTGTTTGTCCTACATCGGTAAATACTTGGTTAATATGTGCACCTTGATAGTATCTTGCGATTTCAGCTACTACTTTAGCTTGTCGGTTATCTCCAGCACCTAAGCCAATCGAAATAGCGTCGTCAACATCCTTTCCAAATTGTGACATCGCTGTCACCGCACTATTTACATCGTCATAATCTTTCGATAACACACCTATAACGATATTTTTATCAGCTGCTTGATATACTGCTTTGATATTCTCTTCCCCTTTAGCTAAAACATTCAAAGCAACTCTATCTTTATAAAATCTATCATGTATTTTCATTAAATTTCCCCCTGTACAATTTGAATAATTGTTTCATAAATAATCTCAATTTCACCTTGTTTTAATGGTCTTGGATCAATATCAAAGAATCCTTGTTTCACTCCATAATCACGTGTATAAATTGCAACATCAGCATTTTTCAATTTTCCAACAAATTGTTCTGCAGACATATTTAAAATAGATGAATCTACATGTACGCGTGTTCTATAAATTTCTCTTCCTGCTTCATCTTGAACAATTTCTAATCGAATACCTTCATAGTTGTTAATTGGTGATAATTTCTCTAATTCACTTTTTTCTGATTCTGAATTATCAACTTTATCGAAGTATTCATCTAATGCTTGTAATAACCCAAAAGTTGATTCTTTTCCTACTTTCATACTTCGCCCGATAAAATGTAATTGAGTTTTCACAGATTCAACCAATGACTTTTTACCAGAGACTATACCAGTAGTTGGACCTTGAATTGCTTTTGAACCGCTATAAATAGCTAAGTCTGAGCACTGGATGTATTTCGTTAACTCTTCTTCTGCAGCAGCATCCACAATTAACGGTATATTATATTTTTGAGCTACTTGATATATTTCTTCAACAGATGCCATATTTTTTTGCACCGTATGATGCGATTTCACATAAAGAATAGCTGCTGTATTTTCATTTATTGCTTCTTGTATATGGTTTTCTTTACCTTCGTTTGCATACCCTACTTCAACTGTGCGACCGCCACCTAAGTAAACCATTGTCTCAATAGGCGCACCATATTGAACGTTGTGTCCTTTAAATAATATGATTTCATTTTTTTCTATGCTTTCATTGTGGAGCTTTTGACTTTTACGTTCATTTCCTTCGGTAACAATACCTGCAATCGATAATGCGATTCCACTAGACGCTGAATTTACAACGACAGCATCTTCAGCATTAATTCTATTAGCAATATATGCCCCAGATTTATCAACTAAATCTGCAATTTCTACATAGTTTTGTCCTCCAAATTTCATAGCATTCATCACAGAATTTGTTGGAGAAGACACACCCAGAATACTCATTCTCCCACTTGCATTTATAACTTGTTTTAAGCCGTATTTATAATTCAATGAATTTTCCATTTGTTACCACGCCTCTTTCTTTAATTACTTTTTTAATTGTAATTTCGTGTCCATGTGAATCTATAAGATTTTGCTGTGAATCTATGACATCGAATAAGGTTAAGTTAGCTGTCATGCCCTCTTTAAATTTTGCTAAATCAGGTTTATTTATAATTTGAGCTGGATTTTCTGTGACACCTTTAATAATTTCTTCTAATGTATAACCGAGATACAAGAATTTAGTAAGTACATTCGATAAGCTGAATACTGGACCTTCTATTCTATTTTTTTTATAAATGTCTGAACTTATACTATTAAATTGAATATGGTTACGTTGTGCTTGTTGTGCTACTTCAAATGAGAAACTTGCATTACCATGACCAACATCTAACTTCACTCCTCGACTTATTGCTTCTCTTAAAACTGTTAAAGGTACTCCATCTTGATCAAATAGGTTATTAGACTTACCGTTTAAAAAATGTGTAATAACATCGCCTTTTCTAAGTAATGGAATTACATCTTGTATTTTAGGAGGTGCGGATCCAATATGAGTCATAATCGGTAATTTTAATTGCTCACTAATCTGTATAGCTTTTTTCAAAGGCATTACACCATTATCTTTAACTACACTACTGCTAATACGCGCCTTTAATCCGATAATCATATCTTCGAATTGTTGAGCAGCTTTAATACACGCTTGTTGATTTATCCAATCCAAATTTGATAATTCATCGATTCTTTCAAGTCCTATTTTAGATATATTTAAAAATGAATATACATTAGTTAAGCTTTGTTGCGCTCTTTCGTATAACTCATTAACTCTATCAGCGCCACAACTCCCTGCATCTACGATTGTAGTAACCCCTTGTTTAACGCCTATTTCATCTATTTCATCTCCATAAGGACTAAAATCAGAGAAAGCATGAACATGTAAATCAATCCAACCAGTTGAAACAAAAGAATTCGAACCATTGAAAATTACATTTCCTTGTAATGTATTTCCATCTGAAATTTCTTTAATGACACCTTTTTCAAGTAATATATCGATTCTTCTTTTATTTAAAGTTTCAATATTTTTAATAATACCTGTACTTTTCAATATATATCACCTCTCGAAAAACATCATAACATTATAATCTTTGTAAGCGCAATCATTATAACATTATAATGTTTCGTTTTAATAAAAAATACTGATTCTTCCCTTTAAAAAGACAGAATCAGTAATTAATATTTTTATACTATGAATTTATTTAATTAACGTAATTACTATTTTGTATGTTGATAATTTTCATCAAAAAACTTACCACTTCTAATATCTTCTAAAATACCTTCATATGGCGCGACATTAACAACCGTTTCATTATTTTGTCCTGCGTTACCAATATATGAAATCTTCGCAAATTCAGGTACAACTAATTTAGGGTAAGTATCGTATTTTTCACGAGATGCTTCCATTAAATCAATGTGATCATTTTGATAAGTCACTGTAATTTCTGGATGCTCTTCAACCCATTTAGGGAAGAAAATTGTACCGTGCATAAGCTGATTATTAGGTAAAAAATCTAATGCTACATCTGTACCTGTTGGTTCAGTCCAAGTTATTTTGAAAACACCCTCAGTTAATTTTACGATATTAGCTTCTTGATCTCTAACCCATCTACCAGCTACCATACCACCATGTATACGATAATCAATTGTATTCTCATTTTTCACATACATCTCATATTCCCAACCATTATCATAAGTATAAATAAGATGTGTACCTAAAAAATCTTCTAATGTTTCAAAATTATTAGTCATAAAAAAGCTCCTTCCAAACATGTAATTAATTACATGTTTTCGATTACATATAAATGCTATACTTTATTCGATAAAACGTCAAGGAGGATGTTATGGCACAAAAAAACATATTACAATATGTATTATTAGGCCTTTTAAAAAATGAACGCATGTCTGGTTATGATATCAAAAAAGCTTTTGAACGCGATATCGGTGAATTTTGGCAAGCAAATCACAGCCAAATTTATCCTGAATTAAAAAAATTGCACGGTCGTCTTTTAATTGATAAAACGATTGAAATAACAGGAGAAAAGTTAGAAAAAAAAGTATACGCTATTACAGATACAGGACGACAACTACTGAATGAATGGCTTGTTTCCCCAACACCTGAGTTGTCAGTACACAAAAATGAATTCAATTTAAAATTATATTTTATCAATGATAGAAATGATCCTATATTGCCAGTAATGTTCGATGAGCAAATTCATTTACATGAATTAAAGTTAGAACATTTAAAAGAACGACGTAAAGCATTATTTAGCAATGAAGCATCTCAAGAACAACATTATGGGCATTATCTTGTATTAGATTATGCTATTGAAAGAGAAGCACATAATATCAATTGGTTGAAATCTTGTCACCAAAATTTTAAGCATTAAAAAAGCTCCTTTCTAAGCAGTAACACTGTTAAGAAAGGAGCTTTTGTTTCTTCAAGTTAATATAAAATTAAACTTTTCTATAACGTTTAAGCCCAATAATATTTAAAATGGTAAACACGATAATAAAGACGAATAATATACAAATATCAAACCAAATATATTCAAGTCCTTGTCCTTTTATCATAATGTGCGTCAAAGCATCACCTGCATATCTTAAGGGAAATAGATAACCTATGAAACTTACCCAATTAGCAATATTCTCTAAAGGAATAATACCTGAAAAAAAGATTTGAGGAATTGCTACAATAGGTATAAACTGAATCATTTGAAACTCAGAATTAGCAAAAGTTGAAACAAATATTCCCATAGCCAATGCGGCCAATGCGATTAAAATATTAACTAACAATACCCACCATATACTACCTGCAAGTTCTATGTTTAAGATAATAATCGCATAAAACACGATGAGTAACGTTTGTAATATAGCAAATAAACCATAACCTGCTAAATAGCCAAACACAATATCACTTCTTTTAATCGACGTTGCTAATAAACGTTCAAGTGTACCGTTAGTACGCTCTCTAAGTAATCCGATACCAGATATTAAAAATACGAAGAGGAAAACAAAGAAACCAATTAAAATTGGGAACATTTTATCAAAATACGTACTATCTGAATCACCATATAGATAATGATTATCCAACTCTACATTCTCTGAGGATGGCTTATTTCCTTGCTGCATATTATCTGGAATTTTTTCTACAATTTTCATCATATCTTGCATTTTATTTTTCTGAAGTGCACTAGCAAGTAACTGTTTCGTAGCATCAGTTTTACTAGGGTCTTCATTAGCATACGTTACTTCTATTTTAGACCCATCTTTCGTAATATAACTATCTAGCTCTGAATCTACCATCGTATCTTTTACAGAATCTGATGAGCCAACCTTCTCTATATCCACTTTATCTGAAGGCAATTCATTTACAATTTCGTTGGGTACATGGCCAGTGACACCAATTTTCAAATTTGTTTCTGAATTTGTATCAAAAACAAAATATAGCAATGTTAATACTAAAATCGGTGCGAACAACATTAATGCCAATGTTCTTTTATCTCTCAACAATTCCTTAACAACTCTTATAAAAACGGCTTTAAATCTCATGATTACACCTCCGCTTCAGCCTTTATAAACACTTCTTCTATAGAATTTACGCCAAATTTTTCTTTCAGTTCTTTTGGTGTTCCCATAGTGAATAAACGGCCTTCCATAATCAATCCAATATAATCACAGCGTTCCGCTTCTCCCATGACGTGCGTTGTCACAATTACTGACTTATTTTCCTCTGTGAGTAGATTAAGTTGTTTCCATATATCTTTTCTAAGGCTCGGATCAATACCCACTGTTGGCTCATCTAATATAATTAAATTAGGATTTGACAGTAACGTAATCGCTAAAGACAATCTACGCTTCATACCCCCTGAAAATGTATTCACAATTTGATGTAATTCATTATCTAAATTAACTAGCTTCATATTCTTATCAATCGCTTGTTGTAGCTTATCACCGTCTAAACCCATCAAATTACCGAAGAACACTAAATTTTCTCGAGCAGTTAACGATTCATATAGCGCATCACTTTGCCCCATATAACCAATTTCATTAAGGATTTTACGGTTGGGTATACTTGTATCGAATATTTGAGCATGACCTTCATCCAATTTCTCCATACCCATAAGGCACTTAATCGTTGTCGTTTTCCCCGAGCCACTTGGACCAATTAACCCTAAAATCTTTCCAAATGGTAATTCAATATCAATATGATCTAAAACTTTCTTTTTGCCATAATGTTTTGTCGCACTTGTTAGTTTAGCTGCAACTTCAGACATGTTTAGCCCCCTTATTAGACACAGCGTCAATTATCATTCATAATGCGATTATATACCTATATAATATAAAAACAATAAAAAGGTTATCGTTACTGAACACATTTAAAAATTATGTCTAATAATATTAGGAGTGAAGAGAATGACTGAAGAATTATTTACAGATGCTCGCATATTGAAGACGAAGAAAAATACCCGAAAAGCTTTAATAACGCTCTTAAAAACTAAAAGATTTGATGATATCTCGGTAAAAGATATATGTAATGAAGCTAATGTAAGTAGAGGAACTTTTTATTTACATTACAAAGATAAATATGATTTAGTACATCAATATCAGAAAGAAATTATAAAAAGTGGCAGTAAGAAAGTTCATAAATTTTTAAACTCAGACCGTCATTTATTTTTTTATCACATGCTTAATTTTTGGAATAATGAAGCCGAACTTTTATTATTGCTCATCTCTAAAAATGGTTCTACTGAAATTCAAAACCAAGTAAAATCAATGTTACAAATAAATGCAGAAAAAAATATTCTCCCTTCAGTAAAAACGATTAATTTAAGTGAAAGAGAACAACATTATTTTGTAATTTTTTTGAGCAATGCGATTTTTGGTATCATTCAAGAGTGGGTAGATAACGGAAAACCAGAAACTACAGAGGAATTATCAACTATTATTAATAAGATTACCCCCGATTCGTTGTTGGGCTGAAAGTTTTCGCCCTCCTTCCTTATTGCTATGTAGACCTTTATTTAATAAAATCATCCTATCCAATCACGCATATTTCATACTAATCATATGTTCACTAACAACAATGTTAAAAATTCTCCCACCACTTTTCACAAAAGCAAAAAGAGGTAATGGAATCGATTTTTTAAAATATGATTTCATTGCCCTCTCCTTTTTTATTTTTCACTTCATTAACCTTATTCACAATAAACTCAGCTGCATAACTTATCATCATGCCACAATTCCTATAAAAGCGCTACACAATATTAAAAAAATTACAAAGAATTAAAATTTGTATACTATACTTACAATTCCTATAAAAAAACTATCATTACACTCAGGCATAAAAAACGTTTAGTTAGGCATTTTTACACAATTAATTAAGAAAACAAGTTATATTGTATTTAACAAATTAAAGCAAATGTTTTAATTTTAAATTTCTAAAATAAAGGAGTGTTTCACATGGCAGGAATCGTAGAAGCAATTGGTAACGCAGTAAATGCAGGTTTAGCTCATGACTGGGCTACAATGGGCGTAAGCATCGCAGAGGTTTTAGGTAAAGGTGTAGACTTCATTTTAGGTTTCTTTAAATAAACATATGCATTAAAAAAGGCCTTTTCTAGAAACCCTTCTTAATTGAGGAGTTTCATAGAAAAGGCCTTTTATTATTTACTTAAATTACTATATTTTTTCCACCTGCGCATTAACCTTATTCGAATTATGTGACTCTCCAATTGCTTCAATCTCTTCAAGCGTACGACCTCTTGATTCCGGAACAAATTTTTTCACAAATAATACACCGAGTATACAGATAACACCAAAGATGGCAAAAACAATTTGCTGTGAAAAATAAGCTGTCATAATTGGGAATAAAAGCCCAACTAAGAAAGAACCAATCCAATTCAATGATGATGCACTACCCGAAGCAAAACCTCTAATTGCTAAGGGGAATATTTCACCAACAATAACCCATGTAAGTGGCGCCCATGTAAAGGAATAGAAGGCCACATAAATACTTAAAAAGATTACTATCAATATCGGATTCGCATTGGGTAAAAATATATGAATAATAGCAGGCAATATAAACGATAATCCCATTACCGTGCCACCTAGCATAAGTAATGTTCTTCTGTTAAATTTATCTGCTATCCAAATAAAGAGTAATGATCCTAATACAAGTATGACACCTTGAATAATAGGCCACATGAGAGCATCACTCGCAGAATTTCCAGTTGCTTGTTCTACAATTAAGGGGATATAATAAAATATTGCATTCGCCCCTTGAAACTGTTGAAATGCTGCTACACCTAATCCTGCAACTACTAAATATTTATATTTACCATTAAATAATGTGGCTAATGACTGATTATTTTTCACATTATTCTCTTTTTGAATCGTTTTTTTAATTTCTTCAAATTCTTCATCGACTTTATGATTATTTCTAAGGTTACTTAATACAAGTTTAGCTTCTTCAAATCTACTATTTTTAATTAAGAACCTTGGAGATTCTGGAAGTTTTAAGACACCTAAGAACAAAATAAGTGCCGGAATAGCCGCAATGCTCAACATCAATCTCCAACCAATTTCTATAGGTAGCTCTCTTAAATAATAATCAACAATATACGATAATAACATTCCTGATACTATCATAGTCTGGTTCATTCCAGATAATTGACCACGATATTTCGCTGGAGCCATTTCAGACATATAAGCAGGTACTAACGCTGACGCTGCACCCACTGCCAAACCAAGTATAACTCTAGATAAAATCAAAAAGTAATTACCATCATGTGGTGCAATCCCAGACAATATTGAACCAATAACAAAAATAATTGCTGAAATCAATATCATTTTTCTTCTACCTAGTTTATCCGATAGTTTACCAGCTAAAATACCTCCAAATATTGCGCCTAGCATAACTGAAGATGTAATTAAACCTATAATAAATCCACTTTCGATACCCCAATCTTCTCTTAAAAATGGTAGAGCTCCAGTCATAACCCCTATATCATAACCGAATAATATACCACCAAATGCCCCAAAGAAATAGATAAAACGATTTGAAACCTTACTGTTAACTTTCATCCCATTCACCCTCTTTTTAATGAAAAACTTAATCACATATGCATCAATTCACGACAAACATTTTTGATATTTAATTAATTAGCGTGTATTCGGCATCAAACATTTTCAACAATATTTCTATTTGTGACCGCGTTAATTTTAGGGAAAGTACCGTGTGATGTCCTCCACCTTCTTCTATCCAACTTTTCACGCCTTTTTCTAATGATGGTTTCACTTCCCAAAGTACTCTAGCTACCGGCAAATGAGGTGCAGGTTCATCGAGTTTTTTAGCTTCTATTTCATTAACAATAAATTTATAATGTGTTCCTAAATCAAGCATAGTTACGACAACGCCCTCACCTGATTTACCATCGAACACTAATCTTGCTGGGTCATTCTTATCACCTATACCTAGTGGATTCACAACAAGCTTCGGTTTCGTTTCGGCAAGTGTTGGATCGACCTCTAACATATGTGACCCTAGAATATGTGAATGACTACTTCTTAAATCATACGTATAATCTTCCATAAATCCTGTTGATTCATTTTCTGCAGCAATTTTCAATAAACGGTCTAACGCTGCCGTCTTCCAGTCTCCTTCGCCAGCAAATCCATACCCTTGTACATTTAACCTTTGTACTGCTAAACCTGGTAACTGTTGCATACCATGTAAATCTTCAAAGTTTGAAGTGAAAGCAGTATACCCACCTTCATCTAAGAATTTCTTAATCGCTATTTCGTACTTAATTTGTACTTTTACAGAACTGTTAAATGCCGCTTCGCTATAATTTCTATAGTCAAATTCGTATAAATTTTCGTATGTTTTGAATAATTCATCTACATCTTCATCAGAAACTTGATTAATGTATTCTACTAAATCGCCGATACCATAATAATCAACAGTCCAACCATATTGAATTTGTGCTTCTATCTTATCTCCTTCTGTTACTGCCACATTGCGCATATTGTCCCCAAATCTAGCAACTTTTAAATTAAAACTTTCACTATAAGCATTAGCTATAAGCATCCAATCTCTTAATTGCTGTTGCACATTTGTGTCTTTCCAATGACCAAATATAACTTCATTATTTTTATTCAAGCGACGGTTAATATAACCATATTCTCTATCCCCATGTGCCGATTGATGTAGGTTCATATAATCCATATCAATGTTTTCCCAGGAAATATCTTCGTTGTATTGTGTCGCTAAATGTAATAGTGGTTTTTGTAATAATTTAGTACCTCTTATCCACATTTTTGCTGGTGAAAATGTGTGCATCCAAGTAATAACACCTAAAATATCATCATGATAATTGGCTTCTTTCATAATTTCAGTTATCACATCTGCTGAGACCGCCAATTTAGGCTGTAATTCAATTTCAAAAGGTAATCGACCACTTTCATTCAACCCTTCAACAATGTTTTTGGCGTTTTGCTTAACTTGATCTAAAGCCTGTTCACCATAAAGTGCTTGTGAACCAACTACAAACCAGAACTTCTTAATATTTGTCATTTTGCTTCCCCCTTATTTTTGACCATAGTAGGCATTCTTTCCGTGTTTTCTTTCAAAATGCTTATCAAGTATTGCTTTAGGCAATGTTTCAGCAAATGGATTTAACTGGCGCGTAAATATATTCATTTTGCATATTTCTTCTAAAACAACTGCATTCATGACGGCCTCGTCGGAGTTTTCTCCCCATATAAACGGCGCATGTCCATGTAGTAAAACAGCAGGCACTTCTTGTGGATTTATCCCCATTTCATCAAATGTTTCAACTATGACATTGCCTGTTTCATACTCATAATCCTTGTTTATTTCTTCTGTTGTTAAAAATCTTGCGCATGGAATATCACCATAAAATGTATCTGCATGTGTGGTACCCATTGCAGGAACAGGCAACCCAGATTGAGCCCAAGTGGTTGCCCATGGTGAATGTGTATGGACCACACTACCAATATCGCCAAATTTTTTATACAGTACTGCATGTGTTGGCATATCTGATGATGGTTTCAGATTCCCTTCAACAACTTCACAATCTAAATTACAAACAACCATATCCTCAGGCTTCATTTCATCATAATTAACACCACTTGGTTTAATAACAAATAACTGTGATTTTGAATCAAACGCACTGACATTACCCCAGGTATACTTAATTAGTCCTCGGTCAGGTAATTCTAAATTCGCTTGATATACTTCAGCTTTTAACGCTTCGAGCATTCGTATCGCCTCCTAAATATTTAGCTACGGATTGTTCAATCGTTAATCCTTTTTTCATTTTTTCAACATAATTATTAAAGTTAATAACTTCTTGTTCTACTGGTTGTAATGTTCTTTCTTTCGTATTTATAAATACTGATTCGTTAAGGAATACATCTAGCGGCACTTCAGAATCTAATGTGACATAATACGCTAAAACACTAATTCCCCAAGCACCTCCTTCACTTGCGGTTTCCATAACCGTTATAGGCTGTTCAAGTGCAGAAGCTAGTACTTGTTGAGCGATTTCTTTCGTTTTAAATATTCCTCCATGAGCAATCAACTTATCTATGTTGATAGATTCATTTTCCTTTAGTAAATCCATGCCAATTTTCAAAGTACTAAAAGCACTAAATAAATGCATTTTCATAAAATTTGCTAAATTGAACTGATAATTTTGCTCTCGTATAAATAACGGATAGCCTGTTTCTACATCTGTGATATTCTCCCCAGAAACATAATTATATGATAGTAAACCGCCTATATTATTATCACTACTTAATGAACATTCGAGAATATGTCCGTACAACTCATCCGATGCAAAATCAACACCCATGACGCTTAGCACTTCACCAAATAAATTCATCCAATCATTAATGTCTGAAGTACAATTATTAGTATGAATCATAGCCACTTCACTGCCATCAGGAGTTGTCACAACATCAATCTCTGGATACATATCTTTCAAAGCATTTGATAGTACGACCATGGCAAACGCACTTGTACCAGCAGATATATTACCTGTATTCTGAGCAACTGTATTTGTTGCAACCATACCTGTGCCAGCGTCTCCTTCTGGTGGGCACATCAAAATGCCAGCTTCAAGATTACCGGAAGGGTCTAGTAACGTCGCTCCTTCTTCTGTAAGTAGCCCTCCACTTTCACCAGCTAATTTAATTTCAGGTAATATCTCTTCAAGTGACTTTTCAAAATACTTTGTTTTAAAGATATGATTTGCTTCCTGTAACAAATCTTTCCTATAACTTTTTGTATGAATGTCTATAGGAAACATACCTGAAGCATCACCTATACCTAACACCTTCTCTCCAGTTAAGTACCAATGTACATATCCAGCTAATGTAGTTAAATACGTTATTCGATTTATATGGGACTCTTTATCCAATATAGCTTGATACAAATGCGCAATACTCCAACGTTCAGGTATGTTAAATTGAAATGCTTCACTAAGTAACTTCGCTGCTTTAGCTGTACTCCCATTCCTCCAAGTCCTAAATGGCACGAGTAAGTCTTCGTTTTGATCAAATGCCAGATAGCCGTGCATCATACCACTAACCCCAATAGATCTTACTTTTTTTAAGGTTAAATCATACTTTTCTTTGATTTCTACCATCATTGCACTATAACTCTTCTGCAAACCCACCCAAATGTCATTAATAGAATATGTCCAATACCCATCGATGAATTGGTTCTCCCACTCAAAATGACCAGAAGCAACAGTGTTTAAATTCTGATCTATAGCTACGGTTTTAATTCTTGTAGATCCTAGCTCAATACCTATTGAAATATCTTCACTCTTTAAATTCCTATTCAAGTTATACATGTTTTAACGCCCCTTTGAAACCGTTTTCAAGTACACCTTATATTATTTGTCCGTACATGTCAATATATAATATATTATGTCCGTATATGTAAAGGGATAGAAAAAGACTCAAACCAACATATTCATTGGCTTGAGTCAGTATTTATATTTTTTTTACTGAATTACGTTCTATAATATATGTATCTATGAGTTGTGAGGTTTGTTGTTTATCTGTATCTATTGCACTAATCATCCATTCAGCTGCTCTACTGCCTAGTAATTCTTGTGGATGAGAAGTGGTAGTTAAATTCATCTCACTTAACTTACTCAATACTGAATTGTCTTGTCCTACAACCGATAAATCATTCGGTATTTGTATATTTCTTTTTTTCAATTCCTGCATAACTTCATATGCAATAGCGTCGTTATAACAAACTAAGCCAGTAATGTTAATCTTTTTATTACAAATATGTTCTACAATTTGTTCGATTACTTGTAGTTTACTTTCAGTATCAAATGTATAGATATGTTCACCTTTAAACAGAATATGATTATTTTCAAAGGCATTAAAATAACCTTTCATCCTTAGCTTACCTTGGTTATCATCGATTTTCGTAATCAACGCAATGTGCTCATGCCCATGATCAATCAAATATTTAGTCGCTAAATAACCAGACTTCACATCATCAATTGCTGTATAAGGTAAACTCAATTCATCATATTTTGCATTTATCATTAAAATCGGAATATCGCGTTGTTTGAATAATGAATAATAAGATAGATTGGGATTATAAACATTACTTTTAGTAGGTTCTATAATTAATCCTGTCACACCTTGATTCAACATCATTTCTAAGCATTTACGTTCTTCTTCATGATTATTATTAGTACTTGCTAGTATTAAGGAATAGCCATTTTTTCTCAACACATTTTCTATACCTCTAATGATGCTCGGAAAAATATAATCCGATAAATACGTCACGATAACACCTATTTTTCTAGTTTCATTCGTTTGGCGTGCGTTCAAATAACTATAGCTCACATAAGAGCCTGAACCCTTTTTCTTTTTAATAAATCCCTCTTTAACAAGTACATCCATCGCCTGTCTTATTGTATAGCGACTCACATTATATCTATCCTGAAATTGTTTTTCTGTTGGTAGTAACATGCCGACTTGATACGTTTTATTTATTATTTTTTCTTTTATTTCATCCGCTACAATTTGATATTTGGGCTTATTCATAATTGAAAATCTCCTAATCGCACCAATATTTAGTAATAACGTATATTATAGCATACGTCTAATTTATTCTCTGAATCATTCACTACAAAAAAATATAATTGTGCAATTTTCTATATAGATAGACTAAATAAACTTCACATTTAGTGTTATTGTCACTCATATCACTACAAGCGCTCTTTATAACTACGTGACTATGTGTATTTAGTCATAAGTTTTTTAGGTATATGACAATAATCATTTGGAAATTTGGATAATCGGTCTTGATGTTCTCTAGCACTTTTAACGTAATTTGTTAAAGGTAACACTTCTGTTGCAATAAGGTGATGATTATCACATAAATCTATAAAAGATTGAGCTTCTTTCAAGTGTTTAGGGTTTTCACTATATAAACCAGTTCTATATTTCAAACCAATATCTTCCCCTTGCTTATTTACACTGTATGGATCAATAATTTCAAATAAATATCCCATCAACTTTGTTATTGTTACTTTTTCAGGGTCAAAGTCTGTCTTAACAACTTCCACATAACCGTCATATTCGCCCTCTAAAATATTCGAAATACCGTTAGCTCTCCCCGCCTCAGTATTAACAACACCAGGAAGTGTTTTGACGAAGGCTTGCACGCCCCATAAACACCCACCTGCTAAATAAACTGTTTCCATCATTATCACTCCTTTTGCTTCTTATATTTAATAAAGTATAGTAATTCTCACAAGATATCTCAATAACTTCTATTTATAGTAGGCTTGTCATTTTGTGAAAAGTAAAATCAACTAATATTATATAATTTAAAAACAAAATTTTTACAAATAGCAGCGGAAGAGTTATTAATTTCAGCTAATATTTGTATTTAACATATTTTAATTAAATAATACTGTCAGTCTATTAACCATTAATCAAAATATTTAATTTAGCCAAATTTATAAATTGAATATTATCCCTTTTTTGTTACAATGTAATAAGGAGAATTTTGTGCTTTTATTCAAAGTATAAACTGTTCTTATATTAAATAAAATGTGATGCATACTTTTTACGCGAACCACTATAACCTAACATTAATATAAATGAATAACTATAAAAATCAATTAGAGGAGAATAGTATTATGGATTACAGAGTATTATTGTATTATAATTATACAACTATTGAAGACCCCGAAACTTTTGCCACAGAACATTTAGAATTTTGTAAAGAACTAGAGCTTAAAGGTCGTATTTTAGTATCGACAGAAGGCATTAATGGTACAGTCTCAGGTACGATTGAAGCTACCGATAAATATATGGATGCATTAAAGTCTGATGAAAGATTTCAAGATATTACTTTTAAAGTTGATGAAGCAGAAGGACATGCTTTCAAGAAAATGCATGTTCGCCCAAGACAAGAAATCGTAGCTTTAGACCTTGAAGACGATGTAAATCCAAGAGAATTAACTGGTGATTATTTATCTCCAAAAGAATTTAGAGAAGCATTACTAGACGACGATACAATCGTTATTGACGCGAGAAATGATTATGAATATGACCTTGGTCATTTCCGTGGTGCAGTTCGTCCTGATATTACCAGATTCAGAGATTTACCTGATTGGATTAAAGAAAACAAAGATCAATTTATGGATAAGAAAATTGTAACCTACTGTACTGGCGGTATTCGTTGCGAAAAATTCTCAGGTTATTTATTAAAAGAAGGCTTCGAAAATGTGAGCCAACTTGAAGGTGGCATAGCTACTTATGGTAAAGATCCAGAAACAAAAGGTGAATTTTGGGACGGTAAAATGTATGTTTTTGATGAACGTATCAGTGTAGAAGTGAACCATGTAGATAAGACAGTTGTAGGTAAAGAGTGGTTTGATGGTACGCCATGTGAACGTTATATCAACTGTAGCAATCCTGAGTGTAATAAACAAATTCTCGTGTCAGAAGAGAATGAAGCACGTTACTTAGGTGCTTGCTCTCATGAATGTGCAACTCATGAAAATAATCGTTACGTAAAAAAACATGATATTAGTGACGAAGAAAAAGCTAATCGCTTAGAAAATTTCAAAGAATTAGTAAATCAATAAACGTATTAAGCACATATTAAAATATCGATTGTACTGACAGACTAACTGTAAATGTATTTCAACTTAGTCGATATTTCTAAAATCATATTTAAAGCTGAGACATACAAATGTCTCAGCTTTTTTATTATAAATTAATTATCCCATCATTATTTCTTCAATCTATGTAAAACGGGTATATAACATGTATTAAATTAAAAAACGGGAGATGAAGTCATGACTCACCAAAAAATAGTGCCACATTTATGGTTTGATAACGAAGCAGAAAAAGCCTTTGACTTTTATAAAAATATATTTCCAGAAACAAATCTTATTACAGAGGTCACGCTGAAAGGTACCCCTTCTGGAGAAACTAATCAGCTCGTTTTCGACATTTATGGATTCCGTTTTATGGCAATTAACGCTGGACCTTATTTTGTAAAGAATCCTTCAATTTCTTTTACAGTATTATTTAAACAATCTGAGACAGATTTATTAGAAAATATTTATCAAAAATTAATAGAAAATGGTAGAGCTATTATGCCTTTAGCTCAATATGATTTTAGTGAAAAATATGGTTGGGTTCAGGACCAATTTGATGTTTCTTGGCAATTACTCGTTACTGGTCAAGAATTTGAACATCGTATAACACCCTCAATCATGTTTATGAACGAAAATAGCGGACGCGCTGAAGAAGCAATGACTTTTTACACCAATGTATTTAAGCAAAGCGAACAAGGGGATAAATTTTATTATCCAAAGGGGTTAGAACCTAATAGTACATCTCAATTAGCATATGCAACATTCAAACTCGAAGATCAATGGTTCACTTGCATGGATAGCGCATATAAATATGACTTTCAATTCAATGAAGGCATCTCTCTGCTAATCACTGTAGAAGACCAAGCAGAGATTGATGCTTATTGGGATAAACTTTCTGCCGTTCCCGAAGCTGAACAATGTGGATGGGTTAAAGATAAATTTGGGCTTTCATGGCAAATTGCGCCTAAACAAATGGATGAAATGATTAGTAAAGGAACACCTGAACAAATCAAACGTGTTACAGAAGCGTTTTTAAAAATGAAGAAGTTCGATATTGCAACATTAGAACAAGCCTTTCACAACGAATGATGATAAGGTACTATTCAAAAATAGAGGTCGGTTACTTAACCAACCTCTACTTTCTGTTACTCTTTATTTTTTTTGATAAATAAGTCCTAGCGCACCCGATTCAAATGTTTTGCTATCAATTAATTTCAAATCTACTTGTTTGTGTATATTTTGAAATAATGGTAATCCTTTACCAATCAGTGTAGGTGAAACAGTAATTTTATATTCATCCACTACATCTAATTGCATCAAATAATGTGCGAACCGAGGGCTTCCCAATACTACAATATCTTTACCTTCTTGTTGCTTCATATGAATGATTTCATCTTTAACATTCTTTTTAACTAATCGTGAGTTATGCCAATCGACATTATTCAAAGCTTTTGAAAATACGACTTTTTCAACATTTTCAATCCATTTCGCGTGGTTAAGTTCATGTTTAGAAGCATTTTCATTTGATGGTACTGTTGGCCAATAATCATGCATCATTTCATATGTTTTTCGTCCCCAAACAATTGTGTCTGCAGTTTGCAACACTTCATTAGCAAAATCTTCCAATTCATGATTGTAAGCAATCCATCCAATATCCATGGCACCTTGAGAACCTTCAACAAAACCGTCCAAAGAACTGTGCAAGAACACTACAAGTTTTCTCATACTAATTACCCCAATCTATATTCCACAAATTTGTTTATCCTTTAAAATTTTCATTAAAACTACAAGTTGTATTATTTTATGTATACCCATATTTATATCGATAATTTATTGAGTTTAAAGAAATTGTCAAAATAAAAAATAACGGCTGAGACATATATATGCCCCAACCGTTATCTTATTATTAAAGTTTATAATATTTTTGATACTGAATATCTATATTATGCAGTTACCCATTGTGAAGGGCCAACTTCATCATATAATTTTTGTGCTGCAGCGTCTTGTACATCTTCTGGTGCATTACCAGCTGGTTGACCTTGATATTCAGCTGGTGCTACTGAATCCCATGTGCTTTGTAAGAATTGGAACTTACCTGAAGCTCCTGATGATGGGTTTGTAGCATGAATATCGCCGCCAGATTCACGTTGTGCAATTTGTTGTAAGTGTGCGTTCACACCTGATGAACCTTCTGAAGCTTCATTTGAGCTTGATTCGTTTGAGCTAGCTGAAGATTGTGTAGTTGTTTCTTGTTGTGGTTGTTGAGCTGACTCTTGTTGTGGTTGTTGATTTGATTGTTGTGCTTGTTCAGATTGTTCACTTGAAGCTTGTTCAGTTTGTGTTGCTTGTCCGCTTTGTTGTCCACTGTTATCTGTATTTTGTGCTGATGAGCTAGTAGAACCTTCTCCTGATCCTTCACCATAGCTCCAGCTAAAGTTTTCACCATCTGAAGTAAAGTTGTAGTTTACTCCGTCTTGATTAAAGTTATAGTTATATGAACCGTCCTGTAATGCTGATTCATTTAATTGTTCTGGATTATTTTGAGCTTGTTGTGCTAAATTTGCTTGATCAATATTTTGTTCTGATGCATCCGCTGAATTTCCTGTTGCTAATCCTGTAACACCTAATCCTACTGCTAATGTTGATGCAATTACTGTTTTTTTCATTATTAATAATCCTCCTAAGAGATAATTTCCATATTTTAGATTTAAAAATTAGATTGCAATTCCAACAAATTGAAATGTTTACTTTTTACAACTAATTTGTAATTACTACTATAACACCCACAAAAAGCTCGTAGGTTACAGCCAAGTTAAAAAAACAATTGATTTTTTACATCGTCATTACGTTAAAAAGTATGATAACTATAGTTATACTAGTGGTGAAAAACTTTCATGGAGGCACCAAGGTGTATAAATACACTTCGGTATTGTGTAATACAGTTGTAATTAGTGTGAAAATTAAACATATATAAGTTTTATTTTCCATAGATTTAAGGTAAAGCAACTTGGAATATAATTATGGATAGAACATTTCATTATACCTAATTATAAAACTCATTTATACATTAATTTTTTTATGATTTTTACTATATTTAAAAAATAACAAACCATAAAATAATCTCTTTCTGTATGTTGAAAATTAAATCATTCATTAATATTCAAATAAAAGTTATCAATAGCAATTCATTAACTAAACATAAAAAAATAAGAGGTCAGAACATTTATTAATGTCTAACCTCTTAAAATTTATATAGTTAAAATTTGAATTTCAATTATATTATGCAGTAACCCATTGTGAAGGGCCAACTTCATCATATAATTTTTGAGCTGCAGCGTCTTGTACTGCTTCTGGTGCATTAGCAGCTGGTTGACCTTGATATTCAGCTGGTGCTACTGAATCCCATGTACTTTGTAAGAATTGGAACTTACCTGAAGCACCTGATGATGGGTTTGTAGCATGAATATCGCCGCCTGATTCACGTTGCGCGATTTGTTGTAAGTGTGCGTTCACGCCTGATGAACCTTTTGAAGCTTCACTTGAACTTGATTCATTTGAAGTAGTTGAAGCTTGTGTAGTTGTTTCTTGTTGTGGTTGTTGAGTTTGTTCAGTTTGTGGAGCTGCTTGTTGAGCTGGTTGCTCAGTTGATGCTTGCTCTGTTTGTTGTGGTTGTGCTTGCTCTGTTTGTGCTGGTTGTTCAGTTTGCGCTGGTTGCTCTGCTGAAGCATTACCTTGTCCGTAGCTCCAAGTCCAATATTGGCCATCTGATTGGAAGCTATAGTTTAAATTATTATGGTTAAAGTTAATGTTATAAGCACCTTCTTGTACTGGCGCTTCGTTTAATGATTCTGGATTAGTTTGCGCTTGTTGAGCTAATTGTGCTTTATCTACACCTTGCTCTGAAGCGTCTGCTGAATTTCCTGCTGCGAAACCTGTTACACCTAATCCTACTGCTAATGTTGATGCTACTACTGTTTTTTTCATTATTAATAATCCTCCCAGAAGATAATTTTCGTTTTTATTTTAAAATTGTTATTGAATTTCAATTATCTAAAACACAAAGATAATTTACTGCTTCAATTAATTCACAAATAGTACTATAACATCCATAAAACTCTTGTAGGTTACAATGAAATTAAAATAAGCGACGTCTTTTTTACATCCTAATTACATACAATCTAGTTATTTTTATCACAAAACCCTTTTTTAAAACTGTCATGAAAGTCTATATAGTTTATCTATCAATTCATATCTTTGTAATATTAATGTAATTAGTGCGAAAACTTTGTTCTTTTTCTACTAAATATTGATTTAAATTTAAACAAACGTAATAAAAGGTACATTGTTTAGATTGTCCAAACAGCATACCTTTTCACAATAATCATATGAATCAAACCGTTTAATTTCTCGGGAAATACACTGTCATCGTCGTACCTTCTCCAAACGTGCTATCAACAGAAATTTCACACCTATTTGTTTAGCTAGTGTCGACGCAATATATAATCCTAACCCAGATCCACCAGTTTCTTTATTTCTAGAGTTATCTACTCTATAAGTTCTATCAAAAATATATCTTAAATGTACTTCTTTTATACCTATGCCTCCATCTTTTACTGAAATTCCTAACATATTACGTTCATCTTCAAAGACTGTAATTGTCACTACTTTATCAGCATCTGAAAATTTTAATGCATTATCTATAAAATTCGTAACAATTCGTTCTAATGCGATCTTATCTTGATAGAAAGGCTTTATATTAAGTGGAATATTAACTTCTAATTGTCTCTTGTCCTTTTTCAAACATTGTTGATATGATTCTAAAATAGGCATCAATAATTGATCAATATTTATTCGCGTATCGGAACGTTTATTGTTTACAGACATGACATCTGTTAAATCATCAAACATTTGATTTAAACGGTCTGCTTGTCTAATAAGCACTTGATAAGCATCTTGCTTAGCTAATTCAGTATAAATCATGCCATCATTAAGCCCTTCTGAATATGACTTAATACTAGCTAACGGTGTTTTTAAGTCATGCGCTAAATTCTGAACCATATATAATTTTTCATCTTGTTCTGCTTTAATTTGATTCATTTGGTTATCGATTCTTATAGTCATTTGGTTAAAGGCATCACTTAATTCTTTTAATTCTTTCGGTGATTGGATATTTAAATCTTCTACTTTATAATTCCCTTTAGCAATTTGGTCAGTGCGATCATTTAATCTCTCAATTTTATGAATCGTTGGAACAGAGAAAAATATCGCGATAGCCATTGTCATCATGCTTGATACAAAAGAACAAAGTGTAAGTAATATAGTTTGATGAACATCGAACCACATTAATTTGTATAATATAAAAACTAAAAGTGTCGTTATAAATAATGACCCCATAAATGAATAAATTAATTGCTTACGAATTGTCATTTAAACACCTCTTTGAAACTTATAACCAAGTCCCCAAACTGTCGAAATTGTATATTCATTAAAATGATTACTTTCCAATTTCTCTCTAATACGATGAACGTGAACATTAAGTGAATTGACATCTTCGTAAAATTCATAACCCCAAACTTCTTCTATTAATGAAGTTTTTGAAATAGCTTCATCTTCATGCGTCACAAAATACCAAAGTAACTCAAACTCTTTAATACGAAATGGTACAGCTTCACCGTTAATTTCTACTATTTTAGTAATATTATTCAATTTAAGATTACCACAACTGATAACTTCATGTTTTTTAGGTTTCTTTGCTACTCTATCCAACAAATTTTTCGCTCGTATCACTAGTTCTCTTGGGCTAAACGGTTTTTTTACATAATCATCTGCGCCTAACATTAGCCCAAAAATTGTGTCTGATTCACTTGTTTTAGCCGTTAAATAAATGTATGGAATATCTAATTGCTGTGCTTTCATTTCTTTGACCACATCATAACCATCTACTTCAGGCATCATGATGTCTAACACCATTAAATCTATAGATTTATCTAAGAATCCAAGTGCTTCTTTACCATTTTCGGCAAGGGTTACTTGATAACCCTCAAATTCAAAATAGGTTTTACAGATTTCTCTAATATCTTTTTCATCATCCGCTATAAGTATGTGGGGCATTTTCATCATTCCTTAATTGTTTTCTTTTTATAAAATGATTTAAGCTTATTGAATTTATTATCTCTTTATTCATTAATATAATTATAAAGAAAAACAATTGAATTGGGTATGTGAAAATCATATCTGCAAGAATGTAATTTAACATTATAAAAACACCAAAAAAGCTTGCTGTATAAGAAAGCACACCAAGAATCAAACTAAGTCCTATAGCAATTTCTCCAAGTTGCACCATCCATTTAAATATTTCTAGATGATTCGCCACAACTGCTTCAAAGAAAAATTTAAACCAAGCTGGGGAATCCTGGTTTTCTTTAATTACTGATACTAAACCATCTATCGCAAAACCACCTGTTATTTTTTCATAGCCTTGAAATAGCATATAAAAACCAGCTCCTAATCGAATAATCAGCAATATAATTTTCGATATCATCTCATTAATCCACTCCTTGATAATATAGTGTGGATTGACCTAACCTATAATCTAGAAGCCAATCCACGTGCTAATTGGTTATTATTTTAGTTCTGCTGAACCAAAGATTACATGAGCTTTGTCGCAGTAGATTGTTACGGTGTTATATTCATCGGTATTTATGCCTTTCAAATCAAACGTTTGCTCTGATTTATCATAATCAACTTTATCTATTTTCTTTCCTTTTTTAATATTGCCATCTTTAGTGAGATATACATGTAAATCTGGACCTTTAGATGATTTAAAATCTTTTAACATCAATTTATTATCATGAATCATCGCCTTACCTTCTACTTTTTCTTTATTTTCTCCTTTAAACATACCTTCTTTCATACTTTTACTTTCACTCATGTCTTTGTTATCCATTTTTGACTCGGATTTTGTTTCTTCTTTCATATCTTCTTTCTTACTGTCCATATTATTACATGCTCCTAGTAATAATGATGTCGCTACCGTGCCTGAAACAAATAATGTTTTTATGTTCATAATATATACCTACTTTCAATTTATTTTTTTCATATTTTTATAATACGGCGGAAATAAAACATTTAACATTAACTAATTATTAATGTTTCTTAACTCAGTCTTAAATATAGCGAAAATTTCAATTAAGATTTAAATAACATCATAAACATCTATAGTTCTAATCAATTAAGTAACAACTACTTATCTAATCGTGTTTAAACAAATGCACACAAAAAAGCTACGGAATCAACTTAGTTAATTGATTCCGTAGCGCTTTTTCGTGCTAAATGTAACAATATATATACTAGTTAATAATTAATCCACCGATGATTAGCCTGAAATTGAAAGTGATACTTATCTTGATAATGCAATTTCAATATGTGCTAAATGATGGTTTTCATGCCATGCCAATTTAGCTAATTTTGTAGCAACTGTGATTTCGCCATTATCTTTAAGCGTGAATTTACGTTCTAATTGATCTTTATCAATATGATTCCCTAATGCTACAATGCGAGCATTAATCCCATCTAATATTTGCAGAGAATATTAGATGGGAGCTAAACTATCTTCTAATTCTACCCATTCCTCTTGATTGAATGGTGGGACGATTGGATTATTATCTGTTAATGCTAATTTCAATCTTTGATACATATTGAGTTGTGAGTCCGCAATATGGTGGACTAATTGACGTACATTCCAACTTCCATCACGATACGTTTTATTTAATTCTTCTTCTGTGATATTTCCAACTACATCTCTTAAACGCCGTGTATAATTGTCGATTTCTGCTAGCCATTTTTGAACGTCATCTAATGTTACATTTTCAGGTATGTCTAATTTACCGATTGGAAATCTTACATCCATATTAAATCACCTAATCATTAGTTATTTTTCTTCCGCTTATGACTGTTATATATTGTCGATCCTCAATAATTGTGTTGCCGAATCTCATAAATTTAATCAGGAATAATCAACATATTTTGTTCATCAAATTCCCACATATCACCATATGCAACTTCCCAATAATAACCATTGATATCTGTAAAATAGCCCCCATAACCACCCCAATCTAAATCTTGAGGTGATTTAACAACTGTTGCGCCAAATGTCTCGACTTGTTCTAAAATTAAATCGACTTCCTCTTTAGATTTGGCGTTGTAAGCTAAAGTAATACCTATAAAACCACCCGTAGTTATTTTAGGAGGACTATCTGCATTTATATCTTTTGCTAATTCTTCAACAGGAAAAATTTCTAATTTTGTACCGTCATTATTAAAAAACACGATTGCTAAATTATCATCTGTTACCTCGGCGGTTGTTTTAAAACCAATATTTTTATAAAACTGGAGTGATGCTTTCAAATCTTTAACACCTAACGTGATTAAATTAATTCTATTCATTAGATCTCCTCATTTATTATTGGAATTGAATTGCTTATATTTCCAAGGTTATAATTAATTTTCGTTACAGTAAGACTTTACCCTCATGATGAATGAGTTATTCTTTTCCTAATGCGCAAAATCCTTACTAAATGAAATAATAATATCTTTATATGTCTCTAAAGATTCAATAACTGCATACTCGCCATCACCATGCCATTCTCCTCCTGATGGACCGAATTCAATAGCAGGGACATCATACCTTGAAAAATATCTTGTGTCTGCAAAACCATGTTGACCGAACACATCAACATGCTCTTTGTTTTCAACTATCTTTATATGTTGAACCAATTTTTGGATATAAGGATTGCTGATTTCATTTTTAACGCTTGGGCCAGTCAAATTCAAAGAGATTTCACCATCAGTAATCTCTTTAATTTGCGCTAAAATATCTTCTTTATCTTGATTAGGTAAATAACGAATATCAAATGAAATCAAACATTCATCTGGAACTTTATTGTATACTTCGCCACCTTTAATTTTGGCAAGGTTAATTGAAGGTGCCTCAAATATATCTGTAGACTCTTTAGCAAAGGGTAAATTAAGTATCTTATGATAAACTTCCATTGCTTTAGCAATTGCATTTTCCCCTTCCCATGGCCTACTACCATGAGCTGATTTTCCTTTAAATTGAATATCAAATTGCAAAATACCTTTAGCTTGAAAGCCAATCCCTATTTGTGTTGGCTCAGCACAAATTACAAAATCACCTAAATAACCTTGATCCGTTAAATATGAAGCGCAGTTATATCCTCCAATTTCTTCATCAGTTACTAATTGAAGCTGAACACAAACATCTCCTAAGTCAATATTCTTCAAATCTCGCATCGCTACCATAAATGAAGCGACTCCTGCTTTCATATCTGCTGACCCCCGCCCATAAATCTTGCCGTCTTCAATTTGTGGTGTAAATTGTTTTTTATTACCACTAACAACATCAACATGACCATTTAAAACGAGTTTTTTATTTCCTTCTCCTACGTTACAAATGAGCATCTTATAACCATTATTTATTATTATTTCTGACGCCAAACCTTCTTTTTGTAACCATTCCGCACAATAGTCTATTGTTTCGTTTGCAGTATGCTGACTAGAGCTATCAAATTGAATCAAATGTTCTAGTAAATCTAATGTATCTTGCATTGACCATACCCCCTGTCTTTAATTGTGAAAAAGTATAATATATTATCTGAATATTGACAAGATTTAAAAATTTTAGTAATCTTTGTTTATATCAATATATAAAAGAAGCAAGTAATATTATTTTGAATTTTCACAAGTAAATATAAATTAAGCAAAGGCGCTTATATCTCAATCTCGTTGATTGTGTATATAAGCGCCTTTTTACATGTTAAGGGGCGATTTTATGACACGAAATTTAAATTACAATTGGATAAATGGTGAGCAAATTCAAACTGAAAAAACTTTATCAGTTGTCAATCCTGCAAGTGGTAAAACTATTGGAGAAGTTCCTAGTGTAGATGGTCCGATCGTTCAAAAAGCAATTGATAGCGCTGCTAACGCTTTTGAAAGTTGGTCTAATTATACAGCTGAAACTAGACAAGCATTTTTAGAAAAGTGGGCAGTGAACTTGCTTAATAAACAAGAAGAACTTGCAACTATTATGAGTGAAGAACAAGGCAAACCATATAACGAAGCATTTGGTGAGATCGGTGTATGTGCTAAATTCATCCGCTGGTTTGCCGAAGAAGGTAAACGTATATATGGAGAAATCATTCCACCATCATCTGAAAATCAACGTATTTCTGTAATTAAACAACCCGTAGGTGTTTGTGGCCTAATTACACCTTGGAACTTCCCAGGTGCAATGGTTGCACGTAAAGTTGCGCCAGCACTAGCTGCAGGATGTACAGTTATTGTGAAACCCTCTAGTGAAACACCTAGAATTGCCATTGCTATTTTTGAAGAACTAATAGCTACTGGCATCGATAAGGGCGTTGCTAATATTGTTACAGGTAGCTCTTCATTAATATCTGACAAACTATTTAGCGATAAACGTGTTAAAAAAATGTCTTTCACTGGTTCTACTAAAATTGGAAAAACCTTAATGAGTGAAGCTTCCAAACACATAAAACGTATATCTCTAGAACTTGGTGGTAACGCACCTGCAATCGTATTACCTGACGCCAATTTAGATAACGCAGCTGATGCTATAGTCGATAATAAATTTGAGAATAGTGGTCAAATGTGTAATGGAATTAACGTCATACTCGTACACAAAGATATCGAATTAGAGATTACCCAAAAAATCATTAGTAGAGTTAATAAGCTAAAAGTAGGTCCTGGTAATGAATCCGGTGCACAAGTTGGTCCATTAATTAACCAACAAGCCATTGAAAAAGTTGAAAAATTAGTGGCAGAATCTCAGGAAAATGGTGCAACTATTCAAACAGGTGGGCACAAAGCTGATATAGCAGGCTCTGAACTTTTTTATCAACCTACAGTTATAACTGATGTCACGCCAACTATGTCGATTGCTCAAGAAGAAATCTTTGGACCAGTAGCACCAATTATTACTTTTGAATCTACTAAAGAAGCAATAGAAATAGCAAACGCCTCACCTTATGGACTAGCTGCTTACTTTTTCTCTAATAATATCAATACAGTATATCAAATTAGTGAACAATTAGAGTTTGGAATGATTGGCGTTAACGGAACTCAATTAAGTGTACCTCAAGCACCATTTGGCGGTATTAAAGAAAGCGGGATAGGACGCGAAGGCAGTCACTTCGGTCTAGATGGCTTCCTAGAATTAAAATATATTTCACTATCTTTACTTAAATAAAATAGCTAAGGGGATGTCACACATGCAAAACAAAAATAGAGTAACTGGAAATATAACAAAAGATAAATTAATTGAATTAGTCAAATCAGATGAAATTGACACTATAATCATGGGATTTTGTGATATGCAAGGAAGACTCATGGGTAAGCGAATTACAGGAGACTTTATTTTAGAAAATGATATTTCAGATGGGACACATTTTTGTAACTACTTATTAGGTACAAATTTCGAAATGGATACAAATGAAAACTTTGAATTTATGAATTGGAATAAGGGCTACGGCGACTATTTAGCAGTACCTGATTTAGATACGTTAAAAGTTGTGCCGTGGTTAGAAAAAACTGCCATGGTCTTTTGTGATGTCTACTCCGTAGACGGTAGTGAACCTATTTGTATTGCACCGAGAAATATATTAAAGCATCAAATCAAAAAAGCTGAATCACATGGTTTATCACCACATATGGCTAGTGAATTAGAATTCTACTTATTCAATAATTCTTTCGAAGAAATTTCAAAACAAGGTTACAACAATTTGGAAGCTGCTGGACATTTAAATGAAGATTACAATTTACTACAAGGAAGTAAAAACGAACCTATTTATCAAGAAATACGACACCAAATGCACCTTATGGGAATTACTGTCGAATCTTCAAAAGGTGAAGCCTACAAAGGACAGCATGAAATCAATTTAAAATATTCTGATGCTTTAAATGCAGCCGATCAACACATCATGTTCAAACATGGAATGAAAGAAATTTGTATACAAAATGATAAATCCGTAACCTTTATGGCCAAACCATACGAAGAGTGGACTGGATCGAGTGGTCATATACATCTGAGCATGATGGAAAAAGGAACAAAAACGAACGCCTTCTATGCTGGTGATGACGCCGAAGAACCTAAATCTGAAACTATGCAACATTTCTTAGCTGGCATTTTAAAATATACTAAAGATTTTGCCTTAATGTTTGCACCTTACGTCAATTCATATAAACGTTTCGCACCAAACTCTTGGGCACCTGTTAGCATCGCATGGAGCAGAGATAATCGCTCAGCAGGTTACCGCGTAGTTGGTGATGGCAATTCATTACGCTTTGAATCTCGTATTTCAGGTGCAGATATGAACCCTTACTTAGCATATTCCGCACTTATAGGGGCTGGACTATATGGTATCGATAACAAAATTCCTTTAAGTGAAGAATTGGTTGGTAATGCCTACGAACAAGATAGTATTACGCGAATTCCATCATCATTACATGAAGCTATCTTGCAATGGAAAAATAGTGAAGTTGTCACAGAAGTATTAGGTGAAGATGTCGCAAATCACTATTTAGAAGCTGCGCAATCAGAGCAAAATGATTTCGATTCTTACGTCACGACTTGGGAACGTTCACGTTATTTTGAACAGAGCTAATATCATTCAGAACTATTATTATAAGGAGGAACAATTTATGAGACTAAAAGATAAAGTATGTATTATTACCGGCGCAGGTGGCGGTATGGGAAAAATTGCAGCACAAACCTTTGCCAAAGAAGGTGCTAAAGTTGCAGTCTTTGAAAGAGATGAAGAAGCTGGTCTTGAAACTGTGCAAATAATTAAGGACAATGGTGGCGAAGCCTCATTGTTCAAAGTAGATATTGCAAACGAAGAGAATGTTAAAAAGGCAGTTGCAGAGACTGTTCAATCTTATGGAAAAATTGATGTACTATACAATAATGCAGGTGTTATGCCTGAAGCAGATAATTCTGTAGTAAATACAAGTGAAGATGTTTGGGATTTAGTCATGAATATCAATGTTAAAGGAATTTTCTTTATGACAAAATATGTAATTCCTGAAATGGAAAAACATAATTCTGGTTCTATTATTAATATTGCATCATTTGTCGCCGAAATGGGTTGTTCTGTACCACAAGATTCCTATACTGCATCAAAAGGCGCTGTTGTTTCTTTAACTAAATCCTTAGCTATTCAATTTAGACCTAAAGGTATTAGAACTAACGCAATAAGTCCTGGACCAATCGAAACACCATTACTAATGGAGTGGTTAGTCTCAGATGAAGAAGCTAAAAACACTAGATTAAACAGACAACCAACTGGCCGCTTCGGGAAACCAGAAGATATTGTAAACTGTGCGTTATACTTGGCATCAGATGAATCAGACTGGACAAACGGTGCAAATATTAACGTAGATGGTGGTATCACTGCAAACTACTTCTAAATAGTTACACATATATATAAATACTTTAGAGCCGACTATAAAAAACGCATGTACTTCATAGCCTTTTAGTACACATTTAGAAATAGATATAAAAAACCCCGAGACATTATAAGTCTCGGGACTTTTAATTTTATAGACAATAACTGTTACATCCTTATTTTTTCATCAATTTTGTACGAATTATATTCGAAACAACCGTTCTGAGTAATGAAAATATTGGATTTATAGACTCGAGCTATTACTTATTTTCTAAATATTCATTTTCACCAATAATACCTGCACGTCTGTCAATTTCTTCTAATTTTTTCGCTTTTGGAATACATAATATATATGCAAATATAATTGCAATAATACCTGCACTCAACTTACCTATCATTACAGCAGGTATCAGCGTTGGCTGGAAATTAGCTGTATAAGATAGGTGATCGCCTAACAAGAATGCCGAACATACACCAAAAGCAATGTTAAGTACTTTATCTTTTGGTGGCATATCTCTTACAAGTTTAAGCATTGCTAAAATGTTCGCAATTGTTGCTATGAAACCTGCGCTCCCTACTTCACTTAACCCTACTTTATTTCCAACTTTATGCAAAACTGTAGAAAAGTATTTACGTATTAAATATACCATCGGGAAAGCACCTGATAACATAATAGCAATATTACCTGCATTTTCTAATGCTCTAAAATTGTCGTGCTTATCAGCCATAATAGGATCAAATCCCCAACTCCCAAATATAGTGGTAAACAAACCTGTGAATATTTCTACTACAGAAAAGACAAATACTAATTTAATACATGTATCTAGAACCTTACCAAAGACAATAAATATTTTAATCATAATGTCAGAAAAGAAATATAACCCTATTGCTGTGATTAATACAAATAGAATTAATGGTAAAAGGTTAATAAATACCGTAGATATGCTAATCTGAAATATATGTGTTGCTGCACTTGTTGTATCAATGACTGTTCTAATTTTTGTATGGCTTAATAGAATTATTACCGTGGAAATAAAAACACCAAATGGTATAGCCAATAACCCTGACAATATTCCTAGCGCCATATACTTATGATCTCGTTTATCTAGCATTGGTAACCCCAGCGGTATAGTAAACACAATAGTTGCCCCTGCCATAAAACCAACAATCATCGCCATTATCCATCCTTCATAACTTTGCTTTAAAACATCTGCAAGTTGATATCCTCCCATATCCGTTGCAAGTATAGAAGTAGCTGCGATTGCTGGATCAGCACCAATCTTGTCAAATAGTGGTCCAAAAACTTGTTCTATGAATTTTGAAATAAAAGGAATTGATGCCATGATGCCTGCTGAATTAGCAAAAATAGGCCCAATAGTATAAATACCTTCCATAAATTCTTTACCTATACCTTTATCTGCATTACGGATCGCACCAAATGCACCTAACACTGCACACGCCATAATAATATAAATAATTACCGTTCCAATATGCTCCATAATGTTTCCCCCATTGTTAAAAGCTATAAAAAAACAAAAAAGTGCCTATTTGATTAATTCAAATAAGCACCTTTGCTTTTTATATTCACTTGTTTTGTTATCTCAATTTTTCGATAATCTTAGACGCTTCAATTTCAATACCCACTTGCTTGTCCATACTCTTTCGCCTGAGTTTCTGATAAGCTGCTTCTTCTGTTAAATTTAATTGCTTCATCAATATGCCTTTTGCTTTTTCAACAAGCTTCCTATCGTTCATTTGTTTTTTAGTGTGATTTACTTCAAATCTTAATTCAGCAATATTTTGAGCTTGCCTCATTGCAATCTCAACAGCTGGTAATAATTGTGCTTCGGATATAGGTTTCACAATATAGCCCACTATATTAGCCTGTTTCGCCTCTTCTACATATTCACAATGACTATATGCCGTCAGTAGCAATATTGGAATATTGTATTTTTTCGTAATGATTTTGCTCGCTTTTAAACCATCCATTTTTGGCATTTTAATGTCCATAATGATTAAATCTGGCCGAAACTTATCAGTAGCTTCTAATGCTTTTTCTCCATTACCGACTTCAGCAACTACATTATAATTCGCAGCTTCTAACATTTCTACGATGTCCATCCTAACGATTGACTCGTCTTCAACAACTATAATAGATGTCATTTTAATTCTCCCCTTTGTATTGAAACTCCACTCTCGCATTCGTTCCAACACTATTACGTTCAATTCTAAAAGCCCCGTCTAAGTCATTTTCCGTAATTGTGTTTACAATTTTCAAACCAAATGATTGTTTGAATTCACACGCAGTTTTTCCTGTGTCTTGTACGTTTAGATTAATTAATTCAGATTGAGCATTGTAAGATAGACAAACTGTTATTTCCCCTTTTGCTTGTCCATTAAATGCATGTGTTAAGCAATTCGTTATAAGTTCATTTGCAATTAATGCGATAGACACTGCTATATTTGAAACTAAGTGGATATTTTCATCTGTTTTATAATTAATATGTATCATTCTATTAGGAGATTCGTTATAAACTATCATATTCCCAATTTTTTTAATTAATTTATCAATATTTACAGAATCTGTGGATGATTCATCTAGTATAACTTCGTAGACTGATGCGATACTTAAAATTCTGTTAAGGCTTTCTTGGAAGTATTTTTCACTCCCATTAGGCAACCCTCGTCTCATCTGTAAACGCAATAAACTTGCAACAGTCTGTAAATTATTTTTCACACGATGATGAATTTCACCTATAGCAACTGATTTAGATATTAATGCCCTTTCTTTTTCTTTTAAATCTGTAATATCTTTTAACAGAATTAAATGACCGGTCATCACATCATCTTCAAGCAACTGTATACATTTAATTTGAAAATAATGCCCTTGTAGAGCACGCTCTTCTATTGTGATAATTCGTCCATCTGTAAGCATATTTTCGATAGATGGAAACAATTCTATGAAATTTAATCCTGCTTCACAGTCTAAATGTAAAAGTTCACTTACCATTGCTTCTCCTGCTAAATTAAAGTAACGTATGTTCAATTCGTTATCTAAGTCAAACAAGCTTTCTTCAATCATGTCTGGTACAAAAATTGGATTACTCTCTGAATTTGATACCAAATCACTTAGAGTACTAGTTGCTTGTGTTAATGCTTTCAACCTTTTTTCTTCCATAATTTTATTACTGACATCTATTTCCATTATTAGAATACCAATAGTTTCATTAGCTAATTTAATTGGCGTAGCGCTCTGTTCTACTACTTTACCCTCTTGTGAAATTGCGCGATGTTGTGCAAATTCACTACCTGAAAGCACTTCAAATACAGCAGGCTCAAACTTCTCATAAACATTAGCTTCTACTACGGATCCTTGATACAAGCTTTTACAATTCACCGGAACTGCTTCTGCAACAACAATAACTTCACCATGTTCTTCTATGGGACAATCAATAAAAACATTTGCCTGATTCAAGTTGGCAATCATTTGTAATTGTTCTGATACCTCTGAAATCCTATTTATTGCTGCTTCTGTCAACATTGTCCTTGCTTTACATCTTATGCTTACTTCATTGATATGCATCATTCCAAACATATTTATGTGAATATTTAGATTTTTATATTCATATACTATTATGAAATTTTGTCAAAAATATGTCAATTCAAAACGCAATAATTCAAAATTTTATAGTAATTTCACACTATAGAGATAAGTATACCGTCCTCACGATTATTACATTTTCCCGTCTTCTTTTCATAACTACAAAAAATATCTTTATACGCTAATCGATTTCATAATCTAATGATACTCGTAAAACAATGATGTTCATTGAATATTGCAACTTTTATCACAATGATGTACATAAAATGAAATTGGATTTGTGTCTGATGAATGTACAACTCTTTGATGCTATGTGCTAAATTAGAGTCAACAACAAGGGAGGGATTCAATATACAGACAGAAAATTTTAGCGTCATTACAGAATTAATTAAAAACCCTAAGCTTAAAGGCAAAGATCTCGAATTAATGTTCAATATATCTCGTAGACAACTTGGCTATAGAATCCAAAAAATCAATACATGGTTAACTGAACAAAATTTACCTACGATAGAGCGTACTAGCCAAGGCTTCTTCATCGTTGATGACGCAATAAAACATTTTCTTAACGTATATATTGAACCTTTACCACAGGAAAATGAGCAAGTATATACTGCTTGTCAGCGCGCGCATCTCATTTTACTGATGTTGTTTAAAGAAGATGAAGTGTTATCGTTAAATCACTTTTCTATCGATTTAAAAATTAGTAAGAACACTGTATTAAACGATTTAAAGCAATTAAAGTCACTACTAGAACCATATAACATTATGCTGAAATACTCGCGACAAAAGGGATATCATTTAAAAGGTAATGAATTTGAAATCAGAAAACTTTTAACTAACTTAATTGATAAAGCATATACACTAAACATTCTAAACCATGATGTTTTTGATATTTTAGGCTTACGCAAAGAAAAGCTTCAAATCATAGATGCGCAAATTAATAAAATTGAACAATATTTAGAAAGCAATTTTATAGACCAAAGTACGCAAACGTTACGTTATAAACTCTATTTTATTATTAGGAGAATTCAACATAACAAAATTGTCTCACCCTTTTCAATTGGCTATGATGATCTCTCGGACACTGAGGAATATCGAGCAACAGAAATACTCACTTCAAATTACTCTGATATACCTCTACAAGAAAAACTGTTTATAACATTACAACTTTTATCAACAAGTGTGCAATGGTCAGAACTAGATGATTCAACATTTTTACCAGAATTAAAAGTAGCACTTCAGTCTATGCTTGATCAATTTGAAAAAATCACTTTCATCACATTTAAAGATCGTGAAACGTTACTTAATCAATTAATGTTTCATATGAAGCCAGCTTTTTATAGAATTAGATATCAATTATCTGACGTCGAAAGTTTACAGAATACTCTGAAAGATGATTATAAAGAATTGTTTCACCTTGTAAAACTTTCTTCTAAACCAATGGAAAAAATATTAAGACAACCTCTGCCCGATAATGAAATTGCATACTTAACTATTATTATCGGTGGCATTTTAAGAAGACAAGATGAAGACATTGATAAAAAAGTGAAAGCAGTTGTTGTTTGTACACAAGGGACATCAATTTCTCAATTAATGTTACAAGAACTACGAAGTGTATTTCCTGAATTTATATTTTTAGATACGTTATCATTACGCGAATTTAATCATTACACTCTTGATTTCGATGTGGTGTTCTCACCAATGCACATCATGACAAATAAGAGATTGTATATCACTAAAACGATATTAACTGCTAAAGAAAAACATCATCTACGCCAACACGTATTCGGCCAACTTAATAACACATTTGATACTGACATACACGCTCAAAAAATGTTAGCAATGATACGTAAACACGCTGACATTCATAATGAGGACAACTTATTGAATGAAATTAAACAACAGTTCGATGAGATTCATGCCTATACATCAATCGAATCGTCTTCAATATCATTGAATTATCATTTAAACTTGCAAGATTTGTTGCCTGTAAATCATATTCAATTAATCTCTCACGTTAAAAATATAGACGAAGCCATACGAGTAGCTGCTAAGCCACTTTATAGCCAAAACTATATAGATGCTAATTACATCGATTCTATGATTCAATATTTTGATGCAACGTACATGGTAATTAATCAAAATATCGCAATACCGCACGCAGAAAACGAACAAAATGTGAACCGTACCTCTATGAGTATGTTGATTTTAGATGAACCATTAACACTAAAAACAGGACTTGATGTAAATGTATTTGTGATTATTGCAGCTACAGATAAATTTAAACATTTAAGGCCTCTACTACAATTACGAGACTTGGCTCAAGACGCTGAAATGGTACAAAACATTATACAAACTGATTCAAAATCACAAGTGTTCGAAGTCATTAAACACTTTTCAATAATAGAGTAAAACAAAGGGGTTGAGCCATATGGAAAGTTTAAAATTGGATACATCTAACATCATTATTGGTTTAGAGGCAACCACAAAAGAAGAGGCGTTAAGTCAATTAGCCAAACGGATGTACAATAATGGTTACGTCAAAGCATCTTATGAAAATGCAGTTATTGAAAGAGAAGCATCCTTTGCTACAGGATTACCTACAGTGTATTGTTCGGTAGCAATTCCACACACAGACATTCAACACGTTAATTCAAAGTCTATCGGCGTGGCTGTACTTAAAGAAACCGTACCTTTTGTAATTATGGGAGAACTTGAAGCAACAACAGATGTAAAATTAATTTTCATGCTCGCAATGGATAAAGAAGATACACAATTATCATTACTCCAAAAATTAATGGGTATTTTTCAAAACAATCAAATACTTGAAGCCATTGCAAATTCAACAAACAATGCTCACATCGTAGATATTATTGAACATGAAATTAGAGAAGCATAAACATCTTTTTGGAATAATGAAACTTTTAAGCAGTACACCTTAAATATATATATATCAAAAATTAGGAGGAATTTATTATGAAACAAGTATTAGTAGCATGTGGTGCAGGTATTGCAACATCAACAGTAGTGAACAGTGCAATTGAAGAAATGGCGAAAGAACACAACATCAAAGTAGATTTAAAACAAATAAAAATTTCTGAGGTAGGCTCGTATGTTGATACAGCAGACTTATTAGTTACAACTGCTATGACGCAAAAAGAATACGACTTCCCTGTTATTAATGCACGTAACTTTTTAACTGGTATTGGGGTTGAAGACACTAAAAAAGAAATTCTAGATGCATTACAAAGCTAATGAACTATTTATTAAAATGATCGTACGAACTGTTGGGATAAATACCGTAACAATTTTTTATAGTTATAACAAAGTGACATCTTAATTTATACCAATAGTACTTTATATAAAGAGGATGGTGTATGGGATGAGTGGATTTGTAGATTTTATTCAAGCTTTTTTAGATTTAGGGGCAACAGTTATACTTCCTATCGTTATATTCTTATTAGGATTATTCTTTAGGCAAAAAGTAGGAGCAGCATTCAGGTCAGGCCTGACAATTGGTGTTGCATTCGTTGGGATTTTCTTAGTTATTGACTTACTAGTTAACAACCTTGGCCCTGCTGCTCAAGCCATGGTTAAAAACTTAGGGGTTAGTTTAAATGTCATTGATGTGGGTTGGCCAGCAACGTCTTCTATTGCATGGGCCTCTACAATTGCTGCATTTATTATTCCTTTAGGCATTGTCGTTAACATCGCAATGTTATTAACAAAAACAACACGTACCATGAACGTAGATATCTGGAATTTCTGGCACTATACCTTTATGGGCGCCATGGTTTATGCAATATCTGGCAGTATTTGGCAATCTTTAATAGCCGCTGCAGTATTCCAAATTGTTTGTCTAAAAGTGGCTGATTGGACTGCACCAATGATGAGTAAATTTTATGACTTACCTGGGGTGTCTATTGCAACAGGTAGTACAATTTCATATGCTCCAGGTATTTTCTTAGTAAAAGGATTGCAAAAAGTACCTGTAATTAAAAACTTAAATGCAGATCCTGAAACGATTCAAAAAAGATTCGGTGCATTTGGTGAATCTATATTCGTCGGTTTAGTACTCGGTTTAGCAATTGGCTTATTAGCTGGCTACAACGCTGGCGACGTAATAAATCTTGGTATGTCCATGGCTGCAGTTATGGTGTTGATGCCTCGCATGGTTAAGATTTTGATGGAAGGTTTAATGCCTGTTTCAGAATCTGCACGTACATGGCTGAACAAACGCTTTGGTGATCGTGAAATCTACATTGGCTTAGATGCGGCTGTTGCATTAGGACATCCAGCAGTTATCGCAACCGCTTTAATTTTAGTGCCTATTACCGTATTGTTAGCTGTTATTTTGCCTGGTAACCAAGTGCTACCTTTTGGTGACTTAGCAACAATTCCATTTATTGTCGCTTTTATTGTAGGTGCTGCTCGAGGAAACATTATACACTCAGTTATTGTTGGCACAATCATGATTGCCATTTCCTTATATATCGCAACTGATGTTGCACCGATATTCACAAGTATGGCAGAAGGTACAAATGTGAAAATGCCAGCTGGTTCATCACAAATTTCAAGTATAGACCAAGGTGGTAACATCTTAAACTATATTATATTCAAATTCTTTGGCTTATTTAATTAACTGATAGGAGATGACTTCACATGAAAGCACTTGTTAAAACTAAAGAAGGTTTTGGAAACCTAGAAGTATTAGATACAGAAACGCCTTCACCAAACAAAGATGAAATAAAAATAAAAGTTCATTATACAGGTATTTGTGGTACAGATATTCACACATACGAAGGACATTATAAAGTGAATTTTCCAGTTATACTCGGCCATGAATTCTCAGGCGAGGTTGTAGAAGTCGGTACAAATATTACAAATTTCACTATTGGGGATCGTGTTACTTCCGAAACAACATATTACATTTGTGGGGAATGTGACTATTGTCAAAATGGCGATTATAACTTATGTAATCATCGTAAAGGCTTGGGTACTCAACAAAACGGTGGTTTCACGCAATACTTAGTTACTCCAGCAACTAGCGCTCATCACATACCAGACAATGTTTCTTACAAAGCTGCTGCGATGACTGAACCATTAGCCTGTGCGCACCATGCCGTTTCTAAAATTGATATCCAACCTGAAGATGTTGTTGTTGTTATTGGCCCTGGTCCTATTGGACTGTTAGTCGCTCAAGTTGTTAAAAGTAAAGGCACTAAAGTTATAATAACCGGATTGAATAATGATCAAGCAAGACTAGATAAAGCATATGAACTTAACTTAGATCATGTAGTTAATATTCAAAATACTGATTTGAAATCATATGTAAATAAAGTCACTAATGGTTATGGCGCAAATGTCGTATTAGAATGTTCTGGTGCAATACCGGCCGCCAAACAAGGATTAGATATTTTACGTAAAAAAGGACAATATGTCCAAGTTGGTATTTTTAAAGATAGCGAAATCCCATTCAATTTAGAACAAATAGTTCAAAAAGAATTACGTATTGTAGGTACTAGAAGCCAAAAACCAGCAGATTGGGAACCTTCTTTACAACTGCTAAGCCGTGGAGAAGTCGACGCAGAATCTCTTATTACAAACGAGCTTAATATTACGCAATGGACAGAAGGATACGATCATATCAAGAGTGGTGAAGGTATCAAAGTATTACTTCGCCCTATCGAATAATTTCAAAATATTCATCGTTAATATACAAACGATAAAAGGAGCGTAAAAATATGGTAGAACTAATGTTGGATTTCATGCTTGGACCCTTGAGGAATATTACAGATTTATATATGAACAACTTACTATATGCAAATACTATCGTCATTTTCGGTTACTTTGTCGCTAAATTTTTTAAAAAGAGAAAAACAAATGCTGAGCAAGGTTAATTCATTTCATATTTAAAAGTTAAGAGGTGACAACATTTGAAAGCTTTAAACTTATATGGTATTCAAGATTTAAGATATGAAGAAACGAAATCTCCTAAAATTGACAATAGCAATGATGTTATTATCAAAGTAGTAGCAACAGGAATTTGCGGTTCCGATAACTCGCGTTATAAAAAATTAGGTCCTTACCGACCAGGTACACCATTTGGCCATGAGTTTTCAGGTACCGTCCATAGTATAGGCAATGATGTAAAACATTTATCTGTTGGTGATGCCGTGACAGGATGCCCTGCGATTGCATGTCACAACTGTGAACAATGTGAAAAAGGTGCATATTCTAGATGTGAAAATTTATATGTCATAGGTTCTTATGAACCGGGTTGTTTTGCAGAATACGTTAAACTGCCAGCTCATAACGTCTTAAAGTTACCTAATAATGTAGATTTTGATACGGCCGCTATGATTGAACCGTCTGCAGTGGTGGCGCATGGGTTTTATAGAACAACTATGAAACCCGGCGCGACTGTGGCTGTCATCGGTTGCGGAAGTATTGGATTACTAGCCTTACAATGGGCTAAAATATTTGGTGCTACTAAGACTATTGCTATAGATATAGACTCCAACAAACTAGAAATCGCTAAAACACTTGGTGTTGATTATACAATTAATTCTAAAGAGAAAAATCTAAATGAAGTTATTAAAACACTCCCTTATAACATAGATGTAGCCGTTGAATCTGCTGGCTCACCATTTACTATAGGGCAAGTATTAACATTACCGTCTAAAGGCGGGGAAGTCTTAATGCTTGGTATTCCTTATTCAGATATTGAAATAACTCGCGAACATTTTGAAAAGATATTGCGTAATGAGCTCAAAGTGATTGGTTCTTGGAATGGATTATCTGCGCCATTCCCAGGTGAAGAATGGCATGCATCACTACATTATATGTCTACTGGGAAAATTAAAGTACATGCTATGATTTCAGATTATCTAGATTTAGCGCAAGGTCCTGCCACATTTGATGCAATAGTAAATAACAAGAAACATTTTAATAAGGTTATTTTTCATCCATAATTAACACATTAAATTCAGCTATAAAGAGATCTATGTCAATAGGTTCATTTATAGCTATTTTTATATTTAAAAAGACCCGAGACTTCAACATAAGCCACGGATCTTCAAATCACTAATCATACAACCAGTAAATAACTAGTTAAAATCATGCAATCATTTTATAAAATGCTGATTTCCTAGCTACAATGCTAAATTTATTGTAGTTTCATAAATCCATTACCTAAAACGTCGCGCACGTCATGGATAACTAGAAATGCATTTTCATCATGCGCGTTAACAATTTTTTTAATTCTAGCTAATTGGTTTTGCGGTACTACGACATAAAGTACATTCGTTTCTTTACGTTCATAACCTCCTACACCATTTAATAGTGTGGAGCCCCTACCTGTTTCATTATTAATATCTAAACTGATATCTTTATTATAATCTGAAATAATCGTAATCGCTTTTTTCGGATTAAATCCTTCTATAATAAATGTCATACTCTTTTCAACAATAAAAAGCATTACAATCGTATATAATACGTTCTGGACTGGAAGTACAATTAAGAACGATAATACAATAATTGAATCTAAAATAAACAATGCCTGCGAAGTCTTCATCTCGCTATATTTATTTATAATTTTAGCAATGACAGAAGTACCACCTAGTGTACTTCGTGCAGAAATCACTAGTCCACTTCCTATTCCTATCAACACACCAGAAAACACAGTATTGATAAAATCAGATTCCAGATGCATATTAAACGATTCAGTCAGTCCTAAAAACGCTGAACTCGAAATAACTGTGATTAAAGTATAAACTGCGGTAGTTTTACTTAAATATTTCCAACCTATCACAATTAATATCATATTTATAATCAAGGAAGTGAGCGCCGGTGATAAACCCAGTGTATATTTCAAGTTTAAAGAAATACCAACTGTGCCACCTTCCCCTAAATTTGAAGCAATGACAAACGCATTGATACCTATACTAATAAGAAACGTACCTAAAATACAAAAACATATATTTTTAAAATGGATTTTATACAACATCCCCCAAACACCTCTTTTCTTAATTATTTAAAATACACACACATAACTTCCTCAAAGTAACATTTTCTTCCTTAAAAATCAGACGACATAAAAAGAAACTTTCTAGTTATTGAACCAAAAAGTTTCGTAAATTAAAGCTTTTATTAATTTTTTTAACACAAGTCTATATCATAGTAGAAAAGGACGATAATTTCAATTGAATGAGGTTAAATTAAAATTGTATCCGTTAACTAAATTATATTTTAGTTATGTGTACTAATTAAAAAACTGTATGAACGACATGCTCCATTAGTTTTATGTTATATATTAATTAGTTATTCTTGTCACACCTTAATTAAAATGGATTTTGATTCAACCATTGGCCACCATCCATAGTCATACATGCACCATTTATATAGCTAGCTTCTTCTGATAATAAGAACTTAGCTAAACTAGCTATTTCTTCTGGTTGTCCCATTCTACCTAATGGAACACTATCAAGCGTTTGTTGCTTAGCTTCTTCTGATAAACTAAGTTTTCCTGATCCCCCTGTATTATCAATCGGTCCTGGCGCAATTGCATTGACTGTAATACCATATTTACTTCCCCACTCTACTGCTAGTGTTCTTGTCATAGATAATACACCAGCTTTAGCACTTGCTGAATGCACCACCCCGACGCCAGCTCTCCATGCATAGGTCGCTACCATATTGACAATGCGTCCTTGTTGACCATTTTTTATCCATTCTTTACCGACAGCTTGTGTACAATACCAAGTTCCATTAAGGACAATATCTATAACAGAGTTCCAACCATTGAGTGATAAGTCTTCTGCCGGACATAGAAAATTACCTGCCGCATTATTGACCAAGCCATCGATTTTTCCATATGTTGCTATTGTTTTATCTACTGTGTATTGAACCCTTTCAGGGTCCCTCACATCCATATCTATACATAACACTTGCCCTTCAAACTTCTCCATTTCAGCTTTGGCCGCTTCTAATCGTTCTAATGAACGACCAGTAATTACAACATTTGCACCTTCTTCGGCAAATCTTGTTGCCATTGCTTTACCCATACCACTACTACCGCCTGTCACAATGATTACTTTATCTCTCATGTGCATTCTCCTTTAAATAAACGACTTAAATTAACACGTCAAATAACTATAGTAAGCGCTTACACATAATTGTACCTTACTTATCTATCATTAGTAAATAATCTTAATTATTCTTAATTACACGTATTTAAATATATAAAGTAACAATTATTATAAATTTTTAAACTTTCTGTAAATCTAGTAAAAAGCACCTTGATATATGCTATATTGTCCATGATATCGCAAACCGATATCGGTTAACGTTATTAATAATTAAAGGGGCTGTATAATATCGATTCTAAATTAGAAAGACGTATGTTTCTCGGATTTATTTATATCCATATTTTGCATCATGCTAATGAACATCCTATTTATGGTAGCTGGATGATGGATGAGTTAAGAACACACGGTTATGCAATGAGCGCTGGAACGTTATATCCTCTTTTACATCGAATGGAAGATGAGTCATTACTTGTTAGTGAAAAAACTGTCGTTGCCGGTAAACAACGTAAGAACTACACAATCACTCCATTCGGTGAGAAAATGCTAGAAAAAAGCCATCAGAAATTAAAAGAAATTGTCGGAGAAATTTGAACTTGGGAGGGTATCTGTTATGAAATATCTTGAAGTATTTCTCGTAGCTCTGAGGTTAGGCTGTACTTCATTTGGCGGCCCAACAGCACACCTTGGTTACTTCTATGATGAATATGTGAAACGGAGACAATGGCTGACAGAACAACAATACACCAATTTAGTCGCATTATGTCAATTTTTACCTGGACCCGCTAGTAGTCAAGTTGGATTCGGTATTGGTATAACTAAGGCGGGGTTGATTGGCGGCGTAATTTCATTTATTGGATTTACTATCCCCTCGGTAATTATATTAATGCTTTGCGCCACTTTACTTTTAGCTTACAACAACGATTTAGGTTGGACACATGGCCTAAAATTAGTTGCCGTTGCAATTGTATTAAATGCAATTATAGGCATGGGGCAAAAATTATTGTCCGATTTAAAAACAAAAATTTTAGCATTGTTCACCTTAGTGGTAGTTATAACAGTCATTCATCCATTAGCACAATTAAGTGCCTTGACTGTAGTGGCTCTAGTTGGATTAGCGCTTTTTAAAGAAACAGATGAACAGAAAGATTCGATAAAAATATTTAATATTCCACGAATAGTAGGCGCCATCTCTCTTATACTATTTTTTAGTCTTTTATTTATCTTACCTATATTGAATTTTATCACTAACAATTCGTGGATTAATATGGTCGACAACTTTTATCGTTCTGGTGCTCTTGTATTCGGCGGTGGACATGTTGTCTTACCTTTATTAGAACAATCATTTGTAGCAACTGATATGATTAGTTCCGATGACTTTTTATCAGGTTACGCATTAACACAAGCAGTACCAGGGCCGTTATTTACATTTGCCGCATATATTGGAACCGTTATGTCTGGTATTACAGGTGGTATCATTGCAACAATTACTATATTCTTACCAGCCTTTTTATTATTAGTTGGGGTTTTACCTTTTTGGGAGCACGTACAATCAAATCGCTACGCAAAATCAATGCTAAAAGCTGTCAGTGCTGGCGTAGTAGGTATTTTAATCGCAGCTTTTTATGACCCAATATTCACGTCATCAGTAAACACCAATATGGATTTCGCATTTGCTGCTACATTATTTGTATTATTGGCATATTGTAAAGCACCATCTTGGTTAATTGTAATTTTAGGGGTATTACTTGGAGTGCTATTTTATTGATCCTGGATATTTCTATTTATTTAAAAGAAATATCTTTAGTTTTAAGTATTTTATAAGAAAATTTTCATCCTAATAATATATACTCTATACAATAAAAGCCCGAAACATATATGTTTCGGGCTCGCTATTTTAATTTCTATTTTTAAACTTATTTATACCATAAATAGTTAATGATACTATCATCATAAAAATACCAATAACTAAAAAGAGAAAACCATACTCCACTAAAATCCATGGCTCTCGCAATATATTGTTTTCATCTACGTAACTTGGTATCATGAGAAATAAAACTCCTAACGCAATTCCGATTATCATGCTTATAACACTTGCGATCAAAAACTCTTTACTCATAATTTTTACATCTCCTCTTATATTAAATAATTGTATTGTTGCTAAAATTTATTATTTACTATAAGAGTACTTATTAAAAGAAAGCATTACTATCATTCATATATGAGAGGATAGTATGTCTAGCGGTATGTGTAAAGTATCACTAGCTATTGCGTAGAATCAACTTTCAAGCGTACATTGATTATTAATTTGATAAGGGGGATAAAATAAATGGATTTTGGAAATCAAATTAAATTATTAAGAAAAAAAATAAAGCTAACGCAATCACAATTAGCAAATGAACTTAATGTTTCTAGACAAACAATCTCTGCTTGGGAAAATAATAGATATCTGCCAGATATAGAAATGATTGTAATCATTGCTAAAAAATTCGATTTATCACTTGATGATTTAATTTTAGGAGATGACGCCATAAAAAATAAACTTGTCAGTGATGGGAGTAATATCAAACGCATTCGGCTCAGTATATTAAGTCTCATCTTTATTTTAATTGGCATTTTGTCTGCATTTTTATTTTTAATGTTACCCTCTTATGTTTCTCATGATGGCGTTTTACATGAACCTTGGTTCCTAGTGCCTTTGAGCTTTTTTACTTTAGTGATAGGGCTACTAGTGGGCTTGCTTAATTTGTTTTTAATCTTTTTTAATTATTTTAAAAGTTCCAAATTGATAAAATAATTTATATCATTTCTTAATTTGCACTCTTTTGTTATAATATTTATAAATATAATAGTTCTCTTATTAAGAGTGAGTGGAGGGACTTGGCCCTGTAAAACTCCAGCAACAGCTCAGACGAGCGATGTGCTAAATCCAACAGTTCTAATTTACGAACTGACAGATGAGAAGATGTGCGGAAGCTCTTCTTATCTAAGAAGAGCTATTTTATTTGTAAAAAAATAAAAGGTGGTAATTTTATGAAATCATTGCACGAATTATTCTCAGAACTTGAACATTGGGAAAATCATGTACCTAATAACATGATGAGTAACATAGCTAAACTAGAACATATCAAAAACTTAAAACGTGAAATCTTCGCTCGCATAGATATTCACGATTACAAAGCAATTATATTAGAAAAAGAATTATAAAATACGGCTATCGTATCTCAATCTATAACTCTTATCAGGCTTATACCTTGATAACTAACCGTTATATAAAGACAAGAAAGGGAGTACACAGAAATCATACTTTGCTACAATGATTTCTGTGCACTCCCATGTTATATTTACTTTTACAATTTATAAATTCTCCATACAAGCATCCTATTTATGTTTACTACCAAAGGGCACATATTTTATTTTTGTATCTTTAGGTATACCTTCATATTTGTTAAATAATGACTGGTATCTTGTACTTGTTGGTGTAGCATGATGCAAATAATGTTCAAAAGGTAATTTTTCCATCGTATAAAATTCTTTTTTAGGATGTGCTTTTATCTCTTCTTTTAACTGTGTAATTCGTGTTTCATTTTTTTGATTAATATAGAAAAATGCCCCTAAATATAATGTCGCACAGCCAATTGCTAAAACACCCAAAATCCGTTTCCATAGTTGACCAGTAATGTTCAACTGTGAAAATAATATTAAAAAGATAATGACAAACAACGCAGAAACTGTATAAAAATTTCTTGGCCCTAATGGCGACACAATTACCAAAGGTGCACACACTAACAAAACAGCAGCCAGCAATAAATATAACGTATATTTAACTTCTTTCGGTTCAACTACTATATGAATTGATAAAATAAATGCACTTAAAAACCATATACAAATTGATGTATTTACTAAATTAGCAGTAAGTAGTGTATGAAAATTTTGTAACGCAAATTGTTTATAAATAAAGAAATAGTATATTGGCAAAATCAATAATCCAGTTATAACAAATGCTTGCGTCAATTTAGAGCTTGTATATAACTTAGCGTTTCTGAATAATAGTGCAATAACAACACCAATAATCATCAAGATTATCGTCATTTGATTAAAAACCGCCCAGTCAGGTAGTACTGTTGTTATTGTTGTGGTCACCTTATCAATAATGCCGGTATCACTAGATACTTTTTGGTAACTACTACCCTCAAAAAATATTTTGCGATAATTAGGATTTATAAACATCAAAATTGTCCCTAGTGATGAAATAGCCAAACCTAATATAAATTTAGGATTTAACTTTCTATAAAGTAATACATGTAATACGATTGCTAAAATTAAAATCATCGTATTGAATAACGTTGTATTTTCCATAAAAAATTGTCCTACCAAACAGATACTGTAAAACAAAATATTAGTTATAGGATCCATATTTTTCTGCTTAAATAAAATTGTTGAGATATACCATATAATAAATAGCGCGCAGAACGTTGCAGGAACATAATTATAAAATCCAGCAAACCAACCGTATGTTTGCTTATATATATCACTTGGTATCGTAAGCATCAGAATAAATGCACACAAATAATAATATAAACTCTTAGTTTCATTCACAAGACGTCCAATTATCCATATAATCGAAATACTAAAAATCGCATAAGACAGCCATCTAAACCAATCAAGTCGAACAGCAATAATTTCTAACATATTACCCAAATAACGGCCATTCAAATTTGCAAAGCGTTCTTCTAGCATCTGAATACCATAATGACTATACCAATCCCAGTCGTCATGTGTTAATGGCGTAAGCATAGCCATAAAAATATAAAAAATAAACAATGCGGTTACTGTAAGGTACGTCTTATTCATCCTGAATAATTTCATCTTATTCCACCTCTTGTTCATTCAAATTGGATTGACGAACAATATAGAGTGGGCGTTGTTTCACTTCATAATAAATTCTTCCGATATATTCTCCAATCACGCCTATTGACGTAAGCTGAATTCCGCCTAAAAACAATACAGAGAAGATTGTTGTGAAATATCCTGGTGTAGACACACCATAATTTAATGTGTAAATAAAATTAAATAAAATATAGAGAAAACTCAATCCGCAAATAAACAGGCCTAAATAAATGATGGCACGCAATGGCTTATTATTAAATGAAATCAAACCATCGATACCATAATTTAATAATGAGCTAAATGACCATTTAGACTCTCCTTCTAACCGAGTTACATTCTGATATTCAATGACTTTCGGTTCAAAACCAATCCATGCAAATAATCCTTTAGAAAATCTATTGTACTCTCCCATACTCACGATTTCTTTCACTGCCCGCTGGCTTAATAATCTAAAATCACCAATACCATCTTCTAGTGTGACATCAACCATTTTGTTAATAATTGCATAATACAATTGTGACACACGTTTACGTGCTATGTTTTCACCTGTTCTATCCCTTTTAGCAACGATTTGATCTTCGCCTTCTTTAAAGTATTTAATCATTTGTGGTATTAATGTTGGTGGGTGTTGTAAATCACCATCTAAAATAATTAAAGCTTCCGCGTCTACACTTGCCTTTAATCCTGCGTACATGGCAGACTCTTTACCGAAGTTTCTTGAAAATGATATGTATTTCACTGCATGATCTTGTTGCGCTAATTGTTGAATAATAGATAAAGTGTCATCCTTGCTTCCATCGTCTACAAAAAGCAATTCGTATTTATAATTATTGTTGCGACTATCTTGTTGCATGATTTCTGTTAATTCAGCATATGTTTTTTCAATAACACTTGCCTCATTAAAACACGGAACTAAAATTCTAATCATAAAATAACGTACTCCTCATTAGTATTTATTAATATAAAAAATAACATATTGTATATTATACAACATACAAAAGAAATAATGTAGTTTTACTATTATTATATTGTGTTTGATTATTGGATATTCAAAAATTACATTCATTAGATGTATATTGGAGTTATGTAATAGTTCTCTAAATTAATCATATCTTGTATTGTTATTTAAATTTGAAGAGTGTATTATTTAATTATTAAATTTTTATTAAAAGGACAACTAAACCATGGTAGCTGTATATTTAAAGCCTGTTAGATTAAAAAATTATTTAAGACACGAAAAAACTGTACTGTCGGGAGTAGTCTATCATTTTTTAATTCAATATATGTACAAAGACAGTGACCATTTTTTTATTAGTGAAATCTTTATCAGTACTTAGTTGTATTGATATACTTTTTTAACAAAATAATATAAAGAGCCTGGGACATAAATAGATGTCTCAGGCTCATTTTCAATTTGGCAGTAGGTGACTGAATTGAAAATACGCTTATATCAAGCTTTTTTCAATGCTAGTCACTATTGCCGGGGTGGGACTACGAAATCTATGTTAGAAAATTTGATTTCTGTCCCACTCCCTTTTTTGTGCGAATTTTGATAAATTTTAAATTTAAATTTTAGAAAAGAGGCTTTCATCATGCAATACAATAAACTTTGGACTAAACAATTTATCAGCGTATCATTGATTAACTTTTTACTAACTTTAGTCTTTTACTTACTTATGGTTACTATTGCAACTTTTGCAATTAATCAGTACCAAGCTTCAATGAGTCAATCAGGACTCGTCAGTGGTATCTTTATTATCGGTGGTGTTATCGGCAGACTTTTTGCTGGGTATTTTATTAATAAGTTCGGCCTTAAGCGCTTATTACTTATCACCATCATTATATGTTTAGCTATCATCAGTATTTATTTTATTAATATCAACGTACAGTTCCTTATATTAGTACGTTTATTACATGGGATTCCTCATGGTATGGCATTAACAATCATTAGTTCAATTGCTACACAAATCATTCCAGAATCTCGTAAGTCTGAAGGTATTAGTTACTATAGTATGAGTACGACGTTAGCCACTGCATTCGGCCCATTTCTTGGTATATTAATGATTCATTATATTTCATTTTCTATATTATTTATTTTTTGTTTTGTCATAATGTGCATCGCTTTAACCATGAGTATTTTTGTTAAAGCCCCTAAAGTCACTGAAATCAAAACAGCTTCCGTTAATTTAGAAAAAGGTACATCATTTCTTAAAAATATCATTGAACCAAGAGTCATACCTGTTGGTTTAATCATCTTATTATTAAGTTTTGCATATTCTGGGGTATTAACTTATCTAAATTTATATGCGAGTCAATTAAATTTAACAAGTGTAGCAAGTTTGTACTTTGTAGTTTACGCAATTGTGGTTTTACTAACGCGTCCCGTCGCGGGTAAGCTCATGGACAATAAAGGGAACCATGTTGTTGTATATCCAGCAATTATTTTTTATGCAATTAGTATGTTTATGTTAAGTCAAGTTACAAACGGAATTATATTACTATTAATCAGCGCTATTATGGGATTAGGGTTCGGAAACTTACAATCTGCAACACAAGTCTTAGCAGTTAAATCAGCACCAATTTCTCGTATAAGTATTGCCACATCCACTTATTTCATATTTTTTGACGCAGGCTTAGGTCTCTCTCCATATTTATTAGGTTATGTTACTCCTTTAACTGGTTATGGAAATATGTACGCTATTATGGGTATTATCATAATAATTACAGGCTTACTATACTTCTGTTTGATTGGAAACAAAAAATTAAATATATAAAAAATGGAGTATCACAGAAATCAAAATGTTCAACTTGATTTCAACGTGCTACTCCTTTTTATTAGCACAACTTTAATTTAAAGTACAATGGTTGTTTAACTAATATTTTCACTTTCATAAATCACTTGTCACTTTTATCTTTGTCGCTCTTTTCGTCTTTGTTATCTTTCTTTAAATCTTCTTTATTTTGGTCTAACTTTTCTTTATTTGCTTCAGGTGTATAATCTACACCCTTAGAATAATCATTGCCAGCATTCCACAATAGGTACTCATTAATGCCATGATCTTTAAGTGCTTGTACTTGTGCTTCTACTGCTTTACTATCGTATTCCATATAATTACCTTCACCTAAATATCGTGCTGTAAAGTCTTGTAACCATGGACGAGACTTCGGTTTCTTATCTCCTAATTTATTTAACACAGCTGTTTCTTTATCTAAATAATGATCAACAGCTTCATAAGGTTCCTTATCTGGCGCTTCTAAACCAAAGTCACCTGGACTCCAATGTGACGGATAAATCATAGACGAGATAGCATCTGTATTTTCTGCTATTTTAGGGAAACTTTGACCAATCCCTGGTGCTTCTTCAACCATAGCAGCATAACCAAATACGTCAGCCGATACCTCAGCACCATAAGGTTTTAACTCTTTACGTGCAGTTTTTAAAAATTGTGAAATTGTGTCTACACGTTGATCCACATCACTTAATTTGCTGTTTTTATAGTTTCCTTTATCATACGTCAAACTACTTTCTACATTTTCAAATGCTTCAGGGAATCTTACATAGTCATATTGAATATCTCTAAAACCTGCTTTTGCAGCTTCCTTAGATACATTAATATTATAATCCCATACCTCTTTAACGAAAGGATTGACAAACTTATCACCACTATCACTTTCCCATACTGACCCATCTGCTTGTTTGAACGACCATTCAGGATGACTTTCTGCTAAATTCTTGTCTTTAAAAGTAACGATCCTTGCAATAGGATAAATATCTTTATCTTTCATTTTATTAAGTAATGGCTTGGCATCAACAATATCTAATGTATGTTTATCAATTTCTTTATTACCAGTGTTAAAGTTTATAGTAACGTTCCCTGAATCATCTTTAACATCAATAACCATTGCATTTAAATCACTTTCATCAATAAACTTTGTGAGTTCTTCAAATTTTTCGCCGTTTGTCGCATCGGCACTTACATAAATACCTCTTACTCCATCTTTAGGATATTTCACATCAACATTACTTTTAGTAGATTGACTGTCCTTATTTTCTTTATTTGCTTGGTTATCTCCATTTTTCGCACCCTCGTTTGAGCATCCAGTAATTAACAATGCACCCGTTAAAACTGTTGGTAAAATCCATTTCTCCTTCATTTAGCATAAGCCCCTTAATATATGTATATTGCACTACTTAATTCATCTACATTCCAAGTTTAACCAACACAAATTGCATTGTAAACTTCTTTTTAAAAAAGACATTCATTAATTTATATTTATGATAGCACAAAATGCTCAACTCTATTTAAATAGGAAACAACAAACCTAATAATAATTGATGCGTCGGTGTTTTACACGGAACGTAACAGTACCGTCACACAACCCGATGACTCCCCCTCATCTAAACAAAGTATATAATTGCCTTAAGTTAGAAAGTCGTTATTTTAAATGATGCTAAATTATTCACTTATGTATATGGGTATAGGTTGAGTAGAACACTTTTTTAGGAGGATAAATAATGCACAATTTAAAAATCATTCCGGCTTATCCACAATTACAAAAAGGCGCGCGCTTCAACTTACTAGCTATAAATGATATGGCAAATGTTTTATTCTATACAAAAGATAAGCAAGCATTAATTCGTAATTTGCAGAAATTATGGAAAAAACCTAGTAATCGTTTTAGTTATCAAAATACAATGGTTGCTATGGTTAATGAACAGCCCGCAGGTGCTATATCATCCTTGCCTTACAGTGAACTTCAGCAACAAACATTTACGACTGTATGGCAAATTGCAAAAATTCAAAAGTTGCAGTTAATTCCTCAATTCTTACATGCATTTAAAGATATAATCGCCCTTATAAGGTTAGATGAAGGCAATACAGACGAGTATCATGTGAGTATGTTAGCAACACTTTCCCAATTCAGAGGTATGGGTGTAGGGCGTGCTTTACTTGAATATGCTGAACAACTTGCGTTACATAAAGGTTATACAAAAATTTCATTAACTGTTGAAGTTGAAAACACTACGGCTCAACGCTTATATACTAAACAAGGCTACAAAGTTATCGGACAGTCTGGGAATAATCATGTGCAAGTTTATAAGATGCGTAAAATGATTAAATGATATTATGCTTAATCTTTAAAATAAAGACTAGAAATTTTAAGTTCACAAAATCATTTGATAATTATGTGTGTATGAACCAAAAAAGGGAGTGGGACAGAAATCAAATTTTCTAACATAGATTTCTTAGTCCCACTCGGGCAAGGGTGACTAGGATTGAAAAAGAGCCCGCACGATCTACTTCTCTCTATAACTATAAAAAATAGCTATGAAAAAATCTATCGTCATAGATTTCTTCATAGCTAATCTTAGTATGTTTTTTATAATTATTTATTTTTCACTTTTAGTCCACGGTAACGATTAAGTGCTGCACAAAATTCTTGTTTTCTTGGTAGCGCTAAGTTGCCTGGGTGTCCTTTAAATGACGATATTACATCTAATCCTTGCTCATGAATAACTGTGTATAATTTATCGGCAGATTGAAATAACGTATCCTGGTCATTTAATAAATGACTTTGATAATAATTTATCATTGCTGCTAAACATTGAGTTTGACTTGTATCCACCAATTGTTCCAAACCAGAAATATCGATAAGCTCTTTACCATACAAAATGGAATAACGTCCTTTTACTTTGAAATGGTTGTCTTTCCCTTTTTTAGTAAAACTTGATTTTAACGGTACTCTAGCAGGTAGATTGCCAAAATCACTATTATTTGTAGCATTTGTGGTATTATCCGGTGTTTGGGCAATCGCTTTTGCATTTTCAGTAACATCTTTTAAGACATATTCATCCATCATTAGCACTTGGTCAGCAACCTCAAAATAATCACCTGAGCCACCTACAATTAAAATAGTGGAAACACTATAATCTTCATACAGTGGTTTTACTTTACTCGCAAATGGTGTGATAGGTTCTTTTTCAGGTGCAATTAAGCGTTGCATACGGCTATCTCTAATCATAAAATTTGTAGCTGAAGTGTCTTCATCAATCAGTAATAATGATGTACCTGCTTCTAATGCTTCCATAACATTCGTTGCTTGAGATGTACTACCACTCGCATTTTCAGTGGAAAACTGATGTGTATCTTTATTTCCCGGTAAATTATTTATAAATGGGCTAATATTCACCTTCTCAATATGGCGACCATCTTCAGCTCGAATCTTCATGGCATCATGACATGTAATAACATATTCTCTACCATCTCCATCAATATGATTATAGATACCGCGCTCAAGCGCTTCAAGCACAGTCGATTTACCGTGAAAGCCTCCGCCTACAATTAAGGTAATACCCTTAGGTAGCCCCATCCCAGTAATCGTCTTTCCACTTGGCATAGTCATTTGTACTTCTACATTTTTAGGACTTGTAAACGCAACTGCGCCAGGTAAATGTTTATCTGATACGCCACTTTTACGCGGTAAAATCGAACCATTCGCAATAAATGCAACAAGATTACGACGTTCAAGCTCCTCACGAATAAAAGCTTGATCTAGCATTAACGTAACCTGTGTATCTAATTTCACATGATTTATATTTTTATAGAGCAATGATTCATGTACAATATTTGGCAGTATTTCTATTAATGTACTTACCGCAGCTTTCCCTAAAATTTTTCTTCCTGCCGCTGGCAAACTAATCTCAAGTCTTACTTCGATATCATTTTTATTGATTACTACCGCTGTACGTTCTAAAATTTCTTGGCCACATTGATCTATAGTAATGTTTGATGCAGCTTTTGCATTTTGGCTGTTTCGCTTAAATGAACTTATACTATCATTAAAAGTTCGCGCTAAAAAGTCTGCTACAGCGATGATTTTATCTTTAGTATCCAATAAATTGTTAGGGATATTCGCTATATCTCTACTCATCACTACCCTCATTTTGGATGGAGGGGCATACGGGTCTACTTGTATATGGTCTATCGCAAGTTGAAATTGTTTGAACTGATATATTCCTTTAAGCCGTTTATAAGTACCATATTTCTGTCCATCTAACGATTTCAATATTTGCGTTAGCTCCGTTGCATTTTTCAATAGAAAACCTCCTAAAGTGGTTTTATGAAATTTGGAAATCCAAAATATTTTCAAGATAAGTATAAGGCAATTAAATTAATGTGTACAATAAAATTAATCTTATACTAAAGCTATTTGCAATAACATTCAAAACTATTCTTCTATTCACAATATTTTGTTGAAATGGCAAATTTCACCAATAAAAAATAAGAAATTTACAGAAATCTGATAGAATAATAAACCAATCATAATATATTACTTTACATATTTAAAAGTTTTCATTCACTATAAAAAAACACTTTCGCTTATTTCACCTTTAAAATGAAATCGTGCGAAAGTGTTATTATTTTAATCTGCTAGCATATATTTACTCGCTTCTTGTGTTTCTAAAAGCGTTAAATCTTTTGTTGCTTTCATGAGCGAATCGAGTGATTTTTCAAAGTAAATTATTGTAGCTTGATATAAACCATTACCACAATCTTGAAGTGTCGTTCTCACATTGTCTTCACCAATCAATGCGATTGCTTTTTTGGACTGTTGTATATGTGTCTCTAAAGCTTCTATTGATACAACATCACTTTTCTCAATACAAAAGTAAACCTCTTCTAAACTTATTTTTTCTATTCTTTTCAAGTAATGTATGTTCATTGGTTGTAATTTATATTTTTCATTTTCTACATTTTCAATCGTAGAGTTAAGCATAATCAAGCTCCTTGTCTCTTGTTCATTATTATCTATATTTTCACTATTTTAATCTTATATGCCATAGTTACTTTTCTATTATTAAATCATTTGTTTTAACTTTCGCAGTACATCAATTAAGAAGTCAACGTTCTTATTGTTTTTCCTCCTCTATATCTAAAAGTACACATCTACTCGTCAGTCTTTTTTAAGTTTTACGTTACATTGCATTGTGTATTTATACACCTCAAAATACACACAATAATCAATATAGTATAAATTTATACATAAATAAAGCGAAAATGTATTATAACGAATAAATTAATTTTTGTTAAATGAAACCTAGACTAATTAAAATTTTCTATGATATTCTTCAAACACATATTAACCTTCTTTTAATAATCATTTTTTCAAAAAATAAATTATTTCCAAAACATTTTCACCATAAAATAAACCTCCCACTATTACAATTAGTGAGAGGCTCTCGATTATATATGAAATTTTATAATAATCCGTTCTTTATTAATCAATTGTTCTATATACTTTAGAATTCATTAGAATAAGCAACCAAACAACGATACTAGCTATGGCTGAAATCGCTAAAACATTAAAAATTGAAATATCCATTGTATTTAATCCTGAAATCACAACATATGAAATTGGATCAAAACCAGTCATTGCAAGGAAGATTAAACTCATCACTCTGCCTGTCACCTTTTCATCTGAAAATTCTTGAGCCATGGTAATAAATGGAATATAAACAATTGTATACGAGAATCCTATTAAGAATAATAATACTATTTGCCAAATTAAATCTGTTACTTGTGTAAATGCCAGGAATATTAAAAGCATAGCTAATAATGTAAATAATGTTATTTTCCCTCTAACTTTAGTTAAAGTGACGATACTTAGTAATACTGTTCCAGATAACATACCTACGCCTAAGCTCGATTGTAAGTAAGTTAAATTGATCGGCGTGCCTCCCGAAGCATCTACTAATATAGGGATACCTACACTTAAAGCTCCCAAACCAAAAAAGTTAGCAGTAACAAGAATAATAATCCCTGTAATTAAAAAGCGAGATGATTTTACATAACGAAAACCTTCAATAATATCTTTAATTGGAGTTTCATTGGAACGTTCTGGTGCTTCCGTTTCTTTGATAAAATATGGAAAAACGAATATTGCTGATAAAAATACAAAAATTAGAGCAACGTAGAAACTTGTTGCGATTGAAAAATTTTCCATAATCATACCTGCAACAATTGGTCCAAGTATAAATGATATTTGCGTACCACCTTGGAAAAGAGAATTAGCTCGTTGAAGTTGTGCTTGTTTAACCACTTTAGGAATTAATGATGTACATGCAGGGCCAAAAAATGCATCTAACATACCAAATAAAGCAGCTAAAATCATTAAAGGAATTAATGAAAGTTGATTATTAATAATAAGAAAATAGAGGATTACCATAACAGCAGCTTCTGCAATATTTGAGTAATACATAATCGTTGTTTTCTTAAATTTATCAGCCACCATACCACTAAATGTCATCATCAGTAGTCTAGGCACCGTAGCCGATACTAATATGTAACCTAACGCCATCGACGATTGTAATTCTTTAACAGCATACCATGTGATTGTTGTTAAAATTGTACTAAATCCAATCATGGCAAAAATACCTGCCACTAACATAAGCATATATGTCCGGTTGAATATAAGTTTGTTAGATATTGTCAATTTTATTCCTCCTATATTGCAATTAGATGTTGTTCGTTTCTTGATATGTAATTCAATAGATTTCGATGATTATTTAAATTGCTTATGTATGGCTTATCTATCCTATTTCAAGCGACAAATACTATAATTACACATTTTTTATTATTAAATTTATTTATCATGTTATAATTATAACAAACATTATGTATATTTTATAATTTTCATTTATATATTTTATTTCTAAGCAAAATATGGATTATTTTAATGAATATAATCTCCATTAATTAAACATAAAAACACTTCCTTACGAATCAAATAGGGCATGAAGCGCAAGGAAGTGCTTTTATTGTAGTATCAAATTTTACAGCTACTTATTTTATATTTATCTTTCACCTTTTAATTCTCTTTCTTTTAAAACATAGCTCAATAAATCTAGCATAATACGTGCAGCAGTTTGACCTGTCATACCTGTTTGGTCATACATAGGGGCGACTTCTACTAAATCAAATGCTACTACTTCATTATGTTTGGCTACTGCTTTTAGTAAATCATTTACCTCATCATATAGTAGTCCCCCAGGAGAAGGGGTTCCGGTACCAGGGGCGATTGACGGATCAATACCATCAATATCAATAGTAATATATACTTTTTCACCTTTTGGAATGAGGGAGGCTAAATTTTCTGCTCCTTTTTCTCTCATTTGTTTGGGTGACAAAATTGTTGCTCCATATTTTCGTGCTGCCTCGACATCTTCTTTTAAACTACTGCTAATCCCTCTAATACCATATTGATAAATGTTTTTTACATGATCCATTTCTGATAATCTTCTAATACAGCTGCCATGACCATATCGTTGTCCTGATCTATGATCTGCCCAATCTAAATGAGCATCAATTTGTAATACATGGAATGGCCCTAATGCTTCAAGTCCTTTTCCTGTCGCTGCTGTTATAGAGTGGTCTCCCCCAATAATCACAGGCATAACCTCTGTTTCAACGATTTTTCTTAATGTTCTTTCAGTATTTTCATGACTTTGCATAAGATCACCATGCACAACATCAACGTCTCCTATATCAAATACCTTCCATTTGGGGCCTAAGTATGTGATATTATTTTCTATATCATATGCACCATCTAAACCAAAACTATATAGTGTAGAACCTTCTCTAACTGCTCTGGGACCCATCCTTGCTCCCGATTTCCATTGTGTCCCCATATCATTTGGTACGCCAATCACAGCAACATCCGCATTAAGCTCTTTTAATTTTTTTATATCATCACAAACTGGATACTTTCCAAACGTACATATTCCAGTAAACGGTAGATTGAGTATTTGTTTTTCGTCTGGTTTCATCATAGTTAACTCCTCCATTTTTAAGTTAATTTTGCTTTTAATGACTTTTCATACATTGTCGATATCAAAATAATAATAGATACAATTCCAAATGCGAGAGGTGTTAACATACCAATTGCACCTGCTAAATGAATGTCATGAATCAAGACTGAAAATGTACTATAAATTGCCGTTGATATAGCAATTCCAAATGAATAACCTAAAGAACTCGCCATCTTATATATACCTGAACCAATACCTGACTTATCATCGCTTACATTTTCTAGCAAAGTGTCAATAGAAGGGGTAGCATATAACCCTATTCCAATGCCACCTATTAAGAATCCTATAAATACAACTACAAGATAGGTGAAATTAGGTAAAAATGTTAACGCACCTGAACTCATTCCTATACTCGCAACAATAATTGATAGAAACATTGGCTTGCTAGGACCAAACTTCTGAAGCATTTTCTCACCAACTCTAATCATTAACAACAATGCTACAATATTACCTAACGTTAACAAACCGGTTTCAAAGGCCGTATATCCTCTAGCAACTTGAATATAAGTATTTGCTACAACAATAGTACCTGCTATACCATTTTGTAAAAAATTAGTAAGCACCGCGCCTGTGAAAGGCTTAGATTTAAATAACTTTAAATCTATAAATTGATGCTTTCTAGACTTTTCGTAAAAAATAAAAATTAAGGCTAATATGATTGAAGTAATAAATAATCCTATGGTAGTTATACTAAACCACCCTAATTCTTGACCCTGTGTAATAATTACATTTATTACTAATAGTGCTAAAACAAAAATACTAAACCCTACTACATCAAACCTTTTTTTATTAAATTTAGAAATTTTAGTTTCTTCAATTGTCCTAAGTAATACCATAGCGATTGCAGATACGATTATAGAAAGTACGAAAATTAGTCGCCAATCAAAATATGTCGCTATTAATCCTCCTACAAATGTTGTTACACCTCCGCCTCCCCATGATCCAAATGACCAATAACTTAATGCACGTTGTCTTTCACTTTTGTCAAATGTTGTTTTAATTAAAGCTAAAGTTGCTGGCATAATTAAAGCAGCAGATAATCCTTGAAGTATTCTTGCAAATATCAACAAGACAGGTTCTCTAGCTGCAATAATTAACAACGACCCAATGATACTGATAATTAATCCAACATAAGTAATTCTTTTTCTTCCTATCCTATCTGCGATACCTCCACCAACTACTATGAATAGTCCACAAAATAGCGACGTCAAACTCGTTGAAATATTCAAAACACCTGATGAAACTTTAAGATCTTTTTGCATCGTTGGTATGATATTAATCATTGATTGAGCAAAAAGCCAAAAAGTTAATATTGCCAATACCATTCCTAAAATATACAAATTTATTTGCTTTTTAGCTTTCATGGCACCCCCCCTTATTTGAAGACAGCTTCAAATTAGTTGAAGTTTAGCACCATAATCTTTACACAGCAAATAAATTTTCAGAAAAACAAGATTATTTAAGAGTTTGCTTTGCTCCCTAACTCCTTATTATCACTACAATATTCCAATATAAATAACTATAAATATTAAGAGGTTATAAAATTTATTTATGTACTTATTTATTTTTTAATAAAAATACAGCAAGCAACATTAGCTTGCTGTTTGTCCTATTGGCAATTATAATATTCTGCACAAAAAGTTATAAAATTTTTCATATCATTATTCATTGTGCTTTCTTTATAGAATAACCATGTATTTCTCATAATTTTATGCCCATTTTTAAATACTAGGTCTTTTGTATAAAATAGGTCTTCTTCTAAAATACAAGACTTAGGTACAATAGAATATCCCATATCTTTTTGCACAAATTTTTTACAAATTTCAATTTTATCCGCTTGTAAAATATTTTTGGCATAAGTATTATACCGCTCATCCCACCACTCATTAATAGCTTTAGATATTGAATTTTCTAATTCAATATAAGTATTATAATTCTGATGTGCCTTGTAAACAATTCTATGTTCTTTTTGTAGTTTTTTTAAATTTATAGGTTGGTTGCTAATAATTGTTAATGGATCCTCTTTTAATAATATCCTTTCACCATGCCATTCATAATCACCTGTGATGATTCCTATATCAATATCACTATTTTCTAATTGTTCCAAAATTTCAATACTCCATCCACTTGTCATGTTCATATATACGTCTGAATAATTTTCCACATAACTTTTAATTAAATCAGGCATATTATAAATTGCGAAGTTAGTATTTGCCCCTAACTTAATGGTTCCTTTCAATCCTTCTCTAATCTCATTAATATTTAACTTCAAATTTTGAATTTCAAACAATACTTTATTTGAAAATTTAACCAGATATTCACCTTCAGGTGTAAAATTAAATTCATTCCCTTGTTTATTAATAAGTTTAATACCAAATTCTTTTTCTATCTTTTTTATTCTATAAGATAGTGTTGGTTGTGACATAAACAACCTGTTTGCAGCTTTTGTAAAACTTTTATCTTCGTTTAATAGTGACAATATTTTATAATCATCCTCTTGCATTTCAATCCCCCCTTATTTGTAAATTATAGACAATTGTACATCACCATTGTTATTTTTCTAAGCTATTTTAATTTCAACATTATTTATTTTGCTTTTCTTATTTTTCATCGTCTTCTTTGGCATGAATTTATCAGAAGTTGCAGTATCAGGTTCAGAAGCTACAAATCTAACAAACAGTATAGTTGTTGTAGGCGTATATGCGTTAGTTGGCATAATAGCTTTTGTTCTATCTTATGTTACTTCATTAAAAATATTTAAGAATCAAGAATTATAATGAGTGAATATTAATATAGAAATCACTAATAATTAAGTTGAATTTCAGTAAAATAAAAACAGCCCTAATTGACTAACATTAGTTAATCAGGGCTGTTTTTATTTATATATTATTCAAAAATTTCTTAAACAAATTTCAAATTAAAGCTAAACTCGATGTGTCGATCATTTAACCGATATGCTTCATTTAATTCTGGACCACAACTATTTGAACCTATACCACTTTGTGCATAATCGATATATACATAGGTTTGATCTTCAAGTTCGAGTGCATCTTTATGAGTTGTTTCGGTCAGCTGTTTTAATGAATAATGCGTTGTATTAAAACTAAATGTATTGTCACCTGTCACGATAACTCTTTTATACCCATCACTAATTTCAACAAATGTAGTTTCATTATGACTTCCTGTTTCTTGGGGTCTGATATGGACTTCACCATTGTCTGTGACAGTCGTCTCAAACTTATCTAAATAATTGGATACACCCTTATCTTCGTAACTACTGAAAGGACCTTTGCCATAATATTTCACTTGTTCAAATACTTTAGGTAAAGTCAAACCTAAACCAAATCGTGGCAAATAAGGTGCTTTCACATCTCTTTCTAAATCATAAGTTACATTAAGTATTCCATCATGCTGAACACGCCAAGTCACTGTTCCAAATAGAACCGGCGGCACCGCTTCATTAACCATCGCTATATTAAAAATAAGACTGACCTCTGTCTCGCTTTCTACAATTTGATAATCGTACACGCGTGTGGTGATATCTTTATAACCAGAGTAAACCCAGTCACATTTTATATTCGTATCATTATCAGTGGGAGCTCTCCAAATATTATTTGTTGTGTGTTGGTTAATCACTATATGATTATGCTTGAGAACTGACTCAAGGCTTGCATTATCTTTATTAAAAACATACGTTTCACTTTTATCTACTGAAACTTTTATTAATTTATCAGTTTCATTTACTAGAAGATCAATTTCACCCAATTGCTCATCCTGTTCTTTCATTGTTCGACGTTGATATACGATTTGATCATGTCCTAATTCAAAATTTTCATGACGAAATATATCATCATCTTTTAATTTATATCGTAATATGACATCACTGATATGTTCTATATTAATATAATTGCTCAAATCAATTGTTTGCATAGTGTGTGGCAAGAAGTTTGAAAGAGGTATTTCACTTATCGTTTTTTCTCCATTCAAATTTGTCACTGTAGCCTCTACAAACAAATATTTCTCTGCAGGCGTAAAATCCAATTGGTTACGTAGCCCAATTTTAAAATCATCTTGTGACACAAGTTTTAATGGTCTATGCTCTTGTTTGAATTCATAATAACCTTCATGGGGCACCCTATTTGGAAAAACAATGCCATCGACACAAAAATTACCGTCATGTAGTTTTTCTCCAAAGTCACCACCATACCTAAAAATAGGATTACCGTCTTTCATTCCAATTTGAATGGCATGATCGCACCATTCCCAAACAAATCCTCCGATAAAGTTATCATATTGCTCAACTAGTGTTTGATAAGCGTGTAAATCTCCTGGAGAATTGCCCATTGCATGTGCGTATTCACATAGGATAAACGGTTTATCTAAATCCGGCTTTTTCAAATAAGTTTCCTCAATTTCTTTAGGGGAAGGATACATTCTACTAATCATATCTATATTAGATAGATCATAGTGTTGTTGCTTATCTCGATATAATGTACCTTCGTAATGAATTGGCCTTGTATTATCTAGCGATTTGGCATGTTCTGCACCTTTGACCATATTCTTACCAAATCCTGATTCATTCCCTAATGACCATGATACGATAGAGCTATAATTTTTCAGTGGCACAATAGAAGCTGCAATACGCTCTATAATAGCTGTTTCAAATTTACTATCGTCAGCTATAATATTAAAATCTTCATTATTGTCTTCACCATATAACCTAACAACACCATGAGTCTCAATATCAGCCTCACTCATTACGTAAAAACCGTAATGGTCCGTCATTTCGTAGAATAACGGAGATTTTGGGTAATGTGCCGTGCGAATGGCGTTAAAGTTCCCTTGTTTCATCAATTCTAGGTCTTTTTTAAAATGGGATTCTGTCATTACGTAACCAGTTTCTGGGTGACTATCATGGTAATTTGTACCACGCAGTTTGATAGATTGACCATTAATATAAAATTGATTATTTTGGATAGCCACTTCACGAATTCCAATTTTTTGTGTAATCACTTCTTGATCCGTCAAAATATATAATGTATATAATTTTGGATTTTCTGTAGACCACAAATGTGGATTTTGGACATCAAATTGATATTCATGTACTCCAGATATGCTTGCTACCTCTTCACCCTCAGGATTAAATAATTGAAATTCTACTGATTTTAGATTGTGAGCCCGTTCTATTTTTACATCTATCTGGGCAGAATTTAATCCGTCACTTAGATTTGTTTCCACTTTAAAATCATCAACACGTTTAGTTGCACGTTTCAATATATAAACATCTCTAAAAATGCCCGAGTGTCGAAACATGTCCTGATTTTCAAAATAAGTACCATCAGAATATTTAAGTACAAGTACGTCAATATTATTCTCACCTTGTTGCACAAAATCGGAAATATCAAATTCAGAAATAGCATGTGCAATTTGACTATAGCCTATAAATTCATTATTAATCCATACATAAAATGCACTATCTACACCTTCAAAGTTCAAATGATAATCGTGTTGTTGATCATATTCATCGATAGTAAACTTTCTCGTGTAGTGTCCACATGGATTATCTTTAGGTACATATGGTGGATCAAAAGGTATTGGATACTGAGTATTTAAATATTGTATTTGATCATAGCCATATAAATTCCAAACTGATGGGACTGTTAGTGTTTTGCTTTCCTGTTCATTTGAATGATTTAGATAAGCTTCTATTGACTCAAAGTATTGAAAGCACCATTCCCCATTTAACAATGTCGCATTTCGAGTATTATATCTTGTTCCAAAATGATAATCCACTTCCCCTTGTTGATATGGTATATAAAACGCACGTCTTGGTAATAAATTAACATGTTGAATCTCTATATTTTCGTGAAACTGCTGGTCTAACATAGCTAACAACCCCTTTATTTAATTCTTTCTCTAAATTCCCTTTGTCGTTTATACTGTAATGTCTTTTCAATATCCGTTAAAAAGTCACCTTTTAAATTAAAGGCTTTATGATATAAAAATGCGGCTAAACAAACGAAAATAAGTGGTGAAACTAAGATCATGATTCTTAAACCGTTAATTGTCACAACTGATTGTGCTTCGTTTGGCGTATAACCTAAAATAGATAAACCTACGCCGACGATTAATGCCGCCACCGCTTGAGAGGTCTTAGTTAAGAATGTATTTGTTGATGTAATAATACTTTCATTACGCTGACCGAATTTAACTTCTCCGTAATCAATCACATCTGCTAATGAAACAGTTGTAATACCAACCATAAAACCTGAACCAATTCGTAATATCCCCGCGCCTATAATAACTAAAGTCATACTTTGTGGTGCAATATAGCCGGATATCAAAATAATTAACAATCCAGAGATAATGCATGTTATAGAAGTGTTAAATGCAGCGGTTCTGCCAACCCATTTAATAAAGCGTGGTAATAACAGTAAACCAACCATTTCGCATAAAATCATAGAATTAAAAATTGAAAATAAATGTTCTGCATTAACTACATATTTAAAATAATAAATAATAGAGCCATTTAATGTTTGTAAACACAAGTTAAAAGTTAAGAGCACGCCCATAATTGCTAATAATTCTTTGTTTTTAAATAAAATTCGACCGATATCTTTAAATTTAACTTTTATGCCTATTTGCTTTTCCATTTCTTGGTCTTCCGGTACTTTAAAGACAGTTACACCAATGGTAAATATAAAAATCAAACTACAAATTATTGCAAATACAAAAATCCCTGTAGAATCACTACCTCCGCCAAAAATATCACCAAGTTTATGTATAAAGAATAAACCGAATGTGCCGACAGTAAATGCAGCTAAGCTAGCGAAAAATCTTGGGATGACTGATACTTCTTCACGTTCTCTTGGATTATGCGTCAAGTTAGGAAGCCATGACCAATAAGGTATATCCATCATGGTATATGTCATTCCCCAGGAAATATATATAATAGAAATATAAATGTACATTGCTGTTTGTGGTAAATCAAAATTAGTAAATAATAATACTGTTACTACAGCATTAATCAATGTGCCGATAACAAGCCATGTCTTAAATTTACCAAAGTTGTTTCGTGTATTATCAACAATCATTCCCATAATTGGATCGTTAATTGCATCCCATATACGTGCAACAAACAACATAACTCCAACAAACGCAGGAGATAGCCCTACTATGTCTGTAATATAAAACATTAGAAATACACTGACGATATTAAATATGGCGTCCTTACCGACGGCACCGAAGCCAAATGCAAATTTTTGTTTTCCTGTTAAATGCCTATTCATTACATTCACCTCTATGTTAGTTCTTAATTAAAACGCTTACATGTATGTTGATTCTATTCTATCAGTAGTAAGTTATGGTTATGAATAGCATAATGATGACGATATATGGCAAAATGTTTCATTTTCAATTAATATAAATATAAGTTCAAATATGTTTTTTAATTAAGAGGGATAACATGCAAGTATTGTGGAAGAAATTTCAAAAAAAGCTGGTCGATGCTAATTTAGCCGAATGCGGTATTGAAATCGGCGTACCGAATGTAGGTTATAATTATACTGTTTTTCAAAAATCCGTATTACATATCGTAACTCAAGGAGAAGGTACTTTTAGTTATGCAGGTAAAACTTATCATTTAACTGCTGGAGATATTTTCTTGCTTGAACGTGGCATGGAAGTAGAATATAAACCTTCATTTTCAAATCCTTGGACTTATTATTGGGTAGGCATGAATGGTAAACAAATATTAAATTATTTATCTCGATGTAGTATTGTTGATAGTCATGTCATATTAAAACAAGATACGACAGATATTAAAAATATAATTCAACTCATTTGTAAACTCTCTCAGAGTATTGAGTCAAACAACTCCAATGATATTCTGATTATGCAATATTTGTATCAATTAGTTTATACCTTACAAGAAAAGTTTCCTAAAAATTTTTCTGTCCAAGTTGATATTGTAAATGAAGATATCCAACATGCCGTTGACTTTATAAATACAAATTATCAAAAACATATAACTGTTGAGGATGTTGCTAAAAGCGTTAATATTACACGTAGTCATTTATATAAATTGTTCAAAAAGAATTTAAGTTGTTCCCCTAAAGAATATTTAACCTATATAAGGATGTATCACGCTTCACAATTATTAATACATACGAGCTCACGTATAAGTGACATATCAAGACGTGTTGGTTACAAAGACCCACTACTATTTTCTAAAAATTTTACAAAGCATTTTGAAATCAGTGCTTCTGAATATCGGTACCATTTTTCAATTAGCAACAAGTAATGAATGCTCACTCAATAGCATAGGATAGAAATCAATGCCTATCATTTGATTTCTACCCTATGCTAATTACTTATTACTGATTTATAATTAGTGACAATAACTTCTACTCCACTTCTTTACTCCTAAACCAAAAATATTCCACTATGAATCATCTCATTTTATAAGTTATTCCATATCTTGCTTTAATACGGATATGACTCGTTTCATTTTTTCATCAATGTATTTATTTTTATGTAAAATTAAATAGAAAAACCTTTCAATATCTAAATTAACAACTTCAAGTTGCTCCAAATCTTCAGGTGTCAATGTTGATTTAGATACAATCGAAAAACCATTTCCTGCATGGACCATACTTTTAATTAGACTTGTATTATTAATGACTACTAAATAAGGGTTTAATGATAATTGATTCAAACCATTTTCTTGGTATACACGAGTACCGGAACCTTGTTCTCGAATAAAACATGTCTCTAAATTAGACGGGCTAGATTTCTTCTTTTTAATTAATACAATTTCATCTTGAGCAATTGACGTGCTTATAATTGCATTGTTTTGTATCTTTTTTTCGACCACACCAACGTCAACGATGTTATTTTTAATTTGTTCAACAATCGTTTCTGAATTATCTAAGTGTACATGAATATGTAATTCTGGGTACCTTTGGGCTAATTTAGTAAGTTGTCGTGACAAACGATATTCACCAAATGTGTAACTGCTACCCAGTTTTAAATCTCCAGCGATTGTATTTGTTTGCATCTTTAGATCTTGTCGCAGCGCTTGTTCTAAATGATTTCTTTGCAACGCATATTGGTATAGTTTCTCTCCATCACTTGTTAATGCCATTTTTGAATGTTTAAACTCAAATACTTTTATCTCATAGTCATTTTCAAGTCTCTTTATGTCTCTACTTATTGATGGTTGTGATGTATACAAATTTTCTGCAGCTTTTGTAAAACTTTGTGCCTTTACAACTTCAGTTAACACTTTTAGTGGGTCCATGGCTTATCACCTTTCATTGTTTTATTCTTATCATATCAAAATTGTTATGACCTATATACTAAATATTTATTTAACGTTATAAATTTCTGGTGCTACACTTTTGATAAAAGGAGGAGACGGTACATGACTAAATTTAATAATAAACCATTTATCTTTGGCATATTATTCACGTTTACCATTGCTGCAATAAGTTTAATTAGTTCAAAGCTGCCACTTTTAGATAAGGTCGGTGCTTTGACAATTGCAATTGTTATCGCAATACTATTTAGACATTTTAATGGTTATCCTGAAAGTTATCGTCCAGGTATTACTTTCGCATCTAAACGTTTATTAAAATTCGCCATTATATTGTATGGTCTAAAACTTAATATTTTTGATGTTATAGGAGAAGGTAGTACGTTATTACTTATTGACGGTGGTGTCATAATTGTAAGTATTGGTTTAATGTTATTACTAAATCACTATATTAAAGGAGATAAAGTTATCACATTATTGCTAGGTATTGGTGCCGGGGTCTGTGGGGCTGCTGCGATAGCTGCTGTATCTCCAATTTTAAAAGCACGCGAAAAAGACACAGCCATTAGTATAGGCATCGTTGCATTAATTGGTACACTTTTTTCACTAGGCTATACGGTAATCTATACACTATTCACAATACCACCAGAGATTTATGGCGTATGGTCTGGTGTGAGTCTACATGAAATTGCCCATGTTATTCTTGCTGCAGATTTCTCAGGTGAGACAGCTTTACGAATTGGCTTATTAGGTAAATTAGGTCGAGTATTCTTGCTCATACCTTTAAGTATAATACTTATATTTGTGATGAACTTGAAATCACAGGCTAGGAATACAAACCAACGTATCGAAATGCCATACTTTTTAATTGGATTTGTATTAATGGCACTATTTCATACTTATGTACCTATACCTCAATTTATAATGCAAATAATTGAGCCATTAACAACAATTTGCTTATTGATGGCAATGGTGGCACTAGGGTTAAATGTATCATTTAAAGATTTGCAAGACCGAGCGTTTAAGCCTTTAATCGGTGTCATCATTGTATCTATGATATTATCAATTATCACTTTTATCATTGCCAACTATATTTATGGCTAAGTGTTTATGTTAAAAGGTTAATATAAAATTTACTGTTGATAGGCAGATATCTATACGACACCTTTAATTATATATAAAATAAGATTTTAATAAGACACTTGTTAATTGGGATGCTTATGTACAAATCAACTTATAAAGAAGGTATATAAAATGAAAACATTAGATTCATACTTTATCTTGTTCGATGAAGCTAGATATAGCGACGAAAGTTTTGATAAGTTAAATGATTTATTTAACAATGATATTGAATTTGTGTTGAATCAAAAAACTTTTAAAGGCAAAGACGCATGGAAACAATTTGTTAAAGGTGTGTACCAAACAAATAAAGATTTAAAACACATGCATAATGGCTGGATAGAACAAGAAGATGGCACTTTCAAAACACATTGGGCTATTTGTGGAAATAGATTTGAAACAGGTGTTTATACGCAAGAGGGTATAGATATTGCAAGATTAGATGATGAAGGGAAAATCATTTATTTAGAGAATCAACCTAAAGATAAAACATTATTTTCAAGTTAACTATCTAGCTCACAAATTGTGAAGTGTGCTATATAACAATGCGACGTGGAATGAAATCATGAAGTGAAACTATCAATTAAATAATTAAAATCAAGTAGCAAACTATAATCTCCAAAATTCCTTCTAGCTCTTTATATCCATTAACCCATTGTTTCACTATACGCACAAACGACATTAATAAAATGCATTATGCTGCGTCTCAAACTAGACGTCCCTCACTGTAACCTCACACAACCCTAAGCCTAACCTAGTTGGCAAACATAATAATAAAACCATTCTTCTTGTATTTAATAAACAAAAGGAATGGTTTTAATTTTATATAATATAGCATTTGATAAACAAAATTCATTTTATTTCTTTCGCATTACATAACACTAATTTTTACGCTAAAGAACTAAAAATTGATCAAGTAGACTAACTCAAATGATTATTAGCCATTTTAAGCGGTAAGTGAAAATGACTACATCCTTGCCATTCTAAATAATCCTTTAAAATATTATAAGATTCATAGAAGAATTTTTCGATTTCGTCCATGCTCTCTTTACTGTATTCCGTTACTTCTATAATAAACTCTCCTAAAGTTTCACTGTAATAGCTATCTTGTGGAAAATCATCATGACATTCAAATTTTCTATCAGCGAATGGGTATGGTAATACAAAGAACGTTGGGCCTTTAAAATTATCATCTCCAAACCAAAATCCAAATTCGATCATTTCTTCATCAAAAGCTGCACGTTCAATGACCATATCATCATTTTCAAATGGTTGATGGATGTCTTGAATAATTGCACATGAAACATCAAATGTCCCCCAAAATAACCTTGGCATAAACTTCCTAGTACGCAGTGGAGCGATGAATTGGGATTCTGCGTGATAGGCAAACTTCATCAACTTCAACACATCATTGCTAATTTGAGAATCATAGTGATGATGGTGCAAGTCTTCTTCAAACGGTGTCGTATCTGGGAATTCTTGTGGTATTGTATTAATATCTATAAACACTTTGCTTTCTGATAATATACGTTGAATCTCTTGGTAGTAATATTGAATTGTAAGATCATCTTTCAATACTATAATTTCTTTATTGTTGTCAATTCTCAACTCAATTTCATCATCAAGTAAATTGACGGTAATATAAAAATCTTTATTATCTGCATGCAACATACCTGTTGTGAAGCCTTGAACTGTAATATCTAAAGCTACATGCGCCCATTGTGGCTGTTGATAAGCTGCTGCTAATTTATATTTTCCTAGTATTTGTGACAATAAATGCATTGTTTCTTTTTCTTGCTCCCACTCATTTAATAATATATTAATCACTCCGTTAAGTTATTTATATTATTACATTTACCCATATTAAGTTTACTCACAACATAGAATTACCAAATAAATCGCCAATAATTTTATTGCGCTAAATTATTTCTAATGAGTAGTTAACTGATAGTGTTATGTTATTTACATGTTTCACGAGAAACTTTATAGTTATCACTAAATGGATTCCATATTTTATAATATAAGAAAGAGACTACATGTATCTTGCTCACGAGCTAACTGAAAATAAGCTATTGTTGATTAATATAAATCGTCTTTTTCTTTATATTTCAAATTATTCTACATTTTGAAATACACTTAACTATCAGTTAAATCTAAACTAATATTAAATGATAACTTTCTATTTATGATATTTTTGTCTGAGCCACTGTCAGTACCTCTTTTGTGATGTGAGGCTTTATACTCTTTAGAATTCTGCCAATGTTGATAAGTAGTTTCGTCTGTCCAAACAGTTACAATAACATAATGCGCATGATTAGTTTGAGGCCTCAAAAACAATAGACTCTCAAAGCCTTCTATACTTTTTAAATGTCTATTTCTATTTAAAAACAAACGCTCAAATGCTTCTTCAAAACTAGGATTTACATATAAGTGATTAAAAACTGTAAATCCACTTTGTGGTAAATCATTAATTTGTTCTAAAATGGTATATTGCTGTTTTTCATTAAATTTTTCTATTATTATTTCATCATTGTTTTGTTCTAAGTAAATATGATGTATTAAATTTTTTAACATTTGGAACAACGCCTCCTCAATCTATTTATTCATTAATACTGTTTAAATTTATGCATAACGTAATCTCTACTACTTTTATGATCTACGATAGCTTCTGGATAATCTTTACCAATTTCAATTTGATAGTTTTCTTTCAATTTAGTCTTATGTTTTGTTGGGTCGTGGATAATTTTACTTGAGACCTTATCGAATATTTCTAACTGTGTTTTAATAAAATAGCCCTGTGCATCAAAACGTTCACTTTGACGTATAGGATTAAACATTCTGAAATAAGGCACCGCATCAGTCCCAGTTGATGCTGACCATTGCCAACCATGTACATTAGACGCATTATCATAGTCAATCAAATACTCTCTAAAATAGTCCTCGCCCCATGTCCAATCAATGAATAAATTTTTAGTTAAAAATTGAGATACAACCATTCTCAAGCGATTGTGCATATATCCTGTGCGGTTTAGCTTTTTCATTGCAGCATCAACGATTGGATAGCCAGTTTGTCCTTTTCTCCACGATTCAAAATGCGATTTATTATAAGACCATTGCATGTTGCGATACTTTTCAGAAAAAGATTTAGTTGCAGTTTCTGGGTATTGTGTCATTAACACATAATAAAATTCACGGAATATAACTTCTCTAATAAAAGCTTCATAACTTGTTTCATCGCTATCGTAACCTTCAAGCAAATCATTTATAATTTCACGAATATCGACTAATCCATATGCTAAATATTTACCTAATCCACTTACAAAATCTTGTGATACATCGTCAGTCAATTTATCATAACGAGCGATGTCATCATTTAAAAAATCATCCCACGTTTTACGCGCTAACTTTTCTATATCTTTATTATTTCCGAATTTTAAGTCGCTTTGATTTGAACCTTTTTGCGCATTTTTGGTTAACTGCTTAAATTGATAATTTTTCTTAGGGGTATGTACTAAATCTTGACGATTTGCTTTATAAAAACTAGTAAATACTTTATAAGGCTGTTGCTGTTTATTAAAAGTCTTTGTAGGTTGAAAATAATGATTCACACGCTGCCCAATCACTGTAATTTGAAGGTTTTCAAAAGCTCGTTTGACATGATGATAGTCATACATTTCTTTGTGGTAACTCATAATATCTTTTGCTAATAATACATGAGACAACGCCAATGTATGAGCTAATTCACCTAGCTTTTCGTACGTGACAATATAAGGATATATATCATACCTTTCTAGCGTACTTAAGAATCCTTTTATTACTTTATGGTAATAATCACGCTTTACTGTTGCTGCGTCATTTAAATCTTCTATAGGTACGATAAAATATACTTTATTTATCTCATCTTGATGCTCCGCTACATATTCAAATAGTGGATTGTCTTTAACTCTAAAAACACGATTGAGTACGACTCCTAAATTCATTCTATTCCCTCCCATATTGGCCTAAAAACAACTTTATAAAATCGGTAAATGCTCTAGATGAATTAGTGAAATGATAACATTAAACTTTATAATTATTCTCTAACTTATAATTACTTTATTAACCATATACCCGTTATAATTTATGTATAATTCACTAAAAAATATTGTCACTTTTAAAAATTTACATATCACAAAGGCTTTTAGGGTATGTAATCATTAGAGGTGATTAAAATATGAATACTGAACAATTGCAAAGTGAAATTGAAAATATATTAAACATATCAAAAATAGGCGTCTTATCTACAGCACATAACAATACACCTAATAGTAGATACATGGTATTTTATAATGATGGACTCACGCTTTATACAAAAACAAGCATTGAGTCTAAAAAATTGCTGAATTTCAAGATAATCCAAAAGCACACGTACTTATAGGTTATGACGAAACGACAAACCGTAGTTTTTTAGAAATTGAAGCTAATGTTGAAATACTAAAAGATAAGAAAACTATTGATTGGATTTGGGAAAAACAAGATAAGACTTTCTTTGACTCTAAAGACGATCCGGACTTATGTGTAATTAAAGTGGTTCCAAAATCAATAAAAGTTATGAACGATAATAATTTAGATACGCCCCAAACCATCACGTTCGATTAATACAAAAAGCGCTTAAAATCACCCCATTCACAAGTGATTTAAGCGCTCTTTTATTTGCCCTTATTAATATCTTCTAACATAGCATCAACCGTAATCTTAGCGCTCGTCAATACAATTGGCACTCCTGCTCCTGGGTGAACACTTGCTCCAGCAAAGTACAAATTTTTGTAATCTCTGCTAACATTAGGTGGTCTATAGTAGTTACTTTGTGCTAATGTAGGCATTAAACCAAAAGCCGCTCCAAATTTCGCATTATAATCTCCTTCAAAATCTTTAGGTGTGTATATAATTTCTGTAACAACCTGTGTTTTCAAATTTTTTAAAGCTTTAATTGTAGAAAGCTTGTTATAAATAATATCCTTCACCTTTGTGATTGTTGCTTCATCAGACCAATCCACATCGCCTGTTTTCAATTCTGAAACTGGCATGAGTATATAAATACCTGTATGACCTTTTGGCGCTAACGACTGATCTTCTACACTAGGCGCATATACATATATTGAAGGGTCTCGAGATATTTCTCCAGAAAAAATCTCATTAATATTATTATCAAAATCCTTTGAAAATATAACATTATGTAACAAAATTTCTTCGGATAAATCTTTATCAACCCCTATATACATTAAAAAGGCAGAACAAGAATAGTCCATATTATCAATTTTTTGCCTCGTATATTTTGGGGGGTGGTGTTCATTTTTAATTAAAGTTGAGGTTGCGTACGGAAAATCAGCAGTACAGATTATTTTGTCGTACTTTTTTATATGTCCATTTACTTTCAGACCTTCCGCACGCTTAAATCGACTATCAATGATAATTTCTTCAACGTTTGCATTTGTATAAATTTGAACGCCTAACTCCTCATTTAATGTTTGAAGTGCTTTTACAAAATTGTACATGCCGCCTTTAATAAAATGAACACCAAACATTAATTCTATCATTGGTATAATTGAATATAATGAAGGACTTCGTTTAGGATCAATGCCTATATATAAAGTCTGAAATGCTAAGATTTTTTGTATTTTTTTATTATCTACATATTTTTCAATTAAGTTATCTGCTTTATCAAACGTTTTTAATTTCATTCCTTGATATAAAGTGAAAGGATTATAAAAATCTGTAGGTTTTCTAAAAGTACGTTCTAAAAAATGTTTCCGTGCGATTTCGTATCTTTCGTATATATCTGTTAAAAATGACATAAAGCCATGTGTAGAATTAGGTTCAATAGCTTCAAGCATATCTCTTAACTGTGCAAGATCGGTAGGTACACGAATTTGATCTGTTTCACTAAAATAAACATCATAAATATGTGCTAATTGTTTAATCTCCAAGTAATCATCCATATTTTTATGTGCATAATTAAAAACGTCACGATAAATTTCAGGCATCATTACAATAGTTGGCCCCATATCAAATGTAAAACCATCTTGCTTAATTTGGTTCATCCTTCCACCTATTTGTTGATTCTTTTCATATAAATCCACTTTGTGTCCATTTGCTGCTAATCTTGAAGCTGCAGCTAAACCTGAAACACCGCCACCTATAACTGCAAGCTTCATAATGTTTCACTCCTTTTATACTTCGCACTAATATCACGATGAATTTTTATTTTTTTCAATTTGCTTACAAATACTTTTTTATGCAACGTATAGTTTGACTTTCTTACTTCCTCAAGTATTTCACGATAGGTAGTTGTCGCTAATTCAATAATATAACGTACCTCTTCATCAAAGTGATTAATACCATTTAGTGCAATATTATATAGTCCAACTGCCTCTGTAGCATAACTTTCCCATAGCTCTATATAATCTGAGTTAACTCCTTCATAATATGTAGAATGTAGTTCAACTTGATATTGAGCTAATTTTTCTTCACTGAGATAAATCCGTCCATTTTGAAAATCTTCACCAACGTCTCTTAAAATATTAGTTATTTGCATTGCTTTACCTAAAGCAATAGCAGCGTCTTTAGCTTGCTCGACATTATTTTCATTTGATGCAGCTAATATAGGAGTTAACAATTCTCCCACAGTACCTGCCACACCATAGCAATAATCATATAAATCGGAATCTGTTTTGATTATTTTTAAATCTAAATCTCCCTTTACATATTGAATTAAAGATTTAAATGGGTTTTGAGGTATTGCATATGTATTCAAAGTGTCATTTAAAGCATTCATAATGGATGCATCACTTTGATAACTTCGGATATGATTACCGTAAATAGTATCTAAATCACTCTCTATCTCATCCAATTTCTCAAGGTTTTTATATCTATCGATACTATCATCAATAATTCTGCAAGCTGCATAAATAGCCCATACTGCTGTTTTTCTTCTTATATCCAAAAAATCAAAGGCATATGAAAACGTTTTCGAATGTGTTTTCATTATATTATGACAGTAGTTATAATCTCTCTCTAACTCATTCATTTGTTGCCCTCCTCAAAATGCCTTTAATTACTCGACGTTTATAAAAAACTAAATTATAAATCTATTTTACGGCCTTTCCAATGTATACGTTTTAACACATTGATATCTAACCACGATTTAATAAATATCACTACAAAGCATATGAAAAACACTGGATGACAAATACTTGTAATAAGACTAAAATTGCCTGTTCTTCTAATGAATAAGTGAAATTGTAAAGCGTATATAAAATAGAAAATAATAGCTAATATCATATATAATGGGTCTAAATTAACAGAAAAAATTATAGCTAAAATAGTTACAAGTGACCCAAATAGCCATAAAAATACAAAAGTAAGTGTAGATTTTTTAGTTACTTGAGATCCAAGCGCAAAATGTTTACTCCATCCCTCTAATAATGCTTTATATCCTTGGGGATACATTCTAAAATTGACTACCCCTTGACCTTCATATAATTTAACTGGCAAATCGTAATCGTGATACGCTTTACTTATGGCAAACCCTTCGATAATTTGGTCTTTAGCTTTCAAATGACCTTGTGTCAGTTCATAATCTCGCTTATTCGTCAAAATCACAGGCCCAAATGCGCTTTGTTCTTTATTTGATGATTTAATTATTGAAAATTTATTCATACCGACGATTGTCATCAAATTAAAAATAGCCGATATATTTTCATATAATTTCTTTATCTTATGATAAGGCTGTATAGAAAGTAGACCTTTAGCGCCCTGTAGATAATATTGATTGACTATACGAGGGATACTGTAACCATTTGTAAATTGAACATCCGCATCAACAAACATCAATAAGTTATGAGATGCAAATTGACTACCTTGCCAACAAGCATGCGATTTACCTTGCCATGTATCATCATTTTTAACAGTATATACACTTGCTCCGTAATATCGGGCAACGTCTGGTGTATCATCTGTTGAACCATCATCCATAATGATAACTTCTATTTCTTGCTCTTTACCTATACTGTTAAGTAATTTAGGTAAGTTCTCAACTTCATTTCTAGCAGGTACAATAACACTGACAGCTTCCTCAATTCCTTCTTTGTCGCTACTTATAACTGCTCGACGCATATACATGCACATTCCACATATTAAAGATAATATCGTTAATACCATAGCTATCATGTAAAGTGCCATTCAACCTCAACTACTTTCTCCAATAATAATAGCTTCTGCTACTTGCATACCACTTAAGGTTACCATGGGCATGCCCGCTCCTGGATTTACGGACCCACCTACAAAATACAAATTTTTATAATATTGACTTTTTTTAGGAAATTTAAAACCTTTATTCTTCTTCTTACTAGATACTACACCGTATATGGCGCCTTTATTAGAATTATATTTATTTTCTATATCATGCGGCGTCCATACATCTTCGTATACTATGTGCTGTCTTAAATCCTGTAAGCCCATAGACTCCAATTTATCCAATATACGTTCTCGGAATTGACGATATTCCGCTTCACTAAATGGTTTATTTTGAATATACGGTATATGTGGCAATATTTTTATATTTTCATGTCCTTCTGGCGCTTGTGCCTCATCTGTTTTATTTGTATTAACGACATAAATTGTTGGATCTTCAGGCAAAATATATTGATGAAAAACTTCATCATAATTAACTTTAGAATTATCCGAAAAGAAAAAGTTATGATGTCTAAGCTCTGGATAACTTTTATCCACGCCCAAATGCATCACATAACCTGAGCTAGCTGGTTCAAATTTACGTTCCAATTTGTTTATTTTATGCTCATCAAAATTCAATAAATATTTATAAACAGGAATTACTTCCATATTAGATATAATGTAATCTGCATATATTTCTTCGTTAGTTTCTAAAGTTATCCCTGTCACTTCGCTTTGGTTATTATAATTTATATGTTTGACAGAGGCATTAAAATGTATATACACCCCTAACTCTCTCGCTAATTGTTCCATCGCTTCTGCTAATTTATGAATCCCACCATCTACGTACCATAATCCTTCAGCATGTTGCATTTGAGGCAGTAAACTCAATACAGCTGGAGCATCATAAGACGAGGATCCTACATATTTGATAAAATATCCTAGCATTTCTCTTAAATAAGGGTTCTCGACTCTTTTGTTAATTGCTTGTTGCATTGTATGAAAATAGTCGAATTGTTTTAAGGCTGAAAATGGACCATGGTAACGGATAATTGCAGACATCGTATCTAATCCTTTATCAAAATAACTTCTTTTAGCAACTTCATGTATCTTTTGAGCATAATTAAAAAATGCAGTAAGTTGCTTTATATCTTTATTTGATAATGTTTCATTATTTATTAATATATCTTCCATAGATTCATACAAATCTATAATTTGACCATCCGGATAAACATTTCTAATCTGTAATGCTAACTTGCGAATACTAACATAATCCTCTAGCTTTTCACCGCATTGTTGGAATAAATGTTGGAATACTTTAGGCATAGTTAAAATAGATGGACCGAGATCAAATCCATAGTCATCTATTTCTAGCCTATTTACCTTTCCACCAATATGTTTATTTTGTTCATATAAATCCACTTTATAACCTGCTTGAGCCATACAAATTGCACTGGAAATACCGCCTAGGCCCCCTCCGATGACAATAACTTTTTTATTACCCATTTAATCACCTTTTCTTTTTCGCATTTTTAAATAAATACGTATTAACTTAGGACGATTATAGCGCTGTGCAATCACACAAGGCACATTGGCTATAATGACATAGAACAGATTAATGATTTTAACGCTTTTAGATGATTTAAAAAATGCAATAATAGGAATTATAGACAATAAATGTACAAGTTCAGCACGTCTAGTTTCTAGTATAAATTGACGTATTTCATTCTTATTATTAGATATATCAAATGTCGTTTTACTCACAATATTTGGATTAATATGTTTGCCATCTGGTAAATGACGTTTCCAATATTGGACTTTAACTAATTGTTGCCATAGTCGGCCTTCTTGTTCAAAATTCCAAGTTCTAAAATATATATTATTCTTCTCTAAATATTTATAACTAATACGCGTGCCTAATTGGGCAATGACCATTTGAACTATAAACCAATATAGCGCATTATATATTATTTTTTTCATCAATTTAATTCTCATTTTTTCCTGTGTAGCTTGGATTCTCTTTATTTAAAAACCAATTCCCAGCCGTTAAATACGTTGCAAATGCACTCCAAAGCATGTATGGGACTAGCAAGATACCCGCAATCTTCTTCACATTGAAAAATTTTACAGTTGTAGTTATTACTGCACCAAGCAATACAACGCTCTCTACTAATGCACTGAAGCGTAACTTATATTTAAAGTACAAGACTGACCATAAGTAATTAAGCCCTAATTGTGTATAGTAAACGCCTCTTAAAGTCTTATGTTCTGATTTATTAGTCACTAGCGCATAAGCGACACCCATCGTTGTATAAAGTATTGGCCACACGATAGGAAAGACATATCCAGGCGGTGAAAAAGGCGGTTTAACATTCTTTTTATAATCTTTTCGAGCATTTTTCACTGCAAATTTTCCTATAAATTTGCCACCGGTAACTGGCGTTATAACTTTTATGATTGATTTAATTATCTCGCTTGCTTTCATTGTTAATCTCCTCTTCTTTATAACTAACTATTCAACTAACCACTATAGTTCAGCATTAGACATATTATTTCTTTTAGCTAAACACTTTTTCAATCCATATAATTTTAAAACCACTGCGCCTACAATAACGACAGGTAAAATAAATTTTTTCATATTTACGTCTCCTTTTTTAATACTTTTCGTAGTTTCCAACTTCAATTTAAAAAGATTCATTACACTTTTATGAACTTTTGCTTGAGTATACTTATACACCCACCATGGTAATGTAGGTTCATATTCTTGTAACGCTATAATACATTCATTGCTATTAGGCAATCTTCTAAACTCTAATCTCGCATTGCCACCGTTTGAATCAAGCGCAAAGTCACCGCCTACAATACGGTACAAAATTCTTTCATCATTAGATGCCGTTTCATCTTTTTTTAATAAAAGTAAATCTTTATTCAAACATGGTACAGTTATTGAGAAGTTATCTTCATTAAAGTCGCTATTAACGACGTTTAGTGTAATCTTATTTAAAAAATCAGCATATAATTCTGTTACTTGGCTTATATTCATGTCTTTAGGTAAGATTGCTCTCGAAATTGCACGAACATCCTTAACTGCAGACTTACCTGATTTCTTATGTTTCTTTTGTTTTGTAGTTTCTTCCGCTAAAGCCTTACGTACACTCTCTCTAAAATCTATTTTGCCAACAGAGATACCTTCAACTGTATTTTCTTCATTTCTTACCATATCGTGAATCAAACTATCCATTAGTGGATAGACCATCTCTTTTGGAACACCAGAAATCAATTTAACCCAATATTTACTCAGCCATATTGGAATAATAGGTAAGTCTAAGGTAGGTAAACGTTTATCTAATACTTCAGCGGTTTGCTTAAATAAGTCTTTATATGTCATATGAGTTGGTCCGCCGATATCAATTGATTCGTTAGTATGGGGGTTACGTTCTACAATCTTATAAAGCCCATTAATGACGTCTTCAATAGCTACTGGTAATGTTTTATTATATGCCCATTGTGGCAACAGTAACCCTGGTAGACGTTCCACCAATTTTTTTAGGATCGGGTAAGAGCTACCTTTCGAACCTATAATCAAACCAGCCCTTAAAGTACTTACTGGTACGCCATAAGCCCCTAAAATACGCTCACACTCTAAACGACTTCTTAAGTGTGGTGATAATTCATTTGTATTAGGGATTAATCCACTCATAAATACGATATGATTCACTTGATTAAAACTCGCTGCTTTTGCAAAATTGTCTGCTAGTAATGCATCCATATCTTCAAAACTTGCTTGTGTTAATTTAGCTGAAGGCATCATAGAATGCACTAAATATATAGCAATATCAACGTCCTTCATCACTTCTGTTATCTCGTTCAAATCAAATAAGTCAGCAGCTTTCCAAGTTACATTTTGTTCGTCCTTTTTATTCTCTATATGTCTAGAAACAGCTATAATTTCATAGTTGTCTTTTAACCTATTCATTAAATGACCGCCAATATACCCCGAAGCACCAGTTAACAGAATTTTTTTCATAAATTTAGCCTCCAATAAAAAAGATGAGCAGGAAAATCTTCCTCAGCTCATCCTTTGCATAATAAGCCTGTTTGCTCATTACAATTAATTTAATTATGATAAGAGTTCTAAGTCTCTTGTATAATATAATACCCTTATATTATTAATGTATGCCTTTATAATTAAATTTAGTTAGATTTAATATTCTAATAACCACACTTTTGAAAATCTAAAGCTTATCCCTAATGAAATTTTTCCAAACTATAATAACCGCAATAACAAATAATATAAAACTAGCCGTGATTAAAATAATATCTACGCTTAAATAATGATTACTATTTTCTATATAAATACCATAAAAAGGCCATATTAAAACCAATGGATATAGCCAATCTTTAAAAGAGACAGCTATAAAGAGTCCAATAATTGTAGCTAAAATTAACGCTATAAGCGTCCAACTCAATTCTGTTAAACCGAATACTGTTTTAACATGATTATTTATCGCTAACGAAAAAATATTAACAATAGTTGCGACAGTCGTCCAACCGAAGTAAATTGAAATTGGGAAACGATTATATCCGCGATAGCTGGATAATATTACATACATTTGAGCGATATTATAAAGTAATGCTATAATAACGATTACTGAAATTAAGAACCACTGTTGTGTATAAACAATAATCCAAACACTATTTAATATAAAATTAATAATAGGAAGATACTTTAACCGACTTACTACTTCTTTATCACGCGAACGCATGAGCCACAATTTGATTAGCCATACTAAAATAAGCACATAGATTAAACCCCAAATTGCAAATGCGAAACCAGCAGGTTGAATAATTGCTTGTTTATTTTGGGCGATACTTCCTATATTACTACCACTTAAATAATTAACTGCGATCATGATTAAAAAAGCGATAAAATATAAAATTACCCATTTTCTTTGACTATTCATTAATAAGCCTCCTATCTTTAATTTAATAAATTGTATCATTTTTGGTGGTTATAAATATATGATAAGTAAATGGTGTGTTAAGTTTTAACAACAACTATTTAATTCTTTAACTAACATTTTTGGTTAACAATAAATATTACTTAAAGCATCTTTCCAACTTGCTTCGTCCTCTAACAATAAATCCCATGCTTTTACGTTTACGTCGCCACTGTTCATATTAAATTTAATCTTTGTTTTATCAATATCTGGCACCTTTATAAAATCTGTTAACTTAATCATCTTATTTCCTCCACAAAAATGCGATAAAGTCTTTAGCAACTTCTTTATTTTCATGTAACTGGCTATGTTGTGCTGATTTCCCCTTATACTTGGACTCTTTATAGCTTTCTGGACTATCACCAAGTAAATATTTTAAAGACTTGGATGAACTATTAGATACACGTCCATCAGAATGAGTACCATCTTCCAAGTCTCCAAATATATTTAATACGGCAATATTTTTACCATTGTATATATCTTCAAGTTGTTGCAATTCTTGATAAGGGGGATTCATACGGCTTGGTTTACCATTAACATCCACACTAATTTCGTTCACTTTTTCATTCATATTTAATACGCCATTATATGTCCCAGCAATATTCACTTGCTTATTCAATTGAGGTAACGAGGGATCATTCCCATATGTCAGCATATATTGCGCAAATGATAAATTCCCCATAGAATGACCTACAAAATTAAACTTATTAATGTCGTATTCACTTTGCAATTTCGTTAATACATTTTTAAACCATTTCGCATTTTCATCAAGATCACCTTGCTTATTATTTGCTAGCTCAATTTGTACGATAGGATTAGCTGTATCTGTTTCAAGTTTCCCTTTTAATTCTACTTCTCCATCTTTAGATACAATTGCTGTGATCACATCTTTAGTTACGCCATTTTGTTTAGCTTGCTTAACCATATATTTTTCTGAATTAGCGCTTCCACCATAACCATGTAGAAATAGTGTTGGTATTTGGCTATTAACAAAATTTGAGTGTCCAGACTTTTCCATCACAGATTGATTTTGAGTAAACATCTTTATAGTAATAAATGCCGCTATGATAACAACAACTATGATACATATGCCTCAAATCCATAACTTCCTCACTACAATAACCTCTATTCTGTCATTTTGTTTTAAGTATAAAGTATGTTAACAAAGATTTCTTTATTATTTATTTGAATGTCCAAATTTAAAACGCTATAAAATGCCTTTCTTAAGCAATTTATAGCGTTTATTATATGTTTTCATATGTAATATCTCTAATAATTTTAAACTTAATCAATAAATCATTTTAGCATCCACGCTAAGTATAACAATACAAACACTACTATTTTCATGATTGTAATTATTTCACTTTTCAAGCATCAAATACTAAAACTTTTGATAATCTACACTAGTTCGATTTATAGGGTATAGGCTGTTTCGTCACACTTAATATCATTATGCAAATCACAAGCAGGCCACAAATAATATACATCCATTTAAATCCTAGTGCATCAGATAGAGGTCCCATTATGACACTTCCCAAAGAAATACCTAAATCTGCACATGCAATAAACAAACCCAATAGCATGTTACGCCCTACTTTAGGTAAGACAAAGCTTAGATAAGACGTTAATGTTGGGTATACCAATGCTTGTGTCATACCGATTAATATTGCGCTCGCATAGAAAATAAAGACGCCTACTTGCGGTCCAAAAGCCACAACAAAAGATGCAATCATTAATAACGATAATACAATCACCATAAATTTTGGATGCCATAATCCATCCGATGGGATATATTTTCTTAAATAAAGTCTTGCTACAACCACTGCTATAGCTTGAATAGTTAGGAATATACCCGCACTAGCAAAACCATAATTCACAGTGTACAACGGAACAAAAGTACTTACCGCACCAAACACAATCGACGCTACAATCATGATTAAACCACTATTGAACAACTCTTTGTTTTTGAAAAACTGAGCAAATACCGTAACCGCATTAAATGACATTTTTTCAATTTTATGGGACGTATCTGGTTCTTGTTCGGCAATTGTGACGCGATAACCAAAGAATGTGGTGGATAGCGCAATAAAAATAATAACAATCGCAAAAATAGATATATTATCAGCGTGCCAAATACCAATAGCTATAATAGGACCAATCAAATTAGGAATTGTCGAAAATAGTGAATACAACGAAACCCCTTCTGAACGATGCTCTTCTGGTAAGGCATCAATAATTCCTAGTTGTAATGACATCGAGAAGAATGCTGTACATACACCTTGCATCACACGTGCCAAGAAATATCCTTCTAATCCAGTAAAACCGTATAGAATTAAAGCAATTGCATTAATAATTAAAATGATACGCAATACTTTAATCGGGCCAACACGTGCAATAATTTGTCCTGCCCAAGGTCTAAATACCATAGCAGTTAGCATATAAGCACCCATTACAATACCGATAACCGTATTTGAAGCTCCAATATCATGTCCTCGTAATGGTATAAAGACATTCAAAATAGCATTAGCACTAAAAAACATTAATGTTAGTATATATAGTCTCAAAAAAGGCCATGCCATAGCACCTTTCATTGTCTCACTCCTTAGAATGATAATTGTTTTTCAATCAATGCTTTTGTATAAGCATTATCACTTAGATGTAAATCTTTGGTTGCAATTTGTTCTTCAATTTTACCGTTTTTAAAAATAATTAACTGCTCACATAAATAGGTGGCAGCTTGAATATCATGAGTAATAAAAATATAACTTAACTGCCTTTTCGAGCGTAAATTTACTAACAAATCTAAAATTTGGGTTTGAATAGACATATCTAAAGAACTGATTGCTTCATCAAACAAAATATATTTAGGATTCATGCATATAGCGCGCGCTATCGCCACACGTTGCGCTTCACCGCCGGATAACATATTTGGATATTTATCCATGTATACTTTCGATAATCCAACTTCTTCTAATAATTCAATAGCTCGTGCCTCCATGACTGCTTTAGATTGATTGTCACACTGGCACATCACTTCTAATAATATTTCTTTCACAGATTGGAATGGATGTAATGAAGATGTGTAATCTTGAAAAACCGCACTTATTTGATGATTTCTCACCTTTTTCTTATACATTGCCTGATCATTCAACGTTACTGAACCTTTGTTAGGTTTCTCAATACCTAATACCATCCTACTCAATGTTGATTTTCCACTACCACTCTCACCGATAATTGCAATTGCTTTACCAACTGGACATTCAAAGGACACATCTTTAACAATAGGGGTCATGCTACGCCGAAATATGTGTGAACGCGAATACGATTTTTCAACATTCATGATCTTAAGCATTTGAGTCACCCCTTAATACAGATTTAAAATAATCATTAACTTTTTTTCGTGTGGATAATAAATACTGAGTATACTCTTGTTGTGGTTGGTAGAGTACCGCTTCTCTAGTGCCTTCTTCAATAGGTTTTCCATGCCTCATCACAACTACTCGATCTGCGATATGATTAATCACTGTTAAGTCATGTGAAATAAAGATCATGGCGCAATCGAAATGATGCTTAATATCTTTAAACGCCTGTAACACATCATATTGTGTAATAGTGTCTAAAGCTGTCGTCGGTTCATCTGCAATAATTAATTTGGGTTTTAATGCCAAAGCTAAAGCGATCATCATACGCTGTAACATCCCCCCAGATAACATATAAGGGTATGACTTTAATATCTGTTTGGGATTGTTTAACCCCATATAATCCATATATTCTATCAAAGTTGCTTCGATTTCTTGAATAGATTGTTGCGTATGAACCTTCATAGTTTCGATCAATTGCTTGCCCACTGTAGATGATGGATCGAATGCACGGCTACCTTGTTGCATAACCATCGCAATATCTTTACCTCTATACTTCTTTAACTGCATCTCTGACAAAGTAAGCATTTGTATATTATTAAATGTCACCGTCCCTTCAACACTTAAGTGCTTAGGATTTAAACCTACTAAAGCTTTACATGTGACTGACTTACCACTACCACTTTCACCAATAATACCTAGCACTTCACCTTTATCCACTGTAAAATTCACATCGTTAACAATGGTCTGATTTGTCCAACTATCTTTGATAAACAGATGGCGTACTGTTAATAACGTCATAATTGCACCAATCCTTTCTTCACAGAACGTAGTTTTTCCTTTGAAGATATCCTTGGATCAATCGCAATTTGTAATGCATCTGATAAAAAGTTAAATGCCATAACTATAATAACGATTGCAATACCTGGAGCAAACATCATTTCTGGATGAGTGAACATAACTTTTCTAGCTTCATTGAGCATCATACCCCATTCAGCAGTCGGTGCTTTAACACCTAACCCTAAAAATGAAAACCCAGATATTTGTAAAATCATGGAACACATAGAACTACTTGAGATTATTGCAATATCACCAAGTGTCAACGGCATAATATGTCTGCGAATAATTTTCAAATCACTCATGCCAATTGTCTTGGCAAATTTAACATGGTCTGAGTCAGTATATTGCATAACGCTTGTGCGAATCACACGGCAAAACCATGCCCAGCGCGTTAAAATAAATGCCATAATAATATTTTCAGCACCCATACCAAATAAAGCAATCAGTGCGAGTGTAACAACATAACTAGGGAATGCTAACATCACATCACACATACGCATGATAAGTGCATCAATATAACCCCGGAAGTATCCAGAAACAAAACCTAATATGGCACCAACTAAAACAGAAATAAAGAGCGCTACAAAAACATATAATAAGCTGGGTCTAATCGCATAAATCAACCTCGTTAAAATATCTCGTCCTAAATGATCAGTACCTAAGAAATGTTGTAAACTTATTCCACTATATTTGTTAGCTGTATCAATATGGTTAGGATCGTGTGTTGTCATTAAAGGGGCTGCAAAACCTAACACAACATATAAGATAATAATGCCTAGAGCAACAACGGCACCCCTATCCTGTAATAAACGTTTTAAAATAATCATCAAGATGCCTCCCTTAATCTTGGATTCAAGAGTGCATTGATTATATCTGCTAATGTATTAAATACAACAAATAGTATAGCCACAATTAATACATACGCTTGTATGACAGGAAAATCATGTTCTAATATGGCTTTCAAGCTTAATTGTCCTAATCCTGGCCAAGCAAATATATACTCGATTACTACTAACCCACCCATAATCATTGGTATAGACATGCAGAAGATTGAGACGGCAACTTGTAATGCATTACGTAATACGTGCAGCATTAAAGTTGTCGATTTAACACCGCATGCTTTCAAATAAAGTACATAGTCTTCATTTAACTGCTCAACAATTGAACGCCTAATATTTCTAAAGTAAATGCCAGCATATGCAATTGTAATAACAACAACTGGCAATATGTAACTTTCAGGACCTGTCAGTCCAGAAGTTGGCAATAAATTTAAATTTACAGAAACGTAAATAATTAACATCGAAGCAATCCAATAAGACGGTAAGCCTGTTAGAAAGAAAGCTACAGAACGTATCGCACGATCTGCAAATCTCCCTCTTGTTAAGGCACTGACCACCCCTAAAATAATTGATGTAATCATTACCGTAATGCTAGAAATAATAGTTAGTTTTAAGGTGTTTAAAAATGCTGGACCAATACGTTCTGCAACAGGATCCCCTGTAATATAACTCGTACCAAAATCTAACTGCAATGCTTGTAATAGCCAATTCATGTATTGCATCAATAACGGGTCATTTAATCCATACTTCTCATTTGTTTCTTCAATTAATTGTGGTGATACATCTGGTGTGCCTTGCGCATGTAAAATTGTAACCGCCGGGTTTTCATCTGTTATATAAGTTAGTAGAAATGTCATAAAACTTACTACAATCATCAGTGGAACCATAATCATCATGCGCTTTAAAATAAATTTGAACATTATAAATGCACTCCTTTATTTAAATTGCATTTCATTAAAAGGCAATTCATATTGCGACTGTGTAAATGATAATTTCTCTAAATCATTAGGTGCAACCACGGTCATTCTACCGTGTGATATAGGAATGAAAATACCTTCATCATCTATTTGTTGTAAAATTTGTTTATATGCATCAGAACGTTGTTTACTATCCTGAATTTTAAATGATTCCTCAATATTGTCGTACAGCTCATTCTTATTAGCGATACCTGATGTCGCACTTTCATAACCATTACTTGCTTTAAATGCGCTAATTGTACTTTGTGGATCATACAATAATCCCCAAGTTTGATTAAACATCAAGTCATAATCACCAGATGTACGACGTTCAGCAACTTTGTCCGATGTATCACCATTAATTTGTAATTGAACTCCCATTTTCTTAAATTCTGCTTGTAAAAATTCTGCTTGTTCTTTTTGATTTGATGAGCCTTTGTCATAATACATACTCATTGTTAATTCTTTACCATCTTTTTTGCGGACATTACTATCTTCTGTTTGTTTCCATCCCGCTTTATCTAACAGTGCTTCCGCCTTTTTCACATCATATTTACGTGTAGGCATGTCAAAATTAATGTCTGTAACATTCTTCGCGAATAGTTGTGCTGCCGGCTTTTCTTCGCCACCTAAGATTTCTTTAGATATTTTATCTCTATTTACCATATGACCAATCGCTTGCCTTACAGTTTTATCGCTCACTGGACTGTCCTTTTTACCAGAATTTGCCACTAACATTTTTGTATTCATTGGTTGGCTATGTTTTACTTGGTAATCACCGGAATCTTTCAACTGTTTTAAAGCATCTTTATCTAAACTATCTGTACCTCTATCGTCTGTGAAAGCAAAGTTTGTCTCACCTTTTTTCATTGATAAAAAGGCAGTCTCACCTGCTGGCATTACTTTTGCTTGTATTTTGTTTAACTTTGATTTTTTGCCCCAATAATCATTGTTTTTATTAAAATCTGCTGACTCGTCTTTTTTATGTTCACCAAGTTTAAATGGACCTGTGCCATCAAATGATTTTACACCATTCTTAGTTCCATCATCCTTAAAATCCTTTGGAGATACAAATACATATGGTCGCGGCATTGCTAATTCTGCTAAAGCTGGCTGATATGGTTCTGTTAACTGAAGTTCGACGGTGTATTTGTCTTTAACACTGACATTATCAATTAATGTTGAAATCTTTAACCACGAATGCAATTTTTTATTTTGTTGAACTGCATCAATATTTTTCTTAACTGCCTCAGCGTCAAACCCTGTACCATCGTGGAATTTAACATCATCACGCAAATGGAAAGTATACGTTTTACCATCATCAGACACATCCCAACTTTTAGCTAACAATGGCTTGATACCGTCTTTAGTATTACGTATAAGTGGCTCATAAATCATGCTTTCTGCAGACATAGATCCGCCATATACATGTGGATTCATATCACCAATATCTTTCACTGTTGTATACGTTAACTGCTTATTCTCTTTCTTTTCCTCTATGCCTTTACCGTTTCCACATCCCGCTAAAATAATGCCTGATGTAATTAATACTGCACTCATCTTAGTAATTTTGTTCATTATTTTTCCTCTTTTTCATTTAAAAATTGTAATATCATTTATACTTGTGTGGAGAATACTTATGTAAAACCAAAAAATATTTAATATTTTTATATTACAAATCCTTATTACTAAATTTTATCTTTGGTATCTAAAAACTCCTCTACCAAAGATTTATCATCTTTAAATAAGTTCATAGTGAATTGTGATGATAGTTGTCGGTTATGGTTATGCTTTTTATAGTCCTGACAATATTGTTCATAACGTTCCATAAATGTATCAATCATTGGTGTCTCAACATCTAATAGCTTGCCAATATGTTGAATAATTGAAGTACGGTAATAATCCTCACTTGGCATGCGTGGTATGTGCACGGCGCCTTGTTCATTTTCATAAAGTTGCTTAAACGGCACCGCCGAAAAATCAAAATAGCGCCCGTGTTTATCAGGTTCAGAAAACGGATCAATTAATATCGCTGTATACCTCACATATAGTAAATATTCTTGATGAATTGGTGGTAACTTTTCAAAACTGTAGATGTCATCATCCGCTAATGTCTCAGGATGCACAGGATAGTTGTCTTTCACCATAAATTCCAAAAGGTTGACTGACCGCACACTAAATTTTGCCAAAATGTTCATCAACTCTGTCCACATCAAGCGCATTTCATGAATGAGCGTCACCGTAATTGGGCCTTCTGGAAATAGCTTATATACATAAACAGGTACTTCTGTCCCTTCAAAAATAACTTTTAATGAAAAATCATTCATAAATAATGGCGGGTGCACATACAAAGAACTATTGCGTGTTTCAGCATGTAAAGGTGTTGGCATATCTATCAAATTTATGTGGAATTGCTTGAACACATTTTTTAAATAATTGATTGTTGCTGAATGCTCACGATTAGAACCTACGTATAATTTCGTCTTCAACCCAGTTGTTACAACATGATTAGGTTGCTCAGTATCATACAAACGCGTGTCACCCAGATATGTAGAAAATGATATAACTTCAATATCTTTATTAAAGTTAGCCATATGCTGCTCTACAATCATTTGTGAACCAAATGTAGGTGATACTAACAAGATACGCTTTACTTTTTCTAATATTGCTGTCGATAGCTGTGCCAATGTACTATGATATGCGTCTGCAGTACACGCCATAATAATCGTGTCATAGTAATCATTAACAACTTCTATATCTTCATACAAATGATTAATTTGGAAGCGGCCAGCCATGTGTTTATGGGCATCATTTTGCGTCGTTACTTTAAAGCATTTATCGTTTTGATATGCTTGAAATAACTTTTTTGATTTCAACGAGGTTGAGGCACGACCTACCATATCTATTTGTTTGTCTGTTGTTAGATGACACAGATTGGCCAATTGAATTGCAACTGGCCCCGTACCTATAATTAACATTTTAGACATCCGCTACACCAACCTTTATTGCTGCCTTACGATATAAAGCAATATCAAAAATTTGATTAGATTGTATACGCTTCTCTACACATTGCCATTTATCTACACTAGTTTTCTTAGAAGGATAATTAAATAGCGATTTGATTCCGTCACCAAATCGCATTGCAACAACAACATTTTCATTCGTTAAATCATAAAGTTGGTCTAATATGGCATATTTAATTGGAATTGTTGAACTAAATATAATATGCGTCACTTCTTTGATATCAACTAATTGGTCTACTGTCTGCTTTGTAATCTCTATATCTTCATTTGGTGCTAATACTTTAACAATCTTTTGACCTAAATCAACTGCCATTGAATCAATATCAATGCCAATAACAGAAGCACCCGTCTCCTTAGCCACTTGAATGAGTGTCATAGGATATGCACCAGATCCAACTAACAATAATTTGTCATTTTCAGTTATATGACATTGTCCAAATTCCTCATTAATACAGTGCTCTATGTTGTCAAAGTAGCCTGAAGTAGAAGCCTTACCGTCTAATAAACGTTGCGCTCGAATAACTTCTACTTGTTTAACACATTGGGCGGATATGAATTGAAGTCTCAATGTAAGATGTTCTTTTACCGCTTCATCTTCCCAATCTTCATACAATCTTCTAAAAACTGGATTTAATATAAACTGACTATACTCATCCACTAATATTTCTAATGCATCAATGTAATCACTGTTTTTCAAGACATTTTCATATAGTGTTTCAAAGTTCAATAAATATTTATGTAATATAGCGCTAATCTCTTTCTCTAAATTATTCATTTCAGCCTCCTATTCTATAAATGCTTTTCCTGTTGCTACAGTTGAGACTTGCCCTTTAATGGAAGTTTGGAATCCAGACTTTGGACATTTCCTAGATGTTACTAAAATGTTGCCACCTGGTTGATGAACCATAAAGTCCTCACATGCACTTTCAGCTTTATAATTTTTAAAAATCCCTATCGATGCAGTACCAGAACCACAACTATTTTCCCAAACTAAACTTTTAATTTCTGGTATAAAAATAAGTGGCTTTAGAAACTGACGTTGTTCATCAAATAACATGATACCTATCGTTTTATACTTATTACTCCATGTTTGCTGACGGACAAATTGTTCAACTTGATGTTGCAATTCTGTAGTAACTTCAGTGACTGGAACAACAAAATGCACATATGACTCATATACAATTTCTACTGCATGTCGTTGTTGTTGATCAATATTAAGCTTTACTCCGGACACGTGCTGTGCTTGGGGCATACTGACTTCATAATGTTGGTTGCTATGTACTTCACACTGAACCAACCCTGAACATCCTGAAACTTTTATTGCACATTGTCTTTTTTGCAATATGTTACTTTCTTGTAAGTAATGTATGTATGACATTGTGGCATTACCACAAAATTCATTTCCACTCATAACTAAATGGCAATTTCTATTTAAATCCGTATTGGTAGACTCTATAAATCCAACTTGCTCACAACAAACATGACTCGTTGTCATTAATTGATTAGCTATGTTTGCGTAATCTCTTGAATCATGTTGCGAATGCACTAGTATCGTCATATTCCCCGATGGATTATACTTAGAAAATTCTATAACCTTTCGATTCATACGACTCTCCTTCTACTTAAAATTATTTTATGTAAGCCTGCTAACATTGATTAAAAAACTTTAGATCATTGCGCAGCCTTATCAAATCGTAACAGTTACGATTTGTTTTATATAATATATCGGTCTTATATAGTTGTCAATACAAATGATAATATTTTTCAATTAATAGTTATTAAAAAAACTTGAATTGTGCTTTTATTATAGAAAATATATGTAGACTTTTTAAAATTTTCATAAAAAATAAAGCCCAATCATTCACTAATACATAAAAAGTACTGTAAATGACGAGGCTTTGTAGGTTTTATTTGTTAGTTATAACTTTAAAATATATGATAATAATTAAGTTTTATGACTATTAATATATTATAAGCTGATCTTTGTGCTAATTTCATAGTTACACTTGTCACTATGTCTAAATTCTTATTTTTTAAAAGCTATCGTCTTAATATTATGTTTTGTTAAAAACGCTTCTATTTTCTCTTGTTGTCGACCATTAACGATATTATTATGCTTTTGTAATCTTTCTTTTTCATTTTCTGTTAAGTTTTGTTTAGCAAATATGTCATCAATACCCTTATTTGCTTCACTAATATACTCACTTATTTGATGGGAAGGTTTGTTATATTCTTTTGAAATCTCGTTGTTTTCTATATATGACTTAAAATTCTCATTATTAGTTGTTAAAAGACTTTTAGATTTCTTTAACTTAGCCATTTCATCTTTATTTAACTTTTCATCAGAGTCTATTTTTTCTTCTAGCTCATCTTTTACTCTATTTATCTTCTCATCTGTATCTAGATATATTTTGATACTTCGCTTTATTTCAGAATTAGAAAGTTCAGTATCAGCTTTATCACTATTAAATATATCATCGGGCAATTTTTGGTTAACTGTCTGGTGTGTGTTCTCATCTGTATTATCTTGATCAGCTACATCATTATCACAAGCTGTAGCCAGAACTACAAAAAATATCATCAATATACTCAAGAAATAAAATTTCATGTCAATTTCTCCTAATTTCATTTAATAAAAGGTTGAAACTATAATTCTATGAGTTAGGTGCGGAATAAATATCTCACACTTATACTGTCAGCATTTCTTATATCCGTTTAATATATATTTGTAATATTAACTTTTAAGCTTAACATTTTGTTTTATACTACTTTAAAAGTACGCTATAAAACATCATCTTTAGCTCTACTTATATAATATCATTTATTAAATTCTTTTTATCATCCACTTTGAAAGAATATCAAATGTTTTATATGGATAATCTTTATAACCATTACATCAACCTATTAATTCATATTATATTTTTCCATATTTGCTAAAATAGTGGCTGATATTTAAAATTATCGTAAGTATAATAAAATATTTGCAACAACAAAGTATATTTTTAAATGGAGTGATAAGTGTGAATCGTAATATTGAACAATTGAAAGATATCATTAATAATTCCAGTAGAATTACATTTTTTACAGGTGCTGGCGTATCTGTAGCAAGTGGTGTGCCTGACTTTCGGTCTATGGGTGGTTTATTCGATGAAATTTCAAAAGAAGGTTACTCACCTGAATACTTGTTAAGTACTAATTATCTACAAGATGATCCAGAAGGATTTGTCGATTTTTATCATAAACGTTTACTCCTCGCTGATAAACAACCTAATACTATTCATCAATGGATAGCACAACTTGAAAAAGACCAACAATCTTTAGGCGTTATCACCCAAAATATCGATGGCCTTCATGCTGATGCGGGTAGTTCGAATGTAGATGAACTTCACGGTACTTTAAATCAGTTCTATTGTGTTAATTGCTTTAATAAATATTCTAAATCTTATGTCATGCAACATCACCTGCGCCATTGTGAATCATGTGGCAGTATCATTAGACCTGATATCGTACTTTATGGAGAAATGTTAAATCAAAACACTATTTTTAATGCTATTAATAAAATTGAAACAGCTGACACATTAATTGTTTTAGGTTCATCACTCGTAGTTCAACCAGCGGCAGGTCTAATTTCAAACTTCAAAGGACAAAACCTTATTATTATTAATAAAGATGCCACACCTTATGATCATAATGCAGATTTAGTTATCAATGAAGATATGGTGACAGTGATTTCAGCGCTTAATAATTTGATTTAATCCACGTGGAATCTAGCTTAGAATTTTCAAAAGTCATTTATTAATAGTACTTAGTTAACCATAATCGATGTGGTGTCAGACTTCATTGATTATGGTTTTTATTCATAAACACGCCTGTATTTAATAATTTCAATTTAGTTTTCTATTTCAATTTTTACCTATTATAAATTTAAAAAGAATATAACTATTTATATCACAAAAAATATCTATTCTTAGCTTTTTACTTTAGTAGTGTTTAATCCTAATTTTTCTCTTAATGTACCTGCATTATATTCCCTTTGGACTAAACCTCTTTCTTCTAATATTGGAACAACTTTATTTACAAATAGTTCAAATTGCGTAGGGTTTAACGGAGGCATTATATTAAATCCGTCGGCGGCACCACGAGTAAACCATTCTTCCATTCTGTCTGCCACATCTTCAGCCGTTCCTACAATAATATGATGACCTCTTGCACCAGCAACATGTTTCATGACGTCCTCTAACGTTGAATTATTCTTCTTCGCTGTGTCTTTAATAAGGTCTACACGACTTTGGATATTATTACCTTTATCTATATGAACATTTTCAAATGGGGTGCTTAATTCATAACCACTTAAATCTGTGTCACCTAAATAAGAAGATAATAATTCTAATCCCATCTCTGGAACTATCAAATCTTGTAATTCTTTATAGTGGGCTACAGCTTCTTCCCGTGTTTCTCCAATAAATGGGAAAATACCTGGCATGATAACAATTTCTTGTTCTGGACCTCGTTTTTCAGCAACTTGTTCTTTCAAATTATGAGCAAAAGCAACTGCATTATCGATATCATTTTGTGCTGTAAACACAACTTCTGCATGTTTAGAGGCAAATGCAGTTCCTTTTTTAGAAGAACCAGCTTGAACAAGTAATGGATAACCTTGGGGTGATTGCTCTATATTTAAAGGTCCTCTGACACTATAAAAATCTCCTTTATAGTTTATTGGTTCAGGTTGTTTTTCATCAAAGAACCCTCCAGCAGAGTGAAGTCGTTTTGGGCTAACATCTTGCCATGAATCCCACAATTGCTTGGATATATCAACAAATTCTTCCGCTTGATCGTATCTTAAGTCATGATCCGCATTATTTACGCCACTAAAGTTTTTAGCTGTATTATTAATACCAGATGTCACAATATTCCACCCTGCTCTACCATCACTGTAATGATCTAAAGATGAAAAGATTCTAGCTAAGTTGAATGGCTCTGAAAATGAAGTAGAACCTGTCACGATTAAACCAAGATTTTTGGTTTCTCTAGCTATAATCGACATTAAGGAAATTGGCTCGAAAAACGTAAACATATCTGGATGTGTTTTCTCATCAAGATATAAACTATCTGACATAAATAGAAAATCAAATTTTGCCTGTTCTAAAAGTTTTGCTTGTTCAATTGTTTTTGTTAAATTCATGCCCCCGTGTACTAATGCATCTGGATGTCTACTACTAGCAACATGGTGACCAAAGCCCGTTAAAAAGTACCCTAATTTCATTCTTTTCATCTTTATCCCTCCATATTTTATTATTCCGATTAAATTAATATGAATTATATTATCATTATATATTTATAGAGTCAATTTACAATTTTAAAAAATAATTATTTCAAAAGAAAAACCCACCAACAAAATTTGTTGATGGGTTTGATGGATGCTTTATATAAATATTTGTAAAATGTAACTTTTATATGTTTATACTTCTGGTTCTTCAAATTTAACTAATGTTGGTTTCGGTGTTGAGATACCTTCTTCATTGAAATAGTGTACAATTTCTTTACATAATAATCTTTATCCTAGGAAACGCATACCTGGTTGAACATGCGTTAAGAGTTTAATCACCATTTGACTACCATACAAAATGATTTCTTTGATTTATTAAACATACCTGAAAGTTTAAAAACTAATAATAAAAAAAATATTATTTCACTACTGTTTTTATTATTACTCAACTTTTCCAGTTGAAGGATTAAACTGCTTAATTGATTGTTTTCTTAGTTCATCTTTTTGCGCATCACTCATATCATAGTTATTATTATATAGTGTCGCTTCCCAACTACCATACATTGGATTAGGGAAAATGATGTATTTCTTACCAAAATCTTCTTTATGCTGTTGCACAAACTTTTCACGCTCTGCTGCATTAGGCTTTTTAGGGTCCCCGAAGTCTAATAGGTTATCACCAAATAACATTACTAGCTTATGATCTTTTTCTACTATTTGTCTTCTAGGTTCCTTACTCTTATCATTTTTACTTTTAAGCAAGATGTGATTATCTGTTGCTTGTGGGATTCCTTGCTTTTTCAAGTTTTTTTGAGTTGCTTTAAAATCTTTTTCTTTGTCTCTATCAGAAATATAGTAAATATCTACGCCTTTTTTATCAGCATATTTCAAAAATGATTTAGCGCCATATACAGGTTTTGCTTTAGCTGCCTGTATCCATTCATGCCAGCCTTCTGGATATGATGTATTATTTATAGACGCGTAACCTTGATAAGGTGAATTATCTAGAACTGTTTCATCTAAATCAAGCGCGATTGCGAGTTTATGTTTACCTTTATTTTTCTCAAGCTCTTTGTCTAATTGTACTTTAGCACTATTATAACCTTGTAAGTAAAGTGCCTTAGCTTCTGCTGAATTTTGATACCATGAAACTGCCATAATATTTTCAGAGCCAAGATTGGTTTGCTCTTGTTGTTCCATTACCGGTGCAGTTGATTCATTTGCATGTGCAAGAGTAGTATATGTAGTTAGTGGTGTCGCAATTGTAAATACAGTTGCAAGTGAAATAGATATGACAGATTTTGAAAATTTATTCAAGTGCTCACCTCATTTAGTTAATATATTTCAAAGCATATAATAAATTTCAAAAAAAGTGAATACCTATTTCTATTCATATATTATAAAGTTTTATAGCATTGCTTTATGCTTTTCGTATAATGTAGTTTATTTTCATATAAAAACCCCTGAAGTCAGATTTTTAAACTCCAACTTCAGGGGTACAATTTTATTTATTCTGCGATTTTCTCACTTGATACATCACTAAGTCTCTAATTACATTTAGTAATTATACAAATATATCATTATCTTTCTGATTATTATTTCCACTAATATTTCTTCAATAGCTCACTATAAAAATCGTTAAGTGCTTTGTTATCACTTACTTTGAACATCTGATTTGGACTTAAGTTTGGGTCTTTCCCATTATGATCTTTAGGTGCAAAACCAGATGACAGTGTAACATCTTTTGAATCTTTAAATATATATTCATACACTTTGCCATTATCTGCAAATAAATATTTAGTTACGGGTTTATTAATATCAGCGACCGTACTATACCCTTCAATATTTGATAAGTTTTTTGAAGCTTTATCTATACCAGTTATCCCTTCATTTGATGTGTAAGTTACTGCGCCTGTCACAGTATGTAAATCAAAAGCTTTCGGCCCTGGTTTATCCTTATTAATTACTTGAATTTCCCCACCTTCAGTACCTGCATACCAATCCCCGTCAGACATACTACCACTACCGAAATAGCGATTTGACACTGCCTTATCATTGTTTTTTTCATTCTTCGCAAGCCAAGACAAGACTTCTTTTTTTATTTCCTTTTTATCTTTGTCTGATATAGATGCTTTAGATGTTTTTTTCTGGTTAGCACTTTTAGTAGCTTTAGCCTTTTCACCTGATTGTTGAGTTGCTTCTTCACTATTACAAGCAGCTAACACCATACAAGATAAAACTAATATTGCTAAGTATCTTATTGCTTGTTTCATTATTTATCAATCCTCAATTTCCTGGGAAATCAAGAGGCCTAAGCTAGACTATTATCCTCTAACTTAGGCGTTGATTTAATTATTTATTATCTTTTTGAATACCAAATTCATCAACTAGTTCAACATTACGCTGTTCACCTTTACTAATGTCACCATTTAATTGATAAATTTTAACTTTCAATGTATTGCCTTCAACTTCATAGACTGAGAAGTTTTGTGAAGAAGAATCACGGTTATTTGAGTGACTATCTTTAAAGGCATCTGTTTCTTGAGGTTGCTCACCTAATTTAAATAGGCTGTTATAGTGTTCTAAATCTTTTTCAGTTAACCAACTTAATTCTGGTCTCACCTTTTTAATATGTTCTAAAGAACGGTCATAAATACTATCATATTCTTTTGTTCCACCTGTATTTGGCAACACATACACAGAACCTTTGGGATTATCATAATATGTTACGTTATCTTGGCCTACAAATTGTTTAGTATCTTCTTTTTTAGCATTCACGAAACTGTTTTTCGTCGATGTATGTTCTAGTGGATGTGTACGTGATAATACATGATCATGACCTTGTAAGACTAAATCTACATCTAACTCGTCGATTTCTTTTGTTAACTCTTCTCTAATTTTCTTCACATCTTTGTCTGATAAAGCGTGATAAGACTTAGAGTACATTGGTTTGTGTAGATTTAATACTACCCAGTTCGAACCATTATCACGTGCTTTTTTGATGTCTTTCTTAATCCATTCCATTTGTTTTTTGCCAATTGCTTTTTCGTCTGGGTTGTCTTTAGATTTTTTATTGTCATTTGTATTTGCAACAACCATGTGTGCGCCATTGTAATCAAACGAATAGTAAGAACCACCATTTACAGCGTCATTTTCTTTTGGTACGTTCACGTGCTCATTAAATTTAGTTAATAGTTTTTCATCTTCTTCATTTAATGCATATTCATCATGATTTCCTGCTGTAGCTACAACTGGTAATGACATGAATGACGGACGCGATTGTTTATATAAATCTTTCCATTCATCTTCAACTTCTGCTGTTTCAATAAAGTCACCTGTGTGTAAAGCAAAGCTAGGATCTCCAGCCGTTTGAATAGCATTTTTCAATGTATCTGCACCAAATGTAGCTTCATTTCTTACATTTTCATTCCAAAATGCATTTTGCGTATCTGTATATTGTACAAAATTAAATGGGTCGCCTTTCTTGCCTGCTGTTTTAAACTGTCCAACTTGGCTCTTTTTACCATCATCACTTCCTACTTTATAGTAGTACTTCGTATTCGGTTTTAAATCTTTTGCTTGAGCTTTGTATGTATACTCTGCTTCAGTTATCAAGCTTGTTTTACCATGCTTGTCACCACTCATCCATTCTGGTCCGCCAGCATGTTTATCTGTATAATAACCATTCACTTTTTCTTTACCGTCTTTACCTTTTACTGGTTCACCTTCATCATTTTTAACAATATCTTTAAAAATGATATTTCCATGTTTATCTCTTTCAAGATACTTTGAATCTACTTTTTGAGCATCTGCATCAAATGATTTAGCATTTTTAAAGTTCTTAGACTCTGAGACCCATACTTTGGAATCATTAAATTCATCTGATGTATACCAGCTAAAACCCATTTCTGACTGTGGATTACCCTTTATATTTGTAATAATTCGATTAGGTTTGTTTTGCCTTTTGATATCTTCAACTTTAGGCTTTTTATCTAAAAGTTTTATTTTGTTATTACTCTCTTGTTTAGTTGTTGGATTGGCATTATCGGCAGCCTTCTCTGATTCACTTGCGTGTACTGCTTGTGGTGTAGCAATAAGACTAAATAATAAGACTAAACTCGCTGCAGCGCGGAAAGCAATCGATTGATGTTTCTTCTGATTCATATAATTCCTCCTCTGACAATTCATATCACTCTCTCCCCACTACCTTAACATTACTATTTTAAGACTATATTAATTACATATATTATTTGTAAATATGACATTAAGTCTATATATTATTATAAATATACAATTGTCATTTGATTATAGTTATATTTTATAGAATTTATAGACTGTGAACCTATATTGCATTTATCTTTTAACAAGAAGATTGTTGGATTATGTTATCCATTTACAAAACAAAAAGAGAACCAAATATAAATACTTGGTTCTCTAGCTATTTATATTTCTATACCATTTTGTTGTATGACTCTTTTATACCAATCAAATGATTTCTTTTTCTTACGTTTTAAGGTGCCATTACCAGCATCGTCTTTATCAACAAATATCATACCATAACGTTTACTCATTTCACCTGTGGACGCTGATACTAAATCTATAATTCCCCAACTAATGTAACCAAGTAATGGTACACCGTCTTGAATGCCATCATGCATCGCTTGTATATGCTGTTGCATATAATCAATACGGTAGTTATCTTGGATACTGCCGTCTGCTTCTATGACATCTTTTGCTCCCAATCCATTTTCAACCACAAATAGTGGTTTCTCAAAACGTTCATATATTTGATTCATCGTAATCCTTAAACCAAGTGGATCGACAACCCATCCCCAGTCACTCATCTTTAAGTATGGATTTTTAGCTGACACTATTACATTACCTTCATTTTTCTCTACTCTTGTAATATCAGCAATAGAGGTTCTAGATGCATAATAGCTAAACGCTACAAAATCTACGGTTTGTTTCAAAACCTCTTTATCATGGTCAGTAATATCAATTTGGATTCCTTTAGACTTAAATAATGATTCCATATAGTAAGGGTACTTCCCTTTAGCTTGGACATCTACAAAGAATGTATTTATCCTTTCATCAATCATAGACTTCCAGATGTCTTCTGGGTTACAGCTGTACGGATAAAAACTACCGCCTGCAATCATGCAACCTATTTGAGCATCAGGCGTGATACGGTGACAACTTTCCACAGCTTTAGCACTTGCAACTAACATATAATGTGCTGCTTGATATAACAATGTTTCCCTATCCTCATTTTCATCAAAATATAATCCACCGCCTGAAAATGGGCTGTGTAACACAACATTAATTTCATTAAAAGGAATCCAATAATCAACATATGAACCAAAATTTTCAAAACACGTTTCTGCAAATTTAATATATAAATCAATTGTTTTTCTATTCTTCCAACCACCGTACTGCTCAACGACTCCCATAGGAATATCAAAATGTGCCAATGTTACGAGTAACGAGATATTATGTTCTTTACATGTTTTAAATAAGTCTGTGTAATAATCAATACCGGCTTGGTTAGGAGTTGCTTCATCACCATTCGGATAAATTCTACTCCATGAAATAGAGGTTCTAAAGACTTTCAATCCCATTTCAGCAAGCATAGCAATATCTTCTTTATAATGATGATAAAAATCAATACCTGTATGGCTTGGATAATATTCTGTATTGCTTAATTGCGACGCTTTATATCCTAATTTGATGTCTTGTCTGTTTGGTCCATGTGGGATTAAATCTATATTACTTAGACCTCTCCCTCCAATATTCCACGCACCCTCTGTCTGATTTGCTGCAATAGCGCCGCCCCAAAGAAAATTTTCTGGAAAAGTTTTTATCGTCATTTTTTAACCACTCCTAATATTGATGTATTAGCACTAACGTCAACAGTATCGAAAGACGTAATAGAATCATAATCATCTGTATTTGTAATTACTACAATCGTTGTCGGATCATAACCTGCTTCAATAATTTCAGTTAAATCGAAGGACCCAATAATCTCTCCACTATTAACATGGTCACCTTGTTCAACTGCAGATGTAAACGGTTCGCCCTCTAGCTTAACAGTATCAATACCTACATGAATTAATACTTCAACGCCCTCGTCACCTGTAATACCAACAGCATGCTTAGTAGGGAAGACTGAGGTCACTGTTCCTGTTATTGGCGCATATATTGTATTACCTGTTGGTTCAATCGCAATGCTCTTACCAATCACTTCTCGACTAAACACATCATCTTCCACACTTTCAATCGGCTTCACTTTACCTTCAACAGGTGCTTCTACAATCATGTCACCTTTCGTCTCTGCATCTAATAAATCATCTTCTGCTTCTGGTATATCTTCAAATCCAAGCACTAAAGTTAAAATAAATGACAATACAATAGATAAAACCATTACAACAATAATCCATAAAATACTCATAGGATTGTCTTGATCTATAAATTGCACACTAGTGAACAGACCAGGTGAAGCCATTGATCGACTCGCAAGTCCCGCTAGACCTGCAACCGCTCCTGCAACAAATCCTGTAATCATCGATGCAATCATAGGCCGTTTTAATCGAATAGCTACACCATATAATGCTGGTTCAGTAATTCCTGCAATAATTGCTGACGATGCTGCCGCCAATGATGTTTGACGTAACTCTCTATTTTTAGTTTTAAATGCTACTGCAAGTGAAACGCCACCAAGTGATAAATTTGCACCGATTTCAGATGGCATAACCATACCTTCTTTACCAGTCTCTGCAATAGTTTGTACAATTGTTGGTGTGAACACACGATGCATACCTGTCATAACCAATAACGGCCATAATGCACCTACAATGGCTACTGCTAAGAAACCTAATTGATCATGTACGAAGAAGACAAATTGCGATAACCCTGTACCTATTAAAATTCCAGCAGGACCAACAATAATAATTGCAATTGGCGCTGCAACTAACAAAATCAACATAGGTTTTAAAAAGTTTTTCATAACGATAGGCGTAATGTGATCAATTATATCTTCAATATATTTCAACAGCCAAGTCATAACGATAGCAGGAATAATCGTATACGTATATTTCACGGACATTACTGGTACGTATGCAAATGTTGCTGCTTTACCTTCAGCGGCTTTCTCCATAATATCCATAAATACTGGATGAACCATGACCCCAGCTACTGCTAATGCCAAGAATACATTACTGTTAAATTTCCTAGCTGCTGATACTGCAACAAGCATAGGTAAGAAGAAGAATGGCGCGTCACCAATCGTATTTAGAATATTAAATGTTGAACCTTCAGATGATAATACCCCAGTCATATTTAAAATCATTACTAACAATTTAATCATTGAACCACCGATAATTGCTGGTATTAAAGGTGACATCGTACCAATAATGGCATCTAAAATATTAATACCTATTTGTTTAGGTGTTAATTTTTTCTTTTCAGCGGGTTCGTTACTTTTAGCGCCACCACTTACTCCCAATTTCATTAGATCCGCATACGTTCGTGAAACATTATTGCCGACAATAATTTGATATTGTCCTCCTTGCTTTCGCAAACCCATTACCCCATCAAGATCTTTTATGGCTTCATCATCGGCCTTATTTTCGTCCTTTAATACAAATCTTAAACGTGTCATGCAATGCGTTAAATTTTTTACATTATCACTATCGCCGATATTTTTTAAAATTTCATCAGCCATTCTTTGCTCATTTCCCATTTAAGTCACTCCCATCTTATTTAGAACAATAAAAAAGAGACCTAAACCATAAATAGACATACTTATCCCCAGATAAAATCGTCTATTAATGGCTTAGGTCTCGCCTGCCGAACAGTTACAATCCTAAACAATTAATTGTTTATTTTGTTTTCTTTACATTAATCTACCACATAATTATTAATTGTCAACGCTTTCATTTCTAGAAATTAATCTTTGGATATGAATCGTTAAGTATAATGCTTCGTCATGTGTCATTTCATGTTGATACTTTTTCATTAAAAATGATTCAATCTTCTTCACACACCTAAACGCATCTTTATACTTTTCTTTCACGATTTCATAGAGTTCCATTTCACTTGTATTAAGTGGGTTCTTAGTATAAATACGTTGTGCTAAAAATTTTAAATGGGTTACAAATCTAAAATAAGTTAGGCTTTCTTCATCAAACTCTAATCTAAAATGATATTTAATTAAACTTAAGATATTTCGTACCATTTCAGTCACTTGGTTGTAATCCGCTAAATTATTATGTTCTGCATTGAGCAAATGAATCGCGATGAACGCTGCTTCATCAACTGGTAATTTAACAGCTGCACTTTCATCAATCCATTCCAAAGCACGTATCCCAATCTCGTACTCAGTAGGGTAGAATTTTTTAATTTCCCATAATAAGCCGTTTTTTATCGTCATACCTTGTTGTTGACGCTCAATTGCAAAGTTTATATGATCTGTGAGTGCGACATAAATCGTATCACTCAAGTCTTTATGATATTCAACCTTAGCAACCTCAATAATCTTCTCAACTGCTTGAACAACCTCGATTGGCACTTCGATTAATAACGTTTTGAAACGTTCTGATATCTCTTGACTACTTAAATCAAAAATCTTATCAATCTTCGATTCTTCTACGATATCTCCTTCGTGTTTTTGAAACCCGATCCCTTTTCCCATAACGACACGCTCTTGTTTATTGTGCAGAACACTAATCACATTGTTATTTATGATTTTATTTATTTTCATATAACACCCCTTATGGTAGTAAATACATTTTGCCACATGGGTACTGGAAATATCAATATGATATTGGGTGACAGAAGCAATAATGTTTCAGTTAATTCAAATCACAAAATTTTAACAAACAAAAAATTAATTCATTTTTTAACAACAGGGTTAATTGTGATAAATACCAATGTATCTTAATTACATAAAAAAACGGATAACCTCTTTAATTAAAGAAATTATCCGTCCTATATATTTCTAAGATATTGATTTTCTATCTTTTTCAATTTATCTTCTTATTTTTATATTTCTTCTCCAACAACTGTAAAGCGTTCATTTTTATGTTGTGGGTTTTCAATTTCGTCTAAAATTGCTATTGCAAAGTCTGAGTAACTAATATAGCTATTTCCTTTAGAGTTAACTAATAAATTATCTTTACCTGATTGGTAACTTCCAGTTCTTATACCTTCCGCATTAAAATCAGCAGACGGGCTAAGGAATGTCCAAATTATACCTTTGGAATCTTTTAAATCTTGTAAATTTCTGCCTTGTCCTTTAGCAGTTGGTAAGAATATTTCTGGGAATTCTGATGTATCTATTAACTTAATTGTTTGTTGTTCATCAACATATAAACTACCAGCGCCACCTACGACGATAATTCTTGTATCAGTACCTTTTAACGCTTCAATTAATGAACGACCAGCTATTACATGTGCATCTTCTTCACCAAGCGGCGCCCCAAATGCATTAACAACAACGTCTAACTTTTCTAGATCTTCTGAAGTAATTTCAGTTACTTCTTTCTCTAATATATTTACATTATTATTTGCTAGTTTTGAGGCATTTCTAACTATTGCTGTTATATCATGTTCTCTTTCGATTGCTTCTTCTAGTACTAAGCTTCCGATTTTTCCAGTTGCTCCAATAATTCCAATTTTCATAATAAATTCCTCCTAATTTTTGTAATTGCGAATTCACTTAACTACACTCATAATAACCATTTGTAATGGCTAAATAATATTTTTCTTTTAATAAAATTTATTAAGGCGATTAATAATTTTGGTAAAATTTCCGTTCATTCAATCTTGTAATTGTAACAGTTACAGTTACAAGATAGGAGAACGGATATGTTTATCCGTTATTTACAAGAATCTTATTTACGATATTTTCTAATGTCACATTTTTCAATACTGACTCCATTGCCTCTTGGGCACTTTCTAAGATAACTTCTAATACAATTTGTATGTTTGCACCAACAGTACAATTAATATTAGTATCTTCATGTATTTGAAATAAATTTCCTTTTTCAACCACTTCTACAGCTTTATAAACATCAAACAGTGTAATCTCATCTAATGGCCTTAAAAGTCTCACACCTGAATTACCTCGAGATACCTCAATAAAACCTGCATCTTTAAGTTTCCCCATTAATCTGCGAATAACTACTGGATTCGTATTGACACTTTCTGCTATCTGACTAGAAGTTAAAGTATATTCTTTTTCTATTTTTATTAAAGTCAATATATGCACAGCAACTGTAAAGCGACTACTTATTTTAATATTAACCACCTCATGTAACCATTATAGTTACAACTGTAATTACTGTCAATCAATTTTAGTTGTTCATTAAAACATTATACCTTTCAACATACGTAAAAAAGCGATGAATATAGCTATATATAGATCTCGTACTTACCACGCAAGACGTCGTCTATTGTGCTAATCAATGTGATGAAATTATTTTTTGGGTAAAATCAGAAGAATCTACTGTAGTCAATCGTATGAGGTGGCAAAATGAAGCCTATTGTTATTTAATAAATATAAAAACAATAGGCTTTTTACTAGTTTGTAATATCAAATTATAAGTAAAAGATATTTTAGAAACGAAATTTCACAAGAAAAAGATATTTTAAACACTATAGCTAAATATTTCAATTCACTAGACTATATAGATGATGAATTAAATCAACAGGTGAAAACTTATAAAAGTAGAAACAAACAATTGTAAATTTTGTTAACTTCTATTAGAAGATAAACGAAAAACACTTTATGTTTTAAACGATGCTTGAAGCTTATTTAAGACTATTCTAAATAGAACAATATAAAGATTAAGAAAACTGTTTATAGAAACAATTCCCTTACAAAATAGGTATACCAATCTAAGATAATTATTTTATATAATGATATAATTATCTAAAAGGAGTGAGTAATGTGACTAACGGTTCTGAAGGCATTGTATGGAAACAAAATAGAGTTGCTAAGTTAATGATTAAAGCAGGAGCTACTTCACCTAAAACTGCTAAAACTTACAACGATTTAAATATTAAGCACAAAAGAACCTTCAACAATTTATTAAAAAAAGGTGTCATCATCAAAACAGGAGATAAATATTACCTCAATGAATATGCGTGGGAAAAGTTCAGAAAGTCTTTTAAAAGATTATTTTTATTATAAAGTATACTCATATAGACTCGTGGCTCAACGGTATGATTTAAATGTTACTTATAGCATTCTGCTTTTTTAATATATTTATAAATAAGGCGTATTCTCATAATTCTAGGTCAATTGAAAGAGAGCTTCTATTTTAAATATATGATATATTGATAATTACACTTATGTAAGTAATTTTTTAACTTTAACGTAAGCTTTTTCAGCAGAAACTAACGCACCTTCTAAATGTCCTCCATGTTCTTCATTATATTCAGTACCAGAAAAAATTACATTTTCAGCGTATTTAGGAGGCTCACCGTAGCTTGGGAAACTTTCAATATTAAGCTTATCACCTTCAGTTACTGTGTGCTTATCCTGAGACCAGTCTTTATAAAAGATATTATTATAAGATTGAGCTTCAGGACCGAATAACCTAATGAGTTGTTCAATTACTTGATTATTAATCGATTCATTATCATGTTGATTTCTAATCGCCGGCGGTAAACTGAAAAATCCAAATAACGCACTTTCATCATATTCAGTAGAGGCATCATATATCTCTCGTAGTGGTCCAGCCCAACTCACTACATTACCGGATAAGTTTTTATCTCTCCAAAAAGCCTTATTAAAAGTTACTACAATTTTAGCTTGAGCGCCCATCCACGTAGGTTTATTAAGCAAATCTATTTGAAGTTTTTTAGGCAATTTAGGTGTAAAGCTTACACTTTCTAAAAGTAACCTAGGAGGCAGTGTTAAAATAAGAATATCAGCATGGTAACTCTTGTTTTCATTTTTTATTTCATCATATGTATTTATTGAGAAAGTTGCATCATTATTTTTAATAACTGAACCTACTTTCTTATTTAGTTCAATTTTTTCAGAAGGTATCTTACTTTTTAAAACATTAACTAATGAGTTAATGCCTCCAACAATTCTCCTACTTTTATTATTAAGTTTTTTAGACTCTATATATTTTGGTTTCTCACTTTTTGATAATTCTAACAAACTATTTCCCTCATTATACTGCTCAATTGTAGGAATATTTAACTCGCTGATTAAGTTTGTTATAGTTTTTTCAGTTTCTGGCCAAAACCAAGTCGGCCCTAAATCAAAATAATTATTATCTTGGTTATGTGTTAAAACTCTCCCACCTACTCTTCCTCTTGATTCTAATATTTTAAAAGATATATTTTCTTTTGAAAGTAACGATCCTATTCGAAGGCCACTAACGCCCCCACCAATAATTAAAACTTTAGTCATTATGAACACCTCTTTTTGAAAATTCAGTCAATTATATCATATTTATATACTTAATAACTATATAAATATTTTCAGTTATTTCAAGAAATATTAAAACTTCAAAATAATAAACTTAGATTACTTTGTTACAGAATATATATTTAGAAATTAAGATATATTGATTTAAATTATAGTAATAACGCAAATTGAAAATTGACAAATTCTCTTTTTTCATAGAAAAAATATATACTTTTAATAGTAATGAATTTCTAAATCCGTGATGTTAAATTTAAAATCTCTTAATAATTTAGAAAAAAATTCACATTTGCTATATTTTAAACAGCTTTAGTTGTGCCATGTTGATTTCTTCTGATGCAAATATCTATTTTAACCCCGGTAAAATCAAATCAATCGCATGTTTATATAGATTATTCTGTTCTTTCCGCTCACTATAACCAAATAGGGTAATGTTCTCAAGTGAAGCTATAAAGTTGTATAACAATACTGATGTATCATAAATATTTAAATCTTTGTTAAATTCGCCCTGTCTCACACCATTTTTCAATATTTCTTGAACAATATTAAATTCCGATTCATATAACTCTATCACAATTTCATAGCTGTTTTTTTTAGTCGATACAAAATATTCATGAATTGTATTCATAATCGGTTTTTCTTGCATTAAATGATTTAAGTCGGACCAGATATACAATTGTTCTTCGGCTGATTCTTCGTCGTTTGATTTTGTTCTCCAAGCTTTGATGAATTCTTGAGAAACTTGTTTAATACAATGCAAATATAGTTCTTCTTTGTTTTTAAAATGATAATATATTGTCCCTTTGCTGTAATGTGTTGTATTTTTTATGTCTCCCATAGAAGTAGCGTTGTAGCCTTTATGTTCAAATAACTTAGTTGCAATATCTGTAATGGTTTGTTTAGTATCAGCGCTATTAATACCTGTTGGTCTGCTCATAAGTCCTCCATATTTTACTTTTAAATTTTTCTTAAATCTCATTATACGTTTTAATAACAAATTATTCATTCATTTTCGTAATTAATTGACCGAACGTCCGAATAGTGTTATCTTTTTGTATGAATTATGAAAAAATTAAGTATTTCTCTAAAGTTGGATTGTAAGGTGCCTCCTTATTTTTATACTTTATTTTAGAAAGGATATTAGATGGAAACATTACAAACAGATTTTGTAGATAAACCAGTAAAAAAATTGTTTTTTAATTTCTTTTTTCCTGCTGTTCTTGGCATGTTACTTATGTCATTGAATATGTTACTTGATGGAATTTTTGTTGGTCATGGAGTCGGGGAAAATAGTTTAGCTGGGGTGAATTTAGCAGCTCCTGTGTTCACTCTCATATTGGCACTAAGTTTATGGATAGGTATTGGTGGGGCTACGAACTTTTCCAATTATGTTGGAGCAGGTTTATATAGAAAAGCACGAAGTAGTTTTACGTTGTCTTTAATTATTTTTGTTGGAACCTTTTTTATTATTAGTATTATTGGTTATACAAATATAGATACTGTCGCAAAATTACTGGGTGCTAATAAAGATACTATAGAACCAACCACAGATTATTTGAAAATTTTATTTTCATTTGGTTGGATATTAGGTTTACAAGAATTTCTAAGCATATTTATTAGAAATGATGGTCGTCCAATAATCGGAATGGTCTCATTAGGCATCACTTCCATAGTTAATATTTTGTTAAATTATATTTTCATTTTTATATTAGGTTTAGGCGTGTATGGAGCGGGGCTAGCAACTGTAATTGGTGGTGCCTGTGGAATCATTGTTTTTATTCCACATTTCTTCAAAAAGCATGTAATATTAAGTAAATTTGCATGGGCATGGTCCAAAGAATTATTGTTCAAAATTATCATAGTTGGTTTTCCAAGCTTCTTTACAGAAATTGGTAGTTTTATATTAATAGTAGGTTATAATTTAAGCATTGCATCAAGTTTAGGCACTGAAGGCGTTACTGCTTTTTCTGTTATTAATTATTTACATGGTTTTCTTTTCTTAGCATTCTTTGGAATCGAAACAGCTTTACAACCTATGATTAGTTATTATCACGGGGCTAAAAAGAATTTGAAAATCAAAGAAACACTAGCTTTGGCCGAAAAAACCGGATTTACACTTGGCGTAATTTTATTTATAATTGGCTTTTCATTTGCCCCTTGGTTAGTCAATTTATTTGGCGTACACGACACAGAAGTTGTAAACATTGCTGTAAATGGTATCAGATTGTTTTTTATTAGCTATTTATTTATTGGTATTAGTTTTGTCTACATGACATATTTTCAATCTGTCGGTAATGTTAGATCAGCAATCTTAATTATTTTTATAAGAAGTTATGTCTTATTTTTAGGGTATTTAATTATTTTACCTAAAATAATAGGCTCCAATGGTATTTGGCTTTCGATGCCTTTTGCCGAAATCACAACAGCAATTTTCGTTATTGTAGTATTTAAAAAGCTTGTAAAAAAGAAACTTTAATCTTTTAAAAATCATATAAACACCAAAAATATAAATAGAATTCCATTTTAATTCTATTTATATTTTTGGTTTTTTAAATTTTATTTCTTTACCACATAAATAACCAAGTATAGAAATAAGTATGCTCATCAAAACGAATAATATCAAAGAGACATTCCAACTAACAGTATTTCCTGAAATAATTACTAACCTAATTGATAAATAGCCATATTAATTTTAAAATCATGTACAATTTGCTCTGGTTACATACTTTAGCGTAATAAATATTCCTATATTTTCAAGAACGTTATTTTTTCGTAATTTTGTTGGTATCTTACCCATGTATATTATTAAAATTTTGACACTTGTATTTTATAGTAAATTGTTTAACTTTTCTGTGAAACCTCTTAAGCCTAATTTACTAGCACTATATACTATTTCATGACACTTAATATATTTACCTGAATTTGAAATAAAATTTTAAATATTATTAGTGTTTTTTCTTTGTATTTCTGATAAAAGTGCTTTAGTAACATAAATAGCGCTTTTTAAGTTGTTATTTATAAGTAACTCTATTTCTTTATTTCCAGATTTTTAAGTATATCGACATCAGAGTTATTAACTAAACATTTATAGTTAAATGTTTAGTTAATAATTTTTCAAAACTTTATTGGTTTTCTGATGATTTAGTTATATATAGCATAGAGATCGACGTTCATTTTTACGTTTTTCCCTATTTTGGATTGCGTTCTTCCTAGCAAGCGTATTTTGTAACCTAAATCAGAACAATTTTTAAACTAATTCTTCTCATAGAACACTTTTTGCTCCTATAATAACTACTAACTTAGACTTGGATAAACTCCTTCTCAGAGTCACACTTTATATTTAAAGCTTCAGCTACGCCTTTATTGGTAAGCTTACCATTAATTGTGTTTAAACCTAATGACAATGCTTGATTATCTTGTAATGCTTTTAAATAACCTTTTCCAGCAAGTTGTTGC
>NZ_ANMR01000036.1 GCF_000338275.1 Staphylococcus xylosus NJ
TCAAAACTGAATACAATATGTCAATGTTATTCCTATTTCATCTTCGTAAGAAGATGTTTCCGAATATATCCTTAGAAAGGAGGTGATCCAGCCGCACCTTCCGATACGGCTACCTTGTTACGACTTCACCCCAATCATTTGTCCCACCTTCGACGGCTAGCTCCATAAATGGTTACTCCACCGGCTTCGGGTGTTACAAACTCTCGTGGTGTGACGGGCGGTGTGTACAAGACCCGGGAACGTATTCACCGTAGCATGCTGATCTACGATTACTAGCGATTCCAGCTTCATGTAGTCGAGTTGCAGACTACAATCCGAACTGAGAACAACTTTATGGGATTTGCATGACCTCGCGGTTTAGCTGCCCTTTGTATTGTCCATTGTAGCACGTGTGTAGCCCAAATCATAAGGGGCATGATGATTTGACGTCATCCCCACCTTCCTCCGGTTTGTCACCGGCAGTCAACCTAGAGTGCCCAACTTAATGATGGCAACTAAGCTTAAGGGTTGCGCTCGTTGCGGGACTTAACCCAACATCTCACGACACGAGCTGACGACAACCATGCACCACCTGTCACTTTGTCCCCCGAAGGGGAAGGCTCTATCTCTAGAGTTTTCAAAGGATGTCAAGATTTGGTAAGGTTCTTCGCGTTGCTTCGAATTAAACCACATGCTCCACCGCTTGTGCGGGTCCCCGTCAATTCCTTTGAGTTTCAACCTTGCGGTCGTACTCCCCAGGCGGAGTGCTTAATGCGTTAGCTGCAGCACTAAGGGGCGGAAACCCCCTAACACTTAGCACTCATCGTTTACGGCGTGGACTACCAGGGTATCTAATCCTGTTTGATCCCCACGCTTTCGCACATCAGCGTCAGTTACAGACCAGAAAGTCGCCTTCGCCACTGGTGTTCCTCCATATCTCTGCGCATTTCACCGCTACACATGGAATTCCACTTTCCTCTTCTGCACTCAAGTTTCCCAGTTTCCAATGACCCTCCACGGTTGAGCCGTGGGCTTTCACATCAGACTTAAGAAACCGCCTACGCGCGCTTTACGCCCAATAATTCCGGATAACGCTTGCCACCTACGTATTACCGCGGCTGCTGGCACGTAGTTAGCCGTGGCTTTCTGATTAGGTACCGTCAAGATGTGCACAGTTACTTACACATTTGTTCTTCCCTAATAACAGAGTTTTACGAGCCGAAACCCTTCATCACTCACGCGGCGTTGCTCCGTCAGGCTTTCGCCCATTGCGGAAGATTCCCTACTGCTGCCTCCCGTAGGAGTCTGGACCGTGTCTCAGTTCCAGTGTGGCCGATCACCCTCTCAGGTCGGCTACGTATCGTCGCCTTGGTAAGCCGTTACCTTACCAACTAGCTAATACGGCGCGGGTCCATCTATAAGTGATAGCAAAACCATCTTTCACTTTAGAACCATGCGGTTCCAAATGTTATCCGGTATTAGCTCCGGTTTCCCGAAGTTATCCCAGTCTTATAGGTAGGTTACCCACGTGTTACTCACCCGTCCGCCGCTAACGTCAAAGGAGCAAGCTCCTTATCTGTTCGCTCGACTTGCATGTATTAGGCACGCCGCCAGCGTTCATCCTGAGCCAGGATCAAACTCTCCATAAATGAATTATGATGTTTGATTAGCTCATAAAATACTAATTTGTGTTATCTCTAA
>NZ_ANMR01000037.1 GCF_000338275.1 Staphylococcus xylosus NJ
GTTGAGCCTGGTTCTGCCGTTCCACTTATTGTTGTATCTTCACTTGTTACGTCATTCACCGTTGGTGCTTCTGGCGCTGTTGTATCAGTTACTGTTGTTGTTGCTTCCTCTGATACGTTACCTTCTTTATCTTCTGCTACAACTCTGATTGATTCTCCACCATCTAATTTTACGTTTGATGGTATTTCTACTGTATAGTT
>NZ_ANMR01000038.1 GCF_000338275.1 Staphylococcus xylosus NJ
GCATTTTAAATAAAACTACTGCATTATTTTCACGACAATACCTTGCAAATCTAGCAAAATCAATTTTAAAGAATGGATAATGCGCCGTATGATGTCCATTACCTCTAAATGTAGGCGCAAATAAAATCACTTTTTTATCTTTAATGATTGGCAGTGCCTCCTCCATTTCGGCTGTAACTTGTTGCTCATACGCCTCATCAAATAAGATATCTGTTCTAGGCACACCAGTCGGAATTATATTTTGTTCTTTAATACCAAAGGCTTCACCATAAAATGGTATATCTGTTTCTGATGAAACAAAGGCCTTAGTATAGTTTCTATGATTTACAGAATTAAAGAATGGACCACCTTTTTTTCCAGCTCGACTATAACCAACAGTTTTGAAAGCACCAACTGCATGCCATACTTGAATAATTTCCTGACTTTTTCTGAATTTTACTGTGTAGAGTAATGGGTGAAAATCATCCACAAATATATAATCTGCTTTACCTAATAAATACGGAAATTTAAATTTGTCGATAAAGTTACGACGTGCCGAAATATTAGATTTAAACAAGGCATGTATCTTATATTTGTCGTCTAAATTTTGGCGTAACATCTCATTATAAACATATTCAAAGTTACCTGACATTTCAGCTCTTGAATCAGATGTGAATAGTACAGTATTTCCCTTTTTCAAATGGAAAAATTTTGTCGTATTAAATATCATTTGGAAGACAAAATTACGTACATTATATGAATAACGATTATACTTTAATTTCAAATCTGCAATCTTTTGTTTTAGAGGATTTAACTTAGGTATTGGAGCTTTAAACAAGATATCTAGTACAAACTCATTAACTTCACTGGATATCATCGGCCTCACAACATACTCTGTTTTATTAGAGTTGCCACCTTTTTTAAACGTGTACATAAAATGTTCTAATAGAAAATTATTCTTACCATTTTGAGTATCTATCTCATGATACTGTTCCAGCTCATCTTCCTCTAACGTATATTGACTAGGTTCTAACAATGATGAATTAATATTAGCTATATAATCAAAGTCACCTTTATATACAATTAAGTATTCACCTGAAGGTAGATAATTCCCGTCATCCAATATAGCCACATTAAAGCGTGCTACGAATTGATTTCCATTAATTGTCACATCGTTTGCTTTCAATTCTTTGGTCTCAGTTAAATTACGTAGAACAAAACGTTTCTTGTTCAATGCGATATCCTCAACATGACCAGAAATAAATAATTGAATACGTTCCCAATAAATATTATCAATTATTATTTTAGATTTACTCAATTTAAAAAACCTCTCTCTATCCTGTTCATAATATTATTCCAAAATATTATTACTAATTGCTTATTTTTAAAAGTTTACATCGTCCATTTAATGACAGTCTTGCCCCACGAAGTGGATAAATCTGTTTCAAATGCATTGACTGCATCATTAATGGTTTTAACATCAAATTCGTTACCTTTGAGTAGCGCTAATTTTTCCACAACATCTGGATGATCTTTATAGAATTTCGCAATATCTTTAAAGTCTTGCGCACCACTTCTACTGCTTCCAAACATTGTTAAACCTTTCTCTAACACTAATCTTGTGTTAACTTCAACAGGATATTCGCTTACACCTAACAAACTAACTGTGCCTTCAGGTGAAATCAAATCAATGATTTGGTTTACTGCAGACTGGCTACCTTTTCCGCCTACACACTCAAATGCATGATCAAAAGTAACCCCTTCAGGTACTTCATGTATATGGTATATTTCATCTGCGAAAGAAAAATGACTTAATTTATAATCTGTTTTTCCAAAGATATAAATTGCTGCATTGGGGTATAGTTTATTTAATAAAATTGCAGTAATATATCCTAAATTGCCATCGCCCCAAATACCAAAGCTATTTTTATTTGCATTTGATTTACGCTCAAACCTTCGAATCGCATGCCAACTCACGCTTACTAATTCAGAGTATGCAATTGTACTTAAATCTTCGATACTATCGTCGATTTCTACGACACGGTCATGATCCATAAAAACATAATCTTGCATAAAACCATCATAACCACTAGATCTAAATTTACTACTAG
>NZ_ANMR01000039.1 GCF_000338275.1 Staphylococcus xylosus NJ
CGGTAATTTTTTCTTTAATACTTGTTCATTTCTGCTACCAGTATAATATCTTTGATCTGCCGCACAAATTGATAAGTATAATGGTCTTACAACAACTTTATCACTTTTAATATTTTCATTATTATATGTTACTTCGAATTGTCTTGGCGCAACCAATTGATAAACTTGATTAATCACTCAACATCCCACCTTTGATGATAGAGTTCGCTACTTTAAGATCATAAGGTGTGGTGATTTTAATATTATATAATTCTCCCATCACTAATTTCACTTTTTTATTAGCTACTACAAGAATTTTACAGGCATCTGTCATTATTTCTTTCTCTTCTACAGATAACGCATTATAGCTATTCCTCAATAAATTTACATTAAATGATTGTGGTGTTTGACCTTGATACATTTCACTTCTGACTGGGATAGACTGTATTTGTTCTCCATCGCTTGAAGTGATAATAGTGTCAGTTGCAGGTATTACAGTATCGACTGCACCATGTGCTAATACACTTTCAATATTTTCTTTGATGATTCGATGCGTTAAAAATGGTCTAACCGCATCATGTGTAACGATTACATCTTCATCAGTTATAGAGTGTGCTTTTTCAGCTTCATTTA
>NZ_ANMR01000040.1 GCF_000338275.1 Staphylococcus xylosus NJ
TTATCTAGTGCTGTTATTAAATCACTAAATGACTCTACAATTTTCCCTGGCACAAACGTTTCATATGGCTCATAAAAATCACGTGATGTAATATAATCCTCAAGGTCAAATGCATAAAAAATCATTGGTCGTTTAAATACCGCAAATTCATAAACAAGTGATGAATAATCACTAATTAAAATATCCGTAACAAATAAAATATCATTAACTTCTCTAAAATCAGAAACATCCACAAAGTATTGCTCATATTCTCTAGGAATATTTAGTCTATTCTTCACAAATGGATGCATTTTAAATAAAACTACTGCATTATTTTCACGACAATACCTTGCAAATCTAGCAAAATCAATTTTAAAGAATGGATAATG
>NZ_ANMR01000041.1 GCF_000338275.1 Staphylococcus xylosus NJ
ACGTTTGATAAACGCATATGCTGCATGATTATCTCGTTGCTTACGCAACCAAATATCTAATGTATGTCCCTCTGCATCAATGACACGATATAAATAGTTCCATTTTCCTTTTATTTTGATGTACGTCTCATCAATACGCCATTTGTAATAAGCTTTTTTATGCTTTTTCTTCCAAATTTGATATAAAATCGGGGCATATTCTTGAACCCAACGGTAGACCGTTGAATGATGAAC
>NZ_ANMR01000042.1 GCF_000338275.1 Staphylococcus xylosus NJ
TCTGGGAACGTTACTGTTACCGTTGAACCTGGTTCTGCTGTTCCACTTATTGTTGTATCTTCACTTGTTACGTCATTCACCGTTGGTGCTTCTGGTGCTGTTGTATCTGTAACTGTTGTTGTTGCTTCCTCTGATACGTTACCTTCTTTATCTGTTGATGTGACAACGATCTCTTCATCGCCTTTTAAGTCTACGTTTGATGGTATTTCTACTGTATAGTTTCCTTGGTCATCAGCCGTGCCTGTTGC
>NZ_ANMR01000043.1 GCF_000338275.1 Staphylococcus xylosus NJ
AAGCTTTTTTCAATGCTAGTCACTATTGCCGGGGTGGGACTACGAAATCTATGTTAGAAAATTTGATTTCTGTCCCACTCCCTTTTCATTTTGTCAAAAATCTATAAAAGTTAACCCTATATTTTTGGTCAACAAGTGGACAAATTGGCCACTTTTAAATTTATTTTGTCTGTTTGGTTGTCCAACTAGAAATTAATAACCTCATCTAGCTTTTTATCATCTTCAGATTTTAATTCTTCAAGCAAATGTCTATATACTTGCCGAATAATTTCAATATTTGCATGACCTAATCTTTTACTAACATATTGTATTGAAAAACTTATGTGTTTGCCCTGTTTTTAGTTTAATATGGCTATAGAACGGATGAATTACAACTAAAAAAAAGTATTAGAGATTACGTTGACTACTGGAGCTTCAAAATGTTTTTGGGTGATATATCTTCCTTCTCTTTAAATATACAATTATCACTTATTAGGCTATTTGATTATTACGGATTTTTATATAAAAAATAGCTAGTGAATTTTTCTCACTAGTCATCAAAAATACATTAGATTTCTTATTTATTGAATACATCTTTGAAGAATTCAATACCTTTTTTTAGTAATTCGAAGATAAACATATTCTTCACCCCCGTTTACTTAGTAATATAATTTTAACAATAAAGTTTGCAACCTTAAATTTAAATTCCTAAATGATGGATAAAAGATCCTAAATGTAAATAAAACTTTTGAAATAGTACATATTATTAAGCGTAGCAACAGTTAATAATTCTTGAATGAAATATCAGAATTTTAAAATGATTTTTATTTTAAAAAAGAGACTTTTCAAATTTATATTTTTTATATAATAGAAGTATAAATACAAGGAGGTGGCAAATATGAAAGATTTATTCGACTCAATTAGAGGAATCGTATCATCGGCGATTGACCATAATTGGCAAGACATGGGCGCTGCTATCGTTGGTACAGTTGAGCATGGTGTAGGTTTGCTTACTAAAATTTTAGGAATAGGATAATAAGCCTAATCTGTGGGTAGCCCAAGAGGCTATCCTATTATTACTGTAGACATAATAATAGACTCATGAGTAGTTATTATTATGATACTAAAAGGTTTTAATTTTACATTACCGTATAGACTTTCATATATTATTTTAAAATGGAGGTTTTAAAATGAAAGATGAAAACAAATTAGAACAAACTAAAGGAAATTTGAAAGAAACAGTAGGTAATGCATTGGGCAATGATAAGCTTGAACAAGAAGGTAAAGAAGATAAAGCTTCTGGCAAAGTGAAAGAAGTTGCTGAAAGTGCTAAAGACAAAGTCAACGATTTGGTTGATAAATTTAAAAAATAGAATTACTAATTAATGTACTTGTCATTTCAGGGTAGGCACTTATGTGCTTGCCCTATTTTTTTTATGGCATAATTTTACATATCTGTATATTTACAATGAACTCCCGTTAAATTAACCTAAATTTTTTGTTTTAATGAAGTTATTTTATTATTTGTTGAGAAGTTAAGGGAATATACTAATATGAGAGTTACCATATTAATGATATCGAGTAGATATATGATTTAACTACTGAAAGTAATTATTTTATTATTAAGATGAAGTGTTATAGTTATCATGTTAGTATGAAATGGTCATTTAAATTTATGGAGTCCTATATAGCAACTTATCAATGTTATTTATAACACAATAAAAATCTATTTAACTAAAGCCGTTTTAAAGCATATAGTAATTGAATAGAAAGCTTATATTATTAGTAGAAGTATTTGGCTCAAAATTATAATGTAGCAAATGACTTTTTGAAGAGTAGATGTTGTTACATTAAATTTTGCTATTAGTAGGGTGTTTTTTATTTGAAAATAAGGAAATTCCCTAATTTGGTTAATATAATTAATGTGATAACCTATAGCAAGTGGACTTCAGACATCTACATATATCCGTTAAGCGGTGATATTATTACTGTAATTTTACCGAAAAAGAAACAAACCATAAACTGGTGAGATGGCCTCAAATAATGGGAATAAGATAAAAACACTTTCGTTGAATTCATTTAAAATGAATCATACGGAGGTGTTTTTTCTATGAAAATATATTTTAGGTTATGTCTTAAAACAGGTATATAATTATTAAGCCCCTCTAAAGGTAGTTACTTCAAATGTAAAAGTAAACTATCTTTAGAAGGGTTTCAGACTATCTACCAAGCCTCTGATTTTGTTAGCAGTTTTTGTGCACATTTTCTATTTAGTATAATGCACTATAATTCTTTTTTTGATAATTTCTATATCATACTTTTTATTAAGTGGCTCATTTTATAGTGATATGATTTTTATTTTTTACTAATTAGATTTCTAATTGCTCTGACAATATAACCTACAGCTAATGCTCTAAATACGCGTTGGATTATGTTTTTCATTTTAAACCTCCTAAGTTACAATTCAAATTTTTAATTTGGATTATACTTTCTTTACCCTTTTCTTAATGAAATATAGATGTTTTTGGAAATTTATAAATTATTTTCGACATTGCGCATTATTTTTCAAAAGTAATTAAGCCATCTTCATCTGCCTTATGAAAGAAAATAGTAATAATTCCACTTATTATTGCAATAATATATGGAATGCCCGTCCAGAAGAAAATGAGATGGATAATACCTTGTAAAAGTTGATTAGAGTAAAACTTATGAATTCCGCACCAACCTAATATGAATGCGAGTATAACATAAATTACTTTGTTTACTTTCATGTGCCCATATCCTTTCGAATTAAAGTGATTATTATAATTATCTCTTAAATCGAAGTTTACAACAATAAAAAACTATTGATTCCATAAAAATTAGTATTTAGTATCGTGATTACTTCGAATTTTTTAGTTGATTCATATATAATAGAATTAAAGAAATTATGGAGAAGGGGAGCATTACTGATGATTAGAAAAGCGAAACCAAGTGATACACCTAAAATTGCTGAACTATGTTATATCATTTGGAGTGAACTTGATATACAAATGGTTGATGATATAGATAAGTCACGACTTCTTAAAATTATGGAGCAAAGTATGATTGAGGTACATTATAGAGGACATTATAGTAATACGTGGATCTATGAAATAGAAGGTGAGGTAGCGGGTTGCTTAATCGCATACCCTGGGGATAAAGAAATTGCACTTGAACAGGCGTGGTTAGATCTGAATTTGGATGATGATATCCGGTCATATGGCACACCTATGCCGATGAAAGAAGCGAATGATGATGAATGGTATATTGAAACTGTTGCGACCTTTCCTCAATATCGTGGTCGAGGTGTAGCAACACAGCTAGTAAAACATATTATAGAGTCATATAGTGATGAAAAGTGGAGTTTAAATTGTGATGTTCATAATGACGGGGCGCTTTACGTTTATAAAAAACTAGGCTTCCAAATTGCTAGTGAATTTGACTTATATGGACATATGCATTATCACATGATTTTACCAATTATCGATGGTAACAAATAAAAAATCGACCTTCATTAAATGAAGGCCGACAATAAACTTTGTATTGATAGGTGATTTTAACATTAAATGTATTTGATTAAATCCCACCTAATATTGCACTGATATAAATACCTAGCGCATATAATAAACCAAAGAACGTATTTGTTTTACCAGTTGCTGCCATGGCAGGCATCATCGTTTGTGGTGTGTCATTTTTCTTGAACCTACGCACTGCTTTAATAGGCATAGGGAATGATAACAATGCTAGTAAGAAAAAGATTGAACCACCAGGTTGAAAGAAAGTGATATATATAACTAATACATAAGCGACAATATACATTAATGCTAAGAAGCGAATAGAATTATTTTTACCAAGTAAGATAGGTAGCGTTTTACGGCCGCTTTCTTTATCTTTAACGCGGTCACGTATATTGTTCGCCATATTAATTAACCCGATAGTAATAACAATTGGGATGCTTATCCAAACAACTAAACTTTGTAAATTTCCTGTTTGAATGAAAAAAGAAATTAAAATGATGATCATCCCCATGAATATGCCTGAAAATAATTCACCAAAAGGAGTCCATGAAATTGGGAATGGACCGCCAGTATATAAATATCCAACAGCCATACATACAAGACCAATAGGTAATAACCAAAATGAACTTTGAATGGCAATAAATATACCTAATATTGCAGCTATGATATAAAATGCAATAGCTAAGTTCAAGACTAACTTAGGGCTCATACCATTTCTAACGATTGCACCACCAATACCTACAGAAGTGTGATCGTCGAGTCCTTTCTTAAAATCATAATATTCATTAAACATATTTGTTGCTGCTTGAATTAACAAACATGCGATTAACATTGCTAGAAAAAGACTAAGGTTTAGTTTGTTTTCACTACCAAGGATAAAGATTTTTGAAGTAGCAGTACCGACAAGTACAGGCACCACTGCAGCAGTTAAAGTATGTGGTCGCATTAACTGCCAGTATTTTTTGACAGTAGAATATTGTTGATATTGAGATGCCATAATGATTTACCTCGTATTCTTTCGATTTATAATATTTTTTATCAAATATATTTTAATGGAAGAACATAGAAAGGTCAAATAACGTAAAAATGTATAAATGAAATAAGCTAGAAACCATACACACATTGTGAAAAGTGGTACAATATCATAATGAGTACAAACTGATAAATGAAAGAAGTGAAATAGATGACTTTTGACGTCAAGGAAAGTGAAATTGTCGAAGCGGTATACGAAAGTAATCATACTTGGGTCTCTGTAGAAGCAAAATTGAATTATGAATTAGATCCTACATTATTATTTCATATAACGGAAGATTGTGCGGGAGACCGTTTTTATTTTAAGAAAAATGACAACGAAACTTCATTCTTTGGCTATCATGCTATTACAAGATTTAAAAATGATTTTGAAAATAAACAATCTATTTTCCGTGAATGGGAAAAATATAAAAATGACATTGAATTAATTCATCCTAATTCTGACAAACATCATTTGAAAATATGTGGAGGTTTCCAGTTCTCAACACATAAATCTGGTGATGAATGGCGTGAATTTGGTATTAATCATTTTATCTTGCCTGAAGTATTAGTAACAATGGAGCAAGGATATACCTATATAACTTATACAGTGAAATCAGATCAATTTGAAATTAGTACGTTTTTATCAATTATAGATAAATTAACGCAAACAACTGTGTATCCTGACTTTGAAATTGGGAATATTAAGCGCATCGAAGACATATATAAAGATGAGTGGCGTGATTTAGTCAAAGATACGATTGACATATTAGATGAAAGTAAAAAAATTGTCTTAGCGAGAAAACGTTTAATAATCTTTGATAAACAGATTAAAATACCTTATATTTTGAATAAAGCTTCTCAAGGAGAACATAATAGTTATTTATTTATTTTAGAATCACAAGATAGTATTTTCTTTTCCCAAACACCAGAACAATTAATGGAAATAAACAATGAAATACTATCTACAAAAGCAGTGGCAGGTACGATAAAACGAACACACCAAGCTGAATTAGACAATGAAAATATTCAAGCTTTTTTAAATGATGAAAAGAACTTAAATGAGCATCGCTTTGTTGTCGAAAGTATATTGAATGATATATCACCTTATGTAGAAGACGTAACTTATAATCAAGAACCACAGATATTAACTAATGACCATTTATATCATTTGTATACAAAAATTAAAGGTCAATTGAAATATGAATCTTATATAGGTTTATTAGACAACCTGCACCCGACGCCAGCACTAGGTGGTTATCCAAAATTTGAAGCATTAGAATACATTGAACAAAATGAATTTGGCACACGCGGACTTTATGGTGCACCTGTAGGCTATATTGATATGTATGATAACTGTGAATTTATCGTGGCTATTCGTTCGATGTTGATTAAGAAAAACCAAGCCACATTATTTGCAGGCTGTGGAATTGTAAGTGATTCTGATGCAGATAGTGAAGTAGAAGAAACTGCAGTTAAATTTAACCCTATGATGAAAGCTTTAGGAGTCGAGGAATATGAATAATCATACAGATGCACTAACGAAACAAGTATTTACTTTTGTTTCAGAATTATATGCTTATGGCATAAGAGAAATAGTAATAAGCCCAGGATCACGTTCAACACCGTTAGCAATTGCAGTTGAGGCACACCCTAAATTAAAATCTTGGATTCACCCTGATGAAAGAAGTGCTGCGTTTTTTGCTATGGGGTTAATGAAAGGAAGCGAGCGCCCAGTTGCCATTTTGTGTACTTCAGGTAGCGCCGCTGCAAACTATGCACCTGCTGTTTCTGAGAGTAGTTTGAGTCATTTACCTTTAGTAGTACTTACAAGTGATCGTCCACATGAACTTAGAAATATTGGTGCGCCTCAAGCAATCAACCAAACGAATATGTTTCAAAATTATGTACAATATCAATTTGATTTTCCAATAGTTGATACGAATGAAGCGGAAGAATTCATGACTAATACTGTTAAATTCCAGCTACAAAAAGCAAGTCAATTTTTATATGGACCACATCGTGGCCCAATTCATTTGAATTTACCATTTAGAGAGCCATTAACTCCAAACATTGAAAAGGTTGAATGGTTAACATCAGATATGAAAATATTGCCACATTATCAAAAAACAACTAGTTTAAAAGAAATCAGTTCGATTATTAAAAAGAGTAAAGGTTTGATTATTGTTGGAGATATGCAACATCAAGATATTGATCAAGTACTAACTTTTTCAACGATACATGATATGCCAATATTAGCTGATCCATTGAGTCAACTAAGACGTGAACATCATCCTAATGTTGTGACGAGCTATGACTTACTGTTTAGAGCAGGTTTACAATTAGATATTGATTATATTATTAGGGTTGGTAAACCAGTTGTTTCCAAAAAATTAAATCAATGGTTAAAAGAAACTTCAGCATTTCAAATTTTAATTCAAAATAATGATAGACCGGATGCATTTCCAATTACACCACATGTTTCTTATGAAATGTCAGCCAATGATTTCTTTAGACAATTGTCAGAAACTCCAATTGTTGAACGTAAGCGTTGGTTAGAGAAGTGGCAGACATTAGAAAAACACGCGATTGTCGAGATTAAAGATTATGTAAGAACAGCAACAGATGAAGCTGCATACGTCGCGAACGTTTTAGATAAATTAACAACTTCAGATGCCTTGTTTGTTAGTAATAGTATGCCAATTCGTGATGTTGATAATTTGTTTATAGATTGTGATGCAGAAGTATTTGCAAACCGCGGTGCAAATGGCATCGATGGGGTAATTTCTACAGCATTAGGTATGGCAGTTCATAAGAAAGTAACACTATTAATAGGCGATTTAGCGTTTTATCATGATATGAATGGTTTATTAATGTCTAAATTAAATGATATTAATTTAAATATTATTCTACTCAATAATGATGGTGGGGGCATTTTTTCATATTTACCTCAAAAAGAATCGGCAGAAGATTATTTTGAGCGTTTGTTTGGTACACCAACAGGGCTTAATTTTGAACATACAGCTTTGCTTTATGATTTTGCATTTGATAGATATGAATCAATTGAAGCGTTTAAATATGCTGATTTATCTAAATTTGGTGCTCATATTTACGAAATAATCACGCAACGTGAAGAAAACAAGCAACAGCATCTAAAACTCTATAAAAAGTTGAGTGATATTGTTAATGTTAAACTATAAATTTTTTCAAGCGAAATGCGATACAGATGAATTATTGGTTATGTTACATGGATTTATAAGTGATCAACAGGCTTTTAGTGAACATGTTTGTGTCTTACAAGAAAAATTGAATATTCTAACTGTAGATTTACCTGGTCATGGCCAGGATGACTCAGATATAAATCATACTTGGGATTTTCCATTTATTACAAACCAGTTAGATGAAGTATTAAAGTTATTCCAAAGTTATCATTTATTTTTACACGGTTATTCAATGGGTGGTAGAATTGCATTATACTATGGAATTGAAGGAGAAATTACCTTAGCAGGATTGATTTTAGAAAGTACATCTCCAGGGATAGAAGATCTAGAAGACCGTAATGAAAGGCAATTGGTTGATCAGGCTAGAGCGAAAGTGCTAGAAATTGCAGGTTTAGAAATTTTTGTTAATGATTGGGAAAAGTTACCGCTTTTCTATACACAGTATGAATTAGATAAATCCATTAAAAAAGAAATACGTGATATGCGATTACGTCAAAATTCATTGCGTTTAGCAAAAGCATTGCGTGATTACGGTACTGGACAAATGCCAAATTTATGGCCGAAGTTAAAGCAAATTAAAGTGCCAACTTGTATAATAGTAGGTGTTCTAGATGGTAAATTTTCTAAGATTGCTAAAAAAATGGAAACTATGATTCACAATACGGAGTTAAATGAAGTAGAACGAAGTGGTCATACAGTACATGTGGAAGAATTTGCAGAATTTGATAGAATAGTATTAGGTTTTATTCATAAGGAGGAGCAAAATGACTAGACAGTGGGAAACAATTAAAGAGTATAAAGAAATTAAATATGAAATATATGATGGTATTGCAAAAGTGACGATTAATCGTCCTGAGGTTCGTAACGCATTTACACCAAATACAGTACAGGAAATGATAGACGCATTCACAAGAGCACGTGATGACCAACGTATTTCTGTTATTATCTTAACTGGTGAAGGAGATAAAGCATTTTGTTCAGGAGGAGATCAAAAAGTACGTGGCCACGGTGGTTACGTAGGTGATGATCAAATTCCTCGTTTAAATGTATTAGATTTACAAAGACTTATCCGTGTTATTCCGAAACCTGTCGTTGCAATGGTGAGAGGTTATTCAATCGGTGGTGGGCACGTCCTTAGCGTCGTTTGTGACTTAACAATCGCAGCAGACAATGCCATCTTTGGACAAACTGGCCCTAAAGTTGGATCATTTGATGCTGGGTACGGTTCAGGTTATTTAGCTCGTATCGTAGGACACAAAAAAGCTCGCGAGATATGGTACTTATGCCGTCAATATGACGCTCAACAAGCTTTAGACATGGGCTTAGTAAATACAGTTGTTCCATTAGACCAAGTTGAAGATGAAACAGTTCAATGGTGTCAAGAAATGAAACAACATTCACCAACGGCTTTAAGATTCTTGAAAGCAGCTATGAATGCAGACACTGATGGTTTAGCTGGACTTCAACAAATGGCTGGTGACGCTACTTTACTTTACTATACAACAGATGAAGCAAAAGAAGGCAGAGATGCATTTAAAGAAAAACGCGATCCAGACTTTGATCAATTCCCTAAATTCCCATAGAATTTGAATGGAAATCAATACTAAAAATAAATAAGCATTTATCGATTAACTAGATGGGCTGTGTCTCATCTAGTTTTTTTATATGAACAATGATGAAAGTGTAAAATGATATTTTATCGAAAATTTACGCTTAAGATTATCAACATAACATGGTAATACATAAAAATAATTATAGATAAAGTAATATAAATCTAATTTCCCTCTAATATATAGCGAGAAACTTTTAGTGTAAAAACTTTTTTGAACTTAATTATTGTATTTGACTAAAATTAAAACGTAGATTAATATTATAATTGAGAAGGGGTGAGGAGAAAACATGACAATAGATATATATGATCAAATGAGAAAAGAAATGTGTTATTTGTTTTATATTACAAGTAAAGAAGTTGTAAACAGGTTTAATAAGTATTTGAAACGGTATGATATAAGTTTTCCTAACTATATTGTTTTATTGTATATAGAAAATGAAACTCCAATATACATAAAAACGTTATGTAATGAATTGTACTTAGATTCAGGAACAATCAGTCCAATCATTAAAAGGCTAGAGAAAAAAGAATTGATTCGTCGTCTTAGAACAGAGGATGATGAAAGAAGAGTGAAAGTAATGTTAACTACAAAGGGGATAAAATTAAAGGAAGAATTTTCTAAAATTTCAGAAGAAGTGATTCAACAATTTGACATGGAAAAGGAAGATTCATTAGCTTATTATCAGATATTAAAAACGTTTGCTGAAAAAAATATTTATTCTACAAATGACAATAGAAAAGATTAAAATGAAAATTATATTTAATAAGTACAACAAAGTAAGCTAATAATCATATCGATTAAAAATTAAAACACCAACATCAATGTTGAAGTTAATCTACACCATATGCTTATAACTATCAATAGGAAAGTCAAAGCGGCATAATTCAACCTTACATTTAGTTGGTGGCTTTTATTATGAATTAAAATTTTGAGCAAGATATTGTTCTAATCTTCTCATAGCTTCTTTTAATGCATCAAGTTCATATGCATAAGAAATACGTACGTGGCCTTTGCCAATATCGGTAAATGCAGAACCAGGAACAATGGCAACATGTGCATTTTCTAAAATATCTACACAAAAGTCAAAGTCATCTTCTGTAAAATTCTTAATGCTAGGAAAAACATAAAATGCACCCTCGGGTTTAGCATCTAGTTCAAACCCCATTGATTCTAATTTACTAATTAAAAAGTCACGTCGTTCGATATATGCTTCATTCATGTATTGCGGCGCTTCTAAACCCTCATTTAAAGCTGCAATACATGCAATTTGAGCAGGAACGTTGGCACAAATACAATTATAAGCATGCATAAAAGTTAATTTTTCAATTAGATACTCTGGACCAATCAAAAATCCAATACGTATGCCAGTAGCAGAATGTGATTTGCTTAACCCGCCAACAAGTAATAATTGATCGCGAATTACTTCAAATTCTGCAAAAGAAGTATGTTTACCAGTAAAAGTATTTTCAGCATAGATTTCATCACTAATGATAAAAATCTCTTTATCTTTCAATTTGTTAGCAATGGCTTGTACTTCACTATAAGACAATATCACGCCGGTTGGATTAGTAGGGTAGTTTAGTAGTACTGCTTTAGTATTTTGGGTTATATGTTTTTCCAGTGCTTCAGGTGTTACTTTGTAGTCAGATACCGTCGTATCAATGTAAACTGGAATACCTCCAAGTGTTTTGATAAGTGGAATGTAGCCAGCATATACTGGTCCAGGAACTAATATTTCATCTCCTTCATCGATTATACTTCTTAAAGCAGTATCTAAGGCTTCGCTAGCACCATTAGTGATAATGATTTCTTCCGACCTATATGTAAAGCCATAGCGTTGTTCAAAATATTGACTCACTGCATTTCTTGTTTCAATTAATCCTTTGTTATGTGAATAACTCGTTTGATCTTCATTAATCGCATTTATGTACGCAGCTTTCACCTCTTTAGGCATAGGAAAGTCTGGTTGGCCTATAGTTAAGTTAATACAATCTTCAATCCCTTTAATACGATTTGAAAATTGACGGATGCTAGGTGCTGATAAATGTTTTGAATTGTTATTTAATGAAAGTTTCATTATATTTTTCACCTCAAAATTAAAAATACCGAATTGTATTTAAATATGTATAGATTGTTTGGAAGTACTTCAACATTTATCATAACATATTTAAAATCAATACAATTCGGTTTAATACTTATTTATCCTTTGAATTTAAAAGGAGATTGTAAATTTATAATTGGGTTTGTCCATTTAGATACAAACCGTGTTGACAGTATATATACAATTATAGACGTAACAATAACTAAATAAAGATAGGTTAAGATACTGATATGATCTTTAAATGGATATATTTCAAAGCCACGGATGATACCAATAAATAAACCATGTAGTAAATACACATGCATTGTTCTACGACCTATATATGTATAAAATTTTTCTTTTTCAGGTATTAGATTAAAGAAAGCAAACATCGTAATTAAAACGATAACATATAATAACAATCTTTTGATTGGGCTATAGAAATCTAGCTTTCCTTCAAGTGACATATAGGGCGAATCGCCTAGCAACCAATTGGAGTTAATTGGGTGATAGGTGTATAGAACATAAAAGGCTAGTAAAGTGATGATAACTATTGGTAGAAACTTTTTATTTCTTAAAAGCTGTGTATGTTTATTTGTAAATAAATAGCCTATATAGAATATTGGGAAGAACATAATCGTCCTAGAAAAGCTTAAGTAATTATCTATATTCTCAGAATACCCAGCGAATAGTGAAATGATCACTGCTATAGGTAATACATAATATGGTTTATAATCCTTAACTATTACTAATATTACGTGGAAAAAGAATAATGTAAGTAAAAACCATAATGCAAATACTGGATCAAAAGGATCGAACTGAACACTATCTTCTTTACCAGTTAAGTAATAGTAAAAAGAGAAAAAGCCAAAGAATATAACATATGGAACTAATAATTTTTTTGATACTTTTTCTAAATAACCAACTTCACCAGCTTTTTTTGCAAAATAACCTGAAATAAACAAAAATCCTGGCATATGAAAGCTGTATATTGTTAAATACAATGAAGATAAATAAGAGCTGGCTTCTGTATATGGCTGTAATAGATGACCAAAGACTACAAGAAAAATCAGTGCAGCTCTTGCATTATCGAAAAAGTAATCTCTTTCTTTCAATTGTGACATTCGGTTTCTCCTTTAAGTAGTACGATAAATTTTATATATACTAGTTCTAATCTATTATAAAACCCATGAGAAATGCAACAAAATAGTACAATTTGTCTTTTATTATTGTATATTATGAGGGATGCTATTATAATGTTAAGAAATAAAATAGTGTAAAAACTTATGATTTTAACTAAGCTAAATTAATGATAGTGGAGATGAGCAACATGTACAAACAACTAGAACAGTTAATTACACTTACAGGTAATGATTTGAATTTGGTAAGTAGAAGATTTGGTCAGAGAACTGATTTGACTCCTGAGCAATTAGAAATGTTAAGAATATTATATAACTATGAAGTGTTATCTCAGTATGATTTGACTATGAAAATTAATAAAGAACAATCGATTGTTTCGCGTTGGATAAAAAAGTTATGTCAGATGGGGTATATAACGAGCAAGCAATCCAATAAAGACATGAGATGTAAAGATTTGATGGTTACAGAAAAGGCGAAAGAATTGGTACGACAAATTAATGAGGTTAGAGTAGCTTTGATTGAAGCACGTTGCCAAAATCTTACATCTAAAGACATAGAAAATTTAAACAAATTACTATATAAGTTAAATGTACACCAAGTATATATGCACTAGTTAATTAATTAAAAAAGAAGCGTACATAATGACAATAACTTGCGATAAGTATTGTCATTAGTACGCTTCTTTTAATTGATTTAATGTTTTAAAGTAATATTATTTATACGTATCTACGTCGAAATATTTACCTAGTTTATCCATAGAATCATAGAAACCTTTAATACGAGTAGCATTATGAGAGGCCCATGCTACGTCTGTTGCGTATTGGTGAACACCTGGATTTTCAGGGTTCCAACGCATTTTATAAAGTGTATTTTGACCTTTATCAATATATGATTCAGATATAAATTTAGCGCCGCCAACTATAGCTTTTTTAACTGTATTCCAGCCATTATTTTTAGCTGTTATAAATCCTTGTTTTACAGCGTCACTATCAACTGCGCCGATACCAAACATATTATAATATTTATTTGGACCATCGGTAACAACTTTATTGTCTACAACATCGCCGCCATTTGCAAGTTTAGATGTACCATTACCAGTTTCAAGTAGTGCATGAGATATTAAATATACTTCGTTGATATCGTAAGTCTGAGCAGCTTCACTAAATGCTGCGCCTTGACCTTCTAAAATCCCTTTACCAACAAGTAATTTATCTAAATCAGCTGCACCAATATTTTGTGTTTTATCTAAACGTAAAAATTGATATTTTTGAGTCTCATTTTTTATTAACTTACTTGAATCCATAGCGTTTTTGATTTCACTCGCTGTAGCATCTTCCCATTTTCCAGGTGTGTGTTGAATTTGTGGTTTAGCAGTTAACCCTTTTTGGATAGCGACAGCTTGATCTAAAGTAATGCCTGAATCATAGTATTTTACTAATTCTTTACGTAAATCAGCCTCTTTAATCCAAACGATTTTACCATTAGATAATTTACCATGGTACCAAGTGGTACCATTAATCACTTGAGTTTCATAAACTGTGAAAATAGTTTCATAGAAATCTTTAAGTGAACCTGCTGGAGTTGTAGATGTTGGATCTAAATAATAGTTACCATTTTTATTGAAGACCACATAATCATATTTATACGGAGTTACCGCTGATTTAGTAACACTTTGTGAATTAGTAACATTAGCATTATTAGATGGTTGTACCTTATTTAAATCATTCGCAGCTATCCAACCAGTTTTGTTGTTTACAATACCATAAACGTATTCGTCTTTATCGACGTAGACAGATTTAGATGCATTAAAGTGATTGTTTTTAAGATTATTAAGTGTATCCAGTTGTTGTGATTTCGTACCCCATGGCACTGCGTAAAGACCATTATTAGTTGCTTTAACAGTATATTGGCCATTTTTAGCACTTGTTTGGCTTAAATTACGAGTATTAATATCTTTTGTATTAATCCAACCAATTGGCGTATTTTGATTAACATTTTGTATTAATACATAAGTGTTATTTCCTTCAGTACGTTGTTTTGTAACATTATAAGTTTTTCCAGCTAGTTTTGTTGCGTCTTTACCTTGTTGATCATAAACGGTTGCTTTAATGCCAGAATTTTTGGTGTTTAACTGACCAATTTTACTTACACTTTGTGTTTGGTTAGTGTTTGCTTTTTTTGTTACTTCTTTAACTGTAATATCACCAGTTTGCATCCAACCTATAATAGTATTAGTTTTGTTATCAGTAATTAAGTAAAATGAATTATTACCTAGTGTTGCTTTTTTACTTAGTTTATATGTTTGTCCATTAACATATGGCTTTTGAACACCTTGTTTATCATATACAGTTGTATATACACCGTGATTGTTTTTAGCAACAGTACCTTGTTGGTTTGTAAGTATATCTACAGTTAATTTCCCTGAATTTGTAGTAGGGGATGTAGCTGTATTACTTGTTGAAGATAACTTGCTTAAGCTTACCCAACCAGATAGATTATTTACGGTTCCGTAAATATAGTTAATGTTACCAATCTGTTGTTGTTTTGTTGCTTTGAACGTTTGTGTAGATTTTCCTGAAACTGTACCTGCTTTTTGAGAACCTGTGCCCCAAGGAACTGTATATATCGTTTCGCCAGATTTGATTTGGTAAGTTTTATTAATGCTAGTTGCTGCTTTAGCCGTATTATAATTAACATCGCCTTGGTGTACCCAACCAATTAATGTACCTTTATTAAAATCAGAAACCAAATAGAAATTTTCATTACCTAAAGTAGCTGATTTTGTAATTTTAAGTGTTTGGTTCGTGCGATCAGTTTTCTTACCATTTTGGTCGTATACTGTAGTATATAAACCATCATTAGTAGTATTAATTCGTCCAACGCCATTGTTCGCTGTTACTTTCAAGCTACCTGTTTTAGCTGGGGTAGTTGCACCAGTATTACTCGAACCTGTATTATTAGAGCTATTTCCACTCGTACTACCTGAAGTGGATGTACCCCAAGCAGCTGCTTGACCTGTCTTAATTAAATATTTTTCATAAATAAGGTCATATAATTCATCGTAACTATAATTATGTGCAGCTAAGTATCCATGAGGATCAGTATGGTCAGTACCACCTAAGTAATTACTTACTGCTTTATGTGTCCAAACAGTACCAATTCCATCATATTCAGCACTATCAGGGGCTAAACCATAATACTGTAAGTTTGTTGCTGCATAATCAGCATAGTTATTTATTGAACGAGCAAATGAATCATAGTCATGAGTATGAACTAATTCAACATGTATGAAACGTTGATTGGCTACAGCGCCGCCGCCCCAAGCTAAGTAGTCAGTATTTGCTGTTTCAATAATTCGATTTCCATCTACGTAAGCATGTACAAAAGCATTTTGATAATTATTCTTCATATAATTGATTTCACCAGTGATTGTTGAATTATCATTTGCAGTATCATGCATAACAATACCTTCAGGTTTACCGTAGCGATAATTATATTTTGGTAAATATGAAGCTATGTCTTGTTCATAGTTTGGTGCTTTAAAGTTGTTCTTGCGGATGTAATTGTTAATTGAAGAACTTACTTTTGGCGAATATTTTGGTAATGTTGAACGTGTTGTTGCTTCTTTTGTCAGCGCAGAACGTGTTGCGACTGTTGAATTGGCACTTCTAGCTATTCTAAGTTTAGGTGTCGTTTGTGTGTTATATAAATTAGCATTTGCTGCTTTAGTAGTGTTTGTGCTGTCGTTTTGAACAGCGTCAGTATCCTCTTTAGTAGAAGAATCATCAGAATTCACACTATGATTAGTTACAACTTGCTTGTCTTTAGAAGTAACTTCCTCTTTATCAGTACCAGTGCTGTCGTTTTGAATAGCGTCAGTATCTTCTTTAGTAGAAGAATCATCAGAATTCACACTATGATTAGTTACAACTTGCTTGTCTTTAGAAGTAACTTTATCTTTATCAGTACCAGTGCTGTCGTTTTGAATAGCGTCAGTATCCTCTTTAGTAGAAGAATCATCAGAATTCACACTATGATTAGTTACAACTTGCTTGTCTTCAGAAGTAACTTCCTCTTTATCAGTACTAGCGTTATCATTTTGAATAGCGTCAGTATCCTCTTTAGTAGAAGAATCATCAGAATTCACACTATGATTAGTTACAACTTGCTTGTCTTCAGAAGTAACTTCATCTTTATCAGTACCAGCGCTATCTTTTTGAACAGCATCAGTATTCTCTTTAGTAGAAGAATCATCAGAATTCACACTATCATTAGTCATATCTTGCTTGTCTTCAGAAGTAACTTCCTCTTTATCAGTACTAGCGTTATCATTTTGAATAGCGTCAGTATCCTCTTTAGTAGAAGAATCATCAGAAACTACACTGTCATTAGTTACAACTTGCTTGTCTTCAGAAGTAACTTCCTCTTTATCAGTACCAGCGCTATCTTTTTGAACAGCGTCAGTATCTTGTTCGGTTGTATTATCTGATGCGTTATCATTGTTAGTTGTTTCATTAGAAGTAACATTACTTTGAACAGCGTCTTGATTCGTCTCTATATTATGATTATCATTTTGTTGCGCTTCTTGACCTTGACCATTTTGGTTATATGTATCTTGAGTTGGTGTTTGATCAGAAATTTGATTGTTCAACTCATCAATTTGAGCATCATAGTTTGAGTCGTGATCAGTAGATGACTGTTTAATTTGTGTAGGGTCTTGGTAGACTTGTGTACCTGAAATGTTTGCTGTTGGTTTACTAATTTCAGACTTAATTTTTTCACTTTGGTTAAGTGCTTTATCATCATTTAAAATATTTTTATTAGGCGTTTGATCTTGTGTTTTATCTGCCGCCTGTGCGTGATGAGTTGTCAAAGCTGTACCTGCTAATGTAAGTGCTATAATTGAAGGTACCTTATAAGAGTTTTTATTCTTAGCCATTAAACTGCCCCTTTAACTTTATAAATTTAAATTCATTATAATACGACTAAGGAAAGAGTGACTTATTTTTCACCGATTTGTAATATAAAATTAATCTTATTAAGTTTTGGAAAAGATTTAACATACGATTTAAAGCGTTATAACGCCTTATTCACAATATATTGAAAAAATACACGCTGGAGAATATTACAAAAGTTAGATGAAATATTACTGTAAAAATACAACAAATAATATTAAATTGTTTTTGACATTGCAATGTGTTTGATGTTTTCCTCCATAAAAGGTTCTCCGAAAGCTTCATATCCAAGAGCTTCATAAAATGATTGAGCATGACATTGTGCGTTAAGCATTAACTTTTTATCACCTTTATTTTTGGCTACATTTTCTAAAAACTCCATTAGTAATTTTCCATAACCCTTATTACGATGCGATGCTAAAATAGCCACTCTTTCTACTTTTACGCCATTATCTATAGGTCGAAGTCTACCGGTAGCAAATGGCACAGCATTTAGATCATAGCCAATTACATGTGTCGCGATATTTTCATATTGATCTATTTCATTCTCTAAAGGTACACCTTGTTCTTCAACGAAGACTTTTTTACGTATACTGTGAGTTTCTTCTATCATATTTTGAGTTGTAACAATTTTGAACATAAAGATTCCTCATTTCAATTTTTAATATTAAAAATACCCTACCATAAATTATATAGTAGGGCAGTATATTTATAACGCTTCTTTTCTAATAATTGCAGTGTATTGCCAAAAAATGCGCATTTGTGCAATGTTCCAATTATTCATTCCCATGGCAAAACCAGAGGGTTTAAATAAATTTACATCAGTTACTTCTAATGCAGCTGCAATTAGATACTGAATTGGCACACTAATTTGTTTCATTGTTTCTGTTATGCCGTTTTGGTCATAAACCCATGTGAAGGGGAGTTCTGATTCAAATACATCAACTTTTTCAAAAATTTCTGGAAGCGCAACAATATAACACGCACCATCAACAATTGGATTATTGTCACTATCTTTATAATAAATTCGTAGTGCTTCATAATTCTCCCGATGTTCATGATTGACGTAAAAAAATTCATTCCTGAAAAGTGCCATATCTTTGCTGTGAATCAATTGTTGTTCTAATACATTAAACATACCATTAATTTGGTTGAGTTTGTCATATGTTTTACGTGACATACAGTGAGCTCCTCCCTAAAGTTAATATTGATTTGTAGGCGTTTCTTGTGCATTTGGTTGTTGATTTTCAACAGGCTGTTGCTGATTTGGATCAATCTGTTGTTGCGTATTTTGGTTGCTGTTTTGTTGATTTGGGTCGTCTCGTTGATTTTCATATTGATTAGCGTCAGATTGTTGGCTATTTTCATTGTTGTTATTTATTTGATTATCTGAATCCGTAGATTTATTATCTGATGCTTGATTTTCATCGTTATCATCATTACTCGTACTATCGTTTTGAGATTTTCTTAGTAGTGAACTATCTATCTCTGTTTGTGGTATGAGTGTACCATAAAAATCAATAACACGTTGGTTTAAAAATTCTAACTTATCTTTTATTTTAGGTAATTCTAGATCATCACGCAAAAGATTTGATGTATCTTGAATATTTTTTATATCAGGATTGTAATAATATATACCATTTAAGTAATCGTCTTTACCTTCTAGTTGTGTACTTTTGATATCAATATCATCTTTTAAATAAGAAGTTGCAAGTACTTTGATTTCTTTATAACTTAAATTGTGTTTAGCATTTTTACCAACAATTTCAACAACATCATCTAACTTACTAATTGAATCTGCTTTTTGAGCTTTAGCAAATAGTTTTTTTATTAAATCCATTTGACGTTGACCACGTTTTAAATCAGAATCTTGATGTCTTGTTCTCGCAACAGCTAATGCTTCATCGCCATTTAAATTTTGGTGGCCTTTTTTAACTTTGATTTTTCCAGAATCATCAGTATTTGGTTCATTAATGTCATAAGGGACATCGTATTCGATGCCACCTAGTTCATTTACAGCATCGACAAAAGCTTCCATATTAATTCTTACATAGTAATCAACCGGCACGTTTAAAGTAGCTTCTACAGAGTCCATTGATGACTTAGGTCCTCCATAAGCATGTGCATGTGCAATTTTATCGTAATAACCCACTTTAGGGATAAAACTTATAGTATCACGTGGGATACTTAACATTCTTATTTGTTCTTTCTCGGTGTTGAGTGTAGAGAAAATCATTGCATCTGATCTTGATTGTTCAGTACTTTGCCCGTTTTTTTCACGACCACTATTATCATCAATACCTAAGAATAAGATAGAGATAGGATCTTTTGAAGGGTCGACTTTTGATTCACGTATGTTAGATTGCCTCGCTGAATCTTGATCATTGTATGAATTTTCAAAAGCACCTTGAGAAGATTTTAATAGTATAACAGCAAATATCACTGGAACAACTACAAGAAGTAAAGATAGAAATATTAAAAAATATTTTAAAAATTTATTCATGTTTGGAGCTCCCCATGTATAAGATTTGGTACATGTAACTATCATTTTGTTGAAGTTGTTAGACTTTTTAACTTTGTTAAATATTTGTAAAGAAGAAAATGTACTATAACTTATAATTTTATTACTATAATTAAAAAATATCAACTATCAATATGCTATTTACAAGTCTGAAATAAAATTTAAAGATATTCGGTATACTAAGTACTTGAACTGTCAAGGTTTAGATATAGATATTACATTTATGTCATTTGATTAAAAATGATTTATTTTAAAACATAGGATATAATATACATTGGAAATATAAACTTGTAGACAATATCAACTCTAACGAATAATTAATAGGTTTTATTTGAATAGCAAAATGTATGGGATGATTTATCGTGAATTAACTTTTAAAATGAAATTAAAATTAAATATATCTTTGTTCTGAAAGATATAAGGAGGATACATCGACGTGAAACAAGCTTGGTTAGAGAAAATTGATGAAAGTTTAGTTAAAGAATTTTATCAATTACAAACAGAAGAAGAAAAAAATGAAGGCTTTGAAACTACTTTATCTTTTGGTACTGCAGGTATAAGAAGTACTTTTGGCTTAGGTCCTGGAAGATTAAATGCCTTTACTGTTCGAAAAGTTGCATTAGGATTAGCACAATATTTAAAAAATAGTGTTAGTAGCGATCCATCAGTGGTTATCCATTTTGATACTAGATTATTATCAAAAGAATTTTCTAAAGAAATAGCAAGTGTTTTAGCTGAAAATGGCGTGAATACGATTGTGTCAGAAAATTATAAATCTACACCAGAGTTATCTTTTGCGGTAAGAGAATTAAATGTAAATGCTGGCGTCATGATAACTGCTAGTCATAATCCTAAAAACTATAACGGTATAAAAATTTATAATAATCATGGTGGTCAATTACTACCAGAAGCATCAGAAGCGTTAAGTTCTTATATAAATTCAATTGAATCGCCATTATTAATTGAAAAAGGCGATTTTGAGACATTATTAAATGAAGAGAAAATTCAATTCATGGCTAATGAAGTGACAGAAAAATACAAAGCTGAAGTTAAATCATTAGTAGGTACTATTGAAGAAAAGGATGCCAAAGTTGTACTAACGAGTTTACATGGTACGAGCTTACCATTAATGTCAGATATATTATCAGAGTTGGATTATCATAATTATGTAATAGAAGAAAATCAATCAAAACCAGATGGTCATTTCCCGACAATTGCAATTGCTAACCCAGAGGACGAAGAGGCATTTTCACTAGGAAAAAAATTGGCAGATGAAACAAATGCACAGTTAATCATTGCTACAGACCCAGATGCAGATAGGTTAGGCTTTATTGAACGTTATGGAGATAACGACTATAGATATTTTAATGGTAATGAGATAGGTTTACTATTTATGAAATTAAGGTTTCAAGATTTAGTAGAATCTAATAAACCACAATATATTGTAAAGTCAATCGTTACGAGTGAGTTAGCAGAGAAGTTAGCTAAATCATTAGACGTTGAAGTGGCGAATGTATTAACTGGTTTCAAATTTATTTCTGACTTAATCGAACAAAATCACAATACGAGTAATAAGCAATTGCTGTTAGCATTTGAAGAAAGTCATGGATACTTAGCCAAACCAATATCCAGAGATAAAGATGCAATTCAAATGGTACCACTATTAATTAAATATAAAAATTTATTAAATAAAAATGGTTTAACATTTAAAGATACAATTCACGATATATATCAAAATATTGGTGAATTTAAAGATAGAACAATCGCACCGAGCTTTGAAGGCTCAAAAGGTAATGAAAAAATTTCTAAAATAATGAGTCAGTTTAGAAATAAAGATATTTTTTCAATTTGTGGTATGGATATCAAACAAATTGAAGATTATCAAATTGGTGAAATTAGGAATTTGAAAAAAGGGGTAACTGAACCATTATCATTACCTAATACAAACTTAATTAGATTCATATTTGATTATGGTTTTATTGCTCTGAGACCGTCGGGAACAGAACCAAAAATCAAACTTTATTTCTCGCTTAATGTAGATAATATTGATGCGATAACAGATCAATTTGAACAAGACTATATTAATCATATACATTGAGTAAAATAGAGGCAAAAAGATGACTACGAAAAAACTAAAACGATTAACGTTTATTTTAACTATACTTCTTGTAGCAATAACATTTTTGATTATATATAACCATTATCAACGTTATAACGAAGAATTTAACGCTACTAAAACTTATGAAGAGGCATCAAAAGGTCATAAAAAAACAGGTAAATTAAATACCGTTGTTGATGAAAATAACCCTGATATAGTAGAAGTTAATAGGTACTTAGAGCAAATCAAATTTAATGGTACAGCTGCTGTATTTGAAAATGGTCAATTGAAACTAAATAAAGGCTATGGCATGAAAAATTTTAAAGAAGATAAAAAGAATAGGGCGGATACATTATATTTAATTGGTTCTTCTCAAAAATTCACCACCGGATTAATGTTAAAGCAACTGGTAAATGAAAAGAAAATAAATATGAATGAGCCAGTCACAAAATACTTACCTTGGTTTAAAACAACTCAAACTATCACATTAAATCAATTGATGCAGCATAAAAGCGGTTTATATAAATATAAAGCTTCCCCTCAATATAAAAATTTAGATGAAGCTGTACATGCTATACAGGAAAAAGGAATAGAATCTAAATATTATAATAAAAATAGATATAATGATGCGAATTACTTAGTATTATCACGTGTGATTGAAGAGGTAACTAGTAAATCCTATGTAAAGAACTTTGAAGATAGACTTGCAAATCCATATAATTTGAATTTTACAGCATTCTTCGATGATATAGATTATCAAAAGAATATGGCAATTGGTTATAAAAAAGATAAAACATCTAGTAATCCAGTGAAACAAACACCAAATATATTAGATCAGTATTATGGTGCGGGTAATCTCTATATGGCGCCATACGATATGGGGCAATTAATTTTAAGCTTACAAAATAACGAAATTTTTGATGGTAAAATAACTCAACCACTTTTACATGAGAGTTTAACCACGCAGTATCCTGAACCTTATAGATATGGTTTTTATTCGCTTCCAGATAAAAATAGAATTAATGGTGGTTTTTTTGGCCAAGTATTTACAGCTTATTTTAACAACAAATATGTAGTAGTATTAGGTACTAATTATGAAAATAGTAAGACTAATAACGAAAAGAAAATCAAACATATTTATTATGATATCTTAAAACAAGGCGGGCCATATAATATTGTCGGTCAAAAATATTAAAGTAAAACGTATATAAAAAAGCACTCCTTTACTATTTAATCAAAGTTTAAAACTTACAGATCAAATAGCATAAAAGGAGTGTCTTTTTATGCATTAATAAACTATTAGTTATTTACAATACTTGAGTGCATCTATAAAAATATCTTTAAATACCTTAGGTTCAATAGACATAACTACACTACAATTAGGGAAATTAGATTTAAAATCTGTAACTGTTTCACCTTTTGTCAATGTACCATTAGTCTCAACTTGAACATCTGCTTCTTGTACATCAAACTTTTCAGGATGAAGCAGATAAAGCACAGTATATACATCATAAACATTAATACCTTTTTCAAAATCATCACCTTTATAATGTTTAAAAAGGTGATGTAGCATATCTCCAGTTTGGTTTAATGCCTGAAGTTCGTTTACTGTACGATGACTCAATGTAGAACTTCTTGCAACATCAAGACCAACCATAGTCAGGGGTAAACCTGAATTGAATACGATTTGAGCAGCTTCTGGATCACAATAAATATTAAATTCTGCAGATGGTGTTATGTTACCACGACCAGTGGTACCACCCATGAAGACAATTTCTTTAATATAATCTTTAGCTTCAGGATAAGTAGATATTAATAAAGCGATGTTCGTTAGTGGACCAATGGGAATGAGTGTTACGGGATCTTTATTCGCTTTTAATTCTTTATACATAGATTCTACAGCATGCACTGAAGCTAAATCATTATAGTTAGGTTCAGGAAAATCATATCCGTTCATGCCTGATTCTCCATGGACTGAACTTGCATCTACGATGTTTGAAAGTAAGGGCTGTGAAGCGCCTCTATGTATAGGGACATTACTTTTGAAAAATTGTTTAAGTTTCAATGCGTTTGCCGTTGTTTTTTCAATTCCTACGTTTCCATTGACAGTAGTAATCATTTTTAAATCAAACGCAGGATGATTTAAAGCAATACTGATTGCCGCAGCATCATCAATACCGGGATCAGTGTCTATAATTATAGGTTGTTTCATTAATTAATTAACCTCCTTTAATAAAATAGGGTATATATTTATTTTACAATTTTTGTAGTTTAAATGCTTAAAAAATGTATTAAACATAGTAGAAATAACAAAAGGGGAGAGCGGGAATGAGATTTTAAAAATAATAAAAAAAGACTCCTCCGAAGAGAAGTCTTTTTTAGGATTATAAGTGGCTTGAGTGTCCACCTTGCATTACCCAATAAGTACCAATAACAGTAATTAAAGTAATGATAATCGCAAATACAACTTTGAATCCTTGTAAATTCCCATCTTTACCTTCAGTTAAGTGCATGAACATTAATAATTGAACTGCAGCTTGTATAAAAGCGAAACCAAAGATGATGGTAATCTTAGCATTAAGTGCCATAGATGTGTATAAGGTTACGAATACTGCTAAGATTGTTAGAACGATTGAGGCAATGAAACCTACAGTATGTTTTACAATTGTATTCATCCGCTAAACACCATCCCTATCATATATACGGCAGTAAAGATGAAAATCCATACAACATCTAAAAAGTGCCAATATAAACTTACTATAAATAATTTAGGAGCATTGTCTTTATTTAATCCTCGCATTGCAACTTGAATTAATAAACAAATAATCCAAACAATACCTAATGATACGTGGGCACCATGTGTTCCTAATAGAATAAAGAAGCTAGACCAGTAAGAACCAATAGTTAGATTAACACCTTCGTGTACGTAATGCGCGAACTCATAAATTTCAAAGCCTACGAATACAGCACCTAGAAGAACTGTGATAATCATCCAGATCATCATTAACTTTTCTTTTTCTTTTCTCATATAGTAAATTGCTATACCACAAGTGTAAGAACTAATTAATAATGCAAATGTCATTATTAATACAAGTGGTAATTCAAATAATTCAGTAGTCATTTTGCCGGCATAATCGCCGCCGTGTTGAAGTGTTAATAATGCCGCAAACAACGTACCGAACAATGAGAATTCTGCTGTAAGGAAAATCCAAAAGCCAAGTCTATTTAAATTACCTTCATGCGAACGTTGATCAATTGTGTTTGCATCATGACTCATGACTTACAGCCTCCCTTTCTTTAATACGTGCATCACGTAAACGTTTTTCAGTTTCTGCTACTTCAGACGCTGGTATATGGTAACCATGGTCTATTTGGAAACTACGATAAATCATAGTACCGAAGATACCTAATAAACAAATTACTGCTGGAATAATTGTTTCGAAGATAAGGAAGAATCCACCAATAGTGAAGAAAATTCCCATCCAGAAACCAACAGGTGTGTTATTTGGCATGTGGATATCAGTATAATTATGGTTATCTAAATAATGACGACCATGTTCTTTCATATCTACAAATGTGTCATAGTCATTCCAATCTGGAGTGATAGCAAAGTTGTATTTAGGTGGCATTGCGCTTGCAGTTGCCCATTCTAAAGTACGACCTAAACCATCCCAGTTATCGCCAGTAGCTTCACGTGGTGCTTTGAAGAAGCTGTAAACGATACTTGCAACTAAGAACATAAAGCCTAATGCCATCATTAGGGCACCGACAGTTGAAATTACGTTTAGTAACCACCAACCATCTTCTGGCATATAAGTGTATAAACGACGAGGCATACCATCTAAACCAAGAATGAATTGTGGTATGAAACAAATGTTAAATCCGATTATAAATAACCAGAAACACCATTTGTTTAATGTTTCGTTTAACTTAAATCCAGTCATCTTAGGCCACCAGAAAATCAAAGCACCTAGACAAGCGAATACAACACCAGCCACTAATGTGTAGTGGAAATGCGCTACTAAGAAGTACGTATTATGGTATTGATAATCTGCTGCTGCCATAGAGAGCATTACACCAGTCACACCACCTATTAAGAAGTTAGGTATGAAACCTAATGCGAATAGCATTGGTGATTCAAAGGTGATACGGCCTTGATAAAGTGTAAACAACCAGTTAAAGATTTTAACACCAGTTGGTATACCAATCAGCATGGTTGAAATTGAGAAGAATGAGTTGATTAATGCACCATTACCCATTGTGAAGAAATGGTGAACCCAAACTAAGAAACTTAAGAATGCGATACCTGCAGTTGCCCAGACCATGCTTTGATGACCGAATAGACGTTTACGTGCAAATGTCGGAATAATTTCAGAGTAAATACCAAATGCTGGCAAGATAACGATATACACTTCAGGGTGCCCCCATACCCAGAAGAAGTTAGCCCATAGCATTGGCATACCACCATTTGCGACAGAGAAGAATGCAGTGTCGAATATTCTATCAGTCGTAAATAGTGCTAATGCAACTGTTAAAACAGGGAAAGCCAGGATAACGATTAATGACGTAATGAAAGTAGTAACCGTGAACATTGGCATTTCCATGAATTTCATAGTTGGTGTTTTACATCTAAGTATAGTAACAAAGAAGTTAATACCGGTCATTAATGTACCGATACCAGAAATTTGTATTGCTATTAAGTAATAGTTAACCCCAGGTCCTGGGCTGAATTCGCCTGCAAGCGGTGCATAGTTAGTCCAACCAGCTGCAGGTGAACCTCCGATTATAAATGAAAGGTTGAATAAAATCATACCTGAGAAGAATAACCAGAAACTTACGTTGTTTAATACAGGGAATGCAACATCGCGCGCGCCAATTTGTAATGGTACTACGACATTCCATAAACCAAAGATGAAAGGCATTGCCATAAAGATGATCATTATTACACCGTGAGTACTAAAGACCTCATTGTAATGGTTTCCTTCTAAAAATGTGTTATCTGGAATTGCTAATTGTGTACGCATCATTAACGCATCAATACCGCCACGTACGAACATTAATACCGCACAGATTAAGTACATTGCACCAATTTTTTTATGGTCAATAGATGTGAACCATTCTCTGTATAGATATTTCCATAATTTAAAATAACTAATTACTGCGATCACAGCTATAACTGCAAACGGTGCACCAATTTGTGCCATCGTTATCATCCAGTTACCTTGAACGAGTAATTGATCCCATGGAAAATTCATTAATGTCCACCTCCATTTTCATGGTCTTTTTTCTCTATTTTAGATGCTTTTTCATCTTTAACACCTTCAGAGATTTTTTCCATTTCATCCATATTATGTGATTCTTCATCTTTGAATTCACTATCATATGGTTCATTATTGCCTAGAATCGTCGCTTTCATTCCATGACGTTCATAGTTTGCATTTGTGATTTGTGGTTTACGTGCAGGTTTATCTGGTTTATCTAATACATCTTCTTTTATTTCTTCTGGTGTATTAAAATTTGGATCTTTCTGCACATAATTGAAACGATCATAAGCATAGAAAATATACTCAGGATCAGCTGCAGGATCAACAAATGCTAAATGCGTACCACTGAAAGTTAAGTTTTTATTTTCAGTAGTCGGTAAAAGTTGCTTATCAAACGTATCTTGGTCCAATACTTTTTTGCTTTGCGCATCTTTTACCCAATCCTCAAATTTACTTTGGCTTACAGAGTTAACATCAAATGTTTGACGTTCGAAGCCTTCACCATTGAAGTTTGAGTTACGTCCTCTGAACGTACCTTCTTCACTAGCTGTTAATGTCCAGTCCATTGTCATACCTGTCATCGCATATTTTTGGCCACCTAATTGTGGAATCCAGAAACTTGTCATCATATCCATTGATTGGAGTTTGAAGACAACAGGGCGATCTTTCGGAATAGTTAAATGATTAACTGTTTCGATTTTTTGTTCAGGATAACTGAAGAACCACTTATAACCAGCGCTTGTCGCATAAACAACAAGTGGATCGTCTTCTTTCTGTGGTTTTTCCTCATAATTGTAAAGTGAATTAACCGTTGGGATGGCTAAAGCAATTACAATAATTACAGGAATAATAAACCAAATTGTTTCCATTAAAGAATTGTGGTGCATCTTTCCTGACTCTTTAGTATTTCCTATTCTATATTTATATAGGAAAACCGTGAATAAAATAACAACAGCGGCAATAATAACAAGCATGAAGATGATTGAATACATAATCAAAAACTTCGTATCGCTTGCCATCGGCCCTTTTGGGTTTAAAACTTCTACGTTAGAACAACCACTAAGCAAAATTAGCGAGCCAAAGAGTAGAAGCAAAGACTTAAATTTTGACACTTTTTTGACCTCCTAATACTACAAATGTAGGGCTTACCATCAATTTTAAGATATTACGCAATATTTACAAGTGTTTGTACAAAAAAAAATATTGTAAAATTAAAAGAAACCCAACAAACTCAACGTCTGGTGGGCTTTCAAAGATTTGTTAAAATTATGTGTACATTTTGTGAAAAGTGTCATATTTAAGACAATAAACCAAAATTACTCATAAAATAGTGATAAACATTATCATTTAGGGGTATATGTATTAAATTTATAAATTATTTTACTTCTATATAACGAATAGATTTATTAGTTGCGCCATCTGAATCTTCAACTTTATATTCAATCTTATATTTACCAGTTTTTTCGGTATTAATATTACCGTCAACTGTGATTTTATGTGTAAGATCTCCATCTTCTTTATCGTATGCACGCACGCCGTTTAATATATTGTAGTCGTCGCCTTTATCGATAATTGTATCGTTAATTCCTTTAAGTTCTGGAATTGAGTTGTCAGTAGCTTCTGCGCTTAAATTAGGTGATACAAGCGTAGCAGATACACCTAATGCAGACAAAGATTGTATTAATTTATTCATTACGTAACCTCCGAACGCAAAACATTAATTTTATTAAACCTTACTATACTTTAATTTGCTATATTATACATCATACTATAGTCCTAATATAGCTTATTTCTATAAATTTCATTGTAATTTCCGGTTAAAAGTATGTAAATTGAACTTTTTGTGAATTTTATCACATGAGTCTTTTGTAACATCTAATTTTGTAATAAGATAAAAATGTAAGAAGCAATAAAATAAAATTAGGGGTGAATTAAATGTTGAATGAGAAAGAACGAAATATAATTAAAGAGACTGTTCCTGTATTACAACAAAAGGGAGAAGAAATCACATCATACTTTTATAATAGAATGTTTACGAGACATCCTGAGTTGAAAAATATGTTCAACCAAACCAATCAGAAAAAGGGTTTGCAATCTACAGCGTTAGCGCAAAGTGTATTAGCGGCAGCAATCAATATCAATGATTTAACACGCATCATGCCAGTTGTTAAAGAAATTGCTTATAAGCACTGCGCGTTACAAGTACCAGAAGCCGGATACGATATTGTAGGAGAAAACTTATTGGCAGCTATTCAAAATGTACTAGGGCTCCCAGAAGATGATGCGATTATTGCTACGTGGGCAAAAGCATACGGTGAAATAGCTTCTGTATTTATTAATGTTGAGAAAGATATTTACAATGAGATGACTTGGGATGGTTTTAAACCTTTTGAAATTATCAATATAGAACCAACAACTTCAGATATCAAGGCGTTTACTGTTAAGTCAGATGAATATAACTTAAGTAAATTTGAGGCAGGACAATATATTACAGTGGACGTAGAAAGTGATAAATTGGAATATCGTGCCAAACGCCACTATTCGATTGTTGAAGGCGACGAACATACATTAACTTTTGCAGTGAAAAGAGATGTGACAGATTCACACGAGGGAGAAGTATCAACAATTTTACATGATGAGATGCAAGTAGGTGGAACGATTAATTTATCTGCTCCTGTAGGAGGATTTGGAATAGTAAATGATACAGCGCCTCAGTTGTTTATCGGTTCAGGTATAGGTGTAACTCCTTTAATTCCAATGTTTAATGAAATTGCAAAATCAAATGTAAAAGTAGACTTTATTCAAAATGTTGAAAGTGTACAAGAAATACCTTTTAACAATAAAATAGAAGATATTGCAAATAATAATGATAATGCCTCGTATATTATTCACGATAAACAAAAGAATGGATATATTGATGCAACGTATCTAAGTCAATTTATTTCAGCAGACACTGAAATTTATGTTTGTGGAGGAGTTAAATTCCTTCAATCAATTATTACAATATTAAAAGAAATCGGTGTGGAAGAACAACGTATACATTTCGAATCATTTATTCCTAGATTAAGCGTGGGGGTATAACTCTAAACAGGCCCCTTTACTGATGGAAAATACCTTTATCAGCTTTTAAAAAATACGAGAGCTAATCACATAAGTTAGCTCTCATTTATATTTATAATCTTACTGTTTTAATTGTGTATAGAGTACTAGAGGATTGTGTGATCTGATCCTATAGCTTGCTCATAATTCATTTGCATTCTGGAATTCATAAAAGGTTATAAAGCAAATAAACGTCAATTTCTGTTGAAATAATTTAGAAATTGACGTTTATTTTTAGGTAGAAAACTTTATGTTTTAACCTCTTATTTTTGTATTAGCAATAGTGGAAAGTCAAGGTAAGGCTAGTTTGTGTGTTTATTACAAGTACTTGGCAATTGATTATAACTATTGCAACGAGTTTATTCGTTCATCTTATTTTAATATGAGAATAAATACTGATGCTCTAAACTCATTAAGTATTTAACAGTCGTTATTTATTTGACTATTCAATGCCTCTACGCATTTTTTCGGCGATAAGTGTATTATTTAATACCATAGTAATTGTCATTGGGCCAACGCCACCTGGAACTGGTGTAATTGCTCCTGCTACTTCTTTAACTTCATCATAAGCGATGTCGCCTTTTAATTTGCCATTTTCATCCGGAGTATTACCAACATCTATTACGACAGCACCTTCTTTGACGTCGTCTTTAGTTACTAGGCCTGGACGTCCGACTGCACTCACGATAACATCAGCATTTTTTAAATGGCTATGCATATCTTTTGTTCTAGAATGCAAAATTGTAACAGTTGCGTTTTTTTGAAGTAACAATTTAGAAACAGGTTGACCTACAATATGGCTTCTGCCAATTACAACAGCATCTTTACCTTCTAAATCAATATCAGCATGATTTAGAAGTTCCATGATTCCAAGTGGTGTACATGGCACAAAAGTTTGTTGGTCAATATATAACTTACCGATATTTTCTGGATGAAAACCATCCACATCTTTAGCAGGATTTATAGATTCCAATATTTTTTGTTCGCTTACTTGTTCAGGTAATGGAACTTGAACTAATATACCACTAACACTATCATCTTCATTTAAACGTTTAAGCTCTTTCAATACCTCTTCTTCAGAAGTTGACTCATCTAAATGTACAATTTCAGAAATCATACCAATTTTTTCAGCGGCTTTCTTTTTTGAATTGACATAACTTTGGCTAGCACCATCATTACCCACTAAAATCACAGATAATTTAGGTGTATAACCTTTAGATTGTAAAGCTTCAACTTGATCTTTGAGACCTTGTCTGTAATCTTTAGCAATTTGTTTTCCGTCTAAAATCTTTGCGACCATAAAAATCCTCCTTGTATGTATGAACTTTACTTAACATTAACATAAAAACCATAGCAATTAACAACCAAAAGACGTAAATTATTAACTTTTTTGTTGTTAAAGTTCGATTTTTGATTGAAAAAGCATGGTTTAATTGTTATGCTATATCTGTAATATACATCTAATAGTAGTAATATTTCAAATTTCTGAAAGGGTGTTCGTTTTGAAAGTGGTAGTCATAATGGGTAGTTCGTCAGATTGGGAAACGATGAAAGAAAGTTGTTCTATGTTAGACCAATTGGAAATTCCGTATGATAAGAAAGTTGTTTCAGCACATCGTACGCCACAATTAATGGTTGATTTTTCTAAAGAAGCAAGATCGAATGGTTATGATGTCATTATTGCAGGTGCAGGTGGCGCCGCTCATTTACCAGGTATGGTTGCATCGATGACAACATTACCAGTAATTGGTGTACCAATTGAGTCAAAAAGTTTAAAAGGCTTAGATTCGTTATTATCAATTGTCCAAATGCCAGGAGGTATTCCTGTTGCGACTACAGCTATAGGTAAAGCTGGTGCTAAAAATGCGGGTATATTAGCTGCAAGAATACTAAGTATTGGTAATCATTCAACCCAAAAGAATTTGGAAAATTATGAAAAATCATTGGTTCAGAAAGTGAGTGAAATGCAAGATGAACTTCAATAAATTAAAGTTCGGTTCGACAATCGGCATTATTGGTGGCGGTCAGTTAGGAAAGATGATGGCACAATCAGCTCAAAAGATGGGGTATAAAGTGATTGTGCTCGATCCTGATAAATCATGTCCATGTCAACATGTCGCACATGAATTTATTAACGCTGACTATGATAATCAAGAAGCATTGGAACAACTTGGAGAGTCATCTGATGTCATCACTTATGAATTTGAAAATATATCAGCAAATCAATTAAAGACACTTGTCTCAAAATATAATATTCCTCAAGGATATCAAGCTATAAAATTACTCCAAGATCGATTGACTGAAAAGCAAACATTACAAGAAGCAAATTGCAAAATTGCATCATTTGTACAATTATCTAAGCCGGCTGACTTGAATGTTGCAATAGAAACAATCGGTTATCCTTTTATTGTGAAAACAAGATTCGGTGGCTATGATGGTAAAGGTCAAATATTAGTTAATTCAACATCAGACATAGATGAAGCAAAGGCACTTGTAGAAAAACAAGAATGTGTTGCTGAACAATATTTGCAATTAGAGAAAGAAGTATCTCTAACTGTAACCATTGGTACTGATAATCAAATCACGTATTTTCCACTGCAAGAAAATGAACATCAGAATCAAATTCTCTTTAAAACAGTCGTACCTGCACGTACAGAATATGAAAAAGAAGCAGAAGCTCGAAATGAAGTTGATAAAATAATCAAAAAAATACATTTCGTAGGTACTTTTACTGTGGAGTTCTTTATAGATGGTGAAAATCGTTTGTATGTAAACGAAATCGCACCTAGACCACATAATTCTGGTCATTACTCAATAGAAGCTTGTGATTTTTCACAATTTGATACACATATCTTAGCGATTACTGGTCAAAAATTACCAAAACAAATTGAATTGTTAAAACCCGCAATAATGATGAACTTATTGGGGAAAGATTTAGATTTATTAGAGGATCAATTTAGTGAGTATGCTGAATGGCATGTGCATATATATGGTAAAACATCTAGAAAACCAAATAGAAAGATGGGGCATTTAACAGTGTTGACTACTGACATAAATAGATGCGAACAAACGCTACTTGGTAAATTTGAAGGGAGATCTGAATAATGTCTTTATTATATGAAGGTAAAGCAAAAAGAATATTTTCAACTGGTGAAAATGATGTATTACGCGTTGAATACAAAGATGAAGTTACTGCAGGAAATGGTGCTAAAAAAGATTTAATAGAAGGTAAAGGACGTTTAAATAACCAAATCACTTCTCGCATTTTTAATTATTTAAAAGAAAAAGGCGTGAAAAGCCATTTTATCGAGCAGATATCTGAAACTGAACAACTAGTACAATCAGTTGAAATTATACCTTTAGAAGTAGTGGTAAGAAATATTGCTGCAGGATCTATAACTAAAAGACTTGGTTTTGATAAAGGACATGAATTTGACGAACCACTTGTTGAGTTCTTCTATAAAAATGATGATCTAAACGATCCATTAATAACTGAAGATCATATTAAGTTACTACATTTAGCTGAAGAGAAAGAAATTAATATATTAAAAGAAGCGGCAAAGGAAGTAAATGAAGTATTAGTTCAATTGATGAATGAAATGAATTTAAGGTTAGTAGATTTTAAAATAGAGTTTGGCCGTACAAACGATGGACAAATTTTACTAGCTGATGAAATTTCACCTGATACATGCCGAATTTGGGATAAAGATAGCGATACAAATTTTGATAAAGATGTATATAGAGAAGATAGAGGATCAATCATTGAAACATATCAAACTTTTTTAAATAAACTGGAGGCTTTATAAAAATGAAAACAATTGAATTACACATCACATTACAACCACAAGTATTAGATACACAAGGGCAAGCATTAAACCGTGCAGTTCACGATTTAGGCTATAAACAAGTTAACGATATCCGTGTTGGAAAAGTTTTATATATGACAGTAGATGAAGCTACAGATGCTGAAGTACACAATGTGGTTACGACATTAAGTGAAAAACTATTTGCTAATACTGTAATTGAAGAATATAGCTATAAAGTATTGGAAGAAGGAGAGAAAGCATAATGAAATTTGCAGTGCTAAAATTTCCAGGCTCCAATTGTGATAGAGATATGTATAATGCGGCTATAAAGTCTGGCGTACAAGCAGAATATGTTGATTATCGAAATACTTCTTTAGATGGTTTTGATGGCGTGTTAATTCCAGGAGGTTTTTCATTTGGAGATTATCTACGTTCGGGCGCAATGGCTAGTGTGGCACCGATTACTGAAGAAGTGAAAAGGTTTGCTTCAGAAGGTAAACCAGTATTAGGTGTTTGTAATGGATTTCAGATATTAACAGAAATAGGACTATTACCTGGCGCATTATTACATAATGATTCGCACTTGTTTGTCAGTCGTAATGAGTCTTTAAAAGTTGTTAACAATCAAACAGCATTTACAAATTTATATGATGAAAATGAAGTGGTAGTATACCCAGTTGCACATGGTGAAGGACACTATTACTGCACGCCGGAAACATACGAAGCTTTAGATCAAAACAATCAAATCATTTTAAAATATGTTGATAACCCAAATGGTTCATTTAATGATATTGCCGGTATTGTAAATGAACAGGGAAATGTTTGTGGTATGATGCCACACCCAGAACGCGCAATTGAATCCATTTTAGGTACTGACAGCGGTGTGAAGTTATTTGAAGCGATGGTAAATAGTTGGAGGGAACAAAATGTCTAAGTTTATTGAACCAAGTGCAGAAGAAATCAAATTAGAGCAATTGTATAAAGATATGGGTTTAAGTGAAACAGAATACGAAAAAGTTTGCGAAATTTTAGGTAAAGAACCTAATTTTACAGAAATAGGTATCTTCTCTGTAATGTGGAGCGAGCATTGTTCTTATAAGCACTCTAAGCCATTCTTAACACAATTTCCAACTTCTGGTGAGCATGTATTAATGGGACCGGGTGAAGGTGCCGGTGTTGTGGATATAGGTGATAATCAAGCTGTTGTATTCAAAGTAGAATCCCATAACCATCCATCTGCTGTAGAACCTTATCAAGGTGCGGCAACTGGTGTCGGCGGTATTATTAGAGATATCGTTTCTATTGGCGCAAGACCTATTAATTTATTAAACAGCCTACGCTTCGGTGAACTTACTGAAAAACAAAACCGCCGTTTATTACGTGGTGTGGTTGCTGGTATCGGTGGTTATGGTAACTGTATAGGTATTCCAACTACTGCCGGTGAGATAGAGTTTGATGATAGATATGATGGAAATCCTTTAGTAAATGCTATGTGTGTAGGTATTATCGATCATGATATGGTTCAAAAAGGTACAGCAAAAGGTGTAGGTAATTCAGTAATTTACGTAGGATTAAAAACTGGACGTGATGGTATTCATGGCGCTACATTTGCTTCTGAAGAACTAAGCGAAGATAGTGAAAGTAAACGACCATCAGTACAAATTGGTGACCCATTTGTTGGTAAGAAACTTATGGAGGCGACATTAGAAGCGATTACGTTTGATGAACTAGTAGGTATACAAGATATGGGAGCTGCAGGGTTGACTTCATCTTCTTCAGAGATGGCTGCAAAAGGTGGCAGCGGTTTACATTTACGTTTAGAACAAGTTCCAACTAGAGAAAAAGGTATATCACCATATGAAATGATGTTATCAGAAACACAAGAGCGTATGTTACTTGTTGTTGAAAAAGGTACAGAACAAAAATTCTTAGACTTATTTGATAAACATGAATTAGATAGTGCTGTGATTGGTGAAGTAACGGATACAGATCGCTTTGTATTAACGTATGAAGATGAAGTGTTTGCGGACATTCCTGTGCAACCTTTATCTGATGAAGCACCTGTTTATGTATTAGAAGGTGAAGCACCGAACTATAATGAGAGTAAAAACGATTATAGCAAAGTTGATGTAGAGTTTGTGTTTGATGAACTATTACAACATCCAACTATTGCATCTAAACGTTATTTATATGAACAATATGATCAACAAGTTGGCGCTAATACAATTGTGAAACCAGGATTACAATCATCTGTAGTTCGAGTAGAAGGTACGAATAAAGCAATCGCATCTACGATCGACGGTGAAGCACGTTATGTATTTAACAACCCTTATGAAGGTGGGAAAATGGTTGTAGCAGAAGCGTACCGTAATTTGATTTCCGTAGGTGCTACGCCTTTAGCAATGACTGACTGTCTAAACTATGGATCACCAGAAAAGAAAGAAATTTATCAACAGTTAGCGGATTCAACGAAAGGTATGTCAGAAGCGTGTGAAGTATTAAATACACCAGTCGTATCAGGTAATGTATCACTTTATAATGAAACTAGAGAAACATCTATCTTCCCTACACCAGTTGTAGGCATGGTTGGGTTAATCGAAGATATCGATTACTTAAATGATTTCCAACCAAGCGTTGGCGACACTTTATATGTAGTGGGTGACACAAAAGATGACTTTGGTGGTAGCCAAGTTGAGAAGTTACTATATAAGAAAGTAAATCATGAATTTGAAGCAATTGATTTATCTAATGAAGTACAAAAAGGTGAATCTATTAAACAAGTGATTCGTAATGGTGTTGCATCACATGTTCAAACCGTTGGAAAAGGCGGCTTATTGTTGACGTTAGCACGTATGAGCGCACACTACCAACTTGGATTAAATGTACAATTAAATGTAACGAACGCGCAATTGTTTAGTGAAACACAAGGGCGCTATATTGTTGCAGTAAAAGAAGGACAAACGTTAGAAATTGAAAATGCTGTGGAAATTGGTCAATTAACAAATGACGGTCAATTTAAAGTAGCTAATAATGAGGTTCAAGTAACACGTGATGTTCAAAACCTGACTGATATATGGGAAGGAGCAATACCTAAATGTATGACAGCAACGGACTAAATGAAGAATGTGGTGTATTTGGTATTTGGGATCATCCCGAATCTGCACAATTAACTTACATGGGATTACACAGTTTACAACATCGTGGACAAGAAGGTGCTGGTATAGTGTGCTCTAATGGTGAAAAGTTAATTGGTGAACGTGGTTTGGGTTTGTTAACAGAAGCAATATCGGATATTCAACTTGAAACTTTCAAATCATACCAACACGCTATTGGTCATGTGAGATATGCAACATCCGGTAATAAAGGTATTGAAAATATCCAACCATTTTTATATCACTTTTACGATATGAGTGTTGCAGTTTGTCATAATGGAAATCTTATAAATGCACAAAGTTTAAAGCGTTCATTAGAACATCAAGGGTCTATTTTTCATTCATCATCGGACACAGAAGTCATCATGCATTTAATTAGAAGAAGTAAAGCACCAACCTTTGAAGATGCATTCCAAGAAAGTTTGAGAAAGATAAAGGGTGGATTTACTTTTGCTATTTTAACTAAAGATGCATTATACGGCGCAGTTGATCCTAATGCAATTAGACCATTAGCTGTAGGTAAAATGAAAAATGGCTCTTACATGATTGCGAGTGAAACATGTGCGATTGATGTCTTAGGTGCTGAATTTGTGCGCGATATTCATGCAGGAGAATATGTTGTGATTAATGATGAAGGTATTAGAGTAGAGTCATATACGAGACACACGACGACAGCTATTTCTGCGATGGAATATATTTACTTTGCTAGACCTGATTCTACAATTGCTGGTAAAAATGTACATGCAGTTAGAAAGCAATCTGGTAAGCAACTAGCTAAAGAAAGCCCAGCTAAAAGCGCAGATATGGTTATCGGAGTGCCGAACTCTTCATTGTCTGCTGCTTCTGGTTACGCAGAAGAAAGCGGATTGCCTTATGAAATGGGCTTAGTTAAAAACCAATACGTTGCACGAACATTTATTCAACCGACCCAAGAACTACGTGAACAAGGTGTACGCGTAAAATTATCAGCGGTTAAGGATATTGTACAAGATAAAAATATCGTACTTGTAGATGATTCAATTGTCCGAGGTACAACTAGTAGACGCATCGTGCAAATGTTGAAAGATGCTGGAGCTAGAGAAGTACATGTACGTATCGCGTCGCCTGAGTTTATGTTCCCAAGCTTTTATGGCATCGACGTTTCGACAACAGCTGAACTTATTTCTGCCAACAAATCGCCAGAAGAAATAAGCGAACATATTGGCGCAGATTCTTTAGCTTATCTATCAGTTGATGGATTGATTGATTCCATTGGACTTGATGTAGATGCACCATACAGTGGATTATGTGTAGAAAGTTTTACTGGTGACTATCCAGCAGGACTTTATGACTATGAAGAAGATTATATAGCACATCTAAGCGACCGCCAAAAAGCATATATTGCAGATCATAAACAATTCTTTGATAGAGAGGGTAATTTAAATGTCTAAAGCATATCAACAAGCCGGTGTAGATATTAATGCAGGTTATGAAGCAGTAAATCGTATGTCTAGTCACGTTAAGAGAACAATGCGTAAAGAAGTACTTGGTGGTTTAGGTGGTTTTGGGGCAACATTTGACCTATCACAATTAAACATGAAAGAGCCATTACTTGTTTCAGGTACAGACGGAGTAGGTACAAAACTGAAATTAGCAATAGATCACGATAAACATGACACAATTGGTATTGATGCCGTTGCTATGTGCGTCAACGATATTTTAACTACAGGTGCAGAACCGCTGTATTTCTTAGATTATATTGCAACACATAAAGTTGTTCCAGAAGTCATCGAACAAATTGTCAAAGGGGTAAGTGACGGTTGTGAAGAAACGCATACTGCTTTAATTGGTGGAGAAACTGCAGAGATGGGTGATATGTATCACGAAGGTGAATATGACTTGGCAGGATTTGCTGTAGGTGCTGTTGAAAAGAGTGAATATATTGATGGTTCTTCAGTAAAGCCAGGTCAAATTATCATAGGACTTGAATCTAGTGGAATTCATTCAAATGGATATAGCTTAGTTAGAAAATTAATCGAAAAATCTAAGATTGATTTACATGCTAACTATAATGATGAACAAACATATTTAGAAGCGTTTTTAGAACCAACAAGATTATATGTTAGTCCAATATTAGCTGTTAAAGAAGCAATTAAGATTCATGCTATGACACACATTACAGGTGGTGGATTTTATGAAAATATCCCTAGAGCATTGCCCGAGGGTGTCACTGCTAAAATAGATGTAACTAAATTCCCAACATTACCAATTTTTGATTGGTTACAACAACAAGGAGAGATTGAAACCGAAGAAATGTACAACATATTTAATATGGGTATTGGTTATACAATTGTAGTAGATGAGGCTCAAGTACAAACAACTTTAGATATACTAAACAAACAAAATGTAAATGCTTATGCAATTGGAGAAATCGTTGAAGGCGATGAACCAATTCAATTAACGGGGGTATAAAAGTGACCAAAATAGCTATTTTTGCGTCAGGGTCAGGTAGTAATTTTGAAAGCATAATGACACAAATTGAGCAAGGTAATCTTCCTCATATTGAAGTGACAGCATTGTATACAGATCAAGTTAGTGCATATTGTATTGAACGCGCTAGGAAATACAATCTAGATGTACATATTAATGAATTGAAAAACTTTGATTCTAAAGCAGACTACGAACGAAAAATTATAGAGTGGCTTACTTCAGAAAAAGTTGAATGGATAGTCTTAGCAGGCTATATGAAATTAATTGGCGAAAATATTTTGAGAGCCTATGATAAAAGGATTTTAAATATTCACCCATCCTTATTACCCAAATACAAAGGTAAAGATGCGGTGGGCCAAGCATTAGCAAGTGGTGATGACATAACGGGTACGACGGTACATTATGTCGATAGTGGGATGGATACAGGAGAAATTATCGAACAAAGAACATGTGATATATACCCGGACGACACTAAAGCAGACTTAGAAGAGAGAATAAAAGCATTAGAACATGAATTATACCCAGCAGTCATTTCAAAAATCATTCAATAAGAGGTGCAAGTAATAATGAAGAAAGCAATTTTAAGTGTGTCTAATAAAACAGGGATTGTAGCGTTTGCGCAATCACTAATAGAAAACGGTTATGAATTATATTCAACAGGTGGCACGATGCGTGCAATTGCTGAAGCGGGTGTACCTGTAAAATCTATTTCTGACTTAACGCAATTTGAAGAAATTATGGACGGCAGAGTTAAGACATTACATCCATCTGTGCATGGTGGTATTTTAGCAGATCGTGATAAACCTGAACATTTAGAACAATTAAAAGAACAACATATTGATTTAATAGATATGGTCGTCGTGAATCTTTACCCGTTTAAAGAAACGGTTGCTAACCCAGATGTAACAGAAGGTGACGCAATTGAAAATATTGATATTGGTGGCCCTACAATGTTACGTGCAGCAGCTAAAAACTTTAAACACGTGATAACGGTAGTTCATCCTGCTGATTATAATGAAATCATAAATAGATTAAAAGAAGGGCAATTAGATGAAGCCTATCGTAAATCATTAATGATTAAAGTATTTGAACATACAAATGAATATGATGCTGCGATTGTCGATTATTTCAAAGATAACAAAGAAAGTTTACGCTATGGGGAAAACCCACAGCAGTCTGCATATTTTGTACGTACTTCGGATGCATCACATACACTAGCTGGTGCTAAGCAATTACACGGTAAACAATTAAGTTATAATAACATTAAAGATGCTGATGCTGCCTTGTCACTTGTTAAACAGTTTGAACGACCAGCAGCAGTTGCTGTGAAACATATGAATCCTTGTGGTGTTGGTGTTGCTGATTCAATTGATGAAGCTTATCAGTATGCTTTTGAAGCTGATAGCCAATCTATCTTTGGTGGTATTGTTGCTTTAAATAGAACAGTTGAAAAATCATTAGCTGAAACATTACATGGTATTTTTCTAGAAGTTATTATTGCACCAAAATTCACACAAGAAGCTTTGGATGTTTTAAGTCAAAAGAAAAATATTAGATTATTAGAAATTGATATGACTATTGATAATAGCGAACAAGAAGTTGTATCAGTTTCCGGCGGTTACTTAGTTCAAGATAAAGACAATGTAGCTTTGAAACGTGAAGAAATGAATGTTGTAACTGACGTTGAACCTACAGAAGCACAATGGGATGCGATGTTACTAGGTTGGAAAGTAGTTGCTTCAGTTAAAAGTAATGCAATCATATTAAGTAATGCCAAACAGACTGTGGGCATTGGCGCAGGTCAAATGAACCGTGTTGGTTCAGCACAAATCGCTATTGATCGTGCAATTGAAATTAATGATGATGTAGTAATGGTTTCCGACGGGTTCTTCCCAATGGATGATACTGTCGAGCTAGCTGCCAAGTCAGGAATTAAAGCGATTATTCAACCAGGTGGATCAATTAAGGATCAAGCATCTATTGATATGGCAAACAAACATGGTATTGCTATGGTAACTACAGGCGTTAGACACTTTAAACATTAATAATGGAGGCCATATATTATATGAAAGTACTTGTAATTGGTGCAGGTGGTAGAGAACATGTTTTAGCACATAAGTTAAGTCAATCACCTCTCGTTAATGAAATACATGCTATTCCAGGTAATGATGCAATGTCAGACGTAGCAATAATCCATACGGAAATAGCTGAAACTGATCATGAAAAAATAGTAGCATTTGCGCGACAACATGAAATAGCGTGGACAATTATTGGGCCAGAACAACCACTTACAGAAGGTTTAACAGATAAATTACAAGCAGCAGATGTTAAAGTATTTGGCCCAAATCAAGCTGCTGCGCAAATAGAAGGTTCAAAACTATTTGCAAAGCAATTAATGGAAAAATATAAAATACCAACGGCAGAATACAAAGAAATTACTAATAAACAGAGTGCCTTACAATATATTGCATCTTGTGAATATCCTGTTGTATTAAAGAAAGATGGGTTGGCTGCTGGTAAAGGTGTTATTATTGCAAATAATTATGAAGAAGCACAAGCCGGTGTAGAAACTTTATATCATGAGGAAGATGGTGTTGTTGTATTTGAACAATTCCTTGAAGGCGAAGAATTTTCACTTATGACTATGGTTAATGGTGACTATGCAGTACCATTTGATTGTATTGCGCAAGATCATAAACGCGCATATGATAATGATAAAGGACCAAATACAGGTGGAATGGGCGCTTATTGCCCAGTACCTCATATTGATGAATCAATCTTGAAACGTACTAATGACGAAATTGCTCAGCCAATTGCCCAAGCTATGGTCAAAGAAGGGTACTCATTCTTTGGTGTACTTTATATAGGAGCAATTATTACAACAGACGGTCCAAAAGTAATAGAATTTAATGCTCGTTTTGGTGACCCTGAAGCACAAGTGCTACTCACACGTATGGAGAGTGACTTGATGCAACATATAATTGATTTAGAAGCAAAAGCACCTATCAATTTCGAATGGAAAGATAATGCGGTTGTAGGAGTTATGTTAGCTTCAAAAGGTTATCCAGGACAATATGAAAAAGGACATCAAGTAACAGGTTTTAATTTAAATGGCGATTACTTTATCAGTGGTTTGAAGAAAGAAAATGATATGTATGTTACTTCGGGCGGTCGTGTCATATTAGCATTAGGCGAAGGTGAAGATATTGCTGAAGCTAAATTTAATGCATATAAAGCGGTCGATAAAGTAGAGAGCGATGGGCTTTTCTATCGTAAAGATATTAGTAATAAAGCGATAAAATAGTTGAAAATTTATCATAAAGTTAAAAAGCGATTGGACAAAGTGGTTTAAGTTTTGTCCAATCGCTTTTCTTTTTGGATAATATGTCTACTTAAAAAGTTGGTTAATCTTTTTAATAAATATTTGTTACACGTATATCTTCAATACCGGTAATAGGAATATATTGAGCTAATAAATAAGCACTCAATAAAATGATACCTATTATTAAAATTAATAGAAAATCTTTATACGAGAAAGGTGCATAATAATAATACGTTCTTGGACCATCTTTAAATCCATTTTTTTCCATTGCTACAGAAAGCTGATGTGCTTTACGAATGTTTTGGCTTAATAAAGGTATTAATAAATGTTTTAATTTTTTTAAACCACGATAATTTTGTGCGTTAATTAACTGATAACGCATTTTTAATGATTTTCTAAGTTGTATTAGTGAAATGAACATCAATGGAACCATACGAATTGCTGCCATAAATGCATAAGCCACTTTAGGTTTTACTTTTAAGTGTTGCATTAAACTGTAAAAAACTAAAACAATCTGAGAAGTGAAAGCAATTAAAATTCCGAAAAATGAAATGGTAGTTGTACGCATGGCTAAATGTAAGCCACGATATAAACTCTCTGAAGTAATATGGACAAAACCAAATTGGAATAGTGTGTGCGTACCATCGCCATAAAAAATCATAAACAACGCAGATATGACACTGAATACCATCGTTAAAATAACAAAAGTTAAGGTGATTTTTAATTGCAAACCATTAAAAGCTAATAAAAATAAAAGCATTAAACATGTAATGTAGAGCATGAAATCAAACTGATGAACAAGTATAACAAAGAAAAATAAAATAACAGCGATTGCTAACTTAGTAATTATATTTACATCATCTACAAATGTATAATGTTTCTTCCAAAGATCAAACATAATCATCACCAACCATTTCTTCTATGACGTGATGTGATAAATGGAGTCTTCGAGTTGGGTAACGAGATATGATTTCTGAGTCATGTGTCACCATAATAATAGTCTGACCACTAGCTACACGTTGTTGAAATAATTTTATTAAATTAAATGTATTATGGCTATCGAGACCAAATGTAGGTTCATCAAGTAATATGAATTCAGATGATGAACTTAGTGCAATTGCAACACTTAAGCGTCTCTTTTGACCTATTGAAAGTTCATAAGGATGTTGAGATTTTACGGATAGCAAATTAAGTGTACCCAACATTGATTCAGTCTGAGCAGCAGCTTCTTGTTTAGAATTAAATTTATTTTTATATTGAATATGAACTTCATCATAAACGGAAGAAGTTATGAATTGTAACTCTGGATTTTGATAAACTAAATACATATATTTAGCAGCTACTTTAATTTTATTGAAAGAACGATTATTCACTAACATACGTCCTTCATATTTAATTAATTGCATCATTGATTCGAGTAGTGATGTTTTTCCAGAGCCATTTGCGCCTGTAATTGTAATCCATTCTCCAGTCCCTACACTTAATTGAGGTATATTAATAAGATTACGTTTACCACGTTTTATGGTTACGTTATCAAATTCAAGGTTTAACTTTGAGCTACTGCTATTGAAATGCATAGTTGATGGAGCATATTGCCATGCATTAGGGTGCCAAACGCCATATTCTGTTAACAAAGCTTCATGTTCATTCAAAATTTCATCGGGCGTATTGTCAGCGATAATGTCACCCTCATAATTTAATAAGATGACACGATCCATATGTTGCCATATATGATCCACTTTATGTTCGACAATGATTACTGTTTTATCTTGCCAAAGAGCTTTAATTTTTCCCCATAATTCTGCAGTCGATTCAACATCCAACATTGCAGTAGGTTCATCTAAAAACAAGGTTTTCGACTGTTGTAATATCGTTTCGGCAATTGCTAATTTTTGTTTCATACCGCCACTTAGCTGATTAATGTATTGGTTTTTATCAACTTTTAAATCTACGGCTTTTAATGCATTATCTATACGTTTATCCATTTCGTGACGAGGGATTTGTTGGTTTTCTAAAACAAATGCTAATTCTTCGTCAACTTTAGGCATACAAAATTGACTATCTGGATCTTGAAATATAACACTACTGGAATCATCGATAATTAATTCGTCATATTTAATAGGTAAATCAATAAGATTTGGTACAATGCCACTTAATACATTTAATAAAGTGCTTTTGCCAGAACCTGATGGTCCTAGTAATAATACTTTTTCGTTTTCTTTGATTTGGAGTGTTAAATGATCAAATATCTTTTTCTTACCGTTTGGATATTTTAATCGTAAATTTTTTGTAGCTATCAACGTGATTGCTCCTTATAAATTATCATAGTCACTTTTTGTGGCAGGTCTGAACAATTTGGTTACTCCCGTTTGATCCAATGCTTTTACTATATAGTAGGAAATTAGGCCGGCAACGACGACGCCGCTTATAAGTCTGAATCCGATATATAACGCTAGATTCCAACCTACAACTTCACCTAAATAACCATAAGCAAAGTCTAAAGGCAATGTTGAAATAGAGGCTAAGAGACCAGCGAGCATTGCTACCATTGCTGAACGAGATTTATATCTGAAAATAGCAAATATAATTTCACATGCTAAACCTTGTAATAAGGCATAGACCATAGTTGCAATATCAAAACGACCCATGACAATAGTTTCTCCGGCACCAGCAGCAAATTCGGCTAATATTGCAATGCCAGCTTTAGGAATAATAAGGTATGCGACGATAGCAGCCATGAACCAAGCACCATATGTTAATTCTTCAAAATGTAACCCTGTAACTTGTAACGCTTTATACACAAAATTCCAAATGTTGTAAATAATTGCAAAAACAACAGCAATTAGCACAGTCACTAGAATTTCTGAAAGCTTTAATCCTTTTGACATAAAAAATCCTCCTAATATAAAAACGCACAACCTTCTAGAAAGTTGCGCGTTAAAATATAGGCATACAAATACCTGAAAAATAGGTGATTAGTACACTTTCCTACGCTAGTTTCATCTAGATCAGGTTCAAAGGGTTTGAGGGTATACCTCATCTCAGTCACAAAACACCCCTAGTGCGAATGATTAATTTAAATTTAACTATAATGTATGACTTTTAAGGCATAATGTCAAGGCTGCCTATTAAATTTAATATATAACATATGTACTTTACTTCTATATAAGTTAATAATTATTTCGCTTTAATCAAATTAAAAATTGCTCATATAAAAAGGAAGTGAGCTATTTTATTTATATCAACTATCCATCTTAATCGTATTAAATCCCAATACATAAGGTATTTACGTCTGAAGATATTGTCTTCACACATATAATACATATCTAATGCAATGGCGTTGAAAAATTACAATAAAGGTGAGGCTGGGACATTTATTATGACCCAGCCTCACTTGTCGGATTTACTTTTATATTTTAAAGCATGTGAAACCTATATTATTGAAAAATTTAGTCTAATGAATCTTGAACATTCTTTTTAGTTTCTTCTGTACTATCTTCAGCAGTTTCTTTCTTATCTTTTAATTTATCTTCTGCTTCTTTTGCTTGTTCTGCGGCTTTTTTGTTTAATTCTTCTTTACTCATAGATTAAACACTCCTTTTAAAGTATATGACTTCTATAAAGTATATATACCACAACTTAAAAAAATCAAACAAAACTAGTGATTTAGATTTTAGTCTTAGTTATAATCAATTTATTGTTTAATTGAATGATATAAGTGGAAAGTTGACTATACATCGATTTATATCATACTATGGACGTATTTATTAAATTGTTAAAGACAAGAACTAATTGTTAATATATAATAACTTTTGAGGTGAATGGTATGTCTTTTTTGAAGAAACACGCTGAGATATTATATAGTTATATTATAGGCATCGTTTCGCTTTTCACAGGTCTCATCATTTTAATCAATTTACCTTTAATTGATAAATTAAATAACAAGGGTAAAATTGACTTACATATTCATAATGTATGGGATTTTATAAACGCATTTTTTGGTGAAATAATTAGAGTGATAAGCAATTATATAGGTAATTTCCCAGTATTTAGTGCCATTATAATCATTTTATTTGGTATTGGTGTTGTTTTGCTTGGTTTTACTCTATTTAGAACAACAAGATACGACTATGATATTTCAATATTCTTTTTAGTTATTGGTATATTATTCTTTATTATCACGTTAATATTAATGACTCAAGTTTATAGCTTTTTTGCTATTATTTTTGTAATACCATTTGCAATTCACATTGGTTACATCGTTTATAAGGACGAGTTAAATACGGATCATAGAAAATACCATTATCTTTGGATTATTTTCAGTTATGGTTTTAGTTATTTAATTACGCAAATTGTGCTATACGGAAGAATTGATAGTGATAAAATTATACCGATTGATATTTTAAGTGTGAACACATTTTTCATAATTATGTGGTTATTAGGTCAAATGTCAATTTGGAACTTCTTATTCTTAAGAAGATCTCTTCCATTAACTAAGCAAGAACTTGGTGAAGAAGAACCAGAATTATCAAGAACAAGTAAAGGCACAGTAACGAATCAAACGAAAGAAACTTGGAAAAACTTACAAGATAAAACAACAGAATTTACTAGAAAAACACGTAGAAGTGTAGATATTCAAAAAGTAAGAGATAAAAAGGATAAATTCATTACAAAGTGGAAAGATAAAATAGATATTCAAGAGGATGATATTCCTAATTGGATGAAAATACCAAAATGGGTAAAATCAGCATATGTAGAATTGTTTTGTGGCGCAGTGCTATTATTTTTCACTTTAATTGAATTTAACAATAGAAATTCATTGTTCGTTTCTGGCAATTGGGAGATTTCTCAAACGCAATATGTAATTGAGTGGATAACATTGCTAATCTTAATGTTTATTATCATTATTTATATATTAACGACATTAACGAATTTCTTAAAAGATAGATTTTACTATTTACAATTATTTATGGTCAGTCTATTATTCTTCAAATTACTTACTGAATTCGTGAATATTATGGTACATGGCTTATTACTTTCAATTTTCATAACACCAATATTACTAATTATGTTAATTGCTATTGTAGTAGCCTTTGTAATGAAATTGCGTGAACCAAGTAAATATTAACGTACTAACAATATTGAAGTGGATAAAGAGTAGGATTAGATCTTAATGAATAAATAAGGTTATATCGACTGACACCGTTAAAGTTGACTATCGAAGAATAAAGTTTATGATAAGTGCACTTTTTCATTTTAGTCAGGTTTTACCAATAATATTTTTAAAGGCTGAGACATATATTTGTTGTCTCGGCCTTTAATTTTTACTAACAATAATGTAGTGATTTAAAGATAATTGATGTTACGATAGGGTTGAGATGATAGAATAAGTAAGCGAAGAAAAATTATAAATATAAAAAGCAGAAAGGCTGACATAATTTTATGAAAACTGCCACATTAAATAGAGGTAAAGAAACAAAGTATTTAAATGAATATCCACTTATAGATGAAGATGATATTTACTCACATGATCATTTAAAAGAAGGAGATTTATTTTATTTAGTCAATAACCAGGAACAATATATTGCTACTGCATATGTCGGTAAGCAACATAAAGGAATTGGCTGGGTTTTAAGTTACGATAAAAATGAAGTGATTAACACGCAATTTTTTGAGAGATTATTTGAAACAGCAAAATCTGAAAGAACGTATTTTTATAATGTCGACGGAACAAACGCTTTTAGAGTTTTTAATGGTGAAGGTGATGGTGTTGGAGGTCTGACAATAGACAACTACGATGGTCATTTCTTAATTCAATGGTATTCAAAAGGGATTTATAAATTACGTTATAATATACTATCAGCCTTAAAAGCTATATTTCCTTATACTTCAATATACGAGAAAATGCGTTTCAAATATGCAGAAATTAAAGGTGGTTTTGTTGATGGTGACGCACCAGATTTCCCGATAGTAATTGAAGAAAACTATACTTTCTACAATGTGCACTTAGATGATGGACCAATGACTGGTATCTTTCTAGATCAGAAAGAAGTACGTAAAAAATTAAAAGATCAATACGCGGAAGATAAAGAAGTGTTAAATGTTTTTAGTTATACAGGTGCATTTTCAGTAGTTGCAGCAGAAAAGGCTGAAATGACAACAAGCGTAGATTTAGCAAACCGTTCTCGTCCTTTAACAGAAGAGAATTTTGGGTTAAATAGTATTGACCCTAAATCGCAATATATTTATGTAATGGATACATTTGATTTTTATAATTATGCACGTCGTCATGATTTATTTTATGACACGATTGTTATAGATCCGCCAAGTTTTTCTAGAAATAAGAAAAAAACGTTTTCTGTACAAAAAGATTACGATAAATTAATTTTAGGTGCTCTAGATATACTTGGACCTGATGGTACACTACTATTGTGTACAAATAATAGCGCATTTTCATTAAAAGCATTTAAAAATGTAGTAAATTCAACATTAGAAGCGGAAAATGTAGATTACGAAATTGTTGATGTAATGGGCTTGCCTAAAGACTTTAAAACACATCCTCATTACAAACCTTCTAAATATCTAAAAGCTATTTTTGTAAAAATAAAGTAAAACTATGAAAAAAGGGTATTATTTTTAATGTGAATGAATTTACTTAAGGAGTGAACGAGATGAGCTTTAAAAATAAAATAACGAATAAATTAACAAATAAAGTAGGTAATAAAGTACTGAAAATTGAAGATATTAAACAAAAAAGTAATATACCTACAACAAATATTGAGATTGAGGAACGTCGTGAAAGAGCACAAGCACTTGTTAGAAAAAAATCGGTTTTATCTTCAAGTGTAAGTATTGTGCCGATTCCAGGTTTAGACTTCGGTGTAGATATTAAGCTTATGAGAGATATTATTGAAGATGTTAACAAGATATATGGTCTTGACCATAAACAGGTTAATAATATGGGAGACGATATGAAAGAACGTGTCTTTGCAGCGGCTGCAATCCAAGGAAGCCAATTTATAGGTAAAAAAGTATCCAATGCAATATTGAAAGTGGTTGTTCGAGATGTAGCTAAACGAGTAGCGGCAAAACAAACTAAATGGTTTCCGATTCTTGGTCAAGCAATCTCTGCTTCAATAAGTTATTACTTCATGAAGAAAATAGGGGAAGAACATATACAAAAATGTGAAAAAGTTGTAAAAACACTAGTTTAAAACTATAGCGTTTTCACAAAATGGTTAAAATTCGTTGAATATTGTCATATCATGGGTGCAACGAATTGAATTTATATGTATAATTTGGTAATGTTATTATATAAAACTATGCTAGGTTTTATAATAAACTAACGATTCTAACTATACGAAGGAGATATCATATTATGGAACAAAAATCATATGTAATTATTGACGAAACAGGTATCCACGCTCGTCCAGCGACAATGCTTGTTCAAACTGCTTCAAAATTCGACTCAGATATTCAATTAGAATATAACGGTAAAAAAGTTAACTTGAAATCAATCATGGGTGTTATGAGTTTAGGTGTAGGTAAAGATGCTGAAATCACTATCTACGCTGATGGTAGCGATGAAACTGACGCAATTGAAGCGATAACAGATATCTTATCTAAAGAAGGATTAACTAAATAATTATGTCTAATTATATTAATGGCATAGCTGCATCTGATGGTGTAGCTATTGCTAAAGCATATTTATTAGTTGAACCTGACCTTTCATTTGATAGTGAAAAGGTAACAGATGTCGACGCTGAAATTGCAAAGTTTAACCATGCTATCGAAACATCTAAAGTTGAATTAACTAAGATTAGAAATAATGCAGAAGAGAATTTAGGTGCCGATAAGGCAGCGATTTTTGATGCACATTTATTAGTTTTAGATGATCCTGAATTAATTCAACCGATTGAAGAAAAAATTAAAAACGAACAAGTTAACGCACCAACTGCATTATCTGATGTAACTGGACAATTTATCACAATATTCGAATCAATGGATAATGAATACATGAAAGAGCGTGCTGCTGATATTAGAGACGTTTCAAAACGTGTGTTAGCACACATCTTAGGTGTAGAATTACCAAATCCTAGTATGATTGATGAAAGCGTTGTTATAATCGGAAATGATTTAACACCTTCAGATACTGCTCAGTTAAACAAAGAATTTGTACAAGGGTTTGTTACAAATATTGGTGGTAGAACATCACATTCTGCAATTATGAGTCGTTCATTAGAAATTGCTGCAGTCGTGGGCACTAAGTCAATTACTAAAGAAGTGAAACAAGGCGATATGATTATCGTTGATGGTTTAACTGGTGAAGTTATTATTGACCCAACTGAAGATGAAGTTATAGCGTATCAAAATAAACGTGAGCGTTTCTTTGAAGATAAGCAAGCGTTACAACAATTACGTGATGAACCATCAACAACAGCTGATGGGACGCATGTAGAGCTTGCTGCTAATATAGGTACACCAGATGACTTAAAAGGTGTTATCGAAAATGGCGCAGAAGGTATTGGATTATACCGTACTGAGTTCTTATATATGGGTAGAGATGAAATGCCAACTGAAGATGAACAATTTGAGGCTTATAAAAAAGTATTGGAAACAATGGAAGATAAGCGTGTTGTTGTACGTACTTTAGATATTGGTGGCGACAAAGAGTTACCGTATTTAAACTTACCTGAAGAAATGAATCCGTTCTTAGGATATCGTGCAATTCGTTTATGCTTAGATCAACCAGATATTTTCAGACCGCAATTAAGAGCATTATTACGTGCATCTACTTACGGTAAATTAAATATCATGTTCCCAATGGTTGCCACAATCAAAGAGTTCCGCGATGCAAAAGCACTATTATTAGAAGAAAAAGAAAATTTAATAAACGAAGGCATTGAAGTATCTGATGATATTGAATTAGGTATTATGGTAGAGATACCATCAACTGCTGCTCTAGCAGATGTATTTGCTAAAGAAGTTGATTTCTTTAGTATTGGCACAAATGACTTGATTCAATATACAATGGCTGCCGATCGTATGTCTGAGCGTGTTTCTTACTTGTATCAACCATACAATCCTTCAATTTTACGTTTAGTGAAACAAGTGATTGAAGCTTCACATAATGAAGGTAAATGGACTGGTATGTGCGGAGAAATGGCTGGAGACGAAACTGCTATTCCATTGTTACTAGGTCTAGGTTTAGATGAGTTTTCAATGAGTGCAACATCTATATTGAAGGCACGTCGACAAATCAAAGGTTTAAGTCAAAATGAAATGGAAGAACTAGCGAATAGAGCAATTAATTGTGCGACTTCAGAAGAAGTACAAGAATTGGTCGAACAATACGCGAAATAAAATTTTTGAATAATTTTGTAAGCGAATGCATATAAGTATTGAATTACTTTAGGTTTCGCTACATTTAAAAACTGTTCACAGAGTTAAATAACTTTGTGAACAGTTTTTTTGATTATTCAAGTCTTTTAATGCACAATTATTGTAAAATGCAACTTTCTGAGTTAGGTTTGATATATAAGTTAATGGGATGGAGAAGGGTAACTAATTTAAATTCAAACTTTGATTGATTTTATCCATATCAATTTGATACATTGGTTCGCCATCTATTAAGATAAATGGTGTAGCAAATGCATCATAATCCATCATTTCGTTTCTGAATTTTGAATTGCTAATATTTTTTTCAGTATAGTCAATTGCTTTATCTGATAAGTAATTTTTGATAAATGTACAAGGTGGGCAATCGTTTTGAGTGTAAATAATAATTTCAGTCATAGTACTTTGTCCTTTCTTCATTATAATTTACTTAAATATAAAAAACTTTAATAAATATTTCAAGTTTAAAAAATATATGTTATTGGTCATTAATTTGTCACTTTATTTTGAGCGCAATTTATTTTAAAAAAATGTAAAGCAGTTTATAATGAATGGACGTTGTGATTTTTGTCACAAATAAATAAAAAAGGTGATATTATGGATTCAGTTGAATTAGCACGTTTTCTAACTGCGATGACACTCGCAGTTCATATAATTTTTGCAACAATCGGAGTAGGTGTACCGGTCATGTTTGCTGTTGCTGAATTTTTAGGGATTAAGAAAAATGATCCATCATATACGGCTATGGCTAAAAGATGGTCCAAAGGATATACCATTACAGTGGCAGTCGGTGTTGTAACCGGTACTATAATTGGTTTACAATTGTCGCTACTTTGGCCAACCTTTATGCAAATGGGTGGTCATGTTATAGCTTTACCGTTATTTATGGAAACTTTTGCTTTCTTCTTTGAAGCAATTTTCTTGAGTATTTATTTATATACATGGGATCGTTTTAAAGGGAAATGGACACATTTTCTTATAAGTATTCCAGTTATATTAGGTGGCTCATTTTCCGCATTCTTTATCACAGCAGTTAACTCATTTATGAATACACCTGCTGGATTTGAAATGAAAAATGGAAAAATGGTAAATGTAGAGCCACTAGCAGCAATGTTTAATGATTCATTTTTAATACGTTCATTTCACGTTGTAGCCACTGCGTTAATGACAATGGCATTTGTATTAGCTGCTATTGCAGCATTTAAATTGTTAAAAAATAAATTTAAAAAAGATACTGAGTATCATAAAAAAGCACTTAAATTAACTATGATTTTAGGTGTAATATTTACTTTGGGATCAATGTTAGCTGGGGACTTGTCAGCAAAATTCTTACATCAAGAGCAACCAGAAAAACTAGCAGCATATGAATGGCATTTTGATACAGAATCAAATGCAGATTTAGTATTATTTGGTTCATTAGATGAAAAAACGCAAGAAGTTTCAGGTGCGCTTAAAATTCCTGGCATTTTAAGTTTCTTAGCAGATAATAATACAGATACAGAAGTAAAAGGTTTAAATGATTTCCCTAAGGAATTACATCCGCCTATGATTGTACATTATTATTTTGACTTAATGGTTTCTATGGGTGTATTTTGCCTTATAGTATCGGGTGCCTACGTGTTGACACTTGTGTTTAAAAAATTACGGAAATACACACATTCTAAACCGATGTTGTATGGTGCTTTATTGACCGGACCAGCGGCAATGTTGGCAATTGAGTTTGGTTGGTTCTTAACAGAAGAAGGCCGTCAACCATGGATAGTTCGTGGCTATCTAAAAGTAGCTGATGCTGCAACACAAGCAGGTGGCCTGACACTTGTAACGATATTATTTGGGTTACTTTATATCGTGCTTATGGTTACTTCTGCTTATGTACTGATTCGTATGTTTAGGCATAAACCAGCTTATAAAGACGTTGAAGCATTAGCTTCAGAAAGAGGTGAAGCAGAATGATATTTGCTTACATTGGTATTTCAGTGCTTTGGATTTTCTTATTCTGTTACATCATTATCGCCTCAATTGATTTTGGTGCAGGCTTTTTTACACTACATGCAAAAATTACGAAGCAAGATAAGAAAATTAATCATTTAATCGCTCGTTATCTTAATCCAGTATGGGAAGTAACAAATGTGTTCTTTGTATTTTTCTTCGTAGGAATGGTTGGGTTCTTCCCTGATACAGCGAAGTATTTTGGTACAGTGTTACTATTGCCAGCGTCAATTGCGTTAATTTTGCTTTCGATTAGAGGTGGCTTTTATGCGTTTGAAAACTATGGCCCAGATACTAAGTTACCATGGTTAGCGATGTATGGCATTGCTGGATTATTGATTCCGGCTGCGCTAGCTACAACCTTAACAATATCTGAAGGTGGATATATTACTGGAACAGAGAATCATTTAGATTTAAACTGGTTAGAACTATTGCTTAGTCCATATTCATGGTCCGTAGTATTTTTAGCGATTATTTCAGTACTTTATATCTCGTCAGGTTTTCTTACATTTTACGCTTCTAAAGCAAAAGATAAGCCAGCATACAATTTATTGAGATATTGGTTCTTAATTTGGGGAGCTCCTATGATTGCTGTATCATTATTTGTATTCTTGTCATTGCGTTTACAAAATGAAGGACACTTCTTAAATGCAGTAACAAATTATTGGTGGATGTTCCTATTAAGCTTTATATGTTTTGTTGGTGCAATGGTATTAACACTTATGAAAAAAGGACATGGTTATGCTTTTGCATTAGTAATTTTACAAATGGGCTTTGCGTTCTTTGGATATGGTGCCAGTAAATTGCCTTATATATTATATCCTTACATTCGAATAGATGAAGGTGTTGTAAATAGTAGCATGGCAATAGCCTTAATTATTGTGTTTATTTTAGGTTTACTTTTACTCATTCCATCGTTAATATTATTATTAAGATTATTTGTCTTCGATAAAAAATATGTAGAAGGCAAAAAATAACTTAATATTTTCAAATGTGGTTATATTACTTGAAAGCAATACTTCTCAAAGTAAAGTTTTCAAGTAATATGCCACAATTTTTAAATTGGAGGACGCATATGGATAAAGAATATGTGGTAATCGGCCTAGGCCGATTCGGTGGCAGTATAGTAAGAGAATTAAATGCATTAGACATGGATGTTATGGCAATAGATATGAATGAAGCTCGAGTAAATGAATACAGTGATATTGCAACACACGCTGTTGTTGCAGATACAACGGATGAAGCTGTAATGAAAAGTTTAGGTATCAGAAACTTTGATCATGTTATTGTTGCAATTGGAGAGAATATTCAATCTAGTACCTTAACGACTTTAATTTTAAAAGAATTAGGTGTGAAGAAGGTAACAGCAAAAGCACAAAACGATTATCATGCCAAAATTTTAAATAAAATTGGTGCTGATACTGTTGTACACCCAGAACGAGATATGGGTAGAAGAATTGCGCATAATGTTGCTAGTGCAAGTGTGTTAGATTATTTAGAGCTGGCAGATGAACATTCCATCGTTGAAATCAAAGCAAGTGAGAAAATGGCAGGTCAAACAATTATACAATTGGATATTCGTGCACAATTTGGCATTAGTATTATTGCTATTAAACGTGGTAGAGAAATCTTAGTATCGCCAGATCCTAACTTAAGTATAGAAATAGGCGATATTTTAATAATGATAGGACACGATAACGATTTAAATCGTTTCGAGAAAAAAGTAGTGAGGTAACCATTACTAAACTACTAAAATTAGTAATTTATGAATAGTTATAATAATTATATATTTCATAACAGTTAATAATAGAAAATGCGCTTAAAAGCAGCTACTTATAGGATGGCTACTTTTAAGCGCATTTTTTTAAAGTTACTTAAGAAGTGGTTGTTTGAAATTCACTAAAAAAGATGAAGCTGGGACCTCATTTAAAGTCTCAGCTTCATCTTTTTATTAGAATTTACTAAACGAATTGTTATTAATTACTTTTAATTTTTCTTAGGTTTGCTATCGTAAATCAACATTTTGTGCGATGTATTATTATTCTTTGTTTGATGATGTATCTGTTGAATCTGTCGATTGCTTCTTATTAATATTTTGTTTTGGTTTTTTATTATTAACCTTTTTATTATTCTTATCTGTTGGTTTTTTAGTTTTAGCAGGTGCCTTCGTGTTGTTTTTCTTAGGTTTAGGCTGATTATTATTAGGTTTTTTAGAAAATGATTGATTATCATCTTCATTAACTTTCATAATAACAGGTAATATCATTGGTTTACGTGCAGTTTTCTCAAATAGATAAGGTTGCAACGTTTCGATAATAGATGATTTAATTTGATGCCATTGAATCTCTGGATTTTGATTTAATTTAGCAATTACATCTGTTTTGATTCTACGTTGAGCATCATAAATCAGTTGTCCTGATTCTCTCATATATACGAAACCTCTTGAAATAAGGTCTGGACCTGATAACAGTGTGTTTGTATTAAAGTCTATACTTACTACAACGATTACTAAGCCTTCTTCAGACAATAGTTTTCTATCCCGAATAACTACATTACCAATATCTCCAATGCCACTACCATCGACAAGTACGTTTCCTGAAGGAATTCTACCAGCTTTACGCGCTGTATCTCGTGTTAAAGCTAACACATCACCTATATCAAATATAAAGACATTATCGGGTTCAACACCACATTCAATTCCGGATTGACCGTGCGCTTTCAGCATGCGGTATTCACCATGAATTGGTAGGAAGAACTTAGGACGTAATAAACGTAACATCAACTGTTGGTCGCCTTTTGAACCATGTCCTGAAGTATGAATGTTTGATACTTTATTATGAATAACTTCTGCACCAGCACGGTATAGTGAGTTGATTGTACGGTTGATACTCTTTGTATTACCTGGGATAGGTGATGAACTAAAGACAACTGTATCTTCAGGAATTATTTTAATTTGTTTGTGTGTACCATTAGCGATTCTTGAAAGTGCAGCCATTGGCTCACCTTGTGAACCGGTACATAAAATCAAGAGTTCATGTTTCGGAACTGTATTGATTTTATTGGGTTCAACAAATGTTTCTGGTGGCGCTTTGATATAACCTAATTCCATACCAATTTTGATATTGTTTTCCATCGAACGACCAAAAGTTACAATCTTACGATTATACTTGATTGCAGCTTCTACCGCTTGTTGTACACGGTAAATATTAGAAGCAAATGTAGCAAATATTATTCTACCATTACAATTTCTGAATATTTTTTCGACGTTTTGACCAACTTCGCGTTCACTTAATGTGAAGTCAGGTACTAGTGAGTTAGTTGAATCAGAGAGTAAGCACAGAACGCCTTCTTCACCAAGTCTAGCCATTTTAGCTATATTAGCAGGTTCGCCAACCGGAGTTAAATCAAATTTAAAATCTCCTGTGTGGACAATATTACCTTCAGGTGTATTTACAATGACACCATATGATTCTGGAATACTGTGTGTAGTTAAATAGAATGAAACTTCAAAGTGTTTTGATTTAATTACACTACTTTCTTCAATTTCAATAAGTTCCGTAGTTCTTAACAAGTGATGTTCTTCTAATTTATTTCTAATTAAGCCTAAAGCTAATGGCCCACCATAAATAGGGACATTAATTTTCTTTAATAGGTAGGGCACACCACCTATATGGTCTTCGTGTCCATGAGTAATAAAAAGCCCAACGATTTTATCTTGATTCTGCTCTAGGTAAGTAATATCAGGAATAACGTAATCGATACCTAATAAATTGTCGTCAGGAAATTTAATCCCAGCATCGATAATAACGATTTCATCTTGATACTCAACGGCGTAAGTATTTTTACCAATTTCACCTAAGCCACCAAGTGCATAAACCGCAACTTCATTTTTATGAATTTGTTTCATTATTCAGCTTGCTCCACATTGAAATGATCTGATTGTTTTTCATACTCTAAATGTGCGCCCTCTAATTTAGTTATAAATTCAATATTAAAATTACGGTTTTTTAGATATCTTCTAACTTGTTCTTCTGTTTGTCCTTCAACATAAATCGTTTGTGTGTTTTCACGTACGATTACTTCTTCACTGTTATGTTGATAAAATACTTTAAATACTGCCATTTTATTATTTTCCTCCTAAAAATCATCTATTGATTTTCTTTTTATTTTATTGTAAAACCCTAGTGTTATAAGTGGAATGAAAACGATGAAGATTATAAAATATCATCATTATTTTCAAAAACGTGATGTTTACGCTACCATTATATAAATAGAACATACTAGTTATCCCAGTATGCTGCTAGGGCGATTTTCTTAATTTCGTTCGATTAGAAAAACACAAATATAATTATTTGTATGTTTTCAGTTATCTCTCATTTTACATGATGTAGTAGAATAAATAAAGCAGTTTTATCTTGTTGCATGCCATTAATACGAACAATTATGCTTATATTTTATAAAGAATGTAAAATTAACTTCTTGTTTTTTCAGAAAATTTGTAAAAAAATAAGTTTAAGCTTGAGTAAGAAATGAAAGTTATTATAAGATAATAGTGAGAAGGAAAAATTATTGTCATTGCAAAATCAGTAGATTATCGTAGTGAACGTGATGTTGAGGGTGATAGAAATGGATCAAGTGAAGAGAATTGTAGAAGATGTAAAAGTTGAAAAAAAACGAACTGATAAAATATTTCAAGATGTAACTTTTGAGGTGCGTGCTGAACAAGTAATCATGTTTTTTAATTATAATGAAATTATTGATAATGTAAATGGAAATCAAATTTATGTAAAACATAATCATGATCCAGAATTTATAGACATTCAAGAGTTAAATTTATTGAAATCGGAATTAAATGAATTAGAAATTCCTTATCATGAACGTAGAGATGACTTTATGTAAAAATACCGTTAGCAACTTGAAATTATCAAATTGCTAACGGTATTTTTTAAACCTGAATAAGCTAGACTTCTACTGCATCATCGTGTGGTTGAAGTGGATTGTTTTGATCAATGTGATCATAGAACATAACGCCATTGATATGGTCAATTTCATGTTGAACCACAATTGCTGGGTAGCCTTTCAGACGTAATTTAACTTCTTTACCATCAATATCAGTAGCTTTTACTGTAATTCTATTCTTACGATGGACAAGTCCGGGAATATTTTCATCTACGCTTAAGCAGCCCTCGCCAGTAGGTAAATAAGCTTCTTGAATACTATGACTTACTACTTTTGGATTAACTAACATAAGGTCATAACTTTTACCACTGCCATCATCTGGTAAATATACAGCTATCATTTTTTTAGAAACATTGATTTGAGGGGCCGCTAGTCCCACGCCTGAACGCAATCCGTATTTATTAGCAGTTTCCTCATCTTGACTATTAATTAAAAATTCTCGCATTGATTTCAATATATTGCGATTTTCCTCAGAAATCGGTAACGGCACATCTTGTGCTTTTTGTCGAAGTGTTGGATGTCCATCACGGATAATATCTTTCATTGTTAACATTTGTTCATACACCTTCCTTAATATAAAATATACCAAAACTTAATAGGAAAAATACAGTAATAGATTTGATTTATCATAAAATATTATATAATATATCATACAAATAAAGGAGGATTTCTCAAAATGAAATTAAAATATGGCATCGGTGCAGTAATTGCTTCTACAATGTTAGTCGCAGGTTGTACAACAGATAAAGGTGAAATTAAAGACTACAATGAAAAAGTACAAAAAGCATTTGATGAAGAGAAACCTGTTTCATCAGTGGGTAAAAAATTAAATAGCCTCGAGCAAGAAAAACAAAAATTAGTAAAAGAAATAAACGGAAAAGACCAGCAAGAAGTTAAAGAAACTTCAAAAAAAGTTGTAGATAACGTAGAGGAAAGGAAAAAAGAGTTTAAAAAAGAAGAAAAAGCTCTTAATGACTCTGAAAAAGAATTTAAAAAAGCACAAGAACATGTCGACAATATAAGTGATAAACAAAAGAAAAAAGAAGTTGAAGAATTGAATAATGCACTTAAAGATAAGTATAAAGCGCACGACAATTATTCTAAAGCTTATAAAAATATTTTGGCTAAAGAAAAAGATATGTTCAAGTACACATCAGGTAATCAAGTGGATCAATCTGAAATTGATAAAAAGTCAGAAGCAGTATCAAAATCATATAAAGATATGAATAAAGCATTTAAAGAATATTCAAATGCAATGAACAAAGTTAATCAAGAAAAAGAAGATGTTGATAGTCTTGCTTAAAAATTGAATGCAATACATTTGAAATTTGCGTTAATTGATTATAGCATAAACATTGGGTGCGCTTACATTTAATGGAAGGTTTTAGAATCAGCCACAGAAATTTTAGTGGTACAGTGTTATAATTTTCATTAGTACAGATTGAAAAACTGTATCCATTTTGAGTATTACAGAACTTTTTCAAATTGTTTAACAGTGTAACAGTTTTGTGGTACAATGTGATAGGATAAAATGAATTTCTACTATACGGGAAAGGTTTGGTGAATTGAATGGCTCAGAAATTAAAAGCCCAATTCGATGCAGAGAAGGTATTGAATGATACTGAATCTAAATTTGAAATGATTCAAATTTTGAATGAAGATGGCAATGTTGTTAATGAAGATTTATTACCAGAATTGTCAGACGAGCAATTAGTTGAATTAATGGAAAGAATGGTATGGACACGTATTCTTGACCAACGTTCTATTTCATTAAATAGACAAGGGAGACTAGGTTTCTATGCTCCAACAGCAGGACAAGAAGCTTCACAATTAGCTTCACAATATGCTTTAGAGCAAGAAGACTTTATTTTACCAGGTTATCGTGATGTACCACAATTAATCTGGCAAGGTTTACCTTTAACGGAAGCTTTCTTATTCTCAAGAGGTCACTTTAAAGGAAATAGAATGCCTGAAGGAGTTAATGCTCTAAGTCCACAAATTATTATCGGTGCTCAGTATGTTCAAACAGCTGGTGTTGCATTAGGTATTAAAAAACGTGGTAAACAAGCGGTAGCAATCACTTACACTGGTGATGGTGGTTCGTCACAAGGTGATTTCTATGAAGGTATTAACTTTGCTTCTGCTTATAAAGCACCTGCAATTTTTGTTATTCAAAATAACAACTATGCGATTTCTACACCACGTAGTAAACAAACAGCAGCTACAACTTTAGCTCAAAAAGCAATCTCAGTTGGTATTCCTGGTATCCAAGTTGATGGTATGGATGCATTAGCAGTATATCAAGCAACTAAAGAAGCGCGTGATCGTGCTGTAAATGGTGAAGGTCCAACTTTAATTGAAACAATCACATACCGTTACGGTCCACATACAATGGCTGGTGACGATCCAACTAAATACAGAACATCTGATGAAGATTCTGAATGGGAGAAAAAGGATCCATTAGTACGCTTCAGAAAATTCCTTGAAAATAAAGGCTTATGGACTGAAGAAAAAGAAAACGAAGTTATTGAACGTGCTAAATCTGAAATCAAAGCTGCTATTAAAGAAGCAGACAACACTGAAAAACAAACAGTTGTTGACTTGATGGAAAATATGTACGATGAAATGCCTCAAAATTTAGCTGAGCAATATGAAATTTATAAAGAGAAGGAGTCGAAGTAACCGATGGCACAAATGACAATGGTTCAAGCGATTAATAATGCGCTTAAAACCGAATTACAAAATGATGAAAATGTCTTACTTTTCGGTGAAGACGTCGGTGTTAACGGTGGTGTTTTCCGTGTAACTGAAGGTTTACAAAAAGAATTCGGTGAAGATCGTGTATTCGATACACCTTTAGCGGAATCTGGTATTGGTGGTTTAGCTCTAGGTTTAACTACACAAGGATACCGTCCAGTTATGGAAATACAATTCTTAGGATTTGTATTTGAAGTATTCGACTCTGTAGCAGGACAAATTGCGCGTACGCGTTTCCGTTCTGGTAACTCTAAACAAGCTCCAGTTACAATTCGTGCACCATTTGGTGGCGGTGTGCATACACCAGAATTACACGCTGATAACTTAGAAGGTATTTTAGCTCAATCACCTGGTTTACACGTGGTAATCCCTTCAAATCCATACGACGCTAAAGGATTATTAATTTCTGCAATTAGAAGTAATGACCCAGTTGTATATTTAGAGCACATGAAATTATATCGTTCTTTCCGTGACGAAGTACCTGAAGAAGAGTACACAATTGAAATCGGAAAAGCTAGCGTAAAACAAGAAGGTAATGACATCACACTTATTGCATACGGTGCAATGGTACAAGAGTCATTAAAAGCAGCAGAAGAATTAGAAAAAGAAGGTTACTCAGTAGAAGTAATTGATTTACGTACTGTTCAACCAATTGATATTGAAACACTTGTCGCTTCAGTTGAAAAAACTGGTCGTGCGGTAGTAGTTCAAGAAGCTCAACGTCAAGCTGGTGTTGGTGCAACAGTTGCATCTGAATTAGCTGAGCGTTCAATTCTTTCATTAGAAGCTCCTATTGCAAGAGTTGCAGCGGCTGACACTGTCTATCCGTTTACACAAGCTGAAAATGTTTGGTTACCAAACAAAAACGATATCATTGAAAAAGCGAAAGAAACATTAGAATTTTAATATACTCATTGAATGGAGTAGCGTATACGATACTCCATTCAAGTTTATATATACAACAAAGAAGGTATGAGTAGTATATCTCAACCTGTTTTCTAATTTTTGACTTAATATGAATTTTTAGGAGGATAATAACGTGGCATTTGAATTTAAATTACCCGACATTGGTGAAGGTATCCACGAAGGTGAAATTGTAAAATGGTTTGTTAAAGCTGGAGATACAATTGAAGAAGATGATGTATTAGCTGAAGTACAAAATGATAAATCAGTTGTAGAAATTCCATCTCCTGTTTCAGGTACTATTGAAGAAGTTTTAGTAGACGAAGGTACTGTAGCAGTTGTTGGTGATACAATTGTTAAAATCGATGCACCAGATGCAGAAGATATGCAATTTAAAGGTAGCGAAAGTGACGAAGCTGCTAGTGAAGAAACAGAGGCGCCAGCAGAAGAAAGTACACCAGAAGCACCTGCACAATCTTCAAATAATGAAGAAGTAGATGAAAGCAAACGCGTTAAAGCGATGCCTTCAGTTCGTAAATATGCACGTGAAAAAGGCGTTAATATTAAAGCTGTTTCAGGTTCAGGTAAAAACGGACGTACTACTAAAGAAGACGTTGACGCTTACTTAAATGGTGGTCAATCAACTGCTTCAAACGAAAGTGCAGCAGCTAGCGAAGAAACAACTAGCACAAGCGCTTCACAACCAGCAGCAGTTTCGACTGAAGGGGAATACCCAGAAACTACTGAAAAAATACCTGCAATGCGTAAAGCAATTGCTAAAGCAATGGTTAACTCAAAACACACTGCACCACACGTAACATTAATGGATGAAATTGATGTTCAAGAATTATGGGATCACCGTAAAAAATTCAAAGAAGTTGCAGCTGAACAAGGTACTAAATTAACTTTCTTACCTTACGTTGTAAAAGCACTTGTTTCTGCACTTAAAAAATATCCAGCACTTAACACAGAATTCAATGAAGAAGCTGGCGAAATCGTGCATAAACATTACTGGAATATTGGTATCGCAGCTGATACAGATAGAGGTTTATTAGTACCAGTAGTTAAAAATGCTGATCGCAAATCTATGTTTGCAATTTCAGATGAAATTAACGAACTTGCTGTTAAAGCTCGTGACGGTAAATTATCAGCTGATGAAATGAAAGGTGCTACTTGTACAATCAGTAACATCGGTTCAGCTGGTGGACAATGGTTCACACCAGTTATCAATAACCCAGAAGTTGCAATCTTAGGTATCGGACGCATTGCACAAAAACCTATCGTTAAAGATGGTGAAATTGTTGCAGCTCCAGTATTATCATTATCATTAAGCTTTGACCACAGACAAATTGATGGTGCTACTGGACAAAATGCTATGAATCATATTAAACGTTTATTAAATAATCCAGAATTATTATTAATGGAGGGGTAAAACATGGTAGTTGGAGATTTCCCAATTGAAACAGACACTATTGTAATCGGAGCAGGACCTGGCGGATATGTTGCGGCAATTCGTGCAGCACAATTAGGTCAAAAAGTAACAATCGTAGAAAAAGGCGAACTTGGTGGTGTATGTCTAAACGTAGGATGTATTCCTTCGAAAGCGTTATTGCATGCTTCGCATCGTTATGACGAAACTAAGAACTCTGAAAATTTAGGTGTAATCGCTGAAAGTGTTTCACTAAAATTTGATAAAGTTCAAGAATTCAAACAATCAGTTGTTAAGAAATTAACTGGTGGTGTTGAAGGATTATTAAAAGGTAATAAAGTTGAAATCGTAAAAGGTGAAGCTTACTTTGTTGATAACAATAGCCTACGTGTTATGGATGAGAAAAGTGCTCAAACTTATAACTTCAAAAACGCGATTATTGCAACTGGTTCTAGACCAATTGAAATCCCTAACTTCAAATTTGGTAACCGCGTAATCGATTCTACTGGCGCTCTAAATTTACAAGAAGTTCCTGGTAAATTAGTTGTCGTTGGTGGTGGTTATATTGGTTCAGAATTAGGAACTGCTTTTGCTAACTTTGGTTCAGAAGTTACTATCTTAGAAGGTGCAAAAGACATCTTAGGCGGTTTCGAAAAACAAATGACGCAACCTGTTAAAAAAGGTATGAAAGAAAAAGGCGTTGAAATTGTAACTGAAGCAATGGCTAAATCTGCTGAAGAAACTGAAAATGGTGTTAAAATAACTTATGAAGTAAAAGGCGAAGAACAAACAATCGATGCTGATTACGTATTAGTTACTGTAGGACGTCGTCCTAACACTGACGAATTAGGCTTAGAAGAGTTAGGCCTTAAATTTGCAGATCGTGGATTATTAGAAGTAGATAAACAAAGCCGTACTTCAGCTGAAAACATTTTTGCAATTGGTGATATCGTTCCTGGTTTACCACTTGCACATAAAGCTAGCTATGAAGCTAAAGTTGCTGCTGAAGTAATCGCTGGTGAAGCATCTGAAGTAGACTACATTGGTATGCCTGCTGTATGCTTCACTGAACCAGAACTTGCTACTGTAGGTTACACTGAAGCTCAAGCTAAAGAAGAAGGTTTAGCAGTTACAGCTTCTAAATTCCCTTATGCAGCTAATGGTCGTGCTTTATCATTAGATGATACAACTGGATTTGTTAAATTGTTAACACTTAAAGAAGACAATACATTAGTAGGTGCTCAAGTAGTTGGTACTGGCGCTTCAGATATTATTTCTGAATTAGGTTTAGCAATTGAATCAGGTATGAATGCTGAAGACTTATCTTTAACTATTCATGCTCACCCAACATTAGGTGAAATGTCTATGGAAGCTGCTGAAAAAGCATTAGGATTACCTATCCATACAATGTAATTTCTTTAGAATTTCATACTAGAGTTAAAAAAAGAATGTGACATAACAAGTATTTGTTATCACACTCTGGTAAAAATGTTTGTGATTGAGCATAGCTTAAATTAAGTTATGCTCATCGTAATCATTTATTGCCAATATGACAATTGAGTCCGGGACATAAATAGATGTCTCGGATTTTTTCTGTATATACCATTTAGATGATACAAAATATTTGTTTAAAATATAATGAAGATAAGTCAGTTGAATTGGAGGTAAAGAACAATGGAATATCAATATCCAATAGATTTAGATTGGACAAATGATGAGATGATGCAAGTCGTGTCATTTTTCAATGCTGTTGAAGCTTATTATGAATCTAAAGTTGAAGGGCAACGCGTACTAGATCGTTATAAGCAATTTAAAGAAATTGTACCTGGCAAAGCTGAAGAGAAACAGATCTTTAAAGAATTTGAAAATAGTAGTGGTTATAACAGTTATCAAGTAGTTAAAGCGGTACAAACTTCACCAGAACAAAGATATTTTTCAGCAAAATAAAAATAACTATTGTCATAATAGCTATATTCTGATATTTTTATTAAGCATTAAACAAAATGTTTGATAAGAGTAAACAGAATATAGCTTTTTATTTTTTTAAGACCATAAATTATAGTTATGATGAAAATTAAAATTTTTCACTATAATTTTTTGAAAAGGTGAAATTAATGGATATAGGTAAAAAAATTAAGAATTTACGTATCATTAAGCATTTAACACAAGAAGAATTAGCAGAACGTACTGACTTATCAAAAGGTTATATATCACAAATAGAAAGTCAACATGCATCGCCAAGTATGGAAACCTTTTTGAGCATATTAGAAGTATTGGGCACGGCTCCCAGTGATTTTTTCAAAGAACCACGAACAGAAAAAGTGTTATATAAAAAGGCATCACAAGTTACTTATGATGAATATGATAAAGGATATATATTAAATTGGCCGGTTACACAATCTAATGAATTTGAAATGGAACCATTATTACTAACGTTGAAAGGAAATGCTTCATATAAAAACTTTGAACCTTCAGAATCAGATACTTTTATCTATTGTTTAAAAGGGCAAATTACTTTGAAATTAGGTGATAATGAGCACCATGCTGTAGAAGGCGATGCGCTTTATTTTAAGGCTAACCAGTTACATAGATTAATAAACCCAACATCAGAAGAAGCTCAAGTGATGATAGTCGTTACTGCTTCTTATTTATAGGAGGATATATACATGGAACCTTTATTATCTTTCAAATCTGTAAGTAAAAGTTATGATGATTTACAGATTTTAGACAAGATTGATATTGATATAGAGTCAGGTCATTTTTATACACTACTTGGACCATCAGGTTGTGGTAAAACTACCATATTAAAACTCATTGCTGGCTTTGAGGCTGCAGATAATGGAGAGATTATTTATCAAAACAAGAAAATAAACCAAACACCGGCAAATAAACGTAAAGTAAATACAGTATTTCAGGATTATGCGTTATTTCCACACCTTAATGTTTATGACAATATAGCTTTTGGATTAAAACTTAAAAAAATGAGTAAGTCTGAAATTAAAAGGAAAGTTGAAGAAGCTTTACAGCTTGTGAAATTAACAGGGTATGAGACACGCACAATTGATGGTATGAGTGGTGGTCAAAAACAACGCATAGCAATTGCACGAGCTATAGTTAATGAGCCTGAAATACTATTATTAGATGAATCGTTGTCTGCACTGGATTTAAAGTTACGTACACAAATGCAATATGAGTTAAGAGAGATACAATCCAGATTAGGAATAACGTTTATTTTTGTAACTCATGACCAAGAGGAAGCCTTGGCTCTTAGTGATTATATCTTTGTTATGAAAGATGGTAAAATTCAACAATTCGGCACACCAACTGATATTTATGATGAACCGGTCAATCGCTTCGTGGCAGACTTTATAGGAGAATCTAATATTGTTGAAGGTACAATGATTGATGACTATTTAGTTAATATTTATGGTCAAGATTTTGACTGTGTTGATATGGGCATAGCTTCTCAGAAAAAGGTTGAGGTTGTTATAAGACCAGAAGATATTAGTTTGATAACAGCTGCAGAAGGTTTATTTGAGGTCACTGTTGATTCGATGCTATTTAGAGGAGTTCACTATGAAATTAATTGTATAGACAGAAAAGGCTATGAATGGATGATTCATTCCACTAAAAAAGCAGAAATAGGAAGTAAAGTTGGCTTGTATTTTGATCCTGAAGCGATTCATATTATGGTCCCAGGAGAAACTGAAGCAGAATTTGATCAACGTATCGAAAGTTATGAGGAGCATAACCATGCGTAAAATAAACAAAGTCTTATTCATTCCTTATGTGTTATGGATGATACTATTTATTATAGTTCCAGTACTTTTGCTTGTCTACTTCTCCTTATTTGATTTACACGGGCATTTCAGTTTTGACAATTATAAGCAAATTCTGACATGGAAATATTTTCGTATGATTTGGGACTCAGTAGTTTTTGCAGCTGTTATCACACTCATTACATTGTTAGTTAGTTATCCAGCTGCTTATTTTATTAGGTCCTCAAAATTCCAAAATTTATGGTTATTGATATTAATCATACCTACATGGATTAATTTACTACTGAAGACCTATGCATTTATTGGGTTATTGAGTCATGATGGTATTATCAATCAAATGTTAAGGTTATTACATTTACCTGAAATTGATTTATTGTTTACTGTTCCTGCGTTTTTAATTGTAGCAAGTTATATTTATATTCCATTTATGATTTTACCTATTTTTAATAGTATGAAAGACATCCCTAATAATATATTACAGGCATCTAGTGACTTAGGCGCAAGTCCGTTTACTACTTTTAGAAAAGTAATACTTCCATTGACTAAGCAAGGTGTATTAACAGGTATTCAAGTAACGTTCATTCCTGCATTATCATTGTTTATGATAACGAGATTAATTGCAGGAAATAAAGTAATTAATATAGGAACTGCGATTGAAGAGCAATTTCTTGTAATTCAAAATTACGGTATGGGTTCAACGATTGCGCTGTGCCTTATTATATTTATGGCGCTAGTCTTGATTATTACTAATACTAAATCTTCGAATGGAAGAGGGTGAAACAAGTGAAATGGTATGGTAAGTTATATATCTACATATTAACGGCAGTATTGTATATCCCGATTATATTTTTAATGCTTTATTCCTTTAATTCTGCAGGTAACATGATTCACTTTGAAGGATTTACATTGGAACATTATCAATCTTTATTTAATAATGAACGTCTCATGGCAGTTATTTTTAATACAATTGCTGTTGCTTTATTAGCAGCAGCCTTTGCAACTGTGATTGGTACGATGGGTGCAATTGCTTTATTTCATCTGAGAAATAAAAAGTTAAAAGTTTCATTGTTAACATTAAATAATGTATTGATGGTTTCATCAGATGTTGTTATCGGTGCGTCATTTTTAATTATGTTTACGGCTATTGGCCATTTTACAGGTCTAGGACTTGGATTCACGACTGTGTTAATTTCTCATATTGCATTCTGTATACCAATCGTTGTCATCATTGTTTTACCTAAACTTTATGAAATGAATGATTACACACTAAATGCAGCGCGTGATTTAGGCGCAACTGAATTCCAAGTATTAAATAAAGTAATGTTACCGCATCTGATGCCTGCAATCATTGGTGGTTTTTTTATGGCCCTCACATATTCACTAGATGACTTTACTGTAAGTTTCTTTGTGACTGGTAATGGATTTAGTGTATTATCAGTAGAAGTTTATGCTATGGCTAGAAAAGGCATTAGCATGGAAATAAATGCTATTTCTACAATATTATTTGTAGTCATTATGTTAAGTATTTTTGGTTATTATTTCATCCAAAATATGATGAAACATAAAAAGCAAGTGAAACGAGGTATACAGTAATGAAGCGATTCTTACAATTAATCATAGTTTCAGTTGTTGTTGGATTGATATGTCTGTTTATCAGTCATAAGTTTACAGCGAAAGACCATTCAAAAAATGGTGAAAAAATTTATGTTTATAATTGGGGAGAATATATTGATCCTAGTTTAATTAAAAAATTCCAAAAGGAAACAGGGATTGAAGTAATCTATGAAACTTTTGATTCTAATGAAGCTATGGAAGCAAAAATACGTAACGGTGGCACACATTACGACGTCGCTTTTCCTAGTGAATATACTGTTCAAAAATTAAAAAGACAAAATATGTTATTACCAATAAATCATGATAAGATTCCTAATATCAAAAATTTAGATTCAGATTATATGAATATGTCTTTTGATAAAAATAATCAATATTCATTGCCATATTTTTTTGGAACTGTAGGAATTATCTATAATAAAAAAGCATATCCTAATGATAATTTTGATTCTTGGAATCAATTATATAATAAAAAGTATAGTAATGATGTATTATTAGTAGATGGTGCAAGAGAAGTAATAGGTTTAGCATTGAATAAATTAGGATACAGTTTAAATGATACGAATTCACAACACCTAGAAAAAGCGGAAAGAAATTTAAGACATTTAGGTCCGAATGTTAAAGGTGTCGTAGGTGACGAAATCACTATGATGCTAGAACAACATGAAGCGAATATTGCTGTTGTGTGGAGTGGTGTTGCTGCTCCTATGGTTCAAGGTAGTGATGAATTTGATTATGTTGTGCCTAAAGAAGGCTCGAACTTATGGTTTGATAATATGGTAATACCTAAAACTGCTCAAAATAAAGCAGGCGCATATAAGTTTATGAATTTCTTATTGGACGCACAAAATAATAAGCAGAATACAGAATGGGTTGGTTATGCAACACCAAATAAAGCAGCAAGACATTTACTTCCAGATGAAGTGAAAAATGATGAACGCTTTTATCCATCACAAGAGTCACAAGAAAACTTAGAAGTATATAGAGATTTAGGAAAAGAAACATTAAGTGAATATAACGAAAGATTTTTAAATTTTAAAATGTCATTAAAATAAATCTAAGTTAGTAGTTATTTTAGCGTATTTTCGCTATAATAGTTTGAAAGCATTATAAGGAGTTGTATAGACATGTCAGGAGAGCAATATACTCAAGTTAGACGTCCTGTGAGTCGACTAGCAGAAAAAGTATTAGGTTGGTTAAGCTGGGTATTTTTATTATTACTAACCATTATTACGATGTTTATTGCACTAGTATCTTTTAGTAGTGAGACATCAATACAAAATTTAGAAACTACATTAAATGGGAATGATTTTGTTCAGCAAATTTTAGCTAATAATAGTTTGAATACGACGCAATTTGTGATTTGGTTACAAAATGGTGTGTGGGCTATTATCGTTTACTTTATTGTGTGTTTATTATTATCATTCTTAGCACTTATCTCAATGAATATTAGAATGCTGTCAGGGTTTTTATTCCTCTTAGCTACAATAGTTACGTTGCCATTAGTGTTATTATTTGTTCCGCTGATTATTCCAATCCTATTTTTAATCGTAGCAGTTATGATGTTTGCACGTAAAGATAAGGTGGAAACGGTGCCTACTTATTATGGTGAAGGTTACCAAGGTCGTTATTCAGAATATGAACAACAAGCTGAACCAACACCGCAATATTTAGAGAGAGAACATACTTCTGACGTTGAACAACAACCGAGAAAAGAGAACCAACTAAGAAGAGGTGGCTATTCTTCTGAAGTAGCAGAAAAAGTGAACTCTGATACTCAAGAGGCACATGAAGGACCTCAAGTACTTTCGAGACAAGCGAAATACAATTATAAACATAAAAAACAAACTGAAGATGACCAACAACAAACAGATGAATTTGGTCCAGTAAGCGATGTTTATGATGAAAATGGAGAAGCAGTTTCAAATCAAAATCAAACTGGAGTTGATAATACAACTACAGAGTATGATGAACAAGCTGAAGCAGAAGCTGCACAAAGAAGACAAGAAGCGTATGAAGAAGAGCAACGAAGAAAGCAGGAAGCATACGAAGAAGAACAACGTCGTAAGCAAGCTGAAGCAGAAGAAGCGGCAAGATTGAAACAAGAGAAAGCAGAAGAAAAAGCTCGTATTAAAGAAGAGAAGAAAGAACGTAGAAAACGTGAGAAAGAAAGACGCAAACAACAACCAAGTGCAGTAAATCAGCGCAGACAAAATTTTGAAGAACGTAAAAAAATGACTTCACAAACTGTTGATGATACAGCTGAACATGATAGTAAAGAAACATCTGAATCGGACAACTCTGAAGACAATAAATGAGATACAAATATTTTAAAATGTGCTATGAGATATGCTAGTTCATTTGAAAGTTAAAAAAGGAGCGAGACTGATGTCTCACTCCTTTTCTTTATTTCGTTTATAGTTCTTGGAAAGTCTGTATAATTAAGTATATATTTAACAAACTTAAAATAATGATTAAGATCCAAGATATGATATTAACCCACGATTTATTTTTGAATTGTCCCATTAAACTATAATCATTTGTTGAAAGTTGTAATGGAATTAATGAGAATGGTAGAGCTAAGCTTAAAAATACTTGTGAGAATACTAGTAATTGTTCCATTTTTGCTTCATTGCCTTTAAAGATAATTAAACATAATATGATTGGTAGTATTGCAATTGAACGAGTAATTAATCTACGTAACCAATTTGGTATTTTTAAATTTATAAAACCTTCCATCACAATTTGACCGGCCATTGTCCCTGTTATTGTAGAATTTTGACCAGAAGCTAGTAATGCGATAGCAAAAAGCGTACTCATAATTGCTCCTAATGAAGCTCCTAATATAGGTTGATTTTGTAAGGCATTGAATAAGTCATAAAACCCACCAAGTTGTTCAGAATTGACACCAAAGAAAAGAGCGGCACCTAGTACTAAAAGTAAGCAGTTAATCACAAAAGCAATGGACAATTGAATGTTTGAATCTATAATTGCATATTTAATTGCTTGCGCTTTAGATTTAGTACTTTTACGATCATACATCCTTGATTGAACAATGGATGAGTGTAAATATAAGTTATGAGGCATGATTGTCGCTCCAATTATACCTAAAGCAATAAAGAGTGCACTGTTATCTGTGATAATTGTCTTACTAGGTAAGAATCCATTTAATACTTCCGATACATGTGGGGAAGCTATAAAGACTTCAAAGATAAATATAACAAGCACAGTAAAAATTAGTGTACCTACAATAGCTTCAATTTTTCTAAAGCCAAATTTCATAATGAACAATAATAGAAACACATCTAAGACAGTGATTAACGCCCCCACCAATAATGGAATACCAAAGAGTAAATCAAGTGCGATTGCACTACCTATTACTTCAGCTATATCTGTTGCGATAATTGCTAATTCTGCAATGATCCAAAATACAAAAGCAATAGGTTTATTTAAATAGTGTTTTGTTGCTTGCGCTAAGTCCATACCTGTTGCTATTCCTAACCTCACTGTCATACTTTGCAATAACATGGCTGACAGACTTGAAAGTAAAATCACGAATAGCAAAATGTAGCCGAACTGTGCACCACCTTGCATAGATGTAATCCAGTTACCAGGATCCATATATCCTACAGCTACTAGTAGGCCGGGTCCTAGATAAGAAAAAAGTTTTTGGCTAAACTTGCCGTGAGTATTGATGGAAACTGTATTATTGATTTCATCTAAACTCTTATTATGGGATTGAATAGTTTTGCTCAATACCCTCACCTCCATATACATTTGTTAACATTTCATAGATTACTCCAAAAAAAAGATTAGGTCAACCTAAACAGTGCAGTGAAAGTTATTTTATTTTTACTGAATTAATTATTATATTTAAACATATATAATAAAAATACGTAGCAATTAGGACGTGATGATTTTTAAAGCAATATAAATTTGCTATGATAGAATTAATAAAAAATAGGAGGAAGATTATGAAAAGAAAAGCTGAAAGAATCACAGCCTGGGTAGCAAATGGTCTAAGTATATTATTTTTGTTACTTATGATCCTTGTATTTTCTTTCCTAAATGTGCCAGAATTTCAAGAAACATTTAAAGAGATGAATCAGCAACAAGGTGTAGAAATGTCAATTGAAGCATTTAAAACTTCCATGATTTTCCAAGGTAGCTTTTTAATTATTTCAACGATACTAGGTATTATCGGTACATTGACTATTAAGGGAAATCGTATATTAGCAGGCTGCATTTTAATTATTGCAGCAATTACTGGTATATTTGCAGGAAACTTTATTGCACTGATATTATGGTTTGTTGTTGCTATCATGTTGTTTGTAAGAAAAGGTCCGTATGATGGGGTAAACCAAAATGACAGAGAGTTTCCTCAACATAATTTTGACGAGCAAAATAATCAGCGTAAACAAGCAGAAATTAACCCAGAAAATGAAATGAAAAAGAAAAAAGAAGATGATCCATATATTTACTAAAATCCTTTAGATAAGATAATTTTAAGTCAATCCTCAAGATTTTAAGCTCTTGTGTAAGGTCAGATAACTCAATAAATTTAGAAGTGTCCTTAAAAAATGAAACCTCAAGTTAATACCACTATAATGATTGGGTACGGGACTTAAATATCTCTGACTAAAGAATGAACATCAATTTCTACTGAATATATAGAAATTGATGTTTTTTGATTGTATGAAATATTGAAGTTGCTACTGGTAGTGTAAATTGAGTCGTGTTATTAATTTTATAAATACGCCACCTCGTTTCAAAATCATGCGATGTTAATTTCATTATAGGAAAGGGGGTCGGTTTATTCTATATTAATAAACAAATTGAACCGATATAGTAACGTGTTGACCCCCAGAGGATAGTATGAGTGGAGGGGACCCCAAGCTTGGACCATAAACCAGGCAAACATGCACGAGCGCAATCGTGAAGTTTTTATATAAAAAGGACTAACCCATTCTAAAATGGATTAGTCCTTTATTTTGAGAATGAGTATATATGTCCCAAGCTCTTCTTATGCAATTACTATTTGTAATAGAATAATATAACGCAAGTATTATAGAGAAAATGACTATCATCATATTTCCATTTTTATTTGTTTATTTGTAAAATTTCAATAGATATTCAAATGTGTCTTCTAAAAATTCTAAAAATGACTTATCATTCTCAAGTACTTCAGAGCCTGGAGCTAAAGTACGAGCTACGAAAAATTCACCTTTTTTAACTTCTTTAACACGTTTAAATGCTTTGTATATGTCTTCATCGGTCATTTCGTGTATGTATGTTTTTTCTTGGCTCATATGATCTAAGCTTATACTAAAATCATTTGGTAGATTTTTTAATGTTTCAAATTGATTTTCGAAAGCTGTAACTTGCTGTGCTTTATCCTTCGCCTCATGCATAACACCATACATAATAAATAATTGATTTTCAAATAGCCCTATTTGAAAATGAGGCTGCATTTTATAACCGCGTTTATTAGTTGCAAATGCAACCCATGTATCTTTAGGTGGATTAACACTTCGACGAGCGTGTTTGGCTACGTGAGGATAGAATACTTCACCGGTAGCAGTTTCTAAATATTGTGAGAAATAATCACCTAAAGCATGCAATTGTGGTCTAACATGGTTATTAAGTGCTTCCATTCTGGCATCTAAGCCATCTACTGTAAATACTTTGAAGTCTTTAGGTTTAAATGTATATTGAGTCATTTGTGCCTCCTATAATCATTATTTTTGTATGTATTGTAGCACATTATACTCTGATAGACATTTTACATGCTTCTTATTTTTTAGATAGTAAATGATTTGCTATGCATTGTGTACACTATGTTTGAACAGGGTAAAGATAAAATATATTGAATAATCTTAAATTCACCTTATTCTTAATTCGTATAATTATTGAAATAATAAAGGTTGGTTAATATCTTTTTGAAAGTTAGTTAATGTATAATGAAGGATGAATAAGGAGCTGATACGATGACTGTCTATGAATTTGCCAAAGGTCTTATATTAGAAGCAGGAATTAATGTTAGAAAAATAATGAAAGAAGATATAAAAGTAGAAACTAAATCTAATCCTAATGATTTAGTGACAAATGTCGATAAAGCTACAGAAAAATATCTTTTTGATAATATAACGGAAACTTATCCTAATCATTTAGTGATTGGAGAAGAAGGACACGGACATGACTTAAAAGATGAAACAGGTGTAGTTTGGGTCATCGATCCAATAGATGGTACGTTAAATTTTGTACATCAAAAAGAAAATTTTGCAATATCTATTGGTATTTATAATAACGGGAATCCATATGCTGGATTTGTTTACGATGTTATGAATGATGTGTTGTATCATGCTAAAACTGGTGAAGGTGCGTATGAAAATGGTACATTGTTACCTAAAATCGTGAGTACGCCATTAAAGACAAGTATTATTGGAATTAATCCAAATTGGCTTACAAAGCCGAAATTAGGAGAAGTGTTCAAACCTATAGTAGAGGAAGCTAGGAGTGCACGAGCATATGGCTCTGCAGCGTTAGAGATTATACATGTCGCAACAGGCAAATTGGGCGGTTATGTAACCCCCAGATTACAACCTTGGGATTTCGCAGGTGGTTTGATTATTTTAAATGAAGTAGGGGGACTTGGTACAAATTTAATGGGAGATACATTATCAATTTATGAACCAAATTCAATTGTTATGGCCAATGCACAGTTACACTCTGAATTAATCGAACATCATTTTCAAAAAAATAACGAAATTATTGAGTTATTACAGCAGCGATTAAAAAACTAGGAATTAGTGTATATGTTATAGATAAACTTATAAAAAAAGCGTCTCAATCCTGTTTTGAGGGAATGGGACACTTAGTTATTAAATATAGTCAAAATCATTCAATTACAGCCAATCATTTTCACGATATTTCTTTTTTAATGTGAAACCGTAACCAAATGTTGCAATGAATAATATAAATGTTAAAATCATGAATGGAACATTTGTAGCAGCTATACTAAAGCTGAATAATAGCAAAAAGACAATAGCTACTATAGCGAGTACCCAGAAAATTGATTTGGATTTTTTTTGTTGCATTATACCACACCTTTATAGTTTTCTTTAACCAATTATATGATATAATAAAAAAGTTGCAAAGAAAAGTGGGAATTTACTCGAGAAAGGAAATTGTATAAAATGACTAAATTAAGAGAAGATGTGCGTAATATAGCAATCATCGCTCACGTTGACCATGGTAAAACGACACTTGTAGATGAATTATTAAAACAATCAGGAATTTTCCGTGAGAATGAGCATGTAGATGAAAGAGCAATGGATTCAAATGATATCGAAAGAGAACGTGGTATTACAATCCTTGCTAAAAATACAGCAGTGAATTATAAAGATAATCGTATTAATATTTTAGATACACCAGGTCACGCCGATTTCGGTGGAGAAGTTGAGCGTATCATGAAAATGGTTGATGGCGTTGTCTTAGTAGTTGACGCATATGAAGGCACAATGCCACAAACTCGTTTCGTATTGAAAAAAGCTTTAGAACAAAACTTAAAACCAGTAGTTGTAGTTAATAAAATCGATAAACCTGAAGCTAGACCTGAAGGTGTAGTTGATGAAGTATTAGACTTGTTTATCGAATTAGAAGCAAATGATGAGCAATTAGATTTCCCAGTAGTCTATGCTTCAGCTGTTAATGGTACAGCAAGCTTAGATCCAGAGAAACAAGACGAAAACATGCAATCATTATACGAAACGATTATTGATTATGTTCCGGCTCCTGTTGATAATAGAGATGAGCCATTACAATTCCAAACGGCGTTACTAGATTATAGTGATTATTTAGGTCGTATTGGTGTTGGACGTGTGTTCAGAGGAACAATGCGTGTAGGTGATAATGTTTCACTAATTAAATTAGATGGTACAGTTAAAAATTTCCGTGTAACTAAGATATTTGGTTACTTTGGTTTGAAACGTGAAGAAGTTAATGAAGCACATGCAGGCGACTTAATTGCTGTATCAGGTATGGAAGACATCAATGTTGGTGAAACTGTTACACCAATAGATAATAGAGATGCTTTACCTGTATTAAGAATTGACGAACCAACATTAGAAATGACTTTCAGAGTAAATAATTCTCCATTCGCTGGTCGTGAAGGTGATTATGTAACATCTCGTCAAATTCAAGAACGTTTAGATCAACAATTAGAAACAGATGTGTCATTAAAAGTTACAGAAACTGATTCACCAGATAAATGGATTGTTGCCGGCCGTGGTGAATTACACTTATCCATTTTAATTGAAAATATGAGACGTGAAGGTTTCGAATTACAAGTTTCTAAACCACAAGTTATTTTAAGAGAAATTGACGGCGTGAAATGTGAACCATTTGAACGTGTACAATGTGAAGTGCCACAAGAATACACAGGTGCTGTTATTGAATCATTAGGCCAACGTAAAGGTGAAATGTTAGATATGGTAACTACAGATAATGGCTTAACACGTATTATCTTCATGGTACCAGCACGTGGATTAATTGGTTATACTACTGAATTTATGTCTCAAACACGTGGATATGGTATTATAAACCACACATTTGAAGAATTTAAACCTCGTGTTAAAGGTCGTATTGGCGGTAGAAGAAATGGTGCATTAGTATCATTAGACACGGGTAAAGCAAGTTCGTATGCACTTATGGGCTTAGAAGACCGTGGTATTAACTTCATGGAACCAGGTACTGAAGTTTATGAAGGCATGGTTGTTGGTGAACATAATCGTGAAAATGACTTAACAGTCAATGTTACGAAAGAGAAAAACCAAACTAACGTACGTTCTTCTAACAAAGACCAAACAGTAACTATGAAACGTCCTAGAACTTTAACTCTTGAAGAAGCTTTACAATTTATTAATGACGACGAACTTGTAGAAGCTACACCAGAAAATATCCGTATTAGAAAAACTGTATTAGAAAAAAATGCTCGTGAAAAAGAAGCGAAACGTATTAAACAATTAATGCAAGAAGATGAATAAAATACGAAATTAAAATAAGCATGATTATAGAGCTGGGACATAAATGTCTCAGCCTATTTATTGTTAAAGTAATAGCGTAATAATAATATGTTAATAAATCAGTCAGATCGTAAAAATGATGGGCTCAGAACTTAGATAAACCTTAGGTGATAGTTCACCTAAGGTTTATTTATATATTATAATCTTTTAGTGAATATTGGCAGTAATTAGACTGACTCTTGAGGGCAGAGCAATAACCGGAGACAACTGGTTCAGGCAGTGCTGGTGGAAAGCATTCACAAAAAAACTGCCAACAAAGTCCCCGACTTTGTTGGCAGTCTGAAATAAGCCCCGTCGCAAAAAAGATGGGGTGATTTATATTAACGGTGATCATAAGTAGTTATTTGATTACGTTGTTTAGGTGTATCAAGTCTACTTTTACATTCATCACACATAAAAGTATGCATTGGATCATTGCGTAATCTTTTAGCTTCTAAAGTATTTTGATCTATAAATACTTCAGTATCGCAAATTATGCATTGAACTTTTTTCATATTAAATCACCTCGATATGAGTGACATACTTAAATTCGTATGAATAACCTTCATCAGGAATATATACAAAGCTATCTACTGAATAATCGTCATATAATTTTTTACCGTCTTTTGCAAATTGGAAAAAAAGATATGGTAATAAGTCAATAGGTAATTCTATTGACTCGTTATCATTAAATAAACGAATCGTTTTTGCGTGATCAAACGGTTCAGCATTTTTGAAAAATGGAGCCATATTAATGACAAATGAATTTTCTAAAACGGCTCTTTTTTTATATTTAATTTCAGAATTTAACGTTGGTGGATTAGTTTGACCTTCTAAAATTGCTCTATTCCATTCACGATTATCATCAAAATTGATTGGTTTGGTACCGTCGAATATACCTTGCTCTAAATCTTCTAGTTGAACTTTTCTGTCGTCAAAAATCCAAGTTGTACTGTCTAAAGTAATTGGAAATTTAACTTCACCCTTAATTTGAATCATAATCCCACTCCTATTTGATATCTTGTTTCAGAATTAAAACGTTATTAAGTAATCAATCACAACGTTAATATATTATATTGAATCTGACTTTTTTGTGAACAAATACATGTTTGAAATAAAAAAGTATATCTTATTGTTAAAGCGAAATATTCTGACAACAATCAGCTAATATATTGGCATTGCACGTCTGACACTTAGTATCGTTATAAATTCAATCAAAATAAATAATTGTTAATTACAATTTTATCACAAATACTAGTATTACGTATATTCCTGAATTCACTTGCTTTTTAGTATGCATTAAGATAAACTCGTCATATAAAGTTACAATTGATAGGGGGAGTATGTCTTGGTAAAAAATCAAAATATTAGTAATGTGGCATATGACCAGTTGAATAAAGATGCTGATAGGATTCTCCAACTTATTAAAGTACAAATGGATAATCTTACATTACCTCAATGCCCATTGTATGAAGAAGTACTTGATACACAGATGTTTGGATTACAAAAAGAAGTAGATTTCGCTGTACAACTTGGTTTAGTTGATAGAGAAGTGGGCAAAGATTTAATGCTTCGATTAGAAAAAGAACTTTCTAAATTGCATGATGCATTTACAAACGTTTAATTGGGTTAAATAAAATAGTTTTATAGCTGGGAAACTTGTGTTCCACGTTCAAAAAATATAAAAACTTATATGGTGTTCATTATTAAACTACATAAGTATACTGCAGGTGGCTAGGATATCAATAATTGTTGATTATATCTTAGCCACCTTTGTCATGTTTAAATAGTTAAATAATGAGTATCTAAAAAATGATGTTTTGTTATATTTATTCGGAAAATTGATAGAATGTTTGTTATAATATTTGAAGTACAATTTATTTTACATGTTGAAAAAAAGTTTTTAAAGACAACTAAGTTATTGAACATAAGTCGAATTAATACAAAGTATTTAATTAGTGATAATAAATAATGAGAATTGGATGATATGTCAAATGAATAATGTGAAACAATTTTTTCGATATATAGGTCGGAATGCAAAGTATATTGATTATCCGTTAGTCATTACCTATTTATTACTATGTTTGATAGGTTTGGTAATGGTTTACAGCGCAAGTATGGTCGCTGCTACTAAAGGGTCATTAACTGGTGGTATATCAGTAGCTGGAACATACTTTTATACTAGACAGTTAATGTATGTAATTATGAGTTTGATTATTGTATTTTTTATGGCTTTCTTTATGAATGTCAAATTTCTTGAAACAAGCAGATTCCAAAAAGGCATGATGCTTGGCATTGTTATATTATTGATTGCGACGTTATTGATCGGTAGTAATATAAATGGTTCAAAAAGTTGGATTAATTTAGGCTTTATGAATTTACAAGCTTCCGAGTTATTAAAAATTGGCATAATTTTATATATGCCTTATATGATTGAAAAGAAACGGCCTAAAGTATTCAAAGAACCTAAATTACTAACATATCCTATCGTTTTAGCGGGTATATGTATAGGCCTTGTGTTATTGCAACGAGACGTTGGTCAAACGTTACTTATTATGATTATTTTCTTTGCAATATTATTCTATGCAGGTATTGGTGTTCAAAAATCAATCAAATACGGTCTGTTGATTATAATAGGGATTGTAATTATTGGCTCGCTTTTCTTACTAGTTGGGTTGGTTCCGGATTATTTAACAGCAAGATTCAGTACGCTAACGAATCCATTTAGTCAAGAATCTGGTACAGGATACCATATTTCAAATTCGTTGATTGCAATTGGTAATGGTGGATTACTAGGCAGAGGTTTAGGCAATAGTATTATGAAATTAGGGTATTTACCTGAGCCACATACAGATTTTATTTTTTCTATTATATGTGAAGAATTAGGTTTATTAGGTGGTTTGTTTGTTATATGTTTACTCTTTTTTATCGTTTATAGAGCTTTTGAACTCGCAAGCAAAACAAATTCTTATTTTTATAAGTTAGTTTGTGTAGGAGTAGCAAGTTATATAGGTAGTCAAACTTTTGTTAATCTAGGTGGTATTTCTGGTACGATTCCATTAACAGGTGTGCCTTTACCATTTATTAGTTTTGGCGGTTCTTCGATGATTAGTTTAAGTATAGCAATGGGCTTATTGTTAATAACAGCAAAACAAATTAAAATCGAACAAGCAAAATATAAAAAAACAAGAAAAAACAGAACAAGAATTAGTCCAACCAGACATTCTTAATAAAGGCAAACGTTTTGATACAAATGTATTGAAAACGTTTGCTTATTTTTTTGCATCTTTAAAGTGATTTTGAAAAACTTTTATCAAAGTTCAATTATGATAACTAAAACTTATTGCAAACAATAACTTTTTATTATGCTATTCTTATGATATAATTTTGAAAGAAAGTGATGATATCAAGGTCTTACGTAGTTTTTAATGTGATGGTCATTACCTATCCGTCAGTGAGTGACATATGTATTTTGAGCTGTGTTAAAATAATGGCTATATATTTTTTACTGTCTAGATTGTTCGGATTTTGCTATAATGATTTTTATATCAAACTTTTTTGAAAATTCTAAATTTAAGGGGGACCATGATGTGAAACAAATAAACAAGCTTTTGGTAGCCAATCGTGGTGAAATTGCAATAAGGATTTTTAGAGCGGCAACAGAGTTAGACGTTAAAACAGTTGCTATTTATTCAAATGAAGATAAAGGATCTTTACATAGATATAAAGCGGATGAATCATACCTAGTGGGTGAAGATTTAGGGCCTGCTGAATCTTATTTAGACATTGAACGCATTATTGATGTTGCTAAACAAGCAGATGTAGACGCAATTCATCCAGGATATGGTTTTTTAAGTGAGAATGAAACTTTTGCAAAAAGGTGTCAGGAAGAAGGCATTAAGTTTATAGGGCCTCGTGTTGAGCATTTAGATATGTTTGGCGATAAAGTAAAAGCTAGAACGACAGCAATTAATGCAAATCTAACGGTTATACCAGGTACGGATGGTCCAATAGACAATCAACCAGATGCAGTTGCATTTGCGAATGAAGCTGGTTATCCATTGATGATTAAAGCTACTAGTGGTGGTGGCGGTAAAGGTATGCGTATCGTTCGTTCTGAAGATGAGCTAGAAGATGCATTCCATCGCGCTAAATCTGAAGCTGAAAAATCTTTTGGTAATAGTGAAGTTTATATAGAAAAATATATCGATAATCCCAAACATATTGAAGTTCAAGTCATCGGTGATGAACATGGGAATATAGTGCACTTATACGAACGTGATTGTTCAGTACAAAGACGTCATCAAAAAGTTGTTGAAGTAGCACCTTCAGTAGCGCTTGAAGACGATTTAAGAGAACGTATATGTGCTGCTGCGATTCAATTAATGGAAAATATCGAGTATGTGAATGCTGGTACAGTAGAATTTTTAGTTTCTGGTGATGAATTTTACTTCATAGAAGTAAATCCACGTGTACAAGTTGAACATACGATAACTGAAATGATTACAGGCGTAGATATTGTTAAGACACAAATATTAGTTGCTGATGGTGAGAATTTATATGATGAGGCAATCAGCATGCCACAACAACAAGATATTCAGACGCTAGGTTATGCAATCCAATGTCGTATTACTACTGAAGATCCAACAAATGATTTTATGCCTGATAGTGGTAGAATCATTGCTTATCGTTCAAGTGGTGGTTTTGGCGTAAGGTTAGATGCTGGTGATGGATTCCAAGGTGCCGAAATATCACCTTATTACGATTCTTTATTAGTGAAATTATCTACACATGCAATGTCATTCAAACAAGCGAATGAAAAAATGGACCGCTCATTACAAGAAATGAGAATTCGTGGTGTTAAAACCAATGTTCCATTTTTAATTAATGTTATGAGAAACGAACAATTCAAAACAGGTGATTATACAACTAAATTTATAGAAAAGACACCGGAACTTTTTGATATTGCACCAACACTCGATAGAGGTACAAAAACGTTAGAATATATTGGTAATGTATCAATTAATGGTTTTCCAAACGTAGAAAAACGACCAAAACCTATTTATGAAACATCACCTATACCACAAGTTTCTAAAAAAGAAGTTGCAGCATTAGAAGGTACCAAACAACTATTAGACAGTAAAGGGCCAAGAGCCGTAGCTGAATGGCTAAAACAGCAAGAAGACGTTTTGATAACCGATACTACATTTAGAGATGCGCATCAATCGTTACTAGCAACGCGTGTTAGAACGAAAGATATGATGAATATTGCTTCGAAAACAGCACAAGTAATGAAAGATAGTTTCTCCTTAGAAATGTGGGGAGGTGCTACATTTGATGTAGCGTATAACTTCTTAAAAGAGAATCCTTGGGAACGCTTAGAGAGACTTAGAAAGGCAATTCCAAACGTATTATTCCAAATGTTACTTCGTGCATCTAATGCTGTCGGTTATAAGAACTATCCTGATAATGTTATTGAAAAATTTGTGGAAGAAAGTGCGGAAGCCGGTATTGATGTATTCAGAATTTTTGATTCATTAAACTGGGTAGATCAAATGAAAGTGGCAAATGAAGCTGTACTAAAAGCTGGTAAAATATCAGAAGGTACTATTTGTTATACAGGTGATATTCTAAATCCGAATCGCTCTGATATTTATACGTTAGAGTATTACGTAAATATGGCGAAAACACTTGAACGTGAAGGCTTCCATATATTAGCAATTAAAGATATGGCAGGTTTGTTGAAACCTAAAGCAGCAAATGAATTGATTGGTGAATTAAAAGCAGCTGTCGACCTACCAATTCATCTACACACACATGATACAAGTGGTAATGGTTTATTGGTTTATAAAGAAGCTATAGATGCAGGCGTAGATGTTATTGATACAGCTGTTGCTTCAATGAGTGGTTTAACAAGTCAACCTAGTGGTAATTCATTGTATTATGCATTAAATGGTTTTGATAGAAATATGCGTGCCGATGTTGATGGAATGGAAGCATTGTCTCATTATTGGGGAACTGTACGTCAATATTATAATGACTTTGAAAGTGATATTAAATCGCCAAATACTGAAATATATAAACACGAAATGCCAGGCGGGCAATACTCAAATCTTAGTCAACAAGCGAAGAGCTTAGGATTAGGTAATAGATTTAATGAAGTTAAAGAAATGTATCAACGTGTTAACTTCTTATTTGGTGACATTGTTAAAGTAACACCTTCCTCGAAAGTTGTTGGGGACATGGCATTATATATGGTACAAAATGATTTAGATGAAGAAACAGTGATAAAAGATGGTTATAAATTAGATTTCCCTGAATCGGTTGTTTCATTCTTCAAAGGTGATATTGGACAACCAGTGAACGGTTTTAATAAAGAATTACAAAAAGTAATTCTAAAGGGACAAGAAGCAATTACAGATCGTCCTGGCGAATATTTAGAGCCTGTTGATTTTGAAGAGGTAAGAAAAGAATTAGAAGAAAAACAAGAGAGAGAAGTAACAGAGCAAGATATTATTAGTTATGTCTTATATCCTAAAGTTTACGAGCAATTCATTGCTACGCAAGAACAGTTTGGAAATGTATCACTATTAGATACACCAACATTCTTCTTTGGAATGCGTTCAAATGAAACAGTGGAAATAGAAATTGATACAGGTAAACGTCTAATCATTACATTGAAGACGATTACGGAACCAGATGAAAAGGGAATTCGAACAATTTTCTATGATATGAATGGACAAGCGAGACGTATATTCATTCAAGATGAAAATGTAAAAGCAAATGAAAGTGTAAAACCGAAAGCTGATAAATTAAATCCAAATCACATCGGCGCTCAAATGCCGGGTTCTGTTACTGAAGTTAAGACTTCAGTAGGTGAAACAGTTACAAGTGGACAAGCATTATTGATAACTGAAGCTATGAAGATGGAAACAACGATTCAAGCTCCATTCGACGGTGTTGTGAAGCAAGTGACAGTCCAAAGTGGCGAGGCAATTGAAACAGGGGATTTATTAATAGAAATTGAAAAAGAACCTGTGGATTAAATTTCATAGTATAATTATTTATAAACTTTTTAATGGGAACGAGTCTGGGATATAAAGTCCTTGGACAAGTGAAAAAGGCAATTTCTACTGAAACAATATAGAAATTGTCTTTTTTATTATTGTTTAGTTTAGTAGTGTTTATTAAATTATACGTAAGGGTCTTAAATTTTCAAGTATTTTAATATCAAATTACATGTTAATGCGATGTATTTTGACGAGATTCTCGAGGGGACAGGGCAAGTTGAAGACTACAGGGTGAAGATATACACTAAGAAAGCGAGCCAACAATACGAAGTATTGAATAAAAAAGAAGCACTTAGATGAATTGAATTAAATCATCTAAGTGCTATTTTTTTTAGATTTATGCTCAAAAATGTCTAAAATGTAGAAATTATATTGTTAGAAAATTTTCAAGGTCATATTATACACCTAATGTAAAAGTTTATTTGGAGTATATGTACAGAAAAATATACAATAAAAAACTGTCAACGTGCCTTTTATCTCGTTGACAGTTTTTATTGATATAACATATTCGATGTTTTACTTAGCCGCCACTTCTAATCGTCCGTAACATCAAGACAATGAAGTAGGCTATTAAACCAAAGAGTAATGTAATAAATAAAGCGTGTAATAAGGCGATAAATAAATTAACTTCTGTAATAATAGATAATGCGCCAGTAATTACTTGGAGGATAACTAATATAAATGCAGCTGTGTATCCGTAACGTATTGTACGGTTATCTTTGTAGTTATTTACTGCATGAATGAATGTAATCATTATCCATATAAAAGCGACTAATGCCATTCCTCGGTGAGTAAGGTTTACCCAATCTTGGACATTGTGAGGTATCAAATCATTAAAAGGTAATGGCCATTGGCCATATGCTAAACTAGCTTCTTTATGTCTGACTAATGCCCCAGTATAAATTGTTAAATAAACGATAATAGCCATTATCCAAGTATAAATTCTTAATGGCTTTCTAATAAATAATTCATCTGCTTCATATTTGCGATCGATTTCAAAAATAATTAAAGTTAATACAAATACTGAAGAAAATGAAATGAGCGAAATTCCAAAATGTAACGCTAAAACATAGGCATTTTGTTGCCAGATTACTGCTGCAGCACCTACAAGCGCTTGTATTAGTAAGAAACCAACACTAATGATACATAATGATTTAACTTCTTTAATGTAACTAATGTGTTTCCAAGCAACGATGACTAACCAGAGAACAATAATTAAAGATAAGCCGGAAATAGCACGATGACTTAATTCAATAATCGTTTGTATTGGTAAGTTCTCAGGTAAAAATGCGCCGTGACATAGAGGCCAATCGGATCCACAACCATCTGCTGATCCAGTTTTGGTAACTAATGCGCCCCCTAGTTGAACAAAAGCCATAATTACAGTTGCCAACACGGATAACCATTTTAGGTTTTTTTTGCTAAACAAGAATTAACCCCCCACATAAAAATAAAACAGTTGAGAAACTAAATTACAAATAGTCATTGTCACTGTAATTATTTTATTCCGTAATGATACATTTAAAGTTATTTTAATAAATCTTACATATAATTATAACAATAAAAACTATTTTAATTGTGTCACAAAAATGACTTTTTAGTAATGTCGTTAAAGTGTCACAAATAAGTTTACATAAATGTAGTCAATGATACAAATTTAATATATCATTGTATTATATGGAAAAATTAGGAGGGAAATTATGAACAAAGAACAAACTTTGTCGCATAATTCTAGTCGTGTGACTTTTAAAGAGTTGCAGCAAATTATCAAGATGGGATTGGTACAAGGTAATTTGATTCCTGCATTTGCTGGATCATGGTTAGCGATTGTGTTGGCAAATCATTCCTTCCTCTCGTCAATACCACAAATCTTAATGATGTTGGTGGGCTCTACGTTAATTATGGGGGGCGCATGCGCTTTAAATAATTACTACGATCAAGATATTGACAGTATCATGCCGAGTAAACAACAGAGACCAACAGTTAATGACAGAATTTCGAATAGAAATTTATTAATGCTCAGCTTTGGAATGATGCTAATAGGGGAAGCGTTACTGTTTGCGTTAAACATACCTTCAGGTGTAATTGGACTGCTAGGTATAGTGGGTTATGTGTCATTTTACTCAATTTGGTCTAAACGTCATACGGTATGGAATACAGTGATTGGTAGTTTTCCAGGTGCAGTCCCGCCTTTAATTGGGTGGACAGCAATTGAAGGAAATATTAGCTTGGTAGCAGTAGCGCTATTTTTAGTGATTTTCTGTTGGCAACCTATCCATTTTTACGCTTTAGCAATTAAACGTAAAGATGAATATTCATTAGCAAATATTCCAATGTTACCATCAGTAAAAGGGTTTAAACGTACGAGAGTAAGTATGTTTTTATGGCTAGTATTCTTATTACCACTTCCATTCTTATTAAGTAGCTTAGGAACAACGTTTATAGTGTTGGCTACACTATTAAATTTAGGGTGGTTATATTTAGGATTAACAAGCTTTAAAAAGGATTCAGATCAAACAAAATGGGCAACAAAAATGTTTATATACTCATTAAACTATTTAGTAGTTTTCTTTGTACTTGTCGTTGTCGTCTCATTAATTCAAATGTTTTAATAATTATAAATAAGGATGTAATATATGAATTTACCTATCTTACCTACAATCAGTACAAGCTTTATTGTAATTAGTGCAATCCTTGTCGCTATAGGTTGGCGCAAAATTTGGCTGAGAAAAATTGAAAGCCACAAAAAAGTAATGTTAACTGCTGCTGGTTTCGCACTAGCATTCTTTATTATTTACGCATCAAGGACAATTTTTATTGGTAATACTGCATTTGGTGGTCCAGACTCAGTTAAACTTTATTATACAATTTTCTTAGTCTTCCACATTAATTTAGCAACAATTGGTGGAGTTTTAGGACTTTTACAAATCATTACTGCTTTTAAAGATAAATTTAAAGTGCATAGATTTGTCGGACCAATTGCTTCTATAATCTGGTTCTTCACAGCAATAACAGGTGTAGCCGTATATTTATTACTTTATGTATTTTATCCAGGTGGAGAAACAACGTCATTAATTAAAGCGACATTCGGTTTATAATTAACATTGGAAAATGTTAGTCTTTTATTTGAACTAGGGAATATGGAAAGGGCAGCGGGCAGAAATTTGTTTTATAAACAGATTTGATAGCCCGTTTCCATTATTTACGATTAGAAAACATAAATCTAAGTTACTAAGTCGATAAGTACTAGTCATAAGCAACTCGTTAAAAATAGCTATGAAGATATCTATCCAGGACGGTAGATTTCTTCATAGCTATTTTTTTAATTACAATTTAAATATAAGAGTAGGAGTGGGGAAACAATTTTGGTTTAAATGAATTTGTTATATAATTCAACCTAGCTAATAATAATTATTTTAAATATAACTATTTATACGGTGCCGTTACTACGTATAATGTGTATAGTGTGTTGTTAGTTCGCGATATATCTTTGTAAATGTTTAGCCGTTACAGAATCATCTACAGCTAACAACCCTTGGGGTGTTCCTTGATAAAGTAGCCTACCGCCTTTTTCTCCTGCAAATGGACCGATATCGATAATCCAGTCAGCGTGTGTCATCATTGTTAAGTTATGTTCGATAATAACTACTGTGTTTTTATCATGGATTAGACTTTCAAAACTGTCTAATAAAATAGGGATATCATCTTCATGTAATCCTGTAGTTGGTTCATCAAATATGAAAATATGTTGGTGGACAGTTTGTGTTAAATATTTACTAAGTTTAACGCGTTGTATTTCACCGCCAGATAATGTGTCGAGAGTTTGTCCTAAAGTCATATAATCCAGACCAGTAGATTTTAACGCTTCTAAATGTTGAGCAATATTTTTCTTTTCTTGAAAAAATGAAATTGCTTCATCTACTGTTAATGCTAAAATATCTGCAATATTATACCCTTCTATTTTTGCATTTAATACTTCAGGTTTATAACGCTTTCCATGACACAAATCACACGTTTGAGTAAAGTCTGGCATAAAGGCTAATTCTGTTTTGATGATACCTCTACCATGACATTCAGGGCATGCACCTTCGGAGTTGTAGCTGAACATGGCTTTTTTTAAATGAGTTTCTTCACTGAAATAAGTTCTTACATCATCAAATATATTTAAATAAGTGAGTAAATTTGAGCGACTTGATGCATGTACGGGTTTTTGATTTATAAAAATTGTATTAGGTTTTTGTTTTAAACCTGCGTGTATCAGTGAACTTTTTCCAGAACCAGCCACACCTGTAACAACAGTCATTGCCTGTTTGGGCAATTTAACAGAAACGTCTTTTAAATTATTTTTATCAATGTGTTCTAAATTGATAAAATCATGGGGGATTCTAGGATTTGGTTTTAAATTATGTTGTTTCCGTAAGGCTAAACCTGTATGTGTAGATGATTTCAACAAACTTTCATAACTTCCTGTAAATGTAATTTCTCCTCCGTTTTTACCAGCTAGAGGACCTAAATCAATGATATGATCAGCTATGCTTATAACATCAGGGTCATGCTCAACTACTAAAACTGTGTTGCCTTTATCTTTTAATGATTGAATGATTTCGTTAATTCGTTGTATATCATCAGGATGTAACCCAATGCTTGGTTCATCTATAATATAGACGAGATCGCTTAGTGCACTATTAAGATGCCTTATTAATTTAATCCGCTGTGATTCGCCACCGGATAATGTAGTTGTTTCTCTGGAAAGCGTTAAATAATTTAATCCGATATAACTTAATGAAGATAGCTGTTGTTGCAATGGTTCGATGATAACTTTTGCTTTTGTTGAATTAATTCTTCTTATGAAATTTAACGCTTCATCTATGGATAAATTAGTGAAGTCTGCAATGTCTAAATCATTAATTTTACATTGTAATACATTTGGATTTAGTCTTTTACCGAGACACGTTGGACATTTTTTAGAAGTGACTACGCGATCGATAGCTTCTTTAAATCTATTTTTTTCAAAGTTATCATTTAGTAGGAAAGAACGCCTAAACCGATGGATTAAGCCTTCAAATTTTGCTGTTTTCGGCCAATTCTCTGGAGGGTTTTTTAATTTAGTTGGTTTTGTATAAAGTAAAGTATTGAATTCTTCTTCTGAATAATCTTTTAATTTTTTATCATTATCAAAAAGCCCAGAATATAAATAGCGTTTGCCACGCCAACTATCCGGTCTGAATGATGGAAATTGAATTGCGTCTTCGTTGAGTGATTTATCATAATCTAACAATTCGTCTAAATCGATATCTTCTACATAACCTAAGCCTGAACATTCGGGACACATGCCCTTAGGATTATTAAAAGAAAATATGTCTGAGTAACCAACAAATGGTACGCCAATACGTGACCATAGTAATCTGACAGATGCATAAATATCTGAAATTGTACCTACTGTAGAACGTCAATTACCACCTAATCTTTTTTGGTTAATTATCATTGCTACTGGCAAATGCTCAATTAAATCTACATTAGGTTTTGAAAATTGAGCTAACTGATGTTGTATGTATGTTGAATAAGTTTCGTTTAATAAACGTTCAGATTCTGCAGCAATCGTGCTAAAAACCAAAGAAGATTTTCCAGATCCAGAACGTCCTGTAAATACGGTTATTTGATGTTTAGGTATATCGATTGAAATGTTTTTTAAGTTATTTTGCTTAGCGCCATGTACGCGAATCATTGACATTGTCATTCACCTCTTATAATACATTCTACCCTTAAATTGTTTTGTAATACTTAAATTGGTTAGAAAAGTATATACCCTTAGAAAAATGCATATATTTGAATAATTCGTCATTATATAATGACATACCTTGCTTGTGATATATTGAAACATGTACAATAAACAAAAGATAACTATAGGTGGGTGAGTGATGAAAAAACTAATAATAAAAGTTATTGGTGTACTATTATTGATTTCTTTCTTGATATATCTTTTTTACTCGCCACGTTTGAAGTTTGACGTTTTGGAAAATCCAAATAAAAATTCGACAAAAACAACTCAAAACAAAGACTTTCAAGAAAATGAGCAAAATGTTGAAAATACAATGCCCAAGGAAGGGATAGGAACTTGGATTGGCCAAAATCTAAAAAAACTTACAGATACATATGGACAAGCTGAAAGAGTGTATTCATATAAAGGTGATTTTAAAAATTATGTATTCAAAGAAAAGGATCAATATTATTTAGTTACAACTAAACATAATATAATTAAATCTGTATATGCTACTGGAAAAGAAGCAAAAGTAAATCCAGTCAAAATATCTGATAATGCTTCAAATGTATTCGAGAAATTTAGCATAAATCCAGAACCAACAATCAAAGCAAATGGAAAAAAATATGAGTTAGAAATTTCCGATTCAGATATGAAAACTCAAACACTTATAAAATTTAAAGATATTTATGCTCAAATTTATATTGATCAACAAGCAAATAAAATTGTTGCAGTAAGATATTTAGACAGTGATGCATTAGCAGCGTTTAAACCTTATCAAATGTTGGGTGATAAAGAAGATGGAGAAGTTGCACGTAAACAAAAAGATTTACCATATGAGCAAAACGCAAACCAATTGATGACATTATATGAAATTACTAATGAAATGAGAAAATTAAAAGATGCTAAACCTTTGCGTATAAATAATGATTTAGCACATATTGCATCATTTAACTTGTATGAAGCAATTGGGACTGATAGTGTTGAATTTACTGAGGATGCTTTAAAACAGCAATTAAATGAGCAAGAAATACCATTTGTATCTACGAGTCAAAACGTGGGTTATGATTTCAATGAAGTGCCAACACTTATTCATAGTTGGTTAAATTCGGATATTCATCGATCTAGAATGTTGAACTCAAAATATAATGAAATGGGTGGGGAAGTGACAAATGGTTACTATACGCTCATTTTTGTAGAAGATAAATAGATAGGAGTTAGTTGATTATGATAACTGAAGAAACACTGACCGTACTCGACGAAATAGAAGCCTTAAGTGATAAAATATTAGAGTCTCGTTTGTATCAAGAATATAGAGAATCAGAACAAGCGCTTGCTGATAATGACGAAGCACATCTCTTGTATCAAGCTTTTTTAAAATCAAAAGATAAATATGATGAAATTATGCGTTTTGGTAAATACCACCCAGATTACCAGAACGTAATGTTAGATACGCGTAAACGTAAAAGGGCTTATGAAATGCTGCCAGTCGTTATGGATCACAAACAAAAAGAAGTTGCATTGCAGGAATTGATTGATCAAGTGATTGTGAAAATTGCATATGCTGTTTCTGAAAATGTAAAGATTGAAGCAGGTAATCCATTTTTTCAAAAAGACGCAGGTGGTTGTGCAACAGGTGGATCATGTAGCTGTTCACTATAAATAAAGTAGGGCAACGAAACCAAAAATATATTTTGGTCTCGTTGCCCTGTTTTTTTAATTTTAATGATAAGTATTTTTAAATCGTTGTGCTAAATCAGGTCTGTCAGTTACTAATGTGTGTGCCCCGTAAAAAACCAAATCGTTCATTAAATCAAGGTTATTTACGCCACAATAACCTGGGACGATATTGCGTTCATTTAACCATTTGATAAACTTAGGTGAAGTTAACTTTATACCTTTAAATGATACAAACAGTTGGAAAGTGTTGGCACGGGGTTGAAAAGTATTACCTAGGCCAGTATAAAATTTCAACAATCCTTCTGCTACTTCGTTTTGACTTGCGCCAATAGCTACAGTTCCATTACTTATTATATTAAAGCGCTCAATTTGTTTACTGTAGAAGCTTGATACTAAGACGCGTTGTTGTGCATTATTAGCAACGATAATTTCATAAATGATTTCAGGGGCAAGCTGACCTTGTTCACTTTTTGGATCATCTTGTAAATTAACACTTATAAGTTGATTAGGATACGTTTTTAATAATTCATCAAATGTTAAAATTTTTGCATCTTCATGGCCACGATAAGGATGAACGCCGTTAATATCAGTGAAGTGGTAGCCAGCATCTAATTGTTTAAGTTCTGCTAACGTATGTTCTGATATTTTTCCGGAACCATTTGTAGTACGATCGATGTCATTATCATAAAAAACAACAAGTTCATGATCTTTTGTTAATCTTACATCTGTTTCAAATCCATCTATTTCATGGGCTACCGCGTTATCAAAAGCTAATTTAGTTTGCTCAGGTCTAACCGCCATACCACCGCGATGTGCAAAAATATATGGTGCAGGTTTAGAAAAGAAAGGTGGTATACTTTGATTATGTGGTTTAGCACTGTATTTAGTAAAAAAGAAAATACTACCCATTAAGCCTACAGTACCTAAAAATCCACCTTTAATTAGTTTGTTGAATTTTGTCACGAACATTCCTCCTCAAGTTGTGTATATAAAGTAATATAGCAAAAGTACAGGAGAGTTCAAAATAATTGTTATTTATAAATTGAAAAAGACATGATATTATATAATGGCTAATAATTGGAGTGATAAGAATATGAATGTTATACCTAGAATAAGTTTGATTATATATTTGAAACACATGAAACATGAAAGACAGATAAGAAAATTTGGTCATATTGTAAGTGCAAATAGACAAGGTCGTTTCTTAGTTATGTATATTAATGAATCAGAAGCGGATGATATTGTAAACAAATTGATGAAACTTAAATATGTTAAACATGTAGAAGGTTCGCCTTATAAGTATTTGAAGAAAACTTATGAGAAAGAGCAACATGAAATCATGTAAGTTACTCTACAAATCATAACCTTTTGCACATCAATAGTGTATAAATAATAGTTTCATCAACGAATAAATATATGGAAGCCACAATAGTACAACGTATGTCTAATGTGGCTTATTTTTTTCTTTATTGTAAGGGTGGTATCCATCTTTGTAATCTTAAGACACTAGTTAAATAATTGAAATATAACTCAGTTTCGTGGAATAATTCGAGTGGTTGAACTTCAATGGCTTTTACGTCTATATTATATTTAGCTGCTTGATCGTTAATCATTTCAAATTTTTTGTTTGAAGTTGGATATGGATAATTAAGTGCATTAAGCATAATATACATTGCTTGAAAATGCTGCCCACTAGTTGGTTTCATAATTAGAGCGACAGATGAACGTTGATTTTCAGATTTAGGTGAATGGAAATAAACAAGGTGATCGATTCTTTCGAAATTGTATTCGATTAATGTATTAAACTCAAACAAATCTGTTAGGCCTTCACCTAATTTTATAAATGATTGTTTCATTAATAATGTTCCTCCTTAATCATTGCATTAAGCATTATATAAAATTTATTTTAAGAATGGAAGTGTCTATTATATGAGAGTAATATCTGGTGTACATAAAAGTAAAGCTTTAGAGAGTATGGAAGGGCGCAATACAAGACCAACAATGGATAAAGTTAAAGAAGGTATTTTTAATAGTTTACATGAAGTTTCAGGTATAGGTTTGGACTTATTTGCTGGGAGCGGTGCTTTAGGAATCGAAGCGTTGTCACGTGGTATGGATCAAATGATTTTTGTAGATCAAAATTTTAAAGCAGTGAAAGTGATTAAAGCAAATTTAAGAACATTAAATATTGAAGCACAAGCAGAAGTATATAAAAACAGTGCCGACCGTGCTTTAAAAGCCTTATCTAAACGAGATATACAATTTGATGTGATATTTTTGGATCCTCCTTATGAAAAAGGTTTGATAGATGAATCGCTCGAAGGTATCGCAAAGTTTAATTTGTTAAAAGAAAATGGTATTATCGTTTGTGAGTTCCATCATCACGAGAATATAAAAACTGAACCATTCCATGTGATAAAACGTTATCACTATGGATTGACAGACACTTTGTTATTAGAAAAAGGAGATTAAAATGTCTACAACTAAAGCAGTCATTCCAGGGAGTTTTGATCCAATTACATATGGGCATATTGATATTATAGATAGAAGTGCGGATCGCTTTGACGAGTTACACATTTGCGTTTTGAAAAATAGTAACAAAGCAGGTACTTTTTCTATTGAAGAACGTATTGAGTTAATTGAGGAATCAGTAAAACATTTAAATAATGTGACAGTACATCATTTTAATGGATTATTAGTTGATTTTTGCGACGAAATCGGCGCACAAACAATAATCAGGGGATTAAGAGCTGTGAGTGACTTTGAATACGAGTTAAGACTAACATCTATGAATAAAAAACTTAACAGCAACGTAGAAACGATGTATATGATGACAAGTACAAATTATTCTTTTATAAGTTCAAGTGTCGTAAAAGAAGTAGCAGCATATAAAGCTAATGTGTCAGATTTTGTACCTGTACATGTTGAAAAAGCATTAAATGAAAAATTCAAGAAATAACAAAAAGAGTGGTTCAATAATCTAATTAGAGATTTTGATTATTGAACCACTCTTTTTGGATTTATAAACAAATAGTTAGGTTAACAAAGTTTATGTCATACAGATGCGCTTTAAACGCGTATGACATGTGTATTGAAATCATTGGCAGTTTCACCTGAAATGAGGTTATAAATTTTTGTAGCGTGTATTTCATGTTTAAAAAAATGTGCATTTTGTTTATTTAGTTGAGTAATATAATTGCGTTCAGGAAAAATTTGTTTCAATTGTTTTAAATATTGCTGTCCTTTTTGAGTCATGCCTAAGACCCTAACAGCATGTATTGCTTCAGGTTTTTGTTGCTGTTTCAAATTCAATAAAATATTCATTAATAATCGTTGAATGTGTGTATAGGTAAACCGTTTCGTTTTTAATAGAGTCATAAACTGTTCGAAATTTTCTGCTTGGTCAATAAATTGAATTACTCGATTTTCGAAACCTTCACTCATGGTATAGATTTGGTTTAAGGAATCTGTATCTTGGTTTAATATTGCGTATTTTAAATAGTGGAATGTGTCATTTACTGAAACATTTGGAACAGTATAATAGGGGTGAACAGACTCAGGAACTACTTGTTTCCATTGTGCATTAGCATTTTGAAGTGATTTGCGAATTGAAGTGCCGCTCGCAAAACCTAAGTTCGCTATTTCTTTGTCATGATGTGCACTTTGTAAACGTGATATAGTCCATGGTTGTATTTTTGGTGCCCATTTTTGAATTGCTCTGATATAAGAAATACCAAGTGTATTATTTGGTGAAGACAGTAATTCATTGTTAGTTATTAGTTCACTTAGGATTCTAGGATAACTCTTACCTTCTTTTGTTTTTTCGGCAAACTGTATGGATTGTTCTGCATTTGAGATGTCTTCTGCTAATGTTAGAAAAGCATCTATATTTCCAGACTCACTACCAAAAGATAAATGATCAATATTTAAATAATTAGCAACTTTTACGGCTAATTCAGCAAAATATTGTCCTGCCGATAACGATGCAAAGACAGGAAGTTCAATTACTAAGTCAACTGCGCTTAATGCCATACGCGTGCGTTTAAATTTATTATAAATTGCTGGTTGTCCTCTCATTACAAAGCTTCCACTCATTATTGCGACAGAAACTTCAGAGTCGGTTATTGACTTTGATTGCTGAGCATGATATAAGTGACCATTGTGGAAAGGATTATATTCAGTGACTAGTGCAACACTTTTCATTTGCAATTCTTCCTTTCAGAATTCATTATAGTTATTGTAACAGATATAATTGTGTTAAGAAAAAATCTTGACAACTTATGTCTATAAAGTTAAAATAAATTTTGTGCTTGATAGAGGTGAAGCCATATGAAATGGTCAATAACACAATTAAGAAAATTCCAAGATAAACCATTTGAGTTCCATCAAACGGTTAATTTTGATCATTTAGTAAAATCATTAGATTTAATAGATCTATCTGATATTGATGTTGAGGGTGAACTAACCGTCAGATCAAATGAAGTCATTGCAGATATGCATATAACAGGAACATACACAATGGCATGTGCACGTACATTGGTTCCAGTTGAAGTTCCTTTAGATATTAAATCTCAAGAGATTTTTGATTTAGAGGGATACGAGCAGTATGGCAACGATGAAGAAGATGATGAACATTACCATGATGCAACAGACGGTATGATAAATCTAAAGGATATTGCTGAAGAATTAGTTATTATTGAAAAGCCAATGCGTGCTTTTTCAAATGAAAGCGATCAGATGTTACGAGAAGGTAATGGTTGGGAAGTTATTGACGAAGAACAAGCGATTGAACTTGCACAAGAGAAGGAATCTTCCGAATCAGAGCAAATCGATCCTAGGCTTCAAAAACTACAACAATTATATGACGAAGAGCAATAGCGGATTTAACTAATCTATAGTATAATGGATTATTGAATCTAAAAATATCTATTTAGTGTTTGAATATAAGGAGGATTATCATGGCAGTACCAAAAAGAAGAACGTCAAAAACAAGAAAAAATAAACGTCGTACGCATTTAAAAATTTCAGTACCTGGTATGACAGAATGCCCAAATTGTGGAGAATACAAATTATCTCACCGTGTATGTAAGAACTGTGGTTCATACAATGGCGAAGAAGTTGTATCAAAATAATTTCAATAATTTAAAGGTTACGTTATAACCTAATCGAATCGTTCATTAATTATTCACTTGATAATTTTTGGACGATTTTTTATTTTAGTGGTAGGATTTTTTTATTATCAACTGATGGGTTGTGTAAAAATGATGGAAACAATAAATGCGCAAATTATTATAAATAAAATAGAAAACAATGAAGTTCAATGGCTATATGATCACTTTAGTGAATATTTTCAAGATGTCACATCTATAAATGACTTGGAACAAATATTAAGTAATTATAATGCCATTAGAGGTCAGAATCATTTATATAGACACTTACATATAAATCGACATCAAGAATACATTTGGTTTGATAATAAAATGACTACAGGGGTAAGTGTTTTTCTGAATAAATATCAGGAAATTATTGGGATGACGTTGGTACCGATTAAACATATACGTGGTATGAAACAATCAAAGCAATATTACACAATACCAATTAAATCCAAATGTTTTGTTTATTGGGGCGGTGATAATGAGTTAATCAATTATCACTATCAATATAAAAATCAGAGACTAGCAATGGACCTTATAAAAGTTGAAGACGGATGCACATATAACGGTGATTCAAATCAATGTGAAAATTATCATATTTATGATTTGCCCATTGTTGCACCAGCAAATGGTGTTGTTGAAGAAATCGTCGACGGAATCTCAGATAGTATACCGGGTGAGATGAATACTGTTCATCCTGAAGGTAATTATATAGTTATAAAACATGGTCATAAAGAATATAGTTTGATTGCACACATTAAACCACATTCATTTAAAATTGAAAAAGGTGACGAATTATTACGTGGCCAACATATAGCTAACGTTGGTAATTCCGGCAATTCATCAGAACCGCATATTCATTTTCAAGTAATGAATGATAAAAACTTGCAAGTAACACAAACATTGAAAATTCAATTCTATAATAATATTGCTCCTGTTAAAGGAGATGAAATAACGTATAATGGTGATAGTATATTAATAGAAAAAGAACAACCGTTTTCTAAAATCGCAAAAAATATTCATACAAATATTACACACTTATTCAAAGGTTGAAAATAAATTGATAAAGAGGCTATGCTATGGAAATGATTACTTCAGCACAAAATAGTAAAGTTAAAAGCGCGAATAAATTAAAAAAGAAACGCGAAAGAGATAAAACTGGATTAGCACTTATTGAAGGTTACCACTTAATTGAAGAAGCATATAAAAGTAATTTGATAATCCAACAATTATACGTTGTCGATGCAGATAGATTGGATGACAACTTAAAGAATTATGCACAAGAAGTATTTGAAATTAATCTGAAAGTTGCGGAAGTATTATCAGGTACAGTGACACCACAAGGTTTTTTCGCTGTTATTGAAAAACCTGAATATGAAATAACTTCTGCTAAACAAGTGTTGCTTATCGATTGTATACAAGATCCAGGCAATTTAGGCACTTTAATCCGTACTGCAGACGCTGCAGGGCTAGATTTGATAGTGCTTGAAAAGGGGACTGCAGATCCTTATCAGGATAAAGTATTACGTGCAAGCCAAGGGAGTGTATTCCACTTACCTATCGTCACAAAAGATTTAAGTGAGTTTATTGAAAACTTTGAAGGCGAAGTATATGGTACAGCATTAGAAAACGCAGTAGATTACCATCAAGTTTCAAGTCAAGATGCTTTTGCATTATTACTAGGTAATGAAGGCGATGGTGTAAATTCGAAATTATTAGAACAAACAACACAAAATTTAATAATTCCAATTTATGGTAAGGCTGAAAGTTTAAATGTTGCTATTGCAGGGAGTATCGTAATGTATCACTTGAAAGGTTGACCCCTTTGTGAATAATCGTATATAATAAAGACAATGAAATTTAAATAATTACCGATAAAAAGACTTAAACTATATCATACAGATGTATAAGGGAGATTATTCAAGACTGAAAGATAATCCACTGTATTTAGTTTTTTTCACCTTTTTGGTTACTTAAAGAAATTTAAGTCGGATATCATTTCCGTTATCAATGACAACAAGTGTATGCTTATGCATAAATTTGGGTGGTACCACGGAAGGCTTTCGTCCCAGTTTCAAGGGATGAAAGTCTTTTTTGTGTTTTTTAATTTAAATAACTCGATCATATTTTGAAAATAGGAGGGCTAAGTATGACACAAACTGAAGCTATGTCAGAAATAAAACAACAAGCATTAGTCGATATCAATGAAGCTCAAAATGAAAAAGAATTACAAGATGTAAAGGTTAAGTATTTAGGAAAAAAAGGTTCGGTTACTGGTTTAATGAAGCATATGAAAGATCTACCGAACGAAGAAAAACCTGCTTATGGTCAACAAGTAAATGAAGTGAGACAGACAATTGAAGGTGAAATTGACTCACGCCGTGAATTGTTAGCAAATGAACAATTAGAACAACAACTTAAAGAAGAACAAATCGATGTAACCTTACCTAGCCGTAAAATTGCTAATGGTGCAAAACATCCATTAACACGCACTATTGAAGAAATTGAAGATTTATTCTTAGGTCTTGGTTACGAAATTGTAGATGGTTTTGAAGTAGAGCAAGATTATTATAATTTTGAAGCATTAAACCTACCAAAATCTCATCCAGCTAGGGATATGCAAGACAGTTTTTACATAACTGATGAAATATTGATGCGTACACACACATCTCCAGTTCAAGCAAGAACTATGGAAAAGCGTAATGGACAAGGACCGGTTAAAATTTTATGTCCGGGGAAAGTTTATCGTCGTGACTCAGATGATGCTACACACAGCCATCAATTTACGCAAATTGAAGGATTAGTTGTAGATGAAAATATTAAAATGAGTGATTTAAAAGGAACATTAGAATTATTGGCAAAACAATTATTCGGTGAAGATAGAGAGATTCGTTTACGCCCAAGCTATTTCCCATTCACAGAACCTTCAGTAGAAGTAGATGTATCTTGCTTCAAGTGTAAAGGAGAAGGTTGTAATGTATGTAAACACACAGGCTGGATTGAAATTTTAGGGGCTGGGATGGTGCATCCTAACGTACTTGAAATGGCAGGATTTGATTCAACTAAATATTCAGGTTTCGCATTTGGAATGGGGCCGGACCGTATTGCAATGTTGAAATATGGTATAGAAGATATAAGACATTTCTATACCAATGATGTACGTTTCTTAAGTCAATTTAAAGCAGTAGAAGATAGAGGTGAAAAATAATGTTTATTTCAAAAGAATGGTTAGAATCATATGTTGAGGTTGATCAACCTGTTAACATACTTGCAGAACGTATTACACGAACTGGTATAGAAGTAGACGATATCATTGATTATACAAAAGATATTAAAAACCTAGTTGTAGGCTATGTGCAATCAAAAGCAGCACACCCTGACGCTGATAAACTTAATATTTGTCAAGTTGATATCGGTGAAGAAGAACCAGTCCAAATCGTTTGTGGCGCACCTAATGTAGATGCAGGCCAAACAGTTATTGTTGCAACAGTAGGGGGTAGATTGCCTGGTGGAGTGAAAATTAAACGTGCAAAGTTACGTGGAGAACGTTCAGAAGGCATGATTTGTTCACTTCAAGAAATTGGTGTACCAACTAACTTAGTCCCTAAACAATTCGAGGACGGTATCTATGTGTTTTCATCAGAAGTAACTCCAGGAACAGATGCGTTAAGTGCATTATACTTAAACGATCAAGTTATGGAATTTGACCTTACACCAAATAGAGCTGATGCATTGAGTATGATTGGTACAGCTTATGAGACAGCAGCATTATATAATGTGCCAATGGTAAAACCAGAAACACAAAGTAATGAAAATGATGAACAAACTAATGATGAAATCAGCGTAACTGTTCAAAATGACGATAAGGTACCTTATTATAGTGCACGTGTTGTAAAAGATGTGACAATCAAACCTTCCCCAGAATGGATGCAAATGCGCTTGATTAAAGCTGGTATTCGTCCAATTAATAATGTGGTTGATATTTCAAATTATGTTTTAATCGAATATGGTCAACCATTACACATGTTTGATAAAGACCAAATTGGTTCTAAACAAATCGAAGTTCGTCAAGCAAAAGAAGATGAAATTATAACAACATTAGATGATCAAGAACGTAAATTAGTAGCATCTGATATCGTAATCACAAACGGTAATTCACCAATCGCTATTGCTGGTGTTATGGGTGGAGATTTCTCAGAGGTAACTGAAGCGACAACAAATGTTGTTATTGAAGGTGCTATTTTTGATCCAGTATCAATTCGCCATACATCAAGACGTTTGAATTTAAGAAGTGAAGCTTCTAGTCGTTTTGAAAAAGGAATTGCTACAGAATTTGTAGATGAAGCGGTTGATCGTGCTTGTTATTTACTTCAAACATACGCAGGTGGTACTGTCACACAAGGCCGTGTTGCTGAAGGTGATTTAGGCGAGTTTGTAACACCTATTGATATTTCAGTTGCAAAAGTTAATCAAACAATTGGTTTTGAACTATCTGCAAAAGACATTGAAGCTATCTTCGTTCAACTTGGTTTTGAAACTACGAACGCTGATGATGTACTAACTGTGATGGTACCTTCACGTCGTAAAGACATCACAATTAAAGAAGACTTAATTGAAGAAATCGCACGTATATATGGTTATGATGAAATTCCTTCAACACTACCAGTATTTGAACATGTTACACATGGTTCATTAACGGATAGACAGTCTAAGTCTCGTATTGTAAAAGCATCTTTAGAAGGTGCAGGCTTAAACCAAGCAATTAATTATTCACTTGTCGATAAAGAACGAGCTAATCACTTTGCATTGCAAAACCGTGATACAGTTGCGTTGTTAATGCCGATGAGTGAAGCTCACTCTACGTTACGTCAAAGTTTGATTCCACATTTAATTGATGCTGTCGCATACAATGTAGCACGTAAAAATAACCACGTGCGCTTATATGAACTTGGCCGTGTCTTCTTTGGTAACGGTGAAGGTGAATTACCAGACGAGGTTGAATATTTAAGTGGTATTTTAACAGGTGATTACACTGTGAACGCTTGGCAAGGTAAGAAAGAAGAAATTGACTTCTTCGTAGCTAAAGGAATTGTGGATCGAGTGGCGGAGAAGTTAGATATACAATTTGAATATGAAGCCAGTGAAATTAACGGTTTACACCCAGGTAGAACGGCTTACGTGAAATTAAATGGAAAAGTTATTGGATTTGTAGGAGAATTACATCCACAAATTGAAAAAGACAACGATTTAAAACGTACTTACGTATTCGAGTTGAATTATGATGAATTAATGGCAGTATCTGTAGGTTATATTAATTATCAACCAATACCTAGATTCCCAGGTGTATCAAGAGATATTGCATTAGTTATTAACCGTGATATGCCTTCAGCAAAATTAGTAAATACAATTCATCAAAATGGTGGCGATATATTACAAGAAGCTGAAGTATTTGATGTTTATGAAGGTGAACATGTCGCTGAAGATGAAAAATCTATAGCAATTCGTTTATCATATTTAGACACTGAAGATACGCTTACTGATGATAAAGTAAATGCGGTACATGAAGCAATATTGACTGCCTTACAAGCGAAAGGCGCTACAATCAGATAGCCATAATTAAAGAGTGATAGATGTTTTTAATGCTATAAAAAGTATGGCATACAGTTGAAAGTGATTTAAACAAATCAATAAAAAACACACCTCCATTTGAAGTGACTCTTAAAAGTTAGATTTTCAGTCTAACTTTTGGAACAGCACGATTTCAAACTTGGAGGTGTGTTTTACATTTATACCAGAATTATTTAATGTATTAATTATGTCTTATTGAATTTACAGTGTAAATAGAAAAACATTTCAATGGCTGTTCATAGTACAAAGGGAAGATAACGATAAATAATAGTATTAAAGGTAAATATACACTCTTATTTATGCTTTTTTTGTACTAAGTTTTCAGCTTTTTGCCTATTTGCAAAATGTTTTTTTGAAATACTATCAAGATAAACTATGCCTCTACGCTCAATTAATTTAGCGGCGGTTAAGTCAACTTTGTTACTTGCGCCTTTAGGGATTTCCATTTTGACTGAACGAGATAAATTATCCATATGTTTAACAAATGCGTATCTTGAGATGATACTTGCAGCTGCAATAGCAATGGATTTTGATTCTCCTTTAGTTTCGAATTTAGTTTTACTGTTAAAGGGTAGTTCACTCAACGCATAGCGCTTGTATACACCAGCTTCAGCGAATTGGTCAATGACAATATAATCTAATTCCTCTGTATCAATTTTTTGTGTCACATTTTTAATAGCTTCATTGTGTAAAACAGCTTTCATTTTCACTTGAGACCAACCTACTTGTTGTTTTTCGTTATATTTATCATTGTTCATTGTTAACAATGAATGAGGGATGAAAGTTACAAGTTGTTCTGCTAGTTCAATAATCTTAGCATCAGTTAATCTTTTAGAGTCATCTACACCTAATGCTTTTAAGATTTGAACATTTTTTTTAGAGACATAAGCTGCACATACCGTAAGTGGCCCAAAGTAATCACCACTGCCAGCTTCATCGCTGCCAATACAATTATAACGGTTATATTGTATTGCTTGTTGTGAGTTTGATGATTTAGCTGTATTTTTTTTAGCTGGAACAACATTTGGTAATAATTGTGATGCAATGGATTCAGCATCTTTACCTTGAAACATTACTTTATTTGAATTATATACAGAAATAGATGTGTTTTTATATTTTGTTTTAGCTTTCATACCTTGGGATACATTTGTAGTATCAAAAGATATTTTCGACATTAATTGATCGATCTGTTGTTTAGTTAATTTGTGTACAACATTAGACATGTTATTGACCTCACTTTATATAAAAAACTGAATTAAATTTTAGACAGTTAACATCATATCATATGTGTAGAATTTGAGAATAGATTGTATAGTTTACATATGTTTTAGTGGAAGAAAATTTTTACCAATATAGACAAAATTAAAATAAATCACAAGATTTTTTAATATAACAAATCTCACCACTTACAAAATAATATTATGTCGTGTATAATAGTTCGTGATAAATATTATAAATAACTAGATTACATACTTAATGGAAGAATAAGTTCGGAAATTTACATTCAAAGTCAGGAGTTATTATATGGGTGAGTTTAAAAATCGGATTAACGTAACTATAAATGATCAACATTATACAATCGTCGGAGAGGACAACCCTGAGCATATCCGTTATGTAGCGCATTTAGTAGATGAGAGGCTGAAAACACTGGCTAGTAAAAGCGCAGGTCTTGATACTACTAGAAAAGCTATTCTTACAGCTGTAAACATAATGCATGAAAAAGTACAGTTAGAAGAAGAAAATTACCGTTTACAACAAGAAATAAAACAATTAAAAAATAGAGAAGAATAATGATTATTGATTTAATAATCGTAATTATTTTCCTTTACATAGGCATGATTGGATTTAGAAGGGGCACTTGGTTAAGTTCATTACATTTAGGTTCAACACTGTTCTCACTTTGGGTGGCGCATCGTTTATATTCACAAATTTCACAACGATTAGAGTTATTTGTGCCGTTTCCTAAAACGCGTGCTTATGATTTGAACTATGCATTTCAATTTGATAACCTACAGCAACGTTTTGATCATATCGTAGCATTTTTAATTATAGCAACTGTTACGAAAATACTTTGCTATGGTATTGTCGTTCTATTTGATAATGTAATAACATCTAGACAACCTAATTTGATAAGTCGTGCGTTAGGTGTAATAATGAGTGTGATTTCTTCAACTATTATTTGTGCTACTTTGTTTTATATGATTTCAATATACCCGCTTGAATTCATACAACAACAGTTGATGGAAGGGCATTTGGCTGAATACTTTGTAATTCATGCGCCATTCATATCAACATATGTACTAAATATATAAGATGCTTTAGAATATAAACATATAAGGTTTTATAAAATATAGGAGGTCAGGACATAATCAATTTACTGAATTTGAACAGTAATCTGTCTTGACCTTTTTCTATGGAGTGAAAATAATGACAAAAAAAGATATTATTCAATTATTAGAAAAAATAGCTACCTATATGGAATTAAAAGGCGAAAATACATTTAAAGTATCGGCATATAGAAAAGCCGCACAAAGCCTTGAAATTGACGAACGTCCAATAGAACAAATAGAAGATGTGACTCAATTAAAAGGTATCGGCAAAGGCGTAGGTGAAGTAATAGATGAATACCGTAAAAATGGCACTTCATCTACATTAGAATCTTTGAAGCAAGAAGTACCAGAAGGTCTTATTCCATTATTGAAAATTCAAGGTTTAGGTAGTAAAAAAATAGCTAAATTGTATAAAGAATTGGAAATTGATGGGAAAGAAGCATTACAAGCTGCATGTGAACAAGGATTGGTAAGTGAATTAAGTGGTTTTGCCAAAAAGACAGAACAAAATATATTGGAAGCTGTAAAAGCATTAGGTGCTAAAAAAGATAATTATCCTATTGATCAAATGCGTGGATTAAATAAAATTATAGACGCTTATTTGTCACAAATAGACGCTATTGTACAATATGAAGTTGCTGGAAGTTTTAGAAGGTATAAAGAAATGAGTAAGGATTTGGATTATATAATTAGTACAGATGAACCAGCTAATGTGCAACAAGCATTATTAAATATTCCGAACAAAGTAAAAGATGTCGCCGTTGGTCAAACAAAAGTATCATTAGAACTAAGTTTTGATGATGAAACCATTGGTGTTGATTTTAGGCTGATTGAACCATCAGCGTTTTATCACACGTTACAGCACTTTACAGGTTCCAAAGATCATAATATTCGCATACGTCAATTAGCAAAAGAACAAGATGAAAAAGTGAGCGAATATGGAATTGAACAAGCAGACGGAAACATCATTCAATACCAAAGTGAAAAAGAGATTTATGAACACTTTGGTGTTAATTGGATAGAACCTGCAATTAGAGAAGATGGCAGTGAGTTTGATAAAGACTTATCAGAAATTATAAAATTAAATGATATCCAAGGGGATATTCATATGCATACAACCTATAGTGACGGTGCATTTAGCATAGAAGAAATGGTCAAAGCTAATATCGCAAAAGGGTATCAATTTATGGTGATTACAGACCATTCACAGAGTTTGAAAGTAGCAAATGGTTTGTCTGTGGAAAGGTTATTACGCCAGAATGAAGAAATAAAAGCTTTAAACGAGAAATATGATGAAATTGATATTTATTCAGGGATAGAAATGGATATATTACCAGATGGTCGTTTAGATTATGATGATGAAGTATTAGCACAATTAGATTATGTTATAGCTGCAATACATCAAAGTTTTAATCAATCTCAAGATGAAATTATGCAACGTTTGGAAAATGCATGCCGCAATCCATATGTTAGACACATTGCTCATCCGACGGGACGCATCATAGGGAAACGTCCTGGTTATGAACCGAATATTGACAAGTTGTGTGAATTAGCAGCTGAAACAAATACAATTTTAGAAATTAACGCAAATCCTAAACGCTTAGATTTAAATGCAGAAACTGTAAAAAAACACCCGAATGTTAAATTAACTATTAATACAGATGCGCACCATATAGACCATTTAGAATTTATGAAATATGGTATTGCAACTGCACAAAAAGGATTTGTGAAAAAAGACAGAGTTATTAACACAATGTCTCGCGAAGATTTTAAATCGCTAATAGAAAATAATATTAAATTGAAGAAATAGAGGGGTTAGATGAGACAGAAATCATTAGATGTCTTGGAATTCGAAAAAATCAAATTGTTAGTTGAAAATGAAGCAATTAGTGATTTAGGAAAAGAAAAAGTTGTCGCTATGGCACCTGCAACGGATTTTGAAACAGTAGAATTTCAAATGAATGAGACCGATGAAATTGCACAGATTTACAATAAGCATCGTATGCCTAGTTTAAGCGGATTGGCAAAAGTTTCAGCATTTATCCATAGAGCCAGTATTGGTGGTGTGCTGAATGTGAGTGAATTAAATGTGATTAAACGTCTTATACAAATACAAAATCAATATAAGACATTTTATAACAATCTTATTAACGAAGAAGAGACAATTAATTACCCAATTCTCAATGACAGAATGGAACAGTTACCTATCTTGACTGATTTATATCAAAGTATACATGAAAAATGTGATGCTTATGATTTATATGACAATGCCAGTTATGAATTACAAGGTATTAGAAGTAAAATTTCCAGTACGACACAGCGAATCAAACAAAACTTGGATAAAATTGTTAAAAGTCAAGGTAATCAGAAAAAACTATCCGATGCAATTGTAACTGTACGTAATGAACGGAATGTTATCCCGGTTAAAGCGGAGTATAGACAAGATTTTAATGGTATTGTTCACGATCAATCGGCTTCAGGGCAAACGTTATATATTGAGCCATCATCTATAGTAGAAATGAGTAATCAAATTAGTCGTTTGCGCAATGATGAAGCCGTTGAAAAGGAAAGGATTCTATCGGAACTCACAGGCTATGTAGCTGAAGAAGCTGAAGCTTGTTTGTTGTCAGAATCTATAATGGGTCAAATTGATTTTCTAACGGCTAAAGCACGTTATGCAAGTTCAATTAAAGGGACTAAACCAGAGTTCACCGTTGAAAGAACAGTATATTTACCAAAAGCTTATCATCCTTTATTAGACCGTGATACTGTTGTAGCTAATACGATTGAATTTGCACAAGATATTGAGACGGTTATTATTACCGGTCCTAATACGGGCGGTAAGACTGTTACGTTAAAAACACTTGGTTTAATTATTATGATGGCACAATCAGGTATGTTGATACCTACACTTGATGGTAGTAAGTTGAGTGTATTTGAAAATGTGTTCTGTGATATTGGTGATGAACAATCAATTGAACAATCTCTTTCTACATTTTCTTCTCATATGAAAAATATCGTTGAAATTTTACAAGAAACTACAAAACATAGTTTGATTTTATTTGATGAATTAGGGGCAGGTACAGATCCAAGTGAAGGCGCTGCACTAGCGATGAGTATTTTAGATTACGTACATGATATTGGTTCTTTAGTAATGGCAACCACACACTATCCAGAATTAAAAGCATACAGCTATAATAGAGACGGTGTTATGAATGCGAGTGTAGAGTTTGATGTTAATACATTGAGTCCAACATACAAATTATTGATGGGTGTCCCAGGACGTTCTAATGCTTTTGACATTTCAAAAAAACTAGGACTAAACATCCAAGTTATTCAAAAAGCTAAATCTATGATTGGCCAAGACGAACAAGAAATTAATGAAATGATTGCTTCGCTTGAAACAAATTCAAAACGTGTAGATGAGCAACGAATCGAGTTAGACCACCTGCTTAGAGAAGCTCAAGATACACATGATGCTTTAGCAAAACAGTATGAACAATATCAAAATCATGAAAAGCAACTCATGAATGAAGCGAAAGAAAAAGCAAATCAACGTGTGAAATCAGCTACTAATGAAGCAGATGAGATCTTAAAAGAATTACGTGAATTGAGAGATAAAAAAGGTGCAGATGTAAAAGAACATGAATTGATTGATAAGAAAAAACAACTAGATGATCAGTATGAAGCTAAATCAATTAAGCAAAATGTTGAAAAGAAAAAATGGGATACAATTAAAACTGGTGACGAAGTTAAAGTATTGACTTATGGCCAAAAAGGTGAAGTCTTAGAACTAATCGATAATAATGAAGCAGTAGTGCAGATGGGTATCATTAAGATGAAACTACCTTTAGAGGACTTGGAAAAAACTAAGAAAACTAAAGAAGAACCTACTAAAATGATTAAGCGTGAAAATAGACAAAGTATCAAAATGGAACTGGATTTACGTGGCTATCGCTACGACGAAGCAATGGTCGCTGTAGATCAATATTTAGATCAGGCTGTACTGAGCAATTACGAACAAGTTTATATTATTCATGGTAAAGGTACAGGTGCTTTACAAAAAGGTGTGCAAAATCATTTGAAACGACATAAAAGTGTGTCATCATATAGAAACGGTATGCCAAGTGAAGGTGGATTTGGCGTAACCGTAGTAGAATTAAAATAATCGTGAGCAAGAGGTATGCAGAATATTATAAAGTCTGTTATAATTTCTTCATCATTTGAAATTTAAGGAGGATTGGCAGTTATGGCAATCGTAAAAGTAACGGATTCAAACTTTGATGAAAATATTCAATCAGGGGTAAATTTAGTAGATTTTTGGGCAACTTGGTGTGGCCCTTGTAAGATGATTGCTCCAGTATTAGAAGATTTAGCTGGTGACTTTGAAGGTAAGGCTAATATTTTAAAACTTGATGTAGATGAAAATCCATCAACAGCTGCTAAATTTGAAGTTATGAGCATCCCAACTTTAATCGTATTTAAAGATGGCGAACCAGTAGATAAAGTTGTAGGTTTCCAACCTAAAGAAAACTTAGCTGAAGTAATCGAAAAACACTTATAATAATCTAAAGAACTATCAAGTCCGGGACATATCAATGTCCTGGATTTTTTAATCAGATAGAAAATAGTTTATTGGAATGATAATAATGATTTAATCTTTCAAAAAAGTATAAGTTTAAACAGTTTATATTTAGAAGTCAGTACAGCTTAATTAATGGCTACTATTGTTATATAATCATTCATAGAGTTAAAGCGTAAACATTCCAATAAATTGTGTAATATAGCTAAGCTATTTTATAATGGTGTAGATATAGAATTTTAATAGTAATTGTTATGACTTTATAAACTACACACAATTGAAATGTAAATGATAAAGAAAGGAGGCTGCTTGAATTATGGAAACATATCAAAAAGAGATTAAACAAAAACTTACAGTGGTACCTACTGAACCAGGTTGTTATTTAATGAAAGATCGTAATAACCAAATCATTTATGTTGGTAAGGCTAAAAAGTTAAGAAATAGATTAAGGTCTTATTTTACAGGAGCACATGATGCTAAAACGACACGCTTAGTGAGTGAAATTCGTAATTTTGAATTTATAGTTACATCGAGTGAAACAGAATCCTTATTGTTAGAATTGAACCTAATCAAACAATACCAACCCCGATACAATATTTTATTAAAAGATGATAAAAGCTACCCTTTTATTAAAATAACTAAAGAAAAATATCCAAGACTAATTGTTACACGTACAGTTAAAAAGGGGAGCGGTAAGTACTTTGGACCATATCCTAATGCTTATTCAGCACAAGAAACTAAAAAACTATTAGATCGTATTTATCCTTTTAGGAAATGTGATAAAATGCCTGATAAATTATGTCTGTATTATCATATAGGACAATGCTTAGGCCCTTGTGTTTATCCAGTTGATTTAGAAAAATATGCAGAGATGACAAAAGAAATTACAGATTTCTTAAATGGTGAAGATAAAACGATTTTGCATAATTTAGAACAAAAAATGCAAGAAGCTAGTGAGTCTTTAGATTTTGAGCGTGCAAAAGAGTACCGAGATTTAATTCAACATATACACAATTTAAATAAAAAACAAAAAGTTACATCCTCTGACAGCACTATTAGAGATGTATTTGGCTATAGTGTGTCAAAAGGGTGGATGTGTATTCAAGTCTTCTTTATAAGACAAGGAAATATGATTAAACGAGATGCTACAATGATACCTATTCAACAGACAGAAGAAGAAGAATTTTATACATTCATTGGTCAGTTTTATGATTTAAATCAGCATATTTTACCTAAAGAAGTACATGTCCCAAAGCATCTTGATAAAGAAATTATCCAATCAGTTGTAGATACTAAAATTGTTCAGCCTCTTAAAGGTAAAAAGAAAGATATGGTAGACTTAGCTAATCATAATGCGGAAATAACACTTGAAAATAAATTTGAATTAATTGCCAAAGATGAATCACGTACAGTAAAAGCAATAGAAGAGCTTGGTGATGTGATGGGCATTCAAACACCAATTCGTATAGAGGCTTTTGATAATTCAAATATTCAAGGAGTTAATCCTGTTTCGGCAATGGTATCGTTTGTGGATGGCAAACCTAATAAAAAAGGCTACCGTAAATATAAGATAAAGACGGTAGTTGGCCCAGATGATTATAAATCTATGCGAGAAGTTGTGCGTCGACGTTATACGCGAGTACTTAATGAAGGCAGTCCATTACCAGACTTGATTATTGTAGATGGCGGTAAAGGACATATGAGTGGTGTACTTGACGTTCTTGAAAATGAATTAGGCCTTGATATACCTGTAGCAGGGTTACGTAAAAATGATAAGCACCAAACATCAGAAATTCTTTACGGTGAAAATGCAGAGGTTGTTCCCATGAAGAAAAATAGTCAGCCATTTTATTTACTTCAAAGAATACAAGACGAAGTGCATAGATTTGCGATTACTTTCCATAGACAAACAAGACAGAAGACTGGATTACAATCTGTGTTGGATACTGTAGATGGTATTGGCGCTAAAAGAAAAACAAAATTATTACGTACATTTGGTTCTATTAAGAAAATGAAAGCAGCAAGCGTAGAGGAATTAAAAAAATCAGGGCTCCCACAAAATGTTGCTGAGAATCTTCATCAAGCGTTATACGATAAAAAGTAGTGAAAACTTTGTGGCATGAGAATCATTCTCATGCCCATTTTCTATTTAATTAGTGTTACAATAGCAAATAACAGGAATTCTTTTTTTACATGTATGTGGAAGCGTTTTCTAATTGAGAATATTCTCATTAACACTGTATTTTAAATTATGTATAAAAATAGACTTTGTATAATACTTCTATGTTTTAAAATTGTGCAATAATATTGTGTTGTAACAAACATACAATACATAAAGAGTTATTGTACGCAGGGGTTATATAGAAATTCTAATTACTTTCACATCAAAAAAAGAAATCTAAAAAATTAATTGTTTCACAGGGGGGACTTCCTTTTGGCATACTCGAAAAATCAATTCTATTTAAGACGATTACACTCTTTACTAGGTGTAATACCAATAGGTGGATTCTTATTAGTTCATTTACTTGTTAACCATCAGGCAACTAAAGGCGTTGAAGCGTTCAACAAGGCAGCTGGATTTATGGAATCATTACCTTTTTTAATTGTGTTGGAATTTGCTGTTATTTATATTCCAATTCTGTATCACGCAGTATACGGCGTACATATTGCCTTTACGGCAAAAGAGAACGTGGGGCACTATTCAGCGTTTAGAAACTGGATGTTCTTGTTACAACGTGTCACAGGTATCATAACTTTCATATTTATAGCGATTCATTTATGGCAAACAAGGATACAACGTGCATTAGGACATGAAGTGAACTTTGATATGGTACACGACATTGTAACTCATCCAGGATGGTTGATTTTTTACATTGTATGTTTATTAGCCGTAACATTCCACTTTGCGAATGGTTTATGGTCATTCCTAGTTACTTGGGGTGTATTACAATCTAAAAAATCACAACAAATCTTTACATGGGTTTCACTTGTTGTATTCCTAGTTGTTTCATACATCGGTATTAGCGCAATATTAGCATTTTTATAAAATTACAAAATAAAGTTTCACATATATTTGAGGGAGTGACAATTTATGGCAGAGAAGAAAATTATTGTTGTCGGTGGTGGACTAGCTGGTCTAATGTCAACAATTAAAGCAGCAGAGCAGGGTGCGCATGTAGACCTGTTCTCACTTGTTCCTGTTAAACGTTCACACTCTGTTTGTGCACAAGGTGGCATTAACGGAGCGGTAAATACGAAAGGTGAAGGAGATTCTCCGTCAGTGCATTTAGATGATACTGTTTATGGTGGAGACTTCTTAGCAAACCAACCACCTGTAAAAGCAATGACTGATGCAGCACCTAAAATTATTCATTTACTTGACCGTATGGGCGTAATGTTTAATAGAACTAAAGAAGGTCTATTAGATTTTAGACGTTTCGGTGGTACGATGTATCACAGAACTGCATATGCCGGTGCTACTACAGGTCAACAATTACTCTATGCATTAGATGAACAAGTGCGTAGCTATGAGGTTGACGGATTAGTTACAAAATATGAAGGTTGGGAATTCTTAGGTATAGTTAAAGATGATGATAATATGGCAAGAGGTATCGTTGCTCAAGATATGACAACTGCTGAAATTCAATCATTTGGTTCAGACGCTGTGATTATGGCAACTGGCGGCCCTGGTATTATCTTTGGTAAAACAACAAATTCAATGATTAATACTGGCTCAGCTGCTTCAATTGTATACCAACAAGGTGCGATGTATGCTAACGGTGAATTTATTCAGATTCACCCAACTGCTATCCCTGGCGATGATAAACTTAGATTAATGAGTGAATCAGCCCGTGGTGAAGGTGGCCGTATTTGGACATATAAAGATGGTAAACCATGGTATTTCCTAGAAGAAAAATATCCAGATTATGGTAACTTAGTTCCGCGTGATATCGCGACACGTGAAATTTTTGATGTATGTGTGAATCAAAAATTAGGTATCAACGGTGAAAACATGGTATATCTAGATTTATCTCATAAAGATCCACATGAATTAGATATTAAATTAGGTGGAATCATCGAAATTTATGAAAAATTCACTGGTGATGACCCTCGTAAAGTACCAATGAAAATCTTCCCAGCAGTACACTACTCAATGGGTGGTTTATACGTAGATTATGATCAAATGACAAATATTAAAGGTTTATTTGCAGCTGGTGAATGTGACTTTTCACAACACGGTGGTAACCGCTTAGGTGCTAACTCATTACTATCTGCAATTTACGGTGGTACTGTTGCTGGTCCAAATGCTGTAGATTATATTTCAAATATTGAAGATTCATATACAGATTTAGATGAGAGCATTTACGAAAAACACGTTAAAGATCAACAAGAAAAATTTGATCACCTATTAAATATGAAGGGCACTGAAAATGCTTATAAACTTCATAGAGAATTAGGAGAAATCATGACTGCAAATGTTACAGTTGTGCGTGAAAATAAATCGCTATTAGAAACTGATAAGAAGATTGTAGAATTGATGGAACGTTATCAAAACATTGATATTGAAGATACTCAAACTTGGAGTAACCAAGCCGTGTTCTTTACACGTCAATTATGGAATATGTTAGTACTTGCACGAGTAATCACTATTGGTGCTTATAATAGAAATGAATCACGTGGCGCGCATTATAAACCAGAATTCCCAGAAAGAAACGATGAAGAATGGTTGAAAACAACATTAGCTACGTATCAAGGCAAAACAGAAGCACCTAAGTTTACTTATGAACCAGTTGATATTAGTTTAATACCACCACGTAAACGTGATTACTCTAAGGCGTCAAAGGGAGGTAAATAATTATGGTAGAAACAAAAGAAGTTAATGAAACTCCTGCACAAAACGAGCAACCTAGCCAAAAAACAATTAAATTAATTATAAAACGTCAAGACAACGACAAATCAACACCATATAATGAAGAATTTGAAATTCCTTATAGAGAGAACCTAAACGTTATAGCATGTTTAATGGAAATTAGACGTAACCCAGTTAATAGTAAAGGCGAAAAAACAACACCTGTTATTTGGGATATGAACTGTTTAGAAGAAGTTTGTGGCGCATGTTCAATGGTAATTAATGGACAAGCAAGACAATCATGTTCTGCAATTGTTGATCAATTAGAACAACCTATCAAATTAGAACCAATGAGCACATTCCCAGTTATTCGTGATTTACAAGTTGACCGTACTAGAATGTTCGATAACTTGAAACGAATGAAAGCATGGGTTCCAATAGATGGCACTTATGATTTAGGTCCAGGTCCACGTATGCCTGAGAAAAAACGTCAAACTGCTTATGAACTTTCCAAATGTATGACTTGTGGTGTTTGTTTAGAAGTTTGTCCAAACGTAACTAGTAAAAACGACTTTGTTGGTGCACAAGCAATTTCACAAGTTAGACTATTTAACCTACATCCAACAGGTTCAATGACAAAAGACGAGCGTTTGGAAGCATTAATGGGCGGTGGAGGCTTACAAGCATGTGGTAACTCACAAAACTGTGTAAATGCATGTCCTAAAGGGATACCGTTAACTACATCTATTGCCGCTTTAAATAGAGAAACATCATTCCACATGTTCAAATCATTCTTTGGTTCAGATCACCAAGTATACTAATTGAACAATAGTATTAAAGACTTAACATTTAAATAACAAATGTTAAGTCTTTTTTTATAAAATTAGATAATTATTTTATAGTTGAACAGGGTAAATATGTATTGTATATATCATGAATGAAGACTTAACTATTAGCATGATTAATGATTTTGAAAACAAGACTATGCTACAATAAAGTACAAGATAATAAATAAGGATGTAATTGAATATGGACAAACCGATAGGTGTAATCGACTCAGGGGTTGGTGGTTTAACAGTTGCCAAAGAAATTATGCGCCAACTTCCAAACGAAACAATATATTATTTAGGTGATATTAAGCGTTGCCCTTATGGTCCGAGAGAGGGCTCACAGGTTAGGGAATTCACTACAGAATTAGCACAGAAATTAATGGCATTTGATATTAAAATGTTAGTGATTGCTTGTAATACGGCTACAGCAGTAGCATTAAAACATTTGCAAAACATATTACCAATACCAGTAATTGGTGTAATAGAACCTGGTGCAAGGACAGCAATTATGACTACCAAAAACAATGATGTTTTAATTTTAGGCACAGAAGGTACAATTAAATCTGAAGCCTATAGGCATCAGATTAAAAATATAAATCCAAATGTTGAAGTATCTGGGATAGCATGTCCTGGTTTTGTACCTTTAGTTGAACAGATGCGTTACCAAGACCCTACAATCACAAGTATTATTATTCATCAAACACTAAAGCATTGGAGAAATAGTAACGCTGATACAGTAATTTTAGGCTGTACGCACTATCCTCTATTATATCAACCAATAAATGATTATTTTGGTGGGGAAAAAGTAGTGATTTCTTCAGGGTTAGAAACTGCACGTGAGGTAAGTGCATTATTAACTTTTAGTAATGAACATGCAGGATATAAACGACAACCCGAACATAAATTCTTTGCTACCGGAGAAACTGAACATATAGAATTAATTATTGAAGAATGGTTAAAAATGAAAGTGGAAGTTGAAAAAATTGAAATACTAGAATAGGAGACGAAACGATGGAAGATATAGTAATTGCCTCAAACAATAAAGGCAAAATAAATGATTTTAAAGTCATATTCCCTGACTATAATGTAATAGGCATCACAGAGTTAATTGAGGACTTTGATGTAGAAGAAACAGGAGATACATTTGAAGCAAATGCGAAGTTGAAATCAGAAGCTGCTGCAAAGGCATTAAATAAACGAGTAATTGCCGATGACAGTGGTCTAGAAGTATTTGCCTTAGGTGGAGAACCTGGTATATTTTCTGCACGTTACGCTGGAACTGAAAAAGATGATAATGCTAACATAGAAAAATTGCTAACCAACTTAGGTGGTGAAACAAACCGCGCTGCACAATTTGTGTGTGTCATTAGTATGAGTGCACCTGGAGAAGAAACTGTTCAATTTAAAGGTACAGTTGAAGGTGAAATTACTTTAAGTAAAATAGGGGAACAAGGCTTTGGTTACGATCCTATATTTTATTTAGAGGACAAAAATAAAACGATGGCTCAACTTACAGCCGAAGAAAAAAGCGAGGTAAGTCATAGAGGTAAAGCAATTGAAAAGTTACAACAATACTTAGAAGGTGAACAATAATGTTGAAATGGATTATAGTAAGTGATAATCACACGGAACAAGGTATTCTTTTTGACGTAATAAGCCACCATGATGATATTGATGTTGCGATTCACCTAGGTGATTCCGAATTTGAGTATCATGACAGTGAATTAAGCCATTTTTATAGAGTTAAAGGGAATACGGATTTTTATCCTGAATTTCCAAATGAAGAAATTATAGCAGTAAATGGTATTAAAGCATTTTATACTCACGGCCATTTATACAATGTGAATCGTACACGTATGCAACTTGCCGAACAAGCCAAAGCATCAGGATGTCAATTTGCTTTCTATGGTCATACACATGTGGCTAAACATGAGCACATTGGTGATGTCCATGTCATAAACCCTGGGAGCATTTCACAATCGAGAAGTAACATAGAAGAGACCTATGCCGAATTGTTGATTGATGAAACTGAAAAATATGTAAAATTAAATTTTTATAATCGTACTCATCAAATCATTGATAGTGAAACATTCAATCTATAATGATTAAAAATATATGGCTGGAAAATACATAAATTATGTTAAATAATGTGTAGTTATTGGAATAATAAAGTAATATTGGTGAGTATAGATCTTTTTAGGGGCGATTAATGTAGTTTGATTTCACTTTCGCTCCTAAAATCATTAAATTATTAAGCTATTTAGCCTAGTAAAATGCTAAAATTAGTTATTTTTTTAATGAAATTAAAAAAAGATGATAAAAAGTCTATTAAAGTGAAAAATCATATTTATTTTTAATGCTTTGAGTATTGCTTTATAGCGATAAGTTAGATATAATAATTCTTGTGTTCAAAAAGAATATGTCCTGGTAGCTCAGCTGGATAGAGCAATGGCCTTCTAAGCCATCGGTCGGGGGTTCGAATCCCTCCCAGGACACTAATAGCGTTAAATAGCGCACATTCTAAACTTAGAAACCCCGTCGTTACGGGGTTTCTTTTATTTTGTCTACAATGAAGTACAATAGAAAACGAAAATGGTTCTTTGTTAAAGAACCAAATATGATTATATAATCGCGAATTTAGATCATTAAGTTGTCTGTGAAGATGCTTTATTAGAATGTAAAACCACGTCAGAATTTAAGAAAATGTAAATAGATTCACGGTAATTGAAAATAAAAGAAGTAATCACGATGATGATTTGAAAGATTTAAAAGAAGATTTGAAAACACAATATTGTTGCTTAGAAAAAAAGGCTTGTTAAAGCAGAGTTACATAGTCTCTCAGGATGCAAATACACAGTTATTTATAGAAAACTTAGAACAAGAACTGCAATTGCTAAATATTCAAGTAGATGAAGCACAAGCCGAAGATATTTTAGAAAATATGAACTTTACTGGATAAAAATATGATCATCCATTATCACTTCTACAATAAGAAAAGCAAAGAATTGCCATTGCTAGAGTTATTTTGAAAGGCGCCCCTATTATTATTTTAGATGAAGTGACTGGAAGCATTGATCCAGAAAATGAATACCTCATACAACAAGCAATTGATGAGTTAAGTAAAGGTAAAACTTTAATGACTATCGCACATAAGATAGGAACAATTAAAAGTACTAATGAGATTCTCGTACTTAATGAAGTCAAATAATTCAACGCGTAATCATCATACGTTACTTCAAACATGAGGAATGTATTAAGATTTTATAACTATAAAAAATCAATCATAAGGTTGATGATTATTATAGATGTTTAATCTATGCATTTAAATATATTGAGGAAAGTTCATGGAATATTTGCAAATAAAGATATAAGTAATTATAAATATGTATCAATTTTTATCTAGAAAATTAAATATTATTTGACGCTGTATACCATCAATTTTGAGAGTTTTGACAAGAGAAATGTTAAGTTATTGTAAAAAGCATTGAACAATTTTGTTGTACGTAATAAAATAGTGTTATGAAGTACTCCATTACTTCATTCTTTTTGAGCCACCTTCTCCCTTGGAAGGTGGTTATTTTTTGTGTATTATTTTCAAAATGATTGTTTGAAAATAAATTGAAAAGTGTAAATAAATTTAATAGTAAGAACTTTGATTTTAAATTTATATCAAATAGGTTATTTGTGTTGCGAGTTATTAAATTATGTTATCTTAATTAATGCGCTTTATTTAAAATAATAATTAAGGGTTTGTATAAAACATATCTCCATATTGAGTAGTTCAATTGCGAAAGGAAATACACATTTTGATAATCAATATAAATAGTTTTAATACAAAAAACGAATTAAAAGGAGATTATTGAATTGGAAAAATTACTAACTATCATAGTACCTGTATACAACAAAGCGTATTTTCTAGAAACGTGTATAGAATCTATCAATAAACTTAATATCAATAAAGATAAAATAGAAGCAATTTTCGTTGATGATCGTTCAAGTGATAATTCATTAGAAATTGTTGAATCATTTGCTACTAAATATGATTTTATAAAGGTAATACAATTAGCTGAAAATACAGGTAGCCCATCTGAGCCTAGAAATATAGGTATGAAGAAGGCTACAGGTGAATATATAACTTTCTTAGATGCTGATGATTGGTTAGATCCGGAAGGGCTCCCAATATTATTAAATCAAGCAAAAGTTCATCATTCTGATGTAGCGTTTGGCCAAAGCGTTAAACATTCAGAAAAAGCTATAAAGAAAATTGGGAGATTTAGTTCTTATAAAAATGATAATGATTTGGTTCCATACGAAATTGAAAAAATATTTAGAGCAGTTGGTCCACCGGGTAAAATAATTAAGCGTGATATTATCATTGATAATGAAATTTATTTTAAACATATGAAATACGGCGAAGATAAATTATTTTTTATAGAAGCAATATCTAAATGTAAGACAGCTTCAATGAATCCTAAACCGACTTATCACGTGAATCGTTATACTTATAATCAATCATTAGTTGGTCAAACAGATATAATTGAAAAAACTAAATTAAATTTAACAATTTTAGGTGAAGTTTTGAAACTTGAACTTCCAAGTAACGCAGAGTTTCAAGCGATTAGTCGAATTGTGGAAGTTGATTATATGTCGCGATTATTTAAAAATACCAGGTTTTTAAAAGCTGAAAATAAATCCGTATTTTATGAACTATTTGATGAAATGGTATTAATGTTAGCATCATATGGCAAAAATATTGAAGATTATTTATTGACTGATACATTTAAAAATATCTATCAATTTTTGAAGGATAAAGAATATCAAAAATTAATAGAATTTATAAATATACTACAACAAGGTGGTAAAGCAAATAAATTTGTTAAAAATAACCGAGTCCATTTCTTAATGCCAGAAACTTTAAGTGATGCTTTACCAATTAAAGATCCAGTATTTGCTGTATATGAAGGTACACATTTAATAGAGGGAGCTTTTAAAGATGTAATTCGTGTATATAAAGATGATCAAACAATTATTGATAAGGTAATGCTGAATGAAATAAATAATGAAATACATGATGTGACTATCAATTTTGAAATGAATAATAATTATATTTATATCGATACGGAAGATTTAAACCAATGTGATTTTGCATTCAATATATCCTTAATCTATGATGGATACAAATCAATTTATGTGAATATGAATTTACCTAATGCAAGTCAAAGGGTAAGTTTAAACAGACAAAATTTTAAAGCCGAGTTTGTATCGGCAACAAAATCTAGAAATAAAGCTAATAGTTTAAACGAATATTTAACATATAAACCGAATTCAATATCGCTTGTTAAAAAAGCGAATTTATATAAAGATGTTGAATTTAAACAACTTGCTGAAAAAAGTTTAGAAATTGGAGAATTGGTAGATATTGTAGATCTTGTGAAAACTGCTAAAGGTACGCCAAGATTTATCACATCTGATGGTCATTACTTAACTGCTAATAAAAAGAATGTGTACCCTGTTGATAAAGACAAAGAAGGTAAGTATATATATCGTAAACCTAATGATGTTACTGTATTGAAGAAATGTAAAGAGTACAAAAATAGAAATTTTGAGGGCGAACCAGTTAATATTTTAAATTCAGGTGATAATTTAGAAATTCAAAAAATAGTTTTGTCCTCTAAAGGTACACCAAGACTCAAAACTAACCGTGGCACCTTTATTACGGCAAATCTTGGGTTTGTAACGGAAACATGAATTTTCAAAGATATTTAACATATAATAAATAATGGAATTTAAGCTATGAAGATATCTGTATAGATGTCTTTATAGCTTTTTCTATTACATAACCATATAAGGTGTGATGTTAAATTTTAATTCATATTCTCATTAAATCATTACTTTTTATTTAAAAATAAAAATGAAATATAAGCAGCGTTTTGAATTGTCTAACAATATTAATGAATTCGAAATACTGTTTTAATATTAAATTTACATAGTTGTGGTTGATTTAATTGTGCATAATACACTTAGGAATTCAAAACTGTTTTGTAAATTGAATAAATTAACAGATAAAGCAAATTTATAGTTAAGTAAGAAAAAACAGACAATTTAATTTCGTATTATCTTATAGTGAATGTAAGGAACGATAGCTAAACAAAATAATTAATTAAAAGCATCGTTTTCAATATAAAAACAGTCATAATAATTAAATTTTAACGAGGAGTGTTTACAATGGAAGGTTTATTCGAAGCAATTAAAAACACAGTTCAAGCTGGTGTCGCAGGAGATGGCGCTAAATTAGGAACAAGCATTGTAAGTATCGTGGAAAATGGTGTAGGTTTAGTATCAAAATTATTCGGATTCTAGATTTTAATTTAATATAAATTAATTAATGAAGGAGACATTCAAATGACTAAATTAGCAGAAGCAATTGCAAACACAGTAGAAGCAGCGAAATCAGGTAATGGTGCAGATTTAGGTTCAAGTATTGTAGATATCGTATCAAGTGGTGCAAGTTTAGTAGGAAAACTATTTGGACTATAAGTCTTTTATAAATAAAAAATACAAATTAAAGGGGTAATTAATTATGGCAGGATTATTTGAAGCAATCAAAGAAACAGTACAAGCAGGTATCGCAGGAGACGGCGCTAAATTAGGAACAAGTATCGTAAGCATCGTGGAAAATGGTGTAGGTTTAGTATCAAAATTATTCGGATTCTAGTTTTTCAATAATATATACAATGGTCAGGGTGATAACCTTGGCCATTTTTTTATGTGTAAAAAATGTGTATACTGAAATGGTTAAAGATTATTAGTGATGAACGGAGGAGGGTTTAAATGACAATCAAAAACTTACTTATAGATTTTGATGATACATTAGTAGATTTTCATGATGCTGAAACTTTCGCATTTGATAAATTGACAAAAAATTATAACTTAAAAACAAATAAAGAAGATTTAGAAGTCTTCATGAAAGTTAACCAAGCGCACTGGGATGCATTTCAAAAAAATGAGCTTACTAAAGATGAAGTGTTAAGTAAAAGGTTTGAAGCGTACTTTAAATTACATGATTTAGTAATAGATGGCGTGGAAGCAGATTTTATATTTAGAGATGAGTTAGCCAATGCACCTATTAAACATTTTACAAATACGGTTGAAACACTAGATACTTTAAAAGATAATTATGATTTGTATATAGTCACTAATGGTGTTTTAGAAACACAGGAACGTAGAATTGAGAAAACTAACATCGGTCATTGGTTTAAAGGTGTGTTTGTATCAGAACAAACAGGATATCAAAAGCCAATGCCAGAGTTTTTTGATTATGTATTTGATAAAATTGGAGAAGAAAAACGTAAAGAATCAATGATTATTGGTGATTCAGTGACTTCCGATATATTAGGAGGCAAAAATGCTGAAATAGCAACTTGTTGGTTTAACCCTAGAAAAAATGTGAATGAGACAACAATAAGACCTGATTATACAATTTCTTCATTAGATGAAATTGTGGTTCATATTCAATAAAAAAGGCGGGACAGAAATCATAATTTTAAAAATTGATTTCAAAGACCCGCTTTTATATTGCTCTGTGTTCTTAAAGAATTATAATGAGTTCACAATTGATAATAGAGTAAATGCTTATTAAAATAAATTTAAATTATTGATCCGGTGACCATACTAAAACATCATGGCCTTCTTTGTTGGCTTCTTCTAAATCAGTGAAACCGTGTTTGATGAAAAATTGTTTTGATTGATTACGTGCAATTACTTTAATTGGTAATCCCTGATTCTTAGCGAAATCTAACAATGCTTTACCGTAACCTCGATTTTGGAAATCACGTAAAACCTCTAATTTCCACAATACATTATAATCGTCGAAATTAGGGAAGTGTTTCTCTTCTACATCACCTTTACGATATAGAGCCATCCTTGCACCTAATCGATCGCCGACATAAATGCCATAAAATGGTGAATCTGAACTTGCATCAATCATCTCACCGCGAAGCTCATCGACTAAATATAAATCTCCATTTCCAAAGTTCCTAAAATCTTCGAATAATTCGTCAGTTCTGTAATTAATATCAAGACGCTTTACGCTAGTCATTGCATCTTCCCCCTTTGTATTATTAAAGATTATTATACCTTATTTTATGAGTTTTTTCACAAAAATGACTGCTTGAAACTCTATTTTGTTAATTTATTATCGTTTTTAAAACTATCTAAACATAAAAAATTTGAACAGTTGCAACATTAATGTTTAAGCGTATTGTATGGCTTTTATTTGAAAATTTGATATTTGTAAGCCGTATAATTGTCAATATTGGATATAAACTTTATACTGATTAGGAATAGAGTAACATAAGGAGAATTACGCATGGATTGTATGACGACAAAACTCAATGAAAAAGATCAATTTATATCAAAACTAAAAAAAAGTGATTCAACGCTAGGACAGTTTTACAACTTAGATGCCATGGATGAAAAGAGTTATTATGAACGCTTAACAGCTTCTAATAATGGCAGAGAAGTTGAATTAGCTAATATCATAAAAGAATATATGAGTGATTTATCTTTAACAGAACAACAAGAAAGAAACATTGCATTATTAAGTGACGGTGCGAAGGTGATTATTGGAGGGCAACAAGCCGGTTTGTTCGGTGGGCCACTATATACTTTCCATAAAATCTTTTCTATTATTACGTTAAGTGAGAAATTATCGAAAGAACATGATAAAAACGTGGTCCCTGTATTTTGGATTGCTGGGGAAGATCATGATTTTGATGAAGTTAATCATACTTATGCTTATAATACACAATATGCTAAATTGCAAAAAATAAAATATCATACAATGACACCTCCTGAAACTAGTGTTTCTAGGTATTATCCTGATAAAGCACAATTAAAAGAAACTTTACAACAATTTTTTAAACAAATGACCGAAACAGCACACTCTAAACCATTATTAAAAATGTGTAATGACATTATTGAAGAGAATGATAGCTGGACAGATATGTTTAAAGCTTTGTTACACGAAGTATTTAAGTTTTATGGCTTGTTAATTATAGATGCAAATAATGCTAATTTAAGAAGTTTGGAACAACCATTTATTAAGCATATTATTGAACATCATAGTGAAGTAGATGAAGCGTTTAGAAATACACAAAAGCAAACCGTTGCAAATGGATTAGAACAAATGATTCAAACAGATACGAATGTCCATATATTCATGCATGATGGCAATATGAGGCAATTATTAACTTTTAAAGATGATAAATTTTATTTGAATAAATCAGATAAATATTTTTCGAAAGAGGAATTATTAAAAATAGTGGATTCTGATCCGCAGCTCTTTTCAAATAATGTTGTTACTAGACCAGTTATGGAAGAATGGTTATTTAATACAGTTGCTTTTGTGGGTGGACCAAGTGAAATCAAATATTGGACTGAATTAAGTGATGTATTTAAAACGTTAGATGTAACAATGCCGATTGTATTGCCACGTTTGCGTATTAGCTATTTATATGAGAGAACTGAAAAACTAATTCAACAATATCAATTAGATAGAAATTCAATTATCGAAAAAGGTATTGAAGATGATAAAGCGCAGTTCGTGCGTGCTCAAGCTTCACAAGAGTTTATAAATCAAATAGAGCGTTTGAAAGAACAACAATATCAGTTATATCAAACATTGCAAGCTGAAGTAGCTAATAGCAATGATAATAAACAATTATTGGATAAAAATAATGAAATACACCAGAAACAATATGATTATTTAATTAACAGATATTTATTAAATATAGAACGAGAAAATAAAATTAGCATTAAACATTTTAAAGAATTAAGTGAAGTGCTCCATCCAATGGGAGGATTACAAGAAAGAATCTGGAATCCGCTACAAATTATGAATGATTTTGGGATGGAGGTGTTCAGTCCCTCCACCTATCCACCACTTTCTTACACTTTTGATCATATCATCATTAAACCTTAGAGCCACAAGATTTAGCCCGATTCATCAAAAAGATGAATCGGGCATTTTTTTATGTAAAACGATAAATTTTGGTGAATATTGTATAATTAGTGGAGGATAGTGGTGAGATGTGGTAAATTATATATATGAGAAGGTGAGGTGATTATAAATGTTCATGGGAGAATACGAACATCAGTTGGATACAAAAGGACGCATGATTGTTCCATCAAAATTTCGTTATGACTTAAATGAACGTTTTATAATCACTCGAGGCCTTGATAAATGTTTATTTGGTTATACTTTAGAAGAATGGCAAGTTATTGAAGAAAAAATGAAAACCTTACCAATGACTAAAAAAGATGCACGTAAATTTATGCGTATGTTCTTTTCTGGTGCTGTTGAAGTGGAACTTGATAAACAAGGGCGTATTAACATTCCGCAGAACTTACGCCAATATGCAAACTTAAGTAAGGAATGTACAGTAATAGGTGTCTCAAATAGAATAGAAATTTGGGATAGAGAAACTTGGAACAGCTTTTATGATGAATCTGAAGATAGTTTTGAAGATATTGCTGAAGACTTAATTGACTTTGATTTTTAATATGGAGGCGTTATTTTGTTTCATCATGTCAGCGTAATGCTCAAAGAGACCATTGATTATTTGAATATAAAAGAAGATGGCGTGTATGTCGACTGTACATTAGGTGGAGCAGGTCATGCACTATATTTAATAAATCAACTAGGTGACAAAGGAAGACTGATAGCAATAGATCAAGATACTACGGCTATTGAAAATGCAAAAGAAGTTTTAAAAGATCATTTGCATAAAGTAACCTTTGTCCATAACAACTTTAGAAAATTAACTGAAATTTTAAATGATTTGAATATTGAAAAAGTTGATGGTATTTATTACGACTTAGGTGTCTCTAGTCCACAACTAGACGTACCTGAGCGCGGGTTTAGTTACCATCACAATGCGAAGTTGGATATGCGTATGGATCAATCCCAATCATTATCAGCTCATGAAGTCGTTAATGATTGGGAGTTTGAAAAATTAGTAAAAATTTTCCATCGCTATGGGGAAGAGAAATTTGCTAAACAAATTGCCCGACGCATTGAACAAAACAGGGAACAACAGCCAATCGAAACGACATTAGAACTTGTTGATGTCATAAAAGAAGGTATACCTGCCAAAGCAAGACGAAAAGGTGGGCATCCAGCAAAAAGAATTTTCCAAGCAATTAGAATAGCGGTAAATGATGAATTATCATCATTTGAAGACTCATTAGAACAAGCGATAGATTTAGTAAAAGTTGATGGTAGAATTTCAGTCATAACCTTCCATTCATTGGAAGATCGTTTATGCAAGCAAATGTTTCAAGAGTACGAAAAGGGGCCAGATGTACCAAGGGGATTGCCAGTTATACCCGAAGCATACACACCTAAATTGAAACGCGTTAACCGTAAACCTATTACCGCTACTGATGAAGATTTAGAAAATAATAATAGAGCGCGTAGTGCGAAGTTACGTGTTGCAGAAATATTAAAATAAGGAGTGAATGTTGAGTGGCAGTGGAAAAGATATATCAACCTTATAATGAACCAGAAACACAAATTCCTGAGTCGCAACCGTCGACCCAGCCCAAAACCGTAAAACGCAAAGTTGTAGTTAAACTTACAAAATTTGAGAAAATGTTATACATAGGACTTATAACAGTAATTGCATTGATAAGTATTTATATGCTATCTTTAAAAATGGATGCGTATGATACTCGAGGAAAAATTGCAGATTTAGATACAAAAATCGAAAAACAATCAAGTGAAAATAGCGCAATAGAATCTGAAATTAAAAAGAACTCTTCATATGAACGCATTTACGATAAGGCCAAAAACGAAGGAATGAGCCTTAAGAACGACAATGTAAAGGTAGTGCGTAATAATGGCGAAGCGAAAAATTAGATTAAAAAAACCCAAGTTTCTTATTAAACAAAGTAAAATAGGGGCAGTCCTACTCATTCTTGGATTCGGACTGCTCTTTTTTACGTTGGTTTTAAGATACTCATATATAATGTTAACTGGACATTCTTCAGGCGAAGATTTAATTATGAAGGCGAACGAAAAGTATTTAGTTAATAGCCAGCAACAACCTGAACGTGGAAAAATCTATGACCGAAATGGAAAAATTTTGGCAGAAGATGTAGAACGGTATAAAGTCGTTGCTGTTATTGATAAAAAAGCAAGCGAAGGTAGCGATAAGCCAAAACACGTTACAGATAAAAAGAAAACAGCTAAGAAATTAGCAACGGTTATTGATATGTCAGCTAAAGAGATTGAAGACAAATTAGATAATAAAAAAGCGTTCCAAGTTGAATTTGGACAAAAAGGAACTGATTTAACATATCAAGAAAAAGAAAAAATTGAAAAAATGAAGTTACCTGGTGTAACGCTTTATCCAGAGACTGAACGTTTTTACCCTAATGGAAATTTTGCATCACATTTAATTGGAATGGCTCAGAAAGATCCGGATAGCGGTGATTTAAAAGGTGCTATGGGCGTTGAGAAAATTTTTGATAGTTATTTATCTGGACATAAAGGGGCATTATCTTATATCCATGATATTTGGGGCTATATTGCACCTAATACTAAGAAAGAAAAAACACCTCAACGTGGTGATGATGTACATTTAACTCTAGATTCTAATATTCAAGTATTTGTTGAAGAGGCTTTAGATGGCATGGTCGAACATTATAAACCGAAAGATTTATTCGCTGTGGTAATGGATGCACATACTGGTGAAATACTAGCATTTAGTCAGCGACCTACATTTAATCCAGAAACAGGAAAAGACTTTGGTAAGAAATGGGCGAATGATTTATATCAAAACACGTATGAGCCCGGTTCAACCTTTAAGTCTTACGGCTTAGCAGCTGCTATTCAAGAAGGGAAATTTGACCCAGATAAAAAATATACAGCTGAACCTAGAGAAGTCATGGGATCAAAAATTTCTGACTGGAACAAAGTGGGTTGGGGAGAAATTCCAATGTCACTAGGATTCACGTATTCATCTAATACACTAATGATGCATCTGCAAGATTTAGTTGGCGCAGATAAAATGAAAGACTGGTATGAGAAATTCGGTTTCGGTCAATCTACAAATGGTATGTTTGATGGTGAAGCAACTGGCGGTATCGCTTGGGATAATGAAGCGCAACAGAAAACTTCTGCATTCGGTCAATCTACCACGGTAACACCAGTGCAAATGCTTAAAGCACAATCTGCCTTCTTTAACGGTGGTAATATGATTAAACCTTGGTACGTTGATAACATAACGAACCCTGTTAGCAAAGATACTTTTTATAAAGGTAAGAAAGAATATGACGGTAAACCTATAACGAAAGATACTGCTAAAAAAGTGCGTACTGAGCTAGATAAAGTTGTAAATAGTGAAGATAGCCATGCTAAGAACTATCAAATTGATGGTTATGATGTTGCAGGTAAAACAGGTACAGCACAAGTTGCGGACCCTGACAATGGTGGTTATGCAGAAGGTGAAAACCCATATTTTGTTAGCTTTATAGGTGATGCACCAAAAGATGACCCTGAGGTAATTGTTTATGCTGGCATGAGTTTAGCCCAAAAAAATGATCAAGAAGCCTATGAAATGGGTGTAAGTAAAGCATTTAAACCTATTATGGAAAATACACTCAAATACTTAAATGTTGGAGATAAAAATTCTAAAGACAACTCAGATGTGAAATATAGTGAAGTTCCTAACGTTGAAGGACAAGAAATTCAAAAAGCGCAAGATAAACTAAACGGTAAGTCCCTAAAACCAATAGTTATTGGTAATGGAGAAAAAGTTACTAAGCAATCTGTGAGCGCTAATAAAGAAGTATTGCCTAACACTAAAGTATTATTACTGACAGATAGTGATGTTACAATGCCTGATATGACAGGTTGGTCGAAAGAAGAGGTTGTCGCATTTGAGTTACTTACTAAGACTAAAGTAACAACAAAAGGAAGCGGATTTGTATCGAACCAATCAGTAACTAAAGGACAAAAAATAAGTAGCAAAGATAAAATTGAAGTAACGTTATCATCGGAAGATGTAAACGGTCAAACTTCAAAGGCTGAATCTGATTCGAAAAAAGACTCAGATGACCAAAAAGACTCTGAAGACAACAAGGATTCAAAAGATAAAGAAGAAAACAAAGACTCAGATGACAATAAAGATTCAAAAGACAATGAATCATAACCTGAGCTAAGTTGATTATTCTGAATGTGAACATTTCATTAGAATTTAAAACTTATTATGTAATCAATTTTGAGGTGGAAATAGAAGTAGACTAATCATTGAACGTTGCAATAAAGTAGCAACAGTTTCAATTGATTAGCTACTAATCTCAATACATATATGGCTAACCGAAGAGCATAACGACTTAATCCAATTAAATAAATAAAGGAGCATAATATGGTTTATTTACTCGCAATTATCGCACTGTTAATCACGTTTATATTAGTTCCAGTACTAATACCAACATTGAAACGAATGAAATTTGGACAAAGTATTAGAGAAGAAGGCCCACAGAGCCACATGAAGAAAACAGGTACACCTACTATGGGTGGATTAACTTTTCTCATTAGTATTATTGTAACCTCGATTTTAGCAATCATTTTTATGGATAATTCTAATCCTGTTATCTTGTTATTATTTGTAACAGTAGGTTTTGGTTTGATTGGATTTATTGATGATTACATCATTGTGGTAAAGAAAAACAATGAAGGTTTAACAAGTAAACAAAAATTCTTAGCTCAAATAGGTATCGCAGTTATCTTCTTTATTTTAAGCCAAGTATTTAACTTAACTGATTTTTCTACTGGAATTCATTTGCCTTTTACAAATATTGAAGTACCACTTTCAATTGCGTATGTAATTTTCATAGTCTTTTGGCAAGTAGGCTTTTCAAATGCAGTTAATTTAACAGATGGATTAGATGGACTAGCGACAGGATTATCTATCATTGGCTTTATAATGTATGCAATTATGGCTTACATACAAGGTGCAACATCAATCGGATTGTTCTGTGTGATTATGATTTTTGCATTGATTGGTTTCTTACCATTCAATTTAAATCCGGCTAGAGTCTTTATGGGAGACACGGGCAGTCTAGCATTAGGTGGGATATTTGCTACTATTTCTATTATGCTAAACCAAGAATTGTCACTGATTTTCATTGGTTTTGTATTTGTGGCAGAAACCTTATCAGTTATGATACAGGTAACTTCATTCAAATTGACTGGAAAACGTATTTTTAAAATGTCACCACTACATCATCATTTCGAATTAATTGGTTGGAATGAGAAGAAAGTAACGACAGTATTCTGGACAGTAGGCTTGATTACAGGACTCATCGGTTTATGGATTGGAGTGAACTAAATTGCTGAAATATACAGAGTTAGAAAATAAAAATGTATTAGTTATTGGATTAGCGAAAAGTGGTTATGAAGCTGCGAAATTATTAAAAAAACTTGGTGCAAATGTAATCGTCAATGACGGTAAAGATTTGAGTCAAGATGCACATGCAATAGATTTAGAAAATATGGGAATTACTGTAATTGGTGGAGAACACCCACTTTCCTTGTTAGATAGTAATCCTATTATTTTTAAAAATCCGGGCATTCCATATAATGTTCCACTGATAGAAGCAGCAACTGAAAAAGGATTAAAAATATTAACTGAAGTAGAACTCAGTTATTTAATATCAGAAGCACCGATTATCGGTGTGACTGGTACAAATGGTAAAACTACAGTTACTTCATTAATTGGAGATATGTTTCAAAAAAGCAGAGTAACAGGTAAGCTATCAGGTAACATTGGCTATGTGGCTTCAAAAGTAGCACAAGAAGTCACAGCTAATGACTATTTGGTTACGGAGTTATCGTCTTTCCAATTACTTGGTATCGATAAGTATAAACCGCATATAGCTATAATTACGAATATATATTCAGCACATCTTGATTATCATGAATCACTAGAAAATTATCAAAATGCTAAGAAAAAAATATATATTAATCAAACTGAAAATGATTATTTAATTTGTAATTATCATCAACGTCATTTAATCGAATCTGAGTCACTGAAAGCAAAAACGTATTATTTTTCAACACATCAAGAAGTAGACGGAATTTATGTTGAGAGTGGCTACATCGTATTTAAAGGATTTAGAATAATTCATATAGATGATCTTGTGCTGCCTGGTGAACATAACTTGGAGAATATTCTTGCTGCAGTGTTAGCAGCATTACTTTCTGGAGTTTCTGTTAAAGCAATTATTGATAGTTTGACATCATTCTCAGGTATTGAACACCGCTTACAATATATTGGAACAAATAAAACGAATAAGTACTACAATGATTCAAAAGCTACGAATACATTGGCTACACAGTTTGCATTAAATTCATTTAAACAACCAATCATTTGGTTATGTGGTGGGTTAGATCGTGGCAATGACTTTGATGAACTTATTCCACATATGAAAAATGTAAGAGTTATGGTAACTTTTGGTGAGACAAAAGAAAAATTCGTGAAGTTAGGTGAAAGTCAAGGTAAGTACGTCATTACAGCTTCTGATGTTCAAGATGCCGTAGATAAGATACAGTCTGTCATAGAACCAAATGACGTGGTATTATTATCGCCAGCATGTGCAAGTTGGGATCAGTACAATACTTTTGAAGAGCGTGGGAATAAATTTATTAAGAGTTTCCAAGCTAATTTACCTTCTTTTTAAAGGGTGTGATATTAAATGTCTGACAAAGTTAGTGAATTTGACTCTGAATACTTAAAAGAGAAACGAGCAAAAAGACGGAAAAGACAAAAGCAAATTCAATATTCAGTATTTGGTGTTTTATTATTTATAATTATTTTAATATTGATTTATATGTTTACACCTTTGAGTAAGATTAGTAGTGTAGAGATTAGCGGGAATGATAATACATCTAAGGATGCAATTAATAGAGCTATAAACGTAAAAGACAATTCGAGAATGTACACTTATAGCACGACGAATGCTCAAAACAAACTTGAAGAAAGTACACTTATTAAAAATGCAGAAGTAAAAAAACATTTTCCGAATAAGTTAACTGTGAAAGTGTCAGAAAAGAAAATTGTAGCTCTAACTAAAAAGAAAGATAAATATGTACCTGTTTTAGAAGACGGTACAGAGTTAGAAGATTATGATGGTAACGCTACTGATAATGGACCAATTCTTGAAGGATTTGAAAAAGATAAAAAAGAAAAGATTATACAAGCGCTTTCTGAAATGCCTGCAAAGGTTAGAGGGATGATAGCAGAAATTAAATTAGACCCTCAAGAAAATGCACAAAATCAAATCAAATTATTCACAACAGATGATATTCAAATTCTTGGTAATTTAAATACAATTGGCAAAAAAATGAAATACTATCCACAAATGTCACAATCATTAGAACGTGATGAATCTGGAGAATTAAAAAAAGCAGGATATATTGATTTATCAGTAGGTGCATCGTTTATTCCATATAGTGGTGGTAGCACTACAAAATCTTCAAGTGACCAAAATGTGGATAAGGGTACAACAGAAGAAGATAAGGCAAAAGATGAGCTTCAAAGTGCATTAAATAAGATTAATAAGAAAACGGACAAAAATAATTAAAAAATTTCGACAAATACTTATCTTTATAGTTCACAAGCGTCAAAACCTATTGTAAACTATTAATAGTGTGAATTTGAATAAGTTATTGTCAGGAGGTGCCTATCTATGGAAGAGCATTATTACGTAAGTATAGATATCGGTTCATCGAGCGTTAAAACGATAGTAGGCGAGAAATTTCACAACGGTATAAATGTGATAGGTACAGGACAGACCTACACAAGTGGGATTAAAAATGGTCTTATTGATGATTTCGATATTGCTAAACAAGCAATTAAAGATACAATCAAGAAAGCCTCTATTGCTTCAGGAGTAGATATTAAGGAAGTATTTTTAAAACTGCCTATTATCGGAACAGAGGTATTTGATGAATCTAATGAAATAGAATTTTATGAAGATACAGAATTAGATGGTACACATATTGAAAGTGTACTTGAAAGTATTCGCGATAAAAATGATGTACCAGAAACTGAAATCATTAACGCATTCCCAATTAAATTTATTGTTGATGGCGAGAATGAAGTTTCTGATCCAAAAGAACTGATTGCTAGACATAGTCTGAAAGTTGAAGCCGGTGTTATTGCAATTCAAAAATCAATATTAATTAATATGATTAAATGTGTTGAATCATGTGGTGTAGATGTACTTGATGTATATTCAGATGCATATAACTATGGCTCAGTACTTTCAGTTACTGAAAAAGAATTAGGCGCATGTGTAATCGACATTGGTGAAGATATCACGCAACTTGCATTTTACGAGCGCGGTGAATTAGTTGATGCAGATGCATTAGAAATGGCAGGTCGAGATATTACTGAAGATATAGCTACAGGCTTAAATACTTCATATGAGACTGCTGAAAAAATTAAACATCAATATGGACACGCTTTCTTTGACTCTGCTTCTGATCATGATGTGTTTACCGTTGAACAAGTCAATAGTGACGAAGAAGCGGAATTCACCCAAAAAGATTTAGCAGACATAATTGAAGCACGCGTCGAAGATATTTTCTTTAATGTGTTTGAAGTGTTACAAGAATTAGGTCTTACAAAAGTAAATGGTGGTTTTGTTATCACAGGTGGTTCTGCAAACTTATTAGGAGTTAAGGAATTGCTTCAAGATATGGTGAGTGAGAAAGTGAGAATTCACACACCATCACAAATGGGAATTAGAAAACCTGAGTTCTCATCAGCAATTTCAACAATTTCTAGTAGCATTACTTTCGACGAATTACTAGATTATGTTACAATTAGTAATCATGACAGTGAAGAATTCGAGGAAGAAGTCATCGAATCTGATGAAAGAGAACATAGTACAAAATCAAGTGGATTTGATTGGTTTAAGAAAAAATCGAACAAACATGAAGAGCCTCAAACGTCATCAACTGAGTCAAGAGAAGCAACTAATGCTGTTGAAACAGAAGAAGAGCCAGAGGTGTACGATAACGAAGTAAACATCGATCATGATGAAGAACGTAAACCTCAAGACAAAGAAGAAGGTAAATTCAAAAAACTTATGAAATCTCTATTCGATTGATTGGCCATTAAAACTAGGAGGAAATATAAATGTTAGAATTTGAACAAGGATTTAATCATTTAGCGACGTTAAAAGTCATCGGTGTAGGGGGCGGCGGTAATAACGCTGTAAACCGTATGATTGACCATGGTATGAATAATGTTGAATTTATTTCAATTAATACGGATGGACAAGCTTTAAATTTATCAAAAGCTGAGTCTAAAATCCAAATTGGTGAAAAATTAACACGTGGTTTAGGTGCTGGTGCAAACCCTGAAATTGGTAAAAAAGCTGCTGAAGAGTCACGTGAACAAATTGAAGATGCTATCCAAGGCGCAGATATGGTATTCGTAACTGCTGGTATGGGTGGCGGTACTGGTACAGGTGCTGCTCCAGTTGTAGCAAAAATTGCTAAAGAAATGGGCGCATTAACAGTAGGTGTTGTAACACGTCCGTTTGGTTTTGAAGGCCGTAAACGTCAAACGCAAGCTGCAGCTGGTGTTGAAGCAATGAAAGCTGCTGTTGATACATTAATCGTTATCCCTAATGATCGTTTATTAGACATCGTTGATAAATCAACACCAATGATGGAAGCATTCAAAGAAGCAGATAACGTGTTACGTCAAGGTGTTCAAGGTATCTCTGACTTAATCGCTGTATCTGGTGAAGTTAACTTAGACTTTGCAGACGTTAAAACAATCATGTCTAACCAAGGTTCAGCTTTAATGGGTATTGGTGTTTCTTCAGGTGAAAACCGTGCAGTAGAAGCTGCTAAAAAAGCAATTTCTTCACCTTTATTAGAAACTTCTATTGTAGGTGCACAAGGTGTACTTATGAATATTACAGGTGGAGAATCATTATCACTTTTCGAAGCGCAAGAAGCAGCAGATATTGTGCAAGATGCTGCAGACGAAGATGTAAATATGATTTTTGGTACAGTAATTAACCCAGAATTACAAGATGAAATCGTTGTAACAGTTATTGCAACTGGTTTTGAAGATAAACCTTCATCACAAGGTCGTAAAGCTTCGAACACTGGTTTTGGTAATAGTGCAACAAGCGGAAGTACTACTAAAGAAGACACAATTTCTTCAAGTTCAGTAGGTGCTTCACAAGCATCGTCAGATAGTGCTAGTGAAAGTAGAGCCCACACAACTAACGAAGATGATATTCCAAGTTTCATCAGAAATAGAGAAGAAAGACGTTCAAGAAGAACTAGACGTTAGTCGCAACAATTTTTGTATACTAAATTAAATAATAAAGTGTCATCAGGTCAGTAGATCTGATGACTTTTTTAAATTTAAGTAATAATAAAATGTTGCTTTTATATGTCCTATGGAGGTTTGTGGTTATGCAAGAAAAATTTATTAAAAAGCATCATATATTAGACTATGAACATGATTATTTAAAAAAAGTAAAATTGGGTATAACAACAAGAGAAGACGGTTTAAGTCCTTTCCCTCGTAACGCTTTTAATATGGCAAGATATATTGATGATAATCAACAGAGTATCACTCAACATCAAGAAATGCTTGCTACTACAATTGACTTTCCTAGAGAGCAATGGGTTTTTCCAATTCAAACTCATGAAAATAAAGTTGTAGAAGTAACTGAACAAGATAGAGGTACTAATATTGATTCACTGACAGACCACTTGCATGGTGTAGATGGTTTATACACATATGATGAAAATATTCTGCTTACAATGTGTTATGCTGACTGTGTACCTATTTACTTTTATAGTGAAAAGCATCATTTTATAGGGCTTGCACATGCTGGTTGGAGAGGAACTGTTGGTCAAATCGTCATCGAAATGATTTCACATATAGATTTTGAGTTATGTGATTTAAGTGTTGTCATTGGACCAGCCACTTCTAATTCTTATGAAATTAACGATGATATAAAGTCTAAATTTGAAGAATTACCGATAGATATTAATCAGTATATAAAAACTAGAGGTGCAGACAGACATGGTATTGATTTAAAACTTGCGAATGCATTATTGCTGGAAAATGCAGGCATTCCTAAAGATAATATTTATATAACAGACTATGCGACATCTGAAGATTTATCATTATTCTTTTCTTACAGAGTAGAAAAAGGAAATACGGGTCGAATGTTAGCATTTATTGGTCAATAACGAAGAGGTGTATAGAATTGGATGTACAATATAATTTAAAGTGTATAAGTGAGCAAATACAAACACATTGTGAAAAGGGTAATATTTCAACAATGCCAAACGTGATTGCAGTGACAAAGTATGTTACAATAGACCGAGCTAATGATGCATATAATGCAGGAATTAGACATTTCGGTGAAAATCGTTTGGAAGGGTTTCAACAAAAGAAAGCAGCCTTACCCAAGGACGCTGTAATGCATTTTATAGGTTCTTTACAAACTAGAAAAGTTAAAGAAGTTATCAATGAAGTTGATTATTTCCACGCATTAGATCGTTTGAAATTAGCAAAAGAAATTGATAAAAGAGCTGAACATAAAATTAAATGTTTTGTACAAGTGAATGTATCTGGTGAATCATCTAAACAAGGTGTTTCATTATCAGAGGTTAACACTTTTATTGAAGAGTTAAAGCAATATGAAAATATAGAAATCGTTGGTCTTATGACTATGGCTCCTTTGACTGAAGATGAGCCATATATAAAAAGCTTGTTTCAATTATTAAAAACAAAAAGAGATGAAATTAAAGCGCTCAATTTAAATTATGCACCTTGTACTGAGCTATCTATGGGAATGAGTAATGATTATCATTTAGCCGTTGAAGCAGGTGCATCGTTTGTGAGAATTGGGACTAAACTTGTAGGAAAAGAGGAGTGAGCCCCGTGGCTTTAAAAGATTTATTTAATGGATTTTTCGTTGTAGAAGAGGAAGATGACGAATTAGAAGCGCCGCACGAAGAAGAACAAAATAGAAACCAAAACAAACAACAAGCACAGTCTCAAAGCAACTTTAATGAACAATCAAACAATGGTTATACAGAAAAACCAAGATCAATACAGTCCGTTCCCAAGAAACAGTCAACAAGATTACAGCAATCATCGGGAGAAAGGAAGTATCAAATGAATAACAGTTCATCTAAAAATAATACAAGGAACGTTGTGAATATGAATAATCAAGAACAAGATCAATTTGATTTTGCACAAGAAAGTTCTAAGATGTGTTTATTTGAACCCCGTGTTTTTTCAGATACACAAGATATTGCAGACGAACTTAAGAATCGTCGTGCTACATTAGTTAATTTACAACGCATTGATAAAGTTTCTGCTAAACGCATTATCGACTTTTTAAGTGGTACTGTTTATGCAATTGGTGGAGATATTCAACGAGTTGGATCAGATATATTCTTATGCACACCTGACAATGTTGAAGTTGCTGGGAGTATTACTGATCAAATAGAAAATATGGAATACCAAGGTGAATAGAGGTAAAAATAGATGGATATTGGTTTATTAGCAAACATATTTAATTTTATTTTATTCTTGGTTCAGATTTATTATTACGGGATGATTGTATACTTTGTTATGTCATGGATTCCCAATGCACGTGAAAATAAATTCGGTCAATTTTTAGCGAAGTTATATGAGCCGTTTTTAGAACAATTCCGTAAAGTTATACCACCAATTGGAATGATTGATATTTCATCAATCGTTGCAATAGTAGTACTTGTACTATTCCGTAGTGGTTTAGCGAGCATATTTAATTTGATTTTAACTAAATTAATGTAAGGTATTGTATAAAACTTAACGAACTAACATAAAATAAATGATAAGCACCTAACGTTGAATAACGAGAGGTGCTTTGTATTGTATTTGGAGTGATACACATCGATATTTATCAACATTTCAGAAAAGAAGAACATGATTTAATAGATCAACTTATTGATAAATGTAATCGTGCAAATGACCAATACGCTCCTGTATTGACAACATTTCTTGACCCACGTGGTCAGTATATAATGGAGGTTGTTGTAGGCAGCTTTGATGATTTGAACGTTACATTTTATGGTGGGCCATACTCAGAAAGAAAAAGGGCTTTTATTGCGCCAAGTTACTTTGAACCAACTAAAGAAGAATTCGAAATTGTATTGATTGAAGTTGATTACCCACAAAAGTTTGTAACACTACAACATCAACACATTTTAGGTACAATTATGTCGCTCGGAATTGAAAGAGAGCAGTTAGGCGACATTGTTGTATCAGATAAGATTCAATTTACTTTGACAAAGCAACTTGAATCTTATATTATATTAGAATTAAATAGAATCAAAGGTGCAACAGTTAAACTTAATTCTATTCCTATAAAAGATATGATACAATCAAAAGAGAATTGGCAATCATTTGATACAACAGTAAGTGGCTTAAGGTTAGATGTTGTATTAAAAGACATGATACGTAAATCTCGAACTATTGCAAAACAATTAATAGACAAAAAACGTGTTAAAGTAAATCATACAGTGATTGATGCCGCAGACTTTCAACTTGATAGTGGTGACTTATTGTCAATACAAGGATTTGGCAGAGCTATGATTACTGACATAGGCAGTAAAACTAAAAAAGATAAAATTAGAATTTCTTACAAAACGTTATTCAAATAGTGGTATAATAAGCTATCATATAATTTGAGACTACGTCTTTAACGCTTTGTACAATTTAGTAAATGATATATTATAAAAACATATTGTAGATAAAACACTATTTCCGTTATTTAACCAATGGAGAAAATAGTGTATTATAGAAGGAGGATATTTATGCCTTTTACACCAAATGAAATTAAAAATAAAACTTTTACAAATGCAAGAAATGGTTTTGAACCTACTGAAGTTGAAAGTTATTTAGAACAACTTAGTAATGAAATAGAACGTTTGAAAGAAGATAAAGTACAATTGGAAAAAGTGATTGAAGACAAAGAAAGTAATATTCAATCATATAAAGAGGTACATCAATCTGTTAGTGACGCGTTAATACAAGCTAAACAAGCAGGGGAAGAAACTAAAGCAGCTGCGACAAAAGATGCTGAAGCAACAGTTTCTAAAGCGAAAGCAGAAGCAGATAGAATTGTTAACGATGCAGTTGAAAAAGCACGTAGACTTTCTTTCCAAACTGAAGATATGAAACGTCAATCTAAAATTTTCAGATCACGTTTCCGTATGTTGGTTGAAGCACAATTAGATTTACTTAAAAATGAAGATTGGGATTATTTATTAAATTATGATCTTGATTCTGAACAAGTCACTGAAGAAAACATTAATCATTTAAACGATAATGAATTGACTGAAGAAGAAAAAGCTATGAAAGCTAGAGCAGAAGCAGATAATAACGCCGTTTCTAGCGACCAAACATCAGCTACTGATTCAGAAAATAAATAATATTAGATAACAGACGCGTTTGAAACATTAAACATATCGCAGCGAGTTAGGGATAGTGGGAGCCTTTCATATGTTAGTTTCTTATATCACTGTTATGTCATCACAAAGTAATAAAGATAATGAGAGAACTCTAAGTTGAGTTAATCAGGGTGGTAACGCGGTATTCATCGTCCCTGTTAATTGAACTTAGAGTTCTTTTTATTATTTAAAATGAATAAAGTATGAAAATCGGAACGAGGAGTGTATAGAAATGGACTATAAAGATACATTATTAATGCCAAAAACAGATTTCCCAATGCGTGGCGGTTTGCCAAATAAAGAGCCTAAGATACAAGAAGAATGGGACGAAAAAAACATCTATCAAAAAGTATTAGATAAAAATGAAGGGAATCCTTCATATATTCTACATGATGGTCCACCATATGCGAATGGAAACTTACACATGGGTCATGCGTTAAACAAAATTTTAAAAGATATCATCACACGTTATAAATCAATGCGTGGTTATTATGCACCGTACGTGCCAGGTTGGGATACACATGGTCTGCCAATCGAACAAGCGTTAACTAAAAAAGGTGTTAAACGCAAAGAATTGTCAGTAGCAGAATTCAGAAAAAAATGTGAAGCATTTGCATTAGAGCAAATTGAAAACCAGAAAAAAGATTTCAAGCGATTAGGTGTTAAAGGTGATTTTAATGACCCTTATATTACTTTAAAACCAGAATATGAAGCAGCTCAAATTCGTTTATTTGGAGAAATGGCAGAAAAAGGTTTAATCTATAAAGGTAAAAAACCAGTATATTGGTCACCATCAAGTGAATCTTCATTAGCAGAAGCGGAAATTGAATATCAAGATAAACGATCACCATCTATTTATGTAGCATTTGATGTTAAAGATGGTAAAGGCATTGTCGATCCAGATGCAAAATTTATTATCTGGACTACAACACCATGGACGTTGCCGTCAAATGTGGCGATTACGGTGCACCCTGATTTAACTTACGGTCAATACAATGTAAATGGTCAAAAATATATCATTGGAAAAGATTTAGTGAGTGATGTTGTAGAAGCGTTAGGATGGGACGAAGATACTTTAGTATTAGAAAATGAATTTAAAGGTAAAGATTTAGAATATGTTGAAGCACAACATCCATTCTTTGAGCGTGAGTCATTAGTAATTAATGGTTTACATGTCACTACTGATGCAGGTACTGGATGTGTACACACTGCACCTGGACATGGTGAAGATGACTATATTGTCGGTCAAAAATATAATTTACCTGTGATTAGCCCAGTAGATGATAAAGGTGTATTCACTGATGAAGCTGGTCAATTTGAAGGCATGTTTTATGATAAAGCGAATAAAGAAATCACAGACTTACTAAAAGAAAAAGATGCATTACTACATTTAGAATTTATTACACATAGTTACCCTCATGACTGGCGTACTAAAAAACCAGTTATCTTTAGAGCGACACCACAATGGTTTGCATCTATAGATAAAGTACGTCAAGATATTTTAGATGCTATCGATGAGACACAATTCAAAGTGGACTGGGGTAAAACACGTATCTATAACATGATTCGTGACCGTGGCGAATGGGTAATTTCACGTCAACGTGTATGGGGAGTGCCATTACCAGTATTTTATGCTGAAAACGGCGACATTATCATGACATCAGAAACAGTTAACCATGTTGCTGATTTATTTGAAACAAATGGATCAAACATCTGGTTTGAACGTGATGCGAAAGATTTACTACCTGAAGGCTTTACGCATCCAGGTAGCCCTAACGGTGAATTTACAAAAGAAACTGATATCATGGATGTTTGGTTTGACTCAGGTTCATCACACCGTGGTGTGTTAGAGGCACGTTCGGAATTATCATACCCAGCTGATTTATACCTTGAAGGTAGTGACCAATACCGTGGCTGGTTCAACTCATCAATTACAACTTCAGTGGCTACAAGAGGCCAATCTCCATATAAAATGTTATTATCACATGGTTTTGTTATGGATGGAGAAGGTAAGAAAATGAGTAAATCATTAGGCAATGTAATTGTGCCGGATCAAATTGTGAAACAAAAAGGTGCAGACATTGCACGTCTATGGGTGAGTAGTGTTGATTACCTAGCAGACGTACGTATTTCAGATGAAATATTAAAACAAACTTCTGACGTATACAGAAAAATTAGAAATACTTTAAGATTTATGTTAGGTAACGTAAACGATTATAACCCTGCGACAGATGCAATAGCTGAAGATAATTTATTAGAAGTGGATAAATATTTATTGAACAGATTACGTGAGTTCACTGCGAATACTTTAGACCACTATGATAATTATGACTATTTAGATATCTTCCAAGAGGTTCAAAACTTTATTAATGTAGAACTAAGTAACTTCTACTTAGACTATGGTAAAGATATTCTTTATATTGAAGAGCGTGATTCTCATAAACGTCGTAGTATGCAAACAGTTTTATACCAAATCGTAGTTGATATGACGAAATTATTAGCTCCTATCTTAGTGCATACATCTGAAGAGGTTTGGTCACATATTCCTCATGTAGAGGAAGAAAGTGTACACTTAACGAACATGCCAGAGCGTGTTGAAGTAGACCGTGAATTTGTAGATAGATGGAATACATTTATGAAATTACGTGATGATGTCAACCGTGCATTAGAAGTTGCACGTAACGAAAAAGTAATCGGTAAATCATTAGAAGCTAAAGTTGTGATTGGAAGCAATGATAACTTTGACGCTACATCATTCTTACAACAATTTGCTGATCTGCAACAATTATTTATTACTTCTCAAGCAGAAGTAGTAGATCATGTAGAAGATGGAATTCCATATCAATATGGAGATATTCGTATTGAGCATGCACATGGTGAAAAATGTGAGCGTTGCTGGAATTACAGTGAATCATTAGGTTCTGTAGGTGAACTAAATAACTTGTGCCCGCGTTGTCAAGAAGTTGTCAAAACGCTAGTATAATTGAGACACTAGTTGTTATTAATTGAATATATTGATTTGGATGAGGCTGGGACATAATTAAGTGTCTTAGCCTCATCTTTGCTGGAGTGAAATGATAATAAAACTTATGTTATAAAATATAAAGTCATTACCACTCAATATTTCTGATTCCTTTTATTTATTTTCGATGGTGTACATTGATAATAAAACAAAGATAAAGTAATTTAGAAGAGCTTAAGTAAAACTTGATTTTAGAAGGGTGTTTTTTATGTTTCATAACCAAAGTGCACATTTTGTAAACGGCATAACATTAAATGTAAGAGATAAAGAAGCTATGAAACAATTTTATGAACATATCTTAGGGCTTAATGTAGTGAATGAATCATATTCGATTGTCCATTATGAAATTGGCAATTCAAATCATTTTCTTACCTTAAAGCAAATTAACTATGGTAGAGAACCATTAACTTCGGAAGCAGGGTTATTTCATTTAGCAATTAGATTACCATCGAAAACAGATTTAGCGGATTTGCTCGTTCAATTGAGTGAGTATGGATTACCTATTAATGGTGGAGAGCATGATATTACAACCTCATTGTTTTTGGAAGACCCGGAAGGCAATGGCTTAGAATTTTATGTGGATCATCCTATTGAAGATTGGGTATTTGAAGATGACAAGGTTGTTTTAGAAACACAACCAATCAATGTTCCTAATTTATTAACCTATGTTTCAAATGAAAAATGGCAAGGTATACCTGATGAAACGTTAATTGGATATATTAATCTTAAAACGATAGAATTAAAGCGCGTAATTTCATATTATAAAAATTTCTTTGGTTTAGAAGCATCTTCCTTAGAAACAAATACGGCATTGTATTTATCTTCTAATGGTTACCACCAACATATAGTAGTTAATAATTGGTTTTCTCGAATTAAGCGCATTGAAAACCAAAAAACATATGGGTTGGCATGTGTAGATTATCACTATCCTGAGACGACTCACAAGAATATTACAGGACCAGATGGAATACTGTTTCGTTTTAATTTTTATAAAGTAATGTAACTAATGTGAAGTAAAGACAAAATTATTTTATTATGATACTAGGAAATTTTATTAAATGAGTATTATGAAAGAATATAGTATTATACCAATGGTTGATTATGAATTATTAAGTTTTATATATATAATCAAACTGTAACTTTTTTTATAAGTTTGATTAGGATATAATGAAAGATGTTGTAAAAGCGACTGAGCGCAGAATAGGAGGTACAGGCATGAAACGTCAGTACTACATTAGTATTTCTTTATTCATAACAATCGTTATATTATTATTAGATCAAATCACAAAATTTATTGTTGCCAGTTCTATGAGAGTTGGAGATTCTTTTAACGTAATTCCTAATTTTTTAAATATAACTTCTCACCGAAATAATGGTGCAGCATGGGGTATATTGAGTGGGAAAATGAGCTTTTTCTATATTATTACAATTATCATTCTGGTTGTATTAATTATATTTTACATTAAAGAAGCGAAACAGCATTTATTAATGCAAGTAGCTATTAGTTTATTATTTGCAGGAGCATTAGGTAATTTTATTGATCGTGTGTTACATGGAGAAGTTGTAGATTTTGTTGATACAAATATTTTCGGTTATAATTTCCCGATATTTAATGTAGCAGATTCTAGTTTGACCATAGGCGTGTTGTTAATAGTAATCGCTTTGTTAACAGATATGAAGAAAGAAGAATAGGAGAGATATCGTATGGAAATACATGAGTTTAAGATAGAAGACCAGAACGATACAGGTCAACGTATTGATAAGTTATTACCTGAATATAATTCAGATTGGTCACGCACTCAAATCCAAGATTGGATAAAAGAGAATCTTGTAAAAGTTAATGATAAAATCATTAAGTCTAACTACAAGACAAAGTTGAATGACTATATAGTTGTGACTGAAAAAGAAATTGTAGAAGCGGATATTCAACCAGAAAATTTAAATTTAGATATTTTTTATGAAGATGATGATGTAGCTATAGTATATAAACCTAAAGGAATGGTAGTTCACCCATCAGCTGGTCATTACACAGGTACTTTAGTTAATGGTCTTATGTATCAAATGAAGAATTTATCAGGTATTAATGGTGAAATTCGTCCAGGTATTGTACACCGTATCGATAAAGATACATCTGGATTATTAATGGTCGCTAAAAATGATATAGCTCATCGTAGTTTAGTAGACCAATTAGTTAATAAGACAGTTACTCGTAAATATGTCGCATTGGTTCATGGTAATATTCCACATGATTATGGCACAATTGATGCACCAATTGGCAGAAACAAGAATGATCGTCAGTCTATGGATGTTGTAGATGATGGCAAAGATGCAATTACGCATTTTAATGTATTAGAGCATTTTGATAAATATACATTAATCGAGTGTATACTAGAAACTGGCCGTACACACCAAATTCGTGTGCATATGAAATATATTGGGTTCCCATTAGTTGGTGATCCAAAATATGGACCGAAAAAAACGATGGATATAGGTGGCCAAGCATTACATGCTGGTTTAATAGGGTTTGAACATCCAATTACACATGAAAATATTGAAAAATCAGCCGCATTACCAGATGATTTTGAGCAATTATTAACTGAGTTACGTAGAAGCGAAAAATAATTATAAGAGTTTGGATATAAATATCTCTAATTAAAGAATAAACGTCAATTTCTATATAATCTAAATAGAAATTGACGTTTTCTTTGTTTATTGAAGTTTATATGCTTAAGTGTCCATCTTGAAGTGAGCATATCATAATAAATGTTAGTCCTTTATGTTGAATATTAAGTTTATGTCTCAAGCGCTTTATTGTTCTTTTATCACGAATTGAATTAACGATTACTATAATGTGCTTGTTATTTTCATGTTTATCGACTTGCAAGGTAATATGATTCATGGTATTATAATGACAGTTTAATAAAGAGCGAAAGTCTTTAATTGTGAGTCCAGAGAGGCTCCGAAGACATGTATTTAATAAAAATGATTATAAACTTACTGTTTGTTCATAAGAATGAAGAAACGCTATTGTAGTTATAGCTTCTTAACGCAATAGGAGCCATAGTATAATTTTTTAACTATGGAAGAGAAAGCATCTCATGTTATCGAGTGATGTCTCTTGAAGTTTGTAGACTTTTTAACTAAACCTCATGTCTAATAAAGACATGGGGTTTTCTTTATATCATCACTTAATTAAAGGCAGGTGTTTAAAATGTCAGAGCGCGTTATTATGGATGAGGCAGCAATACAAAGAACAGTTACACGTATTGCACATGAAATTTTAGAATATAACAAAGGTACTAATAATTTAATCTTATTAGGCATTAAGACACGTGGTGCATTTTTAGCGAGACGTATACAACAAAAGATCGAACAAATAGAAGAGGTAGCTGTGCCAACTGGAACAATAGATATTACACAATTCAGGGATGATTTAGAGCAAACAATAAATCAAGGAAATGATAAAGCGTATGAAATAGATGTAAATATTACAAATCAGGTTGTTGTTATTATCGATGATGTTTTATACACAGGAAGAACAGTGCGAGCTTCATTAGACGCTGTTCTACAGTATGCGAGGCCCAAAAAAATTGGCTTAGCTACTTTAGTAGACAGAGGTCATAGAGAATTACCGATTCGCGCTGACTTCGTAGGAAAAAATATTCCTACAGCAAAAGAAGAAGATGTATCAGTATTTCTCCAAGAAATAGATGATAGAAATGCAGTTGTAATTGAATAGCACCTTTTAATTCAGTACGAGAGACTGAAAAAGGGAAGAGGTAAAAGCTACTATAAAAATTATTGTTTGAACGGGATTTTTATAGGCTTTTAGAAAGATAAGCTACTTGCTTAAAACAAACGCCTCTTCATATTATCTTGATTAAATTATATTGAGCTATCGTTTTAACTTACGAATAACGCTTAGTTTTCTATAATCAAAACAGGTAATATATACTTTTTAGTCTCTTTACATGAATTCAATGTAAAGAGATTTTTTTATGAGAGGAAGCATAAACATGGAAAATGAAACAATGTTTGAACGAACAGTCAAACCAGTATTAGATGTAGATGATAGACCTAAAATCGGACAATGGGCATTCTTGAGTACGCAACATTTATTTGCAATGTTTGGCTCCACAGTACTTGTGCCGTTTTTAACTGGATTACCAATATCATCGGCACTTTTAGCGTCAGGAATCGGGACATTGTTATATATCTTAATTACTAAAGCAAAAATACCTGCTTATCTTGGATCAAGCTTTGCCTTTATAACACCGATCATTACAGGGTTAAACTCACATAGCTTAGGGGACATGCTTGTGGCGCTTTTTATGAGTGGTGTCATGTATGTTCTGATTGGTATAGCAATTAAAATTAGTGGAACAAATTGGTTAATGAACTTATTACCACCAGTAGTTGTTGGCCCGGTTATTATGGTTATCGGCTTAAGTTTAGCACCGACCGCTGTAAATATGGCAATGTTTGAGAACTCGGGAGATATGAAAGGTTATAACTTAAGTTATTTAGCAGTAGCAATGATTACATTACTTGTAACGATTATAGTACAAGGTTACTTTAAAGGTTTCTTATCTTTAATTCCAGTACTTATCGGCATAGTAACTGGCTATATTGTTTCAATTGCTATGGGATTAGTAAACTTTGCGCCCATCGCTGAGGCCAAATGGTTACAATTTCCAGAAGTATATATACCATTTAAAGATTACACACCTTCATTTCACTTGGGGTTAGTATTGGTATTAATACCAATTGTGTTTGTGACTGTTAGTGAACATATTGGACATCAAATGGTAATTAACAAAATAGTAGGGCGCAACTTCTTTAAAGACCCAGGTTTAGATAAGTCCATCATTGGTGATGGTGTATCAACGATGTTTGCGAGTATCATTGGTGGGCCCCCAAGTACAACTTATGGAGAAAATATTGGTGTGCTAGCAATAACTAAAATATATAGTGTATATGTTATTGGTGGCGCTGCAACAATTGCAATTATTCTAGGATTTGTTGGAAAATTCACCGCATTAGTTTCATCTATACCAACACCAGTAATGGGTGGGGTATCCATTTTACTCTTCGGTATTATCGCTGCTAGTGGGCTGAGGATGCTAGTCGAAAGTGAAGTGGATTTCGCAAGTAACAGAAATTTGGTCATTGCTTCTGTCATTTTAGTCATAGGAATAGGGAATCTTGTATTTAATTTAAACGGCTTAGGTATTAATTTAGAAATTGAAGGCATGGCATTAGCTGCTTTAGCAGGTATAACACTGAATTTGATTTTACCGAAAGAAACCCCAGCAGATTAATAAAAATTATCATAATAAGGAGCTGAAAAATATGGATAATTTACTAACAATGGAACACTTAAATACGACTGAAATTTATGAATTGATACAACGCGCGAGCGCTTTTAAAAATGGTGACGTGAAACCATGTTGTTTTAATGATAAATTCGTAGCAAATTTATTCTTTGAAAATTCCACACGCACAAAAAGTAGTTTTTTAGTAGCCGAACAAAAATTAGGATTAAAATTAATTGATTTTGAAACAGATACATCTTCTGTTCAAAAAGGTGAATCGCTATATGATACTTGTAAGACATTAGAACAAGTAGGTGCAGATGTGTTAGTAATTCGACATCCTCAAACAAATTATTATGATGAGTTAGAAAAGTTAAACATCCCAATTATCAACGCTGGTGACGGAAGTGGACAACATCCCACTCAAAGTTTATTAGATATTATGACAATCTACGAAGAATACAAAACATTTGAGAACTTAAATATTTTAATTTGTGGAGATATTAAAAATTCACGTGTAGCCAAAAGTAACTTTCAAAGTTTAAGTGCTTTAGGTGCAAATGTGATGTTTTCAAGTCCAGAGTCATGGAAAGATGAAACATTAGAAGCACCGTATGTAGAAATAGATGAAGTGATTGATTCAATAGACATCGTGATGCTACTTAGGGTACAACACGAGAGACATGGCGATAGTGAAATAGCTAGTTTTGAAACGATGCAATACCATGAACAGTTTGGACTTACACAACAACGATATAACAAGCTAAATGATCGAGCGATTATTATGCATCCAGCTCCGGTCAATCGAGGCGTAGAAATAGAAGATACGCTTGTCGAAGCACCTAAGTCTCGTATTTTTAAACAAATGGAAAATGGTATGTATATCCGCATGGCAATTATTGACTATATCTTACAAATGGAAGGGGCAACAGCAAAATGAAATTATTAACAAATGCGCAAATATTACAAGACGGTGAACTAACAAAGGTATCAATCTTAATAGATGGGAAATATATTAAGAAAATCGCACCTCAAATAGATGTTGATGCGGGTACAGAAGAAATCGACCTCAAAGGACAATTTGTTTCACCAGGATTAGTCGATGTTCATGTTCATTTACGTGAACCAGGTGGAGAACATAAAGAAACGATTGAGACAGGAACAAAAGCGGCAGCTCGAGGTGGTTTCACTACAGTTTGTCCTATGCCAAATACTCGTCCAGTACCAGATTCTGAAGAAAATCTTAATCACTTAAATCAATTGATAGCAGAAAATGCGCAGGTTAGAGTCTTGCCATACGCTGCTATAACAGTGAGGCAAGCAGGTAAGGAACATGTTGATTTCTCTACGCTTGCACAAAATGGTGCATTTGCTTTTACCGATGATGGCGTAGGGGTACAGCAAGCGAATATGATGTACGAAGCTATGCAAGAAGCTGCAAAAGTTAATAAAGCTGTCGTAGCACATTGTGAAGATAACAGCTTGATTTATGGCGGTGCCATGCACGAAGGAGAACGTAGCAAAGCTTTAGGTATACCAGGTATTCCAAATATTTGCGAAGCAGTACAAATAGCCAGAGATGTGTTATTAGCAGAAGCAGCAGGTGCTCATTATCACGTTTGCCATGTATCAACTAAAGAAAGTGTTAGAGCGATACGCGATGCTAAAAAAGCAGGCATACATGTAACTGCTGAAGTTACCCCACATCACTTATTATTGACTGAAGACGATGTTCCTGGAGATGATGCGATTTATAAAATGAATCCTCCTTTAAGAAGTAAAGAGGATAGAGAGGCCTTGCTTGAAGGATTGCTAGATGGAACTATTGATTGTATCGCAACAGATCATGCTCCACACGCAGCCGAAGAAAAGGATCAACCAATGACTAAAGCACCATTTGGTATCGTAGGTAGTGAAACAGCATTCCCATTGCTTTATACGCGCTTTGTTAAAAATGGTGAGTGGACGTTACAACAATTAGTTGATTATTTAACAATTAAACCAGCCCAGACATTTGATTTACCATACGGAAGATTAGAAGAAGGTGGATTAGCTGATTTAGCAGTTATCAATTTAGACAAAGAAACTGAAATCAACGCAGATGACTTTGCGTCTAAAGGACGTAACACACCATTTATAGGGTATAACGTTTATGGTACACCAGTATTAACAATGGTTGAAGGTGAAGTTAAATTTAAGGAGGAAAAATAATGTTAAAGCAACGTTATCTTGTTTTAGAAGATGGTTCATACTATGAAGGTTACCCAATAGGCTCCGATAATTTAACACTAGGGGAAATTGTCTTTAATACGGCAATGACAGGTTATCAAGAAACGATTTCAGATCCTTCATATACCGGTCAAATTATTACATTTACTTACCCTTTAATAGGGAATTACGGTATAAATAGAGATGATTTTGAATCACTTGTTCCTACTTTAAACGGTGTTGTAGTAAAAGAAACCAGCAGCCAACCAAGTAATTTTAGAAAACAAAAAACATTTGATGAAGTACTTGTAGAGTATGATATACCAGGCATTTCAGGTGTCGATACACGAAGTATTACAAGGAAAATTCGAAAATACGGCGTGCTAAAAGCTGCGTTTACAGATAATAAAGCCGAGATTGAGCAAATAGTTACACAATTAAAAACAAAAGAATTACCACGTAATGAAGTGACAACTGTATCTACAAAATCTCCTTATGTATCTACTGGCTATGGCTTAAGGGTTGTCTTGGTTGATTTTGGTAAAAAACAAAATATTGTAAGAGAACTTAATGCACGTGGTTGTAATGTAACTGTAGTACCATACGACACAACTGCAGAAGAAATTATTAGAATGTCACCTGATGGTGTGATGTTGTCTAATGGACCTGGTGACCCTGAAGCGGTTGAAACAGCATTAGAAATGATTCAAGGCATCTTAGGACAGGTTCCATTTTTCGGTATTTGTCTAGGTCACCAATTATTTGCACTAGCTCAAGGAGCGACTTCTTTCAAAATGAAGTTTGGTCACAGAGGCGCTAATCATCCAGTCAAAGACTTAAAAACTGGCAAAATTGCATTAACGAGTCAAAATCACGGTTATGCAATTGATAAAGATTCTTTAATAAATACAGATTTAGAAATTACACATATTGCTATTAATGATGGCACAGTTGAAGGTTTGAAACATAAATCATTACCAGCTTTTTCAGTACAATATCATCCTGAAGCATGTCCGGGACCATCAGATTCTAATTATTTATTTGATGAATTTATCGACATGATGAATGAATATAAAACAAAGGAGCGTACAATCAATGCCTAAACGTCAAGATATAGAAACGATTTTAGTTATAGGATCAGGACCAATTATCATCGGTCAAGCTGCAGAGTTCGATTATGCAGGTACTCAAGCATGTTTGGCATTAAAAGAAGAGGGCTACCGTGTAATATTAGTTAACTCAAACCCAGCTACGATCATGACGGATACTGAAATTGCCGATAAAGTGTATATTGAACCATTAACGCATGATTTTATTGCACGTATTATTCGTAAAGAGCAACCAGATGCACTCCTACCTACATTAGGAGGTCAAACAGGATTAAATATGGCAATTCAATTACATGATAGTGGAGAATTAGAAGCTAATAATGTACAGCTATTAGGAACAGAATTGCAGTCGATTCAACAAGCTGAAGATAGAGAATTATTTAGAACATTGATGAACGAACTAAATGTACCGGTTCCTGAAAGTGATATCATCAATACAGTTGAGCAAGCATTTGCATTTAAAGAGGAAGTTGGTTATCCGTTAATCGTAAGACCGGCATTTACAATGGGCGGCACTGGCGGAGGAATTTGTTATAACGATGAAGAATTTAAAGAAATCGTAGGTAACGGTTTACATTATAGTCCGGCCACACAGTGTTTAATCGAAAAATCAATCGCTGGCTATAAAGAAATTGAATATGAAGTTATGCGTGATAAAAATGACAATGCTATTGTTGTTTGTAATATGGAAAATATTGACCCTGTAGGTATACATACAGGTGACTCAATCGTAGTAGCACCTAGTCAAACGTTGTCAGATGTAGAATATCAAATGTTACGTGATGTATCGTTAAAAGTGATACGTGCATTAGGCATTGAAGGCGGTTGTAATGTACAGCTTGCGCTAGACCCACATTCTATGGATTACTATATCATCGAGGTGAATCCTCGTGTATCTCGCTCATCTGCGTTGGCGTCAAAAGCAACAGGTTATCCAATTGCCAAATTAGCTGCCAAAATTGCAGTAGGATTGACGTTGGATGAAATGTTGAATCCGATTACTGAAACATCATATGCTGCCTTTGAGCCCACATTAGATTACGTGATTTCTAAGATTCCACGCTTCCCATTTGATAAATTTGAAAAAGGTGAACGCGTTCTAGGTACACAAATGAAGGCGACAGGCGAAGTAATGGCAATCGGAAGAACATATGAAGAGTCCTTACTTAAAGCGATTCGTTCTTTAGAATATGGTGTACATCATTTAGGCTTACCAAATGGTGAAACGTTCGATTTAGATTATATTAAATCACGTATCAAAGACCAAGATGATGAACGTCTATTCTTTATAGGAGAAGCAATCCGCAGAGGTACGACATTAGAAGAAATTCATGAAATGACAAAAATAGATTATTTCTTCTTAAACAAATTCCAACATATTATTAATATAGAGCATGATTTAAAGGCTAATAAAGGGGATATTAATTACCTGAAATTTGCTAAAAATTATGGCTTTAGCGACCGTGTCATTGCTCATCGTTTCGACATGACAGAAACTGAAGTTCACGATTTAAGAGTAGCAAATGGTATTACACCAGTGTATAAAATGGTAGATACATGCGCTGCAGAATTTGAGTCAACAACACCTTATTATTATGGAACATACGAATACGAAAATGAATCTATCGTTACGGATAAAGAGAAAATTCTAGTGCTTGGGTCAGGTCCAATACGTATTGGTCAAGGTGTTGAATTTGACTATGCAACGGTGCACGCTGTATGGGCAATTCAACAAGCTGGTTATGAAGCAATTATTGTAAACAATAATCCAGAAACTGTATCAACTGATTTTTCAATATCAGATAAATTATACTTTGAACCACTAACTGAAGAAGATGTCATGAATATTATTGATTTAGAACAACCTAAAGGGGTAGTCGTTCAATTTGGTGGCCAAACAGCGATCAACTTAGCTGATAAACTAGCAAAACACGACGTTCAAATTCTAGGAACATCATTGGAAGATTTAAATAGAGCAGAAGACCGTAAAGAATTTGAAGCGTTATTGCATAAAATTGGTGTGCCACAACCAAATGGTAAGACGGCTACATCACCTCAAGAAGCACTACAAAATGCAAGGAACATTGGTTATCCAGTCGTTGTAAGACCATCTTACGTATTAGGCGGACGCGCGATGGAGATTGTTAATAGTGACGCAGAATTAGAAGATTACATGAATCAAGCTGTTAAAGCTAGCCCAGATCATCCTGTATTAGTAGACAGATACTTAACAGGTAAAGAAATTGAAGTTGATGCTATATGTGATGGAGAGACTGTAATTATTCCGGGTATCATGGAGCATATCGAAAGAGCGGGTGTTCACTCAGGTGATTCTATTGCAGTTTATCCACCACAAACATTAACTCAAGTAGAAATGGATACGCTAGAAGATTTCACTATTAAATTGGCAAAAGGGTTAAATATAGTCGGATTAATTAATATTCAATTTGTTATTGCACACGACGGCGTATATGTTTTAGAAGTGAATCCACGTGCCAGTCGTACGGTGCCATTCTTAAGTAAGATTACTGATATTCAAATGGCGCAATTGGCAATGCGTTCCATTATGGGCGAAAAACTTGTCGATTTAGGTTATAAAGCTGGAATCCAACCGTACGCAAATGGTGTGTTTGTCAAAGCACCGGTCTTCAGTTTTAATAAATTGAAAAATGTAGATATTACGCTTGGACCTGAAATGAAATCAACAGGTGAAGTAATGGGGAAAGATTCTACAATGGAAAAGGCGCTTTACAAAGGGTTAACTGCAAGTGGTATGGAAGTCAGTGACCACGGGACAGTTTTGATGACAGTAAGTGATAAAGATAAAGATGAAATTATATCTATTGCACATCGTTTAAACGAAGTAGGCTATAAAATTTTAGCGACAGAAGGTACTGCCCAAAAATTAGCTGAAAATCAAATTCCTTCAGAAGTCGTTGGCAAAATCGGTGGTGAAGATGATTTATTAACTCGCATTCAAAATGGTGAAGTTCAAATCGTCGTTAATACGATGACAAAAGGAAAAGAAGTTGAACGTGATGGCTTCCAAATCAGACGTGCATCTGTTGAAAATGGCGTACCTTGTCTAACATCGTTAGATACAGTAGACGCACTAACAAGTGTCCTTGAAAGTATGACTTTCACAATGAAAAACATGTAATATGGCAACAAAATAATCTAAGGTAAAATAGTGTTTGAATAAATTACTATTTTACCTTTTAATTAAGTAAATAAAGAAATTTAAAGTGTTGGGGTGTAAATAAAATGAGAAACTTACCTATTATTGCATTAGACTTTGATTCTGTGGAAGCGGTAGATGCATTTTTAGACAGATTTGAAGAACCATTATTTGTAAAAGTTGGAATGGAACTTTTTTATCAAACTGGCCCACAATTGATATCATCGATTAAAGATCGCGGTCATGATATTTTTCTAGATTTAAAATTGCATGATATTCCAAACACTGTTGGAAAAGCGATGGAAGGATTAAGTAAATTGAACGTTGATTTAGTAAATGTGCATGCTGCCGGTGGCACTGAAATGATGAAAAGTGCTTTAGTAGGACTTAAAAAGCATAACCCTAACATTAAACTGATAGCAGTAACACAGCTGACATCTACAACAGAAAGAATATTAAGAGATGAACAAAATATTCAAAGCTCGATTGAAGACGCTGTACTTAATTATGCCCAGTTGGCACAATTATCTGGATTGGATGGTGTAGTATGTTCACCACTTGAAGCTCAACTGCTTAAAAGTGAACTAGGAGAAGCGTTTTTAAAAGTAACGCCAGGTATTAGACCATTAGATTCAACGAAAGATGATCAACAAAGAGTAACAACACCTGAAGATGCTAAAGAAATGGGAGCGACTCATATTGTCGTTGGTCGTCCAATCACTAAAAGTAGTAATCCAGTAGAAAGTTACCATAAAATTAAAGAAAGTTGGTTAAGATAAAATGGCAAAAGCAATTGCAAAATCATTATTAGATATTAAAGCAGTTTCATTATCTCCAAACGATCCATTTACGTGGAGTTCAGGAATTAAATCTCCTATTTATTGTGATAATCGAGTAACCCTTGGTTATCCAGATGTACGACGTGACATTAGAAATGGTTTAAGTGAATTGATTAAAACAAATTTTGAAGATGTTGAAATTCTTTCTGGTACTGCAACTGCAGGCATTCCTCATGCAGCCTATGTATCTGAAGTACTTAATTTACCGATGAATTATGTACGTTCAAAAAGTAAAAGTCATGGTAAGCAAAACCAAATTGAGGGTGCATTAAGTCAAGGTAAAAAAGTTGTAGTTATAGAAGATTTAATTTCTACTGGTGGTTCATCAATTACAGCTGTTAATGCGCTTAGAGAAGCAGGCGCAGAGGTTCTCGGTGTGGTTGCTATATTTACTTATGGTTTAAAAAAAGCTGATGAAGAATTTCAAAACATTGGAGTACCATTTTACACTTTGAGTGATTATAATGAACTTATAGAAGTCGCGAAAGAAAATGGAGAAATTTCTGACAATGATATTAGTAGATTAGTTGATTGGAGAGACAACTTATCATAATATACTAAGTGGAGGGGATGTTATGACAAATGACCCGAAAGAAGCTTATAATCATTTCGCACACTTAAACAAATTTTTAAAAAAAGAGCAAGATTATAGACATCAAGATAATGCAAGGTATGACAAAGTCAGTTCAATGCAGACAGTTGAAGACAATATTTATAAAAAATCTAAATCAACTATTAAACAAAAAGGGCACATATAATAACGAACTCAATGTGACTTCTATATAGCTTTAATGTTGTTTAACATCATATTTGAGAATTTAGAATAAAAAGAATGAGACAGAAATTTAATTTTTAATAATTAAATTTCTGTCTCATTCTTGTTTATACACGACAAGCCATAATAATAGTTTTACTTTAGATAGTAATAACTAAATATTACATGGAAAAAATCCTCTATTTTAACTAGATGGAGGATTCAAACTATTGACAGTTTTTGTACACGTTTTTTGGGGGCTAATGCTTTAGTCTCTAGTCTTTGGTCAATGTTTTTATATGAATGAAACTTCAGATAATCGTCGATTACATTACTTTTGAAATTTGATTCAGCTTATGTAATCTATTATTGAAACTTTAATAAAATTATATATTTTATTTTAAAACTCCTTTTCTTCCATACCTAACTCTTTCAATGCCATTTTCTCAAACGCTGATTCTCCTGATTTCATAGCAAACTCAGCAATGAACATTGGAAATACTGCATTAAGTTCTATTATATGCTCTTTCATTCGAGGCCATATCTCACCACCAGCTTTACCGTATGCAGTTATAAGTTGTTCTAATCCTTCTTCCCCAAATATACGATGGTGTCCCATAAAGTCCATTGATGGATCGGAGTGAGTTGCTTCAGTCCAGTCTATAAGACCTGTGACGTTTGCTTGGTTATCAACCATTATATGTCCTGGATGTAAGTCTCCATGTATCATGGTCGCATGTCGAGGCCATAGTTCGTCGTTTTCTAACCATTGTTTCCATCTGTTCCATAATTCATATACTACGCCATAAGTTTCTTTAACTTTATTCATTCTTCTTTGAAAGTCATTTTTTACTTCTTGTATAGTTTTAATTTTTATATGCTGCGCGGTAATGTTTTCTTCTGGTATATTGTGTAAGTCTACGAGCGCTTCGGCTAATGTATTAACAAAGTTTTCTGGTACTGGTTTGTGTTCAATTTCCCAAACATAATCTTGTATTTCTGGGTCTATTGTGGCTGCAGGATTGCCAGTAAGTTTTGGGTAAGCAATAAGGTCTTTTGCGTGTACTTTCCACTTCGGTATTTCAAATGAAACATTACTCTGTAAAAAGTCTACCACTTGTTTTTCGGGTTTTGTTCGTTTATAAACGTCAGATCTTCTTGGTAGTCTTAAAACCCATTCTATGCCATGTTCATCTTTTCCAAATGCAACTTGGAAATCAAGGCCAGATTCATTCAATGAAATTGTTCGAGGTTGGATGTGTAATTGATGTTTTTCAGCACATTTAATAATTTCATTATGTTGAGTCATTTTATTGGCTCCTTATTTTTATTTTTTTATAAACGTATTTTTATCTTGATATAAATTAATCTAACCTGCAAACGATAACTGACTATACGACTTCGGGATATAAAATATGAAGTGATTTATGTTCTAATATTATAAATGATTGTACTTTCTGAACATTATATATAAATTGTTTTTCTACCGAAGACATTAAATTTATTGAATATACTTTTGATGAAGGATCTTATCGTAACGCATTCTATAAAAACATGATAAATTGTTATTTGATTTATTATAATACTTAAAAAAGTTATTCAACATATACTAAGGTATAGTTTTTAAGTTATATCATAAATAAACCCTATACAAATTAATGCATAGAGTTTACCTGTGTTCTGAACTCTCCGTCAGTTTAAACGGAGGTGTTTATTTATGTTGTTAAAATAGATGAGCAATTTAAAGCTCATATTTTAATTTTAAAACTAGCGTATCATTATTTTAATAATAATATAGCCCACCAATATTACTAAGGCAGCTATAAGTAATGGAATAATATAATAAGACATGAAATACCTCCAGCAATTTTATTTATATTTTAACTGTGAAACGTAAAAAGTAAAAGCATTATGGTCATAAATAAAGTATAACAATAATAGTCATTAAGATGTAACGGTTTAATTGTATTATAAAAGTTGTGTGCTATTAAAGGTAGTATGGCTTTATTGGTTGTGGTACATTTGGCCTTACAATATAAATGATAATTTTTGGAAATTGATGCACAATAATTTTAAATTAATTTATAAAACACTTTATTATTTATGAAAAGTTTTTTAAAAAGAAGGGGGCTTATATGAAAAAGTTGGAACAGTTGTTTAAAGATCACACAAAAAATATCATCATTTGCATATTAGGAGCGTTTGTAAGTACTCTAGCGGTCAATTGCTTTATATTAGGTTCTAATTTAGGTGATGGTGGAACAGTCGGTATATCGTTAGCATTAAAATATGCGTTTGGATGGTCACCTGCGCTAACATCATTGATTATTAACACAATTGTTATCATTGTTGGTTGGAAATTTTTAAGTACCCGTACTGCAGTTTATACTTTTATAGCGAATACAGCCATCTCGATTTTTTTAGATTTAACTAAAAGTTTTAATACGGGAATAGATAATTTTGTTATAAATGCAACATTTGGTGGTGTTTTAGTCGGTGTTGGTATTGGTTTAGTTATTGCTGCAGGTGGTGTCATTGGTGGAACATCTGTAATTGCAAAAATGTTAAATAAATATTTAGATATAAAAACAGCTCAAGCTATCTTCATATTAGATGGTTTAGTCGTATTATCTTTTCTTTTTGTATTACCACTTATAAATGTACTATTTACTATAATAATGCTATTTGTTACAGAAAGAGCAACCTCATTCATAATTGAAGGATTTAACCCTAAAAAAGCAGTTACAGTTATTTCTAGTAAAAATGAAGTCATTAGTGACAGAATTAATAGTTTTACGGGTAGAGGATCTACTTTATTAAATGGTAAAGGTGGTTACGGTAAACATGAAACGAGTATGTTATATGTCGTTGTTCCTCAATCACAAGTAACAAGAGTGAAAAAATTGGTGAATGAAGAAGATGAAAACGCCTTTTTAGTTATTCACGATGTACGAGATGTGCTAGGAAATGGCTTTATCAACTTATCTTAAATGATAATATTTTTTTGAGATATGCTATTGAATTATTTTATTGATATAAGTATAAAAGCACATTTAATCTTTTGATTTTTGTTCTGCTTTGTCGATTTTTTATAAAATATCCTTTATGCTAATGATAAGAAAAATTTAGGGGGTAAAATAATGGCAATACCAAAAATCACGACATTTTTAATGTTTAACGGTAACGCAGAAGAAGCGATAAATTTATATGTAAATACTTTTGAAGATGCTGAAATATTAGCATTGGTCCGTTATAGTGAAAGTGACAATGAACCTACTGGGGCCGTGCAACATGCAATTTTTAGGTTGAAAGACCAAGTATTTATGGCAATTGACAACATGAATGGTGTAGATATTGAAATGAACCCAGCTATGTCTTTATATGTAACTGTTGATAACCCAATTGAAATGGAAAGATTATTTAATAAATTGAAAAGTGGCGGCGCAATATTAATGCCTAAAACAGAAATGCCGCCATTTAGAGAATTTGCGTGGATACAAGATAAATTTGGTGTGAATTTCCAATTGGCACTGCCAGAAAGCAAATAATTATAAATATGGATCAATAAATTATTTTATGAAATAGTCTTATCATTTATAAGATTTTGTTACAGACATTGATCGTGAAATTGAATAAATAATGATTTTAATAGGACATCTACTACAGGATTTACTTTAAAACGATTAATTGTTTTATAAAAAGTTGTTTGATTTTGTGATAGCCACATCATTCGGATACTACCACTAAGCAATTTTTCTGTTTTACGACTAGGCGATACGGATTGTGCGTAAGCATATAGAATAAGTTTTAACCTTATTATAGGATGATATGATGTAGCACCACGATAATGTTTGAATTCATTTGCAGGGGTTGTTTCAACGGTTTCAGTAACATATCGTGACATATCATTTGTGGGTATAAGAACTGAAGTTTCCATTGGTAGTGTAAGTTGAGTCATATTATAATTTTTATACAAAAGACACCTCGTTTAGTTTATTAGTATTTATTAAATTATTCGTAACTACCTTATCCTTTCAATATTTTAATGTAAAATTACATATGCATGCGACATATTTTGCGAGACTCTTGAGGTAACAGGATAAGCAGAAGACTACAATCTGAAGCTGTCCTTTAAGAAAGCGCGAGCCAATAATATGAAGTATTGAACAAAAAAGAAGCACTCAGATGAATTGAATTAAATCATCTGAGTGCTATTTTTCTGGGATTTATGTCCCAACCTCATTATGTTATTTAACTTTTAATTTTTGAATGTGATCATAATCTGGGGTAGCGTAAAGCGTTTTTTGATTATCATATGTTACAAAACCAGGTTTAGCACCTGAAGGTTTATGAACATGTTTGATTTCAGTATAATCAACTGGTACTTGTGCAGAACTACCAGCTTTTGAAAAATATGCTGATAACATTGCAGCTTCTTTAATTGTCTCTTCACTTGGCTCATCACTTATAATGACAACGTGTGAACCAGGGATATCTTTAGTGTGGAACCAAAGATGATGTTTTTTAGCTTGTTTATTAGTTAAATAATCGTTTTGTTTATTGTTTTTACCAACCAAGATTGTATCGCCATCTGTAGAAGTGTACGCTTGAATTTGCATCGTCTGTTTCTTTTTCTTCTTGCTTTGTTTACGCTGCTTCATAAATCCTAGATCAGCTAACTCGTCACGAATATCGTCAATTTCATCAACAGAAATATGTGTAAGTTGTTGCTCGATACTTTCAAAGTAGTTAATATTTTCTTTGGTTAATTGAATTTGATGTTGTAATTCGTGTTCACGCGTTTTTAATTTATTATATTTTTTATAATAATTTTGTGCGTTAACAGCAGGTGTTTTTGTAGGATTAAGTGGTATTGTCACTTCTTCGCCGTTATAATAATTAAGCGCAGTAAGTGATTCATCCCCCTGCTTAATACGATAGATATTTGCAGTTATAAGTTCACCAAATAATTGTTGTTGCTCTTTTTCTTTGGTACCTTCACGTTCATCTATTAACTTACTTAATTTGTTTTGAGACTTGTTAAGTTGTTGTTGAACAAATTTTACTAAGTCGTTAGCACGTTGTTTAACGCGTTCTCTTTCACCACGCGCATCATAATAACGATCTAATAAATCATGAAGGGAGTCGTAAAGTACTACGTCATCATAGAACTGGTCTAATTTCATGAAATAGAAATCTTCTTTTCCAGATTCGTGATTTTTATGGAAAACAGGCGTGGGCTCACCTTGAATTTCCTCGAGTACTTCATCGAAAGCTTCCGGTAAAGTTTGTGTGGTCATAAATTGTCTACGGTTTGCAATCTCATTTGTTATCAGCGGGCTAAAACCTTCGAAATGATTGAGCAATTGTCTCGCAATTTTCCCACTATTAAAATCGATATATTTTAACGCTTCAACTCCAGAAATATCAAAAGGATTGATTTTATTTTGAGTTGGAGGTGCTTCATATTGAAAGCCAGGCATAACTGTACGATATTGATTAGTATTTGGTGTTAAATGCTTAAACCCTTCAATAATTTTTCGATTGTCATCTACCAATATTAAATTACTGTGTTTGCCCATAATTTCTAAAATAATTGTACGGTAAATCGTATCACCGATTTCGTCTTTACTTTGAACATCTATTTCTACACGTCTATCATTACCAATTTGTCTTACTGCTTTAACAATACCACCTTCGATGTGTTTACGAAAAACACGGGCAAACATTGGTGGGTCAAATGGATTATCATATTTTTTATTTGTTAAATGCATTCTAGTAAAACTAGGATGGATAGAAAGTAGAAGCTGATGATTTTTACGATTTTGTCGAATAACAACTAACATCGTATCGTTTTCGGGTTGATTTATTTTATGAATTCTTCCATCTACTAGAAATTGAAGAGATTCCACTATTTTTCTAGTGAATAAACCATCATATGCCATTACTATCAGCCACCTTATTTTTAGTCATTCATCATATTGTAACATGGCAATAAGAAATCTTCATGGTCAAAGTTTGTCCTTTGCTATGCTATACAACTAATTAGAGATTGTGGTATCATTGTCTAATAATAGTAGAACAGTTTAGAGAGGTAGTAAGTCATGGAAAATGAGAAAGGTTTGTTGATTGTACTATCTGGACCTTCTGGCGTTGGAAAAGGTACAGTTAGAAAAAAAATATTTGATGATCCGTCCACATCTTATAAGTATTCTATTTCGATGACAACACGTGACAAGCGTGAAGGCGAAGTCGATGGTGTTGATTATTTCTTCAAAGCAAAATCAGAATTTGAAGAATTGATTAAGCAAGATCAATTTATAGAATATGCTGAATTTGTGGGGAATTATTATGGGACACCTGTGCAATACGTTAAAGACACAATGGATCAAGGTAATGATGTGTTTTTAGAAATTGAAGTAGAAGGTGCTAAACAAGTGCGCAAAAAATTCCCAGATGCTCTATTTATTTTTCTTGCGCCACCAAGTTTGGATCATTTGCGTGAACGACTTGTGGGTCGTGGAACAGAATCCAGTGAGAAGATTCAAAGCCGAGTACATGAAGCGCGTCGAGAAGTTGAAATGATGAACTTGTATGACTATGTTGTTGTAAATGATGAAGTAGACTTAGCAAAACAACGCATTCAATCAATAGTAGAGGCTGAGCACTTGAAGAGGGAACGTATTGAAGCAAAATATAGAAAAATGATATTGGAGGCAAAAAAATAATGTTACAACCACCATTAAACCAATTAACAGATAAAATAAACTCAAAATACTTAGTAGCAACTACTGCTGCAAAACGTGCACGTGAATTAGATGAAAAACCTGAAACTGCATTATTAAATAAATATATTTCAAAAAAACCTGTAGGTAAAGCTTTAGAAGAAATTGCTGACGGTGAAGTTTTTCCTGACAAACTATTCCTAAAATCTTTCTAAAAATAATAAACTTGAGATACGAGTATAGAACATATGCGTTTTGAAAGTGGAGTTTTAAAGTGAGCCTGAGACATTAACAAATGTCTCAGGCTTTTTAATGATAAGGCCACGCTTTAAATAAAGCCCTGATAACTTTCTTGTGTAAGAGACTTAGTGCTTATCATCAATCTATTTATCAATCTAGTGGTACTTATATTTGAGTATTAGTTTAAAATGCTAATTCCAATTAAAACTTTTTAACTATGATTCACCTTTTTCCGGGTGAGGCAACGAAATCATTTTAAAAAAATAAGATTTCTGTCTCACTCTTTTTAATTTAGTTATTAATTTGTGTATAATGATGAGTAATCAAAGTATTCTTAAAAGCTTAAATCATTAAATTTAATTTAGGCTTTCACATAAAATGTTGATTTAAAAAGTCATATTTAATTTATTTGAAGGAGAATGACAATAATATGAAACGAATATTACTCGCTGTTACAGGTGGTATTGCGGCATATAAAGCTATCGATTTAACTAGTAAATTAACACAAGCTAATTATGATGTGAGAGTAATGCTTACTGATCATGCGCAAGAGTTTGTTACACCACTAGCATTTCAAGCAATTGGTAGAAATCCAGTTTATACAAGTACTTTTAAAGAACAGAATCCAGAAGAAATACAACATGTTGCGCTAGGTGATTGGGCCGATGCCATTATTGTTGCTCCAGCTACTGCAAATACAATTGCAAAATTAGCTAATGGCATTGCTGATGACATGGTGACCTCTACATTATTAGCTACTGAGACACCAAAGTTCATTGCACCTGCTATGAATGTTCATATGTATGAAAATCGTAGAACTCAACAAAATTTAGCGACTTTGAGTTCAGATGGATACTATTTCCTCGAGCCAGGTGAAGGCTTTTTAGCATGTGGTTATGTTGCAAAAGGTAGAATGGAAGAACCATTACAAATCGTAGAGCGGTTAAATCAATATTTTAATGAACCGACTCAAAATCCGCTTTATAAAAATAGCCGTTTTGAAGGCAAACGTGCACTAGTTACTGCTGGCCCTACAGTCGAAGAATTAGATCCTGTACGTTATTTATCTAACCGCGCTTCAGGTAAAATCGGTTATGCGTTAGCAGAATCACTTACAAAACGCGGTGCTATAGTTACACTCGTTACAGGACCAACTCATTTAACACCACCAGCAAATGTAGAAGTAGTCCAAGTTCAAAGTGCAGAAGACATGTTCCATGCAGTAAAAACACGTTTCGAATATCAAGATATTGTGTTTAAAGCAGCAGCAGTATCAGACTATGCACCGGTAGATACACTTGAACATAAATTGAAAAAACAAGAAGGTACACTGTCAGTTTCATTTAAACGTACTCCTGATATTTTAAAGTATTTAGGTGAGCATAAAACACATCAATTTTTAGTGGGATTTGCAGCAGAAACACAAAATATAGCTGAATATGCTCAAAAGAAACTAAAAAATAAAAATGCTGATGTAGTAATTGCAAACAATGTAGGCGATAGAACCATTGGTTTTAGTTCAGATGATAATGACTATACAATGTACTATAAAACAGGTGATACCGCAACACTAGGAAAACATAAAAAAGTCGAATTAGCGGAGCACATATTGAATAGTTTAGAAACAAGGTGGCAATAATATGATAGCTAAGGTAATTGTTGATATACCTTCCAAGAGCGTTGACTTTACATTCGACTATATAATTCCTACGAGATTACAGTCAATGGTTCAAGTAGGTATGCGAGTTATTGTTCCATTTGGGTCAAGAACCATTCAAGGTTATGTTATGCAAGTCACTGATAAACCTGATGGCAATATAGATATCGCAAAATTAAAGGAAATTAAAGAAATACAAGATATCAAACCAGAATTAACAGAAGAACTAATCCAATTAACTGAATGGTATAATAATTACTTCGTTACTAAACGAATTTCAATGTTAGAAGTAATGTTGCCAAGCGCTATAAAGGCAAAATATACAAAAGTTTTTTCAATTGTAGATGCTGATGCTGTTCCTGAATCGCTTAAAGTTAAGTTTGATAAGGGTGGCCAATATCCTTATAAAGAAGCTCAATATAATGATGATTTAGGCCAAATAGTACCATTGCTCAAAAAAGGTATAGTATCTGAAATGACACTTTTATCTCAAAATGTTAGCAAAAAGAAACAACGCGCCGTTAGCATTATTGAGGGTTTCGACTATGAGAGCGTCTTAGATTCATTGGAAAAATCTAAAAAACAGTACGAGCTCTATGCTTATTTGTTAGATGAGCGTCATCATACGGTATTATTAAAAGATTTAGAAGATATGGGTTTTTCTAAATCGAGTATTGATACTTTAATGCGTAAAGGTTTTGTAGAAAAATATGATGCCATTGTTGAACGTGATCCCTTTGAAACACGTGTTTTTGAACAAGATCAAAAACAACAACTCACAGGTGACCAACAAGAGGCGTATAAATCTATACTTGAAAGTATTCAGGCACACCAGCAACGTACTTATTTACTTCATGGTGTTACTGGATCTGGAAAGACAGAAGTTTATTTACAAACAATTGAAGAAGTATTGAAATTAGGAAGACAAGCGATGATGCTAGTACCAGAAATTGCGCTGACACCTCAAATGGTCTTAAGATTTAAACGAAGATTCGGTGACGAAGTAGCAGTATTACATTCTGGTTTGTCCAAGGGTGAACGTTATGATGAATGGCAAAAAATTAGAGACGGTAAAGCGAGCGTAAGTGTAGGTGCAAGGTCAAGCGTTTTCGCTCCCTTTAAAAACTTAGGGATGATTATAATTGATGAAGAACATGAGTCTTCCTACAAACAAGAAGATTATCCTAGGTACCAGGCTAGGGACATAGCACAATGGCGAAGTCAGTACCATAAATGTCCATTAATTCTAGGGAGTGCAACACCAAGTCTTGAAACTTATGCAAGAGCAGAAAAAGGTGTTTATGAATTGTTATCATTACCCAGTAGGGTCAATCAACAAGCATTGCCAGAAATTGAAATTGTCGATATGAGGGCTGAACTTAGCTCAGGTAACCGTTCGATGTTTTCTGAACAATTACGCAAATCTATACAACAAAGATTAGATAAAAACGAACAAATCGTGCTATTCTTAAATCGAAGAGGGTATGCTTCATTTATGTTATGCAGGGATTGTGGTCACGTGCCACAATGTCCAAACTGTGATATATCGCTTACTTATCATAAATCAACAGATCAACTCAAATGTCATTATTGTGGACATCAAGAAGTGCCTCCCAATAAATGCCCGAACTGTGAAAGTGAGCATATTAGACAAGTAGGTACAGGCACACAACGAGTTGAAGAGTTATTACAAGAAGCATTCCAGGAAGCACGTATTATACGTATGGATGTGGATACAACTTCAAGAAAAGGCGCACATGAAAAACTTTTAGATGATTTTGGAGCAGGTAAAGGAGATATCTTGCTTGGTACACAAATGATTGCTAAGGGCTTAGATTTCCCCAATATTACATTAGTAGGCGTTTTAAATGCTGATACTATGTTAAATCTTCCGGATTTTAGAGCTAGTGAAAGAACGTATCAGTTATTAACTCAAGTTTCTGGTCGAGCTGGTAGACATGAAAAAGAAGGGGAAGTTATCATCCAAACATATAATCCAGAACATTATGCTATTAAAGACGTTCAAGCTAACGATTATATGGCTTTTTTTAATAAGGAAATGAATTATCGTAAAATGGGTAAATATCCTCCTTATTTCTTTTTAATCAACTTTACGATTGCGCATAAAGAGATGAAAAAAGTTATGGAAGCATCGAAACATATTCATAAAATTTTGTTACAACATTTAACGGATAAAGCATTAGTACTTGGTCCATCGCCGGCAGCTTTATCTCGTATCAATAATGAATACCGTTTTCAAATTTTAGTAAAATATAAAAGTGAACCCGCATTACATGAGGCACTAAAATATTTAGACGATTATTATCATGATCAATACTTAAAAGAGAAATTATCCTTAAAGATAGATATAAATCCACAGATGATGATGTGATTTTGTATTAGAAAAGGCTTGATTTCAATATTTAAAAGGGTTTTATAGGTTGTTCAAAATTAACTAAGGTCAGAAAAAGGGCAGATAGATTAACTTGGAATATTTTCAAATTTCTAGGTTAACTGTTTGTCCATTTTTCTGTTAAATGCGTGTATATTTGAATAGTAGTTTTTTCGTCAGTATGACCAACTCTTTTCATGTTTAATCCAATGAATTGTTCCGTTTATATTTATTGTTTTATTTTGAAAATCGATATCTTTTGCTTGTAATGCTTGTGGTTCTATTAAGTTAGCTATAAATGAATTCAACCTCTTGTCCATATGTTTTTTAGTTAATATAAATTCACGTATTTTTAACACTTGAATCATTTCAAGATAGTTATATATTTTTTTCTTCTTTTTCAATATCTTCTAGCGTTTTAGCTTTCTTAAGTACTTCTACATCATTTAACATATGCTTATTAGTGTATCTATAAAATTTCGTTGCATATGCTAAAGCTTTTTTCATATCATTAAGTTGTCGTCTAACTTGGTTTTCTGAATAAATTTTAGATAATGTATTGATTAGTTTTTGGACGTGTTTTACATCTAGCTTTGAAACTAGTGTAGATTCATCTATATTTCTCTTTAAAACCAGGCCTATTTTTATGATATGTAAACCATTGGTCTAATAAATTATGAATCGTTAATTCCTCTAATTTATTATTGTGATTATCAGTAATCTTATTTTTTATCCTATCATCTAATTGGAATAAAGATTCTTTCTGAGAAATTTTAGTATCTTTGTTCATTACAACACATACTCTGCGTCATTTATCCGTGTATGAGTCTTTATACTTCTTATATAAGCGGTATTTAGTTTTGCCTGCTTTATCTTTAAATTGTTCTGACCACATAATGTATTCCTCCTTACATTTAGAACGTAAGTTCAATATAAAGATTAGAAAATAAATAGGGCAGTAGGAACTGCCCAAATAACATTATTCTATTTGTCTAGCTTAAGTAGATTCTTGCATGATGCATAGTGATTGTTTACTTAATTCACGCATCTTTCTAATTCTGCAGTATATTGTTGTTATTGTGTGTTTGCAGTTTTAGTAGTTATGCCTGATTTTACATCATAATCTACAGTATTAAGTTCATTAATCTTTATTTTTTTAGTACCTATTTCTTTCTTATCGCTATCTTTTGTAGCTTTCAAAGTTACATCACCATTATCTTGTAATTTATAAGCGACTATTCCTTTGGCACTTTTTCCTTTTTTGATTTTATCTTCTGAATGTTTATCCCAATTTTCAAATATACCTGTATTTGGCGTAGGTCCTAGTTTTAATTGCTTGATTGTATCTTGGGTTTTTTGTTCTACTTTCATATTAGATAACCATACATTTTGAGCAGTAATTTCATTTGCATTTGTGTTATTTTCAACTTCATATTTAAAAGCTAAAAACTTGTCGCCAGTATTAAGTTCATTAATTAAAAATGTGTCTTTGATTTTTAAAGCTACACCATCGATAGTTAAAGTGTCATTTTTAAATCGTGATTTATCTGCGTCTACAGATTCTTTTTTATTCTCTTTACTATTGTTGTTACTATTTCCACATGCTCCTAACACTAATGTACTTGCCAATAATAAACCTAAAACCTTTTTCATTTTACATACTCCTTTATTTTAATTTTTTATATTTAAACACACGTAATGGCTCAAACTGAATTAAGTAATCCTCATACAATGTGGATAAACCATATCTCATATTATAATTGGTAATACATTGTTGTGCAAAATATTATCAATCCTCAAAAAAATAGCCATCTCTTAATAAGTTATGGCAGTTATATTTATAAGCTTATAATAATATCATGTAGTAAGCCCATTTCGGAATATTTCTTAGCACCATTTGGGTATTTAATTGAAGAGTATCAAACCGCATTTCATTAGTAGATAATTTAGAATATGTAAGTAAGAAAATATCATCTTTATCTATATTCTTCTCTATGTACTTGTTTTTTGTATAATTTGCTTCATAAAATTAAAATATTTATAAAACATGTTAGGAATATATAATTTAATAATATTTATAAAAAATAATCAATTTTAACTTTGCATTTAATGATAAATGAAGTTATATTAAAGAGTAAGGAGTCCTACTTAAATTGCTGACAAGTTGAAATAAGCTTGTAGTAAAAAGAAGTAAAGTTTACTGTTCGGTGTTGAAGTTGATTTTTAAAATGGATGTTTAAGGAGTTGTGCATATGAGTTTGATTAGCAATAGAGAAGCGGTTGGCTTAAGCGTAGTGGAATTATCAAATCGTATTACATCATTATATAATATTTCACTTAGCCCTGAAATGATTGAATTGATAGAGGAGAAAAAAGCGAAATTAAATTATCAAGATGCGCAAATATTAGCAGAATTTTTTAATACAACTTCAGAAGATGTATTTTAGATAAACAATATTAGATAGTTCTAAATAGAATATTGTATATATAACTATTTGAATGTATTTAGAATCAAGGGGGTAAATGCTTATGAAATATAACGAATTCAACCAACCTATTGGAGAGCAAGTAGATGGTTTTCAAGTACCTATTGTGCCGAACGCCTTATCGATAGAAGGTCGATATTGTCGATTAGAAAAGTTGAAACCAAAACATAGTGAAGGCTTATATACCCATTTTGGAACGGTTGAGGATTTACCTAATTGGACTTATTTGCCTGATGAGCAACCTCAAGATATAGAAGCGTTTAAAGTATACTTAAATAAAAAAGTTGAATCTAAAGATCCATATTTTTTTGCGATTGTTGATAGACAAACAGGGCAAGCAGTGGGTATTGTTGCTTTGCTTAGGATTGATCAGTCAAATGGTTCCATTGAAGTTGGGCATATTCATTATGCCAATATTTTAAAAAGAACACGTATTGCGACTGAAGTTCAATTTTTACTAGCTAATTATATCTTCGAAACATTAGGCTATAGAAGATATGAATGGAAATGTGATGTACATAATGAATCTTCTATCAAAGCTGCAAAACGTTTAGGTTTTAAATATGAAGGCATCTTTCGAAATCATAAAGTCTATAAAGGACGCAATCGAGACACTTGTTGGTTGTCTATTATTGATAGCGAATGGACGAAGCTTAAACAAGAATATGAAAAATGGTTAGATGAAAAGAATTTTGATGAATTTGGTAATCAAAATTATCGTTTATCTATCTAATATGAAAATGAATCAATTTTTAAGGAATGATTTTATTAAATTGTGATAAAATCATTCCTTTTTTATATTGAAAATAATAGTAACAAAATAACTTAATGCTCGCATTGAAAAGGGATACAACAATACAAATATATACGATATATTAAAACTCTAAATTTGAATGTATGATGCAATTTCAATTAAAATAAGTTATAATGATGTGATGAATTTTTATGAGGAGATATAACTATGACAATTAAACAGCTTGTAACAAGCAAACACCCTATACTTAAAAAGACGATATCAAGCGTGACTCAATTTGATAAACGATTAGAGCAATTGTTGTTAGATTTAGAAGATACGATGTATGATGTTGAAGCATCTGCAATTTGTGCACCTCAAATAGGTATTGAACAAAAAGTAGCTATTATAGATATGGAAATAGATGGTTTGTTACAACTGATTAATCCTCAATTAGTAAGTGAATCTGAAGAAAAAGTAACAGATTTAGAAGGTTCTATTAGTATGCCCAATGTATTCGCTGAAGTAACTAGAAGTAAAATGATTGTGGTTAAAAGTAACGATAAGCATGGTAATGAAGTAGAAATGACAGCACACGATGATATTGCTAGAATGATTTTACATATGATTGATCATTTTGATGGCATATTATTTACAGAGCGTGCAGTGCGTATTTTAGACGAAGCTGAGATGGAGGCGTATTTTGACAATGAGTAAAATTATCTTTATGGGAACACCTGATTTTTCAACAAAAGTATTAGAAATGTTAATTGCTGAACATAATGTGATTGCTGTAGTAACACAACCAGACAGACCAGTAGGTAGAAAGAGAACATTAACACCACCGCCAGTTAAAGAAGTGGCAGTAAAACATGGATTACCAGTATATCAACCGGAAAAATTAGCTCAATCTGAAGATTTAGAGAAACTTATTGCTTTAGATGCAGATTTAATTGTCACAGCAGCTTTCGGACAAATTTTACCAGAATCATTATTAAATGCTCCTAAGTTAGGTGCAATCAATGTACATGCGTCATTATTACCAAAATACAGAGGTGGAGCACCGATACATCAAGCTATTATAGATGGTCAAAAAGAAACAGGCATTTCTATTATGTATATGGTTAAAAAATTAGATGCAGGAGATATTATCTCTCAACGTGCAATTGCAATAGAAGACCAAGATGATGTTGGGTCAATGCATGATAAATTAAGTTTCTTAGGTGCAGATTTATTAAAAGAGACACTACCTTCAATTATAAATGGTACGAATCAGCGTATAGAACAAAAAGAAGACGAGGCAACATTCGCATCAAACATTAGCCGTGATCAAGAAAAAATAGATTGGTCTAAGTCAGCAGAAGCAATATACAACCATATAAGAGGTCTTTCACCATGGCCAGTCGCATATACAAAAATGGATGATGGTAACTTAAAAGTATATGCTAGTCGTATTGAACAAGGAAAGACAGGTGAACCTGGAACAATTATAGAAACAACAAAAAAAGCAATTATTGTTGCTACAGGTTCTGGCGATGCTATCGCATTAACAGATATACAAGTTGCAGGTAAAAAACGTATGTTAACTGCAAACTATTTAAGCGGAGTACAAACTGCGCTTGTTGGGAAGGTACTATCATGACAATAGATACAAATGTAAGGTTATTAGCCTTTGAAACAATCCAAGATATTATAAATGATAAAGCTTACAGTAATATTATTATTAACGAAGTATTATCAAATAATGAATTAAACAGAGCAGACAAAAGTTTGTTTACAGAACTTGTATATGGCACGTTAAAAAGAAAATATACATTAGATTATTTGTTAAAACCATTTGTACAGACAAAACTTAAAGGCTGGGTAAGACAATTACTTTGGATGAGTATTTACCAATATGCGTACTTAGATAAAATACCTGAACATGCTATCATCCACGAAGCGGTGGAAATCGCTAAATACAAAGGCGGACCACATAATGGAAACGTAGTTAATGGTATTTTAAGAAATATGATGCGCAGTGAGTTACCAGACTTCACGGAAATTACAGATAATAAAAAGAGAATTGCTATTGAATATAGCTTACCTAAATGGTTAGTGGATCATTGGGTTACACATTTTGGCTTAGAAAAGACAGAAGAGATTGCGCAATCTTTCTTAGATAAAGTGTCAACAACTGTGCGTGTAAATCTAACAAGAATTACTGTTGATGAAGCAATTAGAAGATTAACAGATGATGATTATATAGTAGAACTAGATAAAGAAATTGATACTTGCCTACATATTAGTGGAAAGCCAATTATTGAATCAAGATTATTTAAAGATGGACTCGTGTCAATTCAGGATAAAAGTTCGATGTTTGTTGGTGAGGTTATGTCATTAACAGAGGGCGATAAAGTACTTGACGCATGTAGTGCGCCAGGTGGTAAAGCCTGTCATATCGCTGAAATATTAAATGGTACAGGTCATGTTGATGCGACAGATATCCACGAACATAAAATTGATTTAATTGATTTCAATATCAAAAAATTACGATTATCTAACATTTCTGCTTTTGAACACGATGCAACTGAAAAATATGATAAAGTGTATGATAAGATTTTAGTCGATGCACCATGTAGCGGATTAGGTGTGTTAAGACATAAACCTGAAATTAAATACGAGCAATCACAACATTCAATTCAATCATTAGTTGAAATCCAATTAGAAATTTTGAATAATGTGAAAGATAGTGTGAAACCAGGTGGCACGATTATTTATTCAACATGTACGATTGAACAAATGGAGAATGAAAACGTAATATATACGTTCTTAAAAGCAAATAGTGATTTTGAATTCGATGCTTTTGAACACCCAATAACTGGAGAAAAAGTGAAGACAATGCAAGTTTTACCTCAAGATTTCAACTCTGATGGCTTTTTCATTACTAGGATAAAAAGAAAGGAAACGTAATAAATGATAACTACAGAAAAGAAAAAAAAGAATAAGTTTCTTCCCGATTTTGAAAAGCAATCAATTTATTCACTGAGATACGATGAGATGCAAGAATGGTTAGTTAGTAATGGCCAACAAAAATTCAGAGCAAAACAGATTTTTGAATGGTTATATGAAAAACGTATAAATAGTATTGATGAAATGTCAAATTTATCAAAAGAGTTACGTGAAGTTTTAAAGAATAGTTTTACTATGACTACAATGACTACAGTAGTCAAACAAGAAAGTAAAGATGGTACAATCAAGTTTCTTTTCGAACTACAAGATGGTTACACGATTGAAACGGTATTGATGAGGCATGAATATGGTAATTCAGTATGTGTAACTACACAAGTTGGTTGTCGTATTGGTTGTACGTTCTGTGCTTCTACATTAGGTGGCTTAAAGCGCAACTTAGAAGCGGGGGAAATCGTTTCACAAGTATTGACAGTACAAAAGGCATTAGACGAAACAGAAGAACGTGTATCTCAAATTGTAATTATGGGTATCGGCGAACCATTTGAAAATTATGATGAAATGATGGATTTCTTGAAAATTGTTAATGACGATAATGGTTTAAATATTGGTGCACGTCATATTACAGTTTCTACATCAGGTATTATTCCACGAATTTATGATTTTGCTGATGAAGATATTCAAATTAACTTTGCAGTTAGCTTGCATGGTGCAAACGATGAAGTTCGTTCACGATTGATGCCAATTAATAGAGCTTATAACGTTGAAAAATTAATGGAAGCAATTAATTATTATCAAGAGAAAACAAATAGACGTATTACCTTTGAGTATGGTTTATTTGGTGGCGTGAATGACCAAGTAGAACATGCTAGAGAACTTGCGCATTTAATACAGAAATTAAATTGCCATGTTAATCTAATTCCAGTAAACCACGTACCGGAAAGAAATTATGTTAAGACTCCAAAAGAAGATATCTTTAAGTTCGAAAAAGAGTTAAAACGATTAGGTATCAACGCAACAATTAGACGTGAACAAGGTGCAGATATCGATGCTGCATGTGGACAACTAAGAGCTAAGGAACGAAAAGTAGAAACGAGGTAGAGACATGCTAAATGCACAATTTTTTACTGACACAGGACAATATCGTGATAAAAACGAAGATGCTGGTGGCGTTTTTTACAATCGTACAGAACAACAATTATTAGTACTTTGTGATGGCATGGGTGGTCATTTAGCGGGTGAAGTAGCTAGCCAATTTGTAACAAAAGAGTTACAGCAAAGATTTGAAGAAGAAAATTTAATAGAGGCAAATCAAGCTGAAACTTGGTTGAAGACAACCTTAAAAGCTATTAACCGTGAACTTTATGACAAATCAGTAGAAAACCCAGAATATCAAGGTATGGGTACAACTTGTGTTTGTGCTTTAGTATTTGATAACTATGTGGTCGTTGCAAATATTGGAGATTCACGGGCCTATTTAGTAAATAGTAGGGAGATTGAGCAAATTACAAATGATCATTCTTTTGTAAATCACCTTGTTATGATTGGACAAATCACTGCTGAAGAAGCTTATACGCATCCCCAACGTAATATCATTACAAAAGTAATGGGTACAGATAGATTGGTGACACCGGATATTTTTGTAAAAAAGACAAAGTTTTATGACTATCTCATGTTGAACTCTGATGGTTTAACAGATTTCGTGCGTAATCATAAAATTCAAGAAGCATTGCTACAAGACAACGAATTAGAAACACAAGGTCAATATTTGATTGAACTTGCATTAACAGAAGGTACGAATGATAATGTAAGTTTAGTGTTGGCTGAGGTTGAAGGTGATAAGGTATGATAGGCAAAATAATTAATGAACGTTACAAAGTTACTAAAAAGCTTGGTGGCGGTGGAATGAGTAGAGTCTATCTTGCTGAAGACTCGATTCTGAAACGAAGTGTCGCAATTAAAGCTATTAGAATTCCAGCAGGCGAAAAAGAAGAAGCAATCAAAAGATTTGAGCGAGAAGTACATAATTTAACGCAATTATCCCATGATAATATAGTTAACGTTTTTGATGTTACAGAAGATGATGAAAATTTCTATTTAGTTATGGAATATATTGAAGGTTTAACATTATCTGAATACATTCAAAAGAATCAGCCGCTAGATGTGGATACAATATTAAATTTTATAAATCAAATCATCAATGGTATTAAACACGCTCACGATACAAAAATTGTGCATAGAGATATTAAACCACAAAATATTTTGGTGGATAAAAATCAAACATTAAAAATATTGGATTTTGGTATAGCTAAAGCATTAAGTGAAACAACAATGACAGAAACAAATCATGTATTGGGTACTGTCCAATATCTGTCTCCAGAACAAGCACGTGGAGATATTACAGATAATGGCACAGATATCTATTCAATGGGTGTTGTATTATATGAAATGCTTATTGGTAAACCGCCATTTTCTGGAGAAACAGCTGTCAGTATTGCAATAAAGCATATTCAAGATCCTATGCCAAATGTAACTGATGAACGTTCAGATATACGTCAAGCTTTGAGCAATGTTGTACTAAAAGCAACTGAAAAAGACAAGATGGAGCGTTACCAATCAGTAAGAGAAATGCAAAATGATTTAGAAACTGTTATGTCAGATGAACGTGCATCAGAAGACCGATATCAATCTTCTATCACTAATACTAAAACAGTACCGATAAATAAATCAGAAATTGCAAACCAGACACGTGAGGAAGACAAAGGTAAAAGTATTAGTGAGACAATGCAAATTCCTATTGTCAATCAACAACAATTTCAATCCAGTGAAGAACATATCTATGCAGTTCCTAGAAAGAAACGTTCTAAGAAAAAGAAATTTTTATATACTTTAATTATTGTTTTATTATTATTTGGTCTATTTGGCTTTATGGCTATGGGGATGTTTGGTAATAAATATTTAGAAGCACCAGACTTAACTGGAAAAACTGAAAAAGAAGCTGACCATATTTTAAAAGAAAATAAATTACAAATGGGTAAAACTACTCGAGAGTATAGTGATAAATATCCTGAAAATAAAATAATAAAAACGAACCCTGAAAAAGGTGAACGACTAGAACAAAACAGTAAAGTTGATATTGTGATGTCTAAAGGGCCACAATTAGCTGAAATGCCAAGTTTATATGGTATGTCAAAATCTGAAGCAATCAACAAACTAGAAGATTTAGGTATAAAAGATACCAAAGTTAAACAGTCTTATAGCAAACAAAATGTAGCTAAAGGTTTAATTGAATCACAAAACATTTCACCTGGTGATAAAGTAAAAGTGAATAATAGTAATATTGAATTAATTGAGTCACTAGGCATCAAACAAGTTTATGTTGATGATTATGAAAATAAATCTTTTAAAACTGCTAAAGAAGAGCTAGAATCTAAAGGATTTAAGGTAGAAGTTTCAGAAGAAAAAAATGATGATAAAGTTAAAAAAGATGATGTTATTAGCCAGTCACCAAAAGGTGAGGAAGTAGATGAAGGTTCTACGATATCATTTGTCGTGTCTAAAGGTAAGGAAGAGTCTAAAGACGAATCTAAGGATGACGCTAAGGACAAAGATGACAAAGATAAAGACGATTCTAAAGATGATGAAGCTGCAACGAAAGAGTATACTGAAACATACCAAGTGCAATATACTGGTGATGATGATGAAAGTCAAGAAGTGAAAGTATATATTAGAGATAAAGATGACCAAGGGTCATCAGCAGCACAGACATATAAGATTAAGGAAAACAAGACTATTAAAATACCAATGACAATTGAAAAAGGTAAGACGGCTGGTTTTACTGTTCGTGTTGATGATAAGGTTGTTGCTGATAAAGACATACCTTATGACTTTTAGCGACACTTAACGAGAAAACGAGTTTAGTGTCGCTTATGCAAGAGCAAAGATCTAGCGAACCAAACGTAACGAGAAAACGAGTTTAGTGTCGCTTATGCAAGAGCAAAGATCTAGCGAACCAAACGTAACGAGTAAACGAGTATAGTGTCGCTAACAAATTTAACGCCAATGTAATCATTTAATTGACTACATTGGTGTTTTGTATATCAATTAAAGTGAATTATGGAGATGGTATAAGCCTTTAAAGTAAATTTTTATACTAATCACTAATTTTTTATTCAAAATAAACTTAAATCATATTTAATTTAAAAAGGCTTTGCTATAATGTAAAGAGTAAAAGTAATTATAAGAGAGGTGCCTAAGTGAAGACAGGACGCATCATAAAATCAATTAGTGGCGTATATCGTGTAGATGTAGATGGCGAAATGTATGACACCAAGCCGCGAGGGCTATTTAGAAAAAATAAATTTTCTCCCATCGTCGGCGATGTAGTGGATTTTGAAGTTGAAAATGTAACAGAGGGTTATATTCAACATGTGCATGAAAGAAAAAATAAAATTAAAAGACCACCTGTAAGTAATGTTGATCATCTTATTTTAGTAATGAGTGCAGTAGAACCAGATTTTTCTACACAATTACTAGATCGTTTTTTAGTTATCGCACACTCATATCACATGCGTCCACGCATACTTATAACTAAAAAAGATTTAACTTCAATTGAAATGCAACAAAAGGTAACAAAGATATTAAACATATACGAAGACATGGGTTATAAGACTCAATTCATTAGTATCAACGATGAAATCGAAAATATTTTTGCACAATGGGGGGATGGATTAGCTGTATTAAGCGGTCAATCTGGTGTTGGAAAATCTACGTTGTTGAACAAATATTTTCCTGATTTAGATATTGAGACACAGCATATTTCAAAAGCACTTAATCGCGGTCGTCATACTACTAGACATGTAGAACTTTTTGAAAGAACACATGGATATATTGCAGATACACCAGGGTTTAGTGCATTAGATTTTGACCATATTCAAAAAGACGAACTGAAAAATTATTTTATGGAAATTCATGAGTATGGTGAGTCATGTAAATTCAGAGATTGTAATCATATTAATGAACCTAAGTGTAATGTCAAATTTAAAGTAGAACAAGGCGATATTACTCAATTTAGATATGATCATTATGTTCAACTATTTAATGAGATTGCAAATAGAAAGGAAAGATATTAATTGGCAAAACTTTATCCATCTTTATTATCAGCAGATTTTTTAAATTTACAACAGGAATTAAAGGCTTTAGAGGAAGCTGGAGTAGATGGTGTACATTTTGATGTTATGGATGGTCAATTTGTGCCCAATATTTCAATTGGTATTCCAATTTTAGATGCAGTTAGAGCGGGAACAGATTTACCTATTGATGTACATTTAATGATTGAAGAACCAGAAAAGTATGTAGAACTTTTTGCGGCACATGGAGCAGACATGATTTCAGTTCATGTAGAGGCTACACCACATATTCATCGCGTGATAGAACAAATTAAGAACGCAAATGTAAAGGCTGGTGTGGTGATAAACCCAGGAACACCAGTAGATGCAATTCTACCTATTATAAAAGTGATAGATTATGTATTAGTGATGACTGTGAATCCTGGTTTTGGGGGACAATCATTTATTATAGATACAGTTGATAAACTAGATCAGCTATCTGAAGTTAAACAAAGGTTGAATTTAGATTTTAATATAGAAGTTGATGGTGGTATTAATGATAAGACAGTCCAAACCGTGATTGAGCATGGCGCAAATATGTTAGTTGCTGGGTCATACTTCTTCAAACAAAATGATTATAAGTCAGTTACTAAAACATTGAAAGGTTGACGTTAATGAAAGCCAATTTATTATGTGGTAATCGAAATTTACCTAAAGATATACTGGTTGATAGTGCTGATGCCGATTGGATTGGCATAGATAGAGGTACATTAATTTTGTTGGAATCCGGTATCACACCGCAATTTGCAGTTGGTGATTTTGATTCAATTACACAAGAAGAAAAATTATTTATAGAGCAACAAATTGAAATAAATCCCTATAATTCAGAAAAAGATGATACAGATTTAGCATTAGGGATAGATCAAGCGGTACAGAGTGGGTATAAGGAAATACACGTGTTTGGTGCTACAGGTGGTAGATTAGATCATTTTTTGGGAGCTTTACAAATCTTGGAGAAACCCGAATATGTAGAAAATGGTATAGTTATAAAATTGATTGATCAATCAAATGAAGTTCAACTTTTAAAACGGGGATTATTTCATATTGAAGTGAATGACTTTTACCCATATATTTCATTTATTCCTGTTTCGTATCCAACAATCATCACATTAAAGTATTTTAAATATAACCTTTATAAAGAGACGCTTAAACAGGGATCAACGTTAACTATTTCTAATGAGATTGAATCCTCACACGGAGAAGTTGAGTTGATTAAAGGGGACGTATTAATGATACGGAGTAGAGATTAATATCAATCGTCATGAGTTGAAAAAATTGTTCAAAAAAAACCAATCCTCCACATAAGGATTGGTTTTTTCGTGCATTATATTTATTAAACTCTAGTTACTTTACCAGATTTTAAAGCACGTGCAGAAACCCAAACTTTTTTAGGTTTTCCGTCTACAAGAATTCTAACTTTTTGAAGGTTAGCATTCCATCTTCTTTTAGAAGAATTTAAAGCGTGTGAACGATTGTTTCCAGTTGAAGCTTTACGACCTGTTACGAAACATTGTTTGCCCATGAAAGTACCTCCTTTAATAAATATAAATACACGTATCTACTACATACCTGAATAATGTACCATAAATAGAAAAATATAGCAATATAATGAGAAATTTTTCTGATTTATATGACTTCTCCTTTTGTTAAAACTAAATTATGATATAATTGTAAACTGTGGATAAATATAGTATTTTATTATTAAACTCATCTTAAATAATTGTTTATTTACAGTTAGTTTCAGAACCATAAACTTTAGGAGGCAATTTTATGACGTTAGAAATCACAAATGATTATGGTAGCATAGATATTTCAAACGAAGTAATAGCATCAGTGGTGGGCAGTAAAGCAGTAGAATGTTATGGAATTGTAGGCATGGCTTCTAGACAACAAGTAAGAGACGGTATTGCCGAAATATTAGGGCATGAAAATTATTCTAAAGGCATTGTTGTAAGAGAAGACAATGGAGTGATTGATGTTGATATGTATACAATTGTTAGCTTCGGGACAAAAATATCAGAAGTTGCAAGTAATGTGCAATCAACTGTGAAATATACATTAGAACAAACATTAAAAGTAAAAGTAAACTCAATAAATATATTTGTACAAGGTGTGCGCGTCAATAATGGCACGAAGAACTAGGAGGACATTACGCAATGGTTAGCAAAATAAATGGTAAATTATTTGCCGAAATGATTATACAAGGGGCACAAAATTTATCAAATCATGCAGATTTAGTCGATTCATTAAATGTATACCCAGTACCTGATGGAGATACAGGAACTAATATGAACTTGACTATGACATCTGGTAGAGAAGCAGTAGAAGAGAATTTATCACAACATATAGGTGAGCTAGGTAAAACATATTCTAAAGGTTTATTGATGGGCGCAAGAGGTAACTCTGGTGTAATACTTTCTCAACTATTTAGAGGTTTTAGTAAAAATTTAGAAGACAATGACGAAATCAATGCCCAACAATTTGCTGAAAGTTTTAAAGCTGGTGTAGATACAGCATATAAAGCAATTATGAAACCAGTAGAAGGTACAATCTTAACAGTAGCTAGAGATGCAGGAGATGCTGCAATGCGTAAAGCTAAAGAAACTGAAGATTGTATTGAGTTGATGACTTATATTTTAGAGCAAGCAGAAATCTCACTTGAAAACACACCCAATTTATTACCAGTTTTAAAAGAAGTAGGAGTTGTTGATAGTGGTGGTAAAGGTTTAGTAGTGGTTTACGAAGGCTTCCTAAAAGCGTTAAAAGGAGAAAAAGTATCCGCACAATCATCAAAATTAGATAAAGATTCATTGGTAAGTGAAGCACATGATTTTCATGGTGTAATTAATACCGAAGACATTGAATATGGTTATTGTACCGAAATGATGGTTCGTTTTGGTAAAAATAAAAAAACTTTCGATGAACAAGAATTTAGAGAAGATATGAGCGCATTTGGTGATTCTTTATTAGTGATTAATGATGAAGAAATAGTTAAAGTACACGTACATACTGAAAAGCCAGGTGATGTATTTAATTTTGGTCAACAATATGGTGAATTAATTAAATTAAAAGTAGAAAATATGCGTGAACAACACAGAGAAGTTGTGAAAAAAGAGCAAAACAATCAACCTGTACCTCAAAGTGATGAAAATGAAACTGTCGAAACTGCTGTAATTGCTATATCAATGGGTAATGGTGTCTCTGAGTTATTTAAATCAATGGGCGCAACACATATGATTAGTGGTGGCCAAACTATGAACCCATCGACGGAAGACATAGTGAAAATGATTGAACAATCACAATGTAAACGTGCAATTATTTTACCAAACAATAAAAATATCCTTATGGCTAGTGAACAAGCAGCTGATATTGTTGAAGCAGAAGCTATTGTTATCCCAACAAAATCTATTCCTCAAGGTATTGCTGCATTATTTAACTATGATACGTCTGATTCACTTGCTGATAATAAATCTCGTATGATTGAATCATTAGAAGCAGTTAATTCTGGTTCAGTTACTTATGCTGTTAGAGATACTAAAATAGATGGCGTTGAAATTAAAAAAGGCGCATTTATGGGCTTAGTAGAAGATAAAATTGTTACTAGTGAAGACAATGAGTTTGATACAGTTAAGAGTTTGCTTTCGCAAATGATTGAAGAAGATAGTGAAATCATAACTATGATTGTTGGGGAAGATGCAAATGAGACTGTTACTGCCGAAGTAGAAGCATGGGTAGAAGAAACTTATCCAGATATTGAGCTAGATCAACATGATGGTCAGCAACCTGTATATCAATATTTATTTTCAGTAGAATGATTGCTGGATAATCATCGATTTAAACGCATTGATATATATGTGATTGAAATTTAAGTATCGTTTTAAATTGGTTATGTTGTCAAACAATGGTTTGAATACAGTTTCTACTATAGAATGTTTATTAAATATTCTGATGTTATGAGAGCGAGAATAAGAAATCGAATTTAGTTTTGATTTCTATCTTGCTCTCGTTTTTATGTAGTAATTTAGTATAATTGTGCAAATTTATATGAATTGTGGTCAATTATATTTTAAATTAAAAAAGAACAATGCAACCAGTTTTGGTTTATAATGTTTAATGAACTTGTTATAATGAACTAGATGTTTGAGAATGTAAGCGCAACACTTTAGAAACATTAAAAACAAGAGTGGGGTATAATTATGAAATATAAAACAGTTTTCGATATAATTGGTCCAACAATGGTAGGCCCTTCATCGTCTCATACAGCGGGGGCAGTAAGAATTGGTTTGGTAGCTAGAGATTTATTTAACCAATTACCAAGTCAAGTTGATATTTATTTATATGGTTCATTTATGGAAACATATAAAGGTCATGGCACAGATGTTGCACTTGTAGGTGGTTTATTAGGCTATGATACTGACGATGATAGAATTCAAACGAGTTTAGAAGCAGCAGAAAGTGCAGGAATGAAAGTTAATTTTATAGAAATGGCTGAGGAGAGATCGCATCCCAATACAGCTATTATAAATATGCGTAACGCTGAAAAGGAGATTTCGGTGGAAGGTGTATCTATCGGTGGCGGTAAAATTGAAGTTGTTGCAATTAATGGCTTTAATATTGCGATTAGTGGAAATTACCCAGCATTACTTGTCTTCCACAAGGATACATTTGGTACGATTGGTAAAGTAGCTAATATTTTAGGAGATTCAAGTATTAATGTGGGAAGTATGCAAGTATCGAGAAAAGAAAAAGGCGATCAAGCGTTAATGACTTGTGAGTTGGACGATGCTGTAAACAAAGATATTATAGAGAAAATTAAAAACGTCGATGGTGTAGTGACGGTTTCACTCATGGGAGACGCCTAACGGAGGTATTGCATGTTTAAAAGCGTGAAAGAATTAATAGAGATGTGTGAAGCACAAAATAAGAAAATTCATGAAATCATGTTAGAACAAGAGATGGAAGTGACAGGATTATCTGAAGCTGATGTGTATGCACATATGGATAAAAATTTACAAACAATGGAAAATGCATTGGATGAAGGACTAGCGGGAGTAACATCAACGACAGGATTAACTGGTGGAGATGCTGTATTAATTAAAGAATATCTAAAAACTGGGAAATCATTATCGGGCGCAACGTTATTAGATGCAGTTAGTAAAGCAGTTGCAACAAATGAAGTCAACGCGGCTATGGGAAAAATTTGTGCAACACCGACTGCAGGATCAGCTGGTGTAGTGCCAGGTGTATTGTTTGGCTTAAAACCTAGACTTGAACCTACACGTAAAGATATGCTTAACTTTTTATTAACTTCAGGTGCGTTTGGTTTCGTTGTAGCTAACAATGCGTCAATTTCAGGTGCAGCTGGTGGTTGTCAAGCTGAGGTAGGCTCGGCAGCTGCTATGGCTGCAGGTGCAACAGTTGAACTTGCTGGAGGCACGCCGCAACAATCAGCTGAAGCCTTTGCAATTTGTTTGAAAAATATGCTAGGTTTAGTATGTGATCCAGTTGCTGGTTTAGTAGAAGTTCCTTGTGTAAAAAGAAATGCTGCAGGCGCTTCTAATGCAATCGTATCTGCGGACATGGCGTTGGCAGGTGTGACATCTAGAATACCGACAGATGAAGTGATTGAAGCAATGTATAAGATTGGCCAAACGATGCCATCTGCTTTGCGTGAAACTGGTCGTGGAGGTTTAGCTGGTACGCCTACAGGTCAGCGTCTAAAACAAGAAATATTTGGTGATTAATAATGTCAAAAGTCAATTTAATAGAAAGCCCATTTCCGTTATCTCAAATTAAAGGTTTAGGACCTAAACGTTTAGCGGTGTTAAATGAATTAAATATTTATACCGTTGAAGATTTAATCTTATATCTACCGACACGTTACGAAGATAATACTGTAATTGACTTAAATGAAGCAGAAGACCAAGCGACAGTGACAGTGGTAGGCGAAGTATATTCTACACCGACTGTCGCTTTTTTTGGTCGTAATAAATCTAAGTTAACAGTACATATAATGGTCAATAATATTGCAGTAAAGTGTACTTTTTTCAATCAGCCTTATTTGAAAAAGAAAATTGAACTACATGGGACGGTTACGGTCAAAGGTAAATGGGATAGAAGAAAGCAAGAAATTAATGGAAATAGAATGTTTTTCAATCAACAGGTTACAGAGTCCGCCCAATTCGAACCTGTGTATCGCATTAAAGAGGGTATTAAGCAAAAACCACTAAGAGATATGATACGTCAAGTATTAGATCAAGTAACTATACATGAATGGTTATCAGCAGAATTAAGAGAAAAATATAAACTAGAATCATTAGAAAATACAATTAAAGCACTTCATTTTGCAACTGATAAAGCTTCATTACTAAAAGCACGCAGAACGTATGCATTTACAGAGTTGTTTATGTTTGAACTAAGAATGCAATGGTTGAATAGGCTTGAAAAAACTTCGGATGAAGCTATTGAAGTTGATTATGATATCAATTTAGTTAAACATTTTATAGATAGTTTACCTTTTGAACTCACTGATGCACAGAAACATAGCGTTAATGAAATCTTTCGTGATTTGAAGGCTCCAATACGTATGCATCGTTTACTCCAAGGTGATGTGGGCTCTGGGAAAACTGTTGTTGCAGCTATCTGCATGTACGCCCTTAAAACTGCTGGTTTTCAATCGGCATTAATGGTACCAACTGAAATTTTAGCAGAACAGCATGCTGAAAGTTTAGTGGATATATTTGGCGACAGGATGAATGTCGCGTTATTAACCGGGTCAGTTAAAGGTAAAAAAAGGCAATTATTATTAGATCAATTAAATAATAATGAAATTGATTGTTTGATTGGAACACACGCATTGATTCAGGATGATGTGAAATTTAATAATGTTGGACTTGTTATTACTGATGAACAACATCGTTTTGGTGTGAACCAACGACAACTGCTTAGAGAAAAAGGCGCTATGACAAATGTACTATTTATGACAGCCACGCCAATTCCTAGAACTTTAGCTATTTCTGTATTTGGTGAAATGGATGTTTCATCAATTAAACAGTTGCCAAAAGGTAGGAAACCAATTATTACTTCATGGTCAAAACATGAAGCATATGAGAGTGTTTTGAATCAAATGACAACTGAATTAAAGAAAGGCCGTCAAGCCTATGTCATATGTCCGTTTATTGAAAGCTCTGAGCATTTAGAAGATGTCCAAAATGTGGTTGAATTATATGAATCATTACAAGCTTATTATGGTAGTGACAAAGTGGGATTATTACATGGTAAAATGCATTCTGTTGAAAAAGATGAGGTTATGCAAAAATTCAGTAATCATGAAATAGATATTTTAGTTTCAACAACCGTAGTCGAGGTAGGGGTTAATGTACCAAATGCTACATTTATGATGATATATGATGCCGACCGTTTTGGATTATCTACATTACACCAGTTGAGGGGGCGTGTGGGTAGAAGTGAGCATCAAAGTCATTGTGTACTAATTGCTTCGCCAAAAACAGAAACGGGCATAGAACGCATGAATATTATGACACAAACAACAGATGGTTTTGAACTCAGTGAACGAGATCTTGAAATGAGAGGTCCCGGAGATTTCTTCGGCGTAAAACAAAGTGGTTTGCCAGATTTCTTAGTCGCAAATGTCGTCGAAGACTATAAAATGTTAGAAGTTGCTAGAGATGAAGCGGCAGAATTGATTCAAACAGGAATATTTTTTGAGTCACAATATCAAACTTTGAGATCATTTATTGAGAAGAATCTGCTGTATATGAGTTTTGATTAATAGTTGGTAAAATTAAGGCACTTACCTGTAAAATAATATGACTTTGTCATTGTTTTACAGGTAAGTGCCTTGTTTTTTATCCTAACATAATGTTGAAATTTATATGTTGGTTTTGAATTTGGTTTTAAAACGTTCGCATAATCATGTAGTTTCTGATGTTACTAGTGATAACTATTTTTTAGCTATTTCACACCAACATCGTCCCATGCTTTTTCAATTGCTTTAGCTTCTTCACTATTATTGCCATATAATTTATCTGCAGCAACAGTAAGTGCTGTTTTAGCATCTGTAAATTGAGCATTTGGTGTTAAGTATTCGGTGAGGGCAAGATAATAAATTTGTTCTGCTTTGTCTTTACCGATGTCTGTGATTGTTAGATAAGCAGCCTTATTTGGTATACCACTATTAGTATGAACACCGCCATTATCTTCGCTACCTTTTTGGTATTGATCCATGTGTGCAGGTTGATTGTATTCTTCAGGGTTCTTTAAACTTCTTAGAGCATCGCCATCTTGGTCAGGCGTATAAACATCCTCGCCCATTAACCAATTATCTGGATCTACAAAATAACCAAATACATCAGAGAATGATTCGTTTAATGCTCCTGATTGATAGCTATATTCTAAGCCGGCAGTACGCTCAGTTACTGCGTGTGTTAGTTCATGAGCCACGATATCACTAGCGCCTGACAGTTCTTTAAAGGTTTGGCCGTCGCCATCACCGTATATCATATATTGGCCAGTCCATGCAGCATTATTAAAATTCTTATCGTAATTAACAATAGAATTAATAGCGCCACCATTATCATCATAGCTGTCTCTGTCAAATGTATCTAAATAATAATCATAAACTTCTTTAGCATAATAATGTGCATCAACACCAGCTCGTTGAGATTTTTTATTGAAATTTGTATTATCATTAGTAATTGGCGACATAGTGTTTGTCGTGTTATTGGCAGTTTGGGTGTCAATTGTTGCGTTTTGTGACGTATCATGTAGTGTGTATTGATTTTGTGATTGAGTTAAGTTAAGTGGTGATTTTACATCTCCATTCACACCAGTACCTTTTCCTTCAGTTGTAGCTTTTTGAAGTGTGTTTTGTTTTTTTATGATTTTACCTGTTGTAGCATCAACTTGAATCTTCCAATGTGCTACCTTAGGAGAAACATAATTTAATTCAATATTATAAACGAGTTTTTGTTTATCACTATTTATATCCAAATTGTTTTTACTGACGATATCATAACCTTTGATATTTTTAACTTCTTCCTTTGATTTACCAATGGACTTAAATGCGTTTTGTTCAGCTTGAGCAGAAGTTATTTCATTTGAATTTTTTAAATTTATGTATGGTTTGTCGATACTACCATTTATCAATTTTACGTCACCATTTTTGTTTACATGGACCTTAAGTGTACTATCACTAGAAGTGACGTCATTTATTTTAGCCTTTAATGTATAGTGTGTCACACCAGTTTTATCTGTGTTTTTCTTTGCTACTTCATATTGTTTAAAAGCATTTTTATTAAAAGCTTCATTTTTAGTTTTACTTGTATCTTTAACTAAATCTTGTGCATGTTGATTTAAATATTGTTTTACATCCGTCTCATTTTGAATAGTTGAATTATCAGCTTTTTTAAAACTTTCAGGTTGTACACTATTACTTTCCTCAGCATGAACGTTACCAGATGTAATAGCTAATATTGAACTAGCTAGTAACGTGGTAGAAAAAATTTTCCTCATAATATCCTCCTAGAAATGAATGGTATAAAAATAAATTTCTGATTATTTTAAATATATTTGAAATTTCAAATTATTTAAAATTATACGTATAGTTCATAATTAATTCAATAGGAAATATCGAAAATAATTTTTTATTTAAAATAAACAAATACAAATTATATATAACCTGTACTAAAATTTATTATATATAAACATTTAAATAATGCTGTTAACTATTTCGTCGTTGTACAATTCAAAGTGGTTCCAGTAAGCTTATTTTTAAAATAAGCTCAGAGAAGTTAAGGAATGATGAATTTTCATTGTTTACTAGCTGAAAAATTACTCTGGTCTAGGTATAATAAAGTATATTTACTTAAAAGTTACTAAATTCAAACTTAACGTATGTTTTTTGTTGAGCAATTGAAAAGGAAAGTGTTATGATATGTTAGGAGTGTTTAAGACTTGGTACTAAAAACATGGGAGTTTGAATGCGATGAAATTAAAAAAACAAGAACGGCGCGATGCAATAAAAAATGAGATAGCTAAAAATCCGTTTATTACAGATTTAGATTTAAGTAATTTGTTTTCAGTAAGCATCCAAACAATAAGGTTGGATCGTACACACTTAAATATTCCTGAGTTAAGAACGCGAATTAAATCTGTAGCTAGGAAGAACTATGAAAGTATTCGTTCTATTGAAGGTAATGAAATCATAGGTGACGTGATCAATGTAGAACCTGATCAATATGCTACTTCAATTATTAATATTGATGAAGATTCTGTTTTTACAAAAAATAAAATTGCAAGAGGCCACGTTCTATTTGCTCAAGCAAACTCTTTATGTGTAGCGCTTATACATAAACCAGTCGTATTGACAAGTGAAAGTAATGTTGCATTTACAAAACCAGTGAAATTGAACGAAACGGTACGCGCAAATGCGCAAACCATTGAAATTACAAATAAATTTTATATTATAAAAGTTGAATCGTATGTTAAAGATACGGTTGTTTTTAAAGGGACATTTAAAATGTATTATACAAGTGAGGATGAACAAAATGGTTAAATTAGCGATTGATATGATGGGTGGAGATGACGCACCTGAAATCGTTTTGGAAGCTGTTGAAATGGCGGTTAACAAATTTGAAGACTTAGAAATCATTTTATTTGGTGATGAGTCGAAATGTACACTCAAACATGACCGTGTAGAAGTACGTCATTGTACAGAATCTATAACTATGAATGACGAACCTGTCCGAGCAATTAAGCGTAAAAAAGATAGCTCAATGGTTCGTATGGCAGAAGCAGTAAAATCTGGAGAAGCAGATGGATGTGTTTCAGCAGGGAATACTGGTGCTCTAATGTCTGCTGGGTTATTTATAGTCGGTCGTATCAAAGGTGTAGAGCGTCCGGCATTAGTTGTGACGTTGCCAACAGTTTCGGGTAAAGGTTTTGTATTTATGGATGTTGGTGCAAATGCAGAAGCAAAGGCAGAACATTTATTACAATATGCTCAACTTGGTAATATTTACGCACAAAAGATTAGAGGTATTTCACAACCTTCAGTAAGTTTATTGAATATTGGTACTGAAGCTGCCAAAGGTAATACATTGACTAAGAAAGCTTATCATTTGATGGAAACGCAAAATGACTTTCATTTTACAGGTAATGTGGAAGCTAAAGGGTTGATGAATGACACCGCAGATGTTGTAGTGACTGATGGCTATACTGGTAATATGATTTTGAAAAATTTAGAAGGTGTAGCTAAAGCGATGGGCAAAATGTTTAAGTCAACACTTTTAAGCAGCTTGAAAAATAAAGTTGCAGCACTAATTTTAAAAAAAGACCTAAAAGGATTAATGACGAAAATGGATTATGCTGAGTATGGTGGATCTGTATTATTAGGACTGAACGGCACAGTTGTAAAAGCGCATGGTAGTTCTAGTGCTAAAGCATTTTATTCAGCAATTCGTCAGGCGAAAATTGCCGGTGAACAAAAAATTGTTGAAACTATGAAAGAAACGGTGGGAACACAAGATGAGTAAAACAGCGATTATATTTCCAGGCCAAGGCTCACAAAAAGTTGGTATGGCAAATGATTTATATGAACATGACGAAGTAGCAACATCAATTCTAAATCAAGCACAACAAGCTTTAGATTTTGATATCTTAGAAACAATGTTTACAGATAGCGAAGAAAAACTTGGCCAAACTGAAAATACACAACCCGCTTTATTAACCCATAGCATCGCTTTATTAAATGCGTTAAATGATTTGAATGCAGATTACACAATGGGGCATAGCTTGGGCGAGTATGCGAGTTTAGTCGCTAGTAAAGTGTTGAAATTTGAAGACGCAGTAAAGATTGTAAGAAAACGCGGTCAACTTATGGCTGAAGCTTTCCCAAATGGTGTGGGAAGCATGGCAGCTGTATTAGGCTTGGACTACGAGGAAGTTGATGCAATATGTAAGCAATTATTAACTGAAGAGGAAATTGTTGAACCAGCAAATATCAATTCTCCTGGACAAATCGTTGTTTCAGGTCACAAAACGTTAATTGATCAATTAGTAGCTGAAGGTAAATCATTAGGGGCTAAACGCGTATTACCATTAGCAGTATCAGGCCCGTTCCATTCATCTATGATGCAAGTAATCAAAGACGATTTTGCATCATTTATTGATCAGTTCGAATGGCAAGATGCTCAATTTCCTGTGGTACAAAATGTACATGCCAAAGGTGAAACTGATGCAAACGTCATTAAAGCAAATATGATAGAACAATTATATTCACCTGTTCAATTCATAGATTCAACGCAGTGGTTAATTGAACAAGGTGTGGATCACTTTATTGAAATTGGCCCTGGCAAAGTACTATCAGGTTTAATTAAGAAAATTAACAGAGATGTAAAAGTAACTTCAATTCAAACACTAGAAGATGTGAAAGGTTGGAATGAAAATGACTAAAAGCGCGTTAGTAACAGGAGCATCAAGAGGTATTGGACGCAGTATTGCTATCCAATTAGCAGAAGAAGGTTATAATATCGCAGTAAATTATGCCGGTAATAAAGAAAAAGCTGATGCTGTCGTAGAAGAAATCAAAGCTAAAGGTGTTGAAAGTTTTGCTATTCAAGCAAATGTAGCAAATGGCGATGAAGTCAAAGCGATGATTAAAGAAGTAGTTAGTCAATTTGGCTCAGTAGATGTACTTGTAAATAATGCAGGTATTACACGTGATAATTTATTGATGAGAATGAAAGAGCAAGAGTGGGATGATGTAATTGATACAAACTTAAAAGGTGTCTTTAATTGTATACAAAAAGTAACACCACAAATGTTAAGACAAAAAGGCGGCTCTATCATTAATTTATCGAGCGTTGTTGGTGCAGTTGGTAATCCAGGTCAAGCTAACTATGTCGCGACAAAAGCAGGTGTTATCGGATTAACTAAGTCAGCTGCAAAAGAATTAGCATCTAGACACATTACTGTTAATGCTGTTGCGCCAGGGTTTATCGTTTCAGATATGACAGATGCTTTAAGTGACGAACTTAAAGCACAAATGTTAGAACAAATCCCATTAGCTGAATTTGGTGAAGATTCTGATATTGCTCATACTGTAGCATTTTTAGCTTCTGAAAAAGCTAAATATATTACAGGTCAAACAATCCATGTCAATGGTGGCATGTATATGTAACCTATGAGCTATTCAATTGTTCACAAATCGTTGTTCATTTGAACATGATAATAGTATTTCTAGAGTAATACTATGAATTACTACTTGTATTTCAATTGATAAAATGGGAAAATATAAAAGTCTGTAAGTAGACTTTTAAAAGGAGGTGAATCGACGTGGAAAACTTTGACAAAGTAAAAGATATTATTGTTGACCGTTTAGGTGTTGACGCTGAAAAAGTTACTAAAGATGCATCTTTTAAAGATGATTTAGGCGCTGACTCACTAGATATCGCTGAATTAGTAATGGAATTAGAAGACGAATTTGGCACTGAAATTCCAGATGAAGAAGCTGAAAAAATCAACACAGTTGGTGACGCGGTTAACTTTATCAATAGTATTCAAAAATAATAAGCAAATATCTGAGTCGTATTAAAAACGGCTCAGATTTTTTTGTTTGAAAAACATCTGTATTTAAATCATAGATTATTTAGTTAAATGTTAACACGAATTGATTACACACTAGTTGTAAAGCGTTACAAACTTATATATGAGAAACAGTTTTTTCTTTAGTTTTATTGAACTTTCACGTAGAATAAAAGCGTATACAGTATTTTTAGCATCTAGTTGTTTTTATCTGAGGAGGAAAGAGATTGACCAATCATAAAAAGAAAGAAATGGTTCAAGCATTCCAAAAAAAGTTTGCCAAAAAAATGCAAGAATTAGATTTGAATTTTAATCAAGTCGATTTATATCAACAGGCATTTTCGCATTCTAGTTTTATAAATGATTTTAATATGGATCGCTTAGATCATAATGAAAGATTAGAATTTTTAGGAGATGCGGTATTAGAATTGACGGTTTCACGCTATTTATTTGATAAATATCCAGAATTGCCTGAAGGTAATTTAACAAAAATGCGTGCAACAATTGTATGTGAGCCATCACTTGTAATATTTGCGAAAAAAATTCAATTGAATGAATTAATTTTATTAGGAAAAGGTGAAGAAAAAACAGGAGGTAGAACTCGCCCTTCACTAGTTTCGGATGCTTTTGAAGCATTTGTAGGTGCGCTATATTTAGATCAAGGCGTAGAGGCAGTATGGAAATTCTCTGAGAAGATTATATTCCCTTATGTAGAAGATGATGAATTAGATGGGGTTGTAGATTTCAAAACACAATTTCAAGAGTTTGTGCACAGACAAAACCAAGGCGATGTGACTTATCGACTCATCAATGAAGAAGGACCAGCACATCATCGATTGTTTACTTCTGAAGTTATTTTAGAAGATAAAGCCGTAGCAGAGGGTAAAGGAAAGACTAAAAAAGAATCAGAACAAAAAGCTGCTGAACAAGCATACAAAAAATTGAAAAATAAGTGAATATAGCAAATGCATTTTTATAATAAGTATTATATTGATAGGGTTAATTCTAAAAATATTGTTTATTAAGTAATGCATAAGCTTAAAGGTTAATGTAAAAGTGTTTCTAAATTGATATAAGAGAAGGAACACCTTGAAGGAGAATAGCATGGTTTATTTAAAATCTATAGATGCCTTTGGTTTTAAATCTTTTGCTGAGCATACAAACGTTCAGTTTGATGAAGGAGTAACAGCAATAGTTGGACCAAACGGTAGTGGGAAAAGTAATATCACTGATGCAATAAAATGGGTGTTAGGTGAGCAATCAGCTAAATCTTTACGTGGTACAAAAATGGAAGATATTATTTTTTCAGGTGCAGAACATCGTAAAGCTCAGAATTATGCAGAAGTAAAATTAAAGTTAGATAATAGTGCAGGCAAGTTACAGGTGGAAGCTACTGAATTAACAGTGACTCGTCGTTTGTACAGAAGTGGCGAAAGTGAATACTACCTGAACAATGATAGAGCAAGATTAAAAGATATCCTGGACTTATTCTTAGATTCAGGTTTAGGAAAAGAAGCGTTTAGTATTATATCACAAGGTCGTGTAGATGAAATTTTAAATGCAAAGCCCATCGACAGAAGACAAATTTTAGAAGAGTCTGCAGGAGTGTTGAAATATAAAAAGAGAAAAGCGACTTCAGTACAAAAATTAGATCAAACTGAAGATAATCTTTCACGAGTAGAAGACATTTTATATGACTTAGAGGGTCGAGTTGAACCGTTACGAGAAGAGGCTGCAATTGCCAAAGAATATAAACACCTTTCAAAGGAAATGGAAAAGAGTGACGTGCTAGTAACGGTCTACGATATTGAACAATATAACAATAACATCCATGAGCTAGATGAAAAGTTAAATTATTTAAAAAGTCAACAATCAACAAAAGACGGCGAAAAAGTACAACATACACAATCACTTAATAAGTTTAAAGCTGAAAGAAAACAATTAGATGAACGCATCGAAACTTTAAATTATCAGCTCGTTAAAGCTACAGAAGAAGTTGAAAAATATACAGGTCAATTAAATGTATTAGAAGAACGTAAAAAGAACCAATCTAAAACAAACGCAAGGTTTGAAGAGGAACAAGAAAGTCTCTTGAATCAAACTGCTACATTAAAGCAAGAGAAAGTTGATACACAAGCAGAGATAGACCGACTCAAATCACAACAAAAAGAATTAAACGAAAAAATACAACATTTTGAATCTCAACTTTATGTAACGGATGATCAACACGATGAAAAGCTAGAAGGAATTAAAGATGAGTATTATCAGTTGATGTCTGAACAATCAGATGTGAATAATGACATACGCTTTTTAGAGCATACTATACAAGAGAACGAATCTAAACAATCACGCTTAGATTCAAGACTAATTGAAGCATTTGAACAATTGAAACAAATTCAACATGATATTAACGAAGTTGAAAAAAATAGTACAACAGCACAGAAAGATTTAAAAAAAGCAGAGCAGCAACTTAATGAGTATGAACACAAATTAACAGAACTTAAACAACAACGTAGTGAATATGAAGAGAAATTACATCAGGCTTATCGGTTTAATGAAAAACTCAAATCTCGTATAGATAGTGCTGCGACACAGCAAGAAGAATATAGCTATTTTTTTAATGGAGTTAAACATATATTAAAAGCAAAAAATAATCAGTTAACAGGGATTCGAGGTGCGGTAGCAGAAGTTATCCAAGTACCTTCAGGTTTGACTAAAGCCATTGAAACAGCTTTAGGCGCCTCTTTACAACATGTTATTGTTGATTCTGAAAAAGATGGACGACAAGCGATTCAATACCTTAAACAACATGGTTTAGGTAGAGCAACATTCTTACCATTAAATGTTATTCAGCCGCGTCAAACCGCTAGTGATATATTGGCAACAGCTCAAGAAGCGGAAGGTTTCGTTAATATTGCCTCCCAAGCAATCCAAGTTGAAGCGGATTATCAAAATGTCGTACAAAATTTATTAGGTAATACAATTGTTGTTGATGAGTTAAAAAATGCTAACGAACTAGCTCGAAAAATTAGATACCGTACACGGATTGTTACATTAGATGGTGACATAGTTAACCCTGGTGGTTCTATGACCGGTGGAGGTGAACGGAAATCGAAAAGTATTTTAGCTCAAAAAGATGAACTTGCTAAAATGCGTGCACAATTAGAAGATTATCAAAAGCAAACTGTTCAATTTGAAAAGCAATTCCAAGAAATTAAAGAAAAAGCGGATCATATTAGTGAAAAGTACTTCGAAACAAGTCAAATTTATAATTCAGTGAAACAAAAACTTCATGATTATGAGTTAGAATTGGATAGACTACGTAAAAGTGAAGCACATTTAAAAGATGAACATGAAGAATTTGAATTTGAAAAAAATGACGGATATCAAAGTACAACAAGCAAGAAAACCTTAAATGATAAAAAACAAAAATTAGCTGAAATTAAAGCTCAATTACAAAAATTAGAAGAAGATATTGATCTTTATACAAAATTATCTAAAGAAGGTAAAGAAAGTACAACACAAATCCAACAACAGTTACACCAAAAGCAGTCGGATTTAGCAGTAGTGAAAGAAAGATTAAACGCACAAAAGCAAAGTTACACAAGAATTACTAAACAACTCTCATCAGTTGCTAGTCAACAGGAAAAATTAGATGATCAAATAAAGTTATTTAATTCTGATGAAATGACTGGTGAAAAAGCTTTTGACACAATTCAAAGTAATATTGAGCAAAGTAAAAATGCTAAAGCTCAATTATCACAAGACATCGAAGAAGTGAAATCGCGTAGATTAGAATTAAATGATAAAATTGAAGAAACAGAGCAAATGTTACAAGAAGCAAATCAAGATATTCTATCTATTGAAAATCGCTACCAAGACATTAAATCTGAGCAATCACGTTTAGATGTACTGATAAATTATGCAATCAATCACTTGAATGATACTTATCATATGACTTATGAACGTGCGAGTGAGTTATACGAATTAGATGAGGATATTGAAGCATTGCGTAAAAAAGTCAAGTTAACAAAAATGTCTATTGAAGAATTAGGGCATGTTAATTTAAATGCGATTGAACAATTTGAAGAAGTCAACGAACGTTATACATTTTTAGATGAGCAGCGTGCTGATTTAAGGGCAGCTAAAGCAACATTAGAACAACTTATAGAAGAAATGGATCAAGAAGTAAAAGACCGTTTTAAAGAGACTTTCCATGCTGTACAAGGTCATTTTGCTGAAGTGTTTAAATCACTTTTTGGTGGTGGACAAGCAGAATTACGTTTAACGGATGACGATTACTTAACTGCAGGAGTAGACATCATTGTTCAACCTCCAGGCAAAAAGTTGCAACACTTGTCTTTATTAAGTGGTGGAGAACGTGCACTAAGTGCAATTGCTCTATTATTTGCAATATTAAAAGTAAGATCAGCACCATTTGTTATATTAGATGAAGTAGAAGCTGCATTGGATGAAGCAAATGTTATTAGGTATGCACAATATCTTAAATCTTTATCAGATCAAACACAATTTATTGTGATTACTCACCGCAAAGGGACGATGGAATTTTCAGACCGATTATATGGTGTAACAATGCAAGAATCTGGTGTATCCAAATTAGTGAGTGTTAATTTAAATACGATTGATGAAGTTATTAAGGAGGAACAAGCATGAGCTTTTTCAAACGATTAAAGGATAAATTTTCCAGTACCTCAGAAGAACCAAAGCAACAAGAAGACCTAGAGCAATTACCTGAGGACCCTCAAAAAGAGATAGATGAGTCTCAAGATGAACAACCAGCCAAAAAGCCAAAAAAATTAAAAGAAGCAGATTTTGATGATGATGGCTTAATATCTATAGAAGACTTTGAAGAAATCGAAGCACAACAATTAGGTGCGAAATTCAGAGCAGGATTAGAAAAATCTCGTGAAAACTTCCAAGCTCAACTTAACAATTTAATTGCACGTTATCGTAAAGTTGATGAAGAATTCTTCGAAGCTTTAGAAGAAATGCTTATTACAGCTGATGTTGGATTTAACACGGTAATGCAATTAGTTGAAGAATTGCGTGAAGAAGCTCAACGTCGTAATATTTCAGAAACAGAAGATTTGCGTGAAGTTATAGTAGAAAAAATAGTAGAAATTTATCACCAAAATGATGATAATTCAGAAGTGATGAATATAGAAAATGAAGGTCTTAATGTCATATTGATGGTAGGTGTTAATGGTGTTGGTAAAACAACAACAATTGGTAAATTAGCCCACCGTTACCAAGCAGAAGGTAAGAAAGTAATGTTAGCGGCAGGGGATACGTTCAGAGCGGGCGCGATCCAACAACTTAAAGTTTGGGGAGAGCGTGTTGGAGTTGAAGTAATGAGCCAGAGTGAAGGTTCAGATCCAGCTGCAGTAATGTATGACGCAATAAATGCTGCGAAAAGTAAGGATGTAGATATTCTTATTTGTGATACAGCAGGACGTTTACAAAACAAATCTAATTTAATGAATGAATTAGAAAAAGTGAAACGTGTCATAGGACGCGCTGTCCCAGAAGCACCTCATGAAGTATTATTGTGCTTAGATGCAACTACAGGTCAAAACGCATTGTCACAAGCGAAATCATTTAAAGAAGTTACTAATGTAACAGGTATCGTACTTACGAAACTAGATGGTACTGCCAAAGGTGGTATTGTGTTAGCAATACGTAATGAATTACACATACCTGTGAAATATGTAGGTTTAGGCGAAAAATTAGATGATTTACAACCATTCAATCCAGAAAGTTATGTTTATGGACTATTTGCTGATATGATTGAACAAAATGTAGATGAAAATGAAGTGCCTAATGAAAACGCAGAAGAAATAGAAGGTCACTCAGATGAGTCAAAATGATTTAATTAAAACGATTCGTATGAATTATTTGTTTGACTTTTATCAAGCGTTACTCACTCAGAAACAAAGAAATTATCTAGAATTATTCTATTTACAGGACTATTCTTTAAGTGAGATAGCTGATACATTTGATGTGAGTCGACAAGCAGTGTATGATAACATAAGAAGAACTGGCGATTTAGTTGAAGATTATGAAACAAAATTAGGTTTATACCGTAATTTTGAACAGAGACAAAAACTATATGAACAAATTAAACAGCATGTTAATGATCCAGAAAAAATACAACAATATATTCAAGCACTAGAAGATTTAGATTAGAGAACATAAAGGAGGTATTTGATATGGCATTTGAAGGATTGTCCGATCGTTTGCAAGGAACGATGCAAAAAATCCGTGGTAAAGGTAAAGTCACAGAAGCTGATATTAAATTAATGATGCGTGAAGTTAGATTAGCATTATTAGAAGCAGATGTTAACTTTAAAGTCGTTAAGGATTTTATCAAAACTGTATCAGATAGAGCATTAGGTTCAGATGTAATGAAATCATTAACACCTGGACAACAAGTAATTAAAATAGTGCAAGAAGAACTGACTCAATTAATGGGTGGGGAAAATTCAACCATCACAATGGCTAATAAACCACCAACAGTTGTAATGATGGTTGGTTTACAAGGTGCAGGTAAAACAACAACTGCAGGTAAATTAGCACTACTAATGCGTAAAAAATATAATAAAAAACCATTGCTTGTTGCAGCAGATATATACCGTCCAGCTGCAATTGATCAATTACAAACTGTAGGTAAACAAATTGATATACCTGTATACAGTGAAGGTGATCAAGTAAAGCCACAACAAATAGTTGAAAATGCTATTAATCATGCTAAAGATGAACATTTAGACTTTGTAATCATTGATACAGCAGGTCGTTTACATGTCGATGAGGCTTTAATGGAAGAGTTGACAGACGTCAAAGAAATTACAAAACCAAATGAAATTATGCTGGTTGTTGATGCGATGACGGGTCAAGACGCTGTTAATGTAGCGCAATCATTTGATGAGCAACTAGACGTTTCAGGTGTGACATTAACGAAACTAGATGGAGATACTCGTGGTGGTGCTGCATTATCCATTAGATCTGTAACTCAAAAACCAATTAAATTTGTAGGTATGAGTGAAAAGCTAGATGGCTTAGAACCATTCCATCCTGAACGTATGGCTTCACGTATCCTCGGTATGGGAGATGTATTAAGTTTAATTGAAAAGGCACAACAAGATGTTGATGAAGATAAAGCGAAAGATTTAGAGAAAAAAATGCGTACTTCATCATTTACGCTTGAAGATTTCTTAGAACAATTAGACCAAGTTAAAAATCTAGGACCACTTGATGATATTATGAAAATGATACCAGGTATGAACAAGATGAAAGGCATGGATAAATTGAATATGGACGAAAAGCAAATCGATCATATTAAGGCAATTATTCAGTCTATGACACCAAGTGAACGTAATGAACCTGAGACATTGAATGTGTCTCGAAAAAAACGTATCGCTAAGGGTTCTGGTCGTTCAGTTCAAGAAATAAATAGATTAATGAAACAATTTAATGATATGAAGAAAATGATGAAACAATTTTCCGGTGGCGGAAAAGGTAAAAAAGGTAAACGTAAGCAAATGGAAAATATGATGAATGGTATGAACTTACCATTTTAAAAGGTGTTTCTTAAATAGATTAATCTAACAATAATTTAAAAAGTAGTAATCCTCATCGAAAGTGTGGATTACTACTTTTTTGCGCTAGCTTTAAAACGTAGACAAACCTTAGGAGAACTATGGCACTAAACCCCTAAAGTGGGAACTTAATAAAAATACTATGTTCTAGGCGGCTAATTCCCTGTATTTTATAGGGGCTAAGTAGCCTAGTTTTTGTTGAATTCGATTACTATTATAGTTTTTAATGCAATTTTCGACAATATCTATTATCAATTGATTTATTCAATACAATAACAGAACCACTGTTTAATTTTTATATACTAAAATCTTTTAAGTATAATTTGGGCAGTGAATTGCGCTAACTCTTGTGAGAAGATCACTATCCGAAGACTACAAGCTAAGGCAGTGCCCACGGAAAGCGAGCACAAAAAACTGCCAACAAAATCGGAGGCTTTATCGATAGTAGAAAACCAACTGTATGACGGCGATTTTGTTTATAACAAACGTTTGTTTTGAGGAGGAGACACTGATAAATAATTATTAATGAATACCGATATTTTCCCTGAATGTTTTGCCTTCATATTCAGTTCGGTATAAACCACGTTTTTGTAATTCAGGTATGATATCATCGACGAAATCTTGTAAACTATTGGGGAATACTGGAGGCATTAAATTAAAACCATCCGCAACTCCCTCATTAAACCAATGTTCCATTTCATCCACAATATCTTTTGGTGTCCCAATAAGTGTTAAATGTCCGCCACCTGCACTTAAATAACCTAATAATTCTCGTAATGTTGGATTTTTATCTTTGATAATTTCTAATACAGTTTGATAACGTCCTTTAGGCCCATTAAAAGATTCTACGGGTGGTAACGATGGTACAAGTTCATCTAAATCCCAATCATGACAATCTTGACGAATAAAAAACTCTAATTGATTTAAAGCTGTATCAACTTCTAAAGATTCATCGAGTTGTTGTTTTTTTGCATAAGCTTCTTCATATGATTGTCCAACATATGTTACTAAACCAGGGAATACTTTTAAGCTATTTTCGGATTTTCCTTGTTGTATTAATTTGTGGTTTAATTTCTTTTTAAAATTGTTTGCTTGATCAAAGTTCCAAGCCACAGCATAGACTGCATCTGCGTATTTAGTTGCCAATTCGATACCAGGATCCGATGCACCGGCTTGCATTGCAACAGGTTTTCCTTGGGGGCTACTTGGTGTAGTCAATGGTCCCTGAACACTGAAATGTGAACCTTTGTGATTGATAGGATTGATTGCAGAATTATTAATTAAATTATTGTCTTCTTTATTATGTAAAAAATCATCAACACTCCAAGATTCAAGTAATTGATTCATCACTTGAGCAAATTCATCTGCTTTTTTATAGCGTTCTTCGTGTTCGGGCAAGTGGTCCATACCATGGTTCTCAGCTTCCAAATCTGTCATTGAAGTTACTAAATTCCAACCAGCGCGACCTTGACTAATGTGGTCAACACTTAATAATTGTCTAGCGGCTGTAAAAGGGTTAGAAAATGTACTAGATATAGTAGCGACTAGTCCAACATGTTGAGTAACTTGTGATATAGCTGTTAAATTAACTAGGGGATCGAACCAAAATGCAGGCATATCACTTTTAGAATTAGCTGGAAATGATTGGTTGTCAGCAAAAAATATAGCATCAAATAAGCCTTGTTCTGCAATTTTTGCTAACGACTGATAATATGTAATATCACCAATACGTTCAATGCTTGAATGAGGCATGCGCCATGCAGCTTGATGGTGACCACATCCATAGATGAGTACACCGATATTTAGATGTTGTGATTGTGTCATAGAATAATTAGTCCTCCTTATTAATTCATTGTTAAGCCGCCGTCCACTGTAAAGTTCTGACCTGTAATGCCATCAGATTGATCCGATACGAGATATGCAACCATATTAGCTACATCTTGTGGTGCGGTAACATTTTTAATAGGTGTTGTTTGAGCAATTAAATCAAAGACCTCAGTTGATGTAGTTGCACTTGCGTCGGTTGTTTTTAATAAACCACCAGATACTACGTTTGATGTGATACCATATTGACCTAATTCGGCAGCCAAATTACGTGAAAATCCAATTAATCCCGCTTTAGCTGTTGTATATTCATGATAAGGGACAACAGGGTTTTGAAATAAATTCGTGCCTATTGAGATAATCTTACCTTTTTTTCTTTGAATGAATTGAGGTATAACGCTTTGACATACATTGAAAGCTGCTTTTAATGTACCATCAATTTGTTGCTGGTAATCATCCCATGAAAGATCTGCAAATGCTTTTTGTTGAACAGGATCAAATTTAAATCCAACTAATGCATTATTAATTACAACATCTATCTGACCAAAATATTGTGTAGCTTCATCAACTAATCTGTCAATTTCATTTCTTTTTGTCACATTTGCTTGTATAGCGATTGCTTGTCGAGTTCCAATTTCATCAACAAGCTTTTGTGCAGCATGTTCACTATTATGATAGTTTATTACAACGTTATGACCATGCTGAGCTAGTGTTTTTACTATGACTGCACCTAATCCACGGCTACTGCCAGTTACTATTACGTTTTTTTTCATTATATACACCCCTTAATTTTCAATAAAAAAATACACAACCCTTCCGAAAGAAAGTTGTGTATTAGAAATAGCAATATATGTATAAAAAGTGCTTCAAAAAGCTTTTGAAATATGCTAGACTTCACACTTTCCTCCGCTAGTTCAAACTAGATCAGGTTCAAAGGGTTTGAGTCAGACTCATCTCAGTTAGAAACACCCCTAGTGCATTTGGTTATTTAATTTAACTTCAATGTATATTTTTTAGTAGTTAATGTCAAGTTTAGGATGATTTAAGATTTTATACAATATCATTTTGAGATGAAGAAAAGAAATTTGAAGAATATTGAAATTGGTAAAGAAGAAACTCTTTACAAAGTTGGATATTACTGTTATCATTATTTCTTGTAGAAAATAAAAACTATGAAAATTAAAGGAGCGAATATAAATGGCAGTTAAATTACGTTTAACACGTTTAGGTTCAAAAAGAAATCCATTCTATCGTATCGTAGCAGCTGATGCTCGTGCACCACGTGACGGTCGTAATATCGAACAAATCGGTACTTACAACCCTAACAATGTAAATGCACCAGAAGTTAAAATCGACGAAGAATTAGCACTTAAATGGTTAAAAGATGGTGCGAAACCAACTGATACAGTTCATAACATTTTATCAAGAGAAGGTATCTTGAAAAAATTTGATGAGCAAAAATAATTTTTAACCTAATATACATTCTGTATATTTGTAAGAGTACCTCAAGAGGTACTCTTTTTTTATTGAGAAATATCAAATAAAATTCAACAATAATGAAAAACGGCGATATATCATAGAACCTTTATTTTTTAAATATAATGAGTCACAGTGATCGAACTTACATGTTATAATGAGCTAATAAAATAGCGAATATACATAATCAAAGATAAATGAATTAGTCAAACTATTATGGAGGAACATATATGAAAGTTGAAGTAGGGAAGATTGTAAATACACATGGGATAAAAGGAGAAATCAAGGTAAAATCCAATTCAGATTTTACCGATATACGTTTTCAACCAGGTGAAATTGTTGAGATAGAACGTAAAGACAAAGAATCATTAACATTTACAATTTCATCATATAGAATGCATAAAGGACTTCATATGTTAACATTTGAAGGAATCAATAATATAAACGATATTGAACATTTAAAAGGTGAAACATTAGTTCAAGAACGTGATCATGAAGAAATTGAATTAGGTGAACATGAATATTATTATTCAGATATTATTGGTTGTACGGTCTTCGATGAAGAAGATACTCCAATTGGTCGTGTGATAGAAATTTTTGAAACAGGCGCCAATGATGTTTGGGTCGTTAAAGGAGATAAAGAATATTTAATACCTTATATTGCAGATGTAGTTAAAAAAATTGATGTCGAAGGTAGACGTATTCAAATCTCACCAATGGAAGGATTGTTAGATTAATGAAGATTGATTATTTAACTCTATTTCCAGATATGTTTAATGGCGTGTTAAACCATTCTATTCTTAAGCGTGCTCAAGAAAAAGATGTGTTACAAGTCAATACTGTAGATTTTAGACATTTTGCAGAAAATAAACATAATCAAGTAGATGATTATCCTTATGGTGGTGGGCAAGGTATGGTATTAAAGCCTGAACCTATATTTAATGCAATGGATAGTATCGACAAGACAGCTGACACGAGAGTGATACTAATGTGTCCTCAAGGACGTCCTTTTAATCAAGACATTGCTAATGAACTTAGTCAAGCAGAGCATTTAGTTTTTATTTGTGGTCATTATGAAGGTTATGATGAAAGAATCCGTGAAAATTTAGTGACGGATGAGATTTCCATGGGGGATTATGTATTAACTGGTGGAGAGCTACCAGCAATGGTAATGACTGATGCAATTGTTAGGCTACTGCCTGGTGTGTTAGGTAATCAACAATCACATGAAGATGATTCATTTCAAGATGGTCTGCTAGAATTCCCTCAATATACAAGGCCGCGTGAATATAAAGGGATGGGTGTGCCAGATGTATTGTTGTCAGGTAATCATGCAAATATTGAAAAATGGCGTCATGAGCAGAAAATTTTTAGAACTTGGACGAAGCGACCAGATCTTTTAAATTACGATACTATGTCTCAAGAAGACAAAGAGATTATAGAAAGATACAAAAAGCATTTGAAAAAAGACTAACTATGTGCTAACATATTTTAAGTGTGCGACACACGAAAAATCACTATGATCCGCTGCTATATTTTGTCGAGGCAAGAACATAGGTTGAAGGAGAGAAAAATAATGAGTAATCACAAATTAATCGAAGCAGTAACTCAATCGCAATTACGCACTGACTTACCTTCATTCCGTCCGGGTGACACTTTAAAAGTGCACGTACGTATTATTGAAGGTACACGTGAACGTATCCAAGTATTCGAAGGTGTAGTAATCAAGCGCCGTGGTGGAGGTATTTCAGAAACTTTCACTGTACGTAAGATTTCTTCAGGTGTAGGTGTGGAACGTACATTCCCATTACACACACCAAAAATCGAAAAAATTGAAGTTCCACGTCGTGGTAAAGTTCGTCGTGCTAAATTATACTACCTACGTGAATTACGTGGTAAGGCTGCTAGAATTAAAGAAATTCGTTAATCAGCATAATAAGCATAAAAAAGCGGTCCTCTTTATGAGGACCGCTTTTTTGTTTATTGACAAAGAAAAAATAAAGATATTGGATGAACTTCATTATCCAATGTGAAGTATATAAAATTAAGAGATCTCTACAAAGATTAATAGGACTAAAGTAGAGACTTCAACCTCTAAATATCCATTTAGATCTACATAAGCTGTAAAAAAATTTAATTTCCCTTTATAGTTACTATATAGTAGGCATAGATAACTAAATGAGTATTGTTTTAATATCGCTATGCCAATACAAAATAAAGAATTTATATTGTATTGGCACATTTAATGATATTTTCTACCTGCGTGTACTATTTTTAGATTTATTTCTTAACCACCATAAAAAGACAATACTAGAAATTACACCGAAAACAGACAGCGTGACTAATAGTAGGGTGTGTGGTGGAGTATATTTTAAGGTGATTGTTTCTTGACCTTTCTCAGTGGGAATCACCGTCATAATACCGTTACCTTGTTTGACAGGTAATTCTTGTTTGCCCGAATAAGCTTTCATACCATTACGATAGGCCATAGGAAGTACAATGTATCCTTTATCTTCTTTGTGCTTAGTTACTGTATAACCTGTACGTTGTTGAGAAACTTTGACAGGGTTTAAAGATTTTGTTGCGTTACGTAATGTTTGATAATCTTCACCATAGATTCCTTTGATATTAAATCGATAATCACCTTTAGATAATTGAATGTTTAAATCTTTATTTGCTTTAACGCGCATAGTTACTGGTGTAACAAAGCGTCTATATTTATAGGTCAATTTATTGCGTTGTTGGCTGTATTCGTTAACACGCACATCATGTGCTTTATCAGGTGAGAGTAACTCTACATCCATTTCAATATACATATCTTCGTATTTGTTAGTAATAGATTTAGGTAAATGATAACTTATGCCCCCATTGTCTTTAGAAACAACTAAATGATTATCTTTGTTTCTATGAGCATGGTTAAATGTTGATGTCGCTTCTGTTATCAAATTTTTATTAGCTTTGAATGTTTGATTGGGTGAAGCGCTACTATCATTCAATACAACACCTTGTAACATGGCTTGTTCTCTATCTAATGGTGATTTGAGCTCTTTGGAAGCAAAAACTTTATCCGTGATGTGTGCACTTGGGTATGCTACTTGATTAGTAGAATGTAAAAATGACTCTTCTTTAGAATGCTCAACAGTACTTTCGTGTTTAAATCCGTATGGAATATTTAAATCATTTGGACGACGTATACGATCTTGTACATTCCATAAAGCCATCAAATTAGCACGATTAGATAATAAACGATATGTACTATTTTTATCAGTGTGCATGTTGATTTGTAAAGTTTTATCGTAGTATTTTAAGATATCACCATCGAATATACTTGAATACAAAGCAGTGCCATTGAAATGATAAATCATCGGTGAATTCAAACCGTATTGCGACATATAATCAATTCTATTTAATGGATCGTCACCATGTTGCTGATTGATTTTATTTATTTTTTTTGCTAACTCAGGACTTTTATATTTAGCATCATGCATAGCTGAAACTGTTGATTCGTAGTTTTTAACATTATTAAAATGATTGTTAGACAATATAAATGCTTGTTGCACAATAAATAAGCATAGGATGGTAAATATAACCCATCGTTGTTGCAATAAATGTTTTTTAAACAATGTAAATGCTATGAAAATCATAAGTATTAAACATACGGCCATCCACGAGATTTTTTGATCAGTTACTACAAATGACATAATAACCATAATTATTAAAACTGGTAAACAAGATATGGCATAAGATTTTAGATTTAATTCAGAAAGATGCTGAATAAATAAAGCAATCAATCCCGATGTTGTTAATGCAAAAATATAAACCCATCTACGCTCTGGCGTTGAAAAACCATTAAACATACTATCGAAATAAGGTGTTAACGAACCAATTAACATAATCCATGTTGCGATTGCAAAAAATCTATAGTAATAATGTTTGTAAAGTTTAAAAGATAATAAAGCTATGATAGTAATCATTGATACCGTAATGTAAAATCCATTGCTAAAAAAGTTTTTCTGACGGGCAAAGTCAGTAAATATATTTATACTAAAATGTGGATTACTCACTCTATCGTTATTAAGAAATGAAGACACACCCGTATAGAACCCCCAAATACCAATTAATGTGCTCAATATAACTGCAATAGGTATCATCCACAATTGCTGTTTTCGAGAAACTATATCTCTCGGATGTGGAAATATAAAACGATATATTACATAAGCTAATATCACAATCGCTTCATAATAACTAAAATAAAAATTTGAAAAAAGTGTTAATGCAATTGCAAAAATAAAAAGCCCTAATTTCTTTTCTCTATAAAAATGTTCAATACCTAATAATGACAAGGGGAGAAAAATTAGTAAATCACCGTAGTAAGACCACGTAAAATTAAAATATATAACTGTTGTAGAAGCCGCATAGAGTAATGCAGCCAAAAATATTGAATGATTTTTAAACTTTAAATATTTAAAGAAATAAAAAGTTATAACAAAAGTTGCTACGCCTTTAATAAAGGCAATGATTAACTGATTACTGGCCCAAAATGTAATTTGACTTGGATTACTATTGAATATCACTTCCGATAACCACACAAATATAAAATTAATATAAGTGAAGGGGGAGGTTGAATAGTAATAAGATAAATCTTGTACAAAATCGCCTCCAAGTCCAAATGAGTGATCATATGAACTTTTAAACTGACTAAAATGTTCATACAAGTACATTTGAAAAGGCATCATTTGCCTGTAACCGTCACCGTAACCGCTAAAAACAACTCCATGAGTAAGATAGCGATAAATATATGGTGTGAACGTAAGAAGTGCTACGAAAACTCCCATTATAATGATACATAGTAATCTCGTTGTTTTATTGGACCAAAGCTTACGAAACATGGTAATACCTCATCTCTGATAAACTCCTTTTATAAAGTGTTTTAATTGTTTTTGAATTTTTTACGAATTAGCCATGTAATTGTAGATAATATAAATATGACGGAAATAATTATCATGGTATACCAATATTTAGGGCGATATTTGAGAATTATTTGACTAGTGTCTTTGTTTACAGAAACGCCAGTCATCATATAGTTTACTTTAAAAGGTTTTACTTTTTTACCGTCAATATAGGCTATCATGCCATTACGATACGGAATGTTAATAGAAGCGATTCCTTTTTGATGTGAGGTCAAGTCAACTTTGACACCATTTTTAATATCATGATAGCTACCTATGTTAGTTTTAGAACCATGGGCAGACTTTAATTTTTGGTAATTTTCACCGTGTAAACTTTTAATATCTAATTGATAATTTCCAGATGGGCTGAGATTAATATTTATATTACCTTGTTCATCTGGTTGTGTTTTGTAAAGTTGAGTATCTACGCCTGTTCGATATGTAGAATTATTGAATAATCGATGGTTTGCATAGTCATTTATATTTACTGTAAAGTTACTGTCGGGATAACCGCGTTTTACTTTTAAAGTTAAATAAAAATCACTAAAACGTTGCCTCAGGTGTTCTGGGATGTGCAACTGTATTTGACTATTATCGTTACGAATCTTTATACGATGTCCAGCCATCTTATTAATATTTTGATAAGATATTTGACTTTGATTTAATAAATTTCTAGTAGTATCTGTATATTCTTTTCCTTTGCCATTAACTACAACGCCATCAATCATGGCGTGTTCTCTATCAATAGCTGTATTAATAGAGTTTGAATCATAAACTTTATTTGTGACACGAACAGATGGAAGATTCAATGTATTTTCATAAATTTGATACTGTCCTTCCGTTTTTATTTTTTTGAAAAAGTTTGGCACGTTATTTTGATAATCTTTAAGCATTAAAAATTTGATTGAAAATAAGCTGTTAATATTCTGACGTGCATTGGTGGATTGATATCTACTGACTGATTCTTCTGGCATATTAATCTTCAAATCATCATAGTAGTAATCTAATATATTATGGTTAAAAATACTTGAATAAATACTCGCGCCTTTAAAGTGTTGATACATAGGTGTGTTATCTTGTTCATTAACACGCCAATCAATACGTTCATCTTCAGATTTATGATGTGTCATTTGTGATATTAACTGTCGTTGGAGAGGAGTGTTATAGAGACTAGCGTTAATATAATTTTTATTAGCTCGTTCAACATGGTCTTCAAAGTAAATTTGATTACGAATAAAGACAAATGAAATTAGCAAATTAAGAATCATAATAGAAATGATAAATAAATATGTTAATTTAACGCGTGATTTCGCCTCATTGACTAAAAGTATCAGAAAGCCAATTACACTTACAATAGGTGTAAACCACAACCACGACACAAACTCACTATAATACCATGCACTGATAAATAGGTAACTTAATGCGCCTATAGCTGACAAAACATAATTTTTTATTGATAGTGTTCTAAAATGTTTGATGTAGAAGCTGATTAAAACTGCAGTATTTAATGCAATAAGATAATGCCATCGTTTTTGAGGTGCAGAAAATCCATTAAATATTTGATCAATAAATGGAATGAAACTTGCGCCAATAGATATAATGGTAAATAAGGCAAATAATCTAAAATAATAGTGCTTGTATAATTTAAAAGATAATAATGCTTGTAAAACAATAAAAGATAAAACAATTAAATAGTTATCGTAAAAAACATTTGTATTCTGATTAAAAGGTTCAAACCAATCTACTTTGCTATCAAAAGGTGTACGTCTATTGTTTAAGAAACCTTGGACGGAGTGGAAAAAAATAAACAAACTACAACCCAAGGCAACGAAAGATGCTAAAGTTAACGACCAAAATGCTTTAAACCTAGGGACTAAATCTTTTTTATGTCTGAATAAGATTCTAATTGATAAGTATAGAATGCCAGTTAATAATTGATAATATGCAAAATAAAAATTGTTAATTAGTGAAATTGCAACAATTAGTATAAAGCAACCTATTTTCCCATTTTTGAGGAAACGTTCTATGGACCATAACAATAGCGGAAGCCATATAAATATATCGCTAAAAAACGGCCAATATACTGTAAATCTAAAGTAAAGCGGTGATATAACAAAAATGAACGCACCAAGTATAGCGATATTACGATTAAATGAAATCTTACGCACAAATATAAAGGTTCCTAGCATAGCGATAGCAGATTTAATGATTGAAATAATCAGGGCATTTGTTGTCCAAAATAAAACATCTGAAGTGTTTAATGGAATGAAAATTTTAAGTATTACAATGGTGAGTACATTGAATATAAAAATAATGTTAGTGGAGAAATAGTAGCTTAAATCAGTGGAAAAATCTCCTCCTAAACCGAAATCAGAAGCGTAGAACCAATTCCCCTTACTCCAATTATCAAACAAGTACATTTGAATTGGCACCATCTGTTCTATCCCATCATTGGGGCCGGTAAACAATACCCCATCATAAATATATCTATAAATAACATAGCTATGCCCAATAATTGCTAATATAATAAACAAACAGACATACAATAATTTACGTTTCATAGGTAATCTCCTATATATGTATTAAATATAATTCTATTGTAACGATTTTTTGCAAATTTAGTTTAAAAAGACTATATATTTTGTGTGAAATTAATCTTTTTTAAGATATATATCTTAATTTTCTCAAAAAAACAGAGATAAATAAAACATTAACCTATACACAGACATCTAAAGTGTAACTATAAATCATCTATATTTATATATTAAATAATAGTGTAAAATTGAAGGTGGTAAATAAGTCGTGACGTTATTTTGTTTATCAAGCACTATGTAGCGTGTTATGATTTTAAAGTCAAAGCAACGTGCAAGTATAATTATATATTTAAATTTAAAAAAATCTGAAATTCGCAAAAATAGAAAGGTGATATAGATATGGTAATACAATGGTATCCAGGCCACATGGCTAAAGCAAAAAGAGAAGTATCAGAACAATTAAAAAAAGTCGATGTCGTATTTGAATTAGTTGATGCTAGAATTCCGTATAGTTCTAGAAATCCTATGATTGATGAAGTGATACAACAAAAACCACGCGTAGTTATTTTAAATAAGAAAGATATGGCAAATTTAAAAGAATTAGAAAAATGGGAATCATTTTTTAGGGATAAAGATTATTACCCTGTGGCAATTGATGCAAAACATGGTAAAGGACTTAAACAAGTAGAACAAACGGCCATTAAAGCTACCAAAGAAAAATTTGAAAGAGAAAAACAAAAAGGATTAAAACCTAGAGCGATTAGAGCAATGATTGTCGGTATACCTAATGTAGGGAAATCAACGTTGATTAATAAACTAGCTAATAAATCTATTGCTAAAACAGGTAATACGCCAGGGGTAACCAAACAACAACAATGGATAAAAGTAGGGAATTCACTACAATTGTTAGATACGCCTGGGATTTTATGGCCTAAATTCGAAGATCAACTCGTTGGTAAGAAACTAAGTGTTACTGGAGCAATTAAAGATAGTATTGTTCATTTAGACGAAGTTGCTATTTATGCTTTAGATTTCATGAAAGCACATGATTACGAAGGTTTAAAACATCACTATAAGATTGATGTCCCTGTAGATGCAGAAAGCATAGAATGGTTTGATGCGATAGGACGTAGACGTGGATTGTTGCGTCGAGGTAATGAAATAGATTATGAAGCGGTAATCGATTTGATTATTCATGAAGTAAGAAATGCTAAGGTTGGCACGTACACGTTTGATATCATCAATGAAATGGACGTGTAGACAAACATGAAACAATCGATTCAAGAAGTGAAGACGTTATTACAAACAATACAATCTATAGAAGAGCTTAATGCACACACGTTTGTTGAAGATGAACGGAAAGGTGTGCAAAATGCTATCATACAAAGACGTAAACAATTAGAAAAAGAAGAGTTATTGCTAAAAAATTATGAAGAAATGTCAGAGTTTGAAACCGCATTGTTAACGCAAAATAGTGATGAGCTTATTTGCGGTATCGATGAAGTTGGTCGTGGCCCATTAGCAGGGCCGGTTGTAACATGTGCTGTAATTTTAAATGAGAATCATCATTTTACAGGGTTAAATGACTCTAAGAAATTATCTGCAAAGCAAAGACAAAGTATAGAGAAACAACTATTAAATGATGTTTTTGCATATGCTTATGGTTATGCAACAGTCGAAGAGATTGATCGATTAAATATCTATGAGGCCACAAAAATTGCTATGTTAAGAGCGATTAATGCATTATCAGTACGTCCTACACACTTACTTGTTGATGCGATGACTTTAGATATAGATATCCCACAAACATCATTAATTAAAGGTGATGCTAGAAGTGTATCTATTGCAGCTGCAAGCGTGCTGGCAAAAGAACATAGAGATAAATATATGCGTGAATTAGCTGAGAGATATCCTGGCTACGGTTTTGAAAAAAATGCTGGCTATGGTACCCAGCAACACTTAGACGGCATTAAACAATTGGGCATTATACCTGAACACAGGAAAACATTTGAGCCAATTAAATCGCTCACAAATTAATAGTTAAAATGAAATAATTGAAATAAGTAGAATAAATGAGTTTACAATAGCGCTTTCATTTCTTATAATTGATTATGAACTTAACCTAAGAAACAGGAGGATGGAGAATGAATATCCACGAGTATCAAGGTAAAGCAATATTTCGTTCTATGGGCGTTGCTGTCCCAGAAGGACGCGTAGCATATACTGCTGAAGAAGCAGTTGAAAAGGCAAAAGAATTAGATTCAAAAGTTTATGTGGTAAAAGCACAGATTCATGCAGGGGGCAGAGGTAAAGCTGGCGGTGTGAAAATTGCAAAATCACTATCCGAAGTGGAAACTTATGCAAATGAATTATTAGGTAAGACGCTTGTTACACATCAAACTGGGCCTGAAGGTAAGGAAGTTAAACGCCTTTACATAGAAGAAGGCTGCGATATTCAAAAAGAATATTATGTTGGTTTTGTAATTGATCGTGCAACAGATAGAGTTACTTTAATGGCTTCAGAAGAAGGCGGTACAGAAATTGAAGAAGTAGCTGCTGAAACACCTGAAAAAATATTCAAAGAAACAATTGATCCTGTTGTCGGGTTAGCGCCATACCAAGCTAGAAGAATAGCGTTCAACATTAATATTCCAAAAGAATCAATTAATAAAGCGGCTAAATTTTTAGTATCACTATATAATGTGTTCATCGAAAAAGATTGTTCTATCGTTGAAATCAACCCACTTGTAACTACAGGTGAAGGTGAAGTATTAGCGTTAGATGCAAAAGTAAACTTTGATGATAATGCATTATTTAAACATAAAGATATTCAAGAATTACGTGACTTAGAAGAAGAAGATCCAAAAGAAATCGAAGCATCTAAATATGATTTATCATATATTGCATTAGATGGAGATATCGGTTGTATGGTAAATGGTGCTGGTTTAGCGATGGCTACTATGGATACAATTAATCACTTCGGTGGAAATCCGGCTAACTTCCTTGACGTAGGGGGCGGCGCAACTAAAGAAAAAGTTACTGAAGCCTTTAAAATTATTTTAGGTGATGAGCAAGTTAAAGGTATCTTTGTAAATATCTTTGGTGGAATTATGAAATGTGACATCATTGCAGAAGGTATAGTTGCCGCAGTTAAAGAAGTAGAACTTACACTACCACTTGTTGTACGTTTAGAAGGTACAAACGTTGAAAAAGGTAAAGAAATCCTTAAAGAATCTGGATTAGCAATTGAACCAGCAGCTACAATGGCTGAAGGCGCACAAAAAATCGTAAAACTTGTTAAAGAAGCATAAGGAAAGGATGGGAGCACGAAGATGAGCGTATTTATTGATAAGAATACAAAAGTAATTGTACAAGGTATCACAGGGTCAACTGCCCTTTTCCATACAAAACAAATGCTTGAATATGGTACACAAATTGTTGCTGGGGTTACTCCAGGTAAAGGCGGACAAGTTGTTGAAGGCGTTCCAGTATTCAATACAGTTGAAGAAGCACAAGAAGAAACAGGTGCTACAGTTTCAGTAATCTATGTACCTGCACCATTTGCTGCAGATGCAATTTTAGAATGTATTGAAGCTGAATTAGATTTAGCAATCTGTATTACAGAACACATCCCAGTAGTTGATATGGTTAAAGTTAAACGTTACTCAGAAGGTAAGAAGACACGTGTTGTTGGGCCAAACTGTCCAGGCGTAATCACTGCTGATGAATGTAAAATCGGAATTATGCCAGGTTATATCCATAAAAAAGGTCATGTAGGCGTAGTTTCACGTTCTGGTACATTAACTTATGAAGCGGTGCATCAATTAACTGAAGAAGGTATTGGTCAAACAACAGCTGTAGGTATTGGCGGGGACCCTGTTAACGGCACAAACTTTATTGATGTATTAAAAGCATTTAATGAAGATGAAGAAACTAAGGCAGTGGTTATGATTGGTGAAATCGGTGGTACTGCAGAGGAAGAAGCTGCAGAGTGGATTAAAGCTAATATGACTAAACCTGTTGTAGGTTTCGTTGGTGGACAAACAGCTCCTCCTGGTAAGCGTATGGGCCATGCTGGCGCTATTATCTCGGGCGGTAAAGGTACTGCAGATGAGAAAATTAAAACGCTTAATAGCTGTGGTGTGAAAACTGCAGATACACCTTCTGAAATTGGTACTACATTGATAGATGCTGCAAAAGAAGCAGGTATATACGAACAATTATTAACTGTTAAGTAATTATTTGTTTTATAATGCGCACAAATTCCGATAATATGTCGGAGTTTGTGCTTTTTTAGGTTGTTTTTCTACCATATTAATAGTGAATATTATAAGAAAATAGTATTCATCAATACTTTCAGACTAACACGTTTATATAGTGATAATTACTCTTTAAAGTTATATTAAATTTCATGAAAAATGATTTTATAATGTAAAGTAAATTCAATAGAAACTCCTCTATAATGTATATATAAAGGAGCGCGATACATGAAAGGACAACTTTATTTAAAACTAAGATTTGCAGGATTAACTACACGTCATTTGTACCAACTATTTGAATTTTCACCTTCATTTATATATGAGCACGAATTAGAACAAAATCACACCCTTAAAAGGTTTTTAACAGAGTCAGCAATAACTCGTAAACACATCATTTATGACAATTTTTTAAATTTAGAGTATGAGCATATTTTCAAACTGCTAAAGCAATGGCATATTAGTTATGTGGCTATTGATTCCAATACTTATCCTAAATTATTACGTGAAATACATGATCCACCATTTATCCTTTTCTATAAAGGTAATCCTACATTAATGCAATCTACTCGAACACTTGCTATTATCGGTTCGAGGCAAGCTACTAATTATACTCGAAGAACACTAGAAACATTTTTTCCTAATTTTAAAAATGAGAATTTAATTATCATATCTGGTTTGGCTAAAGGGGCAGATAGAATAGCTCATGAGCAAACACTGAAACATAATATGGGGGCGATTGCTGTATTAGGATTTGGTCATAAGCATCATTATCCTAAAGAAACTTATGCTATTCGAAAACAAATTGAGGCTAAAGGTATAGTGATTAGTGAGTATTTACCAACTGATGGACCTCGAAAGCATTATTTTCCTGAACGAAATAGAATTATTAGCGGCATTTCTAAGGGAGTTTTTATCACAGAATCCACTGTGAGTAGTGGGACAAATATAACGATGGATTGTGCATTGGAACAAAATAGGGAAGTATATGTATTACCGGGATCTATATACAATCCTATGGTTCAAGGAAATTTAGTTAGTGCACAAGAAGGAGCTAAGATTGTTGTGAAGGCTTGTGATATTTTAGAAGATTACAGTTAGTCATTATAAAATAATGGTATATAATACTTAAATTGTTAAAAATTTAGTCTTGTAGAAAACATATGTAAAAGCAATGACTATTATAAAATTTTGCCACAATAATACGCTAATTTAATACACACTAAAATTAAAAACATTGACAAAAACAAAATACACCGTTTATCATTTATCTTTGTAATTAGAAAATGCAAGGGGGTAACTACTTTGGCAGAAAATTTAGTCATAGTTGAATCGCCTGCAAAAGCTAAAACTATTGAAAAATATTTAGGGAAAAAATACAAAGTTATCGCATCAATGGGGCATGTTCGAGATTTGCCTCGTAGTCAAATGGGCGTAGATGCAGAAAATGATTATGAACCCAAATATATAACAATACGCGGCAAAGGTCCTGTAGTTAAAGAATTAAAGAAACATGCTAAGAAAGCCAAAAAAGTTTTCCTAGCGAGTGACCCGGACCGTGAAGGTGAAGCTATTGCTTGGCATTTAGCAAATATATTAAATTTAGAAGATTCAAAAGAAAATAGAGTAGTGTTTAATGAAATAACAAAAGATGCTGTGAAAGATAGCTTTAAACATCCAAGAGGTATTGAGATGGAACTTGTTGACGCACAACAAGCACGTCGTATATTAGATCGTTTAGTAGGTTATAATATTTCACCAGTACTTTGGAAAAAAGTGAAAAAAGGGCTGTCAGCCGGTCGCGTACAATCAGTGGCACTAAGACTTGTTATTGATCGAGAAAATGAAATAAGAAACTTTAAACCAGAAGAATATTGGAAAATTGAAGGCGAATTTAGATATAAAAAATCTAAATTTACAGCTAAATTTTTACATTTAAAAAACAAACCGTATAAATTAACAAACAAAGATGACGTTGAAAAAGTGACAACACAGTTGGACGGAGATCAATTCGAAGTAACGAAAGTAACTAAGAAAGAAAAAACACGTTACCCTGCAAATCCTTTTACAACTTCAACGTTACAACAAGAAGCTGCACGTAAATTAAACTTTAAAGCACGTAAAACAATGATGTTAGCTCAACAACTATATGAAGGTATTGACTTGAAAAGACAAGGCACGGTTGGTTTAATTACCTATATGCGTACTGATTCAACGAGAATATCCGATCAAGCCAAAGCAGAAGCTAAAAACTATATTGAAGAGACTTATGGTCAAAATTATACATCAAGTCGCAAAGCAAAAGGTCAAGGGGCTCAGGATGCTCACGAAGCGATTAGACCTTCAAGTACTTTACGTACACCAAATGAAATGAAACAATTTTTAACTAGAGATCAACATAGATTATATAAACTAATTTGGGAGCGTTTTGTAGCAAGTCAAATGGCACCAGCAATCTTAGATACAGTTGCCATGGATATAACGCAAAATGATATAAAATTCCGTGCAAATGGTCAAACAATCAAATTCAAAGGTTTTATGACATTATATGTTGAAGCAAAAGATGATAACGATGATGGTAAAGATAATAAATTACCGAATATTGAAGAGGGTGAAATGGTTACAGCCACAGATATTGAACCATCACAACATTTCACTCAGCCGCCACCACGTTATACTGAAGCTCGCCTAGTTAAAACAATGGAAGAGTTGAAGATTGGGAGACCTTCTACGTATGCACCAACTATTGATACAATACAAAAAAGAAATTATGTAAAAAATGAAAGTAAACGATTTGTACCAACAGAATTAGGCGAAATCGTACACGAGCAAGTAAAAGATTACTTCCCCGAAATCATAGATGTTGATTTCACTGTAAATATGGAAACGTTACTAGATAAAGTGGCAGATGGTGAAATTCCATGGAAAAAGGTGATAAGAGACTTTTACAGTAGTTTCAGTCAAGATGTTGAGCGTGCTGAAGAAGAAATGGAAAAAATTGAAATTAAAGATGAACCGGCTGGTGAAGACTGTGAAGTATGTGGTTCACCAATGGTCATTAAAATGGGACGTTATGGTAAATTTATGGCATGCTCAAATTTCCCGGATTGTCGTAATACAAAAGCCATTGTTAAAACAATTGGGGTGACTTGTCCAAAATGTAAAGAAGGCGACGTCGTAGAGCGTAAGTCGAAGAAAAATCGTGTGTTCTATGGTTGTTCGAAATATCCAGAATGTGATTTTGTTACATGGGACAAACCAATAGGTCGAGACTGTCCGAAATGTGAACAATATCTTGTTGAGAAAAAACAAGGACGTAAGAGTCAAGTTGTATGTTCTAATTGTGATTACAAAGAAGAAGAACAGAAATAAATAATGAAATATCGCTTGTTGTTTTAAATAATTATATATGAATGATAGTAGCAGCTTACGACATATATTTATAATTTAGATGATATATTTATAAATATGATAGAATGTCTAAGTTGCTATTTTATAAGTAGGAGGTAAATAAATGACTCAAGTAGTAAACGTCGTAGGTGCTGGACTTGCCGGTTCAGAAGCTGCATATCAATTGGCTCAACGAGGTATAAAAGTCAATCTTATTGAGATGAGGCCGGTTAAGCAAACACCTGCACATCACACCGATAAGTTTGCTGAATTAGTGTGTTCTAACTCATTAAGAGGTAATGCGTTAACTAATGCAGTAGGTGTACTTAAAGAAGAAATGAGACGTTTGGATTCATTGATTATTCGTGCTGCAGATAAAGCAAGGGTACCAGCAGGAGGTGCTTTAGCGGTCGATCGTCATGATTTTGCAGGTTATGTTACAGAAACATTAAAAGAACATCCAAATATAACAGTATTAAATGAAGAAATTAATAGCATACCAGAAGGGTATACTATTGTTGCTACTGGACCTTTAACAACAGATAAATTGGCAAATGAAATTGTCGAAGCCACTGGTAAGGATCAATTATATTTTTATGATGCAGCAGCGCCTATCGTTGAAAAGGATAGTATAGATTTAGACAAAGCATACCTAAAATCACGTTATGACAAAGGTGAAGCAGCCTATTTAAATTGCCCTATGACTGAAGAAGAGTTTAATACATTTTATGATGCTTTAATGGAAGCAGAAGTTGCTCCAGTCAATGAATTTGAAAAAGAAAAATACTTTGAAGGTTGTATGCCTTTTGAAGTTATGGCTGAGCGCGGCCGAAAAACTTTACTGTTCGGTCCAATGAAACCAGTAGGACTCGAAGATCCAAAGACTGGGAAAAGACCATATGCTGTTGTTCAATTGCGTCAAGATGATGCGGCAGGCACTCTATATAATATTGTTGGATTCCAAACACATTTAAAATGGGGTGCACAAAAAGACGTTATTCGCCTTATACCAGGCTTAGAGAACGTTGAAATTGTAAGATATGGCGTCATGCATCGTAATACCTTTATCAATTCTCCTGATGTTTTAACGGAAACGTATGAATTGAAAGGGAGAGAAGAACTATATTTTGCAGGTCAAATGACAGGCGTAGAAGGTTATGTAGAAAGTGCAGCGAGTGGACTCGTAGCTGGTATAAATGTTGCACATAAAATTCAAAACAAAGGTGAGGTTATTTTCCCTAGAGAAACAATGATTGGAAGTATGGCATATTATATTTCACATGCTAAAAATGAAAAGAACTTCCAACCGATGAATGCCAACTTTGGGCTTTTACCTACTTTGGAAAATAGAATTAAAGACAAAAAGTTACGTTATGAAACATTAGCAAATCGTGCATTGGACTATTTAGATAACTATAAAAAAACACTTTAAAAACATCGCATTTAACAAACAAATTCGAAAATTTTGAAAGTTTTACTCAATTTAATAGTTTTTTTTCGCAGACTCCTCTTTCAATATGCTACAATTCATATTGATGGAGGGGTTTTTAATGGAAAAAATCCAACAAGCATATTTATATATGTTGAAAGTGGAGAAACATTTTTCAGAACATACATTGAAATCATATCACGATGATTTAGAGCAGTTTAATGATTTCTTATCACAAGAACATCTTGTATTAGCTACATTCGAGTACAAAGATGCTAGAAATTATTTAAGTTACTTATACTCAAAAAACTTGAAAAGAACATCAGTTTCTCGTAAAATTTCTACGCTGAGAAGTTTTTACGAATATTGGATGACGCAAGATGAACAAGTAGTTAATCCATTCATACAATTAGTACATCCTAAGAAAGAACAATATTTACCTCACTTTTTTTATGAAGAAGAAATGAAAGCCTTATTTAATACTGTTGAAAGTGATGCTAAAAAAGGTTTGAGAGACAGAGTTATTTTAGAATTACTTTATGCAACTGGAATTAGGGTTTCTGAATTGGTTAATATAAAAGAACAAGATGTAGATATGTATGCACCAGGAGTAAAAGTATTGGGTAAGGGTGGTAAGGAACGTTTTATACCCTTTGGTGAATTTTGCAAGCAAAGCATTGAACGTTACTTAACACAATTTAAACCTAAAACAATTAGTGATCATGCGTATTTATTAGTCAACATGAAGGGAGAACCTATTACAGAACGTGGTGTACGTTATGTATTAAATGATGTTGTAAAACGTACTGCAGGCGTGACTGAAATCCATCCTCATAAATTAAGGCATACGTTTGCAACACATATGTTAAATCAAGGCGCTGATTTACGAACAGTACAATCACTATTGGGTCATGTTAATTTGTCTACAACAGGCCGATATACACATGTAACAAATGAGCAATTAAGGAAAGTTTATTTAAATGCACATCCACGTGCAAAAAAGGAGAATTAGTTTATGAGTACATCTATCCATGCAACAACTATATTTGCAGTACAACACAATGGTCATTCGGCAATGGCTGGTGATGGTCAAGTTACTCTTGGAGAGCAAGTCATTATGAAACAAACAGCTAGAAAAGTAAGGCGTTTATATAATGATAAAGTTTTGGCGGGTTTTGCTGGAAGTGTAGCTGATGCATTTACCTTATTTGAAAAGTTTGAAACAAAACTACAACAATTTAGCGGTAATCTAGAAAGAGCTGCGGTAGAATTGGCGCAAGAATGGCGTGGAGATAAACAACTTAGACAGTTAGAAGCTATGCTTATAGTTATGGATGAAACTTCAATTCTTGTGGTTAGTGGTACTGGTGAAGTTATTGCTCCAGATGATAATTTAATCGCTATAGGCTCTGGCGGTAACTACGCATTAAGTGCAGGTAGAGCTCTAAAAAGTAACGCAACACACTTAACAGCGAGTGAAATGGCATATGAAAGCTTAAAAGTTGCTTCTGATATTTGTGTATTTACAAATGATCAAATCATCGTAGAAGAATTATAAATAATAAAAATAGAAATTTGATTGGTTGCAATGTAAAAATGTTTATCATTAAGATATAGTTGGAATAGTAAAAATTTTCCATAAATAACTATTAATATGTTACAGAGATAAAAAAAAGATTATAACGGAGGTAACTTGTCTAATGGAGACGAATGGTATTAAATTAACACCTAAAGATATTGTTACAAAACTTAATGAATATATAGTCGGTCAAGATGATGCGAAACGTAAAGTTGCGATTGCTTTAAGAAATCGATATAGAAGAAGCCTTTTGACTGAAGAAGAAAAACAAGAAGTCGCTCCGAAAAATATATTGATGATTGGACCAACAGGTGTTGGTAAAACAGAAATCGCTAGACGCATGGCAAAAGTAGTAGGTGCGCCATTCATCAAAGTAGAAGCTACGAAGTTTACGGAAGTTGGTTATGTAGGTCGAGATGTAGAAAGTATGGTACGTGACCTCGTTGATATCGCGGTAAGGTTAGTAAAAGAACAGAAAAAAATATTAGTACATGATGAGGCACAAAATAAAGCTAATGAGAAGTTAGTTAAATTATTAGTGCCGAGCATGAAGAAAAAGGCCACGGCAAACAATAGTAATAATCCATTAGAGTCACTTTTTGGAGGTTCGATGCCTAATTTTGGTCAAAATAATGACGAAGAGGAAGAAACACCTACTGAAGAAGTTAAAACAAAGCGTTCAGAAATTAAACAGCAACTATTAGAAGGTAAGTTAGAAGAAGAAAAAGTAAGGTTGAAGGTAGAGCAAGATCCTGCTGCAATGGGAATGTTAGGGACGAATCAAAATCAACAGATGCAAGATATGATGAACCAATTAATGCCGAAGAAAAAAGTTGAACGAGAAGTACCTGTTAAAACAGCTCGCAAGATATTGACGGATGAATTTGCCGATGAATTAATTGATCAAGAGACAGCAAATCAAGAAGCGATTGAATTAGCGGAACAAATGGGAATTATTTTTATCGATGAAATAGATAAAGTAGCTACAAATAATCAAAGTTCAGGTCAAGATGTTTCGCGCCAAGGCGTCCAAAGAGACATTTTACCAATTCTTGAAGGTAGCATGGTTCAAACGAAGTATGGTACTGTTAATACTGAACATATGCTATTTATTGGTGCAGGAGCATTCCACGTGTCTAAACCAAGTGATTTAATTCCAGAGTTACAAGGTCGTTTTCCAATTCGTGTTGAATTAGAAAGTCTATCCGTGGGAGATTTCGTTAGAATATTGACTGAACCTAAACTATCACTTATAAAACAATATGAAGCGTTACTTCAAACAGAGCAAGTAACAGTTAATTTTACCGATGATGCAATCAAACGCCTAGCAGAGATAGCATTTCAGGTGAATCAAGATACTGATAACATCGGCGCACGTCGATTGCATACTATACTTGAAAAAATGTTGGAAGATTTATCTTTTGAAGCACCAAGTATGCCCAATGCGGTTGTAGACATTACACCACAATATGTAGACGATAAGTTGAAAACAATTTCAACAAATAAAGATTTAAGTGCATTTATTTTATAATATAAATAAAAAGGAGAAGGAATATGAGCTTATTATCGAAAACTAGAGAATTAAATACGCTTTTACAAAAACATAAAGGTATTGCTGTAGATTTTAAAGATGTAGCACAAACGATAAGTAGCGTAACAGTTACTAATGTATTTATAGTTTCAAGAAAAGGTAAAATTTTAGGATCAAGTTTGAATGAACTTTTAAAAAATGAACGTATCATCCAAATGTTAGAAAGTAGACATATCCCTGTTGAGTACACTGATCAGTTGATGGATGTTAAGGAAACACAATCAAATATCGACATTGACAATGTATTAACAGTATTCCCACCAGAAAATAAAGACCTATTTGGTGATAGCAAGACAACAATTTTCCCAATCTTAGGCGGTGGTGAAAGATTAGGTACATTAGTACTTGGTCGTGTAACTGACGATTTCTCAGAAAACGACTTAGTTTTAGGAGAATATGCAGCGACAGTTATTGGCATGGAAATTTTACGTGAAAAACATAACGAAGTAGAAAAAGAAGCTAGAGATAAAGCTGCGATTAGCATGGCGATCAATTCGTTGTCATATTCAGAAAGTGAAGCGATTGAACATATTTTTGAAGAATTAGGAGGCAAAGAAGGTCTCTTAATTGCATCTAAAGTAGCAGATCGAGTTGGAATTACACGTTCAGTAATTGTAAATGCGTTACGTAAGCTTGAAAGTGCTGGTGTAATTGAATCACGTTCACTTGGAATGAAAGGTACTTTCATCAAAGTTAAAAAAGAGAAATTCTTAGATGAATTAGATCGCATTAAATAATTCATATGAACTATTAATTGTACAAATGTTATACAATTGTACACACTGAGAAAGGTAATATAGATAACATACAATACTAATTAAGAGGCTGAAACAGATTGTGAGGTTTGAGCCTCTTAAATGTTTAAAATAGTAGTTTGAAAGTATTGATTTATAGAAATGTATATGTTATATTTATTGACGGCTATGAAGCCAATACACACATAAAAAGTGAAAGTATAAAGGGTGCGACATGTTTAATGTTGTGTTTATATGAGCTTTTTATGGAGGTAGAAAACCACTAGGAGGAATTTTATTATGGCAGTAATTTCAATGAAACAATTGCTAGAAGCAGGTGTTCACTTCGGTCACCAAACACGCCGTTGGAACCCAAAAATGAAAAGATACATTTTCACTGAAAGAAACGGTATTTACATTATCGATTTACAAAAAACAGTGAAAAAAGTAGAAGAAGCTTATAACTTCATTAAACAAGTATCAGAAGATGGCGGAAAAGTTTTATTCGTTGGTACTAAGAAACAAGCACAAGATTCAGTTAAATCTGAAGCAGAACGTGCTGGTCAATTTTACGTAAACCAAAGATGGTTAGGCGGAATCTTAACTAACTATAAAACAATTTCTAAACGTATCAAACGTATCTCTGAAATTGAAAAAATGGAAGAAGATGGCTTATTCGAAGTATTACCTAAAAAAGAAGTTGTAGAACTTAAAAAAGAATATGACCGTTTAATTAAATTCTTAGGCGGAATTCGTGATATGAAATCTATGCCTCAAGCATTATTTGTAGTTGACCCTCGTAAAGAGCGCAACGCAATCGCTGAAGCACGTAAATTACACATCCCAATCGTTGGTATTGTAGACACTAACTGTGATCCAGATGAAATTGATTACGTTATCCCTGCAAACGATGATGCTATCCGTGCAGTTAAATTATTAACTGGTAAAATGGCAGATGCAATCTTAGAAGGTCAACAAGGTGTATCAAATGAAGAAGTAGCAGCTGAACAAAACATTGATTTAAACGAATCAACTGAAGCTACTGAAGCAGAAACAACTGAAGAAAACACTTCTGTTGAATCAAACTAAGAATAATGTAAAATGGGTGATAAGATATTTAAGCTTATCACCTTTTTTTAAAATAAATATAATAAAATTCATTAAATAATGGAGGAATATGAAATGGCAATTTCAGCTAAACTTGTAAAAGAATTACGTGAAAAAACTGGCGCTGGCATGATGGATTGTAAAAAAGCGTTAACAGAAACTGATGGTGACATCGATAAAGCAGTAGACTTCCTACGTGAAAAAGGTATTGCTAAAGCTGCTAAAAAATCTGACCGTATTGCGGCAGAAGGTTTAGTACACGTTGAAGCAAGAGGAAACGAAGCAGCAATTGTAGAAATTAATTCAGAAACTGACTTCGTAGCTCGTAACGAAGGATTCCAACAATTAGTGAAAGAAATTGCTATCCAAGTATTGGATACAAAAGCTGAATCAGTAGAAGCTTTATTAGAAACTGAATTATCAGATGGTAAATCAGTTGACCAACGTGTTAAAGAAGCTATCTCTACAATCGGTGAAAAATTAAGTATCCGTCGTTTTGCTATCAGAACTAAAACTGATAACGATTCATTTGGTGCTTACTTACACATGGGCGGACGCATTGGTGTATTAACAGTAGTTGAAGGTTCAACTGATGAAGAAGCTGCTAAAGATGTAGCTATGCACATTGCTGCAATCAACCCTAAATATGTTTCATCAGAACAAGTAAGTGAAGATGAAATTGATCACGAAAGAGAAGTACTAAAACAACAAGCTTTAAATGAAGGTAAACCAGAGAAAATTGTTGAAAAAATGGTAGAAGGTCGCTTACGTAAATATTTACAAGAAATTTGTGCAGTGGACCAAAACTTTGTAAAAGATCCTGATCAAACAGTTGAAGCTTTCTTAAAATCTAAAGGTGGTAAACTTGTTGACTTCGTACGTTATGAAGTAGGCGAAGGTATGGAAAAACGTGAAGAAAACTTTGCTGACGAAGTTAAAGGACAAATGAAATAATTTTTCATAGTTAGAACAAGAAAGAAGACACCTTTTGTGCTCCGTATGAAAGATTCACTTTTGTATTGGAAGACCTATTGTGTCTTCTTTACTTGTATAATTACATATTTTACAATAGAGAGGATAAGACAATGGCTCAAACTTCTAAATACGAACGTGTTGTATTAAAATTAAGTGGCGAAGCACTAGCAGGTGACGATGGGTTTGGAATCAACCCAATTATTATTAAAAGTGTTGCAAAACAAGTAGCTGAAGTAGCAAAAATGGATTGTGAAATTGCTGTTATCGTTGGTGGAGGCAATATTTGGAGAGGTAAAACTGGTAGTGACTTAGGCATGGATCGTGGTACTGCTGACTACATGGGTATGTTAGCTACGGTTATGAATGCATTAGCTTTACAAGATAGCCTTGAACAATTAGAGTGTGATACACGCGTCTTAACTTCAATTGAAATGAAACAAGTTGCAGAACCATATATCCGTCGTCGCGCAATTAGACATTTAGAAAAGAAACGTGTTGTTATATTTGCGGCTGGTATAGGGAATCCTTACTTCTCTACTGATACTACAGCAGCATTACGTGCGGCTGAAGTTGAAGCTGATGTTATCTTAATGGGTAAAAACAATGTTGATGGTGTTTACTCTGCTGATCCAAAAGTAGACCAAAATGCGATTAAGTATGAACACTTAACACATATTCAAATGTTACAAGAAGGTTTACAAGTTATGGATTCAACGGCTTCATCATTCTGTATGGATAATAATATTCCATTGAATGTATTCTCGATAACAGAAGAAGGTAATATTAAACGTGCTGTTATGGGTGAAAAAATAGGAACGTTAATTACAAAATAATTTAGAGGTGTATGACTATGAGTGACATTATTAATGACACGAAATCAAAAATGCAAAAATCTGTAGATAATCTTTCTAGAGAATTAGCTAATATCAGTGCAGGTAGAGCTAACTCAAATTTATTAAACGGTGTAACTGTTGACTATTATGGTGCTCCTACTCCTGTACAACAACTTGCAAGCATCAGTGTGCCAGAAGCACGTTTATTAGTAATTTCGCCATATGATAAATCATCTGTAGGTGACATTGAAAAAGCAATCAATGCTGCTAACTTAGGTGTTAATCCTTCGAGTGATGGTGAAGTTATTCGCATAAGTATTCCTGCTTTAACAGAAGAACGTCGTAAAGATTTGGTGAAAGAAGTTAAGAAAATCGGCGAAGATGCTAAAGTGGCTGTTAGAAATGTACGTCGCGATGCTAACGACGAACTTAAAAAACAACAAAAAAATGCTGACATCACTGAGGATGATTTAAAATCACAAACAGCAGATGTACAAAAGCTAACTGACGATTCAATTAAAGAAATCGATAAATTGTTAGAAGAAAAAGAACAAGATATTATGTCAGTATAAACATGGTAATGGATGGTAAGACTTCGCTTCACTTCTATTGTTAGAAATTAACCAATGGAATTCAAGAATCAGAGGTTTATCATATTTTATCTGAACTGTATCAAATCAGACTTTGGTACAGTTTTTTTATTTGTTTATTCAATGCACTTATCTAGTATGATAAAATGGTAGATAATTGCATCTAGAACCTATTATAATAAACATAGATGATCACGCTCGGAGGAAATACCATGTTTAAAAAGTTAAATAAGAAGAAAAGTCAGCCTAACCAATCCGATTTCGATTTGGATCTACATAATATACCTGAACATGTTGCAATCATAATGGATGGTAATGGTCGTTGGGCGAAACAAAGGAAATTGCCTAGAATTAAAGGCCATTACCAAGGTACACAAACCGTAAAAAACATTACTAAAGTAGCCAGTGATTTAGGAATTAAATACTTAACGTTATATGCATTCTCTACAGAAAATTGGTCAAGACCGGAAAATGAAGTTAACTATATTATGAGCTTACCAGGCACATTTTTAAAAACTTTTCTACCGGAATTGATAGAAAATAATGTTAGAGTAGAGACGATTGGCTTTTTGGAACATTTGCCAAATTCTACACTCAAAGCAATAGCTAAAGCAAAAGAAGATACTAAAGATAATACAGGCTTAAAATTAATCTTTGCTATGAACTATGGTGGACGTGCCGAAATTGTAAATAGTGTGAAAAAAATTTATGACCAATTAACTGCTAAAGGATTATCAAGCGATGAAATCACTGAACAAATGATTGATGAGCATTTAATGACTCATGCATATCCTGACCCAGATCTTTTGATAAGAACTTCAGGAGAACAAAGAATTAGTAATTTCCTTATCTGGCAAGTATCGTATAGTGAATTTATTTTTAACGAAAAATTATGGCCGGACTTTAATAAGGAAGAATTAATAAATTGTATTAAAATTTTTCAATCACGCCAACGTCGCTTTGGTGGGTTATAAATAGTTAGGAGATTAGTATGAAAGTTAGAACTTTAACAGCAATCATAGCACTTATCATTTTTCTCCCTGTATTACTAAAGGGCGGCTTTATTCTAATGCTATTTTCATATTTATTAGCTTTTATAGCTCTAAAAGAATTACTCAATATGAATATGATTAAATTCTTATCAATACCAGGTATAATAAGTGCATTAGGTATATTAATTATAATGTTGCCTCAAGAGGCAGGTGACTGGGTTAGTAACTTCCAATTGAAATCTTTAATAGCTATGAGTTTTATATTATTAAGTTATACTGTGCTTTCTAAAAATAGATTTAGTTTCATGGATGCAGCTTTCTGTCTTATGTCAATCGCATATGTTGGTATTGGTTTCATGTATTTATATGAAACGCGCTCAGAAGGATTGCATTATATATTGTTTGCATTTTTAGTTGTGTGGTTAACTGATACTGGAGCATATATATTTGGTAGAATGATGGGTAAACATAAGTTATGGCCAGTTATTAGCCCTAATAAAACAGTAGAAGGTTTTATTGGCGGATTAATTTGCAGTATTATTGTACCGCTTGTGATGATACTATTTGTCGATTTTAATATAGCTATTTGGTTATTAATTATAGTTACAATTATTTTAAGTATGTTCGGACAACTAGGAGATCTTGTTGAATCAGGTTTTAAACGTCATTTTGGTGTTAAAGATTCAGGCAGAATTTTACCCGGGCATGGTGGTATTTTAGATAGATTTGATAGTTTTATGTTTGTGTTGCCACTATTGAATATATTATTAATTCAAAGCTAAACGTTTTTGCTTTTAAAAATTTTTATAAATCATACACAAGGAGTTAATGAATTGGAGTAACTGCGTAAAGCATACAGTTAATATGATTCTTAACTCCTTTAATAAATTTTAAGGTTTCAATTTAATACTCTATTTTGTTGTTTTAAAATATAAAAGTTAAATCAGGTGAAAATTTCTACATAATCATAGCATCTAAAAAATTAAATAAAACTAAACTATAAGTTGATATGTTTTTACATAAAAAACGGCTACAATGATATATAATAGTTACGTGTGTCAGTTAGCATTATTGTGTTATAATTTTATAATCTGTAGTGAGAACAGTAATTTTGAATTGTTAGATTTTTAAAGTTAAACGTATTTAATTTATTAAGAATATATGAGGTGTATCAAATTGAGTTTTCTAGTAACAATTATTTCTTTTATAATCGTCTTTGGTGTCCTCGTAACCGTGCATGAATATGGTCATATGTTTTTTGCCAAACGGGCAGGGATTATGTGTCCAGAATTTGCGATCGGTATGGGACCGAAAATTTTTAGTTTTAGAAAAAATGAAACATTATATACAATACGACTATTACCTGTAGGTGGTTATGTTCGTATGGCAGGTGATGGCCTAGAAGAGCCGCCAGTTCAACCCGGGATGCATGTAAAAATTAAATTAAATGATAAAGATGAAATTACACACATCATTTTAGATGACCAACATAAATTCCAACAAATTGAAGCTATGGAAGTGAAACAATGCGATTTCAAAGATGGCCTGTTTGTGGAAGGTGTGACTGCTTATGATGAGGCTCGTCATCGTTTCTCTATTGCAGAAAAATCATATTTTGTAGAAAATGGTAGTTTAATTCAAATTGCACCAAGAGACAGACAATTCACATATAAAAAGCCTTATCAAAAATTCTTAACGTTATTTGCTGGACCATTGTTTAATTTCTTACTTACATTAGTCTTATTTATCGGCTTAGCTTATTATCAAGGTACACCTACAAATTCAGTAGATGAAGTAGCGAAGGATACGCCGGCTGCTCAAGCTGGACTTAAATCTGGTGACACAATTGTGAAATTAGATGGCAAAAAAATAGAAGACAAAAGTGATATCGATAAAGTTGTTGAACAGAATAAAGACAAAAAAACAACGATGATAGTAAAACGTGATGGTAATACTCATACGATAGATATAAAGCCTAAAAAAGTAGAACAAAAAGTTACTAAAAATAAGAGTCAAACAAGATATTTATTTGGTTATACTCCTAGCACAGAACATACTTTATTTAAACCAATCGTTGCTGGTATCGACCGCACACTAGAAGCTGGAAAACTTATCTTCACTGCAATTGTCGGAATGATTGCTAGTATTTTCACAGGGAATTTCTCTTTTGATATGTTGAATGGGCCTGTTGGTATCTACCATTCAGTCGATTCTGTAGTTAAAACTGGTATAATAAACTTAATTTCTTGGACGGCACTATTAAGTGTCAACTTAGGATTAATGAATTTGTTACCTGTACCTGCTTTAGACGGTGGTCGCATACTATTTGTCATTTACGAAGCGATATTCAGAAAGCCTGTAAATAAAAAAGCAGAAACAACAATTATTGCAATCGGTGCAGTATTTGTATTAATCGTAATGGTCTTAGTGACTTGGAACGATATACAACGTTATTTCTTATAAAGAGGGAGAGAAGTATATAAATGAAACAGTCTAAAGTATTTATACCAACTATGAAAGAAGTACCAGCTGGTGCTGAAGCATTAAGCCATCGTTTGTTATTGAAAGCAGGTTTAATCAAACAAAGTACAAGTGGCATATATAGTTATTTACCACTCGCAGCTAGAGTATTAAATAATATAGAGGCAATTGTCCGTGAAGAAATGGAACGTATTGATGCAGTGGAAATCTTAATGCCAGCACTGCAACAAGCAGAATTATGGGAAGAATCTGGTCGTTGGAGCGCATACGGACCAGAACTCATGCGTTTACAAGATCGTAATGGTCGTGAATTTGCCCTTGGACCAACTCACGAAGAAGTAGTTACTTCTATAGTAAGAGATGAATTAAAGTCTTATAAACAATTACCTATGACATTATTCCAAATTCAATCTAAATACAGAGATGAAAAACGCCCACGATTTGGTTTATTACGTGGTAGAGAATTTATTATGAAAGATGCTTATTCTTTCCATGCTGATGAAGAATCATTAGATGCTTCATATCAAGATATGTATAATGCATATGGTCGTATCTTTAAACGAGTTGGTATTAATGCGAGACCTGTTGTTGCTGATTCTGGTGCAATTGGTGGTAGTCATACGCATGAATTTATGGCATTAAGTGAAATTGGTGAAGATACGATTGTATTTAGCGACCAAAGTGATTATGCTGCAAATATTGAAAAAGCAGAAGTTATTTATCAACCAAATGAAAAGCATGATGAAGTTAAACCATTAACTAAAATAGAAACACCTAACGTTCATACTGCACAAGAGTTAGCGTCATTCCTTGAAAAGCCATTAGATGAAATTACGAAATCTATGATATTTAAAGTAGACGGAGAATTCATTATGGTCTTAGTGCGTGGCCATCACGAAATTAATGACATTAAATTAAAAGCATACTTTGCCACAGATAATATTGAATTAGCAACGGAAGATGAGATTGTTAATCTACTTGGTGCAAAACCAGGTTCTTTAGGTCCGATTTTCGATAAAGATATTAATATTTATGCTGATAATTACATTCAAGATTTAAATAATATCGTTGTTGGTGCAAATGAAGATGGCTATCATTTATTAAATGCAAATGTAGGCCGTGATTTTGAAGTTACAGAATATGGTGATTTCAGATTTATATTAGAAGGTGAGCCATTAGTAGATGGTTCAGGTTCAGCTCACTTTGCCGAAGGTATTGAAGTAGGGCAAGTATTTAAACTAGGTACAAAATATTCAGAAAGTATGAATGCTACTTTCCTGGATAATCAAGGCAAAGCTAAACCACTATTAATGGGTTGTTATGGTATTGGTGTTTCTAGAACATTAAGTGCGATAGTCGAACAAAATAATGATGAAAATGGTATTATTTGGCCAAAGTCAATTACACCGTTTGATTTACATTTAATAACAATTAATCCTAAAAAAGATGATCAACGTGAATTAGCAGATCAACTCTACACACAGTTGAAAGAGCAATTTGATGTGTTATATGATGACCGTAAAGAGCGTGCGGGTGTGAAATTTAATGATGCAGATTTAATTGGTTTACCAATACGAGTTGTTGTTGGTAAAAACGCTGCTGAGGGTATTGTTGAGGTTAAGCGTCGTGATACTGGTGACAGTGAAGATGTTCACATTGACAATTTATCAAATTATGTAAATGACTTATATTCAAAGATATAAGTTGAAAGCAGAGTCGATGATAATTTGTTATAATGGCTAATGTAAATAGGTAAATAATGCCTATAAAAAATCATGAGGCTGAAACAAAATAAAGTGTTTAATGCTGATGTGTATAGATTTGAGCATACACAGTAGCTGTTTAGTATTTAAAAAAATAGTAGTTTCAAGATTTTTTAAATACTTATTCAGTCTTGTGGGGGCGGGCATATGAAATCAAATTTAAAATTTTGATTTCTGTCCCGCTCCTATTTATTTGTAAAAATTATGCATCTAATCCTATAAGTTGAACTATTAGAATTTCGAATATATTTAGTTATAATAGAGAGAATGAAAAATAATACATACACCGTCATAAAATGTAATTAATAATATACAAGTAAAACAGTGTAATTAATAGTAAGGTGGTTATCGTCATGGCAATGACAAATGAGGAAAAGTTTAAAATCCTAGCTGACCAAATTAAAATCGCAGAGCATTTGGATCCTGAAATATTAACAAAAAGCGAATTAACACGAGTGGACGTTAAAACAGTGGATCGTTCATGGGTATTTCAAATCACGTTTCCATATTTTTTAGCAATAGAAGATTACTTACTTTTCACAAGTGCAATTACTGAAGAATTCAAAACAATTGCTGATGTTAAGTGTAATATTACGATAAAAGATAAAGCTAACCAAGATGAATATGCTATTAAATACTTTAGCCATTGTATTGATCAAACAAAGTTATCACCAAAAGTTAAAGGTCAATTGAAACAGAAACGTTTGATTATGTCTGGAGATATTTTAAAAGTGATGTGCCAAAACGATGTTGAACGCGATCATTTTGATAAAGCTTGTAACGGTAGTTTAATTTCAGCATATCAACAGTGCGGATTTAGCATAAGTAAAGTTGTTTTTGAAACTGATAGTGCAGTCAACGATGGTGATTTAGCATCATTAGAGGCACACATACAAGAAGAAGATGAAAAGAGTGCACGTGAAGCAACGGAAAAATTAGAAAAAATGAAAGCTGAAAAAGCGAAACAACAAGATAATAACGAAAGTTCTGTCTCAAAATGTCAAATTGGTAAACCAATTCAAATTGAGAACGTACGTACAATTGATTCTATTATTGAAGAAGAGTTTAAAGTAGCAGTCGAAGGCGTTATTTTTGATATTAATCTGAAAGAGTTAAAAAGCGGCCGACATATTGTAGAAATCAAGGTAACAGACTATACAGATTCTCTAGTATTAAAAATGTTCACACGTAAAAATAAAGATGACTTAGCACATTTTAAAGCTTTAAGTGTAGGGAAATGGGTGCGCGCACAAGGTAGAATAGAAGAAGATACTTTCGTACGAGATTTAGTTATGATGATGTCAGACATAGAGGAAATTAAAAAAGCAACAAAGCAAGATAAAGCAGAAGAAAAACGAGTAGAATTCCATTTGCACACTTCAATGAGCCAAATGGATGGTATCCCCAATATTTCTACATATGTAGACCAAGCTGCTAAGTGGGGTCATAAAGCAATTGCTGTTACGGACCATAACGTTGTCCAAGCATTTCCAGATGCACACGCTGCAGCTGAAAAAAATGGAATTAAAATGATATATGGCATGGAGGGCATGCTTGTAGATGACGGAGTACCAATAGCGTATAAACCTAAAGATTGTAATTTGAAAACAGCAACATATGTTGTGTTTGACGTTGAGACGACAGGATTATCTAACCAATACGACAAGATTATTGAGCTTGCAGCAGTCAAAGTTAAAGACGGTGAAATCATAGATAAGTTTGAACGTTTTAGTAACCCACATGAACGTTTATCAGAAACGATTAAAAATTTAACTCATATTTCTGATGATATGTTAGTAGATGCACCAGAAATTGAAGAAGTGTTAACAGAATTTAAATCATGGGTTGGAGATGCAATCTTTGTTGCTCATAACGCTTCCTTTGATATGGGCTTCATTGATACGGGTTATGAACATGTAGGTATAGGTGCTTCCACAAACGGTGTTATAGATACATTAGAATTATCTAGAACAATTAATACTGAATATGGTAAACATGGTTTAAATTTCTTAGCTAAAAAATATGGTGTGGAATTGACTCAGCACCATAGAGCTATTTATGATACTGAAGCAACAGCATATATGTTTATAAAAATGTTGAAACAATTAGAAGAGCTCGGTGTTCATAATCACCAAGACATCAATACTTCTTTAACCAACGAAGATGCGTATAAACGTGCGAGACCTAACCATGTTACGCTTATTGTCCAAAACCAAGAAGGATTGAAGAATCTCTTTAAAATTGTAAGTGCTTCGTTAGTTCAATATTACTATCGTACGCCGAGAATTCCACGTTCACTGCTAGATGAATATCGCGAAGGGATACTAGTAGGTTCAGCTTGTGATGAAGGTGAAGTCTTTACCGCAGTAATGCAAAAAGACCAATCCCAAGTAGAACGAATTGCTAAATATTACGATTTTATTGAAGTTCAACCACCAGCACTCTATCAAGATTTAATAGATAGAGAACTTGTGAGAGACAATGAAACATTACATGAAATATATAATCGTTTAATTAGAGCAGGAGATGTTAATAATATTCCAGTAATTGCAACAGGCAACGCCCACTATTTAAACGAACATGACGCAATTGCACGTAAAATTTTAATTGCATCACAACCAGGTAATCCATTGAATCGCTCTACTTTACCACAAGCACATTTTAGAACAACTGATGAAATGTTAGATGAATTACATTTTTTAGGCGAAGAAAAAGCTTATGAACTTGTTATTAAAAATACAAATGAATTAGCAGATAAAATTGAACGTGTTGTACCAATTAAAGATGAATTGTATACGCCAAGAATGGAAGGCGCAAACGATGAGATTCGTGAAATGAGTTATAATAATGCCAAAGCATTATATGGGGAAGACTTGCCTCAAATTGTTATTGATCGTTTAGAAAAAGAACTAGAAAGTATTATTGGAAACGGATTCTCCGTTATTTATTTAATTTCACAGAGACTTGTAAAAAAATCATTAAATGATGGTTATTTAGTAGGTTCACGTGGTTCGGTAGGGTCAAGTTTTGTCGCAACAATGACAGAGATCACAGAAGTAAACCCATTGCCACCGCATTATATTTGTCCTGAGTGTAAAAATAGTGAATTTTTTAATGATGGTTCAGTTGGTTCTGGTTTTGACTTACCTGATAAAAAGTGTGAATCTTGTGGCTGTGACTTAATTAAAGAAGGACAAGACATTCCTTTTGAAACGTTCTTAGGATTCAAAGGAGATAAAGTACCAGATATTGACTTGAACTTTAGTGGGGAATATCAGCCAGAAGCACATAATTATACAAAAGAACTTTTCGGAGAAGATAAAGTATTCCGTGCCGGAACGATAGGTACTGTTGCTGAAAAAACTGCATTTGGTTTTGTTAAAGGTTACTTAAATGATCAAGGTATCCATAAACGAGGTGCCGAGATTGATAGACTAGTAAAAGGTTGTACAGGGGTTAAACGTACAACAGGGCAACATCCAGGTGGTATCATAGTTGTACCTGATTATATGGATATATATGATTTCACACCAGTTCAATTCCCTGCAGATGATCAAGCTTCATCTTGGATGACGACGCATTTTGATTTCCATTCAATTCATGATAATGTCTTAAAACTAGATATTCTGGGCCACGATGATCCAACTATGATACGTATGTTGCAAGATTTATCTGGTATTGATCCGAAAACTATCCCAGTTGATGATAAAGATACAATGGGTATATTTAGTTCACCAGAACCATTAGGTGTGACTTCAGAAGAAATTCTATGTAAAACTGGCACATTTGGTGTACCTGAATTTGGTACTGGATTTGTTAGACAAATGCTAGAAGATACTAAGCCTACGACATTCTCAGAGCTTGTTAGAATTTCAGGCCTTTCTCATGGTACGGATGTATGGTTAGGTAATGCGCAAGATTTAATTCGTTCTGGAAAATGTGATCTAGCTAGCGTAATTTGTTGTCGTGATGATATTATGGTTTACTTAATGTATAACGGTTTAGAACCATCACTTGCCTTCAAAACAATGGAGTTTGTGCGTAAAGGTAAAGGATTAACAGATGATATGGTTGAAGCTATGGTCGATAATGAAGTACCAGATTGGTATTTAGATTCTTGTAGAAAAATTAAATACATGTTCCCTAAAGCGCATGCTGCCGCTTATGTACTGATGGCTGTACGTATTGCTTATTTCAAAGTCCATTACCCGTTGTATTATTATGCAAGTTATTTCACAGTGCGTGCATCTGATTTTGACTTGATTTCAATGATTAAAGACAAAGAAAGTATTCGTAATACAGTAAATGACATGTATTCAAGGTATATGGATTTAGCTAAAAAGGAAAAAGATACATTAACTGTGCTGGAAATTATGAATGAAATGGCTCAACGAGGTTATCGTATGCAACCAATTAGTTTAGAAAAGAGTAAAGCCTTTGAATTTATTATTGAAGGTGATACTTTAATCCCACCATTTATATCTGTTCCAGGTCTTGGAGAAAATGTTGCACAAAGAATAGTTGAAGCACGTGAAGAAGGGCCATTCTTGTCTAAAGAAGATTTAAATAAGAAAGCTGGTTTATCACAAAAAGTAATTGAGTATTTGGATGAATTAGGCTCATTACCTAATTTACCAGACAAAGCTCAACTTTCTATTTTTGACATGTAACGTGTGTATCATAAAACAAAAAGCCAAAAGTATAATTAGTTAAAATAAATTTGAACAAGTATGTAAACTTTAAAGAAGTAACTTTAAGCTTAATTATTACATTTTTGAATAATATGTCATGGTATTAGTTTACTAAAACGACAAAACGGTTAAGATTTAATCACGATTTATTTGAAACAATACTTCAATGAAATAAATACTTTAAACGTATAAAATATAGCACAACAAAGTGACTATCTTGTCATTATGGGATTTTTAAAATATAGTTATTTGTATAGAAAATAAACATATGATATAATAACAGTGCTTAAAAAATTAGACTCAGGCAGGAAGAGTGGGCATATTACCCGCTCTTTTCTATTTGCCAAAAAAGGAGGTCAGCATGAGTAAAATAACTGAACAAGTTGAAGCAATTATTCAACCTGTCCTTAACGACTTAAATTTTGAATTAGTAGAAGTTGAGTTTACAAAAGAAGGAAAAGACCATTTTTTAAGAGTATCTATTGATAAAGAAGGCGGCGTAGACTTAAATGATTGTGCGTTAGCTTCTGAAAAAATCAGCGAAGTTATGGATGCGGAAGATCCTATTCAAGAAATGTATTACTTAGATGTTGCGTCACCTGGTGCAGAAAGACCAATTAAAAAAGAAAAAGATTTCTATAATGCTGTATCAAAACCTATTTTCGTATCTTTATACGCACCAATTGAAGGTTCTAAAGAATGGTTAGGTATTTTAAAATCTGTTGATGACGAAACGATAACTATGGAAGTTAAGGATAAGTCGAAAACAAAACAAGTTGAAATATTAAGAAGTAAGATCGCTAAAGCACGTCATGCTGTAATGATATAACATGATAAGGAGGATGATAAGTCGTGTCAAGTAATGAATTATTATTAGCAACTGAGTACTTAGAAAAAGAAAAAAAGATTCCTAGAGAAGTGTTAGTTGATGCTATAGAAGCAGCTTTAATCACTGCTTATAAAAAGAACTATGATAGCGCAAGAAGCGTACGTGTTGAATTAAATATGGATAATGGTACATTTCATGTTATCGCACGTAAAGAAGTTGTAGAAGAATCAATGGATGATAGAGAAGAAATTGATTTAAGTACTGCACTTGTTAAAAACCCTGCATATGAAATTGGTGATATTTATGAAGAAGATGTTACACCAAATGACTTCGGACGCGTGGGTGCTCAAGCAGCCAAACAAGCTGTGATGCAACGCTTACGTGATGCAGAGCGTGAAATTTTATATGATGAATTTATCGATAAAGAAGATGACATTGTAACAGGCTTAATTGATAGAGTAGATCATCGCTATGTTTATGTAAACTTGGGACGTACTGAAGCAGTTTTATCTGAAGCGGAAAGAAGTCCAAATGAAAGCTATATTCCGAATGAAAGGATTAGAGTATACGTAAACAAAGTTGAACAAACTACAAAAGGTCCACAAATTTATGTATCAAGAAGTCACCCAGGCTTATTAAAACGTTTATTTGAGCAAGAAGTGCCTGAAATATTTGACGGTACAGTAATTGTTAAATCTGTAGCACGTGAAGCTGGAGATCGTTCTAAGATCAGTGTACACTCTGATAATCCTGATATTGATGCAGTCGGAGCATGTGTAGGTGCCAAAGGCGCTCGTGTTGAGGCTGTAGTAGAAGAACTTGGTGGAGAAAAAATTGATATCGTTCAATGGAACGAAGATCCAAAGGTATTTGTTAAAAATGCTTTAAGTCCATCACAAGTTTTACAAGTTATTGTTGATGAAGCAAATCAATCTACAATTGTTGTCGTACCGGATTATCAATTATCATTAGCAATTGGTAAACGTGGTCAAAATGCCCGTTTAGCTGCAAAATTAACAGGTTGGAAGATTGATATTAAATCTGAAACTGATGCCAGAGAAGCAGGCGTTTATCCAACGGAGGAAGGTATCATTGAAGAAATTGATACTCCTTCAGAAACAGTTGACACAGAAGTAGCACATTCTGAGGATACTACAAGCGAAATCATTGAAGAAGATGTAGATACTGAAAAATAAATTGGAGTGATTACTTTATGAAAAAGAAAAAAATTCCAATGCGTAAATGTATATTATCAAATGAAATGCATCCGAAAAACGATATGATAAGAGTTGTGATAAATAAAGCAGGCGAAATTTTTGCCGATGCAACTGGAAAACAACAAGGTCGTGGTGCATATGTATCAAAAGATGTTAAATTAGTAGAAGAGGCACAGCAAAAAGGTATATTAGAAAAATATTATAAAGCTGATGCTGAAACACTAGAACCTGTTTATAAAGAAATTATACGTCTTATTTATCGTGAAGAGATTCCTAAATGACCAAGGAGAACATCGTAAATTTTTTAGGTTTAGCAATGCGTGCTGGAAAAGTTAAAACAGGTGAATCTGTCATTTTAAATGATTTAAAAAAGAACAAGTTAAAGCTCGTAATCATTGCAACAGATGCTTCTGATAACACAACTAAAGTGATACAGAACAAATGTGAAAGTTACCATATATCATTACGCATATTTGGAACGAGAGCTGAATTAGGACAAGCTTTAGGGAAAGCAGAACGTGTAAACATTGGAATCACTGATCAAGGCTTTGCTAAAAAGTTATTGTCAATGATTGATGAATATCGTAAGGAGTGACTATATGAGTAAAAAAAGAATTTACGAATACGCAAAAGATTTAAAATTAAAAAGTAAAGATATTATAGATGAGTTAGCTAAAATGGACGTTGAGGTAACAAGCCACATGCAAACGTTAGAAGACGACCAAATTAAGGCTTTAGATAAAATCTATAAACCAGAACAAGCTCAGCAACCTGCTAAATCAGAGCAGAAAAGCGCTCAAAATAAACAAGCAACGACGAATAATAAAAATAACCAAGGCAACAAAGGTAATCAAAATAATAAATCTAACAACAAGAAAAATAACAAAAATAATAAGAACACTAATAAAAACAATAAAAATAATAAACAACCTAAACAAGAAGAGCCAAAGGAAATACCTTCTAAAATTACGTATCATGATGGTATCACTGTAGGTGAACTTGCTGAGAAATTAAATATAGATTCTTCAGGTATTATTAAAAAATTATTCTTACTAGGTATAATGGCAAACATTAATCAATCTTTAGATGATGAAACATTAGAATTAATCGTAGATGATTATGGTGTAGAACTTGAAAAAGAAGTTATCATTGATGAAGAAGATTTATCAATTTATTTTGAAGATGAAGCTGACGAGGAAAATGGAATTGAACGTCCAGCTGTTGTTACAATCATGGGACATGTTGACCATGGTAAAACAACATTATTAGACTCAATTCGTCATACTAAAGTAACTGCTGGAGAAGCAGGTGGTATTACACAGCATATCGGTGCATATCAAATTGAAAATGATGGTAAAAAAATCACTTTCCTTGATACACCAGGTCACGCTGCATTTACAACAATGCGTGCTCGTGGTGCCCAAGTCACTGATATTACAATTTTAGTAGTAGCAGCAGATGATGGGGTAATGCCACAAACAATTGAAGCGATTAACCATGCTAAAGAAGCAGAGGTGCCTACAATTGTTGCTGTAAACAAAGTTGACAAACCAACAGCTAATCCTGACCGTGTAATGCAAGAATTAACAGAATACGGTTTAATTCCTGAAGCATGGGGTGGAGATACAATTTTCGTACCACTTTCAGCTTTAAGTGGAGATGGCATTGAAGATTTACTAGAGATGATTGTCCTAACCTCTGAAGTTCAAGAATTAAAAGCAAATCCAAGCAAACATGCTGTGGGTACTGTGATTGAAGCTGAATTGGATAAATCACGTGGACCATCTGCGTCATTATTAGTTCAAAACGGAACGCTTAATGTTGGAGATTCGCTAGTAGTAGGAAACACTTATGGTAGAATCCGTGCTATGGTAAATGATTTAGGTCAACGTATTAAGTCAGCTGGCCCTTCTACACCTGTAGAAATTACTGGTATCAACGATGTACCACAAGCTGGTGATAGATTTGTTGTCTTCAAAGATGAAAAACAAGCAAGACGTATCGGTGAAGCACGTCATGAAGCAAATGTATTGCAACAGCGTCAAGAAAGTAAGAGTGTTTCATTAGATAATCTGTTCGAACAAATGAAACAGGGTGAAATGAAAGATCTTAACGTAATTATCAAAGGTGATGTACAAGGTTCAGTAGAAGCACTTGCAGCATCCTTAATGAAGATAGATGTTGAGGGCGTTAATGTAAGAATTATTCATACTGCAGTAGGTGCGATTAATGAATCAGATGTTACACTTGCTAATGCTTCAAATGGTATCATTATCGGCTTTAATGTACGTCCTGATACTGGTGCGAAACGAGCTGCAGATAATGAGGGCGTAGACATGCGCTTACACCGTGTTATTTACAACGTTATCGAAGAAATTGAATCTGCAATGAAAGGTATGCTAGATCCAGAATTTGAAGAACAAGTTATTGGTCAAGCAGAAGTTCGCCAGACTTTCAAAGTTTCTAAAGTAGGTACGATTGCTGGTAGTTATGTGATAGATGGTAAAATCACACGTAATGCTGGTGTTCGTGTAATCAGAGATGGTGTAGTACAATTCGAAGGTGAATTAGACACATTAAAACGTTTTAAAGACGATGTTAAAGAAGTAGCTCAAGGCTATGAATGTGGTATAACAGTTGAAAAATTCAATGACCTAAAAGAAGGCGACATTATTGAAGCGTTCGAAATGGTTGAAATTAAAAGATAACTTTTAATCTTTAATGATATTTTCCTTTTTGGAAAAGTTTATATATTAGAAACAAAGCAAACTTTTATTATGTTGTTTGCTTTGTTTTTTTGTCTTAATTTCTTTAATTAATTCTTAGCGGTATTCTGTAAACAATTAATAAAAAACGATATTATTTTTAACAATTAAATAAAAACATATTGCTCAAAATAAACAATCTAAAACTTTTCTTTTTTGAACAATAATAAAACATAAAAATTGAATCTTGCAAATGTAGACATATTAATTTATATAAATTATATACCTATTCATAGTTGTAAATTAGATTAAAAAAATATTGTAAATTTACACTTATCGAGGTGCGCTGACAATAGTTGTCTATCCTTTTAATTATAGTTAAGTTAAATAGGAGGTTATAAATGATGAGTGAATATTTAAAAGATATAAATGAATTTTGGGAACAATATTTTAGTCAGTATAACTCTATTTATGACGAATCAACATTAAAGGCAATTATTAAAAATAATGATACAACAGCATTTTTACATCCTATGGATTATGCTTATTTTCAAGAACACTTTGGAAATAATTTTACTGACATTCCAAGGTTTAAAAAAATGATAGACTTTGCGAACGGCAAAGTTACTTTAAATAAAAATAGACAAAGAGTCACATTCGAAAACGCAGATTTAAATCCAGCTATTGCAAGACCTTATTTTGGCAATCCAGAAATTGCAGATATAGTAATATTAAAGAAGCAACCAGAAAATGATATTAAAACATACCAACTAAATCTAGCTGATGATGAGGCAATTGAATACAGAAAAAGAATTTTATTAGACATTCAAGGTAAATTATTATTTGATGGACAAAAATTATTTTTACCTTATATAGATAGACATAGATGGTTTGTGAAATATTTATATAGTAATGCGTCGACATTAAAACAATTTAATATCGATCCTAACAGGGTTATGGTACTCAATTTCTTTCCATATCAGACTGGACATTCTGCAGGTATACCTAAAGATTTTTTAACATTTAATCACAAACTTCCGTCTCAAGTAAAAAACTATGAGTTGTTAATAAAAATGTTGAAAGATGACAAACCACGTATCTATATCGTTAGTGAAGAAGAATTATATATTTCTATATTTAAGAATTTCGCAGATAGTGAATTATGTCAGTATTTAATTGATCATTTATTCGTACTATCATCGAAGCAAAATCGTCATCTTACAGTATGTAATGTGTTAAGTTATAGGGAACAACGTATTCGTATTAAGAAAAAGCAAGAACTTAGTAAAATCGAATATTATAAATGGAATCAAGAACAAAAAGTAGCACGTGAAAACGGAAATTCTGATTTTCACGAAAAAATAAAAATTTTACAACATACATTGGAAAGACAACATTAATAAACTTATAAATTGTATTATGAAAAGTAGTAATATAATTTATAAATATATGTATGAGTAGAAAAAATGATAATAGCTGAGTACATGCGTAGGTTCTAGTTATCTGGTAAAGTGAATAAATATGTGGGAACAAGAGATTAAGATTTAAATATCTCGTATACAGAACAAACGTCAATTTCTATTGAGATTATAGAAATTGACATTTTCTTAGTTTTTATGTCATTTTGTAGTTTATTGAGCTATGAAAAACTTTGTTGTAGATGAAATTTACGTAAGTTGACTGATGAACGGATAATTTGAAAAATCATCGCATTTTTGTAACTTAAAATTCTTTTTAATATAAAGTTGTCATTCTGTTAAGCGTATTTTTAAAGATTAATTGTTTATAATTGATAAAAAAATTCATCGTTAATTTATCATTTTTAAATATTGGACACATATTAATTAAATTAACACTAGCCATAAATTAAAGCTATTTAATTAATATGTTTCTTGTTATCTAATTTAAATGTTGTAAGAGTTGAACAATGATTTTATAATTGCTTTGAAATCATCGACATAATGTTGAGGTTTTAGTAATGTGATTTGAGTTGGATGTTCATAAGCAATGTGCATGCATTCTTCTTTTGAAATAATGATATCTGCAATTCGTCCATTATCTACAGATTTCGTATTTACAATGATAAACTGACGTTTGATTTTTGGCCAAATATGATCTTGAATAAGCATAGTCACACTACTAATATCTTCAAATACAGATTGATCATAAACATCGTTAAGTTGTTCGACTTCTTTTACAGCAGATAAATCGAGAGTATAAACTATTCCATTAGCTAAATAAGTGAACCAATATTTATCGGCAAAATAACGTGTATAAATAGGGATAATGTCTGTTACACGTATGTTTTGTAATTGAACAGAAATTTTATGATTGTTTTCAATCGCTAATTGTATTCTAAAAATTAAAGTTGATTCACTAAATTCACGATGTATATTAAATTGACTTAATATTTTATTAGACAAAATTTTTTCTGCTAAGTTTGAATTGGCATTTAAGCCTCTTATAAGATTATATGTATCTTCATGAATTATAGGTGTGAAGTTTTTCATACGAAAAATCAAATTAAGTAACCTATTATTCTTAAATTTATATCTATCAATTTTTAAACGATGCTTGTCTATGGTATTATCGTATACAATTTGACCTTTTAGACCATGCCATTCTTGATCTTCATATAAAAAATTATTTATGTCACTTATGTCTCGTTGAATAGATCTTACATTTACATGTAGTTGCTGTGCGAGTTCTTCTTTGTTTAATGCTTTTCCGTTTAAAAATCGTGTATAAATGTACAAAAGGCGTTCTGGTTTCTCCAATAATATACGCTCCTATAATTTTGAAAATAAGGTCGAATTATTAAAATATTTTGACCTGTAAAGTGGTACTTAAGCATAAGTGAGATGCATGTAATCTGTTATTTAAAGCTAGTGGTGCTTGCATATTTATGTGTGCGTTCGTTAATTTAAGCCATGCATATGAGGGAAGGCGATAATATATATTTAAAAATATATAGTTACTGTCTCGCTCCCTTGAAGTATACCATTATAAATTATAAAATGTGTAATATTTTATTTTTTAATCACATAAATAATGAGAAAATTTTCAATCACAAAGGTTTACTAAATTAAATTTAACACTAAGGCAAAAAAATTAACAGATAGGCAATTAAAAATGAAATTCATAACGTTTTCATGAAAAATTATTACATAATTTAACAGTTTGGAAATAAAATTATGCCTAACTGTCATAAGATGTTTAAATTTTATTGATAATATACAATTTACCTTTTCAAAAAGTGATATCTATTTACAATATATTATTTTGAACAGTGAATAAGTGAAATTTGTTTGACGTTATGAAATAAACTGTCATATAATCTGTAAGTAAGGGAAAGATTAACGGACTTATAAACAATGAGAGGTGAAATATAATGAATATGAGAGCAGAACGTGTAGGCGAACAAATGAAACAAGAAATCATGGATATCGCTAATAATAAAGTTAAAGATCCGAGAATTGGATTCTTAACAATTACAGAAGTTCAATTAACTAATGACCTATCTATTGCAACGGTTTATTTAACTGTTTTAGGAAATGAAAAACAAAAAGCAGATACATTTAAAGGTTTGGAAAAAGCGAAAGGTTTTATTAAATCTGAGCTTGGTTCGAGAATGAGACTTAGAATTATTCCTGAGTTAAATTTCGAATATGATGAATCGATCGACTACGGTAATAAAATAGAACGAATGATTCAAGATTTGCATAAGAAAGATTAGTCTTTCTTAATAATTAGCACATATATAGCATGTGGTGTTAGTGCTGTAAATTAGAACTTGCGCAATTGTCGAACTAATTCTAAATTATAATTAAATTAACTTGATTAGATGTTTTGACAAAATTGTGGGGGCGGGAATACGAAATCAAATTTAGTTTTGATTTCTGTCCCGCTCTTTTTACATAACTTTTTATCAATTATTACATGTTAATATGAGATTAGAGATTTAAAAAATCAGACTTTGAAGGTGAAATAAGAATGTATAACGGCATATTACCGGTATTTAAAGATCGTGGATTGACAAGTCATGATGTGGTTTTTAAGTTGAGAAAAATATTGAAGACTAAAAAAGTGGGACATACTGGAACATTAGATCCGGAAGTTTCTGGTGTGTTACCGATATGTATAGGAGCTGCGACAAAAGTTAGTGACTACATAATGGAAATGGGTAAAACTTACGAAGCGACAGTTAGTTTAGGGAGTGCAACCACTACTGAAGACCAAACTGGTGATGTGATAGAAGAGAAAGATATCTTAAATGGTGAAATTACTGCTGAGGATGTCGATTCAATACTCCAACAATTTGAGGGTGTTATTACACAAATACCACCAATGTATTCTTCAGTAAAAGTAAATGGGAAAAAATTATATGAATATGCTAGAAATAACCAAGAAGTTGTTCGACCTGAACGTCAAGCGCATATATATAAAATCAAACGTACAACTGAACTACGTTTTGACCACAATGGCTGTCAATTTGATATAATTGTAGAATGTGGTAAAGGTACATATATACGTACACTCGCAACAGATATAGGCAGGTCATTACATTTACCTGCACATATGTCAAAGTTAACACGTACACAGAGTGGTGGATTTGACATTAAGGACAGTTTAACTTTAAATGATGTAGCAGCATTACATGAGCATGAATCATTACAAGACAAGTTATTTCCTATAGAATATGGTTTGAAAGGATTACCACAAATTATAATTTCAGAAGAAAATATTAAGTCTAAAATTTTAAATGGACAAAAATTTGAAAAAACAATGTTCAAGCAAAATATAGACGATATGGTTACAATGGTAGATGAGCACACACACAAAGTGTTAGCAATTTATGAACCTCATCCAGAAAAACTAGATGAAATTAAACCTAAAAAGGTGTTTAACTAAAGGAGAAATACGCATGAAAGTGATAGAAGTAACTCATCCAATTCAGGAAGAACAATATATAACAGAAGATGTTGCTATGGCTTTTGGATTTTTTGATGGGATGCATAAAGGCCATGCAAAAGTATTTGATATTTTAAATCAAAAAGCAGAAGCTGCGAATTTAAAAAAGGCAGTAATGACATTTGATCCACATCCTTCGGTTGTATTAAATCCTAAACTAAAAAGAACTGATTATTTAACGCCGATTCAAGATAAAATAGAAATCCTAGAATCTTATGGTATTGACTATTGTATTGTCATTAATTTTTCATCTAAATTTGCAGAAGTAAGTGCTGAAGATTTTATACAAGATTATATTATCAAGAATCATGTTAAAGAAGTCATTGCTGGTTTTGACTTTACTTTTGGAAAATACGGCAAAGGTAATATGATGATTTTAGATGAAATGACTGAATTTAATTCTACAGTAGTAAGCAAACAAGAAATTAATTCTGAAAAAATTTCTACTACTGATATCAGAAAATCATTGAAAACTGGAGAGTTACAAAAAGCTAATGAAGAATTAGGCTATCGCTATCGCATTAAAGGTACGGTCGTGCAAGGGGAGAAACGAGGTAGAACTATTGGTTTTCCTACAGCAAACGTACAACCAAGTGGTGATTATGTATTACCTAAGAATGGTGTTTATGCAGTTAGCATGGAAATAGGTGCGGATAAACAGATTTATAGAGGGGTAGCTAATGTAGGTGTAAAACCAACATTCCATGATCCTTCTAAAGCTCAAGTGGTAATCGAAGTGAATTTATTTGATTTTGGAGAAAACATTTATGGTGAACGCGTTACAGTATTTTGGCATCATTATTTGAGACCTGAAATTAAATTTGATGGTATTGATCCATTAGTGGAACAAATGAATAAAGATAAAGAAAAAGCAAAATACTTGTTATCGGTTGATTTTGGTGATGAAGTATCATATAATATTTAAGTCGAATGTGTATAACACATTTTAGCACCTTTACCTTGGCACATCGAAACTCCGACGATTTGCTCGGATAAAGGCGAATAAAAATTAAAGGAGGAAATTGACAATGGCAATTTCACAAGAGCGTAAAAATGAATTAATTAAAGAATACCGTACACACGAAGCGGACACTGGATCTCCAGAAGTTCAAATCGCTGTATTAACTGCAGAAATCACTGCATTAAATGAACACTTACGTGAGCACAAAAAAGATCACCATTCACGTCGTGGATTATTAAAAATGGTAGGTCGTCGTAGACACTTACTTAACTACTTACGTGAAAAAGATGTTCAACGTTACCGTGAATTAATTAAATCATTAGGTATCCGTCGTTAATTTTAGGACGTATATTGATAGAGGCTGGGACATAATTAAATGTCTCAGCCTCAACTTTGATATAGGCACCGACAGATTTGAAAAAGTATTTGTAAAACATACTACTGTTAATGTAAATGACTTAATTTATGGTGTAAGTAGTGTTTATACAAGAATTTAAACGCTTTTTCTACTCATCTTTGATAGGGGTGGGATAATGAAATCTTAGTTGAATTATTAGATTTCTGTCCTGCTCCTTTTTTATAATTAGAAGTGAGCATTTTTAAAAAATAATATACTAATATAAAAATTTTCTAAGAAATGATATGATAGTACTATTAGATATATGAGAGGAGATTTGTAATGTCTCAAGAGAAAAAAGTTTTTAAAACTGAATGGGCAAACAGATCATTGACGATTGAAACTGGTCAACTTGCTAAACAAGCCAATGGTGCTGTACTCGTTCGTTATGGTGATACAGTTGTCTTATCAACTGCGGTTGCTTCAAAAGAACCGCGCGATGGGGACTTCTTCCCATTAATGGTTAATTATGAAGAAAAAATGTATGCTGCTGGTAAAATTCCAGGAGGATTCAAGAAACGCGAAGGTCGCCCAAGTGATGAAGCGACATTAACTGCGCGCTTAATCGACAGACCAATTCGTCCATTATTCCCTAAAGGTTATAAATATGACGTTCAAATCATGAATACTGTATTAAGTGCAGACCCTGATTGTTCGCCTGAAATGGCAGCAATGATAGGTTCATCAATGGCATTAAGTGTTTCTGATATTCCATTCCAAGGACCAATTGCTGGTGTGAATGTTGGTTATATCGATGGAGAGTACATTATCAATCCAACAGTTGCACAAAAAGAAGTATCACGTTTAGACTTAGAAGTTGCTGGTCATAAAGACGCTGTAAACATGGTTGAAGCTGGTGCTAGTGAGATAACTGAAAGTGAAATGTTAGATGCCATTTTCTTCGGACATAGTGAAATCCAACGTTTAGTTAATTTCCAACAAGAAATTGTAGATCATATTCAACCTGAGAAGAAAGCATTTGTTCCTGTTGAAAAAGATGAATCCCTTGTAGAAAAAGTTACTCAATTGACTGAAGCAAATGGTTTGAAAGATGCTGTTTTAACATTTGATAAACAACAACGTGATATTAACTTAGATAATTTAAAAGAAAAAGTTGCAGCTGAATTTATTGATGAAACTGATGCTGACAATGAAGCTTTAATTAAAGAAGTTAATAGCATATTGAATGACTTAGTTAAAGAAGAAGTAAGAAGATTAATTGCAGATGAAAAAATCAGACCAGATGGCCGTAAGACGGATGAAATTCGCCCACTAGAATCTGAAGTTGGTGTGTTACCGAGAGCACATGGTTCGGGATTATTTACACGCGGACAAACACAAGCACTTTCAGTATTAACGTTAGGCTCTATGAGCGAATATCAAATTCTGGATGGTTTAGGCGAAGAAGAACAAAAACGCTTTATGCATCATTATAATTTCCCTAACTATTCAGTAGGCGAAACAGGGCCAGTACGTTCTCCAGGACGTCGTGAAATCGGGCATGGTGCTCTAGGTGAACGTGCTCTAAGCCATATTATTCCTGATGTAAAAGATTTCCCTTACACTGTGAGAATTGTAAGTGAAGTTTTAGAATCAAATGGTTCTTCATCACAAGCGTCAATTTGTGGTTCTACATTAGCATTAATGGATGCAGGTGTACCAATTAAAGCGCCAGTAGCAGGTATTGCGATGGGTCTAGTAACACGCGATGATAGTTATACTATCTTAACTGATATTCAAGGCATGGAAGATGCATTAGGCGATATGGACTTTAAAGTTGCCGGAACTTCTGAAGGTATTACTGCTATTCAAATGGATATCAAAATTGATGGTTTAACAAAAGAAATTATTAAAGAAGCTTTAGAGCAAGCACGCGTAGGTCGCCTTGCTATTCTAGATCATATGTTACAAACAATCGATACACCACGTAACGAATTAAGTGCATTTGCGCCAAAAGTAGTAACTATGACAATTAAACCTGAAAAAATTAGAGACGTAATTGGACCTGGTGGTAAGAAAATCAATGAAATTATTGATGAAACTGGTGTTAAATTAGACATTGAACAAGACGGTACAATATTCATTGGCGCTGTCGATAAAGACGCGATTGATCGCGCGCGTAATATTATAGAAGATATCACACGTGAAGCAGAAGTTGGCCAAGTATACGAAGGTAAAGTAAAACGTATTGAGAAATACGGTGCTTTTGTTGAATTATTCCCAGGTAAAGATGCGCTTGTTCACATTTCACAAATTGCTAATGAACGCATTGAAAAAGTAGAAGATGTGTTGAAAGTTGGAGACACATTTAAAATAAAAGTAACTGAAATTGATAAACAAGGACGCGTTAATGCATCACATAAAGTCTTGTTGTAAAACCAAAATCTAAATACATTGAATTTTTAATTAGAGGCTAGTCATTGATTTGTGCTTTTATAGTAGAATGCCGTTAATTCTATTGTAAAAGCATGCTTAAAATCAGTATACACTAGTTTCTTTTTTATTATATAAAGGTCAATGATTACATTTTTAAGATAAAGTTATACATAAAATTACAATATTAGGTAATTGTTGCCATGCAACATATAATTAATATTAAATATTTTTTGTTATTATAAAAATTTGACTTAATTTTCTGTACAAGCAATTTAAGTTAATGGAATTATGATTACATTTATAAGTTTTTAAGCTATATCAGTTATTACTTTAATAGTGTACATAATGCCTATTTTAACTTATAATAAATTATGAGTTTATATATGGACGGGAATTTAAATAGGAGGTAACATTTTGAGTTTAATAAAGAAAAATAATAAAAATATTCGCATCATTCCACTCGGCGGAGTTGGAGAAATAGCGAAAAATATGTATATCGTCGAAGTAGATGACGAAATGTTCATGCTTGACGCTGGCTTAATGTTCCCAGAAGATGAGATGTTAGGTGTAGATATTGTTATACCAGACATTCAATATGTTATTGAGAACAAAGATAAATTAAAAGGGATCTTCTTAACACATGGTCATGAACATGCAATCGGTGCTGTCACGTATGTTTTAGAACAAGTTGATGCGCCAGTTTATGGTTCAAAGCTTACAATTGCTTTAATTAAGGAGAATATGAAAGCTCGCAACATTAATAAAAAAGTAAGATATTATACAGTTAATAATGAATCTATTATGCGTTTCAAAGGTGTTAATGTAACGTTCTTTGATACGACACACAGTATCCCAGATAGTTTAGGTGTGTGCATTCATACTTCATACGGGGCAATTGTATATACAGGTGAATTTAAATTTGACCAAAGTTTACAAGGACATTATGCACCAGACTTAAAGAAAATGACTGAAATTGGAGAAGCAGGTGTGTTTGCATTAATCAGTGATTCTACTGAAGCAGAAAAACCTGGATACAATACACCAGAAAATGTAATTGAATCACACATGTATGATGCCTTTACAAAAGTGAAAGGTCGATTGATTGTGTCCTGCTATGCATCTAATTTTATTCGCATTCAACAAGTTTTAAATCTTGCACAAAGATTAAATAGAAAAGTATCATTTTTAGGTCGTTCATTGGAGAGTTCTTTCAATACTGCTAGAAAAATGGGATACTTTGATATATCAAAAGACTTATTAATTCCAATTAATGAAGTTGAGAATTATCCTAAAAATGAAGTTATTATTATTGCTACTGGTATGCAAGGTGAGCCTGTAGAAGCTTTAAGCCAAATGGCTCAGAAAAAACACAAAATAATGAATATTGAACCAGGAGATTCTGTATTTTTAGCTATTACCGCTTCTGCTAATATGGAAGTGATTGTCGGAAATACACTTAATGAATTAGTACGTGCTGGTGCAGAGATTATTCCAAATAGTAAAAAGATTCACACTTCAAGCCATGGTTGTATGGAAGAATTGAAAATGATGATTAATATTATGAAACCTCAGTACTTTATTCCAGTTAACGGCGAATTTAAAATGCAAATTGCACACGCTAAATTAGCAAATGAAGCAGGCGTGCAACCTGAAAAAATCTTTCTTGTTGAAAAAGGCGACGTAGTTAATTACGATGGGGAAGAAATGATTTTAAATGAAAAAGTTCACTCTGGTAATGTACTAATTGATGGTATCGGGGTCGGTGATGTTGGCAATATCGTGCTAAGAGATCGTCACCTGCTAGCGGAAGATGGTATCTTTATCGCAGTTGTAACACTTGATCCTAAAAACAGACGAATTGCAGCAGGTCCAGAAATTCAATCTAGAGGTTTCGTATATGTTAGAGAAAGTGAAGCCTTATTAAATGAAGCTGAAGAAAAAGTCCGTGAAATCGTTGAGCTAGGCTTACAAGAAAAACGCATCGAATGGTCTGAAATCAAACAAAACATGCGCGATCAAATTAGCAAACTTTTATTTGAAAATACAAAACGTCGTCCAATGATTATTCCAGTAATTTCTGAAATTTAATAATTCCTGTACTAAACAAAGAGGTTAAGACAAGCGCTTAGGTAAATATTTTAAAAGGTAAAATGTGATTGAATGTTTTTGAAGTGAATGACATTCATGCGACCTTTGAAATGGCTATAGGCGTTAAATGTCTTACCTCTTTTATGTTATTATAGATAGAAAGATTAAATATTAATCATACATAAATTTACATATATTTAACTGATGAAATTATTATTGCCAATATGAAATAATCTATTTTATACAGTAGTGTGTGAATATATACTGATTTTGAGCACAGTCGAAGAAAAGGTGGTAAATTTGGCACAAACAAAAAAGAGACAAACAACAAAAAGAAAACCTACTAATACAAGAAAGAAAACTACTAACAATAAGAAAAAGCAAGGGGATAGTCCGTTAAGATATATTGTGGCAATAGCTATATTTGTAATAGTGACGTTAGGTGCCTTTCAACTTGGTATTATTGGAACTATGATAGATAGTTTCTTTAATTATTTATTTGGTATAAGTAGATTCTTAACATACATTCTTATTTTAATAGGCACAGTTTTTATTACATATTATAAAGCTCTACCTAAAACTAGACGTACTGTTGGCGCATTTGTATTACAAGTAGCTTTACTATTAGTTACTCATATTATCTTTTACTTTACACATAAAGCTCAGGCCCAACGTGAACCAGTTTTATCTTTCGTATATAAATCTTATGAGCATTCTAATTTTCCAGTATTTGGGGGCGGTTTAATAGGTCATTACCTGTTAGCATTGTTTATACCGCTTATATCTATTGTGGGTATTATTATAGTGACGATACTACTAATCGCTTCAAGTGTAATTTTATTACTTAAGCAAAAACATCGTGACGTATCAAAGTTACTATTTGAAAAGCTGAAGGTTAAAAGTAAAGATGCTTCGGAAAATTATCAAGAGCGACGTAAACAGAATAAAGTGAAAAAAGAAGCCAAAGCGCGTGTTAAAGCTGAAAAAAAAGCAGAACAACAAGCAAGAACTGAAGCGCAAAAATCAGATGACAATGTTACAGATGTTAGCGATTTAAAAGAAATTCCTAATTCAAAATCTGAGCAACTACAATCTATCCCTATATACGGACATAGTGATAGTGAAGATGACCATAAGCAAACCTCAGAAAAACCTATAGGTAAACGTACTAAACGCATGTTTGATCAAGAAGGACAGCTAAATCAAACAGCAACACAACAAACCACTAACTCAAATCAAGCATCACTCGATCAACAAATAGATGATATGGAGTCCGAACAAAGTGAACAAGGTGAAACAATTAATTCAATTTCTGAAGCAGGAGAAGTGGAAAATGAAGCATATACGCTACCTCCACTCACTTTGCTAAAGCAACCAACTAAACAAAAAGCTACTTCTAAAGCAGAAGTTCAGAAAAAAGGACAACTATTGGAAACGACGCTTAAGAACTTTGGTGTTGATGCGAGAGTTACGCAAATAAAAATAGGACCGGCAGTGACACAATATGAAATTCAACCAGCACAAGGGGTTAAAGTTAGTAAAATTGTTAACTTGCATAATGATATTGCACTCGCACTTGCTGCTAAAGATATTCGTATAGAAGCGCCAATACCTGGTCGCTCTGCTGTTGGTATTGAGGTTCCTAATGATAAGATTTCTCTTGTTTCATTAAAAGAAGTTTTAGATGAAAAATTCCCTGCTAAAAATAAATTAGAAGTGGGCTTAGGCAGAGATATATCAGGCGATCCTATTACAGTAGAATTAAACAAAATGCCACATATGCTTGTTGCAGGTTCAACAGGAAGTGGTAAGTCTGTTTGTATCAACGGAATAATTACAAGTATTTTACTTAATGCTAAACCACATGAGGTAAAACTTATGTTAATTGACCCAAAAATGGTAGAATTGAACATATACAATGGTATTCCTCACTTACTGATACCAGTTGTGACTAATCCTCACAAAGCATCACAGGCATTAGAAAAAGTAGTTGCTGAAATGGAACGTCGTTATGATTTATTCCAACACTCTTCAACTAGAAATATAGAAGGTTATAATGAGGCAATTAGACGCCAAAATGCTGAATTAGAAGAAAAACAATCAGAATTACCGTATATTGTTGTTATTGTTGATGAATTGGCAGACTTAATGATGGTTGCTGGTAAAGAGGTAGAAAATGCTATTCAACGTATTACGCAGATGGCACGTGCAGCCGGTATTCATTTAATTATTGCAACGCAAAGACCTTCTGTAGATGTAATTACTGGTTTGATTAAAAATAATATACCATCTAGAATAGCTTTTGCAGTAAGTTCGCAAATCGACTCTCGTACGATTATTGATAGTGCTGGCGCCGATAAATTATTAGGTAAAGGTGACATGTTATATGTTGCTAACGGTGGATCTACTAGAACACGTGTACAAGGCGCATTTTTAAGTGACCAAGAAGTACAAGATGTTGTTAATTATGTCGTAGAACAGCAAAAAGCCAATTATGTAAAAGAAATGGAACCAGATGCACCAGTTGATAAATCAGAAATGAAAAGTGAAGATGCACTTTATGATGAAGCATATTTATTTGTGTTAGAACAGCAAAAAGCGAGTACTTCTTTATTACAAAGACAATTCAGAATTGGTTATAACCGAGCTTCAAGATTAATGGACGATTTAGAACGTAATCAAGTTATTGGACCACAAAAAGGTAGTAAACCTAGACAAATTTTAGTGGATATTGATAGTGATGAGGTGTAAATATGGAATTAACTTCAGTTTATAAAGTAAAAGAATGGATGATTCAACAAATTAAGGAAGGCAAATTACAACATGGTGAGCCACTTCCGAGTAATTTAGCCATAGCAAGAACCTTAAAAGTAAAAACAGATGACGTTTATGATGCAGTAGACGAATTAATTACTGAACAAGTATTATCCAATAATTTAGAAGAAGGTGCACGTGTTAAATCACTGCATCCATTCTATTACCCATTAGGAGAAGTTGTAAGTATTAGTAGAATGATTAAAGATCAAGGTTACACACCAGGGACAGAATATATTAGTTTTGATGAAAAACCTGCGACCTCTTTAGATTCTAAAAGATTAAATACTACAGACAAGGCGCCTGTTACAATTATAGAACGTTTAAGAACTGCAGATAGAAAACCAGTCGTTTACTGTTTAGATAAAGTGCCTGCAAATTATCTAACTTGTGCACAATACCAAAGTAGTGATGAGTCACTTTTAGGTGCAATTGAAGCTTATACAAATAAAAAAGTTTCATATGCAGATACTGAAATGGAAGCGATTAGTTATGAGCCACATATCTCAGATCTCTTAGGAGCTTCACCACATGAAGGACTCATGTTGTTAAAATTAGTGCATTATGATACAGATGATCAACCAATATTATATTCATTTAATTATTTCAAAAGTAGTTTAGTTACGTTTAAAACGGTTAAAAATAGATTATAATAATAAATTTATGAAAGTGAGGTATGACAATTTGAAAATAGAAAACCCACAGAAAGATTTACATGTTAAAGTATTGCCGACAACAAAATTTAAAACCACAACGATTACGCTTAAATTTATGGCACCGTTAGACAGCCAAACAATGACTGCGCGATCTATTTTAAGTAAAATTTTAGTACGTGCTACAAAGCAATGGCCATCAGATAAGGATTTTAATCGACACTTATCTCATTTATATGGTGCGTATGTTAATAGTTTTGTTTCCAAATTTAAAGATAAGCATGTTATTACCATATCTTTAGAATTAGTAAATGAACGTTATTTAAAAGATCAAACACCGCTTTTTGAAAAAGGCTTAGAATTGCTTAAAGAAATGATATACAATCCTTTAATATCAGATAATAAATTTGATGAAACATTTGTCGCTCAAGAAAAATCGTTATTATCAAAAAAATTAAATGCTATGATCGACAACAAATCACAAATTTCATTTTTGAACTTATTGAAATATATGTTTGGGGAACAACCATATCGACATTTAGCAACTGGGCAAATTGAATACATAGCTGACATTACATCTGAAAATCTATATCATACATATCAATCTATGTTGGAAAATGACTACTGTGCAGTATATGTGGTAGGCAACGTAGATGAACAACAGGTGAAATCCCAAATCCAAACATATTTTAATATTAATTCATTCTCTTTTGAATTATCACAGTCTACTCCAATAGGACAAGACCATAATACACCTCAAGTTATAGTAGAAACAGACGATGTCGATCAAGCTAAGTTAAATATGGGTTTTAAATTACCAGCAAAATACGGAGATCCAGAGTATTTTGCGATGATTGTTTTTAATGTTATGTTTGGCGGCGATCCATCTTCCGTATTGTTTAATGAAGTACGAGAAAAGCAAAGTTTAGCATATTCCATCCATTCCCAAATAGACGCAAAAAATGGTTTTTTATTTGTATTAAGTGGTGTTTCAACCGATAAATATGAAATTGCTAAAGAGACGATTGTATCTGAATTTGAGAAATTCCAACAAGGGGATTTTGAAGAAGAGAAGATAGCTCTTGCTAAAAAAGTGATACTATCTCAAAGACAAGAATCTCATGATAGAGCTAAAAGTATTATAGAAATCATGAATAACAACATATTATTAGATGAACCGATGTCGGAAGAAAGTTATATTTCGGGGATTCAAAACGTTAATAAATCAGATATCCAACAACTAGCACAGGCAACTACATTAGATACAATATATATTTTGACAAAAGGAGGCGATGACTAATGAATGAAACCTACTATGATCAAATAGACGAACGAGTATTTGAAGCTGAATTAAAAAATGGTCTAAAATTATTTATAATTCCTAAAAAAGGATTTCAGAAAACCTTTGTGACTTATACTACGAAATTTGGGTCGTTAGATAACAAATTTAAACCACATGGTAGTGATGATTTTGTTACGGTTCCTGATGGAGTGGCACACTTTTTAGAACATAAGTTATTTGAAAATGGTGACGACGAAGAAGATTTGTTTACAGCGTTTGCTGAAGACAATGCACAGGTCAATGCTTTTACGAGTTTTGATAGAACAAGCTATTTATTTAGCGCAACTGATAATATAGAGCGTAACATCAAACGGCTGTTAACTATGGTAGAAACACCTTATTTCACTAAAGAAACAGTAGATAAAGAAAAAGGTATAATTGCTGAAGAAATCAAGATGTACCAAGAACAACCAGCTTATAAGTTAATGTTTAATACTTTAAGAGCTATGTATGATACACACCCAATACGTGTAGATATTGCTGGCAGTGTTGAAAGTATTTATGAAATAACTAAAGACGATTTATATCTATGTTATGAAACATTTTATCATCCTTCGAATATGGTATTGTTTGTTGTTGGTGATGTGGACGTGAATCATATTTATAAAGTTATTGAAGAACATGAGAATCAACGTGATAAAGAAGCACAGCCGCAAATCGTAAGAGACCCGTTAATTGAACAAGCTTCAGTGAAAGAACTAAAAATTTCAGAAACGATGAAATTGCAATCACCAAGATTAATGTTAGGTTTTAAAAATGAACCATTATACGACGAGCCTAATGAAGCTTTTGTTAAACGTGATTTAGAAATGACTTTATTTTATGAATTGATATTTGGTGAAGAAACAGATTTTTATCAGTCACTTCTCAACGATGAATTAATAGACGAAACTTTTGGATATCAATTTTTATTAGAACCTACATACAGTTTTTCAGTTATAACAAGTGCAACGCAATATCCAGATAAATTAAAAACTTTATTATTAAATGAAATTAAAAACAATTTAGGGAAACTTGATGATTTAGAGGCCTTTAGTCTGTTGAAAAAACAGTTTATTGGAGAATTTATTTCAGGTTTGAACTCACCGGAATACATTGCGAACCAATATACAAAATTATATTTTGAAGGCGTAAGTTTATTCGACTTATTAGATATTGTTGAAAGTATAACTTTAGAAAGTGTGAATGATACAGCACGAACATGCTTGAATTTAACACAAGTAGTAGATAGTCGCTTGGAGATGAAATAATAGTGAAGGCATTAGTTATTGGTGGTTCTGGAACGATAGGAAAAGCAATTGTTAACAGGCTATTATCAGATGGTTTTGAAGTAATTGTACATTATAATAATACGAATATTGAAACACTTCAAAGCGATTATATTGGAAAACCAGTTGAGTTTTTACAATGTGATTTAAATCAAGACATAGATTTAGAATCATATTTTTCTTGTATAACAAAATTGGATTGTTTGGTATACGCAAGCGGAACAGCTTTATATGGTCAATTACAAGATGTGACTGATAAAGAAATAGACGATTGTTATCAAGTCCATGTTCGCCAACTAATTAGAATTTGTAGATTTTTTACTGATAAATTGCGACAAAGCAGTCATGGTCGTATCGTTGTCATATCATCTATTTGGGGAGAAACTGGTGCTAGCATGGAGAGTATTTACTCTGCAATGAAAGGTGCTCAAATTGCGTTTGTAAAAGCTTTAAGCCAAGAGTTAGCTATGACAACAGTAACTGTAAATGCGATTGCTCCTGGATTTGTTAGCGGAAATATGGCTCAAGTATGGTCTGAAGAAGAATTACAGGCAATTACTGAAGAATTACCACAACAAAGGCTAATTGATCCTGTTGAGATTGCACATACTTGCAGTTATTTGTGTCATCCGATGGCAAGAAGCATCACCGGAACGATTCAGAAAGTCAATGGTGGATGGTACGTATAGATTTTTAAATAATGTACAAAAAATAAACCAACTATGAAACATTCAATGATATAATATCATTACAATAAAATGGTTATATGCATATTTAAGTTGAAAATATGCCAAGGTTAAGTTGTTTTAAATGAGTTACATGCTCATGTATAAATTATTTGTACATGGTTTCTAAATAAAGGGGTGCTTATTTCATGACAGTTGCTACTAAAAAAGAATGGTATTTAGAGTATGAGATAACAATGAACCGAGCCGGACTTCTAGGTGATATATCAAGTTTGTTAGGCATGATGGGGATTAGTATAGTAACAATCAATGGTATTGATGAAGGTCGTAGAGGTCTATTAATTAAATCTGATAGTCTAGAAAAAGTAAGTCGTTTCGAAAATATTGTAACCGAAATAGATGATATTTCTATTACTAAGTTAAGAAAGCCAGAGTTAAGAGATCGATTGGCAGTGAGACATGGAAGATACATAGAGCAAGATGCTGACGATAAAAAGACATTTCGTTTTGAAAGAGAAGATTTAGGTTTACTAGTTGATTTTATGGCGGAATTATTTAAAGAAAAAGGTCATAAATTAATTGGTATTCGTGGAATGCCCAGAGTTGGTAAAACTGAATCAATTGTAGCAGGTAGCGTCTGTGCACATAAACGTTGGTTGTTTATTAGTTCTACACTTATTAAGCAAACTGTGCGTAGTTCATTAATTAAAGGTGAATATGATTCAGACCATGTCTATATCATTGATGGTGCTGTTACAGCAAGAGAATCTAGTCAGAAACACCAAGAATTAGTGAAAGAAGTTATGAGTCTTCCTGCTATTAAAGTAGTTGAACACCCTGACTTATTTGTTGAAGCAAGCGACTACAAGATGAGTGATTTTGATTATATTATCGAATTAAGAGAAAATAAAAATCAAGAAATTCATTATGAAGAAATGAAAAAACAAACAGTTAAGAGTAAAAACAATTTGGATTTTGGTAACGATCCATTTGGTGGCGGATTTGGTTTCTTTGAGTAATAAAGATTGTTGATTGAGGAGGGCTGATATTGTGAGCTTAGTTGGTCAGACATTAAAAGGACGACGAGAACGTTTAGGTATGACATTAAATGAATTAGAATCGCGTACACAAATTAAACGACAAACGTTAGTGATGATTGAAAATAATGATTTCGAATCATTAAAAAAAGCTGAGTATGCGGAAGGTTTTATTAGAAAATATGCTAAAGCAGTGAATATTGATTCAGTACAGTTGATTAATGCACACAGAGAAGAAATTCCCAATAATGATGAAGCGATACATCAAACAATTGCAGCCTTCGCTAATGATGACAAACCAACATACCGCAGCAAAAATAAAGAACCTTTACAAGTTGGTGTTGTGATTAGTTTAGCGATTATTATTACAGCATTGTTGTGGGTATTCTCAGTATTGATATTTTAAAGTGGCAAACAAACATAAACTATAAGTTATAAATAGAAAAGAGGACTTTGTATGAATATACCGAATTGGATAACTGTGTTTAGAGTTATACTAATTCCAATATTTCTTGTTTTTGCATTAGTAGATTTTGGATTTGGTAACCTTTCATTTATCGGTGGATATGAAATTAAAATTGAATTATTAATAAGTGGTGTGATATTTATTGTTGCATCGTTAAGTGATTTCTTAGATGGTTATTTAGCAAGAAAGTGGGGACTTGTTACTAATATGGGGAAATTTTTAGACCCACTTGCAGACAAGTTATTAGTTTCCAGTGCATTAATTGCTTTAGTTCAACTAGGGCTAACAAATTCAGTAGTTGCTATTATTATCATAGCACGTGAATTTGCTGTTACAGGTTTACGTTTATTGCAAATTGAACAAGGTTTTGTAAGCGCTGCTGGTCAATTAGGTAAGATTAAAACTGCAGTCACAATGCTAGCAATCATTTGGATACTATTTGGTGATCCATTAGTTACATGGGTTGGTTTCCCAATAGGACAAGTATTATTGTATATTGGTGTATTCTTTACAATTTTATCAGGCATAGAATATTTCTATAAAGGTAAAGATGTTTTTAAAGTATAATTAAAAATTATTAATAAACTGGAAGATGTACTTATAGTAGAGACATTTTCCAGTTTTTTTAAGTTTTAATGATATGAAGTCAGATTTTTCGTTTTTTCGTGGTTTTCCTTTTATAATTAAGGGAAGTAAAAATGTATTGTATAAACAAAGGACATTAAAATCATATGATGGATAATTGGAACTTTGTTATTTGAGGAGGAGTATTTGTGAATATATCAATCATCGCAGTAGGGTCGGAATTGCTTCTTGGACAAATTGTTAATACTAATGGCCAATATTTATCAAAGCTATTAAATGGTGTCGGTCATAGTGTTGTAGAGCATTCTGTAATTGGGGATAATCCACAGCGTTTAGAAAGAGTTGTCAAGCAAGCCCTTAATCAATATGATACAGTGATTTTAACGGGTGGCTTAGGTCCAACAAAAGATGATTTAACCAAGCATACTGTAGCTAAAATATTAGGACATGAATTAGTCATTGATGAACATGCACTAAATTATATTGAATCATATTTTAGAGAGCAGGACATCGACATGACACCAAATAATAGACAGCAAGCACTTGTGATTGAAGGCGCACATATTTTAGAAAATAAAGTCGGTATGGCGCCAGGTATGCTTGTTGATCACGGAGATAAAAAAATTGCTTTGTTACCAGGACCACCTAAAGAAATGCAACCAATGGCGAAACATGAGTTATTACCTTATCTACTTAATGGGGAGCAAACTATATTTTCAGAACTACTACGTTTTGCCGGAATTGGTGAGTCAAAAGTAGAAACTGACTTAATGGATTTGATAGATCAACAAACTAATCCAACTATTGCACCGCTCGCTGGAACACATGAAGTAAATATAAGGTTAACTGCAAATGGGGCATCGCAGCAAGCATGTAAGGATTTAATCGCGCCTGTGAAAAGCGCAATACTAAATCGCATTGGTAAATATTATTATGGTTCTGACGACATACTGCTAGAACAAGCTGTTATGTCATTAGTTAATGAATCTTTTGCTATATATGATGGTGTGACTGACGGTGAATTATATTCTAGAATGAAAAATTTTGATGATAGTGAAACGTTGAGAGGTATGTTACCTCATCACTCACAATTTATAAATGAACATGATACAATTGAATCTCAACTTTCCATAACAGCGCAAATTATAAGAGATTTATATAATGCAAAGGTTGGTATTTCGATATTGAGTCAAGGTGATATCGTATATTTAGGTGTTTTAAAAGGCGAAAACTTAACGATACAATCATTTAAAATGACTCGCAAAAGAAATTTAATGAAAAGTAGAACGCAAAATTATGTGTTAATTAGGTTGCTTAATTTATTTAAATAGCTAGTAACGCCTTGCTAAAAGTTAAAAATATAGTACGTGTGTTCTGTTTTTGGGTGGCTATCTCTTTTCTTTAGCGAACAAATATTCGCAAAATACTTGCGGAATAATCTAAATCAAGGTATAGTATGGTTAAGATATTTTTCAGAGAGAATTCTCATATAGGAGGTCCAACATTGGATAACGATCGTCAAAAGGCTTTAGATACAGTAATTAAAAATATGGAGAAATCATTTGGTAAAGGCGCGGTAATGAAATTGGGCGATAACGAAGCACGCAAAGTTTCAAGTGTTTCAAGTGGTTCTGTAACATTAGATAATGCTTTAGGAGTAGGTGGTTACCCTAAAGGTAGAATTGTAGAAATTTATGGTCCAGAAAGTTCTGGTAAAACCACTGTGGCACTTCATGCCATTGCGGAAGTTCAGAGAAATGGTGGCGTGGCAGCTTTTATTGACGCTGAACATGCATTAGACCCAGTTTACGCAGAAGCATTGGGTGTTGATATTCAAAACTTATATTTATCACAACCTGACCATGGGGAACAAGGATTAGAAATTGCAGAAGCATTTGTAAGAAGTGGTGCTGTAGACATAGTTGTTGTTGACTCTGTTGCAGCATTAACACCTAAAGCAGAAATTGAAGGTGAAATGGGAGATACACACGTTGGTTTACAAGCACGTTTGATGTCACAAGCCCTAAGAAAACTTTCAGGTGCGATATCTAAATCAAATACGACTGCAGTATTCATTAACCAAATCCGTGAGAAAGTCGGCGTTATGTTCGGTAACCCTGAAGTTACTCCAGGTGGTCGTGCACTGAAATTCTATAGCTCTGTTCGTTTAGAAGTACGCCGTGCGGAACAATTAAAACAAGGACAAGATATTGTCGGTAATAGAACTAAAATTAAAGTTGTTAAGAATAAAGTCGCACCACCATTTAGAGTTGCTGAAGTTGATATTATGTATGGTAAAGGCATCTCTAAAGAGGGGGAATTAATCGATTTAGGTGTTGAAAATGAAATCGTTGATAAGTCGGGTGCTTGGTATTCTTATAATGGCGACAGAATGGGACAAGGTAAAGAAAATGTAAAATCTTACCTTAAAGAAAACCCTGCTGTCAAAGCAGAAATAGATAGAAAGCTAAGAGAAAAATTAGGTATATTTGATGGAGATGTTGAAGAATCGGAAGCTGAAAATACAGCGACACTTTTGGATGAAGAAGAATAGGTTAAATAGTTACAATAATATATTTTGAATCATTAAGTTATTGTATTTATTTAGTAGTAAAACAAACTGAACCCTTAACAAGGCGTTTAGTTTGTTTTTTGTTTAATATAGATAAAAATTTGAAATTTTATTATTCTTTGGTTGTAATTTCTATTGGATTTTATAATGATATATCTTAAATGGAATATGATTAGGGATGAAATATATTATATTTTGTCCTTATATACGAAGTTCATATAAGAATATAAAAATATTATGTTAAACGATTTCGTTTCAAAAATAAGATAAATTAAGGTTTAGCCAACATTAAAGTAAATTTAGTGTAAAAGAGATGCCTCAAATATTGAATTATTGTGTAGTCAAACCTTGACACTTCTTAGTTTAAAACCGTACAATTACATTGTATGATTCTTATATAACTTCATATAATCATATTGAATTTTGATATACAGAGCAAAATCCTAGATAAAAGGGGGTGTTTGTGTGAATTTGTTAAGCCTCCTACTCATTTTGCTAGGTATTATTCTCGGAGTTGTTGTAGGGTACGTTGTTGCCCGAAATATATTGCATCAAAAGCAATTACAAGCAAGACAGACTGCCGATGATATTATCGAACAAGGTAATAAAGAAGCAGAGAATATCAAGAAGGAAAAGCTTCTAGAAGCTAAAGAAGAAAACCAAGTCATAAGAGAAAAAGCTGAAAATGAGCTTCGTGAAAGGCGTGCAGATCTTCAAAAGCAAGAAGCAAGACTTCTACAAAAAGAAGAAAACTTAGAGCGAAAATCTGACCTGTTAGATAAAAAGGATGAGATTTTAGAGCAAAAAGAGTCTAAACTTGAAGAACGACAACAACAAGTAGATGCAAAAGAGAGTAGTGTTCAAACATTAATAAATAAGCATGAACAAGAATTAGAACGCATCTCTGGTCTCTCTCAAGAAGAAGCTGCACAAGAGCAACTTCAAAGAGTTGAAGAGGAATTGTCACAAGATATTGCTATACTTGTTAAGGAAAAAGAGAAAGAAGCAAAAGAAGCAGTCGATAAAAATGCAAAAGAGTTATTAGCAACTACTGTTCAAAGATTAGCTGCAGAACATACATCTGAATCAACAGTATCAGTTGTTAATTTACCAAATGACGAAATGAAAGGTCGAATCATTGGTAGAGAAGGTAGAAACATTAGAACTTTAGAAACGTTAACTGGTATTGATTTAATTATAGATGATACACCAGAAGCGGTAATTCTCTCTGGTTTTGACCCAATTAGACGTGAAATTGCAAGAACTGCATTAGTTAATCTTGTTTCAGATGGTCGTATCCATCCTGGACGTATAGAAGATATGGTAGATAAAGCTCGAAAAGAAGTAGACGATATTATTAGAGATGCTGGGGAACAAGCTACATTTGAAATAAATGTGCATAATATGCATCCAGATTTAGTGAAAATCTTAGGTCGTTTACAGTATCGTACTAGCTATGGACAAAATGTATTGAAACATTCTATTGAAGTTGCACACCTTAGTGGTATGTTAGCAGCTGAACTAGGAGAAGACGTTACATTGGCTAAACGTGCTGGACTACTTCATGACGTTGGTAAAGCAATTGATCACGAGGTTGAGGGAAGCCATGTTGAAATTGGTGTTGAATTAGCTAAAAAATATGCTGAGAATGAAACCGTTATTAATGCAATTCATTCTCACCATGGTGATGTCGAACCGACTTCTATTATTTCTATATTAGTGGCAGCTGCCGATGCGTTATCAGCAGCAAGACCAGGTGCTCGTAAAGAGACTTTAGAAAACTATATTAGAAGACTGGAAAGACTAGAAACACTTTCAGAAAGCTATGATGGTGTTGAGAAAGCATTTGCAATCCAAGCGGGTAGAGAAATTCGAGTTATCGTATCACCAGATACTATCGACGACTTAAAATCACATCGCTTAGCAAGAGATATTAAGAGCCAAATTGAAGATGAACTTCAATATCCTGGTCATATAAAAGTGACAGTTGTTCGTGAGACTAGAGCAATTGAATATGCAAAATAAGATTTAAAATATTTAACAATGAATTTTTTAAACAAACTAAACGAAATTATCGTTTAGTTTGTTTTTTATATTTAAATTAGCAGATAGATTTGATGCTTACATAATTCTTAACAAATGAAAACACCTCATATGCTAAAAGTACATATGAGGTGTTAAAATCATTTATATTCATTTCCAAATTAACTTTAAATATTTTGTGCTAAAAGACTAATCTAAAATTAAGTTAATTCTAAATCAGCATTTTTAACTTCTTTAATAATTTCAGCTGTATCATAACAGTTTGTTGAAATATTAGCATATCTTTCAGCTAAACGATAAGCGTGGATATATAGTTCTAAACTTTCTTTTGCTATATCCTCTGGATCTTCGCTTTTGGATGGGTTTGCTGTAACAACTAAGTCAGCAAAATGTTGTGGGTCAATATTAATTGCCATGTATTACTTCCAACTCCTATATTTTGAATTATTTAATTCCTACTATAATTTATACCACCAATTTTATGATTAAAACTTAGTTAAATTAATGAAATTTTTATAATGATACTTTTCATCGTAAATAAATTGCATTAAACTAACATTAAGAGAGAGGATGAACATGTAAATGAGATTATTATTTATCGGAGATATAGTAGGTAAAGTAGGTCGTGAGGCTATTACAACGTATTTACCTAAATTAAAACAAACGTATCGTCCTACAGTTACTATTGTAAACGCTGAAAATGCTGCACATGGTAAAGGATTAACTGAAAAAATATATAAAGATCTATTGCGAGAAGGCGTAGATTTTATGACTATGGGTAATCATACTTTTGGCCAACGTCAAATTTATGATTTTATTGAATCTGCAAATCGTATGGTGAGACCAGCGAACTTCCCAGAAGAAGCCCCAGGGGTAGGTATGAGATTTATTCAGATCAATGAGATTAAATTAGCGATTATCAATTTACAAGGCCGTGCATTTATGCAAGATATAGATGATCCTTTTAAAAAAGCTGATGCACTTATCAAAGAGGCTCAAAAAGAAACAGACTATATTTTTGTAGATTTTCATGCTGAGACTACTTCAGAAAAAAATGCAATGGGTTGGTTCTTAGATGGTAAAGTGAGTGCGGTTGTAGGCACACATACACATATCCAAACCTCAGATGAACGTATCTTACCTGGTGGTACAGGTTATATCACAGATGTAGGGATGACGGGTTTTTATGATGGTATACTAGGAATTAATAGAGATGAAGTAATTACTCGATTTATTACAAGTTTACCTCAAAGACACGTAGTACCAGACGAAGGCAGAAGTGTATTATCAGGCGTTATTATTGATATTAATAAAGAAGGGAAAACAACACACATTGAACGAGTGTTAATTAATGATGACCATCCCTTTTAAAAAGTATCGTCCATTAGTATGAATTTGAAAAATACCACTCTTAACATAGTAATAGAGTGGTATTTTTTGATATGATGAATAATGAATTATTATAACCACTAGGAGGCAAGATGATATGAAATCACAAGTATCATGGAAAGTGGGCGGACAACAAGGCGAAGGTATTGAATCTACTGGAGAAATCTTCGCGACTGCTATGAATCGTAAGGGATACTACTTATACGGATATCGTCATTTTTCAAGTAGGATTAAAGGCGGCCACACAAATAATAAAATAAGAGTTTCTACTACGCCAGTACATGCAATTAGCGATGACTTAGATATCTTAATTGCATTTGACCAAGAAACAATAGAGCTAAACCATCAAGAAATGCGCGAAGATAGTGTGATTATTGCGGATAGTAAAGCAAAACCTGAAAAACCAGACGATTGTCGCGCACAATTAATAGATTTACCTTTTACTGCGACTGCAAAAGAATTAGGCACTGCTTTAATGAAAAATATGGTTGCAGTAGGTGCGACTTGTGCGATCATGGATTTTGATATTTCAGATTTTGAAACGCTGATTACGAATATGTTTACTAAAAAAGGTGACAAAGTTGTAGAAATGAACATAGAAGCATTGAATGAAGGTTATCGTTTAATGCATGAACAATTAACTACTGTGGATGGTGATTTTGTTTTAGAGGAAACAAAGGGTGCACCTCACTTATATATGATTGGAAATGATGCGATAGGACTAGGTGCTTTATCAGCTGGATCTAGATTTATGGCAGCTTATCCAATCACTCCTGCTTCTGAAATCATGGAATATATGATTGAAAACCTACCAAAGGTTGGCGGTACAGTTGTTCAAACTGAAGATGAAATTGCAGCGGCAAATATGGCTATTGGTTCAAATTATGCAGGTGTTCGCTCGTTCACAGCGAGCGCAGGACCTGGTCTCTCATTAATGATGGAAGCAATTGGCTTGTCAGGTATGACAGAAACACCATTTGTAGTTATTAATACGCAACGTGGCGGGCCATCTACAGGTTTACCTACAAAACAAGAACAATCTGATTTAATGCAGATGATATATGGCACACACGGCGATATCCCTAAAATTGTAATAGCGCCGACTGATGCTAAAGATGCCTTTTATTTAACTATTGAAGCATTTAATTTAGCAGAAATGTACCAATGTCCTGTAATTATATTAAGTGACTTACAATTATCATTAGGTAAACAGACTGTTGAAAAGTTAGATTATAGTAAAATTGAAATTAATCGTGGTGAAATCATCCAATCAGATATAGAACGTGAAGAAGATGATAAATCATACTTTAGACGTTATGCCCTTACAGACAGTGGCGTATCACCAAGACCTATACCAGGTGTTAAAGGTGGTATACATCATGTAACCGGTGTTGAACATAATGAAGAAGGAAAAACAAGCGAAGCTGCAGACAATAGACAACAGCAAATGGATAAACGTATGCGTAAAACAGAACATTTACTTATTCAAGATCCTGTTGAGCTAGCTGCAGAAAATGAAGTTGCAGATATTTTATATTTAGGCTTTATTTCAACAAAAGGTGCAATTCAAGAAGGAAAAGCTAGATTAGAAGAAGAAGGGCTAAAAGTAAACCATCTTCAAATTAGACAATTACATCCTTTTCCTAGTGAATCGATACAAAAAGAAGTAGATAAAGCTTCTAAAGTTGTTGTTGTGGAACATAATTATCAAGGACAACTTGCTAGCATTTTAAAAATGAATGTAAATTTAGGTGACAAATTAATTAATCAGACCAAATATGATGGTACACCATTTTTACCAAGAGAAATTGAAGCTAAAGGACTAGAAATTGCTAAAGAAATAAAGGAGTTGGTATAAATGGCAACATTTAAAGACTTTAGAAATAATGTAAAACCCAATTGGTGCCCTGGTTGTGGTGATTTTTCAGTGCAAGCAGCGATTCAAAAAGCAGCTGCAAATGTAGGGTTAGAACCTGAAGAAGTAGCTATTATTACTGGGATCGGTTGTTCAGGACGTTTGTCAGGATATGTAAATTCTTATGGTGTACATGGTATACATGGACGCTCATTGCCACTTGCTCAAGGCGTGAAAATGGCTAATAAAGATTTAACAGTAATTGCTTCAGGCGGTGACGGCGATGGCTATGCGATAGGTATGGGACATACAATCCATGCTTTACGTAGAAACATGAATATGACTTACATTGTAATGGATAATCAAATTTATGGCTTGACCAAAGGACAGACATCACCATCTTCAGCACAAGGTTTTGTAACCAAATCCACACCAAAAGGAAATATCGAACAAAATGTTGCGCCATTAGAACTAGCACTTTCATCAGGAGCAACATTTGTAGCACAAGGATTTTCAAGCGATATCAAAGGACTTACGAAAATGATTGAGGACGCCATTAATCATGATGGATTTTCGTTTGTAAATGTATTTTCACCTTGTGTAACATATAATAAAGTCAATACTTACGACTGGTTTAAAGAAAATTTAACAAGTATTGAAGAAATCGAAGACTTCGACACAACTGACAAACAAAAAGCGACTCAAAAAGTTTTAGAATATAATTCACTGCTTAAGGGTATTGTTTATCAGGATTCAGAAACGCCATCTTATGAATCGCAAATTGAAGAAATGAATGGTACACCACTTGCTAAACAAGATCTTCATATTGATGAAGCGCAATTTGAAGCCTTAACAAAACAATTCGTATAAATATATAGTAAAACTTAACTTCGTTAAGTAACAGACTGTCAACAAAGTCTTCGGCTTTGTTGACAGTCTTTTTGTATATGCTTTCCGCGAGCACTGCCTTAGCCTGTAGTCTTAGTCTAGCATCCTTCCTATAGGAAACGGCCCAAATCTATGCTAATAACGAAGTGAAAAATATAGTATATAAATTAATTGATAAAAGAAAACTTATATTTTTCAAACAATTATATAAATGTAAATAAACAAACCTTAGATGAATTATCTTCTAGGTTTGTCTACGTTCTAAAACTTAACATCGTTAAGTATTGTAACGGTTTTTTGTTTTGATTTAAATGTGAAATTGCTATAAAATTTCATAGTGTTATTAATTAACGGAGGCAATAGTTATGGTAGATAAATTTAAGTCGATGACTGAATTGGTTGCAGAGACTGCAGAACATAATGACTGGGAAATACAAACAGTAAGTAAGAAATCATCAACACTCATAACTGCAATTCATGGTGGGGCAATTGAGCGAGGAACGACAGAAATAGCACAGTTAATTAGTGAGCAAGGTAACCATAGTTTTTATACTTTTAAAGGTATAAGAAATAATAAAAATAATGAATTACATGTTACATCACGACATTTTGATGAACCAAAACTTACGCAAATGGTGTCTAGTCATCATAGCATTATATCTTTACATGGGTGTATGGGGAATGTTCCTGAAGTTTATATTGGTGGTAGAGACTTTGAACTAGCATCTGAAATAAAATTACAACTGGAAAAAGTAAAAATCATTGTTAAACCGGCGCCTTCACATATATCAGGTATGCATACGGATAATTTTGTCAATGCTGGTCAAAAAAACGCTGGTGTTCAACTAGAATTAACTGTGGCATTAAGAAAACAATACTTTAACAATAATAAGTATAATTTAAATGATAGAGAAAATAGACAGAATTGGTCACAACTTATGTATTTATTTTCGACAGCTATAAATAAAGCGATAAACAATGTAGAGGGAACTATATAAATATAATTGTATTGTGTTTGATAATTAAAAATATTAAGTTGCCCTTTACAAAATCTTAAGTTAATAGGAATGGGGTTTGGGAAATACAAATATAGAAACTTTGGAAGGAGTTTTTATATGACTGATAAGTATAATTCAATGTCAGAGTTGGAAGCAGAGACTATTGAACATAGTGACTGGGAAATTGTATCTCGTTACTTAGATAGTCAAGTAATTATCACTGCGATACACGGCGGAGGTATCGAACCTGGTACAACTGAAATTGCTGATTTAACTGCGCAAAAAGGTAAGTATGATTATTTTTCTTTTAAAGGTACTAAATCAAAAGGGAATGAAGATTTACATGTAACTTCTCGAAATTATGATCAGTCTGAATTGATGAAAATGATAAAGAACAAAACATGTGCAGTAGCAATTCATGGTTGTGAAGGTAATGAAAATATTATCTATGTCGGTGGAAAAGATCAAAAACTTATTTATGAAATGACTAAGCAATTTAGGCAATTGAATATAAGTATAGAGCAAGCGCCAGAACATATTTCAGGTGCTCATGATGATAATATAATTAATTGTTGCAAAACAGGCGCAGGCGTACAATTAGAGTTAACTCCTGGATTAAGAAAAAAGTGTTTTGACAACCAAAAATATAATAAAAAAAGTCGTGAAGATCAACATAATTGGAGTCAATTTATGGATGGATTTACCACTGCTATCGTGAAATCTATACAGAACATTCAATAATAGTGATTGCAAATTATCACTAATTGAGTTATTGTAGACTAACGATATCTACAATTAGGAAGTTGATAAAATATGAAATGTTCTAAAGCGACAGACTACGCATTACATGCACTTTTATATATGATTAAAAGTAATGGTGAATCAAGTAGGATTCCAGTACAAGATTTAGCAACAGCATTAAAAGTCTCAACAACATATTTATCGAAAATATTGACACGCCTTGTAAAGGTGGGCATTATCTCAGCTAGTAGTGGCGCGAAAGGTGGCTATCAATTAAAAACTGGTTGGGAAGACGTTTCGATATATGAAGTCATTATTACCATTGATGGCAAGCAAAGCTTATTAGAAGATAGTTTTAATCATGCTAAAGAATGTCCAATTAAACAAATTATGGACGAAGCAGAGCATAGTTTAATTACCAATTTAGAAGATAAGACGTTAAAGGACTTAGCTAATAGCTAAGTTCTTATAATTCAACCTAATTACAGATATTAAGAGTCTTTAAAAGTTATAAAGGAGCGAGGCAAATGTATTATGATGTAATTATCATTGGTGGAGGTCCAGCAGGATTAAATGCTGCACTAAATTTCGGTAGAGGTATGAAACAAACACTTGTAATCGATGAGGATAAACCACGTAATAGTGTTACTCAACTGTCACATAGTTTTTTAACGCAAGATGGTGTTACACCAACCGAATTCAAAAGAAAAGCTAAAGCAGACGTGATTAAATATAAAGATGTTACTTATTTGGAAAAACATGTAGAACAAATAGAGAAAATAGATAAGGAATTTATAGTTAAGACACAAGATCAGACATTTAATGCAAGACAAGTGTTATTAGCTACAGGATTAAGAGAACAAGGTCCTAATATTACAAACTTCAATGACTTTTATGGCCAATCTATCTTTTATTGTCCTTGGTGTGATGGTTATGAAATGCGTAATAAAAAACTTGCAGTTATTTATTCAGGTGAAATGATGCTTCATATGGTCAAACTGTTAAGTAACTTTTCACAAGACTTAGTCGTGTTTACAAATGGAGAAAAGGAGGTTCTTGAAGAAGACAAAGTATTGCTTGACAAAAAAGGTATTGATATCTATACCGAACCTATTGCACGATTGATTGGCAACAATGGACGTTTAAATGGTATTGAGTTAAACGATGAGCAAATTATTTCAGTAGAAGGTGCATTTGCTAAGATGTATTGGGATACACAATTTGATTTCTTAAATAAATTAAGTATGATACGAGACGAAGATGGTAAATTCGAAACTAATATATACGGAGAAACATCTGTTGAAGGGTTGTATGTAGCTGGTGAAGCTAAAGATAATTTTGCAGGTCAATTATTAGATTCAGCTGCTAATGGTGGCGTGATTGCAAAAATGATGATGATGAAACAGATAGAAGAAGATTTTTGATTACTAGGCACTATAATACTTTAATATATTCATTCACTTTTAACTATGCCTTTAACTTATAATTTGATAAACTAACAATAAGTTAAATAATTAAGGGGTTGTAATAACATGAATGATACTTTGATGAGTATTCAAATTATTCCTAAAATAGCCAACGGAGAAGATGTTATTCCCTACGTAGATGAAGCAATTAAAGTCATTGATGATTCGGGATTAACATACAGAGTTGGGCCATTAGAAACAACTGTTCAAGGTGAAATGAATGAGTGCCTAATCTTAATTCAAAAATTAAATGAGCGTATGGTTGAATTAGAAATACCTAGTACAATAAGTCAAGTTAAGTTTTATCATGTACCAGAAGGTATTACTATTGAGACGCTTACCGGAAAATACGACGAAGTTTAAAATTTAACACGTGAAATTACATTAAAAGACAAACTGTAAATGCGGAGTTTGTTTATAACCTTTATTTATGTTTAGCGAGTGTAGATTAGACAAAATAATATGAATGGCCTAAATTTTAGATAAAATCATGTATTAAGTGAATTAGAGCTTAATTATATAAGGGAGCAGGAAGTGGAGCTCAGACATAATCATTTTAGAAAGATATGATTTCAGTCAGAAGCTCTTTCCCGCTCCCTCATTTGTATTTTAAAACGTTAAATTGTGATTTGATAATCTTAGTATTGAGAATATTGTGCAATAAACTGATTATTTGTTAGTCTTTTTGCACTTTGAAGTCAAATTTAATATAATAATGACTATGGATAAATTTATAGAACTTTGAACGTCAAGGTTGAAAAACAAAATCTTGAGGGATATTTTAAAATACTTGTTCTTAGTTTTTATGATATAGAAAGGGTTTTGTAGAGTGAATGAAGAACAAAGAAAAAGTACTTCTATCGATATTTTAGCTGAACGAGATAAAAAGGAAAAAGACTATAGCAAGTATTTTGAACATGTGTATCAACCGCCAAGTTTAAAAGAAGCTCGTAAACGCGGTAAAGAAGAAATTAATTATAACCGTGATTTTCAAATAGATGAGAAATATAGAAATATGGGACAGGGAAAAACATTTTTAATTAAAACATATGGTTGCCAGATGAATGCGCATGATACAGAGGTAATGGCTGGTATCCTAGAGGCGTTAGGTTATACACCAACAGAAGATATTAATCAGGCAGATGTAATTTTAATTAATACATGTGCAATCCGCGAAAATGCGGAGAATAAAGTATTTAGTGAAATCGGTAACTTAAAACATTTGAAAAAAGAGAAACCAGAAACAGTAATTGGTGTTTGCGGATGTATGTCCCAAGAAGAATCTGTCGTAAATAAAATCTTAAAATCATACCAAAATGTAGATATGATTTTTGGCACACATAATATTCATCGTTTACCAGAAATACTTGAAGAAGCTTATTTATCAAAAGCGATGGTAGTTGAAGTTTGGTCAAAAGAAGGCGATGTCATTGAAAACCTTCCAAAAGTAAGAGAAGGCAATATCAAAGCGTGGGTGAATATTATGTATGGTTGTGATAAGTTTTGTACATACTGTATCGTTCCGTTTACAAGAGGTAAGGAACGTAGTAGACGACCAGAAGATATCATTGAAGAAGTAAGAGATTTAGCACGTCAAGGGTATCAAGAAATTACATTGTTAGGCCAAAATGTTAATGCTTACGGCAAAGATATAGACGGTTTAGCATACGGTTTAGGTGATTTGTTAGAGGATATCTCTCAAATTGATATTCCAAGAGTCAGGTTTACAACAAGTCATCCTTGGGACTTTACAGATAGAATGATTGAGGTTATTGCTAACGGCGGAAATATAGTTCCTCATGTTCATCTTCCAGTTCAATCGGGTAACAATGCCGTGCTTAAAATTATGGGACGTAAATACACACGTGAAAGTTACTTAGACTTAGTTAATCGCATCAAGTCAAGAATTCCTAATGTTGCTTTAACTACTGATATCATAGTTGGCTATCCAAACGAGACAGATGAACAATTCGAGGAAACATTAACACTTTATGATGAAGTTGAATTTGAACATGCATATACGTATATTTATTCTCAAAGAGATGGTACACCAGCAGCTAAAATGAAAGATAATGTGCCTTTAGACGTGAAAAAAGATAGATTACAACAATTGAATAAAAAGGTTGCATACTATTCTGAACGTGCTATGCAAGAATATGAAGGCAAAGTTGTACAAGTTTTATGTGAAGGATCTAGTAAAAAAGACGAAACAGTCTTAGCCGGTTACACTTCAAAAAACAAATTAGTCAACTTCAAAGCGCCTAAATCTATGATTGGCAAAATTGTAGATGTACAAGTAGATGAAGCGAAACAATTTTCTCTTAATGGTACATTCTTAAATGTAAGTAAACAAGCGATGGTGACACCATAATGTATGAAAAAGAAGAAATTTTAGCCGAAGCGGATCGTATTAGCGAACGCATTAAATCTTTAGATACGGTTAAGGAATATCATAATGTTGAATCGCAAATACATCAAAATAAAAATATAGAGCAGCGAATGAAAGAATTAAAAAAAAATCAAAAGCAATCGGTTAACTTACAAAATTACGGTAAGACGCAAGCATTGAAAGATTCTGAGGATAAAATTCAGCATATTGAAGAAGATATTAATATTTTACCTATTGTAGAAGAGTTTAGAGAATCACAGACTGAAGCTAATGATTTATTACAAATGATGATTAGTACCATGTCAGATCGTTTAAATCAACAACATGGAGATAAAGATTAACAGAGATTGTGGTGGAACTTGTTGGAAAGGAAATGAGCCATATGAAGACGAGAAAGTTAACGCTAACTGCAATTTTTATTGCTATAAACGTTGTGTTAAGTAGTATTATTGTAATCCCGTTAGGTCCAGTTAAAGCAGCGCCAATTCAACATTTGATTAATGTGTTATGTGCTGTACTAGTAGGGCCATGGTTTGGGCTTGCTCAAGCTTTTATTTCATCTATCATACGTATGATTTTTGGTACAGGAAGTTTCTTTGCTTTTCCGGGAAGTATGGTAGGCGTGTTGCTTGCTAGTGGTTTCTATTTTTATCGTAAACATATCTTTATGGCAGCAGTAGGAGAAGTAATAGGTACAGGCATTATTGGTAGTATAATGTGCATACCGTTAGCATGGATTTTAGGCTTTTCAAACTTTGCCGTTAAACCTTTAATGACAGCCTTTATTGTATCAAGTGTTATTGGTGCCATCATTAGTTACATCATTTTAATGATATTGAAAAGAAAAGGTATATTAAAAAAATATTTATAATCAATCTTAATAAATCAAGTTAAGGCACTTTGTTACTAATATGAGTATGGTTTAATAGATTTACTGCAGAAGTATATCTATTAAATCAATCATTTACAAAGTTGTCTTAATTTTTTTGTTCTTAATTAATCTTTAACTTATGAAAAGATTAAGTTAATAAACAAGGGTCTGTATATTAATTTAATAAATGGGCGAAAATTGAAAACATATGTTAAAATTTAAGAGTTAAATTAACTAAATTAGTTAAAGAATATGAGCGGGTATGATTAAAAAATCAATGAAAAGTATTCAGAAACGCACGGTATCGCATGTATATTCAATAAGTAAATGTGCCTGATTGTTGATGAAAAGTAATCATTAAATTAATTTATAAAACAAAAAGTTTAAATGAAAACCAATACATAAGAATTTAAAAAAGGACTGTGACATATTAATATGACAAATCAAACGCCAATGATGCAACAGTATTTAAAAATCAAATCGCAATATCAAGATTGTCTCTTATTTTTTAGACTAGGGGATTTTTACGAAATGTTTTTCGAGGATGCTAAAGTTGCATCTAGAGTTTTAGAAATAACATTAACAAAACGTGACGCTAAAAAAGAAGACCCAATACCAATGTGCGGCGTGCCTTATCATTCTGCGGATGGTTATATTGAAACTTTGATCAGTAATGGCTATAAAGTAGCTATTTGTGAACAAATGGAAGATCCAAGGCAGACAAAAGGTATGGTTCGCCGAGAAGTGGTACGTATAGTTACACCGGGGACAGTGATGGACCAAGGCGGCGTCGATGAAAAGCAAAACAATTATATATTAAGTTTTATTCAAGGTGCCTCATCATATGCATTAAGTTATTGTGATGTATCAACAGGTGAATTGAAGGCTACTCATTTTGAAGATGAAGCGACATTAATTAATGAAATTACAACAATTAATCCTAATGAAATCGTTGTTAATGAAGAAATTGGTGAAACGTTAAAACGCCAAATTAGTTTAACTACCGAGACAATTACTGTGTTATCAGATATTTCTAATGCGAGTTATGAAGTGAATAATATGACGGAAACATATTTGTTTAATGCAACTCAACTATTGTTAGATTATATCCACCATACACAAAAAAGAGATTTATCACATATTGAAACCGTAATTAAGTACGAAGCTATTGATTTTATGAAAATGGATTTCTATGCAAAACGTAATTTAGAATTGACTGAAAGTATACGTTTGAAAACTAAAAAAGGTACATTGTTATGGCTAATGGATGAAACTAAAACACCCATGGGGGCTAGACGCTTAAAGCAATGGATTGATCGTCCACTTATTCAAAAATCACAAATCGAGTCTCGTTTAGATACAGTTAGTCAATTTATAAATCATTTTATTGAAAGAGACACTTTACGTAATCATTTAAATCAAGTATATGATATTGAGAGATTAGTGGGACGTGTGAGCTATGGCAATGTCAATGCACGTGATTTGATTCAGTTGAAACATTCAATTTCAGAAATACCAAATATTAAACACTTATTAGAAGATTTCGATGAACAAATGACTGCACAGTTTAAAGCATTAGAACCTTTAGATGATTTATTAGCTTTATTAGAAGAAAGTTTAAAAGAAGAACCACCGATTTCAGTTAAAGAAGGCGGCTTGTTTAAAGCTGGCTTTAACAGTGAATTAGATAGTTATTTGGAAGCTTCAAAAAACGGAAAAACATGGCTAGCAGAATTACAAGCCAAAGAACGTGAAAGAACTGGTATTAAATCACTGAAAATCAGTTTCAATAAAGTATTTGGTTACTTTATTGAAATCACACGAGCTAACTTACAAGGTTTTGCCCCTACAGATTTTGGATATCATAGAAAGCAGACACTTTCAAATGCCGAACGTTTTATAACAGACGAGTTGAAAGAAAAAGAGGATATTATCCTAGGAGCTGAAGACAAAGCAATTGAATTAGAGTATCAATTATTTGTAGAGCTTAGAGAGCAAATTAAATCATATACAGAGCGATTACAAAAACAAGCAAAAGTGATATCGGAGCTTGATTGTTTACAAAGTTTTGCAGAAATTGCTCAAAAATATAATTACTCACGACCTACTTTTAGCGAAGATAAAACGTTAGAGCTTATTAATTCGAGACATCCAGTTGTAGAACGTGTGATGGATCATAATGACTACGTGCCTAATGATTGTGCACTTAATCAAGATACATTTATATATTTGATTACTGGTCCAAATATGTCAGGTAAATCAACTTATATGAGACAAGTAGCCATTATTAGTATCATGGCGCAGATGGGAGCTTATGTGCCATGTGAATCGGCAACATTACCTGTTTTTGATCAGATTTTTACTAGAATTGGTGCTGCCGATGATTTAGTTTCAGGTAAAAGTACATTTATGGTTGAAATGCTAGAAGCGCAAAAAGCACTTGCTCATGCTACTGAAGATAGTCTAATCATTTTTGATGAAATAGGACGTGGTACATCTACTTATGATGGTTTGGCATTAGCCCAAGCGATGATTGAATATGTTGCACATACTTCAAATGCTAAAACGTTATTTTCAACACATTACCATGAATTGACTACACTAGATCAGTCGTTGCCTTGTTTGAAAAATGTACATGTTGCAGCAAATGAATATAAAGGTGAATTGATATTCCTTCATAAGGTGAAAGACGGTGCGGTTGATGATAGTTACGGTATACAAGTAGCTAAATTAGCAAATTTACCAGATGCAGTGATTGATAGAGCTCAAGTAATATTAGATGCTTTTGAACAAAGCAATAAACAAGAAACTAAAGTTGACGTAAATACTGTGGAATTAGAGAATAGTAGCAACGAGCCATTTAATGATTCAGTAAATGACTCACATGCAACGTATCAATATCAAACACCAGATGCTAAGAAATCTGCTAGCCAAGTGCAAAGTCAATTTGAACAGGCGGCATTTGATTTATTCGATACCTCTGCAAAACAAAGTGAAATTGAAAATGAAATTAAAACATTAAACCTATCTAATATGACGCCTATAGAAGCACTTGTGAAACTAAGTGAATTACAAAGACAATTGAAATAGAGGTGAAGTCAAATGGGTAAAATTAAAGAGTTACAGACATCATTAGCAAATAAAATTGCTGCTGGAGAAGTTGTTGAACGTCCAGGGTCAGTAGTTAAAGAATTATTAGAGAATGCCATTGACGCCCAAGCGACCGAAATCAATATAGAAGTAGCGCAGTCTGGTGTTGAGTCTATCCGCGTAGTCGATAATGGTACTGGGATTGCCATAGATGATTTAGGGCTCGTATTTCATCGCCATGCTACGAGTAAATTAGATCAAGATGACGATTTGTTCCATATACGTACGTTAGGCTTCCGAGGAGAAGCTTTAGCAAGTATATCTTCAGTGTCGAAAGTGACACTGAAGACTTGTACAGATAATGAAGAAGGGCAAGAAATTTATGTCGAAAATGGTGAAATTCTTAATCAAAAACCAGCAAAAGCTAAACGTGGTACAGATATTTTAGTTGAATCACTATTTTATAATACACCTGCACGTCTCAAATATATTAAAAGTTTATATACAGAATTAGGTAAAATAACGGATATTGTGAATCGTATGGCAATGAGTCATCCTGATATACGTATTTCATTGATTTCTGATGGTAAGACTATTATTAAGACAAATGGTTCTGGCCGTACAAATGAAGTTATGGCTGAAATATATGGTATGAAAGTAGCTAAAGATTTAGTTCATATTACTGGAGATACGAGTGATTACCATTTAGAAGGTTATGTCGCAAAACCTGAGCACTCTAGAAGTAATAAACATTATATTTCTATTTTTATAAATGGTAGATACATTAAAAACTTTTTACTTAATAAGGCAATTCAGGAAGGTTATCATACGCTATTGATGATTGGCCGATTCCCTATTTGTTACATTAATATAGAAATGGACCCTATACTAGTAGATGTCAATGTACATCCAACTAAACTAGAAGTAAGACTTTCCAAAGAAGATCAACTCTTTGACTTAATAGTTGAAAAAATTCGTGAAGCATTTCAAGATCGTATTTTAATTCCGCAAAACGACATGGATAAAATCGCTAAGAAAAATAAAGTGCTGGATAAATTTGAACAGCAAAAAATGGATTTTGAAAAACGTAAACAACAAAACGAACTTCAACAACAACCTTTTCGTGATGAGGTACAAGGCTATGAAAACCATGAAAGTCATGAACCAAAATCGCAAACTCAATTAAAATATAATACTGAAAATAAGCCTAATAATAATGATGTTCAATCAACTATACAGGAAACAGATGTCAATAATGACGAGTATGCACAATCGCAAAGAGCGTTATTAAATGAAATGGATACTTATGAACAAGAATCAACGCTTGATCAGAAGAACCGACACGAAACTTTTAACCAAGATGACATGGAGCAAGATATCGCAAGTCAAGATATCAAAGGTAGTGTTAGTAAAGATGCCTCAAGACGTGTACCTTATATGGAAGTAGTTGGCCAAGTCCATGGTACATATATAATCGCTCAAAATGAACAAGGTATGTACATGATTGATCAACATGCGGCTCAAGAACGGATTAAATATGAGTATTTTAGAGAGAAAATTGGTGAAGTTTCAAATGAAATCCAAAATTTATTAATTCCTTTAACGTTCCACTTTTCTACAGATGAACTGATGATTATAAATCAACACAAAGAAGAATTAGATAAAGTTGGTGTGCATTTAGAACCATTCGGTGGTAATGATTATATAGTAGATAGTTATCCAGTTTGGTTCCCTGCGTCTGAAGCGGAAGAAATTATAAAAGATATGATTGAATATGTATTAGAGCATAAGAAAGTTAATGTCAAAAAAATACGTGAAGAAGCTGCAATTATGATGAGTTGCAAACAATCTATTAAAGCCAATCACTATTTGAAAAATAATGAAATGGCCGATTTAGTTAATCAATTAAGAGAAACTGAAGATCCTTTTACTTGTCCACATGGCAGACCGATTATTATAAACTTTTCAAATTATGAATTAGAGCGACTGTTCAAACGAATTATCTAGGAGGTTAGTGGATGAAACCACATATTTTACCAGCTATTCGATCAATGAAAGACTTGGAGAAAATGATACAAACGGATTATAAAGAATGTGTGTTACTAGATACACATATTGGACATGTTAAAAGCATTATGGAATTACTTAAGAAGAACAAAATTGAAACGTATATGCATATCGATTTAATTAAAGGTATGAGTCATGATGAATTTGCATGTGAATATATCATACAAAATTATCATCCTAAGGGTATAGTTTCTACTAAAACAAAGGTAATCAATAAGGCGAAATCATTGAATACAACGACTGTTTTTCGAGTGTTTATATTAGATAGTCACGCTTTATCACGAAGCATAGAATTAATTAAACGTGTAGAACCTGATTATGTAGAAGTTTTACCAGGAATTGCCAGTAAAGTAATTCAAATTATTAATGAAGAAACAAATACTTCTGTAATAGCTGGAGGTTTAATCAACACAGTAGATGAAGTTGAAGTAGCGGTCGAAAATGGTGCTAAATATATTACCACAAGTGATAGACATTTATGGTAAATCGATAGTACTTTAATTAATTCAAAAACAACAAATTAAATTCAAAAGTTAGCCATTTAAGCATAAGGTAATCTCATTGCCGCATTAAATGAGCTAGCTTTTTTTATAAAATTTTTATGGGGTGATTAATTATGTTGAAACCGCAAAAGTTAAAACGGGGAGATACGGTTGCTATTGTATCGCTATCCTCAGGTATCGCAGGTGATGATTCTATTATATGGCGAACATATCAAGGAATACAAAGATTACAAGAGATTTTCGGTTTGAAAGTAAAAATAATGCCGCATGCACTAAAGGGCAGTGAGTTTATACAACAACATCCAGAATTGCGTGCCTCAGACCTAAATGAAGCTATAAGAGATAGAGAAGTTAAAGCTATTATAAGTTGTATTGGTGGGGATGATGCGATTAGGATATGGCCTTATGTAGATCGTGAAGCACTCCAAAACTTCCCGAAAATTTTCTCAGGGTATTCAGATTCAACAACAGTACATATGATGTTTTATAAAATGGGAATCACTAGTTTTTACGGTCCAGCGTTGTTAACAGATTTTGCAGAGAATATTAACATGGATTGTTATACTATAAAAGATATAGAAAAGAATTGGTTTAATAGTGAACCAATTGGTGAAGTGAGACCTGCAAAATATATTAGGCCTTATGGATTAAGTTGGAATGTTGAAAATAAAGCAATAGCGAGGCCGGTTATACAACAACAAGGATATATTTTCTTACAGGGACAAAGACAAGTTAATACCAAAGGACACTTAATAGGTGGGAATTTGGAAACACTTGTAGATATTATAGATTCTGAATTATTTCCACAACTAAATGATTTTGAACAGGCTATTTTATTTTTAGAAACTTCGGAAGATATGCCTAACCCTGATGAATTTAGAGACATGTTGTTTCAATTGCTTAAAAAGGGAGTGTTCCATAGAGTTAACGGTATAATATTCGGTAAACCATTTAACAATACTTATTATGAGCAATATAAAGATGAAATATTGACATTTTTCAACGTAGAACCACTCAAGCAATTACCTATATTATATAATTTGTCATTTGGTCATAACGAACCTAAACATATATTGCCTTATGGTGTTGAAGCACAAATTAATTGCGAAAATAAACAATTTTTTATTACTGAAAAAGCTGTTACTGAGGAGTAATTTGTGACAAGATTTTAACAAAATATTTGACAACGCTTACAAAATCGGTGTAAGATGAATTTAAGTTAATAATTAGAACAGAGATGGGAGATTTCTACAGTAATTAAACCGGTGGTTCGAAACTGGCTATAATTGTAGGGGTCTCTCTATCTATTTTTAGGAGGAGTCTCTATGAGTGTATATTTTGCTGAATTCTTGGGAACAGCAATATTAGTATTATTTGGGGGAGGCGTTTGTGCCAACGTCAATTTGAAAAAAAGTGCTGGTAACGGCGCGGATTGGGTTGTTATTGCATTAGGTTGGGGACTTGCGGTTACAATGGGAGTCTATGCTGTCGGTAATATTTCAGGCGCGCATCTTAACCCCGCGGTAACACTTGCGTTCGCTATGGATGGTGCTTTAAGTTGGGGCATGGTACCAGGGTATATAATTTGCCAAATTCTAGGTGGTATTACTGGTGGTATCGTTGTTTGGTTAATGTATTTAGCACACTGGAAACAAACGGAAGATCAAGGAGCAAAATTAGGTGTATTCTCTACTGCGCCTGCAATTAAAAACTATTTTGCAAACTTCTTAAGTGAAATTATTGGTACTGCTGCTCTAACATTAGGCTTAATGTTTATAGGTATGAATAAAATCGCTGATGGTTTAAATCCATTAATCGTTGGTAGCTTGATTATTGCAATTGGTTTAAGTTTAGGTGGTCCAACTGGTTATGCGATTAACCCAGCTCGTGACTTAGGTCCGCGTATTGCGCATGCGATATTACCAATTGCAGGTAAAGGTAATTCGAATTGGAGTTATGCAATTGTTCCTGTTTTAGGCCCTGTCACAGGTGGTATGATTGGTGCTGTTATTTATAGATTAGTTTACAAAGGGGCATTTGATATGATGTCAGTTGTAGCAATAGTATTACTAATAGTTACAGTTGCCCTTGGTATTGTGTTAAATAAATCTAAAAGTGCAAAAGGTATCGAATCGGTTTATTAATTAAGTTTCAACAGCCCTGTTTATAAGTTAAAATATAAACAGGCTTTATAATATATAAATATAAGTAATAAAAGCATGTTTGTAGAGTGAGTTATTTGGCAATGTGTAAATTAGACGTTTAAAGTGTCAAATTTTACATATACTATGTAAAAAGCGAACATGATAAAAGGGAGATTATAATTATGGAAAAATATATCTTATCAATTGACCAAGGAACTACAAGTTCAAGAGCAATTCTCTTTGACCAAGATGGTAAAATCAAAGGTGTAGCACAACGCGAATTTAAACAATTCTTCCCTAAATCAGGTTGGGTAGAACATGATGCAAATGAAATTTGGACATCAGTTTTAGCGGTTATCGCTGAAGTTTTAAATGAAGAAAATGTCGGTGCAGATCAAATCGCTAGTATCGGTATTACTAACCAACGCGAAACAACAGTAGTATGGGATAAAGAAACATCACGTCCTATCTACCATGCAATTGTATGGCAATCTCGTCAAACTCAAAGCATTTGTCAAGATTTAAAAGAACAAGGTCTAGAAGATAAATTCCGTGAGAAAACAGGTTTGTTATTAGATCCTTATTTTGCAGGTACAAAAGTAAAATGGATTTTAGATAATGTTGAAGGTGCGAGAGAAAAAGCTGATAATGACGAACTATTATTCGGAACAATTGATTCGTGGTTAGTTTGGAAATTATCTGGTGGTAAAGCACATATTACAGATTATACAAATGCAAGCCGTACATTAATTTATAACATTCATGAGTTAGAATGGGATCAAGAGTTACTTGATATTTTAGAAATTCCTAATTCTATGCTACCTGAAGTGAAAGCATCAAGTGAAGTCTATGCAAATACAATTGATTATCACTTCTTCGGTAAAGAAGTACCGATTTCTGGTATTGCTGGTGACCAACAAGCAGCTTTATTTGGACAAGCTTGCTTTAACCGTGGTGATGTGAAAAACACTTACGGTACTGGTGGATTCATGTTGATGAATACTGGTGAAGAAGCTGTTACATCTAAGAGTGGTTTATTAACAACTATTGCATATGGGATAGATGGTAAAGTGAATTATGCACTTGAGGGTTCTATTTTCGTATCTGGTTCTGCAATTCAATGGTTACGTGATGGTCTTAGAATGATTAATTCTGCTCCACAATCAGAGAATTATGCTGAGCGTGTTGAATCTTCAGAAGGTGTATATGTTGTACCAGCGTTTGTTGGTTTAGGTACACCTTATTGGGATGCAGAAGCACGAGGTGCAATTTTCGGCTTAACACGTGGTACAGAAAAAGAACATTTCATTCGTGCGACATTAGAATCATTATGTTATCAAACGCGTGATGTATTAGAAGCAATGGAAAAAGATTCTGACATTACAGTAAATAATCTACGTGTTGATGGTGGCGCTGTAAAAAATAATTTCATTATGCAATTCCAAGCTGACTTATTAAACGTTGGGGTAGAACGCCCAGAAATTAATGAAACGACAGCTTTAGGTGCTGCATACTTAGCAGGACTCGCTGTAGGATTCTGGGACAGTAAAGATGAAATTGCTAATCGTTGGAAACTTGAAAAAGATTTCACACCGAATATGGAAGATAAGGAAAGAGAGAAATTATATAAAGGCTGGAAAAAAGCTGTAGAAGCAACTCAAGTCTTTAAATTAGACGATGAATAAAAAAATAGACTAAAAGTTGTTATGTATGCTACAATATGGGTAAGTTAATAATACAGAGATGAGAAATGAGAGATTCAGTTCGTACAATTATATATGTATGGGATGAGTCTCTCTTTTTTTATTATTTTAGGAGGCCTAGTTTTTATGAGTTTATCAACATTAAAAAGAGAACAGATCAAGAAAGATTTGAAAAATAAAGATTTTGACGTTGTCATTATTGGCGGCGGTATTACTGGAGCAGGTATTGCTTTAGATGCTAGTCAAAGAGGTATGAAAGTTGCTTTAGTAGAAATGCAAGACTTTGCACAAGGTACAAGCTCACGTTCTACTAAATTAGTACATGGCGGCTTACGTTACTTGAAACAACTACAAGTTGGAGTTGTAGCAGAAACTGGTCGTGAACGCGCAATTGTATATGAAAATGGACCACACGTAACAACACCTGAGCGTATGCTTTTACCAATGCACAAAGGCGGTTCAATGGGTAAATTCACTACTGCTATCGGTTTAACAATGTATGATAGATTAGCTGGTGTTAAAAAGGCAGAACGCAAAACAATGTTAAATGCTAAAGAAACATTAGAAAAAGAACCACTTGTTAAAAAATCTGGTCTTAAAGGTGGCGGTTCTTACGTTGAGTATCGTACTGATGACGCTCGTTTAACAATAGAAGTTATGAAACGTGCAGAAGAAAAAGGCGCAACGATTATTAACCATACAAAATCTATTCATTTCACATATGATTCCAATGAACAAGTTAATGGTATTCAAGTAGAAGATCAAATTAACAATGAAACTTATCCAGTAAAAGCTAAAAAAGTTATCAATGCAAGTGGTCCATGGGTAGACGAAGTTCGCAGTGGTGACTATGCTAGAAATAATAAACAATTACGCTTAACTAAAGGTGTTCACATTGTTATTGATCAATCTAAATTCCCATTAGGTCAAGCTGTTTATTTTGATACTGAAAAAGATGGTCGTATGATTTTTGCTATACCACGTGAAGGTAAAGCTTATGTAGGTACAACAGATACATTCTATAATAACGACAAAGCTTCACCACTTGCTACGCAAGAAGACAGAGATTACTTAATTGAGGCAATCAATTATATGTTCCCAGATGTAGACGTTAAAGATGAAGACATTGAATCATCATGGGCTGGAATTAGACCATTAATTTTAGAAGAAGGTAAAGACCCATCTGAAATTTCCCGTAAAGATGAAGTTTGGGAAGGTAAATCAGGTCTATTAACAATTGCTGGTGGTAAATTAACTGGTTACCGTCACATGGCTTTAGAAATTGTAGACTTATTATCAAAACGTTTGAAAGAGCAATATGGTATGAAATTTGCTAAATGTGCTACAAAACATTTAACAATTTCTGGTGGAGATGTTGGTGGCAGTAAAAACTTTGAACAATTCATCGATCAAAAAGTTGAAGAAGCTAAATCATACCAAATAGACGAAGCAACAGCACGTCACTTTGCTTCTAAGTATGGTTCTAATGCTGAAGAATTATTTAAAATTGCACAAACAGCTCAACATCAAGATACTGGATTGCCATTAGATATTTATACAGAATTAATTTATTCAATACAAAATGAAATGGTGCACCGTCCAACTGACTTCTTTATTCGTCGTACGGGTAAACTTTATTTCAAAATTGATGATGTATTAAATTATAAAGAGCAAGTTATTGAAGTTATGAGCGACTTATTAGGTTACACTAATATTCAAAAAGAAGCTTATACAAAAGAATTACAAATTGCTATTGATGAAGCACAAACTGGTAACCAGCAACCAGCAGAAAAAGAATAATTATTTTAAATTTTGTACTACAAAGTTTAAAAGAAAAGCAGCTACTGACTCTATTGAGTCAGTAGCTGCTTTTTATAAAATAGAAATTGTCACTTATGACTAAATACTTAGCGTAGTATTTGATAACATGATATTTTGAAGGTATATTGTATAATATAGATAATGATAATCGTATGGTATGGGAGGCTAAACACATGAGTAAAAATGAATTTAAAATAACAGTTTCAGACGGGACAATGTTAGAAGTTAAATTAGATAAAGCTAAAAATGAAACAATTGGTATCGTGCATTTACTTCATGGTATGGCTGAGCATATGGATAGATACGATCATCTAGTTGAATCGTTAAATCAGCAAGGTTACGATGTATTGCGTCATAACCATAGAGGTCATGGTAAAGAGATTGACGATAGCGAAAGAGGAAATATTGATAATATGTCGCAAGTAGCTGATGATACATATGAAATAGCACAAACAATGTGTGCACATTATTATAATATACCTTACATTGTAATCGGGCACTCTATGGGGTCAATTATTGCACGTATTTTTGTTCAAAAATATCCAGATGCTGCACAAGGGGTAATTTTATCAGGAACGACACAATATCCTAAATATAAAGCTGTATTGCTAAGAATGGTTTTAAAATTAATCACACTAATTTCAGGGAAAAAACGGCGTTTAAATTGGTTGAATCGTATTATGTATAGAACATTTAACAAAAATATAGTTAATCAGCAAACAACAAGTGATTGGTTATCTAGTAATCCTGAAGAAGTGAAACAATTTATCAAAGATCCTTATACAGGTTTCTTGGTATCTAACCAATTGATCTACGAATCAATGAAACATATGTTACTGACAAGCAGTGGTAAAAATATGAAAAAAATCAATCCAAGTCTTCCAATTTTATTAATATCTGGTAAAGATGATCCATTAAGTGAATATGGTAAAGGAATAAGAAAATTAGGTAATTTATATAAAAAAGCAGGGGTTAAGCATATCACTGTACACTTGTATAAAAACAAGAGACATGAAGTATTATTTGAGCAAGGTTATACAGAAACATGGCAACATATGTATGAGTGGATAGAAAAACAAATTTTAAAAAAGTACAAATAGAAAAAGAGAGTTGATACACGTGCAAAGCGACAAACCATTTTTAATCGTATTAGTAGGACCAACGGCTGTGGGCAAAACAGAATTTAGCATTGAATTAGCAAAGAAAGTGAATGGTGAAATTATTAGTGGTGATTCAATGCAAGTTTATAAACAAATGGATATTGGAACTGCTAAAATTACGCAAGACGAGATGTCAGGTATCCCTCATCATATGATTGATATTTTAGAACCGGATGAAAACTTTTCAGCATATGAATTTAAAAATAGAGCGCAACGATTAATTAAAGATATTATAGCGAGAGGACGTGTGCCTATTATTGCAGGCGGCACTGGTCTATATATTCAATCTCTTATCTATAATTATGAGTTTGAAGATGAAACTATTTCAGAACAGAAAAGTTTAGAAATTGAAGCAAAGTTATCTGAACTTGATAAATTATCAAATGAGGCGTTGCATCGATACTTGGCGTCTTTTGATGAGGTCTCTGCACAAGAAATACACCCAAATAATCGAAAAAGAGTTAGAAGAGCGATACAATATTATTTAAAAACAAAAAAACTTTTAAGTTCTCGCAAGAAAGTACAACAATTTACTGAAAATTATGATACATTATTATTAGGGATAGAAATGTCGCGTGACATATTATATCAAAGAATTAATAAACGCGTAGATATAATGTTGGAGCGTGGATTAGTTAGTGAAGTGCAACAACTCGTTGATAACGGATATGAAACTAGTCAAAGTATGCAAGCGATAGGATACAAAGAAATTGTACCAGTCATCAAACAAGAATTAAGTTTAGATGAAGCAACTGAAAAATTAAAACAGCATTCTAGAAATTACGCTAAGCGACAAATGACTTGGTTTAAAAACAAGCTCGACGTGTTGTGGTTAGATAGAGAGAAAATGTCACTATCATTGATGTTAGAAGAGGTTTCAGTCCAAATACAGAAAAGGAGAACATAATATGAATACAACAGAGAACATCCAAGATAAATTCCTTGGGCAATTTAAGGCTGATCAAACAAAGGTAGTTGTGTTTTTAGTGAATGGTTTTCAAATGAAAGGTATTATCGAAGATTATGATAAGTATTTAGTATGCTTATTATCACAAGGCAAACAGCATTTAATTTATAAACATGCGATTAGTACATTTACAATTGACGATTCAAACAATAACGAGGAAGCATAAAAATTCTACATTTTAAAAATTAACATTTAATATGATACTTTATGTATAAAGTAGAAGAGGCAGAGACGTAAATATCTCTGTCTAAAGCATGAACGCCAGTTTCTATTTATCTCAATAGGAAACTGGCGTTTTCATTTTTTGAACAATTTATGGCTTATGGCATACTCTCACTCTTATGTACAAAGCAGTGAGATTTGTACATAAAAAGGACTAATCCATTTTTTAAATCTGGATTAGTCCTTTTGAGAAAGGGTATTTAAGTCCCTATCTTTAGTATCTTTCTATAAGTAGCGATAACTAAATCTTTATTGATCATCGGTTTAAAGTATAACTTATTAAATTACTTAGTCTGAATTATGATCTTATTGCTTTTAAAAATTATTCGAACATTTATTGAGATTCTTATTTCAAATGGTTCCAGTTATATTAAAGTAGAGCTTCAATCTCAGATTCAATTTGAGTTGGTTTCTTTTGTGGAGAGAAACGATGAACGACGTTCCCTTGTTTATCAACTAAGAATTTTGTGAAATTCCATTTAATTTTTTCGTTGAATAACCCATTTTGCGCTTCTGTTAAAAATTTATAAAGTGGGTGTTGGTTTTCTCCTTTAACATCTATTTTTTCATGCATTGGAAAAGAAACACCGTAATTAATTTTGCAATTTTGTGTGGCTTCTTCACCGTTACCAGGTTCTTGACCACCGAATTGGTTACATGGGAATCCTAAAACGATGAAATCTTGATCTTTATATTTCTCATACAATTCTTGTAAACCTTCAAACTGAGGTGTGAATCCACATTCACTAGCAGTATTCACAATCAGCATAACTTTATCTTTATATGTGTCTAAATGATATGTTTCTCCATTTGGCTGTTGAACTTCTATATCATATATAGTCATTTTAATTCACCTCTTTATATTAATTTAACACAATTTGAGTTTATAGTCTTTATATTGGCACTGTGATAGAATGGCTAAGAAAACTTGGAAAAGAGGTGCATATTATGACCCAATATCAAACGCATACCACCGAACAAAAATTAGAGACAGCTATATTAATTGGAGTACATGCTCAAACAGATAATGATTTTAATTTCGAATCTACGATGGAAGAGTTGGCATCTCTTTCCAGAACATGTCAATTGGACGTTCAAGAGCAATTTACTCAAAATAGAATAAACGTTGATAACAAATATTATGTTGGTAAAGGTAAATTAGATGAGATAAAAGCATATGTTGAATTTCATGATATTGATGTTATCGTGGCGAACGATGAATTGACAACAGCGCAATCTAAGACACTCAACGGTAATTTAAATGTTAAAATCATTGATAGAACACAGCTTATATTAGAAATATTTGCTTTAAGAGCACGTAGTAAAGAAGGTAAATTACAAGTAGAATTAGCTCAATTAGATTATTTAATGCCTAGATTGCAAGGACACGGGAGAAGCTTATCGCGTTTAGGTGGTGGAATCGGTACAAGAGGCCCTGGTGAAACAAAGCTTGAAATGGACCGCAGACATATAAGAACAAGAATGAATGAAATCAAGCACCAGTTAGAAACTGTAGTAGAGCATCGTGAACGTTATCGTAACAATCGCGAACAAAATCATGTGTTTCAAGTTGCACTGGTTGGTTACACAAATGCTGGTAAATCATCGTGGTTTAACGCATTAGCTAAAGAAACAACGTATGAAAAGAATTTATTGTTTGCAACGCTTGATCCTAAAACGAGACAAATTCAAATTAACGATGGGTTTAATCTCATTATTTCTGATACGGTTGGTTTTATACAAAAATTACCAACAACGCTTATTGCTGCTTTTAAATCCACTTTAGAAGAAGCTAAAAATGCAGATTTACTGTTACATGTAGTAGATAGTAGTCATCCAGAATATCGAGCGCAATATGATACGGTGAATCAAATTATTGGTGATTTAGAAATGGGACAAATCCCTCAAGCGATTATCTTTAATAAAAAAGATTTGCATGAAGGGACATTACCAGCTACAAATAAACCGCATGTTTTTGTTTCGAGTAAAGAACAAGAAGATGTAGAAAAGGTTAAAGAACTTTTATATAATGAAGTGAAAAAAGTATTAACTTATTATGAAGAGGATGTACCAAGTTCAGATGCCGATCGTTTATATTTTTTAAAACAAAATACATTAGTGTCTGAATTGAATTTTAACGAAACAACTGCGACTTATGAAGTGAAAGGCTATAAAAAAGAGTAGAAGGAAGTAATGATTAATGGAAGAGATGAAACAACTGATTGCAGAAACTGAAGAAACATTAGCACCTTATTTTAAAGATATTGAAGAGGTTGCCTATGCGAATCAAGAAAAAGTATTAAATGCTTTTCATGCAGTCAAAGCAACAGAAAATGACTTACAAGGTACTACTGGCTACGGTTATGATGACTTAGGTCGAGATCACCTTGAAGCAATTTATGCACACGCTTTTAAAGCGGAAGATGCGATTGTAAGACCTCAAATTATCTCTGGTACACACGCGATTACAATTGCCTTGCAGAGCGTTTTGAAATATGGAGATGAACTTTTATATATTACAGGTAACCCATATGATACATTGTTAGAAGTAATAGGTATTAATGGCAATGGGATAGAAAGTTTGAAAGAACATGGCGTGAGTTATGATAAGGTTGATTTAAAAGAGGGCGACATTGATATTCAAGCCGTGTTCAAACAAATTAAACCACAAACAAAAGTAATTGCTATCCAAAGATCGAAAGGTTACGATCAACGCCCTTCAATTAAATTAGATTTAATCGAACAGGCAATACAACAAATAAAAGCACAATATCCTGATATAATCATTTTTGTAGATAATTGCTACGGTGAATTTGTTGAAAAACGTGAACCTATTGAATGTGGTGCAGACTTAATTGCAGGATCATTGATTAAAAATCCAGGTGGCGGCTTAGCAAAAATTGGTGGTTATATTGCAGGTGAAAAAGCGCTAGTCGAAAGATGTGGTTATCGATTAACTGCGCCAGGTATAGGTAAAGAAGCGGGTGCTTCGCTAAATTCCCTTCAAGAAATGTATCAGGGATTTTTTCTTGCGCCACACGTAGTAAGCCAAAGTTTAAAAGGCGCATTATTTACTAGTTTATTATTAGAGAAAATGGATATGCGTACAGCACCGCGCTATGACGTAGAGAGAACTGATTTGATACAAACTGTGTCATTTGATACAAAAGAACAAATGATTCTATTTTGCCAAAGTATCCAACAAGCTTCTCCAATAAATGCACATTTCAGTCCAGAACCAGCTTATATGCCTGGTTATGAAGATGATGTAATCATGGCGGCAGGTACCTTTGTACAAGGATCTTCTATAGAATTGTCGGCAGATGGCCCGATAAGGCCACCGTATGAAGTGTATGTACAAGGTGGTTTAACATATGAACACGTTAAATTAGCTGTTACTAGAGCGGCACAAAAATTAAAAACACAACAACTTGTATAAATAATAATTATTTACCATATATTTTATTTTTTTGAAAAAATTTAAGGAATTTTCTAAAAACTTAGCTGATTAATGGATAGAAAGCGTCTTAAGAGTAGTTATAGCAAGGGGTTAAATGACATGTAAGAAAACCTTACATATCTTTGAATTAATTTAGTTATTATGCTAAATTTATTACAAGTTCAAAAATAGAGGTGATCGGATTGAAGTCAAATGATACATTAAGACGAAGTATGCCGGTTTTCCCTATGAGTGTTGTAACAAAATTAAGCGAATTGACTGCAAGACAAATTCGTTATTATGAAACACATGAACTGCTTAAACCACATAGATCAGACGGGAACAAAAGACTTTTTTCATTGAATGATTTGGAACGACTTTTAGAAATTAAAAGCTTAATTGAAAAAGGTTTTAATATAAAAGGAATTAAACAAATTATAAAAAATGATCAAGATCACCTGACTGATGATGAACAAGAGACAAGAAAACAAATGATAGTTGAAGCCACTCAGAAACCGCAGCGAGAAGCAATTCCGATAAATCGTGGAGACTTATCACGCTTTATCAAATAAAATAATGGGGGACATTTACAATGCCAAAACGTTCATTTACTAAAGAAGATATTTATAAGTTTGCTAAGGAAGAAAATGTAAGATATCTAAGATTGCAATTTACTGATATTTTAGGAGTTATTAAAAACGTTGAAGTACCAGTTAGCCAATTAGAAAAAGTTTTAGATAACGAAATGATGTTTGATGGTTCTTCAATCGAAGGCTTCGTACGTATCGAAGAATCTGATATGTACTTATATCCTGATTTAGATACATGGGTTATTTTCCCATGGACTGCTGGGCAAGGTAAAGTTGCTCGTTTAATTTGTGATGTATATAAAACAGATGGAACACCATTTGAAGGGGACCCTCGTGCAAACTTAAAACGTGTGTTAAATGATATGAAAGAGCTAGGATTCACAGAATTAAACTTAGGGCCTGAACCTGAATTCTTCTTATTCAAATTAGATGAAAAAGGTGAACCAACATTAGAACTAAATGATGATGGTGGTTATTTCGATTTAGCACCAACGGATTTAGGTGAAAATTGTCGTCGTGACATCGTATTAGAGTTAGAAGATATGGGCTTTGATATTGAAGCGAGTCACCACGAGGTTGCACCAGGACAACATGAAATTGACTTTAAATATGCAGATGCGATTACCGCATGTGATAATATCCAAACATTTAAACTTGTTGTAAAAACAATTGCTCGTCAACACAACCTACACGCAACATTTATGCCAAAACCATTATTCGGTGTGAACGGTAGCGGTATGCACTTTAACATGTCATTGTTTAAAGGCAAAGAGAATGCATTCTTTGATCCAGATGGTGATATGCAAATGACTAAAGATGCGTTCCACTTTGTTGCAGGTATCTTGAAAAACGCACGTGGATTTACAGGTGTATGTAATCCGTTAGTAAACTCATATAAACGTTTAGTTCCAGGTTATGAAGCACCTTGTTATATTGCATGGAGTGGTAAAAACCGTTCTCCATTAATCCGCGTACCATCATCTCGTGGATTATCAACACGTGTTGAAGTACGTTCAGTTGATCCAGCAGCAAATCCATACTTAGCATTAGCAGCAATCTTACAAGCTGGTTTAGATGGTATTAAAAATAAATTAGAAGTACCAGAACCAGTTAATCAAAATATTTATGAGATGAACCGTGAAGAACGCGAAGCAGTTGGCATTGAAGATTTACCTTCAACTTTATATACAGCAATTAAAGCTATGAAGAACAATGAACCAATTAAACAAGCACTTGGTAATCATATTTATCACCAATTCATTAATTCTAAATCAATTGAATGGGATTACTACAGAACTCAAGTTTCTGAATGGGAAAGAGAACAATATATCAAACAATACTAGGTGCTAAACAAAGGGGTTAAACACTAGGTATATAAGCAACTCGAGTCATTCTAATAGGATGGTCTCGGGTTGTTTTTTTGCACCCACTTTTATTATTTTGAGTATTTTGGGTGCAGAATGGGTGCAATATACGGAAGTAAAGTTTGTTAAAAGTTATTTTTCACTTTTAATAAATTAGTACTAATTACAACATGAACATACATTTCTTTGCAATTGTAAAATATCTACTTTACTTAATGCATTTAAATAAAATTGTTGTTTATTTGATTTAGCGTTATTTAGTTAACCTTTTAATTTTTATTATTTAAAAATTAATGCTATATTATTAATGAATTGAGAATAATTCATTAAGGCAAGAATAATTTATTTAATTAAAAGGAGTGGTTGGAATGGTAAAACCATTATACGAAGTTACTGTTATTAGCAATGGTGGTAGAGATGGTAAAGTTTTTAGTGAAGACAATACTTTTTATCAGGATTTAGCTGTACCTAAAGAAATGGGAGGAAACGGTGTTACTGAATCAAATCCAGAACAATTATTTGCAGCTGGCTATAGCTCATGTTTCAATAATGCACTTATGCACATTTTAAAAAGTGATGGTAAAGGCTCAATTGAACCAGAAGTGCGTGTAACAGCTTACTTATTACCGGACAAAACAGATGGCGGAGTTAAATTGGCTGCTGAATTAGATGTAACCGTTAAAGATCTTAGCCAAGAAGATGCAGAATTGTATGTAGAAAAAGCACATAATTATTGTCCATATTCAAAGGCATTAAAAGAAACAATAGATATTGAAATCAATGTAAGTGTTAATTAAAAAATATGTTATAAAATTTTCCATTAATGTGCGAAATTTATGGTGAAATAATTTTAGATATAACGAGTAAATACAACTGAGAAATTATTTTTATTTAGGGCTTTCCCTAATATATGTAATTGACTTAATAATGCTAAACTATATATAGAACTCCCTAGTTCAAAAGTAGATTATCAAAAGCCATTTTAATCTAAGGCACTCCCTAAAATAAACACTTTAGTCAAATTAAAGTGCATACATTTAGGGAGTGTATTTTTTTATGGCTAAAGTAAACTATTTTAAATGCTGTAATATGGAATGATTTTTTTGAGAAGTAATTTTATAAATTTGTATATATAATAGAATAAGGTTAAAGATTGAATGTTTTTACATTAATCATCTGTTAGGGGGCTTTTATATTGTATATTCCTAAATATTATGAAATGAAAGATTATCAAAATGTAAAAGATTTTATAACAGCTAATAATTTTGCAACTATTGTAACTAACCATGAATCAACGCCTATTGCAACACATTTACCACTTAACATTGAGGAAAAGGAAAATAGTTTATATTTATCAGGTCATTTTGCAAAAGCTAATAAACAATGGCAAACAATAGACGGAAATGACAAAATATTAATTATTTTTTCAGGGGCACATGGCTATATATCTTCAACGTGGTATGAAACTGAGGATGTTTCAACGTGGGACTATCAAAGTGTTCATGCATATGGTACAGGAGAGTTATTAAATGAAGCGCAATTGAAAAAAGAGTTAAGTATGTTACTAAATAGATATGAAAGTAATCATATAAATGGTGCGACGTGGGAAAACTTATCAGAAAAAACAAAGCAACAAATAAATGGAATAATTGGATTTAAAGTAAAAGTAGATAAATTAGAAACTTCATATAAATTAAGCCAAAATCGTAGTCAAAAGGAAAAGGAGAATATTATGAAACACCTTAAGCAAACTGGAGCGCCTTTAAATTCACAGTTAGCTGATGCAATCAAAGATCAACAGTGATTAAAAAACGATTGGACGGGCGAAAGCGTATGTAGTTTTATAAATAAAAGAATAAACGTTGGATAACAATTTCAAAAGGTTTAAATAATAATCAATTTTTGAAAGGTGAAATAGATTGAGGTGGACAAAAAAAGATTGAAATAACTCAGTTTAAATTACTGTGTTATTTCAATCAAATAGCTTAATTTTAGATATAAGCTATTAACCAAATATTGCATGCGAAAATGGTATCAAATATAATATAAATAAAGTAAGACATACTGCAAAATAGATAATAAACGCACGCACTTCTTTTGTTTTAAAGAAAATAATCACCTCAATCATACTTAGTGAACTTTAATTTTAAAATAAGCTATAAGTCGCGTCAATTTAGAGTTATATTAAGAGTGAAATAATTTTATTGAGCTGCGTACATTTTTGTTTTATTGTTTGAATGTCATTCGTCGAAATAGTATGATATAAGCAATATAAATTTAAGATTCTAAAGGGGATGGCAATATGCAAGAAGTTAAATTATCTACATTAAAGGCAACAACATTAAAGGAATTAGAATCTAGCATTAATGCTTATTTACAAGATGATGAAGTTGCTGGTTATAAATTATTGAATTCTACAGTGCGAGAAATTGAAGAGCGTACTTTTTCAGCGAATGAACAAGAATTTCATGCAATTCTAACTTTTATAAAAGAGCGTTAATATTTAGGGGACTGGAACATAAATCTCAGCAAAAAAGTACTCAGGTGATTTAATTCAATTCATCTGAGTGCTTTTTTGTATTCAATACTTCGTATTGCTGGCTCTCTTTCATAGGGATTAGCTTCAGCCTGTAGTCTTCAGCTTGTCCTATTCCCTTAAGAGTCTCGCCAAAATACGTTGTATCCATATAGCATTTTATATTAAAATGCTTTTAAAAAAATACGAGACTTACGTATTATTTAATAAACATTTTTTATTTTATCAAGATTAGCAACTAGGTAATTTATGACCATAAATAATATATATAAATCTAAGTGAGTCGTAAGTAGTATAATTTAGGTATTACTTCTTTAATATTAAATATAGTTTTGAATTTAAAGCAATCAAATGCAATCGATATATTTTATATTTGAATAGTCGAGTTGGATTTATAAAAATTGATTACTATATAGGTGAAAGGTGATGGAAATGATTATAAACCAATTAAATCAATCTATAGATTATATAGATAATAACTTAACAAATGAATTGAACTTATCTGATATCGCAAATTATATTGGTATGCCTGAACAACATTACAGAAATTTATTTATATTCTTATCTGAGATGAGTTTGTCAGAATATATCAAAAAGAGAAAATTATATTTTGCCAATAAAGATTTACTAAATAAGTATTCAGTTACAACAGTAGCTACAAAATATGGCTATTCCATTGATGGATTTACAAGAGCGTTTAAAGCTTGGAGTGGTTACTTGCCATCGCAAGTTTATGAACATCAAATTTTAATATCATTTCCTAAACTTTCATTTTCTATTAATACCAAAGGAGGAATAAACATGAAAACAAGAATCGTAGAGCAACCTGAATTTAATATTGTCGGTGTTCAAAAACGAGTACCTATGCAATTTGAAGGAGTTAATGATGAAATTGTAGCATTGGCAAAAAGCATTACAAATACACAAAAAGAAGAAATGCATCAATTATAAAATATAGAACCTAAAGAAATCGTAAACGTGTCATATGATGCTGATGAATCATTTACAAAAGAGCAAGGCGAATTGACACATATGATTGGAGTTTTAACTACTGAAAGTAACCCTAGTGAGCAATTAGAAATCTTAAACTTTAAAGCAAGTAAATGGGTTGTTTTTGAAAATGAAGGCGAGTATCCAAACGTTTTACAGGAGACTTACGCTAAAATTTACTCTGAATGGTTACCTGATTCAGAATATGAATTATCTGATTTGCCAATGTTTTCATTTACTAATTTTAAAGATAATGAACAAGACATTGCTTACAGTGAGATTTGGGTAGCTATAAATAATTATTAGTCTAATTATTTATATTAACTAATTTGTAGTGAAGAATAAGTAATCTAATAGACAACTAAATCATAAAGAAAGGATAGGTAATCTCATAATATATGAGGTTAGCTATTTTTAGTAACAATATCTTTATTATGTAAACCTAATTGAGGTGAATTTAAATCATGATATTTGTCACTATGAAGTTGTGACACCACACACTAATTTTTTGCTTAGCTTTATCTGAAAGCGTATTAGATAATAATTTTAAGATATAATTGCAATTAGGTAAAGGTTAAAATAATTAAATGAAATCAGTGGGATAAGTTGTACACTGAACTATTATTCATATAAGTTTAGAAAGGCTAGATATAAAATTATTTGATGTTGAAGTAAAAAACTGCCAGCATTGAATATGCGGCAGTTATATTTATTTATTCTTAATTTTTAGTGATAATTGCTTGGATTACAAATACGATAAAACCAACTAAGAGGCCTAATAAAATAGCTACAACTGCTGATACCATTGGGGGTAATTGGAATTGAAACTGTAATACCATACCAATAATGATCGCTATAATAACTGCGATAATCGTTATCATGTTCTCTTTAAATATACTCAACTTGTTCACTCCTATTCATCAAGTATTATAGCATGAGTTATTTAAATAGATAAATAAAACAAAATAGATTTGGTTGAACTTCTAATTTTTATATAATCTAATGATTATATTGAAAATGGGAATTTTTAGTATAAATAGTCCCTTTACAAGAAGATTATAATGGCTCGATTAATAGCTCAATAATTTTTTATTGTTTAGAAAGTATATCTGTTATGTTGACGCAGGACGCTTTTTTCTATATGCTAATTTGGACAATTAAAAAGAAGTGGGTGCAACAGTGAAATCAAAAAAGAAAACGACATCTTTGATTGCAATAGTAATTGTATTGGGTGTATTAGCATTTCAATTTATTAATCATACGGGGCCATTTCAAGAAAATGGTAGTAGTGATACCTCTTCAGGGCCTGATAATTCAGAAAAGGTTCATGTTGATCGCGTTGTAGATGGAGATACCTTAGTTGCTAAAAACAGTGATAATGAACAATTGAAGGTAAGGTTAATAGGTATGGATACACCAGAGACAGTTAAACCTAATACGCCTGTACAGCCTTATGGTAAAGAAGCCTCGGATTATTCTAAAAAACATTTAACGAATAAAGATGTGTATTTAGAATATGATAAAGAAAAAGAAGATCGTTATGGAAGAACATTAGCATATGTATGGCTAGATGATAAAACGATGTTCAATGAGGAATTGGTAAAAAGAGGATTAGCTAGAGAAAAATATTTTTCTCCAAATGGAAAGTATAGAGAAGTATTTAAACAAGCTGAAACACAGGCTAAAAATGACCAAATAAACCTTTGGAGTAAGTAAACTTATTCTAAGTAGCTGATATGCCTTTATATTATTTAGTGGAAAAATAAAGTATAAAATAAACCTGTTACTTAAATTTATTTTAAGTAACAGGTTTGTTTTGTTAAATTAGCTAAAACGTGCAACTAATTTATCATATTGTTCTTTAGTTAAAACATCATTATTTGAATTTAAAGTCTCTTTTATAATCTTTTGTAAAGAAGATTTTGAAGAAACAGTTTCCACGTAATTATTTCTAATTGCTGGACCATCGATTAAATTAACACTACCATCTGTGAAGTAGACTAGACCAACATTTGGAATTTGTTGATTTAAACGTTCTTGGATTTTTGCTTCTAATGCTTGAGTATTTTTAGAAGCTTGTTCATAAGGATCATAATTGTAAAAGTCATAAATGACAGAATTGTTTTTAATACGTTCTATAAATGTATAAGTTGTAGAACGCGATGATTGAAATTGTCCATGAAATTGATTGGCAATATATCTTCCTACAATTTGATGTACTGAATTCTCTTTATCAATTTCAGTTTGTTCTGCTGAATCAGGTGTAAAGTGATAAAAAGTTTTTTGCTTCCAATTTTTGACATTAATATTAAAGATTCCTTTTTCAGTAAAAACAATATAGTCAAAAGCTCTTGCATATTCAAATAGAGGATGCTTAACAGCTAAATTACCAGTAGCAATAATATCGAAGTACGCTATTACGCCTTGTTCTTTTTGTTCATTTAAAATGACTGTTAAATCTTGTTTAGCTTTTCTGAGACCATGGTGATGCGTGTCATTATTTGAATCAATATCCAACATTTTATTTTTCAAATTTGTATTTTCACGAGTAACTGTACTTATTTTAGTTACTAATTGATCCTTAGCATAACTTTCAGTTTCAAGTTTATTTTGCATAACACGATGATCTATAAATATTATAATAATAAGTAGTACTATTATTATTAGTAATATAAGTGGTAAAAACATGAATATCATCCTAATCTTATTAAATTTTTTAACATAGCTCATTTTACGCTTTTATTTAACTTTCTACAAATGCTATTTATCAATTCATTATAGTTACTATAATTATATTCATAGTAATATATTATAACAAACCTGTACATAATTTATATTTGTAAATTAATTCCTTTCGTATCTTTTGAGCACTTAAGTGGTATTTTTTAAAATAGATAACGGTTTAACTTATGCAGATTAATAGCTATAATAAATTATATGCAATATAAATTAAGGAAGATGGTGAAAAGCGATTTGAGTGCGATAAAAGAATATCTCGAGCACATTACTCGAACAATTAAACATGAGGATATTATAGCTTTTGATAATCATCCTTTTGCATATAAAATTTTAGACGAACTTTCTAATTATGATATTAAAATATCTGTGATTAGTTACTCTACAGATATTATTAAATACGTATCGAGGTGCACAAATTTTAATATTATTGTACCTAATGGCGTGGTTGATAGTGCTTTCCATATCATTGTGGGATCGGATGTAGTACAAACATTTTCAAAATACCGTATTCGATATTACTTCATCACTGTACCATATATATTTGATAATAATTTATACCAGACAATACCTGCTATTGCCGACATTCAAAGAACACTTAATACAAATGCTAAGGGTGTTTTTCTGTTAAACAGACCAGATGTTTTAGATAATCACTCCAACCATGATTATACTTTGGTAGGCAGTTTTTAAAATAATTTGTGTTTTATTTCACGATTTTGTATTTAATACATTGAAATATTTATGGACAAACTATATAATATTAATTATTGGAAACGCTTACTTTTTGTCGGGAGGTGCACATTTGGAAAATGAAAAAAATAAATCGATAAAGAGAATTGTCGAAATTTTAAACATTAATGTACCAAATTTAATTAAATATAATGGTGAAGTAGCAAAACAATTGTTTTTACATGATGCATTTAACCTTGAGAATAAAGTTGATATTAGTGTAGAGAGAAAGTTTCTAGGTGAAGTTTTAAAATATATTCCAAATGAATATCGAACGTTATTGCATGATACTTCACATAGTACTTCTGATTTTACAGCAGTAGACTTTTCAAAGATAACTCATGCTAATATATATGATGGTGATACATTGGTTATGACCGTGATTGTATACGATGTGAAAGATGAAGAATGGATGTTTAGATGGAACCATAATATAAGGTTGCCAGAGAAAAATATTTACTTCCATTCTATTAAATGGGATGTAGATTATATTAAACCAGAAATTGTATTAATGTATGAACTATTAGATCCAATAGATTATCATCAACTACCAAATTATAGAAATGTAATAGATTCATTAAGTTATTATCAGTTTGTAATATTGAGGTTAGTTGTTGGAGATGAACGTATTAATCAAGCACTTATTTCAGAGAAAAAAGCAATATAAAATCCTTCAAATCATTCGTTAGTCCTAATAGGAAGACAAAATGAATTTGAAGGTTTTTTTGCTTGTTAAGTAATGTGTGATGCTATATTTTTAAGCATTTTCCGTTGTAGCAATATTCATAAGTTGATTTCACAGCTTTATCTGCATCAGCTACATCAATACCGAACATAATTGAAATCTCCGAAGCACCTTGGTTCATCATTTTTAAATTTATTTTAGATTCTGCCAAAGCGTGTGTAATTGTGTTAGCGGTACCAACGATTCTGTGCATACCTTCACCAACAATCATTAAGATGGCTAAATCATGTTCTACGCTTAACTCATCAACGTCACATTTATCACGAATATCATTAAGCACTTGTTCTTCTCTGTTATGAATTTCTTTTGAGCGCATAATGATACTGATGCTATCAATACCTGAAGGCATATGGTCGAAAGAAATATTATAATCTTCTAACACACCTAAGATTTTACGAGTGAATCCTACTTGTCTATTCATTAAATATTTTTTGATATTTAATACAGTAAATCCTTTATCACAACTAATACCACTCACGATATTATTAGAATTAATTTCTCTATCATGGCGAATAAACGTTCCTGTATCATTTGGTCTATTTGTATTTTTTATAACGACAGGAATTCTATCTTTATGCAAAGGCTGTAAAGCTTCATCATGAAAGACGCCGAAACCTGCATAAGACAATTCCCTCATTTCTCTATAAGTAATTTCATCAATAACTTCAGGATTTTTGACAATTGTTGGGTTTGCTCTAAAAATGCCTGAAACATCAGTGAAGTTTTCGTATAAGTCTGCTCTGACACCTCTTGCAACAATAGCACCAGTGATGTCAGACCCACCACGAGGAAATGTTACGATATAGTTTTGTCTTGAAACACCAAAAAAACCTGGGATGATTAATTTTTCGTCATACGCTCTTAAGTTATATAGCTCTTCATATGATTGATCTGAAATTTGTGCGTTTTGGGGCAAATCGGTAACTTGAATGCCTGCTTCGCCAGGAGATATATAACGAGTTGGTGTGCCCTGACTATTATTATATTCTGCAATTAATTGTGCATTGAAATTTTCACCACATGAAAGTAAAGCATCTAATAAACGTGAAGGTTTATCTTTTAATGTAGCAATAAAATTTTCTAACGTTTGATCTATGGTAGTTAATAAGTTATCACTCATATTTAATTCATAAATGATATCAGCGTAACGCTGAACAATTTCTTCTTTTTTAGAAATGTAATCTAAATCATCAATGACTTTTTCATACAGACGAATAAGTAAATCTGTTGTTTTAACATCTTCTTTATGACGTTTACCTGGTGCGGAAACAATGATAATTTTCCGATCTTCATCGGAATTAACAATATTTAATACTTTTTTAATTTGATCTGCAGTAGATACAGAACTTCCTCCAAACTTGGCAACTTTCATGGGACATACAACCTTTCTAAAAAATCAGAAAATTTTGTTTAGTTTTTATCACGAGAGTGATAGGATAGATATAGAATCTAAATTTTCACCTTTACAAAAATAATGAATGAATTTATACTATACCATATTCAAGTATTTTTCAACTGTACAACTGTATTTTTTAGAAGAACAATCGGAGGAATGAAATTATGAAGGAATTAAATGTAGCCTTACTAGGTTTAGGAACTGTGGGTTCAGGTGTAGTAAAAATTATTGAAGAAAATAGAGAACAAATAAAAGAAACAATGAATAAAAACATTAATATTCGACACATATTGGTTCGAGATAAATCAAGACAACGTCCAATCAATGTGTCGAATTATAATTTAACTGAAGATATTGATGAAATATTAAACGATGATTCAATTGATATTGTAGTAGAAGTTATGGGTGGTATTGAGCCAACAGTGGATTGGTTGAAACGCGCATTAAGTCAAAAGAAACATGTTGTGACTGCAAATAAAGATTTATTAGCGGTGCATCTAAACGTATTAGAAGATTTAGCACAAGAAAATGATGTAGCTTTAAAATATGAAGCTAGTGTCGCAGGCGGTATTCCAATTGTAAACGCAATTAACAATGGATTAAATGCTAATAACATAAGTAAATTTATGGGTATTTTAAATGGAACATCTAATTTTATTTTAAGTAAAATGACAAAAGAACAAACGTCATTCGAGGATGCATTAGATGAAGCGAAAAGATTAGGCTTTGCAGAAGCAGATCCGACTGATGATGTTGAAGGTATCGACGCTGCTAGAAAAGTTGTCATTACTTCATATTTATCATTTAACCAAGTTATTAATTTAGATGATGTGGTAAGACATGGCATTAGTGATGTTGAGCCCTCAGACATTAAAGTTGCCGATGATCTTGGATATAAGATTAAGTTGATTGGTAAAGGGACATATGAGCACGGCCAAGTACAAGCTTCTGTCTCACCTACACTTATTAACAAAGCCCATCAATTAGCCGCTGTTGAAGATGAGTTTAATGCAATTTATGTTATCGGCGATGCAGTAGGCGAAACAATGTTTTACGGGAAAGGTGCTGGTAGCCTCGCTACTGGAAGCGCGGTTGTAAGTGATCTATTAAATGTAACATTAAACTTTGATACAAATTTACACACTTTACCACCACATTTTGAATTAAAAACTGAAAAAACAAAAGCGATTATGGATGATGGAGATACGGTATCAATTAAGGAAAAAGAAAGTTACTATGTTGTAGTGCAAACAGACGGTGAAGATATCAATAAAGTTGAAACTTTACTTAAGGGTGCTTTACCTTTCCATAAATCATTAGCAGTAACTGAACGTGACGCTCATACAGTAGGTGTTGCAGTAATCGGGATTGATGAAAACCCAGAAGCGTCAATTACAGAGTCAGGTTATATCGTTAAGAAAATTTATCCAGTAGAAGGGGTTTAATTAATATGAAGAATTGGAAAGGTTTAGTAGAAGAATTTAAAAATTATTTACCAGTAACTGAAAAAACACCATCTTTATCATTAAATGAAGGACACACACCATTAATTTATTGTGAAAACATGTCTGAAATGTTAGGTATTGAATTACACGTAAAATATGAAGGGGCCAATCCGACAGGTTCATTCAAAGATAGAGGCATGGTTATGGCAATGGCTAAAGCGAAAGAAGAAGGCAAAAAAATTGTAATTTGTGCCTCTACTGGAAATACATCAGCTTCGGCAGCTGCATATGCAGCACGTGCTGGATTAAAAGCTATTGTAGTTATTCCAGAAGGTAAAATAGCTTTAGGTAAATTGTCACAAGCTGTGATGTACGGAGCAGAAATTGTATCAATAGAAGGTAATTTTGACGAAGCTTTAGAAATTGTTCAAGAAATTGCTAAAAATGGAGAAATTGCTCTAGTAAATTCAGTGAACCCTTATCGTATCGAAGGCCAAAAAACAGCCGCTTTCGAGGTCATCCAACAATTAGACGGTGTGGCACCTGATATTTTATCAATACCAGTAGGTAATGCTGGAAACATCTCTGCATATTGGAAAGGTTTCAAAGATTACCATGAAGCAAATGATACCCAATTACCACAAATGTTTGGTTTTCAAGCGGAAGGCGCTGCGCCAATCGTTCAAAATAAAGTAGTGAAAAATCCAGACACGGTTGCCACAGCAATTAGAATTGGAAACCCTGCAAGTTGGGATAAAGCGACTACTGCACTTGAAGAATCTAATGGACAAATAGATAGCGTTACTGACGAAGAAATTTTAGAGGCATATCAATTGATGGCGCGTAACGAAGGCGTATTCAGTGAGCCAGCTAGTAATGCTTCGATTGCCGGCCTTATTAAGTTACATCGAGCAGGCAAATTACCTCAAGGTAAAAAAGTGGTTTCTGTATTAACTGGTAATGGTTTGAAAGATCCAGATACTGCAATTTCCTTGTTGGATAATCCCATTAAACCATTGCCAAATGATAGAGAAAGTATTTTAGATTATATCAAAGGGGCACTTTAGCATGAGCGAAAAGTTACATTTGAAAATCCCGGCATCTACTGCAAATTTAGGTGTCGGATTTGATTCAATTGGTATGGCTTTAAATAAATTTTTATATTTAGATGTGAAAATAAGTGATGACGATCATTGGTCGTTTAACCATATCGGTCCTAATGTGGAAGGTTTACCAACAGATAATAGTCATTACATTTACCAAATCGCACAAAAAGTTGCGCACAAGTATAACGTGGTTTTACCTACGTTAGAAGTTGAAATGAGAAGTGAGATTCCTTTGGCTAGAGGATTAGGCTCTTCGGCATCTGCTTTAGTAGGTGCCTTATACATAGCAAATTATTTTGGTGATATTGAGTTATCAAAATATGAATTATTGCAACTCGCTACCGAATTTGAGGGTCATCCAGATAATGTTGCACCGACGATATACGGTGGCTTAGTGTTAGGTTATTATAATCCGGAAACTAAGGTAACTGATGTTTCTTATATTGATACACCTAAAGTAGATATCATTATTACAGTTCCATCTTATGAATTAAGAACGGTTGATTCAAGAAATGCTTTACCTGATACCTTCTCACATAAAAAAGCTGTTCAAAATAGTGCGATTAGTAATACGATGATTAGTGCACTTATTCAACATAATTACGTATTAGCTGGAAAAATGATGGAGCAAGATGGGTTTCATGAACCATACAGACAAGATTTAATTCCTGAATTCCAGACAATTAAAGGACTAGCAAAACAATATTTAGCATATGCTACGGTGATAAGTGGTGCAGGTCCCACTGTACTTACTATGATAGCTCCTGAACGTAGTGGTGAATTGGTTAGAGAGTTAAAAGGAACATTTGAAAATTGTCGTTCAGAGTTGGTGACGATTAATGAGACTGGTGTTGAACTTAAAGTGTTGTACCAACGTCAATAATTTGTTGTAATATAGAATGAAGACGTTGAAGGGAGACAAGCAACATGAGTAAATATAAAATGGTAGTAATGGATATGGATGATACATTGATGAACCGTGAGAATCAAATGAGTCCTGAAACAGAAAGTTATTTAATTGAAATACAAAATAAAGGGTACAAAGTTGTATTAGCATCAGGACGTCCTACAGAAGGTATGTTACCTACTGCTAAAACTTTACAATTAGATAAATTTCAAAGTTATGTAATTAGCTATAATGGTGGGAAAACCGTAAATGTTAATACAGAAGCAGTGGAAGTAAGTCGTACTGTTTCTAAAGAAAATTTTGATTTTATAGTCGACTATTGTAGGGAAAATGAATTATTTGTATTAACTTATCAGGATGGATTTATTGTTTACGAAGGTGAACATGAATATATGAATATTGAATCTGAATTAACTGGATTGCCTATGAAACATGTAGATGACTTAAAGGATTTTATTCAAGAAGATGTGCCTAAAGTCATGGGCGTTGACTATGTACCTACGATTACAAGCCTCAATAAAGATTTGGCAGGCCATTTTAATGAAGAAATTGATGTTACTACAAGTAAACCTTATTTCTTAGAATTTATGGCTAATGGTGTATCAAAAGGAAATGCCGTTACTGAATTATGTGAAAAAGTACAAATTGATCTATCAGAAGTCATTGCTTTTGGTGACAGTGCCAATGATATTTCTATGTTAAAAGTTGTTGGACACGCTGTAGCAATGGGAAATGCTAATGATGATGTAAAGAAAGTTGCTGATGAGATAACTTTAAGTAATAGTGATAATGGTATTCCACATGCTTTAAAATCCTTATTAAATTAAAGAAAGAGCCCAAGACATTCAGTTATGTGTCTCGGGCTTTTTTAATGCTAATAGTTGTTTGTTAACATTCAAATTATGACTTTATAAAAGGTTGTGATAGTAAAATTACTAATACACTAAATTTTTAATGAATGATGTATATTATTTTGCTGTGTGCGTCCATTCATTTTTGCCACGATGTCGCTTGACATGGGCGTATACATGATCTGCCGCGTAGTCTAAGTTAGTATAAACAGTTATTGCAAATGCAGATTGGTTTTCCTCAAAGTCTTCTTGCAAGAATAAGTCTTTCAAATGTTCAAAAAGACTTTCCATTTGAGAATGGTCTAAACTACTATACTCTCTTAATGTACGTTTGATTAAGCGTTGATGCTTATCTTCAAGTGATTGCACAACTATAACGAAGCGTTCTTCAGTTTCTAAAATATCGTCAAATAAATTCGTTTGTCCAATCATATTCTCCACCTCTAAGTTACGTCATTGTTATTAATTATTATACTATACTTCTATATAACTGAAAATAACTGAGGCTTATGTATTTGGAAAGAATTAATAAAAATATTTTCGTATTATACTGACAAATCTATGTATTTTAAATAAAATACGATATAACAAAAAAACAGGAATACAAAATCAATGTTTAAATTGCTTTCGTACTCCCATTTTAGTAACTTTGAGATATCATATTTCAGTTGTTGGTGTGCTCATCATATTAAAGGTTATTTACGCCTATTTAATATGAAATAATTAGTTCAAGTCGTGACGTTTTAGATCAATTTCTTCGAGTTTTACAATTTTAGTTTTTCTAATAAATTTATGTACTAAGTATATTAGAACTAAAATGACTATAGGTATTATGTTTCTAAATAGTGCACTAATATCTCCCGATAATGCTGCACCGAACGAATTACCTCCAAACAAGAACAGTAAAGCGATGATTACAATAATCGGACCTAAAGGATAAAACGGTGCTTTATACGGTAGCACATCTTTAGGGTCTTTGTTTTGCTTTTTAATTGCTAAGCGAAGTCTGATTTGAGCTAGAATACTAGCTGCCCAAATAACAATAACTAAAGAACCGATGATATTAAGCAATGTAAACACAATATCTGATTTGAATTGAGCTAATATAATTACTGCTAATACAATAATGAAAGTTGTGAATAGTGCAACCAAAGGTAGTTTTGTTGTTTTGTTTAATTTTGCTAAGAATCTTGGTGCTTGTTTGTCTTCAGCCATTGAGTATAACATTCTACTAGTTGTATAAATACCTGAGTTAGCTGCTGATAATAACGAAGTTAAGATAACTGCGTTAATCACAGATGCTGCAAAAGCAATTCCCACACGATCAAAGACAATTGTAAATGGACTTTGAGATACCGATTCGCTTTCGTTTAGTAACAAAGGATCAGTATAAGGTATGATTGCAGAAATAACTGCAATAGATAAAACATAGAATAATAATATTCTCCAAAAAACTTGCTTTATTGCTTTTGGCATCGAACGGTCAGGGTTAGATGATTCACCTGCAGTGACTGCAACTACCTCTGTACCACCAACTGAAAATCCTGCAACGAGTAGTACGCCTAAGAAACCTGAAAAACCGCCAACGAATGGCGCTTCTCCCACAGTGTAATTTGAAAGGCCATATGCTTTACCACCTAAAATACCAACGATAGTTAGAATACCGATGGCGATAAAGACGATAATTGTAATTACTTTAATTAATGATAACCAAAATTCAGTTTCACCAAATGCTTTAACTGAAAATATATTTAATAAGAAAAGTAAACATAAAAAGATAATACTCCAGGTTACTGGACTGAAAAATTGAAACGTATCCCAATAATTAAGTACACTTGCAGAAATAATGATATCTACACTCGTTACGAGTAACCATATTGCCCAATAGAGCCATCCCATAGTGAATCCTAATGACTTATCTACGAAACGGGTAGAGTAAGAACTGAAAGATCCTGAAACAGGGTAAAATGTGGCTAGTTCCCCAATAGAGGACATTAAGAAATACAACATTACCCCAATAATTAAATAAGCTAATATTGCACCACCAGGTCCAGCTTGAGAAATTACATTACCTGTAGCAACAAAAAGTCCGGTTCCAATGGCGCCCCCAATTGCTATCATTGAAATATGTCGAGAATTTAGACCACGATTCATATTATTTTGTGCCATAATAAGTCTCCTAATAGTTAATTAAAATATATACACTCCATTTTAATGCTTTTGATAGACACAAGCAATGCTTTTTATCGGCTAAAAGTCGCAAAATGTTTAAATATTGCGAAAATAGTCTAATTAATTAACGTTAGATATGTTGCTTTTAAAACTACTTTACATTAAAATAAGTACTAGGTAATAATTATTATTATTTGGATAGAGAATGAGGGGGAAATGTGATGAGCAACAATAAAAAATTAACTAGCTTATTTGGTGCACCAGTTTCTGATAGAGAAAATAGTATGACTGCTGGACCAAGAGGCCCACTAGTAATGCAAGATTGGTATTTTTTAGAACAAATGGCTCACTTTGATAGAGAGGTGATTCCAGAACGACGTATGCATGCAAAAGGATCAGGCGCATTTGGTACCTTTACAGTTACTAATGATATTACGCAATATACTTCAGCAAGTATTTTCTCTGAAGTTGGTAAACAGACTGAAATGTTTGCGCGTTTTTCAACAGTAGCAGGTGAACGTGGTGCAGCAGATGCAGAGCGTGATATTCGAGGATTCGCTTTGAAATTCTATACAGATGAGGGGAATTGGGATTTAGTTGGTAATAATACACCAGTATTCTTCTTCAGAGATCCTAAATTATTCGCCAGTTTAAATCACGCAGTTAAACGTGACCCAAGAACAAATATGCGTAGTGCTCAAAATAATTGGGACTTTTGGACGTCATTACCAGAAGCATTACATCAGGTTACAATCTTGATGTCTGACCGTGGTATTCCAAAAGGTTATAGAAATATGCATGGTTTTGGTTCTCATACTTACTCAATGTATAACGACAAAGGCGAACGCGTTTGGGTGAAGTTCCATCATAGAACACAACAAGGTATTGAAAACTTACAACCTGACGAAGCAGCGAAAATTATTGCCGACGATAGAGAATCATCACAACGTGATTTATTCGAAGCAATTGAAAATAAAGATTATCCGAAATGGAAGATGTACATCCAAGTGATGACGGAAGAACAAGCGAGAAATCATAAAGATAATCCATTTGATTTAACTAAAGTGTGGTATAAAGGTGATTATCCATTAATAGAAGTAGGAGAATGGGAACTTAACCGAAATCCAGATAACTATTTCCAAGATGTAGAACAAGCTGCTTTTGCACCTACTAATATTGTACCTGGTTTAGATTTTTCGCCAGATAAAATGTTACAAGGTCGCTTATTCTCATATGGTGATGCTCAACGTTATAGATTAGGTGTAAATCATTGGCAAATACCAGTAAACCAACCAAAAGGTGTAGGCATTGAAAATATCTGCCCCTTTAGTAGAGATGGCCAAATGAGAATTTTGGATAATAATCAAGGTGGAGGCACTCATTATTATCCAAATAGTGATGGTTCGTTTGAGGATCAACCTGAATTCAAAAAGCCTGGCTTAAAAGTTGAAGGTGAAGCTTATGAATATGATTTCAGACAAGATGATGACAATTACTTTGAACAACCAGGACGCTTATTTAGATTGCAATCTAAAGAACAACAAGAGCGCATTTTTGAAAATACTGCAAACGAGATGCAAGGTACTACATTAGAAGTACAACACCGTCACATCCGTCACTGTTATAAAGCTGATAGTGAATATGGTAAAGGTGTAGCGAAAGCTTTAGGTATTGATATTAATGATGTTGATTTAGAAATTAAAGATTAATAATTAATAATGTAGAAAAACAATGAGGTATGAATATTTTTGAAATTAGTGTTTCAAATCCTTTTGAAAATGATGATTAGTTATTAGTTTAGAAGAATTTACTTACATTTGAAAAAGAGACCCGTAATTAGTCTCTTCAGAACGTAGACAAAACAAACCTTAGGTGATAGTTGAACTGACCCCAAATAACGGGAAGGAAATAAAAACACTTTCGTTGAATTCATTTAAAATGAATCATACGGAGGTGTTTTTTCTATGAAAATAAATAATGCCAACCACAATTATAAAAATGTAGTTGGCAATCATAAGTCATCATAATTAAATGAAGATAACTCTAGTGCTATAAGCTAAATATCATTACAACATACTGTTGTATTTAAATTGTCGTATTTAAAAGATAATTTTAGCAGAGAAATTATTTTGTTTCACGATGTAACGTATATTTATTTAATCTAGGGCAGAATTTTTTTAATTCAATACGCTCAGGATTATTACGTTTGTTTTTTGTAGAAATATAGTTACGATCGCCACATTCTGTACATGCTAATGTAATATTTACGCGCAAAGTTAACACCTCTTTCTTAACAGGAATGATTACGTTTTAAAATTTTAGCATATAAAGATAATAATTTCAAATACTTTTAAGTTGAAATATAAAGTGAGTATGTTATTATTTAAAACGTAATGATTACGATTTATAAGGAGAGTTAGAATAATGGCAAAGAAATCAAAAATAGCGAAAGAACAAAAAAGAGAACAATTAGTAGAAGCATATTATGAGTTACGTAAAGAATTGAAAGCTAAAGGTGATTATGAGGCTTTAAGAAAATTACCAAGAGATTCATCACCTACAAGATTAACGCGTCGTTGCAAAGTTACTGGGAGACCAAGAGGTGTATATCGTAAATTTGGAATGTCACGTATTGCTTTACGTGAACATGCACATAAAGGGCAAATCCCAGGTGTTAAAAAAGCAAGTTGGTAATTTAAGACTTAAGTCCATTTACATTTAGTTTAAAACAATGTATATTATCTATTGGTAAAGATAAATAAAAAGTTATTGTTCGGGAATTTTGGTAAATATAACTATTATTCTCCATATAATTATTGAATACATCATGAAAATCTTACCATTAAATAAATGTTTTATTAAAAATGTTAGGGGTTTGTTAACAATGAAGATTTTTGATTATGAAGATATCCAACTAATACCGAATAAATGTATTGTAAATAGTCGTTCTGAATGTGACACGACAGTTCAATTTGGTCCAAAAAGTTTTAAATTACCAGTCGTTCCAGCAAATATGCAAACAGTAATGAATGAAGAATTAGCTGAATGGTTTGCTGAAAATGATTATTTTTATATTATGCACAGATTTGATGAAGCGGCACGTATCCCATTTACAAAGAGAATGCATGAAAAAGGTTTGATTGCATCAATTTCTGTAGGTGTTAAAGAACGTGAATTTGATTTTGTAGAGCAATTAGCTAATGAAAAAATAATTCCAGATTATATTACAATTGATATCGCACATGGTCATTCAGATTCTGTAATCAATATGATTAAACATATTAAACAACATATTCCTGAAGTATTTGTAATCGCAGGTAATGTTGGTACTCCAGAGGGCGTACGCGAATTAGAAAACGCTGGCGCAGATGCTACCAAAGTTGGTATCGGACCAGGAAGAGTTTGTATAACTAAGATTAAAACAGGATTTGGTACAGGCGGTTGGCAATTATCAGCATTAAATCACTGTAGTAAAGCGGCAAGAAAACCAATTATTGCTGATGGTGGTATTAGAACGCATGGTGATATTGCTAAATCTATACGCTTTGGTGCATCTATGGTTATGGTTGGATCATTATTTGCTGCGCATGAAGAGTCACCTGGTGAAACAGTGGAATTAGATGGCAAACTATATAAAGAATATTTCGGTAGCGCCTCTGAATTCCAAAAAGGTGAACATAAAAATGTAGAAGGTAAGAAAATGTTTGTTGAACACAAAGGATCATTATCTAATACATTGATTGAAATGCAACAAGATTTGCAAAGTTCAATTTCATATGCGGGTGGCACTGACCTTAAATCATTAAGAAAAGTGGATTATGTAATTGTAAGAAACTCAATTTTTAATGGTGATAGAGACTAATATATTAGTAGGTGTAAAAAATTAGAAAATTATTTTTGTATGTACTTACTTTCTTAGTAGTTATTCTTGTCCTACCAATCAAAGAAACAGAACCAATGATTACAGTACAACAGCAATTAAAGGATAAAGTTGCTGATTGGTCTTCATCAAAAACAACTAATGAAGATGCGTTGAAAGTACCAAGTAAACAAGAATTTGCAGTTAACAATATTCAAATGAATATGACTAAAGGCGCTGTAGAAGAAAAGCTAGGGCGTTCCCAACGTGTCTCATCAAATGAATATGGTACAAATTGGCACACGTATTATTCGGATGGTTATAGAGGGTTTGTGATGGTTAGTTATATAGATGATAAAGTAAATGCGCTATATAGTAACCAAAACGTTATATCATCAAAATCAAAAATTAAATATGGCACACCTAAAGACAAGGTAAGGGACCGTTTAGGTAAACCTATTACTGATAAGCAAAAAGGGCATGTGAAATTTGATGTTCAAGATGATGAATTTGATAATTTTCATAAAGACAAAATATACACAACAGCTTTTTATGATAAACATGAGAGCAATAACTTAACAGCACTATTACAAGTTAGTGAAAAAATGGAAAACCGATTACAACAACAATATGGCGCACCATCTGAGGGATTAGCACAAAGCTTTGAATTGCAAAACTTTGATTTAGTTAATTCAGAACGAGTACAGCATGAGTTAGAGCCACTTAAATATTCTAATGGTATTTCTGAGACGGCTAGAAAACACAGTAAAGATATGGCTGAACATAATTATTTTGATCATAATAATTTATCAGGCGATACTCCATTTGATCGTATGGAAGCTGACGGACACAATTTTAATGCAGCAGGTGAAAATTTGGCATATGGTCAAACAAGTAGTATTTATGCTCACCAGGGCTTAATGAATTCATTAGGACACAGAAAGAATATTCTTAAGAAAGAATTTAATACGCTTGGTGTAGGTGTTGACTTTAATAAAAATCGTCAGCCTTATTGGACAGAAAATTATACTGGATAATGTTTAAGGTTTGTTGTTTGAGGGTATCTGTTATCATGTGAGGATGAAAAGTTATGACAACAAACAAAAAAGATAAAACAGAAGATATACTTGAAAAAGTAAAAGATGTTTTAGAGAAAAAAGATGAAAAAAGAGAGGGTGCGCGATGAGCGCATCCTCTTTTTTTGAGAGTGTTAGCATTAGTCGAAATATCAATTACATTTCTCTAAATAATCCAACCACTTTTCCTAATACAGTTACATTATCAAGATAAATTGGTCCCATTGTACTATTTTCCGGTTGCAAACGATAACGAGTTTTTTCTTTATAGAAACGCTTAACAGTCGCTTCATTCTCTTCTGTCATCGCAACGATGATATCCCCGTTCTCTGCAATAGTTTGACTTCTAACGATAACTTTATCTCCATCAAGAATACCAGCTTCAACCATACTGTCACCAACAACATTTAAGATGAATATATCGCTATTATGTGTTGAAGTGAAATGTTCTGGTAATGGGAAGTATTCTTCAACATTTTCAACCGCAGAAATAGGTACGCCCGCAGTTACTTTCCCTATAACAGGAACGTGGATTGTTTCTTCCATATTAATTGATTCACCTAATTGCTCTGACACAATTTCAATGGCACGAGGTTTAGTTGGATCTCTTCTAATATAACCTTTTTCCTCTAATCTAGATAAATGGCCATGGACTGTTGAACTAGAGGCTAATCCAACAGCTTCTCCAATTTCTCTAACACTTGGCGGATACCCTTTGGATTGGACGGTTTGCTTGATATATTCAAAAATTTCATTTTGTCGTTTAGTTAACTCTCTCATAATAGGCACTCCCTAATTTAATTTGACTTAATTATAGCATGATTATAGCATTTTTACAAACGTTTGTTCGTTTGGTTGTTGACATAGAACAGACGTTCTGATAAAGTAACTATACAAACAAATGTTCTAGGAGTGGTTATAAATGATGAAGAACTATAAATCGCAAATAAAGTCTTATATTATAGTGTTAACGGTGACAATGGTACTTTGCGCCTTGTTTATATTAAGTGCACACAATAGTGCGAATTCAGAACAGACGTACGAAATGACTGACCATCAAATGACAAGTCAATCAGTAAATGGCGAACAGAGTAATAATGAAACTAAACTACAAAGCGAACAAACTTCACAGCAAGTGATGGCAGCTGTTCACTAATAGTTTTTTAGTGGCGTGAACTTTAGTGAATGTAAATGTTAATATAATGGTGTTTTTGTGAGCGAAACAATTTAGTTTCGTTCATTTTTTTGTTATATTTTTCTATATCAATAATATCGGAGGTTTATTATGGCTGATAAAGACGGTGTAGATTTACAACGTATAAATGAATTAGCAAAAAAGAAAAAAGAAAAAGGCTTGACTGAAAAAGAAGCTAAAGAACAATCTAAATTGAGAAAAGCTTACTTAGATTCATTTAGAGAAAAATTTAAGCAGCAAATTGAAAGTACAAGAGTCATAGATCCTGAAGGAAACGATGTAACGCCTGATAAAGTGAAAAATATATTAGATTCTAAAAGTAAAGAAGATAAAAACTAAATCAATTTTTTGTTAAATAGATACCAAATAAGGTATAATAATATAGAAACTTGCTAGAAGAAAGGAAGTCATTTAGATGAATAAAGAAAAAGATCAATTAGCGGTAGATACGATTAGAGCGCTAAGTATCGATGCAGTTGAACAAGCAAATTCAGGACACCCTGGATTACCAATGGGTGCTGCTCCTATGGCATACACATTATGGACACGTCACTTGAATTTTAATCCCCAATCAAAAGATTTCTTTGACAGAGATCGTTTTGTATTATCAGCTGGACATGGTTCTGCGCTATTATATAGCTTATTACATGTTTCAGGTAGTTTAGAATTAGAAGAATTAAAAGAATTTAGACAATGGGGTTCTAAAACACCAGGACATCCTGAGTTCAAACACACTGATGGTGTAGAAGTTACAACTGGTCCACTTGGACAAGGTTTTGCTATGTCTGTTGGTATGGCTATGGCTGAGAAGCATTTAGCAGGTAAATTTAATAAAGAAGATGCTAAAGTTGTTGACCATTACACATATGTTCTTGCTTCAGATGGTGACTTAATGGAAGGTATTTCTCACGAAGCAGCTTCATTAGCAGGACATAACCAATTAGACAAATTGATTGTTTTATATGATTCAAATGATATCTCATTAGATGGAGATTTAAATAAAGCTTTTTCTGAAGATGTTAAGGGTCGTTTTGAAGCCTATGGTTGGAAACACATTTTAGTTGAAGAAGGTAATGATTTAGACGCAATTGATAAAGCGATTGAAGAAGCTAAATCTCAAAATGTACCAACAATTATTGAAATTAAAACAATTATTGGTTATGGTGCGCCTAATAAACAAGCTTCACATGGTGTTCACGGTGCGCCTCTTGGTGAAGACGAAAGAAAATTAGCGCTTGAAAACTATGGTTTAGATCCTGAAAAACGTTTCAATGTTCCAGAAGAAGTTTATGAAATTTTCCAACAAAGTATGTTGAAACGCGCTAACGAAAAAGAAGAAGCATGGAATAAACTTGTTGAAGAATATAGTAATAAATACCCTGAATTAGCTAAAGAATTTAAATTGGCTATCAGTGGTAAATTACCAGAAAACTATAGAGATGAGTTACCACACTTTGAAGCTGGACATAGTGGTGCTTCACGTGCTGACTCTGGTGAAGTAATTCAAACTTTAAGTAAAACTGTACCTTCATTCTTTGGTGGTTCAGCTGACTTAGCTGGTTCAAATAAATCTAATGTCAAAGATGCAACAGATTTTGATAAAGATACACCAGAAGGTAAAAATATTTGGTTTGGTGTTCGTGAATTTGCAATGGGCGCTGCAGTAAATGGTATGGCTGCACATGGCGGTTTACACCCTTATGGTGCAACTTTCTTCGTGTTCAGTGACTACCTAAAACCAGCATTACGTCTTTCAGCAATCATGGGATTAAATTCAACGTTTATCTTCACACATGATTCAATTGCAGTTGGTGAAGACGGTCCTACACATGAACCGATTGAACAATTAGCTGGTTTACGTGCCATCCCAAACATGAATGTTATTCGTCCAGCGGATGGTAACGAAACTCGTGTAGCTTGGGAAGTAGCATTAGAATCTGAAAATACACCAACATCACTTGTTTTAACTCGTCAAAATCTTACTACTATGGATTTACCAAAAGAAACTGTAGAAGAAGGCGTACGTAAAGGTGCGTATGTAGTATTTGAATCAGACAAAGAGCCAGAATTCTTATTATTAGCTACTGGTTCTGAAGTTAACTTAGCAATTGAAGCGGCTAAAGATTTAGAGGCACAAGGTAAAGGTGTACGTGTTGTTTCTATGCCAAACTGGAATGCGTTCGATCAACAAACTGATGAATATAAAGAATCAGTAATTCCATCATCAATTACTAAACGTGTAGCAATTGAAATGGCTTCGCCACTTGGTTGGCATAAATATGTAGGCACTGAAGGTAAAGTTATCGGTATCGATGGTTTCGGTGCTAGTGCGCCTGGAGACTTAGTTGTTGAAAAATATGGCTTCACAAAAGAAAATGTATTGAATCAAATTCAAACATTTTAATTTATGTAACTAAGCTTAATTTGTTGGTATGAGAGCCTAGGTTCTCATACCAATTTTTTATTTTTAGAAATAAAAATATACTTATATTTACAAAGTTAATTTTTAATTGGTATAATACATAAGTCGAAACGCTATATTAATTGAGTTACTCTTGAAAAGGGGCACTAATTTTAGTAAAATTCATTAGGATAGGAAAGTGGGTGAAACAATGGCAACTTGGTTAGCAATATTATTAATCGTGTTAGCACTAATTCTAGGATTAGTCGGTGGATTTTTCCTTGCAAGAAAATATATGATGGATTATCTTAAAAAGAACCCACCAATTAATGAAGAAATGCTACGTATGATGATGATGCAAATGGGTCAAAAACCATCTCAAAAGAAAATTAATCAAATGATGACGATGATGAATAAAAATCAAGAAGACGCTATGAAGAAAAAGAAATAGCGCATAAATAAAGGGCTGACAGCTACTTATATTGAGTAGTTGTTAGCCCTTATTTTTGTCTGTGGTTGACTTATGTGGAGTATGCTTTTGATTTTTACTTATAACAAAAGGCAAGGCTATAACGCATAGGGATAAGTTGCTATATTGCGGTGCATTTAGGTTCGTTGGTTGGTAATAAAATCAATTTCCAAAGTTGGTATATTAGTTTCAATAATCAGTTTAATGATATATATGGATTATCTAATTTATTGTTTCTAAAATGACTTTTTCGATTTTTACTTTTTGATTACACAAGTTTTCGTAAGAAAATAGATAAAAATATCATTACACTGTTTGTAATTTATATATTTACATGGCGTTTGTTTTGAAAATAACCTTTTACTTAAAATTGAGTGAGCTTATATATGAATTTTTAGATTGATTTTGAATAAGTAATATGAATAATATCGGTTAAATTTTCTTGCATAAAGAAGAGTAAATAATAAAATGATGTTTTGATGATTTTTTAATTAAAAGTATTGGTATTAAGTTTATATAATATTATAGCTGTATTAATTTATTGAAATATTCAGAAAATAATTGATTCTAAAATGTGGTTTGTTATAATATATATATAAGGGAGGTATCGATAAGTGAAGGATGCTTATGACATGGAAGATAAAGAAGTACTTGATCGACTAGCAAATATGCATATTAACTTTCCGACCGATGAGGCATTTAAGAAATATCATAATGCGATGCAAATTCATGATATGAATTATCTTAGATACACTTTAAATGATGCATTATCGACATGTAACCAGACACATGCTTTTTAAATAAAAGTACGATAAGATGAGCTTTTAAAAAGGCTTATCTTATCGTATTTTTATTTGTGCTCATCTATGATATTCGATTGAACTGCAATTATTTTCTTAGTAATTTAAAAAATACTAAGATATAATATATGTGCTATTGGTTAATAGTAAATAAAAATGGACGTACAAATACTGATTATTATTTATTTAAATGATATACTAACCAAAGTGAATATCATCTTGTAGAAACTTAAAGTAGGTGTAAGCATGTTGTATTTAATATTTTCCATTGTATTTGCATTTCTAATGGGAATAGGTGTTATAATTGTGCGAATGAAAGCACAACACTTTCCAGTAAATGAAAAGAAAATTATATTACCTCCTTTTTTTATGGCGACAGGGGCACTAATGTACGTTGTTCCATATTTTAGGTTAACAGGTTTTGAAATAGTAGAATGTATTATTCTAGGTGTTTTATTTTCTACAATTCTAATTTGGACATCTAGGTTTGAAACACAAGGTAGTGAAATTTATATGAAACGTTCAAAAGCCTTTCCTATAATTCTTATAACATTACTTTTAGTACGTACAATAATTAAAATTTTTATAAGTAACCAGATAGATCCTGGCGAAATTGCAGGAATGTTTTTCCTACTTGCTTTTTGTATGATTGTACCTTGGCGTTTAGCGATGTTATACAAATATAAAAAGGTGAAAAGAACTTTAATTCAATAAGTTATACACGAGGCTGGGACAAATTAATTGTCTCAGCCTTAATCATTAAATAATCATTGGCTCAGGCAATACTTTTATCCATATCGACTCTAGCTATCTAAATAGGGATAGGTTACGAAATTTTATAAAATAAGATTGCTTCATTTTTAATATGTTTAAAGTATAATATAATAAAATAACGAACGAACGTTCTTGAAAGGGAGTGTTGAAATGAAGATTGTACATACAGCGGATTGGCATTTAGGTAGAATTTTAAATGGCAAGTCATTGTTAGAAGATCAATCATACATATTGGAACAATTTATTGAAGCGATGCGAGAAGAAAGACCTGATGTAATTGTCATTGCCGGAGATTTATATGACACGAGTTATCCTAATAAAAATGCGATTCAATTATTGGAGCATACGATTGATACCTTGAATCTTGAAATGAAAATTCCATTAATTTTAATTAGTGGTAATCACGATAGTAAAGAAAGATTGAATTATGGTGCTAAGTGGTTTGAAAAATCGAATATGTATATCCGCACGGGTTTGAAAGATATGCAAAATCCTATTTCAATAGATGGTGTAGATTTTTATACACTGCCATATGCAACAATTAATGAGATGCAATACTACTTCGATAATGAAGAAATTGAAACACATCAACAGGCACTTGGATATGCTTTGAATCAAATGAATGAAGTGATTAATAAACATAGAATAAATATGTTCATAGGTCACTTAACAGTGCAAGGTGGCATACGTTCAGATTCTGAGAGACCATTAACTATTGGTACGGTAGAATCAGTAGAAGAGAAGATGTTTCAGCAATTTGATAGAGTACTATTAGGGCATTTACATCACCCATTTAGTATTGAATCAAATTTTATAAATTATAGTGGGTCTATATTACAATATTCATTTTCGGAAGTGAATCAGCCTAAAGGTTATAGAGTAATTTCAATAAATGAAAATGATATAAAAGATAAGTTTACACCTTTGAAGCCGTTAAGACAACTGGAAGTTATAGAGGGTGATTACGAGGATGCAATACAAGAAAAGTTAGAAGTTAAAAATAAAGAAAACTATATACATTTTAAATTAAAGCATATGTCACATGTGAATGATCCAATGATGCATTTAAAGCAAATTTATCCAAATACTCTAGCATTAACTAACCAAACCTTTGAATTTAATACATCGATGCATCACGAAAATATAGAAATACAAAAGCTTGATGATGGGGCTATTATAGATAATTTTTATCAAAGCATAACAGATGAAAAATTAACAACTAACCAAAAAGAAAAAATTGAGTATGTTATGCGTACAATATTAGAAGGAGGCTCTAAATAAATGAGACCAATAACACTTAAATTAAATAATTTTGGTCCTTTTTTAAATGAAAAAATTGATTTTAATTATGTGAATAATAATCAATTATTTTTAATTAGTGGTAAAACTGGTTCAGGAAAAACTATGATTTTTGATGCCATTGTTTACGCTTTATTTGGAGAAGCTTCTACAAAAGATAGAAAAGAAAGTGATTTGAGAAGTCATTTTGCTGAAAGTAAGATGCCTATGGTAGTAGAATTTGAATTCAAATTAAGAAACCAATATTTTAAAATAAAAAGACAAGGGGCTTTTGTTAAAGAAGGTAATAAGAATAAAACACTTGGTCAACTTGCTGTATATCAAATGGAAACTGAGAAGTATGAACTTAGAGAAAGTAAAATAACGAATGGTAATCAATTTATTAAAGAATTATTGGGAGTAAACGCTGAGCAATTTAGGCAGTTATTTATCTTACCTCAAGGAGAATTTAAAAGATTTTTATTATCAAAAAGTTCTGAGAAACAAGAAATATTAAGAACACTCTTTAATAGTCAGCGATTTGAAGAAATACAAAAAAACTTATCTGAAGATGTTAAAGAAGTTAGAGGGCAAATTGAACAAAAATATCATTTGTTAGAAACAAATTGGCTAGATTTAGAAACGTTCAACGATGAAACATTAATTGAGAATAAAGCTATTAATCCAAGACAAACAAATCAAGTGCTTGAAGTATTAAATGTATTTGATGAAAAAGCGGAACATATTCATAATAAATTAAAACAACAAAAGGTTGAGTATAAAACTAAGTTAAATGATGCTGAAGCTTGTTTGAAAAACAACCAAAAATTAGAAGAAACATTAAATAAGTTGGAAGAAAATCAGCGAAATTATGAACGACTATTAACGCAAGAAAATAATATAAATGAAAAAATCAATCGTTTGAATGCAATTAATGAGGTAAGGCCAATTGCTCATTTATTACAGTCTAGAGACGAATTATACACAAAACAACAAAAAATAAAAGAAGATATCAATAAAAAAATAAAAATTATTTCAGAACTTGAAATTCAAATAGAAAAAGCAAATGAACAGTTAGATGCTCATAAAAATGGCTCAGCTAAAATAACAGATATTAAAAACTTTATTGAAAAGACAAAACTTTTCTTTGAAAGATCCCAAAAGTACAAAGAGGCATATGAAGAGCAACAATCATTTAAAGAAGGTTTTGTATCACTTCAAACAAAGATAGATACACAAATAAAGCAATTAGATGAAATTAAAGAAAAAATAAACGGTAGAGTACCGAACTATAAGAAAATAGAACAAATAAATGAAACAATTTACAGGTTGAATAATGAAGTTACAGTGCTAAAACAAAATGAACTTGATAAAAAAGAATACCTACAATTACAAGAAAGAAAACAGCAAAAAGCCAATGACAGTAAAAAGTTATCTGATGAACTTCAACAGCTAACGAATGCTTATAAAAAAATAGATAAAACAAGTATAGATTTAAATAATAAGCAAGATTTGATTAGTACTTTGCAATCAGCAATAAATGTTGGAGACACTTGTCCAATTTGTGGTAATCAAGTACATACTATAACGCAACATATCGATTTTGATGATTTAACTGCACGACATCAAAGTCTCGCACAGTTAGAACAAGAGAAAAACGATAGAACTGAAGATAAAATTAAAGTTGAAAGCGAACTGAATTATATAGAAGAACAGTTGGCAAAATTTGATGAAGAGAAATTAGAAAATATAAATTATCAAGAACTTGAGGTGGAAGTTAAGAAAAAAACAGAACAAAAACAGATCATTGAAAAGGAAAATGAAGCGATTGTTGAATTAAAGGAATTACAACAACAATATGAACAACAGTATCATCAATTAGAATTAGATAAAAAAACTAAACAACATAATCTAAAACAAAATGAAATTACTATAAATGATTTTGAAAACACTACAGGTTATAGTGATGTCGATACTTTTATAGAGCTTTTTGAAAACAATAAAAGTGAAATTGAGAAATATGAAAAAAACTTGGATGAGTTGGAGAAGAATATACAACAATATAAGAGTAAACTTGCTATAGAACAAAATAATAGAAATCATTTAAGTAATAATTTATCTGAAATTGAACAAGAGATTAAAAATATAAGTGTGAAAATTGATGATGAAATGAAACATATTGGTTTCACGGATTTAGAACAAGTATATAATACAGTTTCTAAAGTAAGTGAAAAAGAAACTCTAGAAAATGAAATAACTGAATTTAATAAATCAAAACAATCTTTTGAAGTAGTAATCTTACAATTAAAAGAAGAGATTTCCGATAAAAAGTTAGAAGATACTCAACATCTAATAGAAGTTTTTGAACAACAGCAACAAGCGTTTGAATTAATCTGTACTGAGTTGAGTCAACATGAATATAAAGTTGCGTTTAATAATAAAAAAATAACTGAAATTAGAGATATTATTGGTAAATTAGAAAGTGAATTAAAAACACAACAAGAAGTTTTTCAACTAGCAGAAATTCTAGCAGGGAAAAATGAACAAAAATTAACATTAGAAAATTATGTGTTAATTTATTATTTGGAAAGAATTTTAGCTCAAGCCAATCAACGTTTATCTTTAATGACGGGTCAGCGGTATCAATTGACACGTAGATCACAAGTTTCACAAGGATACAGTGGACTTGAGATTGATGTGTTTGATGCACACTCTAATCAATCTAGGCACATTAGTTCATTGTCTGGAGGGGAAACTTTCCAAGCTTCATTAGCTTTAGCTTTAGGTTTAAGTGAGATAGTTCAACAAGAATCAGGTGGTATTGCATTAGATTCTATGTTCGTCGATGAGGGATTTGGAACATTAGACCAAGAAACTTTAGAAACAGCTTTAGATACACTGTTAAGTTTAAAATCTACAGGGAGAATGGTAGGGATCATTTCACATGTAAGTGAATTGAAACAAAGAATTCCCCTCATTTTAGAAGTAGTTACGGAACAATATCAAAGTACGACAACTTTTAAGAAACAATAATTTACTTAAATAATATATGCCGAAGTAGCTCAAAATAATATATAATGTGTGAAAATCCAATAAAGTAAGCTAAATAAAAAGAGTTCTAGTAGTTGTCATTCTGCTAGGACTCTCGTCTTTTTAGTATTTTAATTAATTTTTTTCACGTAATAAATCACGAATTTCAGTAAGTAAAACAGTATTCTCTTCGATTTCTTCTTCTTCTTCTTTTCTCATTAGCGTATTAGCAATTTTCACAAAGATAAATAATGCAAAAGCAATAATGATAAAGTCTATAATTGACTGAACGAACATACCGTATTTGATTCCCATAAATGACCAGCTCTTAGCAAAGTCAACTGTACCAAAAATCAATCCAATTAAAGGCATGATAATGAATGAAACTAAAGCTGTAACAATTTTGTTGAATGCTGCACCCATAACTACAGCTACAGCTAAGTCGAGTACATTGCCTTTTAATGCGAACTCTTTAAACTCTTGAAACATATGATTAACTCCCTTTTATTTAATTTTAAAGATTATTATACAATATATTTAAAAGTAAGAGAATAGTTTTTTTAACGAAATTTGATATTACCTCATTGTTTTGTTATTCTAATACGTGGTTAATACATAAATAGAATTTTTTAAAAAATGAAAGTTCTATTTGGCTTGAAAATTTAATATGATAAGAAAGGGAGTAATTAATTATGAATTCTTCTAGTAACCAATCTAATGGTAAGAAGATATCTCCAGTTTTTATCTATAGTGCTATCATCGTAGCAATCGTAGTTATTATCGGTGCAGTATTACCGGGACAATTTGATTATGTTACGAATACGATTAAACTATGGATTACAGATAAACTTGGATGGTATTACCTAATTCTTACAACGTTTATAGTTTTCTTCTGTGTATTTCTAATTTTTAGTCCTATTGGGAAATTAAAATTAGGTAAACCAAATGACAAACCTGAATTCAACACTATCTCATGGTTTGCGATGTTATTCAGTGCTGGTATGGGAATTGGACTTGTATTCTATGGTGCAGCAGAACCAATGGCTGATTTTGCAGCGCCACCAAATGCAGACCCAAAAACGACAGCAGCTTATACAGAAGCATTGCGTTCAACATTCTTCCATTGGGGATTCCATGCGTGGGCAATATATGGTGTTGTTGCATTAGCACTAGCTTATGCCCAATTTAGAAAAGGCGAACCAGGACTTATTTCAAGAACATTACGTCCTATCTTAGGTAACAAAGTTGAAGGCCCAATTGGGACAATCATTGATGTACTTGCTGTATTTGCTACAGTAGTAGGTGTGGCCGTATCACTAGGTATGGGTGCCTTACAAATTAATGGTGGGCTTAATTATCTATTTGGTATACCAAATAATGTTTGGGTTCAAGCTATAATCATAGTAGTAGTAACAATTTTATTTATTATGAGTGCTTGGTCTGGATTAAGTAAAGGTATTCAATATTTAAGTAACTTAAATATTAGTTTAGGGGCAATCTTGATGATTGCTGTACTTATTATTGGACCAACAGTATTGATTTTAAATATGATGACGAGCTCTGCAGGTAGTTTATTAAACTCATTCTTATTAAATACGTTTGACACTGCAGCACAAAACCCTCAAAAACGTGAATGGATGTCTAGTTGGACACTTTATTACTGGGGTTGGTGGTTAAGCTGGAGCCCATTCGTAGGTATTTTCATTGCACGTGTATCTAAAGGACGTTCTATACGTGAATTTATAGGAGGAGTACTGCTAGTACCAGCTCTTGTAAGTTTCGTTTGGTTCAGTGTGTTTGGTGTGTTAGGTATTGAAACTGGTAAGAAAAATCCAGAATTATTTGATATGACTGCTGAAACACAACTTTTCGGAGTGTTTAATGAGATACCATTGGGTATGATATTATCTATCATTGCTTTAGTATTAATTGCATCATTCTTTATTACATCGGCTGACTCTGCAACCTTTGTGTTAGGTATGCAAACGACTTATGGTTCATTAGAGCCATCAAACGTAGTCAAAGTTACATGGGGTATAGCACAATCATTAATCGCTTTTGTATTACTATTTGCAGGTGGAGGAAATGGTGCTGAGGCTCTTAACGCAATTCAAAGTGCCGCCATTATAAGCGCCTTGCCATTCTCATTTGTAGTAATCATGATGATGATTTCATTCTATAAAGATGCTAACCAAGAACGTAAATTCCTAGGTTTAACATTGACACCTAATAAACATAGATTACAAGATTACTTACAGCATCAACAAGAAGATTATGAAGATGATATTATTGAACAACGTAAACCACTTAGAAATGCAGAAAAAAATGGTCAATAAACATACTTTATAATTTAAAACTGAGTATCCATTTGGATACTCAGTTTTTTTATATAAAAATGAGGAAATGTCTGCTATTAGGATGATAATGATTCTCAATTGATAATAATAACTTATTACACACTAGAGTCAAGATAAGTTTTGCTTATACATACTGATTGAAAATTCAAATCTAAATTATAGATGTTTCTGGCTTTAGCTAGTTGTTTTAAATTACATATAATTATACAATTTAAATAACGGCATATATATTACAAAAATTTCAAGGGGGATTTATATGGCTTCTAATATTAAACAGCAATCGAAAAAATCGTTTGAGTTAAACGGCAAATCATATACTTTTTATGATTTGAACACTTTAGAAGAACAAGGTTTAACAAAAGTTTCAAAATTGCCATATTCAATTAGAGTATTACTAGAATCTGTATTAAGACAAGAGGATGGTTTTGTAATTACTGATGAACATATTAAAGCGTTATCAGAATTTACTAAAGGCACTGAAGGCGAAGTACCATTCAAACCTTCTCGTGTTATCTTACAAGACTTTACAGGTGTACCTGCAGTTGTTGACTTGGCGTCATTACGTAAGGCAATGAATGATGTAGGCGGAGATTTAAATAAAATTAACCCTGAAGTACCTGTAGATTTAGTTATTGACCACTCAGTTCAAGTTGATAGCTATGCAAATCCAGACGCATTAGAGCGCAATATGAAATTAGAGTTTGAAAGAAACTATGAACGTTATCAATTTTTAAATTGGGCTACAAAAGCGTTTAATAACTATAGCGCTGTGCCACCAGCAACTGGTATTGTTCACCAAGTAAACTTGGAATATCTAGCTAATGTTGTACATGCACGTGATGTAGATGGTGAAACAGTAGCTTTCCCTGATACATTAGTAGGTACTGACTCACATACAACAATGATTAATGGTCTTGGTGTATTAGGTTGGGGTGTAGGGGGTATTGAAGCCGAAGCCGGAATGCTTGGTCAACCGTCATATTTCCCAATTCCTGAAGTAATCGGTGTTAGATTGTCTAATGCATTGCCTCAAGGTGCGACTGCAACAGACTTAGCTTTACGTGTAACTCAAGAATTACGTAAAAAAGGTGTAGTTGGAAAATTTGTTGAGTTCTTTGGTCCAGGTGTACAACACTTACCATTAGCAGACCGTGCAACAATTGCTAACATGGCTCCAGAATATGGTGCTACTTGTGGTTTCTTCCCTGTAGACGAAGAAGCATTAAAATACATGCGTTTAACAGGTCGTACTGATGAACAAATCGATCTTGTGAAAAAATATTTAGAAGAAAACAGCATGTTCTTCACTGTTGAAAAAGAAGACCCTGAATACACTGATGTAGTTGAATTAGACTTATCTACTGTTGAACCATCATTATCAGGACCAAAACGTCCACAAGATTTAATTTTCTTAAGTGATATGAAAAAAGAATTCGAAAAATCAGTTACTGCGCCAGCAGGTAACCAAGGCCACGGTTTTGATGAAAGTGAATTCGATAAAACTGCAACAATCGAATTTAAAGATGGCACGTCAACTACAATGAAAACTGGTGATTTAGCGATTGCAGCGATTACGTCATGTACAAATACATCTAATCCATATGTTATGTTAGGTGCTGGACTAGTTGCTAAAAAAGCTGTAGAAAAAGGATTAAAAGTCCCAGAATACGTTAAAACGTCATTAGCTCCAGGTTCTAAAGTTGTTACTGGATATTTAAGAGATTCAGGCTTAACTGAATATTTGGATGATTTAGGCTTTAACCTTGTTGGTTATGGTTGTACAACTTGTATCGGGAACTCTGGTCCATTACTAGAAGAAATTGAAAAAGCAATTGCTGATGAAGATTTGCTCGTTTCCTCTGTGTTATCAGGTAACCGTAACTTTGAAGGTCGTATCCATCCATTAGTTAAAGCTAACTACTTAGCTTCACCACAATTAGTTGTTGCATATGCATTAGCAGGAACTGTGGATATCGATTTACAAAATGAGCCACTTGGTAAAGGTAAAGATGGAGAAGATGTTTACCTAAAAGATATCTGGCCATCAATTAAAGAAGTTTCAGACACTGTTGATACGGTTGTGACTCCGAAACTATTTAAAGAAGAATATGAAACTGTGTACAATAATAATGAAATGTGGAATGAAATTGATGTTACGGATCAACCGCTATATGATTTTGACCCTGAATCAACGTATATTCAAAACCCATCATTCTTCCAAGGTCTTTCTAAAGAACCAGGAACTATTGATTCATTAAAAGATTTAAGGGTTATGGGTAAATTTGGAGATTCAGTAACAACTGACCATATTTCACCAGCGGGTGCAATTGGTAAAGATACACCTGCAGGTAAATATTTACTTGAACATGGTGTCCCTATTCGTCAATTCAACTCATATGGTTCACGTCGTGGTAACCACGAAGTGATGGTACGTGGTACATTTGCGAATATCCGTATTAAAAACCAATTAGCACCAGGAACTGAAGGTGGTTTCACAACTTACTGGCCAACAGGTGAACAAATGCCAATATTTGATGCTGCCATGAAATATAAAGAAGACGGCACAGGTTTAGTTGTTTTAGCTGGTAATGATTACGGAATGGGTTCATCTCGTGACTGGGCAGCTAAAGGGACAAATTTATTAGGTGTTAAAACAGTTATCGCACAAAGTTATGAGCGTATCCACCGTTCAAACTTAGTAATGATGGGCGTTTTACCATTACAATTCAAAGAAGGCGAATCTGCGGATAGCCTTGGCATTGATGGTACTGAAGTTATTTCAGTAGATATTGATGAAAATGTAAAACCGCATGATCTTGTAAAAGTACAAGCTAAGAAAGAAAATGGCGAAGTAATAGAGTTTGAAGCAATGGCTCGTTTCGATTCAAACGTTGAAATGGATTATTATCGTCATGGTGGTATTCTTCAATTAGTATTAAGAAATAAATTAGCCGAATAACTTTACAGTTAGAAGCATTAATTTAATAATAAAGATTCAAACGAGGCTGGGGCATACATAGATATGTCTCAGCCTCAAAGGCGTTATTGAAGGCCTATGAAGATGTACATAATGTATTCCTTTATTATATAGGTTGGGATAAATGCTTGGATTAACATTGCTTTGAAATAGCACTACCTGTAAGTGATGTTTAGATAATGAATATAGAATATGTTATAAATACTTTATTGGAGTATTACTAAGGATAAACTAGTAAAATGCTATACTTAATTTTTTATGTTAATATTTAATAGTAAAAAAGATATAAGATGAACAATTGAAAAGAGGACGCTTATAATGATTTACAGTATGACACAAATAGAATCACGGTATTCAGAGACTGACCAAATGGGTGTGATTTATCATGGTAATTACCCTACATGGTTTGAGGTAGCTCGTACAGATTATATCTCTAAATTAGGTTTTAGCTATAAAGCTATGGAAGATTCAGGTATTATTTCTCCAGTTGTTGATTTGGACATTAAATATATTAAATCTATTTTTTATCCAGAAACCGTAAAAATAAAAACATGGGTTGAAAAATATTCTAGATTACGATCTAAATATTGCTATGAAATATACAATGAAGCTGGAGAATTAGCAACTACAGGATCAACTACATTGACTTGTATTAAAAAAGAAGACTTCAAGCCGATACGATTAGATAGATATTTTCCTGAATGGCACGCTGTATATAGCGATGTCGCTGAAAGAAATAAGGCAGGCGAGGACTTAGAAGTGGTTAAAGGCATATAAGGCATGCTTTAGGCTTCAGTGACTAGCATATTGAAACGAACAAGAGAATATATGTTAGTCAATAGCAATCAAACTAGAATTAAGCTAAAAAAAGCGTTTGGGAAGAGACCCGAACGCTTTTTTTATTATTTATCATGATTTATTTAAAATGTATAAAGGTTTCATACGCTTATTTCCAAAAATAAAGGCCAAGGGAGTTAGTAAAAGCTTGGAATAATTTATTTTGTGGCATATGAAATTTCATCAATACTGTTACTAACATCAATATATAAATTGTGGTCTTCAAAATACCATAAATCTTTTTCAGCGATTACGACATCTAATCCATCGTAATGATTTTCGTAACCAATTTCCACATCATTTTTCTTGTCTACACTGAAAGCAGGACTAAACCCTTGTTTTAGTTGGAATTCTCCGCCATAACGTACAAAGAATTGTAAGACTTTGTCATCTTCTGGTAAATCTAGTTCTTCCTTAAACCAAGATACAGCATTATCTGAAAGTTCTATTTCCATAATAAAAGTCTCCTTTCGATTCATAAGATTTCACTTATGAACGTTGATTACTAATTTTTAAATTAGTAATTTATACATTACCCACTTTGAGTAATGTTAAAGGTAGTATAACATAATTTTTCAATTAATTTCGACAAATGATTTACAAAAATATGAATTGTATAAATACTATGATAAAACGTTGTTTACGTAGTATAATAGATACAATGTTAAAAAGCTGGAAACATCTTAATGTCCCAGCTTAGCGTTTGTTTACATAATTTATCCGTTTTTACACTGCGACTTTTGTAATAGTTACATCCATTTTATTTTAGGTTCTTCACCTTTGAATATTCTTACAATATTAGTACGGTGTCTAATTATCAGTAGTACGCCTACACCAATACTAACAACAAAGAGGATATAGTCTCGAATTAATAATGCACCGATAACACAACAAATTGATGCAATGATACTTGAGAGTGATACATACTTTGTTAGATATAATATTCCAAAGAAAATTACTGCTAATATTAATAATAAGACAGGATTAACTCCTAGTATGACTCCAGCACTTGTAGCAACGGCTTTACCACCTTTAAAACCAAGATAAACTGGATATACATGACCTAGAATCGCGAAAGCACCTACGATAAGTCCATTTGTGAAAAATGTACTAATTGTACCTTCCGCATGAACAGGCAACCACAGTGGGAAAAAGACCACAATAAACCCTTTAAATATATCTAGAAAAGTAACTAAAAATCCAGTAGGTTTTCCTAGTACCCTAAAGCTATTTGTTGCGCCAGTGTTGCCACTACCAAATTGTCGAATATCTTTTTTGAAAAATAATTTACCTATTACATAGCCACTTGGAAAAGCACCAATGAGGTAACTTAGTATTAACATGATTACAATCATCATATATAATCCACATCCTTTAATGACATTAAAATTATTTTACCACATAAGAGCATCATAATACGAATAAAAATTTCAAATGAAAAGCATTTATCTACTGAAAATTGATTTGACACTTGCAATTTATCAAGATTTATATAAGAATAACTAATGTATAGTTTTAAAAACGAACGTACGTTTGTAGGAGGGCGAAACGATTGGCAATGAATAAAAAAAATAATTATTCGGATGATTCCATTCAGGTACTTGAGGGACTAGAGGCCGTTAGAAAAAGACCTGGGATGTATATTGGTTCTACCGATAAACGTGGCTTACATCATCTAGTATATGAAGTTGTCGATAATTCCGTCGATGAAGTATTAAATGGTTTCGGAAGTGAAATCACTGTTACGATAAATAAAGATGAGAGCATTACTATAGAAGATAATGGACGTGGAATGCCTACAGGTATTCATACTTCTGGAAAACCTACTGTTCAAGTCATTTTTACGGTACTTCATGCAGGTGGAAAATTCGGACAAGGCGGTTATAAAACGTCAGGTGGCTTACACGGTGTTGGTGCTTCAGTCGTCAATGCTTTGAGTGAATGGTTAGAAGTTGAAATTTATAGAGATGGTAATATATATTCTCAAAGCTTTGCAGATGGTGGGAAACCAACAACTGGTTTGAAAAAACATGGTAAAACTAAAAAGACTGGTACTAAAGTGACATTTAAACCAGATCCAGAGATATTCAAAGCATCTACATCGTTTAATTATGATGTTTTAAGTGAAAGACTACAAGAATCAGCATTTTTACTTAAACGCTTGAGAATCATTCTAAAAGACTTAAGAGCAGGCAAAGAACGTGAAGATATCTTCCATTATGAAGATGGTATTAAAGAATTCGTTGCTTATGTCAATGAAGGGAAAGAAGTATTACATGATGTAGCAGATTTCTCTGGGGAAGCTAATAATATTGAAGTGGAAGTTGCATTCCAATATAACGATCAATATTCAGAAGGCATACTAAGTTTTGTTAATAATGTGCGTACAAAAGATGGCGGAACACATGAAGTTGGGTTTAAAACAGCTATGACGCGTGTGTTTAATGATTATGCACGTCGTATTAATGAATTAAAAGAAAAAGATAAAAATTTAGATGGTAATGATATAAGAGAAGGTTTAACTGCTATTATTTCAATTCGAATTCCTGAAGAATTGTTACAATTTGAAGGACAAACTAAATCTAAGTTAGGCACACCTGAAGCCAGAAGTGCAGTAGATTCAGTTGTAGCCGACAAATTACCATATTATTTGGAAGAAAAAGGACAATTATCTAAATCGTTAGTTAAAAAGGCTTTAAAGGCACAACAAGCTAGAGAAGCAGCACGTAAAGCGAGAGAAGATGCACGTTCAGGTAAGAAAAATAAACGTAAAGACACTTTACTTTCTGGTAAACTTACACCTGCACAAAGTAAAAATACTGAGAAAAAAGAATTATACCTTGTCGAAGGTGACTCAGCGGGTGGCTCTGCAAAGTTAGGTCGTGATCGCAAATACCAAGCGATTTTACCACTTAGAGGTAAAGTAATTAATACTGAGAAAGCACGTCTTGACGATATCTTTAAAAATGAAGAGATTAATACAATTATTCATACTATTGGAGCTGGTGTCGGAAATGAGTTCAAAATTGAAGATAGTAACTACAATAGAATCATTATAATGACAGATGCTGATACAGATGGTGCACATATTCAAGTGTTATTATTAACATTCTTCTTTAAATATATGAAGCCATTAGTTGAGGCGGGTCGAGTATTTATTGCATTACCACCACTTTATAAACTTGAAAAAGGAAAAGGTGCATCAAAAAAAGTAGAATACGCTTGGACAGATGAAGAATTAGAGAAATTACAACGAAAATTAGGTAAAGGTTTCTCATTACAACGTTATAAAGGTCTTGGTGAAATGAATGCCGACCAATTGTGGGAAACGACTATGAACCCTGATACGAGAACCTTGATCAGAGTACAAGTTGAAGATGAGTTACGTTCATCTAAACGTGTTACAACACTAATGGGCGACAAAGTTGCACCAAGACGTGAATGGATTGAAAATCATGTTGAATTTGGTTTACAAGAACAACAAAGTATTTTAGATAATAATGAAATTCAAATATTGGAACAGGAAGCGCCTAATGAGGAGGAAGTAAATTGAGTGAAGTAATTCAAGATTTATCGCTAGAAGATGTTATTGGCGATCGTTTTGGTAGATATAGTAAATACATCATTCAAGAACGTGCATTGCCAGACGTTCGCGACGGTCTCAAGCCTGTTCAAAGACGTATTTTATATGCAATGTATTCAAGCGGTAACACTTACGACAAAAATTTCCGTAAAAGTGCTAAAACTGTTGGTGATGTTATAGGTCAGTATCATCCGCACGGTGATTCGTCTGTATATGATGCGATGGTTCGCTTAAGTCAAGGATGGAAGCTACGACATGTACTTATAGAAATGCAAGGTAATAACGGTAGTATCGATAATGACCCAGCTGCTGCAATGCGTTATACTGAAGCAAAATTAAGCCGTCTTTCAGAAGAACTTTTAAGAGATATTAACAAAGAAACTGTACCATTTATGCCAAACTATGACGATACGACGATGGAACCAATGGTCTTGCCTGCAAGACTTCCTAATTTATTGATAAATGGTAGTACTGGGATTTCTGCTGGTTATGCTACAGATATTCCGCCACATAATCTTGGTGAAGTGATTCAAGCAACACTTAAATTTATTGATAACCCGGATATAACTGTGAATCAATTGATGAAATATATCAAAGGCCCTGATTTTCCAACAGGTGGTATTATTCAAGGTGTGGATGGTATTAAGAAAGCGTATGAATCAGGTAAAGGGAAAATCGTAGTTCGTTCAAAGGTTGAAGTTGAAGAATTAAGAAATGGTAGAAAACAACTAATTGTTACAGAAGTACCTTATGAAGTTAATAAGAGTGCATTAGTTAAAAAAATGGATGAATTACGTGCTGATAAAAAGGTTGATGGCATCGTCGAAGTTAGAGACGAAACTGACCGTACAGGATTACGTATTGCAATCGAATTGAAAAAAGATATTAATAGTGAAGCTGTAGCCAATTTCCTTTATAAAAATACAGATTTACAAGTTTCATATAACTTTAACATGGTTGCTATTAGTGAAGGGCGCCCAGTATTAATGGGCATTCGTCAATTTATAGATAGTTATTTAAATCATCAAATCGATGTTGTAACGAAACGTACACGTTATGAACTAGATCATGCTGAAAATAGAATGCACATCGTTGAAGGTTTAATGAAAGCTTTATCTATATTAGACGAAGTGATTAAACTTATTAGAGCTTCAAAAAATAAAAAAGATGCTAAAGAAAATTTGGTAGCTGAATATGACTTTACTGAAGCTCAAGCGGAAGCGATAGTGACATTACAATTGTATCGTTTGACGAATACAGATATTGTTCAGCTACAAGAAGAACATGATGAATTGAAAGCGTTAATCGAGCATTTGAGAAATATTTTAGATAATCACGATGCATTATTAAATGTAATTAAAGAGGAATTAACCGAAATTCGTAATAGATTTAAACAAAAGCGTCTATCTTCTATAGAGGCTGAGATATCAGAAATTAAGATTGATAAAGAAGTGATGATCCCTAGTGAAACTGTAATTATGAGTATCACTAAACATGGTTATATTAAACGAACATCATTACGTAGTTTTAATGCAAGTGGTGTAGATGAAGTGGGTACTAAAGATGGAGACTCAATCATGAAATATGAAGAAGTCAACACTTTAGATACAGCGCTAGTGTTTACTAATAAAGGTCGTTATCTATTTATACCTGTTCATAAATTAGCTGATATAAAATGGAAAGATTTAGGGCAACATGTCTCTCAAATTGTGCCACTTGATGAAGGTGAATATGTTATTAACGCTTATTGTGAAAATGACTTTAAACCAGAAGCATTTTATATCTTAGCAACACGTAATGGTATGATTAAAAAAAGTAATATATCTATGTTTAAAACAACACGATATAATAAACCACTTGTCTCCATGAAGTTGAAAGATAATGATGAAATTATAAATGTTATGCGTATATCAGAGACACAATTGATTACTGTGGTTACAAACAAAGGCATGTCGCTTACTTATGATAGTGATGAACTTTCTGATACTGGCTTGAGAGCAGCAGGTGTTAAATCTATCAACTTAAAAGATGAAGACTATACAGTATTAACAGATATTGTAACTTCAAATAATACAATATTAATGGCGACACAACGCGGATCTTTAAAACGCATCAGTTTCAAAGTATTACAAACGGCTAAACGCGCCCAACGTGGTATTACGTTATTAAAGGAATTAAAGAAAACACCGCACCGCATTATAGACGCTGCAGTTATTCAATCAGACCAAACGACTTATACAATCTACTCTGATAAACAGCAAGAGTCTGGCTTAATCAAGGATATCCACTTATCAGAACAATATACAAATGGTAGCTTTATCGTAGATACTAGTGATTTTGGTGAAATAAAGGATTTAGAAATAAAATAAAACATCTTATAAAAAATTGTTAGTAAATACAACTATATAGTGATAAAATACCAGTTAGGTGCAATAAATAATTAATAAAGAGGTTTATAGCGCAGTAAAAAAGATGTGTTTAGTTATTAGCATTCACAATTTTACTTATACTCATAGTTATAATATAAAGCGTATTACTATGAGCGTAGCTATAAATCTCTTGCTCTAATTTTGAAATTAAATATACATAAGATGAGAGGGATTAAATTGAGAGATTTTGATGGTTTAATTCCAGATTGGTTCAAAACATTTGTCCAAGTCGGGAATGATTTAATCTGGTCACAGTATTTAATTGGATTGTTAATAACAGCCGGTATATTCTTTACAATCGGTTCAAAATTTGTTCAGTTAAGATGGATTCCAGAAATGTTTCGCGCTGTTGGTGAAAAACCTGAAACATTAGATAATGGTAAGAAAGGTATTGCTCCATTCCAAGCGTTTGCAATTAGTGCAGCGTCACGTGTAGGTACAGGTAATATCGCTGGTGTTGCAACCGCAATTGTACTCGGTGGTCCTGGTGCTGTATTTTGGATGTGGGTTATCGCTTTTATCGGGGCAGCAAGTGCATTTATTGAAGCAACTTTAGCGCAAGTCTATAAAGTACCTGATAAAGAAGGCGGCTTCCGTGGTGGTCCAGCGTATTACATAACGAGAGGTTTAAACCAAAAATGGTTAGGTGTTGTTTTTGCAGTATTAATAACAATTACATTTGCATTTGTATTTAATACTGTTCAATCAAATACAATCGCTGAATCATTGAAAACACAATATAATGTAAGCCCTGCGATAACAGGTATTGTATTGGCAGTATTTACAGCAATTATTATATTTGGTGGTGTGCGTAGTATTGCAACTATGTCATCAGTAATTGTGCCTGTAATGGCGATATTATATATTTTCATGGTTGTTATCATCTTATTCATGAATTTCGATCAAATCATTCCTATGATTTCTACAATTATAAAAAGTGCATTTGGTTTTGAGCAAGCTACAGGTGGCGCAATCGGTGCTACAATTTTACAGGGTGTTAAACGTGGTTTGTTCTCGAATGAAGCGGGTATGGGTTCAGCACCTAATGCTGCTGCAACAGCTGCTGCACCACACCCAGTCAAGCAAGGCTTAATTCAATCTTTAGGTGTATTCTTTGATACTATGCTTGTATGTACATCTACAGCCATCATGATTTTACTTTACACAGGTTTAGAATTTGGTGACAATGCAGCACAAGGTGTTGCAGTTACACAATCTGCTTTAAATGAACATTTAGGCAGTGTAGGCGGTATCTTTTTAACAATTGCGATTACGCTGTTTGCATTCTCTTCAGTTGTAGGTAACTATTATTATGGACAATCTAACATTGAATTTTTATCTAATAATAGAACGATTTTATTTATATTTAGATGCTTAGTGGTCGTGTTAGTATTTATTGGTGCAGTAGCTAAAACAGATGTTGTTTGGAGTACTGCCGATTTATTCATGGGATTAATGGCAATTGTCAACTTAGTGGCAATCATTGGATTATCAAATATCGCATTTGCTGTTATGAACGATTACCAACGTCAACGTAGAGCCGGTAAAAAACCTATTTTCAGACCAGAAGAATTAGAAATTAATTTATTTGGTATTGAAAGTTGGGGTATGAAAAAATAATTAAAAATTATTTATATCAACATATAGAGCCCTTCAAATAAATCACTGATTAGTGAGAATTTGGAAGGCTCTTTTATGTCTTTCAATTTTTGAAAATACACTATATAATATTGATTGACAGAAAAAGAAGGATGATTCATGTGAGTGATTACCTGATAACTAAGGTTTTAAATAATAATGTTATTATCTGTAAAAAAGCACAAGAAGAATATGTGCTCATTGCTAAAGGCATTGGCTTTAATAAAAAAAGTGGCATGACTTTGCAAGAAAATCAAACAGTTGAGAAAACGTATATATTAGATCAAAAGTCTCAACAAGACCATTATAAATCTCTGGTTGAACAAGCTGATGACACATTAATTCAAGCAGTAATTGAAGCTGTTAATATTATTACGAATTCAGTAATGAAGATAGATAATCAAAAATTAGTCATATCTTTAACTGATCATATTATATTTGCATATAACCGATTGAAACAAAATCAATTAATAAATAATCCTTTTGTTGTAGAAACAAAGCAATTATATACAGAGGCATATGGCATTGCTGAAAAAGTAATAAATCGTTTAAACCATGTATTAGATGTGAATTTTCCGGAAGACGAAATAGGGTTTATAGCATTACATATAGCTTCTAATACCGAAACTTTACCTATACGTGAAATGGAACTGATTAATCGTTTGATTAATAAAAGTATATTTATTCTAGAACATGATTTAAAACATGAAATAGAAAAAGACACAGTCCAGTATCAGCGCTTTATTAGGCATATTCAATTTTTAATTAAAAGATTGAGAACTGGAGAAAATTTGCAAAAAACAAATGCATTTGAAGAGTTATTGAAAACTCAGTATCCTTTATGCTTCAATATCGCATTAAAAATAATGAAAATGTTGCAGCAGGAATTGGGTATTAAAATATATGATGCAGAAGTTATTTATTTAACTTTGCATGTCTATCATTTTATGGTTGTTGCTGATCATACGGATACATCTAATGATTAAAGTCTTTAAATAGTTTACATTTAAAAATACGATGTCACTAAATAGTGTGACGTCGTATTTTTAATTTCGTAATTATATTTATTATATATTGTTAATATCTATGACAAATTTGGAGTTTATAGAAAACTAAATGTGTAATTAGTTGCATATTATAAAGTTGGGGTTAAGAGTTTTAATTGTGTGTAATGAAAGTATTATGTTTTTATTTATGTATGCAAATTTACTTTACTATACCAATTAAAAATCATAGAATTAGTTTTAAAGTTGGTTTGTTTAAAGGGGATGTTTTCGTATTAAGTACTATGATGAAATTCCTATAATTAGGTCAGTGGCAGCTATGCTTGTTGTTGCTATTCATACAGTTAATAGTATCGCACTTTCAGGAGACTCGTTCACTTCAGATGGGTTAGGATATATAAATCAAATTGCAAGGTTAGGCACACCTATTTTTGCAGTAGTTAGTGCTTTTTTATTAACTATTTCTGTCATTCATAAAGGCTTTAGTTTGAATTATTTTATAAAATCAAGGTTTAGCAAAATCTTAATTCCTTATATTATATGGACAATTTTTTATTTATTATACAGGGCTTATTTTTTACATAACTTAGAAGATGATGGTAAATTAATAAATTATTTTGTATTCGGTAAGGCAAATTTTCATTTATATTTTATATTAACTGTAATACAATTCTATTTTTTATTTCCATTTGTACACAAATTTAAAAAAGGATGGCCAATTATTACTTTATTCATAGTTGCAACTATTGCTAATATAGTTTGGATAATGATGGGACCAGTTTCATTGGGCGGTGGTGGAGTAGAACGGTTTGTAAATGATAAACTCTTCATTATGAACTGGATCTCCTTTTTCGTTTTAGGTATTGTTTACGCAAAATTTTATAATGAAATAAAAGTACTGATATTCAAATATAAGGCGTTACTTTCAATTATTATAGGTATATTATTTATTGATTTATTGATCAGTATTGATTTAGACAATTTACACAGTTCAATCCATGTTTCAAATATAATTTATATCCCGTTTTTTATTGTGTTTCTTAACTACATGTTTGAACATGTAAAGAAAAATAAAATAATTTTGCGTATACTAACATTAATAGGAGATTACTCTATGGGCGTCTATTTAGTACATTATGTAGCAATCCAATTCGTGAAGCGTTTGCCTCTTGTTGAGGAGATTGATGCTCAAAGTAAATTTATGGGTGTATTTATAGCAGCTGTTGCTTTATCAGTATTCATTGTATACTTAATTGGCAAGCTACCATTTGGAAATTACATTGTACCTATTCCGAAAAAGAAAGCTAGTAAACACCTTACTAATATTCGAGATAATAGTGATACTGGTAATGAAGCAACGACGTAAAAATGAAAATAAAGTATTTTTAAATCTCTGGGACATAAATATCTCTGTATAAAGAATAAACATCAATTTCTACTGAGTATATATAGAAATTGGTGTTTTTTTGATTTTTATGAAATATTGAAGCTTACAATAGTAATGTAAGTTGAGTCATGTTATAACCTTTATACATAAGGCGTCTTTTTTTAAGATTATGTGATGGTAATTTTATTATACGCAAGGGCCTTATTTTTTGTACTAAGATACATGAATTTTAACGATTTAGCTTTCTGTGTTCAATAATACTTTTAATTTAAGTATTATTTAGAAAAATTTGGAAAATGTGTTTAATTATAATGGAATAGTGAATAATTTATGCAGAAGCGAGATGACAATTATAATTTAGTATAATAGATGATTGTCATATAGAGGATGTGTTATTATTAAGCATAGTACAATAAACTATTAAAGTTTTTTATAATAGAGTTTTGTACCTTCTTTTTATAATCATAACAAGTAATTACTATTTCTAGAATTAATTTAAGGTATGGTGAGTTATATGTCGAATGAAGACAATGTAAGACAAGAAAATAAGAAGGGGAAAGATAAGTTAAAGCTTAGTTTCCCTGAAACCCGCTTCATGAAGTTTGCGGGGGGCAAAGACTTACTTTTTGGTTTGTTAATTTTAATATTAGTAGGTATAGCTATATTTATATTTGATCAAGTATCTTATATTTTTAAACCGTTTATTATTATTTTTAATACTATTGCTGCACCTATTATTGTTTCAGTGATTTTATATTATCTATTGAATCCATTAGTCAATTTAATGGAACGTTATAATATTTCTAGATTATGGGGCGTAATCATATTATTTTTGTTGATTGTAGGTGTCATAACACTTGTTATTAACCTTTTGATACCTGTGATAGGGTCTCAATTTAGAAGTTTTGGTAATAATTTCCCATTATATGTAGATAAAGTCAATCAATTTATAGATAGTGTTACAAAGTATTCCTTGATATCGAATTTCTATAGTCAAATTCAAGAACAATTGGATGCGTTGGCTAACAAATTGCCATCTATGGTTTCAGATTACTTCAACGGATTTGGTTCAAAGGTTAAGAATTTTGCTGAGGCAATTGTAAATGTAGGTGTAGTCATTGCGACAACACCATTTGTGTTGTTCTTTATGTTAAAAGATGGACATCGTTTTAAAGAATTTTCTACAAAATTAATGCCACCTAAATTCAGAAAAGATTATCATGATTTATTAGACAAAATGAGTGTTCAAGTTGGTTCTTATATTCAAGGTCAAATTATTGTATCATTTTGTATTGGTATTTTATTATTTATAGGTTATAGCATTATTGGGTTAGATTATAGCTTGATTTTAGCATCAATCGCTGCTGTTACAAGTGTGGTTCCGTACATTGGTCCTACAATTGCAATATCACCAGCAATTATTATTGCGCTAATAACTTCCCCAATTATGTTATTGAAATTAATTGTAGTTTGGACGGCTGTTCAGTTTATCGAAGGTCATCTAATTTCACCTAATGTCATGGGTAAAACACTTAAAATACACCCACTAACAATTATTTTCATCTTGTTAAGTGCAGGTAACTTATTAGGTATTGTAGGTGTGATTTTAGGTATACCGGCTTATGCAATATTAAAAGTCTTGGTTTCACATTTATATAGTATGTTTAAACGTAGATATAATAAGTATTATGGTGAAGATGCTGGAGAATATGAAATTACTACGGATGAAGAAATTCGTTAAATTATTATAAGTTTTGTTCAGTATGCTTTGACAATAAACAATATTTTAATTTCGATTTTATATCATAATAGTGTTCATACTGAAGCAGTTGGCTAGTAAACAAAATTGATAAGCGTCTATAGATATAATGCAGATACATACTGTAATCTATAGGCGTTTTTATAATATACTATAGTTATAAAAACTATTGAGGACGAGATGATGAAATCAACTTCTAAAATGTGGTTCTTGTCTCGTCCTTAATTATTTTCATGATGATTTATTAACTTACTGAATTAGATTGTCGTTATACATGGAAGTTTTGTACAATATGGCTATATTATTGAGAATTCCACCCTATTTAATGACGTTTAATTCATGATATTTAAAATTAAGTCATACATCTAACAATTTTGTTAGTAGTTATTATTAAAAATTTTATTTATTATGTATTGTTCTTGTGCTATATTTTTATGGAACGATTAGATTATTAAAAGTGAAGTGAAAAGATGTCAAAAGAATTGAGAAGCAAATTATTTTCTATATTAAAAATTGCATTCGCATTTACGTTATTTATAATTGTTGCTATTACTTTATACAAAGAGCTCTCACATATTAATCTCAAAGACGCAATAAAATCATTTAGTAAAATTAATAGATTTTGGCTTGTTACACTGTTCTTTAGTGGTGGCGCATCTATTATAGTGCTTTCAATGTATGATGTGATTTTAGCTAAAACATTAAAGTTAAAAATTGGTTTAGGTAAAACGATTAGAATTGGTTATATTGTTAATGCTTTAAATGCTGTTGTTGGCTTTGGGGGATTTATAGGGGCCAGTGTACGTTTTCTATTTTATAAGAATACAACTGAAGATAAAAAAGCGCTTTTACATACCATTTCTATTGTTTTAATTTCAATGTTAACTGGTTTGAGTTTGCTTTCTATCTTAGTAGTGATTCATGTCTTTGATATTTCACATATTTTTACACCGTATCCATGGGTTAAGTGGTTAATGTACGTAGTAGCATTGTTTTTACCAATATTTGTAGTATTTACTATAATTAAGCCAGTACAAAAAACACATAGATTGCTTGGCGTATATTGCACAATTGTTTCAGGTGTTGAATGGTTTGTTGCAGCATTAGTGTTATACATGGCAATGGCTATCGTGGGTGTTCAAATACCTTTTGCTACATTTATGGGGATTTTTATTCTAGCAGCGTTATCGGGGTTAATTAGTTTTATTCCTGGTGGATTTGGTACATTTGATTTAGTTGTACTGTTAGGTTTGAAGGCATTAAATATTGATGAGGAAGCAATCGTATTAGGTTTATTACTTTATCGTTTTGCTTATTATTTATTCCCTGTACTTATTGCATTGATTTTATCTACATTTGAATTCCGTAGTACTGCCAAACGTTACTGGGAAGATTCACGCATATTAGTGCCAGTAAAAGATATGACGTCCTTATTAGGCTCATATCAAAAGGACATAATTGCACGTGTACCATCTTTTGCTATGGCACTTTTATTGCTATTTACGAGTTTAGTATTCTTTTTGAATAATTTAACAATTATTTATGATGGATTATATGATTCAAATCATTATATCTATTATATTATTGTTTCAATTCATACATGTGCTTGTTTATTATTATTATTAAATGTCATAGGCGTATATAAATTATCTAAACGTGCGATACTATTCGCAATTATTTCTGTATTGTTTATATTTATTGCAACGGCTTATACGTATGCATCATTCATACTATTAAGTTGGCTTACAGTAATCTTTGTATTATTGCTTGTATTTTATAAACGGGCTCGGATTATCAAACGACCGTTTAGATATTCCAAGTTATTATTAAGTATTTTTACAGGTACGATAATACTTTATATTAATCATCTTGTGGTTAAGAGTACGTTTTATTCCTTAGATATTTATCATATTGAAATGCTGACTTCTATTTTGAGATATTATTTCTGGATTACTATTTTATTAGTAGCAATTATAGTTGGAGTTATTGTATGGTGGTTTGAATACAGATATAGATTATCAAATAGTAGAGATAACATCGCTACCTGTGAAGCGATTATTGATAAATATAATGGGAACTATTTAAGTCACTTAATGTACAGTGGAGATAAGAAATTTTTTATAAATGACAATGAAGATGCTTTTGTAATGTATCGCTATCATAATAATACGTATATTATTTTAGGTGATCCAATTGGTAATACAGAATCATTTTACAATTTATTAGAATCATTTTATCAAGAAGCGGAATATTTAGGTTATGATATTATTTTTTATCAAGTAACGGATAAACACATGTCACTCTATCATAGTTTTGGTAATCAATTCTTTAAATTAGGTGAAGAAGCTATTATAAATTTAACAACATTTACAACGTCAGGGAAGAAAAAGCGTGGTTTGCGAGCGACGCTAAACAAACTTGATGATTTGGGTTATTCATTTGAAGTGGTGAATCCACCTTTCTCACAACAGATGATTACTGATTTAAAAGCCATCAGTGATGAATGGTTAGCTGATAAAAATGAAATGCATTTTTCTGTTGGTAGTTTTGACGTAAATTATATATCACAAGCTCCGATAGGCGTGTTAAAAGATAATGAACAATCCATCATTGCTTTCTGTACATTGATGCCAACTTACTATAGTGGCGTGATTTCAGTTGATTTAATACGTTGGAAACAAGACATTGAGTTGCCATTAATGGATAGTTTATATTTGAATATGCTACTTTGGTCAAAAGCTAATAACTACGAACATTTTAATATGGGAATGGCGACGTTATCTAATGTTGGACAAATTCCTTATTCATTTTATGGGGAAAGGATCGCTGGGCGTGTGTTTGAACATTTCAACGGCCTATATAGATTCCAAGGTCTCAGAAGATATAAAGAGAAATTTAATCCGAAATGGGAGCCAAGATTTCTCGTTTATCGTAAACGCCACTCATTATGGGTGAGCATGTTAAAAGTAATGCGTATCATTAGAAAAAATAGTTAAAGTACAACATGAAGCACCCCACATGTCATATGCATGTGGGGTGCTTTTTAAGGAGTTTAATAGTGCTTAATGGTTTGTGTAGTTAACCTTTGGAGAAGTTATTAACTACTTTAATAAACTAACAATTGTTACCCTTTTAAATATCATTTTGATTCTAACTACATTTGAATTTCTCGTTACCCCTTTGTTAAAGGTACAATATAAATATATCATCAATAGAAAACGCTTTCAATAGTGTATTGAAATCTTATTCACTTTATTATGGAGATATTATACGTACGTTTTCTTATTAATATTTATATGTATTATTACTTATTCTAAGTGACAGGTCAAAAAAGACTTCCATTTATAGTGATAAATCACACGGATTAACGCTATTTTTTATTTTAAACAAAAAATAATTTAATAAATTAATCATGGAAACTTCTGTTAAATAGAGAAAATATGTGATATTATGAAAACGGTTACATAAGAGGGGTGATTTTACTGACAACGATAAAAGATGTAGCACTATTAGCTGGTTGCTCAGTTGCAACTGTTTCTAGAGCGATTAACAATACTGGGTATGTTAAAGCAGAAACGCGATCGCAAATTGACCGTGCAATTGTAGAATTGAATTACCAACCAAATGAAGCGGCAAGAACATTATACAAAAGAAAATCAAAAATGATTGGATTGCTCCTACCAGACATAAGTAATCCATTCTTTACGTTAATTGCAAGGGGAGTAGAAGATGTTGCTGTTGAACATGGTTACCAAGTTTTAATTGGTAACAGTGATAATGATATAGAAAAAGCAAAGGCTTATTTAACAACGTTTGTATCTCATAATTGTGCTGGCATGATTACTACTGCACTTAACGAAAAGATAATTGAAAATATGTTAGAACCTCTTCATATGCCTTTTGTATTTGTCGACCGAACTAATAATGAAATATCAGGTGTTTCAACTGATCATTATGAAGGTGGACAACGTCAAGCAGAGCTTGTTATTGAAGGAGTTTGTAATTATGGTCTAGTCGTACATGAAGATTTAACTATTGATGCTTTTAAATCTCGCGTTAAAGGTGTAGTGTCAATTTTTAAAGAACGTGGTATTAACTATAAAACATATTTAGCGCAGGATTTAAACGATGAAGGTTCATTTATTAATTTAATTAGGATGCACAATATAGATAGTATTATCTGCAGTAATGATTTATTAGCAATTAAAGTAATGGGGATACTTCAACAACATAACTTGCAAATTCCAAAGGATGTTCAAATTGTAGGGTATGATAATATACCATTTTCAACTATGACATTTCCCAAAATTAGTACAATCGATCAGTCGGCTTATCGTTTGGGAGAACTAGCAATGTCAAAGTTACTTAAATTGTATGATAATCAAGATTATGTCGAACTAGAAAAAGTAGCAATTTCCGTAATAAAGAGATCGAGTACACGTCATTAATGCGTAACATGTAACGGGTTACACAAAAAAAGGAGTGGTTTGATGTATAAAACAGGTATTTTAAATAGTGAAATTTCAAAATTGCTAAGTGATTTAGGTCATACAGATCAAATTATTATTGCTGATTGTGGTTTGCCAGTACCACAAGGGGTTAAGAAAATAGACCTTGCCTTAGAATTTGGGAAACCATCATTTTTAGAAGTATTTCACTTAATAAAGAATCATATGGTAATTGAGCAAGTAACAATTGCTAATGAAATGATTAAGCAAAATGATGAACTCTATATACAAATGGTGTCGGAAAACATTGATATTAGTACTATATCTCATGAACAGTTAAAAGCGGATAGTTGCAAAGTTAAAGCTATTATCAGAACAGGCGAAGCTAAACCTTTTGCTAATGCGATATTAAAGAGCGGCGTTTTATTTTAAAGGGGTGATTAATAATGATTAATATGGATCAAATATATAAATCATTTGGACAAAATGATGTGTTGTTGGGTGTGGATCTTGAAATTGCTGATGGAGAGGTCCATGCGTTGATGGGGGAAAATGGTGCTGGTAAAAGTACATTAATGAAAATTCTAACAGGTGTCTATGAAGCGGATGGTGGCACAGTAGTAGAAAATGGGCAACCGATTCATTTTAAAAATACTAAAGATGCTGAAAGCCATGGCATCGCATTTATACAACAAGAATTGAATATTTGGCCTAATTTGACAGTATTAGAAAACTTATTTCTAGGAAAAGAAACAACTAAATTTTTAGGTATCGTAGATAATAAAGCTATGAGGGTGCAAGCACAAGAGATATTTAATAAATTGAATATAACGATTGATTTAAATCAATTAGCAGGAGATTTATCGGTTGGTATGCAACAAATGTTAGAAATTAGTAAAGCGCTTATGCAAGAGGCTAAAGTTATTATAATGGATGAGCCAACTGCTGCATTAACAAATAATGAAATAGAAGTGTTATTTGAACAAATCAAAAAGTTAAAAAGTGAAGGCGTATCTTTTGTCTATATTTCACATAGAATGGAAGAAATATTTAGTATTTCTGATTGTATTACCGTTATGAGAGATGGTCGCTCTATTTTAACGTCTGCTACTGAATCTACAACACATCCACAAATCGTTAAGGCGATGATAGGTAGAGATTTAGATAACCAATATCCTGAAAGGGATTATAAGCAAGATGAATTAGTTCTTTCTGTTAAGGAGCTTAGTTCAAATGAGCATAATCTAAAATCGGTGCACTTTGAGTTGCATAAAGGAGAAATCTTAGGTTTTAGTGGGTTAATGGGTGCAGGTAGATCAGAGATTATGCGCGTGTTATTTGGGCTAGATAAAGGAACTATGCAAGTAGAATTGAATGGTAAAGAGATTTATATAAATAACCCTAACCAATCTATAAAACATGGTTTAGCTTTTATTACTGAAAATAGAAAAGAAGAAGGGTTAGTTTTACAAGATTCTATTTTAGAGAATATATCATTACCTGCGCTAAAAAGTTTTTCAAAATCAGGCTTTCTAGCTCAAGGTTCAATGGAACAATATACACATCAAATGATTAAGCGATTAAATATTAAAGGCAAACAAGATGATGCGTGCATAGATTTGTCTGGTGGGAACCAACAAAAAGTAGTTTTAGCGAAATGGATAGCGACAGCACCACGTGTATTGATTTTAGATGAGCCTACTAGAGGAATTGATGTAGGTGCTAAAAGAGAAATATATCAATTAATGAATGAACTTACAGAACGAGGAATGTCTATTATTATGATTTCATCAGAGTTACCTGAGGTTATTGGCATGAGTGACAATGTTGCTGTTGTCCATAAAGGTAACATTGTAGGGATATTAGATAAGGCATCATTATCTGAAGAACGTATTATGACTTTAGCTACTGGAGGGAAAATAAATGAATCAATCTAAGTTATCTTTTTCATATTTAGAAAAAATTATACCATTTATTGGATTAATATTATTAGTCATTATTATAAGTGCATTAAACAGTGCTTTTTTAGAACCATCTAATTTGTTTAATTTATTAAGACAAGTATCCATTAATGGTTTAATAGCATTTGGTATGACATTCGTCATTTTAACAGGGGGGATAGACCTATCAGTTGGTTCCACCCTTGCGTTATCTAGTGCGATGATAGCCATATTAATGGTATCTGGTGTTGATTCAATTGTTGCGTTGTTAATTGGTTGTATCTTTGGTGCTATTTTAGGAGCGATTAACGGGCTTTTAATTACATTAGGTAAGATGGCGCCATTTATCGCAACTTTAGCAACAATGACCGTGTTTAGAGGTGTCACACTGGTTATTACTGATGGTAATCCGATTACAAATTTAAATGGTAGTTATGCATTTCAACTATTTGGACGTGGCTACTTTATAGGTATACCTGTACCAGCAGTTACGATGTTTATCACATTTATTATTTTATATATTATTTTACATAAAACGGTGTTTGGTAGACAGACTTATGCTATGGGCGGTAATGAAAAAGCGGCATTTATCTCAGGAATCAAAGTAAATAAGTTGAAGGTTATGATATATAGTTTAGCTGGCTTAATGTCTGCGATGGCAGGAGCAATATTAACATCTCGTTTAAATTCTGCACAACCAACAGCGGGCATGTCATATGAATTAGACGCTATTGCAGCTGTAGTACTTGGTGGTACTTCACTTACAGGTGGTAAAGGACGCATTCTTGGCACATTAATCGGTGTGCTTATTATAGGCGTTCTAAACAATGGTTTAAACCTATTGGGTGTGTCTTCATTTTATCAACAAGTCGTTAAAGGTGTTGTAATTATTATTGCAGTGCTAATAGATAGAAAGAATAAATCATAGAGGAGGTCATTTAATGAAAAAGGTATTTATTAGTGCTATTGCAATATTGTTACTTTTAGCAGGGTGTTCACTAGAATCTCCATTAGAAAATAATAACAAGGATAAATCAAACAAGAAAAAATCTGAAGTTGTCATTGGCGTTAGTATATCTACGTTAAATAATCCGTTTTTTGTAAAAATAAAAGATGGTATTGAGGATGAAGCAAAAAAACAAGGCGTTAAAGTGAAATTTGCCGATGCACAAGATGATGCAGCAAAACAATCAAATGACATAGATGATTTAATTCAACAAAACGTAGACTACCTTATCGTTAATCCAACAGATTCAGATGCGATTTCGGGTAGTATACAAATTGCGAATGATCAAAATATCCCAGTAATTACTTTAGATAGAGAAGTTGCTAAAGGGGAAGTAGCATCATTTATTGCTTCAGATAATGTTAAAGGTGGAGAAATGGGTGGCCAACTAATTGTAGAGCAATTCGGTAAAAATACGAAAGTTGCTGAATTAGAAGGTATACCTGGTGCAAGTGCAACGAGAGAACGTGGTAAAGGATTCCATAATGTAGCAGATAAATCACTTGATGTGGTATCGAAGCAAAGTGCTAAGTTCAATAGAACAGAAGGATTGAATGTGACGCAAAACATTATACAAGCACATCCAGATATCAAAGCTATTTTTGCGCAAAATGATGAAATGGCACTAGGTGCTGTAGAAGCGGTGGGTAATAAGGGTATCAAAGTTATTGGTTTTGATGGTAACGAGGATGCAATTAAGTCGGTAGAAAACAATAAATTATATGCTACTGTTGCGCAACAACCTCATTTAATGGGAGAGGAAAGCATTAAAACAGTAATGAATTTATTTGATGGTAAGAAAGTAGAGAAGAAAAACAAAATTCCATTAGAAATGAAAAAACAAAATTAATTGATAATAATCTATAATAAAGCCGGATGTAGCAAACACTACTCCGGCTTTAAAATTTATATAAATAGCTTTATTTCAGTTATTGCGTTGACACAAATTGACTATAAAATTAAAGTTACTACCATTTCAATGAAGTTAATAAAAGGATTTGATGTAAATTAGATGTCTAAGCCTTTTTCATATTTTTGACGCTCTTGTTGTTCTTTTGCATAACGCTCAGGATTCTTTTTGTAAAAATCTTGATGTTCAGCTTCTGCTTCGTAAAATGTAGAAGCGGGTAGAATTTGTGTTGCAATCGCTTTGTCTTTATCCATAGTATCCTTTAATTTCTCAATATAAATTTCTGCCAGTTCTTTTTGATCTTCATTTGTGTAGAAGATAGCAGTTTTGTATTGTGAACCTCTATCTTGGAATTGTCCGCCTTCATCAGAGGGATCTATTACAGAAAAGAAAATTTCTAATAATTTGTTGTAGGAAAACAATGCGACATCATATTCGATTTCCACAGTTTCCAAATGGCCGGTATTACCACTTTTGACTTGTTCATATGAAGGATTATCTACATGTCCTCCCATGTACCCAGAGGTTACTTTTTCTATGCCTTCAAATGTATCAAAGGGTTTAACCATACACCAAAAGCAACCTCCAGCGAAGTATGCTTTATTAATATTCATGCTTAACATCCTTTCCGTATTAGACCTTAGTACCATATATAAAGATATCACTTGATTTTTATACTCTTTTTATATAACTTTAATATATGTTAATTATAGTACATAGCAGTGCAATTTTGAAGATATAAGGTTGATACTAATGAATGAAGACAAACAAAGAAGTAATACAAACTCAAGCAACAACACTAAAGAAGCGCCTATGCGTAGGGTTAAGAAGAAGCGGATTAAGAAATTACCAATAATCATTTTAATTTTTATTGTGATTTTAGCAATTATCGTAGGTTATGCAGTACATGGTTACAATTCCGGTATTAATTATGCAAAAGACCACGGGAAAACATTAAAGCAAGAAAAATTTAATGGTGCCGCTAAAAATGACGGTAAGATTACGGTAATGGTATTAGGAGCAGACGCCGAAGACGGTGGTATTTCTAGAACAGATTCTATTATGATTGCTCAATACGATTATGTTAATAAAAAGATGAAGATGGTCTCTGTAATGCGTGATATCTATGCTGACATTCCAGGAAATGGGCAACATAAGATTAACTCTGCATATTCCATCGGCGGACCAGAATTATTAAGACAAACGTTGAAGAAAAATTTAGGTATTGATCCTGAATATTACGCTGTTTTAGATTTCACTGGTTTTGAAAAAATGATAGATGAACTGGAACCGAATGGTGTACCGATAGACGTTGAAAAAGACATGTCAAAAAATATTGGCGTATCGTTGAAAAAAGGTCATCATCGTTTAAATGGTAAAGAGCTCTTAGGTTATGCTAGATTTAGACATGATCCTGAAGGAGATTTTGGACGTGTCCGTAGACAGCAACAAGTGATGCAATCGCTAAAAGAGGAACTTGTGAGTGTAGATTCAATTCTCAAGTTACCTAGAGTTGCAGGTATTTTAAGAGGCTATTTAAACACCAATATGCCGGATTCTGCATTGGTGCAATCAGGGTTGAATTTCGGTATTCGTGGCGATAAGAATGTAGATTCTATAACATTACCAATTAAGGGTACTTATCAAGATATCCAGTCACCAACGGATGGCAGTGCTTTAGAAATTGATAAAGAGAAAAACAAAGAAGCAGTTAAGAAATTCTTGGATGAATAGTATTGTTGCTATGTAAGTGTGAGACAAAGAAGTAATTCAGTACTTGATTTTTATCATATTTCGTTAGTCTGTTCGAGTAAATATATTTAGCAAGAAGTATAGAATGGTGAAGTTTTTGCATTTTTACGCAGTATGATGTTATAATAGATTTAACGAAAAAGATTAGCATTAATACACCAATCCCCCTCGCTACTGTCATAGTGAGGGGGATTTTTTATAGTGTTGGCTATTGTCGCCTATGAGTTATCTATCGCGTTTACTTAGCCAGTAAGTAAAATATGCGATGGCGCAGCCACTGATGACTGGCGCAATGATGTGAACGAAAAAGATTAACAAATAATACACCTCCTCTCTACGTCGAACTGACGCCTGAGAGATAGGCGACTTCATTATTATACCATAAAGTCCCACTTCCCAATTTATTGAGTTAGTGGGACTTATGCATGAGTAATAGCTCAAGTAAATCTTTTATCTTCAGAGATAGGATGGTGAAATATTTTTTAAAAAATTGGATTTTTGCTCTATTTTTTGGTGCAAGATTCTTATTTTTAGACAAGATGAGCTTATATTCTGTAATAGAATGATTATTACTACTGGTCAGATTTTCTAACTCCTGCAACCCCATAATGTGATGATTTCATTTCTTCTATAACTACTTGGATTGCTTCTTTATTAGCACCAGTTGTTTTTTCAACTGCATTTGTTACTTCACTTACTAAGTCTTTGAGTTGTTCATCTGAACGACCTTCTAATAATTTTACATTTACGATTGGCATATGTAATTCCTCCTAAAATAATTTAAAGATATTATATCACGAAAATTCGAAAAATTATAAAAATAGGCAACAGGAACACATGTTCTTTTTATATTGATTAAGAACATGCGTTCGTATATAATAGAGTTAATTCAGGGAGGTTGTTTGATATGTATGATTATAATCTAGTGGAAGAAAGAGACATCTTGTGTATAGATCAAAAGAGTTTCTTTGCGAGTGTATCTTGTATTCAAAAAGGATTAGACCCTACTACTGAAAAATTAGCAGTGGTTGCTGACACTAAAAGACAAGGTTCAGTAGTATTAGCTGCCACAGGACCACTAAAAGCACTAGGTATCAAAACTGGATCTAGATTATTTGAAATACCACATAGAAATGACATTTATATAATTAATCCAAGCATGCGAAAATATTTGGAAGTTTCTATAGAAATATCAAAAATTGCATTGCAATATATTGCACCAGAAGACTTACATCAGTACAGTATAGACGAGTTCTTTATGGATGTGACGAATAGTTATCATAGATTTAGTAGTACGGTTCATTCATTTTGTCAAAAATTACAACTTGAAATTAAAGAAGCAACAGGTATTAATTGTTCAATAGGCATAGGCTCAAATATGTTATTGAGTAAAATTGCAATGGATATAGAAGCCAAACATAACGATAGTTTAATTGCAGAATGGCGTTATCAAGATGTACCTAAAAAACTTTGGCCAATTCAACCATTGAGCAAATTTTGGGGGATTAGCAGAAGAACAGAGGCTAAATTGAATAAAAGAGGAATTTTTACTGTTGGCGACCTAGCACATTATTCTTATACGTATTTAAAAAGAGACTTAGGTGTCGTTGGTATCGATTTACATTTACATGCAAATGGAATTGATGAAAGTAGAGTGCGAGATAAATATAAAGTGATGAATCCATCTATTTGTAAGAGTCAAATACTCATGCGAGATTATCGGTACAGCGAAGCCAAAGTAGTTATGCGTGAATTGATTGAGGATGTTGCTAGTCGTGTTAGAGGAAGAAATCAATTAGCTAAGACGATTCACTTTTCATTTGGTTACAGTGATGAAGGTGGTGTAAGCAAACAGTATACGTTAGAAGATCCAACAAATCTAGAAGATAACATGTACAAAGTGGTTGAAGGTTTTGCAGATGAATTATGTGACCATTATGCATTATTTCGTACAGTAAGTATTTCTTTAACTCAGTTCATCGATGAGAAAGATAGACAATTGAATTTATTTATTGATGAGTACGAAAGAAAAAGAAATGAAAAGCTAGCTAAAACTATAGACGCCTTACATCGGAAATTTGGACGAGGAATTGTATCTAGAGCGGTATCTTATACAGATGCAGGTACAAAACATGGTCGTCTTGGTCTTATGGCAGGCCATAAAATGTAAAGTCTCACTTCTCAATTTAGTTGAGATAGTGGGAGTTATGAATGAGCAATAGCTCACATAAACCTAAAAACCATTGTTTAAACTATTAAACTAGTGGGGCTACGAAAAATGATTTCGTAGCCCCACTTATAAAATTTCATATATTAACCAATATAAGTATCAAAATCATTGAGTGCCTCAGCGCCAGCTTTACGGTCATCAGGATTTTTAAAACTAATACGCAATGCCCCGTATATATCTTCGCGAACTTCTAAAATTCTAAGGTTGCTTATAGAAATATTATGTAAACTCAGAATGTTTGTCACTTTGCTAATCATACCTGGTTTATCTGGAATATCGACATATAGATCATACTCCACAGAAAGCGCTCCTTGTTGTTTAAGGGGAAGTTCATCACGATAAGTTTTAGCATCATTAAAGAAAGCATGAAGGTCTTCGGCGTTATTACGCTCAATTAACGATATAACTTCTCCCATTTGCTCTTTCCATTCTTTTAAGATGCTTAATATAGTGTCTTTATTCTCAACTGTAATATCACGCCACATAATTGGGTTACTGCTTGCAATTCTAGTGATATCTCTAAAACCACCAGCAGCCAATGTTTTCACTAAAGCAGAATCATCCACATGTTGAGCATTTAAATGAACCAAACTTGAAGCGATAATGTGAGGGACATGACTGACAATCCCAGTAACAAAATCATGTTCTTCTGCAGTTGTTGAAATGAATTTAGCATCAGTTGTTTTCAATAGATCTTGGATTTCTTCAAAAGCTAGATCATTAGCTGGTTCATTATGCACGAGTATATAAAAAGCATTTTCAAACAAATGTTTTTTAGCATTTAGTACACCAGACTTATGACTCCCAGCCATTGGATGGCCACCGATAAGGTGAATATCACGTTTTAAAAGAAATTGTTCATACTGTTGAATCGTTGATTTTGTACTACCAGTATCTGTAATAATAACGTTTTTCTTTAATTGATAGCTTGGTAATTCTTGTAAGTATTTTATTGTTTGTTGTACGGGTGTTGCATATATAATGATATCTGCATTTTCGACGCTTGATTTATAGTCTGTCGATTGAAAATCAATGATACCAATAGATAAAGCTTTATCTAATTGAGATGTATCAGCATCAAATGCTGTAATTTCTATATCATTATGATAGTATCTTAAATTACTCGCTAGACTGCCGCCGATTAGGCCGAGCCCAACGAAAAGTATTTGTTTCATTAAGCGAATCACCTCTATCAAAATTTTCAGAATAGTAATATTGTATAGTAGGTATTACTAATACGCAATACGTGATGAAATTTTTGCTTCACCACTAATGATATTTTACGAACTTTAAAATCATGGTGATAATATTATTGGAAATGAATTGTTAGAGCTGACAATACGAAATATTACTTAACACAAATAGATAAGAAATGAATATGTAAAACATTAGAACATAAACCAAATAGAATTATGCTAAAGTAAGAGAAAGTAAACAATGTACAACGTAATAAATGATAAGGATAGTGATAATTTGTAAATATGACTATTTACAATGATATTCAAAAAATAAAGGGAGTGTAAAATTTGAAAATAGAGAACATTTTAATTGCAGGTCCACACGAATTTGATTTTCAGCCATATTTGAAACAGCTAGAGCAGTATAATTTACGTTTTAAATCGACCGATGTCATTTCGCAAGAGGATATGAACTGGGCAGATACATATGTAGGGTTTGCTCCTAATGAAAATTTTGAACCTTCTAAAGTCAAATGGGTGCACACATTTAATGCAGGTGTGAATAATTATTTAGCCATTTCTGGTTGGGACAATACACTGTTAACTAGAACAATCAGTGATTTCGGAGAAAAAATGAGCGAATATTGCTTGAGTTATATATTAGCTGATTTACAATATCACTCCCAATTTAAAGCACAGCAAAAAGCTAAAGTTTGGTCTGTTAAATCACCAGGTTCATTGAAAGATCAAACCATAACAATACTAGGTACAGGTGAGATAGGCCAAAAGATTGCAGAAGTATTCTCAACATTTGGGGCGACTGTAAATGGCATTTCAAATAGTGGTCAAGATAAAGCCTATTTTAATCAAATAAGTAATATAGAAAATGCTCATACAATACTTGAACGCTCAAATTATATAATTAGTACCTTACCATTAACACAAGATACAGAAAAGCTATTAAATCAACATCACTTTAATTATTTAAACAATGCCTATTTTATAAATGTAGGTAGAGGGAAAGTAGTTGATACGGATCACTTACTAGACGCTTTAAATGAAGGGAAATTAAGGCATGTTGTATTAGATGTCTTTGAGTCAGAACCATTAACAGAGAACTCTGAGTTGTGGGAAAGGGAAGATGTTACGATTACGCCTCATATTTCAGCGTTAACAGATATCGATGATGCCATATCATGCTTTTGTAACACATTGAAAAAATTAGAAAATAATGAATCAGTATCTAATCAAGTTGATTTCAATAAAGGATACTAAATTTAATTAAAAATTAAACAAGTTTATTTTAGTTATAACTGTTAAGGATTTTCGTACAATTATACCAATTTTCGAAGATAAAAGTTAAAATAGACTTACATATATTAGGAGGGGATTGCATGACTGAATCAATTTTTACCACAATTCAAGCATTAACAGAAATTAATAGCCCATCAGGACACGCAGAAAAGGCAATTAATTACGTTAAAGATGAAGTTGAACATTTAGGTTATACAACAACACTGACGAACAAAGGGGCATTATTAATCATTGTAAAAGGTGAGAACGATGAAGCACAAAAATGTATCACTGCACATGTTGATACGCTTGGCGCTATGGTAAAAGAAATTAAAGAAGATGGCAGATTAGCCTTGGATTTAATTGGTGGTTTTAGTTATAACGCTATTGAAGGAGAATATTGTGAAATAGAAACTTCATCAGGCCAAACTTTTACCGGTACCATCTGTTTACACGAGACGAGTGTACATGTGTATAGAAATAATGACGACATATCAAGAAATGTTGAACATATGGAAGTCAGATTAGATGAAAAGGTAATGTCAAAAGAAGATACTGAAAGTTTAGGTATAGAAGTAGGAGACTTTATAAGTTTTGATTCAAGAACTCAAATCACACCATCAGGATTTATAAAATCCCGTCATTTAGATGATAAGGCAAGTGTTGCAATGATTATAGAGTTTTTAAAAACAATTAACAACGAAAACTTAACACTACCTCATACTACACAATTCTATATTTCAAACAATGAAGAAATTGGTTATGGGGCAAATGCTTCAATCTCACCCAAAATTGTTGATTTTATAGCATTTGATATGGGGGCTTTAGGTGATGGTCAAGCATCCGATGAATATACAGTATCGATTTGCGCGAAGGATGCATCAGGACCTTATCATAAGGCATTACGTGAACAATTAGTTAATTTATGCCAACTTAATAATATCCCATATAAAGTAGATATTTATCCATATTATGGGTCAGATGCCTCTGCAGCATTAAAGGCAGGCGCTGATATCAGACATGGTTTGTTTGGTGCAGGCATTGAATCTTCACATGCACTAGAGCGTACGCATATAGATTCTTTAAAAGCAACTCAAGCACTACTTCATGCATATTGTTTAGCTCCTATACAATAATGATGATATAAAAAGTCTTGTTATGAAACTTATAGAAGGCTATAAGTAAATTATTAGCAAAGATTATATTAAAATTTACTTTTCATTTTTTAAATAGTAAGGAGCTTGATTTGTCATGAATAATTTAGCAATACTATCACCAGCAATATTTTATGCGGTGTTATTAGCAATTCAATATTTTTTATCTAGAACAGGAAATAAAATGGTGGGGGCAATCGTGCCTGTTATATTTGTAATCGTTCTTATTTATTTATATTTAACAGAAAAGCTGGGGTTAAATATATGGGGAGCTATAATATTTGGCTTTATAGGATTGTTGTTTCTACTTGGCCAATGGGATAGCGCACAAAAAGATAAAAAGAAAAAAATGGAAAAGAATTAGATAAGATAGAAGGAAAAGACTTAATTTAATTTGAAATATGAGTAATTATTGATAATAAACATACGCACAAAGTTCATATGATTTATTGCTACAATTTACACAAAAAGACCACGCCTTATATAGGTGGTGGTCTTTAATTTTATCTTAAAAATAGTATTTAGAAATAATGGTTTATATTAAGTAGAAATGATTTGTTAAAATATGAGTTTTTTATTAAAGATATTTTAAAATTTCATATTAACAATCTCAATTTATCTAAGGATTCATATATGCAATCTCTTAATATAAAATTATAAGTTATAGCCTATTGAGCTAAATAACTGTTTATAATTATTTTTGGCGCTATCAAAAGTTAATTCAGGTTTCGTTTTAACATTGGTTAATGGATTTTCAATAATATCTATCATATATTTAGTTAATTGTTCTATATTGTTTTTTTCTACAAGGTAGCCATTTTTACCATGATTAATTATTTCAGAGGGTCCGTACTTTACATCGTATGAAATGACAGGGCACCCCACATTTATACTTTCCATTACAGACAGGCCGAATCCTTCAAAGGAGCTTGTTAACAGTGAAGCCTTAGATTTCTGAAATTCGTATGAGGGATCATTTGTAAAACCATGAATATGCACCTTGTTTTGGATGCCAAGATCGAATATCAAATTCTCAATTACTGAAACTTGACCAAATTCGCCTCGTCCATAAATATCCAATGAAGTATTGTAACCACTTTCTAAAAACTTAGAATATGCTTTTAGTATATGATCAATTTGTTTCTCTTCAGCAATTCTTCCTATAAACACAAACCTATCTTCTTTCACTACATTATTAGAATATGGATTAGAGTTTATAAAGTGGGGTATTACAGAAATTTTTTCTGAGCTAATATTGCTAACGTTTTGTATATCATTTTTTTGTTTATTAGTTAAAAGTAAATATTTAGATACTTTATGATGGTTTTCTAGTGCAAATTTATAGGATTGTTCAACCTTATCAGCATTCATGTGACTACTGTGGAAAACAAGTATATTCTTAGTGTTGATTTTTTTGTTGAGTAATGGTTTATCAAGTAATCTAGCATCACAAAACACTGTATCATTTTCACTGAATTTGTTATCAAAATAATACTGGAATAATTGTTTTTCAGTTTTAAATGTTTTGTGTGGCCGATCGTCCTTATAAGTTTGTATTTGAATTACATTGTTAGCATCATTATCTTCAAAGAATTTCTTACAATAAATTATTTCATTTGCATCAAAAAATTCTTCGGCAATTTTTTTATAACTATTAGGAGAGTAGTAGATTTTTTTATGTAATACTCCATAATTGTTATATTGCCAACGCTGAATTCTCTTCTTACTAATAGGAGACATAAAGTCTTCAAACTCTAATATATTACTGTCTTTAAAATATCTTCTATATAAAACATATGAATCGTCACTATCGTAGTAACGTACAATATTATTAGTTTTCCCAAACTTATATTTCAAATCGTTCATTTCAAGTGGAGTTTCTATATATTTGATTTTCTTTAGTATTTTGCTTCGAGGTGATGTTAGTAACTCATAATTTGCTAACCAATCGTATATATTTTCATATTTTATGTTTTCAGTGACTTTCTCTTCTTTAAAAAAACTTTCATATACATCATTATAATTAGGATTGTAATTGGTAGTTAATATTGTGGAAGGGAGACCTAATTCTTCATCTAAAAATTTTGTTCTTCCCAATAAAGATTTTGTTCTTCCGCCGTGCACTGGAGGAAGTGTACTTGTAACTGTATATATCATTATTTTAAACTCCTTAAATAATAAGAACCCCGTTTAATCAAGATAATTTTATATTATGAACAATATAAAATTTAACATAATGCTTCGATTCGAGGCTTTAATTTCCCTTTAGTAATAGTAAACAGTATTTTCTATGTTTTGCCTTGTAGAATTTTTAATTAATCATCGTTAAATTTACTTTATAGAAATTTTTCTTTTATAAGAACCTCCTTTATGTTTTGAAATAAATAAACAACACATTCATATCATATTTTTATTCTAATGAATTAAATAAAATTCAACTTCCCAGTAAGAATGAAATATATTATGTATTCATATTAGCAAATAATATAAGTATTTAGTATAAAAATTGCACAATTTATAAATTAATTTTGTTTATTGTGCTTGGAAAGTAATATTTTTAAACAGATTGTCCAATGCAAATTGAATAAATGAATTTAGTGAAATAATGTTTCACTAGAGTGAGGTTATTAAAAAAGGATTGAATAATATAAGGAGTTATACAAAAAGTATACAATTTTTCGTATATGTGTAATTCGTAGTTTAATGAAATTAAGTGTTGTAGTGGAACTATCATAAAATACATCAAATTATTTAACTTGTAAGCGTTATAGTTATTTAATTATATTAAATTATAGTATTTTGAAATGGAGTATTTGGCACTGCCTTTACAACAGCAGTTAATAATGTGAAGCAAATTGTTTATAACGATTTCTAGTCGAAGAGGGGGGGATGAATAAATATGTACTTTAAGGAAGCAACGATTTCTGATGCACCTATAATTCATAAGTTGATGATTAAAGCATTTTCAGAATACAAAAATGATAAAATGCCGTCTAGCGCTTTAGAAGAAACAGAGAGCAATATTGCTAAAGCGTTATCGCAAGAAGGAGAAAAAGCTTTAATTGCATATGAGTCAGATGAGCCAGTGGCAATGGTTAGATTTAAAATAGAACAATATAAAATGAATTTTTATCGTCTATCTGTAAATCCTCTATACCAAGGAAAAGGTGTAGGAAAGCATTTGTTAAAGTCATTAGAACTATATGCAAAAAATGAAGATATATCAGAAATTATATGCAAAGTTCGTATGAATATAAAAAGAAATGTTAGTCTTTATAAAGATATAGGTTATTCTATATTTGATTATTATACTATTGATAAGCCAAATAAGAAGTCATTACATATTGTATCTATGAAGAAATTTATCTAAGTATACACTGAAGGAATAATGCGAATTATTGTTTAAGCCAAAGAAAAGGTTAAAAATAAGTGAAATCAGAAATGAAATCATTACTTTTAAGATTATATTTCACGGTATATGACCACAGTTTTCACTTTAGTTATTGCATCTTACTATGATAGCTTTAAAATGGAGAGTAAGTAGTTAGAACGAATTATAAATAAAATTTTGTTGTAAAAATGAAAATGCAATGTGGGAGAATATAAACTATGAAAAAACCAAGTTTGAGGGCTATACTATTTACTATATTTTGGCTTTTAGTATTGTTATATGCTGCTTATGTAACATTTGCAGATCATAAGATACCATATCATCCAATCATATTCTTGATAATATTTGCAATAGGTGCAAATATTATCAAGAAAGTAGCACCGAAAGATAATTATGAAAAATATCAAAATAACGAAGATAGATTACGATAAAAGTTGTGAATATAAGGTTTTTAATAACTGACACACCTTTGAAAACGACAGTGAAATTTATAGAATTAAATTTAAATGTTGACAAATTCGATTTATACTAGTAGGATTTTACTTAATTACTAATCGCAACAAAAGTTGCCATTTGAAAGATAACGTAGCAAATATGTGATGTAGCAATAAGAAAGCTAATGGTTGATGGAAATTAGCACTGCATATATTGTGAATTGGGCTTTTAAATGAAAATTAAATAGCAATTAAAGTGAACAATAAATTTGTTAACTAAGGTGGCACCACGGTAACGCGTCCTTACAGTATGCGTTAGTGTGGTGTTTTTTTATATTAAAATTGAACTGAATCGGAAGACAAAATGAAGTAAGTGATGATTAGGTAGTTGCAGAAAGTTAGTGGTTGATGAGAACTAACACCTACATATACTGAAATTGGGTTTTGTTGGATTAAAAATGAATAAACAAAGAGAGAGTAGATGATTTTTAATAAAATAGATATCTACTAATTTTAGGTGGTACCGCGCGTCAGCGTCCTTAAACATTGTTTAAGGATGCTGATTTTTTTATAAGGAGGAAAGTAATATGAAAGTACAATATCAAAAATTAAATGCTGAAGTTACCCCAGAAGCACTAGCAAGATTAAGAAATAATAAAATAATTCTAGAAAGTTCAGATCAATCTCAATTAAAAGGGCGTTATTCCATTGTCATATTCGACACGTATGGGGCTATTACTTTAGATAATGACGTAATGACTGTAGAAACACCAACCGGGATAAACATAGAACGTAACCAACCATATGACAAGATGAAGGAACTGATTGACCAATACAAAACGGATATAGATGACGAAATATTGGCACAATTACCATTTATATCAGGGTTCGTAGGCTCATGTAGTTTTGATCTAGTGAGACATGAATTTCCGATACTAAAGCAAATTGAATTAACAGACCATCCACAACACGATACGAAGTTTTATATGGTAGAGGATGTTTATATTTTTGATCATTATAAAGAGCACTTATATGTTATAGCGACAAACTTATTTTCCAATGACAATGACTCACAATTACAGGAACGTGTGCAAAGTCGTGTGGCAGAATTGCAAAAAATTAATATTTATCCAACACAAATCGAACATTCTTTAACAGAGAAGGAAATAAAATCTAATATGGCACCAACACAATTTATTAAAACGGTTGAACATATGAAAACACTTATCCAACAAGGAGACATGTTCCAAGTAGTACCATCGATTATTTATAGCTACGAACACTTTTTTGGACAACAGCTACAACAATTGTCGTATCAACTTTATCAAAATCTCAAACGGCAAAATCCAAGTCCATATATGTATTATATGAATATGGATGAAACTATTATTGTTGGAAGTTCGCCTGAGAGTTTTGTAAAGGTACAAGGTGAAACGGTAATCACTAATCCAATTGCTGGAACAATTAAAAGAGGTGCTACCGAAGATGAGGATAAATTAAATGAAACGCAGTTGAAAAATGATGATAAAGAATTAAGTGAACATAGTATGTTAGTTGATTTAGGACGCAATGATATTCATAGAGTAAGTCAAACAGGAACGTCAAAAATCCAAAAACTAATGACAATCGAACGCTATGAACATGTAATGCACATCGTGAGTGAAGTAACTGGCAAATTAAAAAATAATTATTCTCCAATGACTGTAATTGCGAGTTTATTGCCAACAGGCACGGTTTCGGGTGCACCAAAACTCAGAGCGATTCAACGTATCTATGAATCACAACCACATAAGCGTGGCGTTTATAGTGGGGGTATTGGTTATATTAATTGTAATCATGATTTAGATTTTGCATTAGCAATAAGAACAATGATGATTGATGAGACGCATGTGAATGTTCAAGCAGGCTGCGGTGTGGTATTTGACTCTATACCTGAAAAAGAGCTTGAAGAAACGAAGTTGAAAGCAAAAAGTTTATTGGAGGTATCACCATGATATTAATTGTCGATAACTATGATTCTTTTACTTATAATTTAGTGAATATGATAGCACAGCACAAAGAAGTGATTATTAAGTATCCAGATGACCCCAGTATATATAATTTAGATGTTGAAGGCATAGTAATATCACCAGGTCCTGGGCATCCATTAGATACAGATAATTTAATAAATATTATTAAGCACTATGAAAATAAACCTATATTAGGTGTGTGCTTGGGTGCGCAAGCGTTAACTTGTTATCATAATGGGGATGTAATCCAAAGTGAAAATATTATGCATGGTAAAAAAGATCAAATGCAAATCATAAAAGAGACAAAGTTATATAGTGATATTCCAGAATATTCTGAAATAATGAGATACCATTCACTTATTAGTAATCCACAAACGATGCCTAAATCTTTAGCAATTACAGCAAAAACGAATGATTGTATTCAATCATTCGAACATTTACAGTTATTACATTTCGGTATTCAATATCATCCTGAATCATTTGCAACTGAATTTGGAGAACAAATTATTAAAAACTTTTTAAATATAGTAGAGGAGGTTGAAAATCATGGAATTACAAACATTACTCAATCAATATAAACCACTAAATCAACGACAAATGAATGCGTTTATTGAGTTACTTATTTCTGAAGATGTGAAAGATGAAGTGAAAATAGAATATTTAACTTCGTTTTCTGAAAAAGAAATTACACAAGAAGAATTAACATACATTGCTAAAAGTTTGATACATTCTATGTATGATCAACAGCCTTACTATCCAAATAGTATGTGTGTTTGCGGTACTGGTGGAGATAAATCTAATAGTTTCAATATTTCAACCACTGTCTCCTTTATAATCGCAAGTGCCAAGGTTCCAGTTATTAAACATGGTAATAAGAGTGTTACGTCATCATCAGGAAGTACAGATTTACTCAATGCGATGCAAATTCAAACTACTTCTGTAGAACAGACACCGTGTCAATTAGCCGATACAGGTTTAGCGTTTTTGAGTGCGACAGAAACATATCCAATTATGAAGCAAATACAACCTATAAGAAAACATATGAGTAATCCAACGATTTTTAATATAACAGGACCGATGATAAATCCATTTAAATTAGATTATCAGGTTATGGGTGTGTATGAAACTTCAAAATTAGACAAAATTGCTCAAACGTTAGCAGATTTAGGGCGTAAAAAAGCAATTGTAGTGTATGGGGCTAATGGTATGGATGAAGCAACTTTGTCTGGAGACAATATTATATATGAAGTGAACGCAAATGATAGTGTTAAAACTTACACTTTAAATGCTAACAATGTTGGACTAGATTATGCGCCAAATGAAGAATTAATCGGTGGTACACCAGCTGAAAATTTAGAAATAACTAAAAATATTCTAAATGGAACAGATCGCAGTGCTAAAAGAGATGTCGTTGTATTGAATGCTGGTATTGCACTATATGTATCAGAGCAAGTGAGTACAATTCAAGAAGGCGTAAGTAAAGCACAGAGATTGATTGATGAAGGTGAAGCATTGGCACAATATAACAAAATGGGAGGAAAAACGTATGACTATATTGGATGAAATCGTATTATATAAAAAGGATTTGCTCGAACAGGGCTATTATGAAGAAAAATTAAAAACACTTGATGATGTAGATATTTCACATAAAACTACATTTAAAGCACAAATAGATGAATCAAACCGTTTAGCTGTTATTGCAGAAATTAAATCTAAAAGCCCAACATTAAATGAATTGCCTAGTAGGGATTTAACGCAGCAAGTTAAAGATTATGAAGCAAACGGAGCAAACGCAGTCTCAATATTAACTGATGAGCAGTACTTTGGTGGTAGCTATGAACGTTTACAATCCTTAACTACTCAAACTGATTTACCAGTATTATGTAAAGACTTTGTCGTAGATAAAGTACAAATAGATGTAGCTAAAAAAGCAGGTGCTTCAATTATTCTATTGATTGTCAATGTCTTAACCGATCAGCAATTAAAAGAGTTATATCAATATGCAACTTCATTAAATTTAGAAGTACTTGTTGAGGTGCATGATAAAGAAGAATTATCACGTGCTTATCAGCTAAATCCACAAATTATTGGTGTGAATAATCGAGATCTTAAAAGATTTGTTACAGATGTCTTGCATACTAATGAAATTTTAGAAAATAAAAAAGATGGTTACTATTATATTTCAGAAAGTGGCATTCGTGATGAACAAGATGTAGCGAATGTTGTTGATTCGGGTATAGATGGTTTGCTGATTGGTGAATCGTTAATGAAATGTGATGATTTAAGCCAGTTTTTACCAGGATTAAAATTAAATAAGGTGAAGCAATGAAGTTGAAATTTTGTGGTTTTCGTCAACTAGCTGATGTGAAGAAAGCAAAAGATTTAGATATCGATGCTATGGGTTTTATCCATTTTCCCAAAAGTAAGCGATTTGTTGATATTCAAAGCATTAGACAATTTACAGAAGTTATCCCTGATGATAAGGAAAAGGTAGTTATCTTGGTGAATCCAGATTATGATGTGATAGACAGTTTAATAGAAGAAACTGGTATTACATCAATTCAATTACACGGTGAGGAACCATTAGCCACAATCTCATATATAAGACAAAAAAGTAAGGATATAAAGATTATTAAAGCTTTGCCAGCTAAAGATAGTGAGTCATTACTGACAGCAATTGAATATTATAAACATGTAATAGACCAATTTATTATAGACACACCATCACAAAACTATGGTGGCACAGGAAAAGTTTATGATTGGGAAATACTTGAAGTTATTAATGATATTGATTATTTGATTGCGGGCGGTATCAATTATGAGAATATTAAAAAGATAGAAAAATTATCACTTCAACACAGTGGCTATGATATTGCTAGTGGTATAGAAACGAATAATGTTAAAGATAAATGTAAAATGCAATCAATAATAGAACATGTAAAAGGAGCTAATTAATTATGGTAAAAAACATCCAAACAGAAGTAGATGAGTTTGGTTTCTTTGGTAATTATGGTGGTCAATATGTACCAGAAACATTAATGCCAGCAGTACAAGAACTTAAACAGGCATACCAAGAGGCAAAAGAAGATCCCAAATTTCAAGAAGAACTCGATGGTTATTTAAAAGATTATGTAGGTCGTGAAACGCCATTGACTTATGCTAAGTCATACTCCGAATCATTAGGTGGCGCCAAAATCTATTTGAAACGTGAAGACTTAAACCATACTGGCGCTCACAAAATAAATAATGCGCTTGGACAAGCACTGTTGGCCAAACGTATGGGCAAAAACAAACTGGTTGCTGAAACAGGTGCAGGTCAACATGGCGTGGCTAGCGCAACAGTAGCTGCGTTGTTTGATATGGAACTTGTTGTATTTATGGGTGAAGAAGATATTAAGAGACAATCACTAAATGTTTTTCGAATGGAATTATTAGGTGCAAAAGTAGAACCAGTAACTGAAGGTCAAGGAACACTGTCCGATGCAGTGAACAAGGCATTGCAATATTGGGTCAGTCATGTAGAAGATACACATTATTTATTAGGTTCTGCGTTAGGTCCAGATCCATTTCCTACTATTGTAAGAGACTTCCAAAAAGTTATAGGTAATGAGATCAAATCTCAAGTTCAAGAAATTGAAGGTCGCTTACCTGATGCAATTGTTGCTTGCGTGGGTGGAGGATCAAACGCAATTGGAACGTTTTATCCGTTTGTGGAAGAGGATGTAAAGTTATATGGTGTCGAAGCAGCTGGTGAAGGTTTTGATTCTAACAAACATGCATTAGCAATAAATAAAGGTAAAGAAGGCGTGTTACATGGTACCAAGATGTACCTAATTCAAGATGAGCATGGTCAAATTGAATTAGCACACTCTATTTCAGCTGGATTAGATTACCCTGGCGTTGGTCCTGAGCATTCGTATTATCATGATATCGGCAGAGTGAAGTATGCAACTGCGAGTGATAAACAAGCGATGGATGCACTTGTTAGATTCACTAAAGCTGAAGGTATTATTCCTGCTATTGAAAGCGCACATGCTTTAAGTTATGTAGAAACATTAGCACCGACTATGAACTCAGATGAAATCTTAGTTGTTACAGTATCAGGTCGTGGTGATAAAGATATGGAAACAATTAGAAATTATATGAAACAGGATGGTGACAAACATGCATAAATTATTTATACCTTATGTTATGGGGAATAAGCATTTTATTGAAAATGTGAAAACATTAAGTAATGTAGGTGCCGATATTATTGAAGTGGGGGTGCCTTTTTCAGATCCAGTAGCTGATGGCCCTGTCATTATGGATGCTGGTAATAAAGCAATTCAAGAAGGTGTGAATATACAATTCATTTTGGATCAACTCACAAAACATCGTGATGAAATTCAAAGTGACTATGTTTTAATGACGTATTATAATATCATCAATTACTATGGTGAATCAGAGTTTTTACAAGCATGTGAACGTGCTGGTGTATACGGATTAATTATCCCTGACTTACCACATGAATTAGTGCAACAATTTAAAGAACGCCATCCACAAAGAAAGACACAAATAATCTCATTAATAGCTATGACGACATCTGAATCTCGAAGTAATCAAATTGCTAAAGATGCAGAAGGTTTTATATACACTGTAACGATGAATGCAACAACTGGTGAAAATGGTAAATTTCATCCAGAGCTAAAAGATAGAATTAAAAAAATAAAAGATAAATCTGAGGTGCCCGTAGTTGCTGGTTTTGGTATACGAACACCGGAACATGTTAAAGATATTACTGAGGCATCAGATGGTGTAGTCATAGGTAGTGAAATTGTTAAACGATTTGAAAATGATAGTGAAAAAAATATGTTGAATTACTTGAAATCTATAAGAAATGCACTTAATCAATAAAATTCCACAATAATTTTATGTATAGATTTGTTAAAATAAGGGTAACAGATTATCAGAGGATTCTTGGTATATATTGTATCGATGATAATCCTTATTTTATAAAGAGGTGATATAAAATGAGTAAAAAAGTTTTATTCATACTAACAAGCAGAGATCAATATGAAGATGGAACGCCAACAGGATTATGGTTAGAAGAGGCGAGCGAGCCTTATAATATATTAACAGAGGCAGACATTGATGTAGATATAACTTCTATTGAAGGCGGTGCAGTTCCTTTAGATCCAAACTCAACACAAAATAACGAACTTGATAAATATGCAGAATTTGTAGCAAAAATTAAAGATGTACCTAGTATTGCAGAAGTAGATGTAGCTCAGTACGATGCTGTGTATCTACCTGGTGGTCATGGAACAGTATTTGATTATGCACACAATCAACAATTATCATCGATATTAGCTGATTTTAAAGATGAAGATAAAATTATTTCATCTGTATGTCACGGACCAAGTGCATTTGTTGGCGCCAAAGATAAACAAGGTAATTTCTTAGTTAATGGCGTTACACTTACTTCATTTACAGATGAAGAAGAACGTGCAATGGGCTTAGAAAATAAAGTACCATTCTTAACTCAAACAGAATTAGAAAATCAAGGTGCTAAGTTCATAACTAAAGAAAACTTTAGCGAACATGTAGAAATAGATAGTCAATTTATCACTGGACAAAATCCACAATCAAGTGTTGCTATCGGTAAAGCGTTACGCGATGCATTAAAATAAACACAACGATAATTTATTAGTTGTTTGTGCTAAATAAAAACTGGGAGACTTATTAAGTTTCCCAGTTTTTATTATATTTTAAGAAGTAGACTAATATACAGTAATATTTGAATTTAAATATAGTTGAAGAAGGGAGAAATAAGCACAGATAAATGTATACATGACTGTTTATGTTAAAAGCGTAATTATAAAGGGAAATATTGTTTTTTAAAATATTGTTATTAAGATACTTTTGGTCAATACTTGAATATTAAAACACTTTTTAATAATTAAAATAATGCTGATGAAAGATTAAATATAAATACTTTGTTAGAATAGAAGTAATGATATAATTGTAAGACACAGCACGATTATAAAGCATTGTGGACAGGGTATTGATTTTGTTTTATGAATGAATATTGTATAATAATTAAGATTGAAGTTTAACTCGAAAAAGAATTATAGACAATTAGGAGTATACAAAAATGAAATTTACAAATTTAACTGCAAAAGAGTTTGGTGCATTTACAGATAAAATGCCAAATAGCCATTTCACACAAATGGTAGGGAATTATGAATTGAAAATTGCAGAAAGTACTGAAACACATTTAGTAGGTATAAAAAACAATGAAAATGAAGTCATTGCAGCTTGTTTATTAACTGCGGTGCCAGTAATGAAGTTCTTTAAGTATTTTTACACTAATAGAGGTCCGGTTATAGATTTTGAAAATAAAGAATTAGTACATTACTTTTTCAATGAACTATCTAAATATGTAAAAAAACATAATGCGCTTTATTTAAGAGTTGACCCTTATTTAGCATATCAATACCGTAATCATGATGGTGATGTATTGGAGAATGCAGGACATGATTGGGTTTTCGATAAAATGAAACAGCTTGGATATAAACACCAAGGATTTTTAACTGGTTTCGATTCAATTATTCAAATTAGATTCCACTCTGTACTGGATTTAGTAGGCAAAACAGCTAAAGATGTATTAAATGGTATGGATAGTTTACGTAAACGTAATACTAAAAAAGTACAAAAAAATGGTGTGAAAGTAAGGTTCTTAGGGGAAGATGAGTTGCCAATTTTCCGCTCGTTCATGGAAGATACATCTGAAAGTAAAGATTTTGACGATAGAGACGATGATTTTTACTATAATAGATTAAGGTATTACAAGAACCGCGTACTAGTACCTCTGGCTTATATGGATTTCGATGAATATATTGAAGAATTGCAAGCTGAACGTGAGGTATTAAGCAAAGATATCAATAAAGCAGTAAAAGATATCGAGAAAAGACCTGAAAATAAAAAAGCATATAACAAAAAAGATAACCTAGAGAAACAACTTATAGCGAATCAACAAAAAATCGATGAAGCTAAAGTTTTACAAGAGAAACATGGTAATGAACTACCAATCTCAGCAGCATATTTCATCATTAATCCTTATGAAGTTGTGTATTATGCAGGTGGAACGTCGAATGAGTTTAGACATTTTGCTGGTAGTTATGCCATTCAATGGAAGATGATTAACTATGCTATTGATCATAATATTGATAGATATAATTTTTATGGAATTAGTGGTCATTTCACTGAAGATGCGGAAGACGCAGGTGTAGTTAAATTTAAAAAAGGGTTTAATGCGGATGTAGTGGAATATGTTGGTGACTTTATTAAACCAATCAATAAACCAATGTACAAAATTTATACGACATTAAAGAAAATTAAAGATAAAAAGAAATAAACATTTAATAGAAGGGAACTAAGCTAGAATGAAATTTACAGAGTTAACTGTCAAAGAATATGACAATTTTGTACAGAATCCAGCACTAGAGAGTCATTACTTTCAAGTGAAAGAAAATATTGCGACAAGAGAAGAAGATGGATTTCAAGTTGTTTTATTAGGCTTAAAAGATGACGACAATCAAGTTATTGCTGCTAGTCTTTTCTCTAAAATCCCTACAATGGGAAGCTATGTTTATTATTCAAATCGTGGACCAGTGATGGATTACAATGATTTGGGATTAGTAGATTTTTATTTACGTGAATTAGATACGTATTTGCAACAACATAATTGTTTATATGTAAAAATGGATCCATATTGGATTTATCAAATTTACGATAAAGATATTAATCCTTTACCGAATCAAGATAAGAATGATGCATTAGTGAATTTATTTAAATCTCACAACTATACGCATCATGGTTTTACAACGAAATATGACACATCAAGCCAAGTGAGATGGATGGGTGTATTGAATCTTGATGGTGAAACACCAGCTTCCTTAAAAAAACAGTTCGATAGTCAACGTAAGCGAAACATAAATAAAGCAATTAATTACGGTGTTAAAGTAAGATTATTACCAAGAGAAGAATTTGGTGTATTCTTGGAACTTTATCGTGAAACGGAAGAACGTGCTGGTTTTGTTTCAAAAACAGATGAATATTTCTATAATTTTATTGATAATTATGGGGATAAAGCGTTAGTACCATTGGCATATATTGATTTAGATGAATATATTAATAATACGCAAGAGGGTATTAATGAAAAAGAAGCGCGTAGAGATCAAATGATGCAAAATGAAAACAAATCAGATAAGCAATTGAAAAAAATTGCTGAGTTAGACAAACAAATTGATCATGATAAAAAGGAATTGCTTCAAGCAAGTGAATTAAGACAAACTGATGGGGCGATATTGAATCTAGCGGCAGGTGTATACTTTGCAAACGCGTATGAAGTAAATTATTTCTCAGGTGGTTCTTCAGAGAAATATAACCAATATATGGGACCTTATATGATGCACTGGTTTATGTTGAATTATTGTTTTGATCATGGATATGGGCGTTATAATTTCTATGGTCTATCAGGTGATTTCACTGAAAATAGTGAGGATTACGGAGTTTATCGCTTTAAACGTGGTTTTAATGTACAAATCGAAGAATTAATCGGTGACTTCTACAAACCAATCAAGAAATCGAAATACTGGTTGTTTAATACACTGAATAATTTAAGAAAAAAGGTTAGAAAATAATAAAAAAAGAAAGCATACTGATGATGTTAAGCCCTGGTCAGTATGCTTTCTTTCGTTCTGAAGTTGGTTATATTAGGATGGCATTCCAATATAACAGTGAACTAAAGTGTGGAATAGTCTGAGAAGTTCGTTTCTGGTTGTACTCCACGTAATTTAGTATAGCATAGAGTAAAACAATTTCAATATTCGGACATAAAAATAATTTTATAGTAAAAATATTTTTTATTTTATAAAAATTATATAAAAAAACACCCTAAACCATTGCGTTTAGGGTGTTTTTTTGATTGTAAATGTATTCTTACTCTAAATAATAGCTGCTTGGATAAATAAAAAGCGATTAATGTAATGCATCTATAATATAGCTGATACCTATAATAAAGAACACAGCACTAATAAATATTGCAATAATGAAAGCTGCAATGAGCGGATTAAATAATAATATAATCCCGAATAAAATAGCTATAATATTTAAAAGAATTGAGATTATATGGAAAGTTTTGTTTGATTTTTCTACAAGCGTTACATTAAACATATTAAAAGTTGCGTTAATAATAAACCAAATTGCAAACAAATAAACAATAAACGTCGTACTTGTTACTACATTGAACAAGATTAATAAACCAAAGATAATATTAAAAATACCTAATAATATAAGCATTGTCGAACTTTGTTGTGCTGTTCTTTTGATTACTTGTCTTATAAATATTTCTAAAAAACCATTAATTATAAATAAAAGACCAATTAGCCAAGTTATAGCAAATAAGTTTTCTTCTGGAAAACTTATAATAAATACCCCGATAACAAGAAATATTACACCGATGATTAAACTGGACCATTTAATAGTTGAAGATTGCTTCATAAATGTCACTCCTAAAATTTTTACTAATTAATATATACCCAAAAACGAGAAAAAAACACTATTTTTAAGTAGACTATAATTATGTTATGTAACCTTATATAAGTAATAGCAAAATCAAGACCATTATTTAAGGATTGAAGGTTCTAGTAGGTATAATATCACATATTAAAGTAAACATTTACGTAAAATTATTTTTTCTATCAATTGCCTGAATTTTGACGCTGAGATTTCAATTTCTGAGCATCAAATAAGATGTCTGTGTATCGTTAATCGATTAATGCAAATAAACAACTATGTATTATTTGATGTTATACGGTGTATTTTAAACAGATACTGTAAATGAATAATTGCTTGTGCAAATGTGGATCTTTGAGTGAACTTGTAAACTGATGACTTTAAGCAAACTCACACTTAGGTAAGAATTACGATATGTAAAGTATGTGCAAGTTTATGTATGTATCTAGCGAATATTTTAAAATGATAAATAGTTTAATTATTTAAGTAACAATAATTAGTATGTGCATATATAAGCGAGGTTTTAATACGTAAAGTAAATAATATAATTTAAAGCAAATTGTTCATATGTAAGTTACAAAATTTTGAAATTCATTTTAGTTTACATAATATATATTATAGGAAGTTATTGGTATTTCAATATAATTTATGCTCATGACCCTATTTCATCATATGTAAATCCATTTGTTATTTGTCTCTTGTTATGTATTTTGTTCTAGTACATCTATTTGTTAAATGCCAAGACGCAATTATTACATATATGATAAAACCATCTTTATATAACGGATTTAGAATTTGATTTTTACTAGTATTAGTTAAATGTTTAGTTTGTTCTTTATAGATGTATTTGTTTGCAATTTTGTAAAATCTCAATAAACATTTGAAGTTGCTAAAAATATCATATAATACTTAAGAATTACTAAAAGTCTAATTGATAATGGTTTTCATTTAATATATAATTAACTTCTAAATTAAAGGAGGAATTACATATGAATAGGTTCACATTATTTATATTAACAGCTTTATGTATTTTATTTTTAGGTGCTTGTAATAACGGTCAAAGTGATAAAGAATCGAAACAAACAGTTAAAATCAAAACTTCTTATGAGTTCAAAGATAAGACTAAAGACCATAATAGAGGCGAAATGAAACATGAGACTGTTGAAGTTCCTGTTAATCCTAAACGAGTTGTAGTTATGGATTACGGAGCTTTAGATATAATGCAACAATTAAAATTAGAAAATCGTATAGTTGCTATTGCTAAAGGACAAGGAGATTCATTTTTACCAGATAGACTAAAATCATTTAAGAATGAAAAATATAAAAATATTAGTAATCCAGGGCAACCTAATTATGATGAGTTAGCAAAGTCTAAACCAGATGTTATTTTTGCTTCTTTCAGACAAGCGCATACTAAAACTTTGGAAGAAATGAAGAAAGCTGCTCCAAATGTTAAAATTGTTTTTGTAAGTCCACAAAATGATAATTACATAAATTCAATTAAACAAAACACTGAAAATATTGGTAGGATTTTTGAAAAGGAAAACGAAGCAAAAAAATTAGTTGCACAACTAGATGACAAAGTGGCTGAAACAAAACAACTAATCGGTGATCAATCAGTCTTGTTTTTAAATATTGATGATAAAGGATTAAAAACATATGGTTCTACAGGAAGATTCGGAGGCTTCTTAAATAAAGATTTAGGTATTAAACACGCTGATAAACAAATGAAAGCTAATTCAAGTGGCATACTTATTTCTAATGAATACTTAAATGAAATTAATCCTGATAAATTATTTGTTATTGATAGAACTAAAAAAGCTAATGGACAGAATAAAGTCATACCTCAAGCATTACAAAATGATGTAATTAAAAATTCAAAAGCAATTAAAAATAATGATGTTACACTTTTTGAACCAAACAGTTGGTTTTTCGGTGAAGGTGGTATTGGTTTAACAATCGAACAGCTAGAGCAAATACAAAAAGCTTATAAATAACCCCCCACTAACCTATTTAATAGTCATAAAAAATAAAAGGAATCGTAACGTAGATTGCTACAATTCCTTTTATAAATGTTTATCTTTTTTCTCTGTAATTTTCTATTTCGTCTTGTGGTATTCCTCCACGTTTACGAATTTCTTTTTTTGCTTTTTTCTCTCGACGTTTACGTCTCCAATTTCTCGTAGAAAACCATATCAAAAAGCTAATGATTAAGCTTAGAACAGCCATAAACGCCGCAAATCCTAGTAATGGCTCATATGTAATATCTTGGAAATTAGGAATTAGAAACGCGGCTATTGCTAACACTATAAATGTTAGAACAGCTGTGGCAAACCATTTATTTAATACGAGATTACAAAAAACAGTTACGACTATAACTGCAACAATTGAAATCCATAAAAAATTAGGCATATCAAAAATCGTCATCTATTGCACTCCTTATATTTTAAAACGTGGTTTTAAGTAGTGTTTATTAATTGTACTATATTTTCATATGAATAGTCTCCGACTGCGAGAGTATAATTTAATAATATCTACGGATTCATGTGTAGTCAATCTATTTTATAACTGTTCCCTACTTTAAATTTTACTAAACTTACGGTTGTATTTCTTAAGGGTCTTTCATGTATAATTAACTGTGAATACTAAATAAATTTTAGGAGTGATTCAATGACTGAAACATTGCCGTTCAGAAAAGAAGTCCCATTAGAAGAAACATGGGACGTTACAGATTTATTCATCTCAGATGATGAATTTTATCAAACTTTAACAGATACTATTAAATCAGCTAAGGCGTTTAACGCTCAATATGTTAACCAGTTGAAAGATGTACAGATAATTGAACAAGCTTTGGATGACTATTCTGAAATATTAATTCAATTAGACAGAATGGCTAATTACGCAGAATTACGCTTAAGTGTAGATACAGCCAACGAACAATCACAGACACTAAGTGCAAAATTATCTACATCTTATGGCAAAATTGCAAGTGAGTTATCTTTTGTAGTATCAGAGATTATAGCCTTATCCGAACAAGATTTAAATGAACTAATTAATATGTCGAAATACCCCCATTTTCTTACTAAAGTTAAATCTAAAAAAGCACATGAATTATCACCAGAAGTTGAAAAAGTATTAGCTAGTTTGTCCCCTACTTTTGATAGTGCATATGAGTTATATGGCACTACTAAAATGTTGGACATAAACTTTGAATCTTTTGAACACAATAATCAAGCCTATCCTTTAGATTATGCAACATTTGAAAATGAATATGAAGATAATCCAGATGCAACGTTTAGAAAAACAAGCTTCAAATATTTCAGCGACGCATTACGTAAATATCAACATACTACTGCCGCTACATACAATATGCAAGTTCAGCAAGAGAAAATAGAAGCAGATTTAAGGGGTTATGACTCAGTTATTGATTATTTATTACAAGATCAAGAAGTCACACGCGATATGTTTAATCGCCAAATTGATGTAATTATGAGTGATTTAGCTCCAATTATGCAAAAATATGCTAAGTTAATCAAACGTGTTCATGGCTTAGAAGTTATGGGGTTCGAAGATTTGAAAGTGTCTATTGATCCGGATTATGAACCAGAAATCTCGATTGAAGAATCTAAGCAATATATTTATGGTGCTTTAGAAGTCTTAGGTGAAGATTACTTAAAAATGGTTGAATCAGCGTACAATGATAGATGGATAGATTTTGCTCAAAATAAAGGTAAAGATACTGGTGCATACTGTGCAAGTCCTTACGCCTCACATTCATATATATTTATCTCTTGGACTGGTAAAATGACTGAAACGTTTGTTCTAGCACATGAGCTTGGTCATGCTGGCCACTTCACTTTGGCACAGAAACACCAGAATTATTTAGAATCAGAAGCTTCTATGTATTTTGTTGAAGCACCGTCAACAATGAATGAAATGCTTATGTCTAATTACTTGTTCAAAAATAGTGACAATCCTAAATTTAAGCGTTGGGTAATTGGTTCAATTATTTCAAGGACTTACTATCATAATATGGTTACGCATTTATTAGAAGCAGCATATCAGCGTGAAGTTTATAATAAAGTGGATAAAGGAGAATCATTAACTGCTCCTGTACTCAATCAAATTATGCTAGATGTATATGGCCAATTCTTTGGTGATAGTGTTAAATTGACTGAAGGTACAGAATTAACATGGATGAGACAGCCTCACTATTATATGGGTTTGTATTCTTATACGTATTCTGCTGGCTTAACAATTGGTACAGTTATGTCTCAACGCATTCAAAACGAAGGACAACCTGCAGTTGATGCTTGGTTAGAAACGTTGAAAGCTGGTGGTAGTAAATCACCTGTAGCACTTGCAGATATCGCTAATATAGATATCCGTACAGATGCTCCTTTAAAATCAACAATTGGCTATATAGGTAGTCTAGTGGATGAATTAGAAAAACTTACAGATGAAATTGAACAAGCATAAAACTTGTAGAATGATATAAAAGGCTCAATAATCGCAAGGTGCTAAACTTCTGTGCGACTATTGAGCCTTTTTTATTTATTATATGATTCGTAGCGATCACCTGTGATGAAAAAATAAATGTTTTCAGCGATATTTGTAATATGGTCTCCTATACGCTCTAGATATCTTGCGGCTAAATGAGCTTGGCCAGCTACAAAAGGATCATTATCTATTAAATAAGTCGTATTGACTATATTTTTATATAAATCGTCAATGTCTACATCTCTTTCGATGATCTCTTTAATTAAAGTAATATCATTGTCTCTTACAGCATCGTTTAAATCTTTTAACATTAAAAGTGCGAGTTTCCCCATTGTGTTAAGTCTTGTTAGGACGTAATTATCAATGATTTTAGCTCTAAGTCTAATTTCAGCAATATTAGCTGAGTTATCTCCAATACGTTCGAAGTCAGAAGCAATTTTCATTGCTGCCATCATTAAACGCAAATCGCTAGCAATGGGTTGTTGTTTAGTTATAAGCATGATAACTTTTTCGTTAATTTTAGTTTCAATCGCATTGATCTCTTTATCTTTGGCTATAGTTTGTCTAGCATAGTTACGATCTTCTTCACTTAATGACGTTAATGCGTATTCAATATTACGATATACATGAAGACCAAGTCGACGTAAATCTTTGATTAAATCGTCGAGTTGGCCTTCATATTTGCGTCTAATAATCGCCATATTTAAATTATCCGAATCTACCAGAGATATAATCTTCTGTTTGTTTATCAGAAGGATTTGAGAAGATCTTGTCAGTATCATCGTATTCATTTACATAGCCATTAAGGAAGAATGCGGTTTTATCAGAAACACGAGCTGCTTGTTGCATATTGTGTGTCACAATAATAATCGAATATTTCTCTTTTAATTCTTGAACAAGTTCTTCAACTTTTAATGTAGAGATAGGATCTAAAGCAGAAGTTGGCTCATCCATCAGTATGACATCTGGTTCGATTGCTAATGTACGAGCAATGCAGACGCGTTGTTGCTGTCCACCTGATAAACTGTATGCATTTGTATCTAAGCGATCTTTTAATTCGTCCCATATTGCTGCGCCACGTAATGATTTTTCTACAATTTCATCTAAAACTTTTTTATTTTTAATACCATGAATTTTAGGACCATATGTGATATTATCATAAATTGATTTAGGGAATGGGTTCGGTTGTTGGAATACCATGCCAACATTTGTTCTTAATTTTTCAACAGAATATTTATCATCAAAAATATTATTATCACGATATAAAATTTTTCCTGCTGTTTTAACAGATGGTACAAGTTCTACCATACGGTTTAATGCTTTAATATATGTTGATTTACCGCAACCAGAAGGCCCAATAATAGCAGTTACATTATTTTCTAAAATATCGAGATTAATGTTTTTTAAAGCGTGATTTTCGCCATACCATAAATCTAAGTTTTTAGTAGAATACACAATATTTTTTTGCGTATTAGGTATTTTATTTTCCGACGCGTTTGGATCTATTGTTGCTATAGGTGTGTCGCTACGATTCGTATGTGATTGTAAATCATCATTTCTATCTTTAATTTGTTTGTTAGTCATAATTAAAACTCCTTTTTTAAAGCTATGTGCTAACATTTTCGAAAATGTTAGCATATTCCCATTTTCATAGCCTAGTTAGATAAAATCTTGTGTTCTATTACTAAATTAATATTTTTTGCTGTATTTATTTCTTAAGAATATTGCAATAGCGTTCATCAATAATAAGATTACTAGTAATACGATTATTCCTGCTGAAGCTACGTTTTGGAATTCTGCTTGAGGTAACTTAGCCCAGTTGTAGATTGCCATTGGTAAAGCTTGGAATTGATCGAATACGCTTGATGGTAACTGTAACAAAACAGTTGGTATACCAATAAGAATTAATGGTGCAGTTTCACCTAATGCTCTAGATAGCGCAAGTATAAAGCCTGTTAATATACCAGGTATTGCTGCTGGCAATACAATGCGACGGATAGTTTGCCATTTATTACCACCTAGTCCATATGAAGCTTCTCTAATTGAATTAGGTACAGCTCTTATAGCTTCTTGGCTTGCAACAATAATTACAGGTAGAATTAACAACGACATTGTCAGCGCAGCGGCTAAGATAGAATTACTTAACGCTAAAGCTTCGATGCCCATGCCTCGAACAAAAATAGTTAAACCTAGTAAACCGAATACTACTGATGGGACACCAGCTAAGTTTGAAATACTAACTTTAATAAAATTTGTAAATGCATTATCTTTAGCGTATTCTTCTAAATAAATTGCAGTTCCGACACCTAAAATAATAGAAATTGGGATAATTGTAATCATCAACCATACTGTTCCGATTAAAGCGCCCTTAATACCTGCCATCGACGGCGTTGAAGATGAGAAACTTGTGAAAAATGATGGTGTCAGATGCCCGACGCCTTTAAAGAGTGTATCTATGATTAATGCTGCTAAGACAAGTAAACCAATCATTGTACAAGCAAAGAATGCCCATTTATTAATTTTATTAACGGATAAGCGTCCAGAGAGTTTTTTCTCAACGGTGTTTTGATCGACAAGTACTTTGCTATTGTTTGTTTCAGCCATATTAATACTCCTCTCTGAAACGTTTTGTGATCCAATGTGATAATAAGTTCATGACTAAAGTGAAAATAAATAATGTGAAGCCTACAGCGTATATACTATAATAAATATCTGATCCAAATGTTGCGTCCCCTGTAGCTACTTGTACGATATAACCAGTCATTGTTTGAATAGAACCAGTTAAATCCAAAGAAGCAGTTGGTGTACTACCGGCTGCAAGAGACACAATCATTGTTTCGCCTATAGCACGTGATATAGCTAAAACAATTGATGCCATGATACCCGATGTAGCTGCTGGTAACACTACTTTAGTTGCGACTTCGAATTTTGTTGCGCCTAGACCTAATGCACCTTCACGCATTTTGTTTGGAACAGAAGACATCGCATCTTCGCTCATGCTTGAGATTAATGGTATGATCATAACCCCTACGACTAATCCTGGACTTATTGAGTTGAAACTGCCTAATTCCGGAAATATAGAACGTAATAAAGGTGTAACAAAAGTTAAGGCAAAGAAACCAAATACGATTGTCGGGATACCAGAAAGTATTTCTAATATTGGTTTAATAATGCTTCTTGCTCTATTTGAAGCATATTCACTTAAATATAATGCTGCACCTAAACCAAGCGGTACTGCAACAACGGTAGCGATGGCTGTAATTTTTAGCGTTCCTAAGATTAAAGCCCAAATGCCATATTTAGGTGTTGATGAAAACGGATTCCATTCCATTGTAAGGAAAAAGTCTGCTAATGAAACGCGTGTAAAAAATGTGATTGTTTCTGTTAACAGTGTTACGATGATGCCAATTGTTGCTAAAATAGAGAAAACTGCAATAATGCCTAAAATTATTGGTGCAATTTTATCACTCGTACCATTCTTTTTAGCATTATTTCTTGCTATCATTTCACTTACGGAGAGGTTATTATTCGCCATGTGAATTCCTTCCTTCTTGTAAACTCCCAATTATTTAAAAAAGTTGGGACTGGAAGTGTGATGACAAAGTAGTGTACAAAGTTTACTTTGTGTCCATTCCAGAATCCCAACCCTTAACGATCTAATTAAAAATTATTTTTCTTCTTTTTTGCTGTCTTTACTTTCTTTACCAATAATATCTTTTAATTTATCTTGTTGTTCTTTGTAATCTTTTTCAGGTAATGCTACGAAACCTGCATCTTCAGCTGATTTACCTTTGTCTTCAAGTACAAATTTCATAAAGTCTTGGAATCCTTCATTATCTTTTAGTTTTTTCTCATTTGTGTAAATGTATAATGGTCTACTTAAAGCATAAGAACCATCTTGTATTGTTTTCTTAGTTGGCTCAGTAGTTTTACCTTCATCATCTTTAACTTTAACTTCTTTTAATTTATCTTTGTTTTGTTCGTAGAAGTTGTAACCAAAGTAACCAACACCATTTTCATTGTTTTGAACTGATTGTACTATTACGTTTGTATCAGCGTTTTTCTCAGCCTTGATATCCCCTTTATCCATTACTTCTTCGGTAAAGAAGTCATAAGTACCATGTGATTGGTCAGGTGAGAAAGCTTTGATTTCTTTTGATGGCCATTCTGAATTAACATCTTTCCAAGTTTTTGCTTCGCCTGAGTAGATTTTTTTAAGTTGTTCTTTTGTAAGTTCATCAACGAAATCATTATCTTTGTTTACTGTAATCGTTACACCATCTTGAGCAATTTTGAATTCATCATATTTAATGCCTTTATCATCTAGTTTTTTCTTTTCTTCATCTTTGATTGGTCTAGAAGCATTTGAAAAATCAGTATTCCCCGCTATGAATTTCTCAAAGCCACCACCTGTTCCTGAAGTACCAGAAGAAACTGTTACATCTGAATTATCTTTAGCAAATTTTTCATTTAGTTTTTCAATGATTGGACCTACTGTAGAAGAGCCATCGCCCTTTACTTCTCCTTCGCCTTTACCTGAGTTTGCGTTACCGCCACCACAAGCACCTAATAAAAGTGAAGCGCCGATTGCTGTAGTACCAAATAATTGCCATTTTTTCATTGAAACATCCTCCTAATAAGTGAATAACCCAAAAGTTATATGTATTTATTACAGTTCCTATACTACATAATGTTTATTAAATAGAAATATAGTTAGTGTAAATGTTTCGTTAAGAAAACATTTTTGTTATTTACAATGTTTATATATTGCATATGATAATGTGTATTAGTACTAAAAATGCTTTGGTAGCAGTGTTTATAATGTGAGTGATATATTACAAAAATTCAGGGTTTGTAATATAAAAACTAAAAAAACCTGAAAACAACTACTTTACCGTAGTGTTTTCAGGTTATAACGTGTATTTCTATATGACGTTTTAAAGTTTTTACAAAAACATAATAGAGGTTTCTATAAAGAATAATTTGATTTAATCATATTTTATTTCTGTATTATCATACTATTGGTTGTAAATAGTTTTTTACATTTAACTTCGTGGACTATTTTTCTACTCGGTCCCAGCCCTTTTGAGTCAAAGCTATTTTACCACTTTCAATGTTAATAATTTTATTTTTGTAAAGATGACCAATTGCTCTTTTAAAGGACCCTTTGCTCATGTTAAATATTTCTTTAATGGCTTCAGGACTTGATTTATCCGAAAATGGTAGTTCCCCATTATATTCTACAAGTAAATCAAAAATGCGTTGCCCATCATCATCTAATCTTTCGTGAGCTAATGGTAAAAAGGACCCGTTTAATTCACCTTTATCATTTTGGCCAATAATACGTACTTTTACATTTTCACCAAGACGTGGTTCTGCTTTACGTTCAGATTCATGAACAAATATTTTATATCCATCTTTAGATAGTAAGAAACTACCAATTCTTAATAGACGATATGGTCTAGCTTCGATAACTTGGTTTTGCTTTTCATTTTCAAATGAAGGGGTGTACATTTGTTCGACAATAGTTTCAGTCGCTAATCGCGCAAACATATTGTTGTCTCTGTCCACACGTAAAGTAACAAATAACTCATCACCTTGTATTGGCCATACTTCTTTTACTTTTGGTAAGTCTACCCAAGGAATTAATACCTCTCTCGGTAAACCGACATCTACATGCGCACCATCGCGGTCTGTTTTAATTACTTTAACAAAAGCATACTTATCTGTTGTGATATCAGGCATATTTTGTGTGGCAAATAATGCTCCTGATCTGTTTGGATAGATGAAGAAACTATATTCTTCTCCTATTTGTAATTCATCTTCTTCGTTAATTTCAGATTGGTTTAGTTTTACATCCTCGCCATTTGGTCCTTTTAATTGGTATGTTGAGCCTTCTATGCCAACAACTTCAAGAAATTCTATTGAACCTACTATATCTTTTTCATCTTGGGCCATACTTTTCTCCTTCGTACATAAATTTATTCTTTCTTATTATAACATGCTATAAGGAAACAAGCATCAGTATAGCGAGAATGGTCGAAAGTACAAGCTAAGTGTGTTATAATTTGTCCGGTAGATTAACGAAAAGGAGTAAATGCATGTTACAAGTTACTGATGTAAGTTTACGATTTGGCGATCGTAAATTATTCGAAGATGTAAATATTAAATTTACAGATGGCAATTGCTATGGTTTGATTGGGGCAAATGGAGCTGGTAAGTCAACATTCTTGAAGATTTTATCCGGTGAATTAGACGCTCAAACTGGCCATGTTTCAATGGGTAAAAATGAACGTTTAGCAGTGTTGAAACAAGATCACTTCGCCTTTGAAGATGAACGTGTTTTAGACGTTGTTATTAAAGGTCACGAACGTTTATATGAAGTAATGAAAGAAAAAGATGAAATTTATATGAAACCAGATTTCAGTGATGAAGACGGTATCAGAGCTGCTGAACTTGAAGGTGAATTCGCAGAAATGGATGGTTGGAATGCAGAAGCAGATGCTGGTTCCCTACTTTCTGGTCTTGGTATTAAAGCAGACTTGCAAGACAAAACGATGTCAGAATTAGAAAATAACCAAAAAGTTAAAGTGTTATTAGCACAAAGCCTCTTTGGTCAGCCAGATGTACTATTACTAGATGAGCCGACCAACGGACTAGATATTCCAGCTATAAGTTGGTTAGAAGATTTTCTTATCAATTTTGATAACACTGTTATTGTCGTATCACATGATAGACACTTTTTAAATAATGTGTGTACTCATATTGCTGATTTAGATTATGGTAAAATCAAAGTTTATGTAGGTAACTATGATTTCTGGTATCAGTCAAGTGAATTAGCTATGAAAATGGCCCAAGATCAAAATAAGAAAAAAGAAGAAAAAATTAAAGAGCTACAAGAATTTGTTGCGCGTTTCTCTGCAAACGCATCTAAATCTAAACAAGCTACAAGCCGTAAAAAGCAATTAGAGAAAATTGAACTCGATGATATTCAACCTTCTTCGCGCCGTTATCCATTTGTAAAATTCACGCCAGAACGTGAAATTGGTAACGACTTATTATTTGTAGAAAACCTATCAAAATCAATTGATGGTGTTAAAGTTCTTGATAACATTTCATTTACAATGGATCCAAATGATAAAGCTGTATTAATTGGAGATAGTGAATTTGCTAAATCAACATTACTGAAAATACTAGCTGGGGAAATGGAACCTGATGAAGGTACTGTAAGATGGGGTGTTACTACATCTCGCAGCTACTTCCCTAAAGATAACTCAGAATTCTTTGAAGGTGTTGACATGAATCTTGTCGATTGGTTACGCCAATACGCACCTGAGGATGAACAAACTGAAACGTTCTTACGTGGTTTCTTAGGTCGTATGTTATTTAGTGGTGAAGAAGTTAAGAAAAAAGCAAGTGTATTATCAGGTGGAGAAAAAGTGCGTTGTATGCTAAGTAAAATGATGTTATCAAGCGCAAACGTATTATTACTTGATGAGCCTACGAACCACTTAGACTTAGAAAGTATCACTGCTGTAAATGATGGCTTGAAGAACTTTAAAGGTTCTCTTATTTTTACTTCATATGACTTTGAATTTATCAATACAATCGCAAATCGTGTAATCGACTTAAATCCAGCTGGAGCTGTATCTAAAGAGATATCATACCAAGCTTATTTAGAAGAAACTGGTGTATTAACGAAATAATTAATGATTGTTTAATAATAATTAAAAATATGAAAATATATTTGTCTGCCAGTTTATAATCTGGCAGACTTTTTTATTACTCCCCTTTTGATGATTGTAAAACAAATGTTGTAAGGGCCAATTACTTTGAAATGCTTTTCAAGAATTATATAATCATTATAAGTTTAAGCTAGGAGGAATTTGAAAATGCAAAATTTAGATATGATTGACGGCAAGATAATATCCCAAATAGGATTTGGTACATATAAGTTAAATGGTGCATCAGGGATGCATGCGATTGTTAGCGCGTTAAATCAAGGTTATCGTTTATTAGATACTGCATATAATTATGAGAATGAAGGTACCGTTGGTAAAGCGATTGAACAAAGTCATGTCTCAAGAGACCAAATTATTGTAACTTCTAAACTTCCTGGACGTTATCAAGACTACAATGAGGCAATGGTTGCAATTCAAGAATCGATTTATCGCTTGAATGTGGAATATATAGATTTATACTTAATACATTGGCCAAATCCAAGACATGGTAAATTTGTTGAAGCTTGGCAAGCGATGATTGATGCTCGTAATGCTGGGTTAATTAAATCTATCGGTGTATGTAATTTCTTGCCTGAACACATTGAAACGTTAGAACAAGAAACAGGAATCCTTCCTTCGGTTAACCAAATAGAATTACATCCTTATTTTAACCAACAAGATATGATTAGATATCATAATGAAAAAGGAATTATCACGCAAGCATGGAGCCCTCTTGGTCGTGCTTCAGAAGTTATAAATGATAAGGATATTGAAGTGATAGCAAAAAAATATGATAAAACCATTCCTCAAATTATTTTGAGATGGCACATTCAAAATGGTGTAGTACCCATTCCAAAAGCAACTTCTATTGCTAGACAAATTCAAAATAAAGATGTTTTTGATTTTACATTAGAGCATGATGATATAGAAAAAATAAATGCATTAACTCAAAAAGACGGCAGATTAAAAGGACAAGATCCGGCAGTATATGAAGAATTTTAATCCACTGTAATTTCCCTTATTATAATTTAAAATTGGGAATATGAATTGATTCACAACACTTTTTACACATAAGTTGCAAAAAAGATTTATAAAGTGTTGAATTTTTCAGTAAATTAAAAAAACTTTGTAAAAGCGGTTTACAGTATATGCATGCCTATGTATAATGTGTATCATAAACAAAAAATTAAATATGGTTTTGATGAGGCGCATCAATCATTAGTAATTATTAGAAGAACCTGCCTGCTAGCAGCTAATTTTGAAAGGGTGAGATGCCGAAACAGTTATAATAGCAGCTTATAACACGTTGGACTTTATGGTTAAGAGCTAAGAGTCTGTCATTATTTTAAAATAATGGAGTGCATCACTTGTATATATATTATAGAACAGGTTCGCATTCCGAACTTGTTCTTTTTTTATAATACTGTGATTCTCCCCTATTCGTTGAGGAGGATATAGAAATTGAAAAGAAGTGTTTTGAAATTTGGAGGTTCTTCAGTAAGTGATTTTACTAAAATAAAAAATATTGCCGAAATGCTTAGATTAAGAGTTGAACAAGGTGAACAATTAATTGTGGTTGTAAGCGCTATGGGTAAAACAACAGATGAACTAATGGCAAATGTTTCGACTTTAACTAGTAGTCCTAAAGATCAAGAACTTGCCCTCTTACTTACCACAGGAGAGCAACAAACAGTTTCTTATTTATCGATGGTTTTAAATGATATTGGTATTAACGCCAAAGCCATGACTGGCTATCAAGCAGGAATTAAAACCGTTGGACATCATTTGAAGAGTCGTATAGCAGAAATTGATCCTGAGACGTTCGAGCAATCATTTACCGAAAATGACATTTTAGTCATAGCAGGTTTTCAAGGTATCAATGATAACTTTGAAGTAACTACATTAGGTCGTGGTGGATCAGATACTACAGCAGTCGCATTAGCAGCAAGCAATAACACAGCATGCGAAATATATACAGATGTTGATGGTGTTTATGCAACAGATCCAAGACTTTACAAGGACGCTAAACGTTTAGACTATGTCTCTTATGAAGAAATGATGGAGATGAGTGCTTTAGGCGCAGGTGTGCTTGAAACAAGAAGTGTAGAATTGGCAAACAATTACAGTATTCCACTTTACTTAGGAAGAACTTTATCAAATGTGAAAGGAACATGGATTATGCCCCAAACTGAAATATTAGAAAGAAAAGCCGTTACAGGCGTTGCGTTAGATACGCATATGATGCACGTTACTATTAGTTATCCTCTACCCGATAACAAATTATTAACTGCGTTATTCAACCATTTAGAAGATGGTTCCGTTAATGTTGATATGATATCACAAATTGTTAATTTAGAAGGATTACAAATGTCGTTCACGATTAAAGATACAGATGTCATACAAATTTCTACGATTTTAGAGTCTTTAAAAGAATCATTTAGTGCGTTAGACTTTAAGATAAATGAAGATTACGTTAAACTTTCTCTAATTGGTTCTGGCATGAGAGACATGTCGGGCGTAGCTTCAAAAGCATTCAAAACATTGATTGAAAATGATATTTCATTTTATCAAACAACAACTTCAGAAATTAGTATTTCATGTGTTATTGATGCTATGAATGGCGAAAGAGCTGTTCAAACCCTTTATCAAACCTTTGATATCTGAATTTTCAAAATTATATTACTATTAAAAAATAACATTGGAGTGTATTGTATATGACAAGATTAGCAATTGCAGGTGCAACTGGTTTAGTAGGAAGAAAAATGTTAGAAACTATTGATAGAAAAGAGATTCCTTTTGATGAATTGGTGCTGTTTTCATCAGCACGTTCAGCTGGCCAACAAGTAGAATTCCAAGGTCAAACGTATACAGTTAGAGAGTTAACTGAAGAGGCGGCTAAAGAATCATTTGATTATGTATTGATGAGCGCAGGTGGTAGTACTAGTGAGCATTTCTCACCTATCTTTGAAGAAGCAGGTGCTATTGTTATTGATAACTCCAGCCAATGGAGAATGACTGAAGGTATCGATTTAATCGTACCAGAAGTGAATGAACCTAAATTGGATAGAAAGATTATTGCGAATCCTAACTGCTCTACGATTCAATCAGTTGTGCCACTTAAACCATTACAAGAAACTTATGGTTTGAAACGCGTAGCATACACAACTTATCAAGCAGTATCTGGATCTGGAGTTAAAGGTAAGGCAGATTTAGCAGAAGGTGCAAATGGCAAAGCGCCTGAAGCTTACCCACATCCAATTTATAATAATGTGTTGCCACATATAGATAGTTTCCTAGAAGACGGGTATACAAAAGAAGAACAAAAAATGATTGATGAAACACGTAAAATCTTAAATGCGGATGATTTAAAAGTTACAGCGACATGTGTTCGTGTACCAGTACAAGATAGTCACAGCGTTCACATGAGTGTAACATTAGAAAAAGAAGCGACAGTTGAAGCAATACAAGCATTATTTGAAAATGATGATCGTGTTGTACTTGTAGATAATCCACAGAATAATGAATATCCATTAGCGATACACTCTACTAATAAAGATGAAATTTTTGTAGGACGTATTCGACGTGATGATAGTTTAGATAATACATTCCACGTTTGGTGTACTTCTGATAACTTATTGAAAGGTGCAGCATTAAATGCAGTACAAATTCTTGAACAAGTGATGAGCTTGAAAGGAGTTAAATAACATGGGACACATTTTTGAAGGTGTTGGTGTAGCTTTAGCAACGCCATTCACACACAATGAAGTTGACTATGAAGCCATTAGAAGACACGTTGATTATTTAATAGAGAACGATACGAAATCTATTGTAGTCAATGGTACTACTGCAGAAAACCCTACACTTACTGATGATGAGAAAGATCAAATATTAGAAAGTGTCATTAATCATGTAGATGGTCGAGTACCGGTAATTGCAGGGACAGGTACTAACAATACCCAAAAATCTATTCAAGCCTCAGTACGTGCTAGAGAATTAGGTGCAGATGCAATCATGTTGATTACGCCCTACTATAATAAAACGAACCAACGTGGTTTAATTGCACATTTTACGACAATTGCTGATGCAGTTAAATTACCAGTCGTTTTATATAATGTTCCTTCTCGCACGAATATGACAATTGAAGCTGAAACTGTCGAAACTTTAAGTCAAAATGAATATATCGTCGCACTAAAAGATGCAACAAATGATTTTGATTATTTAGACGATTTAAAACAACGCCTTAACCTAGATGACTTTGCATTATATAGTGGGAATGACGATAATGTGGTTGAATATTTTAATAAAGATGGTCACGGTGTGATTTCAGTTGTTGCAAATGTGATTCCGAAATCATTCCAAGCGCTATACGACGCTAAACAAAATGGGGAAAATATTGAAATGCAATTTCAACCAATTCAAACATTGCTTGATGCCCTATCAGTAGATGTAAACCCTATTCCAGTAAAAGTATTAACAGCAGTGGAAGGATTTGGAAATTATGAAGTCCGTTTACCATTAGTTCCACTTGAAGACAGTGAACGTGAAACATTAGAACAAGCTTATGAAAATTTTAAAGCAGGTGAAAAAGCATGAAAGTAGTACTTATTGGCTATGGCGCAATGAACCAACGTGTTGCTAGACTAGCTGAAGAAAAGGGACATGAAATTGTAGGGGTAATTGTAAGAAATGAAACTAAAGACTACCCTTACCCTACTTATCAACATATTGCGGATGTTACAGACGCAGACGTTGCTATTGATTTTTCAAACCCTGAATTATTATTGCCTCTATTAGAAGAAGATTTCACTTTACCATTGGTAATTGCGACCACTGGTGAAAAAGATACAATTATTAATAAACTAAAAGAACTAAGTAATCGTATGCCTGTATTTTTCAGTGCAAACATGAGTTATGGCGTTCACGCACTAACTAAAATTTTAGAAGCTGCTGTGCCATTACTAGAAGACTTTGATATTGAGCTTACAGAAGCTCACCATAATAAAAAAGTTGACGCACCAAGCGGTACGCTAGTTAAACTTTACGATGTGATTGAATCATTACGTACACAATCTACACCAGTTTATGATAGACATGAAAACAATGAAAAGCGTACTCAAGATGAAATTGGAGTTCATTCAATTCGTGGAGGTACTATCGTAGGACAACATGATATACTTTTTGCTGGTACTGATGAAACGATTGAAATAACACATCGTGCACAGTCTAAAGATATTTTTGCCAATGGTGCAATTGGCGCAGCAGAAAAATTAATCAATAAAGCAAATGACTATTATACATTTGACAATCTATAAACCCTAAGGAGCGTATTTAATTATGGTACAACATTTAACGGCAGAAGAAATTATTCAATTTATTAGTGATGCAAAAAAATCCACACCACTAAAAGTCTATGTAAATGGGAAATTTGAAAATGTGAACTTTCCTGAAAGTTTTAAAGTCTTTGGTTCCGCTGATTCAAAAGTAATCTTTTGTGAAGCTGATGACTGGAAACAATTTTACGAAAGCAACCAATCAAGTATTGATCAATTAGAAGTTGAAATGGATCGTCGCAACTCTGCAATTCCGTTGAAAGACTTAACAAACACGAATGCACGAATTGAACCTGGCGCTTTTATTCGCGAACAAGCGATTATTGAAGATGGTGCAGTAATCATGATGGGTGCTACAATTAATATTGGAGCTGTAGTTGGTGAAGGTACTATGGTAGATATGAATGCAACGCTTGGTGGACGTGCTACTACTGGTAAAAATGTTCATGTTGGAGCTGGTGCAGTATTAGCAGGAGTAATAGAGCCGCCAAGCGCCTCACCAGTAGTCATTGAAGATGATGTGTTAATTGGTGCAAATGCAGTAATTCTTGAAGGTGTTCGTGTTGGTAAAGGTTCTATTGTTGCGGCTGGCGCAATCGTAACACAAGATGTACCTGAAGGTTCTGTAGTAGCTGGTACTCCTGCAAAAGTCATTAAACAAACAAGCGAAGTTGAAGATTCAAAACGCGAGATTGTTTCAGCGTTAAGAAAATTAAATGACTAAATTAAAATAAAAGATATTAATTGCAAATGAAAACATACTGATGAAATTTAATTAAATGTTGAAATAGCAAAATGGGAGGTTTAGACGAGACTGCGTAAAATTTATTATAATGTCTCAACTTGTTATATGTGATAGTAATTTCATTTATAACAAGGTCGTCTTACCTCCTCATTTTTATAATATAGAATGATACATAATAGACTTGTAAGAACGAAATAGAGTCTAAATATAACTTTAACTAAAAGGATTTGATTTTGATGAATGAGTTAGAATTTGTTACAACACATAGACGTTACTTGCATCAACATCCAGAGTTGAGCTTACATGAATATGAAACAACTGAATATATTGCTAACTTTTTAGAAGAATTGGGAGTCGAATATCAAAGACCCCTTGAAACAGGGGTTATTGCGTACTTACCTGGTAATGGCGAACACACAATTGCTTATCGAGCAGATATCGATGCGTTGCCAATCTTTGAAGAAAATGATATAGATTTTAAAAGTAAAACGGATAATGTAATGCATGCATGTGGGCATGATGGACATACAACGGCGTTAATGCTCTTTGTTAAACGTTGTAAAATCATAGCTGATCGTGGTGAACTTCCTCAAAATGTTGTCTTTATCTTTCAACCTGCTGAAGAAACAGGTGGCGGCGCCAATCGACTAATTAGAGCTGGTGCATTTAGTCATTACCCTATTGAAGCTGTGTTTGGTGTCCATGTGATGCCATTTGAAAATGAAGGTCGTGTTGTCATTAGAGATGAAGAAATTACTGCAAGTGCTACAGAATATAGATTTTATTTAAATGGTCTATCAAGTCATGTAGCAGATAAAGAGCAAGGATATTCTTGTGGAGAAGCATTGCAACATGTACTGGGTCAAGTTGGTCAAATTCAACAATATCATTTGAATGGTTTGAAACGAAATATAGTTCATATGGGTCATTTTGAAGCTGGAGAAGCTATTAATACGGTACCTAGTCATGGATATTTAGAAGGTACTATTCGCACTTATGATGTTAATGATTTAGAAATAATTAAGCAACAAATGGCTAAAATTGCAGAAAGTGTGAAATTATTATTCAATGTCGACTGTGAAGTGAAATTTGAAGAAGGTTATCCCCCTACTTATAATGATCCGAATTTGCGTAAACGTGTAGAAACTGGTTTGAGAAATGCGAAATTTGAAGTGATTGATAAACCTACACCATATTTATTTGGAGAAGATTTTAGTTTTTATAGTCAACTAGCTCCAAGTTATTTTGTTTTTGTAGGTGTACGTGATGAATCCAAAGGATTTGTTACGGGGTTACATACTTCTCATTTGAATTTTAATGAACATATGCTTATTAGAATTGCTGATTATTATGAACAAATATTAAATTCTTACAGTGAGGTGCGCGTAAAATGACAGCTATTTGGTCTGTGGATACAGCAAAATTTCGAAAAAACGCTGAAAATGTAAAACAAGACAACCAATTGATGGCAGTCGTTAAAAATAATGCATATCATTATGGATTAGAATTTGCAGTAACACAATTTTTGGCAATAGGTATTAATACATTTAGCACGACTTCATTAAGAGAAGCTATACGGGTTCGTAAACTAGCTCCAGATGCTACTATTTTTTTAATGAATGCTGTCTATGAATTTGATAAAGTACGTGCTTATAACATACAAATGACTTTACCTTCCCTATCATTTTATTATGAGAATTTTAATGAACTATATGATATACAAGTACATGTGGAATATGAGAACTTATTACATCGTTCAGGAATGAAGACGATAGCTGAAATCAAAGAACTACTTTCACATCATGAGCAAAATCAAAATACAAATAAAATGAATATTGTGGGTTTGTGGACCCATTTTGGTTATGCAGATGAATTTGATGTGACTGATTATAAAATTGAACGTGAAGCTTGGTTAGATATTGTAGAAGCATTATTAGCTGAAAACTACCAATTTGATATGATTCATGCTCAAAATAGTGCAAGTTATTATAGAGAAGAAGGTATATTTCCTAATCATACACATGCACGTGTAGGTATTGCTTTGTACGGATCAAGACCATATAGTACGATAGACGAAACAGTCATTCAACAATCATTAACGGTTAAAGGCAATATCATTCAAATAAGAGAAGTAAATCAAGGTGATTACTGTGGTTATAGTTTTGCATTTGAAGCAACAAAAGATCAGACTAAACTAGCAGTAGTTGATATTGGTTATGGTGATGGCATTCTTAAATCAAGAGCGAAGCATGAAGCAATGATAAACGGTAAACGTTTCCCTATACGTGCGTTGATGATGAGTCATATGTTTGTAGAAGTCGATGATAGTGTAAATGCACGAGATGAAGTTATATTATATAATAATGATATACGTGTTGATGAATATACGTTTAAAGGTGTCGGTGCCAATTCAGAACAACTGAGTGCAATGAATCATGACTCACTAATAAAGGAGTATAGATAAATTATGGTAGTAGAATATAATGATAGTGGCGAACTTACAATGGGAGGAACAAGTCTTAAAACTATAGCGCAAAGTTTTGGGACGCCTACAATTGTCTATGATGAAGTACAAATTAGAAATCAAATGAGACGTTTTCATGAAGCCTTTAAAAAAAGTGGATTAAATTATAATGTTTCATATGCATCTAAAGCATTTACTTGTTTACAAATGGTTAAATTGGTTCAAGAAGAAAATCTTGAATTAGATGTTGTCTCTGAGGGTGAGCTATACACGGCTTTAGAAGCTGGATTTGACCCACAACATATCCACTTTCACGGAAATAATAAGACGAAACATGAAATTCGATATGCTTTAGAAAGCAAAGTTGGCTATATCGTTATAGATTCATTGGAAGAAATTGATCTTATTGACCGTTACGCAAATGAAGAAGTGAATGTAGTTATTAGATTAAACCCAGGAGTTGAAGCGCATACGCATGAATTTATTCAAACTGGACAAGAAGATAGTAAATTCGGTTTATCTATCAAACATGGTTTAGCTATTCAAGGTGTACAGAAAGTTAAAACTTCAAAATATTTAAAACTTAAAGGTGTTCATTTTCATGTAGGTTCCCAAATTGAAGGTACTGAAGCAATGATTGAGACTACAAAACTTGTAGTTCATTGGTTGAAAGAAAATGATATTGAAGTAGAGCTAATAAATCTTGGCGGTGGCTTCAGTATTAAATATGTTGAAGGAGATATAAGTTTTCCTATTGAAGAAGGTATTGAGGAAATTGCTACTGCGGTTAAATCGATTGCTGAAGAAGCTAGTTACCCTATTCCTGAAATCGGTATTGAACCTGGGCGTTCAATTGTAGGTGAAGCTGGTATCACTTTATACGAAGTTGGAACAATTAAAGAAATCCCTAATGTTAATAAATACGTTTCTATTGATGGAGGTATGAGTGATCATATTAGAACGTCATTATACGATGCACAATATGAAGCCCTACTTGTTAATAGAAATGATCCTAAAGATGAAACAGTTACGATTGCAGGAAAATTATGTGAGTCTGGTGACATTATTATCAAAGATGCAAAATTACCTAGCACATTAAAACGTGGCGATTATTTAGCAGTTTTATCTACAGGTGCTTATCATTATTCAATGGCTTCAAACTATAATCAAATGCAGAAGCCTTCAGTATTCTTCTTGAAAGACGGTAAAGCTAGAGAAGTTATTAAACGTCAGTCATTACGTCAATTAATCATTAATGATACGAAATAAATTATAAAAAAGTGGTTCTACCCTCCCTTTAGGCTGATGGAACCACTTTTTATTTAGTTTATACTGGTATAAAATAATACAACTTATGTATGCGTTAAGCCAACATAATTAAGCAATATGACAATTCATAGCAAAGGAGCACAGGCGAGAATGCATGCATTAAGACCCCCTAGCTCATCGCAAGGGGGTCTATAAAAAAAGAACCTTTAACAAGGTTCTTTACATAGTCAATATTGCAATCTATATTATAGTTTTACAACGTTTGCAGCTTGAGGACCGCGGTCGCCTTCAACTACTTCAAATTCAACTGATTGACCTTCTTCTAATGATTTGTAACCTTCTTGGTTAATTGCTGAGAAGTGTACGAATACGTCGTTTTCTCCTTCAACTTCGATAAAACCAAATCCTTTTTCAGCGTTAAACCATTTTACTGTACCTTGTTTCATAAATGTGAAACCTCCAAGACTAATATTCATTCAATATGCGTTATTCGCATATTACAAAAAATACAATGAAACAGGATGAATCTGTTAGTACAATATTCTTTGCAATATGGAATAAAACAATTGCTTGACTAATATTATAGGATATTTTCAGTTGAATTGCAAGGCAAACGTTAATTAATTGTTTATTCAATTATAGGCAAATTAAAATAAACTTCATTTTCATTTAAAACTATAAAACTATAGAATATTTGTAAATCTTCATCACAATCTTCACAAAATCCTAATTCACAATTGTTATAAAACGCATGAATATTGTGCTTTCCAACTAAATAGTTATCGAATGAATTTTTGCTTTTAAAAATTAATGATGTATAAAAATTTAACATTTCATCGTAAGTCTCGAAGTCATACTGTTCTACGATATGATCAGTCCAGTCACTAAATAACCACCAGCCTTCATAATCAGCTCGAATTTTTGCAACTGTCCACATTGTAAATCTTCACCCTTTCATATATAGCCCAAATTACTTTTTTGGTGTAACTGAATGTGCACCTCGCTATTTAGACCTATAGAACAAAGTGCTTATACCTATGTATGTATTTTGATCACACATATACTCTAAATTAAATCCCCCATGTTTATAAATAGAAATAAAACAAAACTAAATATAGACGTTCTTATTTTGATTTAGAGACGTACAATTTTTGTCTATGTGTAATATTTTAACGAGTTAAGATACAAAATCAAGTTATCTGACTCATACTTTTGGCCGATAAACTATCAGTTTATAAACTTAAATATTAGTTTTGTAGCGTTAAATTTCGTATAATGTTAATTAAGAGGTGATTTTATGAAACGTAAACACATTAAAGTATTTGGGATGGTACAAGGTGTAGGTTTTCGTTATTATACCCAAAAAATAGCACGAAAGTATCATATTGTTGGTACCGTTGAAAATGTAGATAATTACGTTGATATATATGCTCAAGGGGATGAGCAATCATTAACACAGTTTATTAATGCAGTTACAGAAGGTGCTTCCCCAGCCTCCCATGTTGAGGACTTTACTACTGAAGAGATAGAAATTGAGCAATCATTGAAAGATTTTAAAACTATATAAAGGAAGATGAAGTTTGAGATATAATATTTCTCGTATTTTCGGGACAATTATTGCTTTGCCAGCAGCAGTTATCGCATGGTTTGTTAGTATATTTGCCTTAGATATTTATTTTATTTTTGATTTGTTGATTTCTATAGCAACATTTATAACGTTTTACTTCCCTACTCAACGATTAACTTCTAGAAAATATTTAAATGAAATTGGTCTAACTCGTCGAGATTATCACTTTGTAAACAGTCAATTAAATAATGCACAGGATAAAATCAGACGGATATTCAAATCATTTGTAAATGTCAGATCTATTAAAGACTTTAGACAAGTAAATGAAATCTATCGAATATCTCGAGCTATATTTTATGCAGTAAAACAACAACCAAGTTCATTTTTTAAAGTCGAAAGTTTCTTCTATTCGCATATTGATAATGCATTAAATTTAATTGAAGCTTATACAAGGTTGTCAAAATCACCTAAGAAGACTAAAGAAGAAAAACAAAAATTAGAACAAACAAGAATTACTTTGGATGAAGTTAAAAGAACATTGGTAGCTGATTTAAGAAGAATTAATGATGAGGATTATAGTAAGTTAGATATAGAGATGGAATTAAACAAGATAGAACAAAGTCGGAATAAGAAGTAGCAAATTAAAACAAGAATGGAGAGAGATTTTATGGCAAGAGAACAAGACTATATAAATTCACATCCATTAGATAAATATATAGAAGAAAATTCTTCAAGTGAATCTGAAGTCGTGAATTCTACCCAGTATACTCAAAAAGACCAACAAAAGATTAATGAGTTGAGTGAAAAAATAAAACCCATGGACCATGATGGCTTATTGAATTATGGTACGGAAGCTCAATCACATATGTCACAATTCTCACACCGTATTTTAAATGAAGTTAAAACAACTGATGTTGGACCAGTTGGTGAATCGTTGAATGGACTAATGAGTAAACTGAAATCAGTAAACCCTGATGAATTGAATCCAGAAAATCAATCTAAATTAAAGCGTATTTTTAGAAGAACAAAGGCATCTGTAAATGAAATTTTTTCAAAGATGCAATCGGTTGGTTCACAAATAGATCGCATATCTATCGAGTTAGATAAACATAAAAACAACTTAGTCAAAGATGTAGATATGTTAGATGAATTATACAATATGAATAAAGACTATTTTGATGAATTATCATTGTATATTGAAGCAGCCAAAAAGAAACAACATGATCTGCAACAAGAAGATGTGCCTAAATTAAGAGCGCAGGCAAAATCAACAGGTAATCAGATGGATGTGCAAGCTGCATCGGATATGGAACAATTTATTGATCGATTAGATAAACGTATTTATGATTTACAACTATCTCGACAAATTGCGATACAAACAGCGCCGCAAATACGAATGATTCAAAATGTTAACCAAGCTTTAGCAGAAAAAATTCAAAGTTCTATTCTCACAAGTATTCCTTTGTGGAAAAATCAAATGTCAATTGCACTAACTTTAATGAGACAACGAAATGCAGTAACTGCTCAAAAGGCTGTTACCGATACGACAAATGATTTATTATTAAAGAACTCTGAACTACTGAAACAAAATGCTCTAGCAACTGCTACTGAAAATGAACGTGGCGTCGTTGATATTGAGACTCTAAAAACAACACAAAATGACATTATTGAAACAATAGAACAGACACTACAGATTCAAGAACAAGGTCGTAATAAACGTAAACAAGCTGAGTCCGAATTAAATCAACTTGAAACTGAATTACAAAATCAACTTTTAGATATGAAACAAAACAAATAAATTTTTGCGTTTAATTAAATATTTGTTATAAAAAATGACTCCGGGATATAAATAGATGTCCCGGTTTTTTATGGAAAGTACATAAACTAGTAAAAATCTTGTTATAAGGTTATTTTCACTTATTGTCTTTCTATACCAAAAACTAATTTGTTATAAAAAAAGAGCGTATCCATTTTCATATATGGATACGCTCTTTTGAATTTAATATAAGATTACTTTTAACTCGATTTTATTTTAGCACTAAACTTAAACACTTATAGTATATGTTCTGGCATTGCTATGCTAAAAGTTTAATCGTTATCAGAAGATTTTTCAGTTAAAATATTGTTTTTTGAAGTTTCTTTTTCTTTATTCACTGCTATGTTTTGTTCTATAGCTAATTTATGTGCAATTTTTGGTGCTGTCCATACTGCTGGCAGCATAATGATTGATATCGGAACGGCTGTAACAATAATAAACGATTGAATGGCATTGATACTACCTTCCCCTATATTTATTAAAATGATTGATATAACACCCATAATAACAACCCAAAAGAGTCTTATCATTTTCGGTGGATCACCTTCTCCAGTAACAGACATCGAAATTGAATACGACATCGTATCAGCAGTTGTGATGACAAATATTAACGTCAACAATAATAAAACAATTACCATTACAGTACCTAATGGTAAATGAGATGCAATTGAAATGACTGCTGCAGGTAATCCATTATCTGTTAATGGCCCGCTAATTGTACCACTATTTTTGATCTCATAAGATAGACCACTACCACCAAGAATAGAAAACCATATATGAGAAACTACTGCAGCTACTATAGATACAAGTAAAAATATTTCTCTAATTGTACGACCTCTAGATACACGAGCAACTAACATTCCCATTAAAGGCCCATATCCTATAAACCAACCAAAGAAAAACAACATCCACGTGCCAGCCCATTTATCATTTCCTCTAAATGTACTAATTTCTAGAAAATGAGTTATATAAACACCATATGAAGATATAAATGTATCTATAATAAAGTGCCCAGGACCTAATAATAATATAAATGCTGCAAGTGCTAGTGCCAGCCATACATTTAATTTGCTTAAAAATTGTATGCCTTTCTCGATGCCAGTAGTAGCAGAAATGGTCACAACAACCATTAAGCCTGTGACAGATAATATTTGAGTAATTATATTATCTGGTATACCAAAAATACTATGTAACCAGTAACTAAATTGAAAACCGAAGAACCCAATTGTACCAATAGTACCAGCTACAGCGCCTAAAATACAAAAAACATCTATAATCCATCCAATTTTACTTTTTTCTATTTTACTACCAAAAATTGGATATAGTAGTGTACGTGGACGCATTTTTAAGTGTTTATTATAGTGTGCATACATAATAATAATACCACTGATTGCTCCATAAACTGCCCACGCTGTAAAGCCCCAAGAGGTAAAACTTTGTGCCATAGCAGCTGGTATGGCTTGAGTACTGCCATTTTTAATGTCAGAATCCATTGTCGGTGGGACATCTATAAAATAATACATTGGTTCTGCTGCAGCCCAAAAAATAGCTCCTGCGCCTAAGCCTGAAGTAATTACGATGGCAGCCCACCTAAAATAACCCATTTCTGGTTTAGAAGCGTTTCCTAGTCGAACACGACCATATTTTGAAAATGCTAAAAACGCACCTACAGCAAACGTTGCAAGAAGTAATATTTGCCAAAAAGCTCCGAAGTAAGTAATTGAGATTTGAAAACCTTTCTGAACTAAATTCGAAGTTGCCTGTGTAAAAACGGATGACATCAGTACAAATAAAACTAGGATGCCTCCGCTAATTAAAAATACTGGCCAATCTAATTTATCTTTCCATTGTGAATATTTAATATTATTCGACCCCTCTATTATACGTGTTCTGAACAATATAATTATTGAATGTATGATGCTATTTTAATAATTTTAATAAGAGATTTATTAGGACATTAAATAGTAAAGATGAATCTATAATATGAGAGGTGTAACTGTTTATGTGAAAACCATAAACAATTAATTTAAGCTTGTTTTATCTATATTAAAAAGTCACATTCTATAAAATACACTATTTTGAACTTATGAAAATACAAATTGACTATCACCATAATACTCTTATATTGCTCTTTGACGAAACACTTGAAGTAAAGAGTATAGCTTATTTTTAATAACTAATCAAATCGACTTTTCAAATTCATTTTCTTCAAATCATCGTGTTTTATGAATATGATTGTAAAATATATCACTTACTATAATCAATATATTATTGGGAATTAATAAAAAAGCAAATCAACGCCAGTTTAAGCGCCGATTTGCTTTAATTTTAAATGTTATTCTTTTTCGTAAACAATTGGTTTTTGATTTTTTACCATTGCAGCTACAATATAACCTATGATTGTTGTCACAACAGCAATTGGGAACCATTCAAGTGAATAGTCTTTTAACGGCAAGCTATCAATGAAACTCAATTTTAGCCAGCCTTGTGTATGAATGACACTTAAAATAGATACAATTGTAACAATAGTAACAGGAATTTGTTGTGCAATTGGTTTTGTAGGTACAAAACGTGCTATTAAAATAAGTAATACCGATGTAATTGCTACAGGGTACACAATACTTAGTACTGGCACAGACATAGTAATGACTGAGTTAAGTCCTTGGTTTGCTAAAATAAAACTAATTAGTGTAAACACAATTACATATATTTTATAAGAAATTCTTGGGAAAATTCTATGGAAATATTCTGATACAGCTACGATTAAACCGCAAGCTGTTGTAAGACAAGCAAGTGCCACAATAATACCTAATAAATATTTACCCAATGTTCCAAATCCAAGACTTGCCATAGTCGTTAATAAATATGTACCAATATTTTGGTCATTGGCAGTCAGGCTCGCTATTTTTTCCTGAGGTACTGCCATATGATTACCTATAAATCCTAATGAGATATAAATAAACATTAAAGCTACAGCTGCAATAACGCCAGCCATTAACGTTTGTTTGAAAATTTGATTGGCATGTGTAATACCTGTTGATTTTACTGCATTAACAACAATCATTGAGAAAGCTATAGCTGCAATGGCATCCATAGTTAGATAACCATTTGTGAACCCTTGTGAGAAACCTGCAAAGTTCGATGTGAATGCTTCAGTTGCTTGACTATGGGAATTACTACCATAATCAACAAATCCTTTGATAATCATTGCTAAAATAGTGATCAATAACAATGGTGTTAATAGCGAACCAATACGATCTACCATTTTAGTTGGATTAATACATAAATATAAAACTATCAGGAAATATATTACAGTAAAGATAAACAATGCTAAACTACTATTTGTGTGTGCAATCGGTGTCACTGTCATTTCAAACGATGTCGATGCTGTACGAGGAATCGCGAACAGTGGTCCAATTGTAAGATAGATGATGACTAGGAATATGATAGAGAACTTAGGTGAAATTTTATTTAATGATCCAATATAACCTTGTTTATCTAACGCGCCTACGATAACGCCTAATAGTGGTAGTCCAATACCTGTTAAAGCAAATGCTAAGATTGATGGCCAGAAATACTGTCCACTATCTAAGCCTAAATTTGGTGGGAAAATAAGATTACCTGCCCCAAAAAACATTGCGAACAATGTAAAACCTATAATCCATGTATTTTTATTCATATGACTTGCTCCTTCTAACCAATAAAATAATATTACCTATTCTATCATGGTTAATTAGATATCGTCTATATAAATTTCAGAATATTTAAATATATCATTTATTATTTGTCAAAAATAGCCTATTTAAAATGATTTTAATAATAGTTTTTTCAATAATGGTGATAATTGGGATGGGAGATTTTCAACGCCTTCTACAAATAAAGCGTATTGTCCATATATATTATGAATCGTTTGCTCAATATCTTCTGTGATAGGCTCTTGGCTCAAAAACACATTGAAGACTTCAATACCCATTTTACGAGCTGTTTCAACCGCTTCATAAGTATCTAATATACCATCTTGGCTATAATTATATGCAGAAGGTTCTCCATCTGAAAATACAATTAAGAAACGCTGATTATGGGAGCGACGCATGAGTCTTTCACTACCAATTCTAATAGCAACACCATCTCTATTATCATCTTGTGGTTCTAATGCCATTATTCTTGGCCCATCTTTATCCATCATAGAACGATTGTATGTGATGATTTCATCTATAATATTGGGTTGGTTTGCTTCATCGGCATCGAAGGCATCCTCATTAAATGCCAATATTTCATGTTTTACATTTAGGCTCTTTAATGTTTCGTGAAATAGTACGACACCTTTAATTGTTTCTTCCATTTTATCTTGCATGCTGGCTGAAGCATCTACTAATAATGTGAACGTAGCATCGAATGACTGACTTAAGTCTTGTTTTTTATAAAATAGTTTATATTGATCGTCTATAAACCAATTGAGTAGGTTTTTTTGTAATCTGCCTTTTGTTAAATTATGTCTTTCATCTTGATATTCTCTATCAATCGTTTTTTGTATGATTTGAATTAAATCTTTGGTTTCAAACTGGACATCAGATTCAACTTTTTGGTATTGGTGGATAAATTGAGGTTGAATTTCAGGGATGTTCCATTTGATTTCGACGTTTTCATTAATTCCTTTTAAAGCGAAAGCTTGATTATGCCCAACAGAACCGCCTTGATCGTCTTCTATATTATTAGATGAACCTTTCCCCTTTTTGGTTTGCATATCAGTCATATCATCAGCAGGATCGCCTTCACGCGCATTATCATTATCGCCCATGACTTGGCTATTTTCCCCTTCATGTAATTCCATTTCTAAGTATGCGCCACCTTGTGAGGCACTATCTTGATTATTTGATTCCATCTCTTCACTTACTGAATCTTCGTCTTTATTTTCATTTGAACTACCGTCTGTATTGCTCGCATCTGTTCTAGTTAAATCCTCGAATTGAAGTGCTTGTATAGATTCATAAACTTTTTTTGGTAAATGATAATATTCGTTTAGCATATCCTCTTTTAATATATCGTCGATTTGGAACATAATTCGCTCCACTAAATACATATTATCTTCAGAAGTCTTGTTATAGAAAAAGTTCGGTAAGTACATATACATATTATTTAACACATCATCAATTTGTGGATGTATTTGTGGTATATCGTAAAAGTTTTCTGTTATAAAAGAAGCCTCCAGATATAGAAATAATAAATCTGTAAAAGTAGTTTTGGTTCTGTATACATTTATTTGTGTCTTAGTGTAGTTAAGCCTAACTTCATTACGCATCTGAATAGCTGTTTTAGTTGATGGTCGTTCCTTTGCTATCGTGCTTAAGATGCGTTGATCTTCGAGTAGTTTGAAAAGTTGCTGATAGAATTTAGGATGTTTGAACTCATGATTCTGTATAACATGATTCACAACCTTTTCATCCATCATCTGGTAACCATAAGCAGCGAGCATGACGTCAGTTTTTAATCCTGTAGTTTCAACATATTCATTTCTATGTGACCAAAAAGAACTCGTGATTAAAGTATTATTAATTGGATCGTAATAAGGGAACTTTTGAATCTTAACTTGTGTTTGCTCATTTTTCAGTAAAAGACGTGCTAAATCCTGAAGCATCATCACTTGTTTAGCATCTAGTTGCTCGTCATTGAATTTTATAAAACGGTCACTCATGTTTATCCCTCACTAAAAGTTTAATTCTACCGCGTTTAAAATAGCTTGTTGTTCTCGCTCATCTTCTAACTTATCTATTATTGTTCTTTGAATGGCACGTTCAATTGGCATAATAGTAGCTAAATCACTTAAGTCTATTAATGCACGAATACTAGCCGCTTCTTCAGATATTTGACCTTGTTTTGTCATCGTACGTAAGTCTTCATTAAACTTAATGATTTTTTGAATTAATACAGTGTCATTTAACTGACTTTGTTGTTTAATGACATCACTTAAAATATCACCGTCGATATAATCTACTTGAATGACAACAAAACGATTTTTTAATGCTTCGTTCATTGGCAAAGTACCTATATATCCAACGTTGATTGCTGCAATGACGTTGAAACCAGGTGCTGCATTGACGACTTCTCCTGTAAATGGATTCGTCAGTTTTCTACGGTAGTCTAGCACGCCGTTTAAAATAGGTAACGTCTCAGGTTTAGCCATATTAATTTCATCAATATACAGTATATGGCCTTCTTTCATGGCTTTAATTACTGGTCCATCTATAAAAACAATTTCTTGTGTTCCGTTGTCGTTGGTTTGTATGGTTTTGAATCCGAGTAGGCTTTCCGCGTCTAAATCGACTGAACAATTGATTTGGTGCATTGGGCGATTCATTGTTTCGCTTAATGTTTCTGCCAATTTCGTCTTACCCGATCCTGTAGGTCCTTTTAGTAAAATGTTTTTATTTAGTTGCATTAAAGCTTCTGCATCGTTAAAGACTGTTTTATCTCTATTAATATAGTTTGTACTTGTCATCATGAATTGTCTCCTCTATATAAAATATGACTTATTTATTTATAAAAAATCATTAAAAATAGACTGGGGCATGAATACATCATCATATTTCGCCCTAGCCCTATTTGTTAAGAAATTATTTGAACGCGCAACACAATATGAGCGCAAGATTTATTTGTTAATTCTATACCTCTTTAAAATATTCTTTGTAATAACCACCAACAAGCCCAGAGTTATCAATAATTTGGTAATATTCTTCAGTTTCATTTATAACATCATATTGTTGCCCAATAGTTAGCATATCAGCAACTGTGAATTTCTTAGCATTTGTATGAATAACTTCAACTTTTTTCACTGGTGTATTTTCTTTCCATGTTTCATGTAACATAAATAAACATTCCTCTTTCTATGATTTAATTTCTAAAGTCAATATAAAAGTGATACCACTTTTTTCACTAATTCTTAAGGATTTTTCACCTTCTTGATCTAATGATTGGTAAGGAATACCTATAGATTCAAGTTGTTGTAATGCATTTTGGAATTGTGCTTTGGATTCAGTTGCAAACTCAATTTGTTCTACAATACCATGTTTCGGCATTTTTAAATCTTCTTCAGTAGCGTGTAAGTGTAATTCCCCACCTAAACCACCTTCCCCGATTCGGAAGACTTGTACTTTATAGTCTGCGTCAGGACGTGGTGTATATTCAGCGAAATGCGTAAGGCCAAACACTTTTGTCAAAATAGATTGAGTGAGTAATAATTCATTTACTTTAAGTAAGACTGGCCCTAAACCTTGAATTTGATGCAGTGGGTTAACAGTACTATCAAATGTGGGCATTCCTAGAGGTGCTCCCGTATTGTGTTCGTTTGAATAAATATTGAACGTCTGATGATTATGGTCATTAAATTCAAAATACTTATGCCCATTTAAATCAGTAATTTCACTATGATCAATTTGATGGTCATCTAAGATAGTTTGGTATTCATCTAAACCCTCGTCACTTGGTAAACGTAAACCAATATTTTCAATATGATTCTCTTGATTTGTATAGTTTGGTATTTCTACAAAATGGATACGTGTGCCGGAGTTTAGTTCTGCATCACCAAAACGGAGAGCTTGCCCTTTATCTTCAACGTTTAGACCTAATACATCTTTAAATAAAGTTTTAGTTTTTTCTAAATTATCTGTCCCTGTGGTTACACTTCTAAGACCATTCATTATATTAACCCCTTTATTCATAGCTTTTCAATCATTATAACTTATTTTACGCGTTATTTATACGATGAAGTTTATGGCAAATGTATATATTAATTAAATTTTTAGAATATACATTGGATGAACTGAAAAAATGTATTAATATAGGTATATATCATGATTTTAATCTTATAAAAAGATTAGTTGTATAATGATTATTAATAAAGGAGGTTTGTCATAATGGGTGGTATGTGGTTTGTGTTTGGTATAACCGTACTTATTGCAGTTTATTCTGGTATTACCTTCTTCACTAACATAAACAATAAAGCAAAACAAAAATCTCAAAATGAGCAGAGCGCTAAAAAGAATAATATTTACGGTGTTGTATTTTTGGTGTTTTTAATTATTGCTATTATTGAACTATTTGTTTATATTGCTTAATTGTAATTTTAGGTATATTTTAACTATTTAAATCAATAAAAAGACATCCCTACAAGAATATATAACAATCTTGTAGGGATGTCTTTTTATAGTGAGTTACTCAGTTTTTTTAAATAGTACAATAAGCAATTTAAGTGCTATTAAAATATAAATCACAGCAAATAAACATAATAGCAGGAAATTGTTATTAAGCAATGACAAATTATCGCTATTCAATTGATTTAAAAGATTGCTAATTGGTGGTAATAACCAGAGTATCCATTTTGTAAATGGTACGGTCGTTATAAGTACCTCTTTAGTGAAAATGATGAGCATAATAAATATGGTTAATAACCACCTATAAGATTTAGTCGCAATTTTCGTATTTGTAATAAAAGCGCCTAATACAATGCCAAACATACTTAATAACAGATGAGTAACTATCCCAATTAAGACAAAGTTAAAGGAAACAGGTTTATCAAATACACTAAGTAAAAGTGGATAGATTAATGAGAAAATAATCAGCAATGTACTAAATAAATATAAATATAGTATTTTTATTAACAAATAAGTAGTTTTTGATTTTAATTGCATATAGAAAATATGACGTTCATTTAAAGTGTCACGACCGAAATTAATAATAGTCATCCACGTCATTACTATAAATAAACCAATTGCTGTAGAACCATAGCTTGATAGCACAGGCATATCTCGATAGATATATATACCGATGACCCACAGTAAGTATGTAAATACTGGTGCAATGAATTGATACGATGTTAAAAATTTTAAGTGTTCATATTTTAAAAAAGAATATAGCATTTTAAAGATCCTTTACTTCGATGATTTCGCAATTATGCTTTAGTAAATGTTGTAAAACGACATTTAAATTTTGTGTGTCAATTTGTAAGGTGACATATTGATGGTTTGAAGTTAATTTAGCACATACCCACGATGCTAAATCACGTTCGATGATTTCATTAACATATTGTTGGTTGGTAATTGTGATAGACTTCAATTCTTGATGGTTAGATTGTGGCATAAATGTATAATCATCTAAACTTAATATATGAGTCGCAATTGTATGTTCAATATTAGAATCATGATCTGTAATAATTATTGTTTTAGTTTTCGATAGTTGTTGTAAACGAGTTAAAAATTGTGCTTCTGACATTTTATCTAAACCTGAAAATGGTTCGTCAAATACCATTATATCCGCATCCGTTAATAAAGTTTGGATGATATTCACTTTTTGTAAAGAGCCTTTTGAAAGATGATGTAATTTAGTATTTTGTAATGAAGATAGGTTTAATAGTGCCAAATAGTCATCAACGGTATGGCTGTCAGGTTTCCGCTTCATATTCAAATTTTGAATAGTTGTTAGAAATGATTTTGTTGTTAGTTTTATGTTTTTAGGGAAACTGTCAGGCGCGTAACTTGTGTAGCCAGAGACATTAATAATACCGGTATTTGGTGTTATTAATTTTGTCATCAATTTGAGTGTCAAACTTTTACCGACGCCATTCTTCCCTTTTAATAAGGTGATTGAGCCTTTGGGTATTTGAAATGATAAATTATTGATGATTGTTTTGTTGTTAAGCTTTAATGTTACCTGATCCATTTCTACTGCTATTTCAGTCATATATATACTCCTTTATACAATACGCAGCTATAATGATTTGTTTTTATTATATATAAGTTGTACGACGCCATTTTGGTACGTATTAGTTTTTACATGTATCAGATTAATTCTATTTGCTAAATGTTCAAATAAAGGTTTTCCAGAACCTAACACAATAGGGTGTATAGATAAGCGATATTCATCAATTAAGTCATTATTTATAAAAGAAGTTATAATATTAGAACCGCCGTATAACCAAATATCTTTAGTCTGTTGGGCTTTGATTTTGTCTATATTAACTAGCATATCTTCTGAATTTATATATTCGACATCTGCAGAAACAAGATTTTTCTGTTGCGTAAATACATATTTCTGTTTACTATGAATCTCTTGCCACATACTATAGTCTCCATTTTCTTCATTACCTAATTGAGGCGTATAAGTCCCCCATAAATCATAGCTTTTCCTACCGTATATGATAGCGCTAATCTGTTTTAAAAAAGTATTGAAATTCATTTCTGGATCCATAATACACCAGTCAATTTCCCCATTTGGCCCTTCTATGTAGCCATCGAGACTTACAGCGAGGTCTAAAATAACTTTTGATTGATTGTTCATATTAATACACCTACTATTGTCGATATTATATTTAGTATATGGAAATATATGTATAAATTCAATTGATAATAATTTTAATATAAATATATTCGAATTAAAAATGCACAACGATAAAAATCGGTGTGCAATAAATTATGAATGATAATAAAACTATTTAATTACTAGCAAAATGAACCATACTGTTTGATTTGGAAGATTTTTGTATAGCATCAATCATGGCGATAGATGCTAATGCATCTTTAGGCTGTATATAATCATCAGTATCTTCAATAATGCAATCATAGAATTGGTTAATCAACTTGCCATGGCTAGGACCATAATACGATTTATCACCATCTAGCTTTTCATCTTCATTAATTTGAATCTTATAACCTTGTTTATTCATACGTGTAAGTATATTATCTTTAATTGTTAATTTTTCATTTTCAAATATAACCTGTAACTCTACACTTGAGTTTCCAAAATTAGCATTAGTAGCAAAGAACATGCCGTTCGCATTATTTTCAAATTTAATATGTGCGGATGCTGTATCTTCTACTTCGATATCATAATCTAATAATTGAGATACGGTTCCTTTAATAGAGGTTACATTCCCGCAAAGTAGTTGCATTAAATCTAATGTATGAATGGATTGATTGATTAGAACACCTCCGCCTGCATAAGCCATTTGTCCACGCCAAGGTTTCTCTGTGTAATAGGATTCAGGTCGAAACCATGTTACTAGACCTTTTACTCCAATGACCTCTCCGTATTGTCCGCTTCGAACAATGTTTTTTAATGTCTGGAAGGTGTCGTTATATCTATTCTGGAAGCATACGCCTATCTTAATTTCTGAATATTGACGTTGTAAAGCGACTAATTCGAGTCCTTCTTTCGCATTTACAGCTAAAGGTTTTTCTTGTAATACATGGATCCCTTTTTCAACACATGTTGTAGTAGCAGATACATGTAAGTGGTGAGGTAAGCAAACATGAACGCAATCTAACTTTTCTGAATCTAACATGCTATTTAGATTATTATAAAAATTGCTATGAGGTGCTTTGTTTTTTAATGATTCATCTTCATCACAAACCGCGATTAATTGAGCTTTAGGATTTTGTTGTATTGCATGTATATGAATTTGTGAGATATCTCCTAAACCGACTACACCAACTTTCAACATTTTATCATCTCCTGTTATAGGTGAATTTATTTATTTTCTGTATTGATTTTATGTTGTAAAGCATTTTTGAATTCTGTTGGGTCTACAGGCAGTGTTACTTCTTTACCTGACCAACTAGAAAGATAAATTGCATTTACGAAGTTAACGCCATGAATTCCATCGCTACCAGGCGCTATAAGCGGTGTATCATCGATGATATTTGCAGCGAAGTTTTCAAGTACATTGATGTGTTGTTCGCCCCAGACACTATCAAATTCAAAAGTATCTGTTTCATAGATATCTCCCATACCATCACCTTTGAAGATTTCTGCTACATCCGCCCAAGTCATAGTTTCATTCATTTCGTTTTCAGATTGTTTTAAGCGTTTGATAGTTATTTTCTTACTATCTTCTACTAGAATTTTTCCTTTATCTCCTGTAATTTCTAGTCGATCCGTGCCAATGATGTCATGCGTACATGTGATGAAAACACCTGTCGCCCCATTACCGTAATCTAATACAGTCGTCACATCATCATCAACATTTAAATTTCTCTGGTAACCGTATTTTACATTGGCATATACTTTTTCTGGTAGTCCGCATAACCATTGCATTAAATCAATTTGATGTGGTGCTTGGTTAACTAGTACACCACCACCTTCTTCATTCCAAGTTGCACGCCATGAACTTTGATCATAATATGCTTGTGGGCGCCACCAAGTAGTAATAATCCAATTTGTACGTCTAATTTGTCCGATATCTCCATCATCAATTAAGGCTTTAACTTTTTGATAAAGTGGATTAGTCCTTTGATTAAAGAAAATACCAAATGTCAATTCAGGTTTTGAAGCGGCTAAGTCGCTAATTTCTTTTACTTTTTCGGCATAGATATCAGCAGGTTTCTCCAATAGCGCATGTATGTCTCTGTTTAATGCGGCTTTACCTATTTCAGTATGCAAATAATGTGGTACTGTTGTCACAACAGCATCGACATCTCCGCTTTCTAATAAATCGATATAATCATTATAAAAAGGCGTATTTGGGTATTTTTCGGTAGCTAGTGCTTTTTTATCAGGATCGATATCACAAATGGCACCAATCACTACATTTTTTACTTTGTTTTCATTGATAAAGTCAGCATAAGTATTGCCTTGTGCTCCTAATCCAATTATGCCTAAACGAATATTTGTCATTATACATTCTCCTTATTTTCAATATTTTTTAAAATTTCTAAAAGCGCTTCATACTGAATTTGATATCCTTCAGCGCCATCTTTTGCAGCTGTATTTTGAATTGTTTCGGTGGAATGCTCTATTTCTAAATCTTTAATTGCATCAAATACAACAAGATGAGGTTCTAAAGTTAAGAAACCTTTATAGCCACTAGTTATCGCTTGTTTAAGAATAGACTCAATTTGGCCATCGCCTGTGCCACAAACCACGTTAATACTGTCTTTATAGACCGCATCTTTGATGTGGATGTATTCAATGTCAGATTCTAAGAGTTCATAACAAGCTTGTGTGTCTTCTCCGCATTGAACGAAATTGGCAAAATCAAAAATCGCTTTAAAATGGTCTGACCCTACTTCATCAAGGATGAATTTACAACGACGAGCTATATCACCAAAAATATCTTTTTCGTTTTCATGCAGTAAAACGACGTTATATTGCTCTGCAATTTTTGCAAATGCTTTTAATTTCTTAATAACTGTATGCTGATAATCATCAAAATTTTGCTCTTTAGGTATATAGAAACTGAAAATTCTAATATACTTACAAGACAATACATTTGCGATTTGACACATGTTTTTTAAGACTTCTAATTGTTTTTCAAACGCTTCTTCATCTTGAATATATATTTTACCAATCGGAGAGCCAATAGAAGAAACTGAGATATTCCATTCTTTTAATTTTGGAATAACATTCTTTTTTATTTTCTCGACTGTATAATCACCTATATTTTTATCGTCAATGCCACGTAATGAAATGTAACGCATACCTAATTCTGATACCTTTTGCAATTGTGTGTTTAAATCTGATGATATTTCATCAGAAAAACCTGATATAGCAATGTTATTTAACATGAATTTACCTCCAATTTCTAAAGAATAACGCTTATAATAGTAATCGCTTACATATTTTTGGTCGTGAATTTGTGAAATATCCACTTTGTCTATAATTGTAATTAGATATTAAAACCAATGTTTATAACCTAATTCTAATAAATGATCTCGACTTGTAACTAAACAATCATAAGGATCGGCACCATATAATTCATCTTGCTCAACGAAGAAGTATTCACTACCACTTTCTAACCCAACCTCAATAATGTCTTTTAAAGGTAAAGTGCCTTCACCTAGTTCTGCAAATTGCGTAATCATATGTAGCATATAGTATATTTTCTCATGACCTTCACCAGGATATTGGTCCATGTCAATTTCGCCTACACGAAAATCTTTTAAATGGATTGCACGAATACGTTGCGCATAATTTGGAATAACGTCTATAGGGTTAAGACCGGCTCTCCATATCCAGTGTACATCTAATTCAAACCCTAGATTTTCTGTATTATCACGCATTAAATCAAGCATAAATTGCCCATCATAGCGAACAAATTCAAGATTGTGTGCGTGGTAATATAAATCAATGCCTTCTGCTTTTAATCGTAGTGCATAGTCATCGCAAATTTTTGCAAAGTTAAGTGTACGCTCCTTTGAGCCCATGTAATTCATCGGCAACATACCAATTCTTAATATATTACAGTCAACTGCTTTACAATCTGCAACAATCTTTTCAAAATCATTTTGTAAAGTATCCCCAGGATATTTTTGATTGGTTGAAATATCTTCTACTCCACATGACATAGCAGCAATATTCATATCAAAATCTTTGATGGCTTTTTGCATTTCAGAAATGTTATGAGGAGTCATTTCAATTTGTGATACTTCTACAGCTTGGTACCCAAGATCATGAATCGTTCGCAATACATTGTAGATTCCATCTTTTTCCACTTTTTTCTTTAACATCATCATTTGTACCCCAATTTGTGGTTTAACCATATAAATCATCCTTTCATAATAATGAACTTTAAGTGCTATAATGGGAGTATAAATTATTAGAAAATTTTAAACATTGTAAAAAAAGATAAAAAGATTGTATTTTGAGTGGGAGGCATATCGATGTTAGACGATGAAACATTTAAACTGAAATTTGATACTATTTCACTGCCGTTCGAGGGAGAATATGCAGTATGGCATAAAATAAGTGATGGTCACTTTGGTAACGAGCTACATTATCATGATCATTATGAAATTTTCTTTTCACTATCTGGAAATATGTTGTACACAATTGAGGGAGAGCGATTTCAATTAGACGTGGGTTCTATGTTGGTAATTACGCCGTACGAATTTCATCAGTTGAATGAACAAATGGATGGACATGCTGAAAGAATTGGTCTGAGATTTGACGGACAGTTATTAGAGTCGCTTTCCACTCCTGAATGTAATTTAATGCAATGTTTTGATACCAAATCACCAAATTTTAAGCACTCGCTACAACTAACAGAGGTACAAAAACGTGAGCTTTATTACTTATTACAAGGCCTTTTGAATGAGCAAGAAAATAATAAATTCGGCAAAAAACTAGCTGAAGAATCTATGTTGACTCAATTTTTCGTTCTACTTAACAGAGTTTCCATAGAAAATGCTGAAGTAAAGGTAGAGGACGATCCACAAATGCAGTTGGTTAGACAAGTCTTAGATTATATGGAATTACACTATGCTGATCAAATATCTTTAGAAGATTTGGAAAAGAAATTCTATGTTAGTCGATATAAAATAACACAGCATTTTACAAGAATAGTAGGATATCCTCCTTACCGCTATTTATTACAAATAAGACTACAAAATGCACAAAGAATGTTAAAAAAAGGAGAAAGCCCTCAGCAAGTAGCAGTATTATGTGGTTTTAGTGATTACTCGAATTTTTATAGACGTTTTAAAACAATATACGGGTGTAGTCCTAAAAGTTATTATCAACAACATTTAGCTAATGGTTAATTAAATATAATAATATATTTTGTTTGAATATGTAATTGTTGAAATCTATAAATAAAAAACATTATTATAATTCAATGTTGTTAGAGTGAATATTTCATAAGATGGATTTATTTATTAAACCCTGTTAACACTGTTACTAAGGGGTTTGTATACAATACACTTCCCCCACCCCACCTATAAATACGCTATAACGTTAATAAAAACGTTATAGCGTATTACTTTATATTGTTATTTTTGTACGTTATATTGTATGATGAGGTGTTTTTAGATGAAAGAAATTAATGATATTATTGCAGAAAATCTAAAATTATATAGAAAACAAAATGGTTATTCATTAGAGTATTTATCAGTTCTTACAGAGGTAAGTAAAACAATGTTAGGACAAATTGAACGCAAAGAGTCTGTACCATCTATTACTACATTGTGGAAAATTGCTGAAGGTTTAAAAGTGTCTTTTGCCGAATTGACACAAGACAATGAGGAATTCGCTAAAAAAATTACGATTCAAGACATACAGTCTTTATCATCATCTGAGCAAAAATATAGCGTTTATCCTTACTTCAAATTTGATATTGCTAAAAAATTTGAAAGCCATATGGTTGTAATAGAGCCTGGAGGCACCATGAATGGAGAACCGCGTGGCTCTAACGCAAATGAATACATTACTGTATTTGATGGTACATTGACGCTTATATTAGGTGACGAACGAGTTGTTGTAAAAAAAGATGAATCGCTAAAGTTTAATGGGAACACGTTTCATAAATATTTAAACGAGCATGAGACAACGATGAGGATGAATATGATTATTCATTATTAAATTAAAGAGTTGCCTACGCAATTTTATGTGTAGGCAACTCTTTTTTATTGTGTATGTTTTCGTGTGTACTTCCTAATCATCATTTATTACATAAAGTTAATAAAATATTAGATATAGAATTTGTTTATGAATTTTCAGTATTATCTTCTTTTCATGTTTTCTTTGCCTAATATAAAATAAGCTAGTAATAAACCGATGCAAGTAGTAATTAATGAATAAACTATTTTTCCTAATATGTGTTCAGGTGGCGGGATAATATAAAATGCTGTGCACATGACTAATGACATAATGATACCGAATTTCAATGCGTTTTTAAAAGTCATAAAATCATCCCTTTTTACAAATAATTTTAAACCTATATCTTACATTACATAATAACAATTTTATATTGTGAATGTTTTATAAATCCGAAAGCGTGTGTTTTAAATTCCTAAGTGTTAAATAGTTAGAATTTGTATTTTAAAGGTGTTTTTAACGTTATAATAGAATTTCCGACTTAGCACCTTAGGAATTTGAAAATTGCACCTATATGCCACTCTCTTTTGCTTTCTAAGCTTTTTGATATATAACTTAATACAAATTAGATGGTTTTTGATTAGGACTTTTAAAATTAAATATAATCATAAAAATACAACGACGCTGAACGCCGTTGTATTAGGGTTAGTAAACTATTTTGTGTTGTGGATTAAGATTCTAATAGTAAGTCTTCTGGATTTTCAATTAATTCTTTAATTGTTTTTAAGAAACCTACAGCTTCTTTACCATCAATGATTCTGTGGTCATAGCTTAAAGCGATGTACATCATTGGACGGTTTTCAATTGTATCTGCATCGATAGCAATTGGACGAGTGATAATTGAATGCATACCTAAAATCGCAGCTTGACTACCGTTGATGATAGGTGTAGACATCATTGAACCAAAGATACCGCCATTTGTGATTGTAAATGATCCATTAACCATATCATCTAATCCAAGTTTTTTGTCACGCGCTTTTTTAGCTAAATTACCAATTTCATCTTCAATTTCGGCAAAGTTTTTCTTATCGCAATCTCTAACAAATGGTACAAGTAAACCGTCTTCTGTAGAAACTGCAACACCGATATCATAATATTGTTTAGTTATCATGTCATCGCCATCAATTTCAGCATTTACTTCTGGATATTTTTTCAATGCTGCTACAGCTGCTTTTGTAAAGAATGACATGAAACCAAGTTTCGTACCATCATGATCCTTGATGAATTGTTCTTTCTTACGCTTACGTAAGTCCATAACATTTGTCATATCGATTTCGTTGAAAGTAGTTAACATAGCTGTATTATTAGATACTTCTAATAATTTTTTGGCAGCTGTTTTCTTACGACGAGACATTTTTTCTCTAATAACTGGTTTTGATGGGTTTTGTTGTGCTGGTTTTTTAGTTTCTTCTTTAGCAGCTGGTTGTGATTGTTGAGTGTTTGATTGTTGACTTTGATCAACATGAGATTTTCTCACTACATCGTTAGAAGATGGTGATACTTCAGATAAGTCAATACCTTTTTCACGAGCGTATTTACGAGCAGATGGTGTAGCATTTACTCGTTGTCCGTTATCTTGTGATGACGCTTCTGGTTTGCTTTCTGTTGATTCAGAAGATTGTTGTTCGTTATTTGAATTGTCAGTTGCTTTTGTATCTTCTTGTTTCGCTGGTGACTCAGAAGTATTATTACCACTGCCTTCTCCAACTACTGCAATTGCTTGGCCAACTTCTACTGTGTCGCCTTCGTCAGCCAATAATTCTTGAAGTACACCTGCTTCCTCTGAAACAACTTCTACGTTTACTTTATCTGTCTCTAATTCAACAATAGCTTCACCTTTATCTACGCTATCACCTACTTGTTTTAACCATTCTGCAATGGTACCTTCTGTTATGGATTCTGCTAATTCTGGAACTTTTACCTCTGGCATGCTTAACTTCCCCCTAGTTAATGTTTGTACTTTGTTCGATTATCATATTTTGTACGAGTTTGTGAATTTCACCATCACCTTCAGCGGGAGCTGAACGTTGGATGCGACCGTGATAACTTAAATCGTATTTATCAGTTGTTAATTCTTTTAGATAAGGATAAACGAATGACCATGCACCTTGGTTCTTAGGTTCTTCTTGTACCCAAGCTACATTTTCTAAATTAGGTAATTCGTTTAATAATGCATTAATTTCATCAGCAGGGAAAGGATAAAGTCTTTCTACTGCTACGATTAAAATAGAATCATTCGGATTTTTGGCCAAATACTCTTTTAAATCAATAAACATTTTACCTGATGCTAAAATAACTTTTTTCACTGATGCTTTATCGTGATCTTCTGGTAAAATTGGTTCGAATTTACCTGAAGTGAATTTACTGATAGGATCTGCAACAGTCTTATTACGTAATAAACTCTTCGGTGACATAACTACTAATGGTCTCATAGACTGTGTACCAAGATTAGCTGCCTGTGCACGTAATAAATGGAAATAGTTACTTGAACTAGATAAATTAACGATAGTTGAATTATTTTCACCAGCTAATTGTAAAAATCTTTCTAAACGTGCAGATGAATGTTCTGGACCTTGTCCTTCAAATGAATGAGGCAAGAATAAAGTTAGTCCTGAACGTTCGCCCCATTTAGCGCGTGAACTAAATAAGAAGTTGTCAAAAATCATTTGAGCCATATTTGAGAAGTCCCCGTATTGTGCTTCCCAAATAGTCATACATGACTTATTTTGCACATTATAGCCATATTCAAAACCTACAACAGCAGCTTCTGATAATGGAGAGTTACGCACTTCAAATGTTGCTTTTTGATCAGGAACATTGTGTAATGGTACATATTGTTCGCCAGTTTCTGGGTCATGTAACACAGCGTGACGGTGACTAAAAGTACCACGTTCACTATCTTGACCAGTTAAACGTATAGGTGTTCCATTTTGAGTGATAGTTGCAAAAGCTAATTGTTCTGCTTGAGCCCAGTCAACTAATCCATCTTCACTTTCAAATGGCTCTTTACGTTTCTCTAGTACTTTATTTAGCTTCTTCAATACATTGAAGTTTGACGGATAAGTCAGCATTGCATCATTAATTTCTTTTAACTGTTCAAAGCTTAATTGCGAATCGTCATTTTGTATTGGTTCTGCTAAACTTTCAGGTCTTTGCATTTCTGGGTTGTCCATTTTGTCGTTTTTATCAATTTTGTCATGAGCAGTTCTTAAAGTTTTTTGAACTTCGTCAATGATATTATTCATTTCATCTTCTGAAATTATATTTTCGCTGACAAGTTGTTTTCCGTATAAGATTTCAACTGACTCATGTTTACGTATTTCATGATATGGTAGTGGATTTGTAATTGATGGTTCATCCATTTCATTATGACCGTAGCGACGATAACCTACTAAATCGATAACTACGTCTTTATGGAATTCTTTTCTAAACGCCATTGCAATTTCAATTGCTTCAATCGTTGCCTCGACATTATCAGCATTTACATGCATGATTGGAACGTCGTATCCTTTTGCAACATCTGAAGAATAAGTTGTAGAACGGCCATCTTGCGGTTCGGTTGTAAAGCCTATACGGTTATTTGTAATAATGTGTAGTGAACCACCTGTTGAATAACCATCTAAGTTACCTAAGTTCATAGCTTCAAAATTAATACCTTGCCCAGGATAAGCGGCGTCACCATGGATTAATATAGGCATAGATTTTTTGAATTCGGTAGTTACTGAGCCTGGTTTATCAGTTGTATCTTGATTGGCACGTGTTTTACCAAGGACTACTGGTGATACGATTTCTAAATGACTTGGATTGTTCGCCAAGGAAATCTTTTGTACAGTACCATATGATTGGGTTGTTTTCACACCACCAAGATGATATTTAACGTCACCAGACCAACCGGATGTTAATTCTAAGCTACCATCTTTAGGTAAGAATTTCATCGGATCTGTGTGCATAAATTCAGAAATCATCATTTCATATGGCTTTTCTAAAACATGTGTTAAAACATTTAATCTACCACGATGGGCCATACCTATCTGGATATTTTGGATGCCTTCGTCGCTCGCAATTCTTAATGTTTGTTGTAGCATAGGTACCAAAGTATCTACACCTTCGATGGAGAAACGTTTAGCTCCAACAAAGTTTTTGTGTAAATACTTTTCAAAACCTTCAACGTGGGCTAAGTTTTTAAATAGTTCGATTTTTTGATTATCATTTAATGTTGCTTTGTATGGAGTTTCAATTCTACGCTTTAACCACACACGTTCTCTATTATTATTAATGTGGGTATATTCAAAGGCGATTGGGCCTTTGTAACGTTTTTCCATACGTACAATTGCTTCATATGCATTATCATAAATGTCTTTAAAATGGTCAGAAACAATACCGGCTGAAATTGATTCAAGTGTTTCTTTGTCCAAATTAAAATCTTCGATTGTTAATTTGGGAACATTTTCTCTTTCAGGCCTATTAACTGGATAAATATCTGCCAACAAATGCCCATATTGACGAATATTATCGATAAGGCGCATAACACGTTTGATTGTGCTATCTCCCTTAGTTATGTTACTCTGACTTTCATTATTTGTTGTGATGTTTGCTTCACCGTTTTTAATTGTACTAAAAAGGACTTGCAAATCTTCAGGAACTGCACCAGGATCATTTAGATATATATCATATAAATCTAAAACATATCCAAGATTTGCTCCGAAATTTACAGGTGCCTCGGAAACCTGACTTTCGTTGCTCATTTTACACCCTCCACAAAATAGTTGAAACGCTTACAAATCAATAATAGCATTAAATATATACAAATTAAAGTACCAATAACTCACTTATACGAAAAAAGGAGGTGCAATATAAATCTAATTATAATAATAAGATTTATACCTTACCTCCAGTAAAAATTTATAATAGTGAAAAAATTCGTTGTAAGTGTATTTTGTATTCTTGGAAAGTGTCACAAGTACATTTTTTGAATAACAATAGATTAGAATTAACCCGCGCTGAAAGTACCTTTAATATTAGTTTACGTGATTTTGTTTGTTGCTGTATTATTTTTTAAGTTAATAGAAGTATTATTAAAATGTAATTTTAAAAGTTGTATATTGGCCTACTACACTATCTACTTGAATCTTACCATGATTTAATTCTATTATCTTTTTGGCGATTGATAGCCCTAATCCATTACCGCCTAGTTTACGTGAACGTGATTTATCTACCCTGTAAAATCTATCAAAGATAAATTCAATATCCTCCTTAGGAATACCAACACCATGATCTGTAATTTCTATAGATGTTTGTTTATTTCTTAACTTTGTCTGAATATGGATATGTTTGTTGACCTGATCATATTTCATTGCATTATCAATAAAAATAATCAAAACTTGTTCTAATTGATAGCGGTCGATTTTTATATTCAATGGCTTAGGAAATGCATCAAATTCAAAAGTATAATCTTCATGAAGTTGCTTCAATGATTTAATACGTGACGTAATTTCTGCATTAATTTCTACATTTTCAATGTTTCCATCTCGACTGTTATTATTTTCTTTCGTAAGTAATAATAATTCTTCTACCAATTTTGTAATTCTAGACATTTCTTCTAACGATATATCTAAAGATTCTTCTAAAATAGCTGCATCTTTTTTACCCCATCGATTAATCAAATTCAAATGACCTTGTATAATTTGTAAAGGTGTTCGGAGTTCATGTGAAGCATCTTCAACGAACTGTCTTTGCTGATTAAACGATTCTTCCAATTGAAACATCATTTCATTGAACGTAGCGATTAAGTTATCAGTTTCCTCGTAGTTTGTAGATAACTCAACTTTTTCTTGGAAGCCATCTCGACGTATTTGTTGCATTTTGTTAGACATCAATATTAAAGGTTTTGTGATTTGTGATGAAAAGAAATAACTAATAATTGCTGTAATAAACGTAGCGATTACCCCAAAGATTAATGCTATAAAGTAAAGAGAATTAACGAGTGCGTTGTAATCTTCCAAAGAATGTACAATCACACTATAACCGTTAAATTTTGGCGATTCTATATGATCCGTTATTATTAAATAATCGGTGTTGTGATGTTTTTTAATCACAATATTATTTCTATCTTTAGGAACTACTTCTGGTGAGAAGGTAATTGATTTGTCGTTTGAAGTTTCGATTAATTTTTTTTCATCATCATTAAATAGAATCACTTTTTGAAAATTTCCTAATGAAGCATTTAAATCTAAAGGCGTTATATTATCAATATCTTTTGATTCAAATAATTGAACGATATCATCAGAACTACGGTTAGCTTCACTTAATTCGTTATGTCTGAGTGAGCTACTTAAAAAGAATATAATAATTAGACTAAATACAAATATAGTTAAAAATGTAATGGTTGTAGTAATCATCATCCATTTAGTTTTTAATTTACGCTGTTTCATTGTCTAATCACATACCCAACGCCACGAACAGTTTCTATACATTTATCTTTACCAAATGGTTTGAGTTTATTTCTTAAATAACGTATATAAACATCAACGACATTTGTTTCTACTTCTGTGTCGTATCCCCATACATCCGTAATAATTTGTTCCCTTTGTAATACGTGGTTTTTATTATTTGCTAATAGATATAATAAATCATACTCTGTTTTAGTTAAATCCAAAGGTTGGCCATCGACGGTTACCTTAAATGCATCTTTATCAATGATAATACCTTTAATATCAATCACATTTTTTTGTGGCTGGCGTCGTAACATAGCGCGAATTCTAGCTAATAATTCTTCTATATCAAATGGCTTTACTATATAATCATCTGCGCCGTAATCCAATCCAGCTACTTTATCATACGTATCACTTTTTGCTGTAATAATGATTATAGGCGTTGTTTGTTGTTGACGAATTTGTCTACATATTTCTAGGCCATTTATACTTGGTAACATTAAATCTAAGAGAATTAGATCATAATCATTAGTTAATGCTTTATTTAAACCAGGTTGTCCATCATATTCAATATCGACCTCATAGTTTTCATGCTCAAGTTCAAGTTCAATAAAACGAGCAAGATTTTGCTCATCTTCCACTATTAAAATTTTTGTCATAAGTAGCACCTCAAGTTATATATTATATGAAATAGTTAATTGTAGAAAGTCATTGCTAAAAATAATTATATATTAAAAGTCCTTATGAATTAATACGATCGATGCTAATTTACAGAGTTTTCTTACGAAATTAAAAAATTTCGGAAATTCAATTGACAATCATTCTCAGTGTTGTATAATGTAATTGAAAATGATTATCAATTCCAAAAGTAAGACATTCCCCCCACACATATTTCGTTCTTATTTGGATTGATCATTTTCAAAAATATCCCCTTTTATATGCCCGTAAAAGACTAACGTTGCGAGACAACGTGAATATAAAAACCGGTTTTACTTTGTAAAATCGGTTTTTATAATAAATTTTGACACATATTAGACAGTTAGATGATTACATTATCATTTAACTGTCTTTTTATGTTGAAAATTTTTCAGTTTATATTATTTAAATAATTTCATTTAAGTTTTTGCTCTATTAAGATAATGCAAAAATGCTCTCTGCAAAGTTTGAACTTTTCCGAGAGCACTTGATTAAAAGGAATTAAATTTGTAATTTATGACGTAATATTAATGTTGATAGAATTACGCAGAATGCGCCACCGATAATACCTGCAATGATATCGGTAGGATAATGGACACCAAGATACACTCGTGATGTTGAAATCATTATAATAAATAAAGCAGATAAACCAACCATAAAGGCTTTTGATCTACCTTTCATTGTTCGATTGGCAATATACATGGCGCTTCCAAAAAAAGCTGCAGAGCCCATTGCATGTCCACTTGGAAAACTGAAACCGGAGATGTCTATTAGCCTAAGTAATGTTGGACGTTCTCTATCAAAGATATTTTTTAATAAAGGGTTTAGTGTACTTGATAACCCCATAGCAATTGCAAAAAATAGTGCTTCGACATTTAGGCGTTTTAACATTAAATAAGCTATTAATAAAAGCGATAAACAAACCATTGCCCATACTTCTCCAATTTTAGTAACACCGAGAAAAATAGTTGTAGTGATAAAACTTTCAGAAGAATATATAAACTCATACACTTCGTTATCAATCCACTTACCTAGCCTAGATTCGTGGAAGAATGCAATGATGCCAAATATTAACGTGAAAATGATAAGTAAAGATATTCTTTTCCAACGACTCATTGCATAACCTCCTCATTAATTTAATGCGTCTTTAATTATTTTTCTAAATAAGTCTTGTCGCGTGAAACTTTCTTTATATGTTTGCATTTGATTAATTATTGTATCACGATTAGTTTCAATATCATTTAATTGATCTATTAATTTTTGTTCGGTTAAAGCATCTTCAGGGATTGCCTTACCAAAACCTTTAGTTTCAAAGTTCTTAGCATTATCAATTTGGTCACCTCGTGATTGATCGAGTCCTAATGGTATTAAAAGCATCGGTATACGAAGCGCTAAGAATTCGTAAATTGCATTTGAACCAGCGCGACTAATTACTGTATCAGTAATCGCAAGTAAATCAGTTAAATCATCTTTAACAAAGTCAAATTGAATATAATCTTTTTGATTCGTATATTGTTCATCGATTAGTCCTTTACCTGTTAAATGAATAATTTGATAAGAAGCCTGCAAAGCCTCAAGATTTTCTCTAATGATACTATTAAGCTTTTTACTTCCTAAACTACCGCCCATAACTAATAGTACCTTTTTGTTATCTTTGAACTCTGTGAGTTGATAACCTCTCTTTTTATCTCCAGTTTTAAGATCTTCCCTAACAGTTGCACCTACAAAATCTGCTTTTTCTTTAGGTAAAAATTGTAGGGTATCTTCAAATGTAGTATAAATCTTTTTAGCAAATTTGAGCGAAATTTTATTTGCTAGACCTGGTGTTAAATCAGATTCATGTATAATAGTAGGAATCTTTAAAGATTTAGCTGCTATAACTACAGGTACAGAAACAAACCCACCTTTAGAAAATAATAAATCAGGTTTTTCCTTTTTTAATACACTTCTCGCGTCTAATATACCCTTTAAAACTTTAAACACATCTTTGATATTATCCCATGATATATATCGTCTCAATTTACCGCTAGATATCGAATGATATTTAATAGAAGGTAACTGAGATTCGATCATTTCACGTTCAATGCCTTTTTTTGAACCGATGTAAAAGGCTTCATAACCTTCTTCGAGTGCAGTTGGAATTAAACTTAAATTAACTGATACATGACCAACTGTGCCTCCACCGGTAAATGCGATTTTCGTCATATTATTACCTCTATTCTTCTAATTTTTTATAATAGGCATAAAATGGTTCCCCTTTATTAAAAGGATGATAATCAATCTCTATTTCGCCTACTTTATTAAATTCAAACTTACTAAATAGAGCTTGCGCACGCTTATTTAATGCAAAAGTATCTGTCAATATCACATGAATATCATGATCAAGTGCAAGATTAACTGCAAAATCAAATAATTGTGTTGCAGCCCCTTTATAGCTTGCTGAACCGGCAAGTCTATGAATGACATATGCACCTTGTCTATTAACAGGCCATTCTAAATTATCATACCACTCTGCTTGTTCTTGGTCGACAACTATAAATGCAAAAATTTCATCATTTTCTTCTAGTACAAAGAGTGCTTCTTTCTCTATATCTTTCTTAAAATGTTCTTCTAAAGGATAGTGTTCATCCCACTGATTATTGTCATCTTCTTGCATAGTTGCTTTAGCTTCTTCAACAATATTTAATATACTTAACAAATCATTTTTGTTAGCAATTCTAATCATGAAACTTATACCTCTCTAATTTTAATTTATTGTTTTTAAAAGTTTATTGAGTACAGTATCTTCTTTATTTGCCTTATTTACTAATTGTTGTGTGAACTTCTCATTTGTTTCTTTATTAAAAGTGCCATTCACTTTTAAGTCATTTTCTTTTTGGAATGACTTAATTGCAGTTTCTAGTGAGTTATCAAACTCATTGGATTCATTTGACGTCTTATGACCTAATGCAGTTAAACCTACTTTTATTGTTTTAACATTTTTATCATTATCACCCAAGTGGTACGTTTTATCATTAGGAATGACATTTAAAGATTGATATGCTGGTTCGCTTATTTTAGTATCAGGTTCAATACCTTTACCATGTATATAATGAGATTTTGGTGTTAACCATTTCATATTAGTGAATTTTAATAGGGAGCCATCATCAAATTCGTGTGTTGTTTGAACAATACCTTTACCAAATGTTTTAGCACCATAAACTTTTGCCTTATCATAGTCTTTCATAGCGCCAGTAAAAACTTCCGAGGCGCTGGCTGATCCTTTATTAACTAAAATAGATACGTCCATATCGTTTGCTTCTTTTAAAGCATCATTTGAAGTCTGTATCTTTTCTTTGTGTTTGCCTTTTTCAAGCTGAACTACAGTTTCTCCCTTATCTATGAAAATATTAGCCATTTTTACAGCCTCATCTAAAAGGCCCCCAGGATTATTGCGTAAATCTAAAACGATTTTCCGTACACCATCTTTATGTGCTTTAATCAATGATGATTTTAATTCGCCAGAAGTACTATTTTGAAATTTATTAATTGTAAAGACACCCACATTTTTATGTTTTTCATATTCAACGCTTTTTACATGGATTTTATCACGTTTAATTGTAATATCATGCGTTTGATTAGCTCGTTCAATAGTTAAAGTAACGTTTGTACCTTGTTTGCCTCTCACTTTTTTAACAATAGCTTCTAAAGGTTGTCCTTTTATGGATTTACCATCCACTTTTTTAACGATATCTTTTGGTTGTATACCTGCTTTTTCTGCTGGTGATTGTTTCATCGGACTTGTAATTTCAATTTTATCATCTTTTTTTTGCATTTCTGCGCCAATACCAACAAAATCACCAGAAACATCTTCATTAAATGATTTTGTTTCATCCTTTGTCATGTAATCTGAATAAGGATCATCTAAATCTTTTACCATACCATCAATTGCTGCAGAAGAAAGTTTTTCAGGATTTGTATCTTTGTAATATTCATTGTTTAAAGTTTTATAAACTTCTTCTATCTTTTGTACTTCATGCCTTTGGTTGCTTGTTAAACCACTTTTCCAATTACTTATCCATATTGTAGCGAAAACAGTAATTACTGCTGTAACAAGTATGGTAGCTAATAATAGTAAAATGAAATAACTACGTTTGAATTTAAAGTTTTTTGAATTTGTATGTTGATTTTTATCTTCGTTTGTATCAATATTTTGTTCGTTTATGTCTTTATGATCTGACATTTAATCACTTCCAATACATATGTATAAATAAAATCTATCCATTTGTCATAAAATAAAATTAGCTGGGATTGAACCATTTAGTTTAATCCCAGCCCTGTAAAAGGATACTTAAATATCTTAATATATTTTACTATATCTCCTCAATTATTTAAGTATTAAAATTTTAGCCACTCTGTATATTCTTCATATAAATCATCAAATACGGCTAATGAAACTGTATAGTCTCCTCGAGTTTCAATATATTCAGAAAGTATATGAAAATCTTTTTCTTGTCTTGGGAAAGATAAGTCATCAAAAATTTCTTCTGCTAATTCGCCTTTTGCGTCACTACGACCTCGTGCCGTAAGTGCAAATTGATAAAATGAATGATCTTTCATTAGTTCATTGTTACATCAACGATTTTAGTTTCACCTTTTGTAACTGTAGTTACATCAGAAACAGAAATTGAAGATGTATTATCAGAATTTGTAATAATGATTGGAGAAATAACGGACTTAGCATGTTCCTTAATGTAGTCTAAGTCAAATTTAAGTAATGGATCTCCTACATTTACAGTGTCGCCACTTTCGACAAGGATATCAAAACCTTGGCCATCTAATTGAACAGTATCTAAACCGATATGAACAAGTAATTCTAATCCGTTATCAGCTTTAAGGCCAATAGCATGTTTTGTTGGGAAGACATTGTCTACTTTACCATCAATTGGTGAAACGACTTCTCCATTTGTTGGGTTAATACCGAAACCTTCACCCATCATTTTTTGGGCAAATACTGGGTCTGGTATATCTTCAATTTTTACATATTCTCCAGAAAGTGGTGCATAAATAGCGCTATCTTTATTTACTTCTTTACCTTTACCGAATAATTTTTTAAACATATCTTGTTCGCTCCTTATTTTTCAAAATGTGGTATTAAATCTGCATAACCTAGTTCTTCTAGCTTGTCGAATGGTATGAATTGTACTGCAGCAGAATTAATGCAATATCTCAAACCGCCACTTTCTTTTGGTCCATCATTAAATACATGGCCCAAATGACTATTTGCATCTTCTGAACGAACTTCCGTTCTTACCATGCCAAATGTTTTATCTACAAGTTCAATAATTTCTTCATTATCTAATGCTTTTGAAAAACTTGGCCAACCACAATCTGACTCAAATTTTTCTTCTGAAGTGAATAATGGCTTCCCAGAAATTTTGTCTACATAGATACCTTTATCAAAGTGATTCCAATATTCGTTTTGAAATGGAGGTTCAGTACCATTTTCTTGTGTAACTAAGTACTCCATTTCGTTTAAATCATTTTTATTTTTTTTAATCATTTTGTTTCCCCCAATGCTTTTCTATAAAACCTTTGCGTCCTGAACCGCGTTGATATTGTTCATAATGTAGCGGGTTTTTTTTATAATAATCTTGATGATAAGATTCTGCAGGATAGAAGTTTTTATACGGTTTAATGGGCGTGATAACAGGATTATCAAATATTGCTTGCTCGTTTAATTGTTGTATCTTTGCTTCGGCAGCTTTTTTTTGTGTTTCATCATGATAAAAAATTGCTGGCTCGTAATGTTCACCACGATCAAAAAATTGACCGCCATTGTCTGTTGGATCAAATGTTTTAAAATAAACATCTAATATATTTTCGAAGGAAGTAATTTCCGGATTATAGGTGATTTGTACTGCTTCTACATGACCCGTTTGGTTAGTACTTACACTTTCATAATTAGGATTATCAGTATGACCACCACTATATCCAGAAATAACACTCTCTATACCTGGATATGAAGTGAATGGTTTAACTAAACACCAAAAACAACCTCCAGCTAATGTTGCATAAGCCATAATATACCTCCTAAGTCTATTTTGTCATAAAGTTACCATTATTTTAAGAGATACGCTATAAAATTGTTTATTTATTAATTAAGACATATTGTTTCAAGTATATTCATAGCGACCCTTTAATAGAACTTATGATTTTAAAACTACGAGACCAATTGCACCTTGACCTGTATGTGTACTAATCACAGGTGTTGTTACATTTGTGTCGAACTGTGTAAAGTTGAATTCTTCTGAAAAATGTTTTTTAACTTTATCTACAAATTCAATAATATTTGCATGTGCAATTCCTATAGATTTTATATTTCTATCACCAATAAATGCACTAATTTCTTTCTTTAAAAATTGTACACTTGCATTTTGAGTTCTTGAATTGTGTATTAATTCGATTTTGCCATCTTCAAGTGTTCCAATCGGTTTGATTTTCATCATATTACCTATCAAACCTTTAGTTTTACTAATGCGACCACCTTTGATTAGTTGACTCAATTGACCTATTACAACATACAGTTTTATATTTTTTTGTAATTCAGTAATTTTAGATACAATATCTGTAGTGTCATATCCTTCGTTATTCCAGTCTACAATATGCTGTACTTGATAACCTAGCCCAAAAGAAATGGATTTAGAATCAATAACTGTTACCTTACTATCAGTCATTTGACTCGCTTGTAGCGCTGTTTGGTATGTGCCGCTTAAACCTGAAGTCATATGAATACTTATAATTTCAGAACCGTCTGCACCTAGTTCATCATACATTTCAATAAATTTACCAATTGCAGGTTGGCTTGTTTTAACATCTGCATTTTCCTGCATTTTCTGAATATATGCTTCAGATGAAATATCTACTTGGTCTACATAGGCTTCGCCATTGATTGTTAAATTAAGTGGTATCACATGTATATCATTATCAGATAAATACTCATGTGATAAATCAGATGTTGAATCGGTTACAATTTTCTTTTTCATCATAATTTCCTCCTATGAAGTTTCCTTACGTTTCAAATGTAAAAAAGTGTGAGGAATTGTGTTCTTTTCATCAATTTCCCCCTTGACTGATGATTCAACTTCCCAATCTTTAAAAGTATATGGCGGGAAAAATGTATCGCCATTATATTTATCTTCAATCACAGTGATATACATATCATCAACCTTATCAATCATTTCTTCAAAAAGTGATTGACCACCAAAAATGAATACATGCCCTGGTAAGTCATAAATATCTTTCATAGAATGTATGACATCTACACCTTCATGGTGGAATGATTTGTTTCTTGTTAAAACAACATTACGCCTATTAGGAAGTGGTTTCCCAATAGAATCGAATGTTGCACGTCCCATGACAAGTGTATTGCCCGTGGTTAAAGCTTTAACATGTTTTAAATCACTAGGTAAGTGCCAAGGTAATTGATTATTTACCCCGATGACACGTTGTTGGTCATGAGCTACTAGTATCGACAGTGTCATAATTTTCCTCCTAATAGTGAAATTCTAAATAAGTATCTCTAAAGTTCATGGTCTTAATTATATAGTAAAAGGTTTATTAATTTAAATAAAAGCTTATGTTTTAAACTGCAATCGGTGCTTTAATAGCAGGATGAGATTCATAATCTACAATTTCTAAATCTTCATAATTTATATCGAAAATTGAAGCGTCAGAATTAATTTTAAGTTTAGGTGGTTCGTAACTATCACGTGATAATTGTGTTTCTATCGCATCGATATGATTTGAGTAAATATGAGCATCACCAAAAGTATGCACAAATTCTCCGACTTCTAAACCACATTCTTTAGCTATTAAGTGCGTTAATAAACTATAACTTGCAATGTTAAATGGCACACCTAAGAATATATCAGCACTTCTCTGATATAATTGGCAACTCAATTTTCCATCTTGAACATAAAATTGGAACATCGTATGGCATGGTGGTAAAGCCATTGTATCAATTTCAGTTGGATTCCACGCAGAAATGATATGTCTACGAGAATTAGGGTTATTTTTAATTTGATTAATTACTGTTTTTAACTGATCGAAATGGTTACCTTGTTTATCTTCCCAATCGCGCCATTGTTTACCATAAACATTACCTAAATCACCGTATTTTGAAGCGAAATCATTATCATTTAATATTTGTTGCTTGAATTTCTGCATTTCTTCTTTATAAATTGCATTAAAAGCTTCGTCAGTTTGTGCTTTATGGCCAAAATTAGTCATGTCTGGTCCATGATAATCAGATGAATTTACGTAATTTTCAAAAGCCCATTCATTCCAAATATTATTATTGTATTGAAGTAAATATTTGATATTCGTATCACCTTTAATAAACCATAATAATTCAGTAGCGATTAATTTGAATGAAACTTTTTTTGTCGTCAGTAAAGGGAATCCTTTAGATAAATCAAATCTGAGTTGATGTCCAAATTTTGAAATTGTGCCAGTATTTGTGCGATCGTTTTTTTGTTTTCCTATCTCAAGAATTTCTTCACACAGATTATGATAAGATTGGTCGAAACTATTTAACATAATAGCACACTCCTTTCAATTATATTTTTATTTAATCTTATTGGATATTAGCAACAATTAAAAGAATTTACTATAGATTGTGTAAAAAAGATTGTGTAAAAATATTGCATGTTAGCTAAATTATACAACATTTCAGTGTAAACGTTATAAAAGTAGCATTATTTTAAAAAATAAATGCCAACCTAGTCATATCTCAAGATTAAAAAATAGATACGTAGTAAGTTGGCATTTAAATATGTTTAATTAGTATAAATTTATTTTACCGCTTCGAGTTTATATAAGTTTACTTAATTAAGATAAGATGTATTTTTGACCATATTAACAATGTTCGTCAAAGGCATCTTTAATATCCATGCATATATCTTGAATATCTCTGCCTTCAATGTGTTCGCGAGGGATAAAGTGTTTCAACACTTGGCCTTTAAACAATGCATATGATGGGCTTGATGGTGCTTGTTGAATGTAATTTCGCATCGTTTCAGTAGCTTCTTTATCTTGACCAGCAAAAACAGTCACTTTATTAGTTGGTTTTTTTTCATTTTGCTCTACAACAGTTACAGCAGCTGGTCTAGCCAAACCAGCTGCACATCCACACGTTGAATTGATTACAACGAATGTAGTGTCATCTGTTGAAACATTGCTCATATAGTTTGTCACATCATCTGAAGTCTCTAAACTTTCAAAATCACGTCCAGTTAATTCGCTACGCATCTGTGTAGCAAGTTCGTTCATATATGCTTCATATGCATTCATTTCGAACACTCCTTAAAATCTAATAATAATATTTTAACAATTATACTTTATTTCTGTTAGCAATTTGTTTCCAAACTGAGCCCAGAGCTTGATCTCCATTTTCAATTCTTTCAATCGCCATTTCGATTTGAAGTTTAACTTCATATGCTGGATCATTCTCATGTGCACGTAAAGATGCTAATTGCTCTGGGCCCCCTTCGTCAAAGATGAACATCGCTGCTCTCCATCTAACAATTTTTTGTGGATCGTCTAATGCTTTTTCCATTTCAGGTAAGGCTTGTTTAAAACCTAAATCACTTAAACAGTCCCCAGCAGTTCGTCTTACTGCTGGACTTTTATCGTGTAAACCCTTGAATAAATATGGCAATACAGCCTTATCTTCTACCATGCCAAGTAAGACGATAGCTTCACGTCTTAAAGGTGTTTTCTCTTCGTCGCTAACAACATCTCCTAATAATGGGAAATCTTGTTCTGTTGGTGTTGGAAAAGCTTTCAACATTCTTAAACGTTTTTTCCAATCTTCTGTAGACTGATAAGTTTCAAGCGACACATGCTGGTAATGCTTTTCAGGTATTACTGCATCTGTGTTTAATGCATCTTGTACGAGTGTTTCTAATCTGTCAGTGGGATAAACTGCTAATATCTCTTCAAAAACTTCTGACATAATTTCTTCAAGTTCACCGTAACGAACTCCTAAATCTTCCCACTTGCGTTGAAAAACGATATTATCGTCGTCTTTCTGCGCTGCAAGCATGCTATCTATATAGATTTCTGGTAATTGCTTACGTTTTTCTTCTGAATTAGTTGTTAGTTTTACTTGATAAGGGATGCCTTTAAACTTTAAAACTTCAGCTTTAACTTCTCCAAAATGTTCATCTGGCATAGGTTCTTCTAATTCTGCTACATCTTTATTTAATGTAGCAGTGACTTTAGGCAATAATGCTTCCCAGTCGTATTTTGGTTTTTTATCTATTGCAAGAAAATCCATAACATAAAATATAGATTTGATACCTTCTATGGCTAATACGTCATTAATAAAATTGGGCTGCTCATCTTGGATAGTAGTATACGTATTTGATTTATTATCTTTCCTCTTATCATTTAATACAATTTTCATCGTGTTAGGACTTGGCGTAGGTTCAACACGTACGATTTCCATTTAAGAACCTCCTTATTAAATATTTTCTAATGTTTCGGTTACTCTTGGTAATAAGTCGTCCCAATTGGAATCAGATTTCTTATCTACGGATATGAAATTCATAGCTTGAAAAATAGACTTAATGCCTTCTAATTCAAGTATTGCGTTGATAAAATCAGGTTGACCATCTTTGACAGAAGTATAAGTGTTGGGTTTATAGTCTTCACCTGATAATTGTAAAACGATTTTCATTGTATTTGGGTTTGGTGTTTGTGCTACCTCTACGATTTCCATTTAAAATTCCTCCTAATTATTGCAGCTCATTGCCTAATTGTTTAATTTCTTTCCCTACCGAACATTCTGATATGCAAAAATGGTGGGCATGTGTTTTTCCTTGAGTTTTATTAATGTGATGTTTAAGTAAGCATTTATTGCAATATGTGTTCATAAGATGATCTATTGCTTTTATTGCTTCTTTTTCAGAATAAGTTAGAATACTTGTCACTCTCCTGTTATTCTATAAATAAAATGTCCCTAATAAATACATTAAATTTACAAGGTTTTGACACTTAGAATCATTATATCATTTGTAACAATGTTTGTTTAATCTTAAAATTTATACACAATTTTTATCTACTTTTGCCAATGATTTTATTTAAGGTACTTGTATTTTTTGTTTTATTTGGTAAAATTATTTAGTTGTTTATTTTGCGGTTTCTAAACACCCGCATCAACAAAATTTAGGAGGCAAATAAATTGTTTAATGAAATATTTGGAGTAGTAACATTTTTAGTAACATTTTTTTTATTAGTAGCCATGTATAGATTGTTTGGTAAACATGGTCTGATTGCTTGGATAGCAATAGGTACGATTATTGCAAACATTCAAGTGATTAAAACTGTAGATATATTTACGATTTCTGCAACTTTGGGTAATGTCATGTTCGCTTCGATCTATCTTGCGACAGACATATTAAATGATATTTATGGTAGGAAAGTTGCAAAACGGGCAGTTTGGATAGGTTTTAGTTCTACCTTGGTTATGATTATTGTTATGCAAATGTCATTGCATTTCACACCATCGCCAATTGATAGTTCTCAACAAGCATTAGAAAGTATCTTTAACCTTGTTCCTAGAATCGCATTGGGATCTGTGATTGCTTACATTATCGGCCAACATTTAGACGTCTTACTATTTAGTTTAATAAAAAAACTTTTTAGTTCAGATAAAACGTTTATTATTAGAGCATACGGTAGTACAATCATCAGTAATATTATTGATACTGCACTATTTGTATCGATTGCATTTATCGGTTCTATGCCAAATGCTGCAGTTTTTGAAATATTTATAACTACTTACTTATTGAAAGTAATATCAACAATATTTAATGTTCCTTTTGGTTATTGGGCTAAATCAATGTACCGCAAGGGTAAAATAAATAAACTAGATGAAGGTTACTAAAAAACTCTAGGATTGGTTAACTACCAGTCCTAGAGTTTTTATTATTTAATGTTTGAGTGATTTGGTCTTTTAGGAAATTGAAAGTCCTATATCCATCGCTATCAAGGAAATGACCTTCGTGTGACACATGTAATGTTTCGGTCTTTAATTCATGAGACAATCTGTCGGTTGCATCAATATTGACAATTGGGTCATGGCTACCGGCAATCGTTACGATGTGCTGTGCGTTAATCTTACGGAAATCAATCTGAGTTTGTAATATATAGTGATCAAGTTCTGGTAAATTTGTTAATTGCTCATTAAATCCAGAAACGAGAAATAGGCCTTTAATATTCAGAGCGTGTTTTAGCTTAGACAAATAATCAAGTATAGTTATTACACCTAAACTATGTGCAACAATGATGGTTTCTGCATTTAGCTTATTTTCTAAACTATTTTGTATAGCTGTTATCCATTCATCTAAATTGGGTTGATTTGTATTCGGTAAATACACGATTTCCGTAGAATAACCAAACTGCTTCACTTCGGTAGCTAACCACTCAAACCAATGACTCTTAGTAGTAGCTTGATAACCGTGTATAATAAACATATTTTTCAAATATATCAACTTCCTTTAAAATCCGATTCTTTTAGTAAGGATAATTAAAAGTATAAGCTATATCATATAAATTCACAAGCAATTAAATGTCGCCAAAATAGTATATAAGTGGCTAGTTTGATAAAATAAACATAAATTGATAGATAAAGGTGGAACTTATGGCAAAAATTTACTTTGATGCTGCTACAGCTGGCAATCCTGGAGTAAGCGTATGTGCAGTCGTGTTAGCAATTGACGATGAGCGCTTTCGCTATACAAAAGATTTAGGTGTTATGGATAATCATAGTGCTGAATGGGCATCTTTAATATTTTCTTTGGAATGTGCTGTTAAACATAATATATCTACGGCTTTAGTGTTTACAGATTCGAAACTTATAGAGGATAGTATTAATAAAGGTAGCGTTAAAAATGAAAAATTCAAACCTTATTACGATAAGATGTTAGAGTTAGAACAGCATTTCGAATTGTTTTTCGTTAGATGGGTGCCTAGAAACCAAAATAAAGAGGCAAATCATCACGCTAAAAATGAACTTTATAAAATAACAAAGCACAATAAAAAATAAGTGCCCTCCTAGTAATTTATTAAAAATGAAGAAAGCGGACATATGATATTAAAGAGAAAACTTTGATTTCATATGTCCGCTTTGTATATAGTTTATAAGCCTTACTTACATGTATTTGAGTTAACTAAAATGAGTAGCTAGATATTTACCGGATACGTATAACTCGTGTTCGTTACATATGTTTAAAACTTTTGTTATTTCAGTACCAAATGCCATTTCATCCAATAAGTCATTCGTATTTAAAGGAACTTCTGTGTGGATTTTTGCTAAGGTTTTTGAAAGTTTAAGATTGTCCATATCGGCTTCTATTTTATTACGCTGACCAGGTGTTAATTGCTCTAAAGCAGCGATAACAGATTCAACTGAGCCGTGATTTTGGATTAGTTTGATTGCTGTTTTTTCTCCAATACCTTTTACACCAGAATATCCGTCCGCAGTGTCGCCCATAAATGCTTTTACGTCTACAAGTTGCGAAGGATTCAAACCATATTCACTTTGGAATCTATTTAATGTGTAACGATTGTAGATATTAAATCCCTTTTTGGTTAGCCAAATCTCAACATTTGGATTAATACATTGTAAAATATCTCTGTCCCCTGTAACGATGTAGACTTGGTTTTGCTCAGAATAGGCTTCTGCTAAAGTACCAATGACATCGTCTGCTTCAAAATTTTGAACTCCTATATTAACAAAACCGAATTGGTTAGAGACTTCTTTGACGTAATCAAATTGTGGTATTAGTTCGTCTGGTGGTGCAGGTCGATTTTGCTTGTAACCATCAAACATATCGTTTCTAAAAGTAGATTTACCCATATCCCAACATACAGCTACATGTGTTGGTTGAATTTCGTTTATTGCAGTGAAAACGTGGCGTATAAACCCTTGAACACCATTTGTTGGTGTTCCCGAAGAGTTTCTCATAAATTGTTTATGAAGACTTGTGGCAAAGAAATGGCGAAATAGTAAAGCCATGCCATCAATTAATAATATTTTTTTGGACATAAAAGTACCTCTTCCTCTAATTACATATATGGTTTTAAATTATTATTTGTTTCTTGTAGTTGTTGAATAAATGCATCGTCTACTTCAAAAGATAAAAGTTCCTTAATTTGACTATGAGCTTCATTTTCAAATTGGTTAAATTTATCTTCAGCATTACTTTGCATTTGCATAACTGTTTCGTTAACAGCTTGTCTTAAATTAGCTATACATGGAGCTAATAAATTAATCGTTTCTTGTGTTATTTGTTCTTGAATTATACTTTGCGTTTTAGGTTGTAAGATATTCTTTTTAGAAAGTGATTTTGGTAATGCGTCAATCATTTGAGTTAAATCAATTTTTAAGTAAGGATTATCTAACTCAATTTTACTTTTATCAAATTCAGGTTCTATAAACACGTGCAACTGTTGTAACTTTTGCTTTAAAGGGGCAATTTCAGTGTGTAATTGTTCATGGAAATATTTTTTTATACGTTCTACAAGCAATGATTGCTCTAGATATAATCGCTGGTGAACTTGATCTAAGTATAATTTTGTTGATTGACGTTTTTCCTCATTGAAATTCGTGTTTTTAGTCATTTGTCCATTATAGATAGATTTAACTTCATCTAATAATTGTAATTTTAATCGTTCATTTAAATGATAGATTTGATCATCTACTTCATTTGATGTTCGTTGTTCAGCGATTTGAAGTAGATTGTTTTTGAAAATTGTTGCATTATCATAACTTTGTAATTTTTGATTACGTTTGTTGATTTCTGCTTTATCATTATGAAATGCTTCAATCATTTGTTCATATGCTTCAGAAATATGGTGAAGTTGACCCAACATTTGTTTTTGTAGAATGTTTTTGGATTCAACTTGAACAAAATGTTCAATACTCTTCTTAAGTCTTTCGATACCAATGTCATTTGTTTTTAATGCTTCCCTACTTGAAACAGCGAAGATGTCTGAATCCATATTAACTTGAGTTAAAGCATCTCCTACGTATTCAATAACCGCGTTTAAATCTTCCTCTGTCTCTGCTAAATCTGTTGCATTAATTATCATTTTAAATGCTTGGTTTTCGTTTAATTGGTTCATTGCTTTCATATGTTCAATAAAGCGTTTGTCATTATCTGTAAATGAATGATTAAAGTAACTAACATACAAAATTAAATCAGCTGATGTTAATACTTTTTCAGTTTCATTAGTATGACGTTGATTATTAGAGTGCAGTCCAAGTGAATCTACTATAATTTTATCTTTTAACCAATCTACCGGTAATTTTAAATGGACAGTATTAACAAATGTAGCATATTCGTCTTCTGCGCTCCATTTTTTAATTTCATCTTGGTCAATTGTGTGTATTAAGCCATTTTTTAACATATCTTGATACATGCCATAATGTTCCTCTACAGCATTTACAAAAGCTAACTTATTTTTTTCTAGTGATGCTTTTAATTTATTTGTATTTTTATTTAAAAGCGTCTCTATACTATCAAATGTAACATTTTCCACTTCGAAGACTTGGTTTATTTCTTCTAAAAGTTGGTCGGCCGATTTTAACGTAATTTGACTATCGTGACCGTATGTTAGTTCTGTCATAGCAGCTGTTGTAGGGTTCGGTGAACTCACTAAATAATTATCACCTAATAAAGCATTAATTAAACTACTTTTACCAGCACTAAACGTCCCGAACACACCTATTTTGATTATTTTGTTATCTAGTCGAGCAAGTGTGTCATCTATATTTTGTTTGCTCTGTTCGAACAACGGTACATCTTTAATAACTTCAAGCGCATGCTTAATATTTTCTGTTTTATCTTCTTGGTTTGGTTCTATAGAAGTTTCTGACTTGGAATGATTAACGGATTTTATTTTATTTGCTTTTGGAGTGTATGTGATTTCTTTTCTATCTATAAGTTTATCGAGCGAATCATCTATATGAATGTAATAATGTAAGTAATTTTGTGTTTCAAGTGATTCCCTTAGATTACGCATTTCCATAAATTTTTCATAATCATTATAGTCATCTTCTTGCTCTATACCAATATCATTTGCTTGAGCATGACTGATAGCTTCTTTGAACAATGGATCAGAAGTTTTGCCGATATACTGTTTAAGTGATTTCATTAAATCATCACAAAATGTTAATACATACTGGTTGCTAATAGTAATCTGTGTTTGATATAAATCAGTTATTAACGATTCTGGGATTTTATAATGTTGATTTAATATAGCTTCATTTATTTCAGAATCATTTATAAAGCGAGTTAAAAATGACATATCTTCTCTAAGTGGTTGTCTGATCTCTTGGTTAACTTTTTCTTGTAATTGCGCGAGTGCCATATTTATTCTACGTTGTTGTTCTTCTTGTGTTTTTTTCTTTTTATTAAAAAGTCCGCCAACTGTGAAGTCTTTAGTACGACTTTCTAAATACATTCGAATCGTTTCTCTTGTATCATGTGTCATTATATAAGCATTATCGATAATTGCCTTTCTTTTTTGTTTTAAAAATTCATACAACTCATCTGGGTTGTTTAATAACTTTGCTTCTTCACTGACCTGCTGATGTTGCTTGAAATTGATATAAGCTTGTTCAAAATCCGCTTCGAAAATATCCAATTTATCTAATAGGTCTTGGATTTCATATTTAATATAGGATAATTGTTCTTCTGTGATGAATTTTACGATTCGATTAACATAATTCTCCATTGTTTCACGATTTTTATCTTTTTCTACAAGATATTTTGAAAGTGCTTCAATTTCATTATGTGCATGACTAAATTTAGAAACATAAAAAGTTTTATCTAAATCAATTTCCCATTCTACTATTGACTTTTCAACACGTGATTTAAATGTGTTGAAACTGATTTCGTCTTCATTATGCTTATCAATTTGGTTAATTACAAATACGACTGGAACACCTGCTTGGTTCAGTTGTTTCATAAATTGAAAATTCAAAGCAGATTGGACGTGATTATAATCTACTGTATAGAAGAGTACGTTGCTCGTATACATAAACTCTTCTGTACTAGATTGGTGGCTAGACACATTAGAATCGACCCCAGGCGTGTCTTGTAATGTAAATCCTTTGCGAAATTTACCAGACGGAAATTTAATTTCCACTGATTCCACATCGAAATTTTCACGATTCATTTTTTTTACATCATCGTAATTATTTAATAATGTATATTGTTGATTACTTAGGTTTGCAATAATTCCTGGCTGGTCTGCGACAGAAACAATTGCGGTATTACTAGTTGTAGGTACGGGAGAACTTGGCAATATAGATTCTTCTAGTAGTAAATTGATTAATGTGGATTTTCCTGCTGAAAAATGACCTACAAAAGTCGCAGTGTATTGTTCTAAAAACACTTTTTTAATTACTTGATTGATAATATGGACTAATCTACCATTTTTAGATTTTTCTACTTCTTTTTTTAATTTATATAAAATATCGAGTTGCTCAGTATTAGACATGTTTCGTATCCCCTTTATTACTTATATGTAATTACTTCTTATTGTATAACAAATCGTTACTTGTCTAAAGTAAGTATTTTAAAATAAGTTGTTACAAATTGAAAATACTATCATTTAATTAAAGATGTTATAGGTACAAGCTGTATAATCTTTTAATATTTTTTGAATTTCAAAATATAAAATTCAATGATATTACGCATTAGAAATACTTTTTTGCTGAATTGACTTTGCCATATTCATCTATAATTTGTAATTGCTTACTCTAGCTAATTACTCTATATTTACAAAAGCCAGCCCGAGGCAACTATTGATGTCTCGGACTGGCTTTTAATATGTTAATTTTAAATCAATTATTTCCATCTTGGTTTCTCGAAATTTGTATTTGGTTTATTTATACCAATGTTTTCATTTAAATATAGTTTTGGATTCTTTGCAATTTGTACTGCTACTGCAGCTACACTTTTTCTAGATACTTCAGTTCCTTTAAAGGGTTGATCTTTTTTAGTGATTTCGTAATCAATTTCGTTTATATCAGTTAACCAAGCTGGTCTGAATATTGTATAATCAAGACCGGATTGTTCAATTATGTCTGCAGCTTTTTTATAGACTGGTAATGATTCACTAATTTGAGTTTGTACCCACTCACCAAATTTACCTGGGATTTCGTTGTAGATACCAAGTGAAGTAACAAATACAAGTCGTTTTACTTTATTTGCATTCATGGCTTCGACAATTGTTTGTGCTTCTTTATCTAAATTACCGGATAATGAAGCGAAAACAATATCAACATCTTCCATTGCATTAGTAACATCATCTAAATTTGTGGCATCGCCTTCACGAACTCGTATACGATCTGAGGCATAGTCAGGTAATCTGTTTGCATCTCTTAAAAATAATCTTAAGGTATATGTTGTATTTTCTAAAAATGAGTTGATAGCTGCTTTAGAAATCGCACCATTAGCTCCTAGTATCAATACTCTTGTCATCTAATCACTCCTGTACATTTTAGTTATTATACGAGACCTTATTTTTCTCTTATTATTTAATAGTGTTATGTATAGTATAATTATTTTTTCTAAATAATTCACTTCTTATGTTTACACTCACAATATTATAGTTATCCTATTTTTAGTTAAGTAAACGTGAAAGTAGAATTGTCAAAAGCTATAAATTGTATTTTCAAAAAATAAAAACCCTAGTTCAAGGACGGTTTACACACATAAATGTAATACGTTGTCCTTGCGCTAGAGACATTATTTTATAGTTGATTTAATTTATCACTGGGTTTTTATCTTTTTTGATTTTTACATATTGTGAAATGCTATAAATTATAATCCCCACCCAAATAAAGATAAATGTAATGAGTTGATCTAAATCAAATGGCTCTTTGAATAGGAAGATGCCAATTAAAAACATTAAAGTAGGTCCGATATATTGTATAAAGCCAGTTAATGATAACGGTATGCGTCTGGCACCGGCTGAGAACAATATAAGTGGGACTGCTGTAACGGCTCCTGAGAATAACAACCAAAAAGAAGAAACGTTCATACCAAATGTAAGTCCACCGTGATACCATATATACCATAAATAGATAAATCCAGCAGGCGCTGTTACAATACATTCGATAGTTATACTGCTTATAGCATCTATTGGAACAAGTTTTTTAATTAATCCATAGATTCCAAATGAACCTGCTAACAATAAAGAAATGCCAGGGAATACCCCTATTTTCAATGTCATATATAACACACCTACAACAGCAAGTCCTATGGCAATCCATTCAAGTTTATTGAATCGCTCCTTTAAAAATATTAATGCAAGTAAAATACTTACAAGTGGATTTATGTAGTAACCTAAACTGGATTGTAACACGTGTCCATTTGTAACAGCCCATATGAATGTGCCCCAATTAATTGTTATCACATAGCCAGCTGCAATAATCGCAATGAGTTGTATTGGATTCGTAAATAGTCGTTGAATATCTCGTTTAAATGGCGCAGTATTTTTAGTAAGGATAACGATAAATAACATAAAAATCATAGAAAGTACAATTCGAAATGCTAATATTTCAAATGCTCCTATATCGTCAATTAATCCCCAATAAATGGGTAGTATGCCCCATAAGAAATATGCTCCGAAAGCAAAGATAATTCCTTTTTTAAATTCTGTATTCAATTGTAACACCTCTTTCTAATGATCAAGACAGCAGAAGAATTTACTTGCGAGGTTTTTTCTCTCCCCAATATTGATAATAAGTACATTCAATATAACCATTAAATAATTTTCTGCGTTTTGTTGCTTTCTTATTAACTAAAAATTCGAATTCAGTATTACTTGTAAGAACGTAAGTTGATATTTGTGGATGATTTTGCATAAGTGATCCAATATAACGATACATTTCTTCGACTTTATCTCTATCACCTATACGTTCGCCGTATGGTGGGTTACCAATTAATGCATACGGTTTTTCATCGTCTAAAGTTAATGTGTTAACGTCTTTAACATTAAATTGAATAATATCAGCGAGACCAACCTCTTCAGCGTTTCTGCGCGCTATTTCAATCATTTCTGGATCTATATCATAGGCATATATTTCTAGCTCACGATCATAATTTGCTTGTTGATCGGCTTCGTCTCTCATTTCGTCATATAAACTATCTGGCATAATATCCCATTTTTCTGATACAAAATCACGGTTGAAACCAGGAGCGATGTTTTGAGCGATTAAACAAGCTTCAATTGCGATTGTCCCCGACCCACAAAATGGATCAACTAAAGGCGTGTCACCTGTCCAGTTAGCTAGACGGATTAAACTTGCTGCTAGTGTTTCTTTAATTGGAGCTTCACCTTGTGCCAAACGATAGCCACGTTTATTTAAGCCTGAACCAGAAGTATCTATAGTTAACAGTGCATTATCTTTTAAAATAGCCACTTCAACTGGATATTTTGCTCCATTTTCACTTAACCACCCACGTTCTTGATAAGCGTGCTTTAAACGTTCTACAATTGCTTTCTTAACGATAGCTTGACAGTCAGGCACACTATATAATGTTGATTTAACACTACGACCTTGTACAGGGAAGTTACCGTTTTGTTCAATCAATGTTTCCCAAGGCAATGCTTTTGTCTTTTCAAATAGTTCCTCAAAAGTTGTAGTTTTAAATTGTCCAACTACTATTTTGATTCTGTCGGCTGTGCGTAACCATAAGTTACATTTAACAATTGCAGTTTCATCACCTTCAAAGAAGATTTTGCCATTTTCAACAGTTGTTTCATAACCTAATTCTTGAATTTCTTTGGCTACAACTGCTTCTAATCCCATTGGACATACAGCTAATAATTGATACATTGTTTTGCTCCTTCTTATTAAAGATTTTATTTTATTTTATCAAAAGTTATTTTAAATAGATATGACATTGCATCAAGTTCTATAGTGAACTGATAATTATTTCAATTCATTTTAACCAATTAAAAAAGCTCTCCTATATTGGGAGAGCTTGGGTCTAGTGATGATATTTCTGTAAGCCATGTTTTGTACCATTGTACTGCGAACGTGTACTAGAAACACTCGTACGCTGGTGGTAACCATCTGTCTACATACTATCTAAAGTATGCCTTAAATATACGTTGAATTCCGCTAAATAAGTGCTCCTACCTAATTTGGATTGCTCACTCGAGGGGTTTACCGCGTTCCACCTTTTATATTTCTATAAAAGCTACGTCACTGTGGCACTTTCAAACTAATCTAACCGTATCCTAAGACTTAGGTTATTTCATTGCCGTCAACTTAATGCCTTGACTTATTGTTTCATCAAGCACGAACACTACAATCATCTCAGATTGTGTGAGCATGGACTTTCCTCTATATCGCTATAGCGATTACCCGAAACACCATCCCAAGAAGTATATCATTATTTTAGTTGTTAAACAAATAAAATAAGATAAGTTTTGAAAAAATCAAAACTTATCTTTATGTAGATGATATGAAATCTACGCTAATAACATTTCATCAGCTCAATGCACGTGTATGTTATTTTCCGAAAACTGCTTTTTCTAGATTAGATATTCGTTTTAGAATATCTACATTGTTATTGTTGTTATTATTGTTATTACTTTTAGTTGTTGCATTACTGTTTGAAGAGAAATTTTTATTTTCTTGTGGTCTCGATGTAGCAACACGTAAACGTAACTCTTCTAATTCTTTTTTTAGTTTATTGTTTTCTTCTGAAAGTTTTACAACTTCATTATCTAAATCTGCCATCTTTTGATAATCTGCTATAATATCGTCTAAGAAGGCATCTACTTCTTCTCTTCTATAGCCACGAGTCATAGTTTTTTCAAAATCTTTTTCATAAATATCTTTTGCTGATAATTTTAATGAAACATCTGACATTTTTTCCACCTCATTCAAAACTTTGTTCTTGAGACCACTGTAAGTCGTTGATGAACTCAGTTAATTCATCGAACGTCACAATATCACAAGTATAATTTGTTTTTTCCATAAAATCAACTAACATGTGCTTAAAGAACTTAGGACTAGCTTCTTGCTCTTCATCGTAAATTAAAAGTGTCTGATCTGTATGATCTAACATGAATTGATCCGTTTGTTTAAACTGATGTGGGCCTTCATATGGGGCATGGAACACACTGTCAACGAAGTCTGCTTTTTGTGTAATGTTATTATACTTAGCTTGATTCTGTTCGTTCCACCTTTTACTATGTCCATAAAAAGGCGTTATTATACCTAATTTTAGATCAGGGTGGCTCGCCTTCAATTCAAGAACCACTTCTGCCGTCCATAATTCTATACCCATCTGTCCTTGTATTAATACCCACTCTAACCCTTCTTCAATCAACTGATTTAATTTATGTTCGATAAATTTCTTTAAATAACTAACCTCTGGTGCATCATCTTTGAATATGTTGAGTTCAAATGATTTATAGCCAGTAACATAAATTGTTTTTATCATAAACAAAACTCATTTCTTTGAATATAACTTAAATCATATTGTACAGCTTTTAATTTTTCTGTGAACAATTTTCGGCTTGTACGTTTGAAATGGCATTCAACTGAAAGTGACTCGATATTTGAAATTAAAAGGTCGAACTTCTTTTTGTTCATATATTGTAATTGAAGGATTTGTGATTCTCGATTCAAAAGTGTGTTTAAGCGTTGGTCTATCTCAGTGGTAAACGGTACAACAGTAGAATAAAAGTCGTAATCTTCTCCTGATGTTTTAACGGATTCATACCTTTCTTGCATTAACAAAACATCATTTAATAGTTGTGTAATAATTTGTTGCATTGAGACTTCCCCCTACACTTCAAATTTACCATAAAATTGATTTTCAGTCATTTTTTAAAGAGTCGCCTAACATTTACCTTATATTACTATAATATTTTGTTTCAAATATTGTTTAATTGGGCAAAGCACGTTAAAATGTATGTGATGTATTTGTAAATACATTGGTTCAAATTTCATAGTTTGGAAAAAATTGCTGCACTCATGTATAATGGAGCAAGTTTTTGATTTCCTAACTAAAGTGGTGAAAATAAATGAATTACCCAAATGGAAAGCCATTTAATGGAAATAAGTCTCAAGACGGACGAACTCATCAGGGGCAAACTAGTAAAATTGATTACGGTGGCAGAGGTATGTCGCTAGAAAACGATATAGAATTGTCGAATACTTATTATTTGAATCATGGTATAGCTGTAATACATAAGAAACCTACACCCGTTCAAATAGTAAATGTTCACTATCCGATGAGAAGTAAAGCTGTTATAAATGAGGCTTATTTCAGAACGCCGTCGACTACCGACTATAACGGTATTTATAATGGCCGATATTTAGACTTTGAAGCGAAAGAAACGAAAAATAAAACGTCCTTTCCTTTAAATAACATGCATAATCATCAAGTGAAACACATGGATGCCTGTTATAAACAAAACGGAATTGTCTTTTTATTAATTCGTTTTAAATCGCTCGATGAAGTTTATTTGCTTCCATATTCTAATTTCAAAATGTTTTGGGAAAGACACATTAACGAAATTAAAAAGTCGATAACGGTTGAAGAAATAAGAAAAAATGGTTACTATATTCCTTATCAGTATCAACCACGATTGAATTATCTCAAAACAGTTGATAAGTTGATATTAGATGAAAGTGAGGACCGCGTATGACGGAGAAAAAGAAGACTTCCCAGTCTAACAGTAAGAATGGAAAGTCTGAGCAAAAACAGAATAGGAATATAAAACGAACGATAATTAAGATAATTGGTTTTCTAATTATTGCATTTATCGTTTTAGCATTAATTGGTATCTTGTTATTTGCGTATTATGCTTGGAAAGCACCAGCATTTACGGAATCAAAATTACAAGACCCTATTCCAGCAAAGATTTATGATAAAGATGGCGACTTGGTTAAGACGTTAGATAATGGACAGCGACGCGAACACGTTAATTTAGATGAGGTTCCGAAAACGATGAAAGAAGCGGTATTAGCTACTGAAGATAATCGTTTCTATGATCATGGCGCGTTAGACTATAAACGACTGTTCGGTGCAGTTGCTAAAAACGTAACCGGTGGTTTTGGAGCTGAAGGTGCTTCGACGCTGACACAACAAGTTGTTAAACGTTCATTTTTAACCGATCAAAAATCAATAGCACGTAAAGCACAAGAAGCATATTTGTCTTATAGATTAGAGCAAGAGTACAGTAAAGATGAAATATTCGAAATGTACTTAAACAAAATCTACTATTCTGACGGTGTTTATGGTGTTAAAGCTGCTGCTAAATACTATTTCAACAAAGATTTGAAAGATTTAAATTTAGCTGAATCCGCTTATCTTGCTGGTTTACCACAGGTGCCAAATACTTATAACATCTATGAACATCCAAAAGAAGCAGAATCACGAAAAAACACTGTTCTTTATTTAATGGAATATCATAATAGAATTACAAAAGAACAGAAAGAAAAAGCTCAAAATACTTCTGTTGAAGATAACCTAGTTCAACGTTCTTCTGAAGAACGTGAAGTAAGTGAAGATAACTCAAATCCAGAATATGATTCATATATTAACTTTGTAAAATCTGAACTTATGAACAACAAAGCATTTAAAGACCAAGATTTAGGATCTGTATTAAATAGTGGTATTAAGATTTATACTAATATGGATAAAAATGTTCAACAAACATTACAAGACCGTATTAATAACGGTAGCTATTACAAAAATGATGACCAACAAGTAGGATCTTCTATTGTAGATAGTGAAAATGGAGGTCTAGTTGCTATATCAGGCGGTAGAAATTATAAAGATATCGTAGATAGAAACTTAGCGACTGACGCACACCCTACCGGTTCATCACTTAAACCATTCTTAGCATATGGTCCAGCAATTGAGAATATGTCATGGGCGACAAACCATGCAATTCAAGATGAGGAAGCATATCAAGTAGATGGCGTTACTTTCAGAAACTATGATACAGAAAGCCATGGTAAAGTTAAACTTTATGACGCACTTCGTCAAAGTTTCAACATTCCAGCACTTAAAGCATGGCAGTCAACTAAAGAAAACGCTGGTAATGATGCACCTAAAGACTTTGCTAAAAATGTAGGTCTTGACTATGAAGGAGATATTGGCCCATCTGAAGTACTAGGTGGTTCAGCATCCGAATTCTCACCTACCCAATTAGCTTCTGCCTTTGCAGCAATTGCAAATGGTGGCGAATACAATAATGCTCATTCAATTAAAAAAGTCGAAAAACAAAACGGCGAAACTATTGAATATGACCATACAAGTAAAAAAGCAATGAAAGATTCAACTTCTTACATGTTAGCTGAAGTATTAAAAGGTACATTTGAAGCATACGGTTCAGCTTATGGCCATAATATTTCTGGCGTTAACATAGCTGCAAAAACTGGTACAGGTACTTATGGTGCTGAAACTTATCAACAATACAACTTACCAGATAATGCTGCTAAAGATGTTTGGATTAACGGATTTACACCAAAATACAGTATGTCTGTATGGATGGGATTCAGTGAAGTTAAACAAGGTGGTACAAACTCCTTTGTTGGCCATGAAGAACAAGAATACCCACAATATCTGTTAGAAGATGTTATGGATAACATTTCACCAAGAGATGGTAAAGACTTCAATAAACCTGATTCAGTAAGTGGAGATTCGAAAGATTCATTATCTGTTAAAGGTAGTCCAGATGACAATACAACATCGAATAAACCTCAAGGACAAGGTGGAGGCAGCAGTTCTTCATCAAGTTCAAATAGCAGTGATAGTTCTAGTAGTTCATCAAATAGTACAAACGGTCAAAGTGCCGCAAGATAGTACTTAATTAAATACAGTGAGTCTTAGACGAAGGTAAATTAACATTATTAATTTAAAATAATTAATATCCACATGTCTAAAATAAAAAACACACTCGACGCTAAGTATAGCGCTGAGTGTGTTTTTTATTTTGACTATTCATAACGATATTGTTTTCCTATATAAAAAAGCACGGTATATTCAAAAGAATTAAACATTTCCAATGAACACCGTGCATATTAATTATTTTTTATTTTTACGACGAATTTGATACGATGCATTCATTTTAATAAGTTCTGACTTTAATGTTTTCATTTGACTATAACCCATAAAGTGATATTTTCTTGCTATCATATAATTGTAGCGTTCTTCAAAATTCATCGGTACAACAGGATAATCATCTAGCTCTTGAAATTCAAGGTTATCAATATTATTTATTTGTTTAAAATATTGTTCAATTAAATCAAAGTAATCATCTAGCAATGCTTTCGCTTCAGTTGATTTTAATTGCTTTGCTTTTGCAAAATAATCAAGTTGATCTTCTAAAATTTTAAAATGTTCTTTTGTAATCATTATATTTATGCCTCTTTCACATTGGCTTTATAGCGTTTTTGTCCTTCTCTACATTCTTCAAATAATGGACAAACATCACATTTAGGGCTTCTTGCTAAACAATGATAACGCCCAAAAAAGATGAGTTGATGATGTGTTTTATTCCAACGCTCTCTAGGAACTACTTTACATAATTTATCTTCTACCTGCCTAACGTTGTCTTTCCATCTACAAATACCTAAGCGTTTAGAAATGCGTTCAACATGTGTATCAACAGCTAGGGACGGTTCGCCAAAAGCAACACTCATGACCACATTTGCTGTTTTCCTACCAACTCCTGCTAAACTTTCTAGTTCACTATGTGTTTGTGGAATTTCACCATCAAATTTATCTAAAAGCGACTTACATAATTTTTGAATATTCTTAGCTTTATTTCTATATAGACCGATTGTGCGAATATCATTTTCTAATTCTGAAATATCTACGCTTAAATAATCCTCAGGCGTTTTGTATTTTTTGAATAGTTTATCTGTTAATTTATTTACTGAAATATCTGTAGTTTGAGCAGATAATAATACTGCAATAGTTAATTCAAAGGGATTATCATGTTTCAGTTCACATTCAGCATTGGGAAACATCTCAGCAATAACATCCACCATTTCTAATGCTTTTTTGTTACTTATCATTTGGATTCTCTCCATTCAACCAATCAAATTTGGGTACTTTTGTTACGGTATGCTTCATTTTAGGTTGATTAAATTGACGACTAATCTTTTTCGAGTCTTCAATCGTTTTGACATTATTTTTCTTCCAATTGAGCAGAATACGATCCATGTATTTAAAACTTAATTTGTTTTGACTTGTTGCTTCATCAAGGGCAGCTTGAATCACGCTTAAATCATGATTATCTATGTCTAACCATTGATTTAAAGTTTCCATTTCAAATGGAGATAACGGTCGTGCAAAAGCTTGTTCGATTTGTTGAAATAACGTATTAAAATCTACTTCAGATTTTTCTTCGTCATGTTGGACTTCCATTTCTTCCATGATTTCACTTAATTTATTATAAAATGGATTCAGGTTCATATATTCTGTGAATTTTCCTTCTTCGTCTTTATTTACTTTTAGTTCTAGCAAATCGCTTTGAATTAAACTTTGAATGACAGAAGTAATTGCCTTGGAATCTAGAGATGACCCTTGTTGTAATGATTCAATGGAAGGCTGTTTGTTAGATGTTTCTGAAGCATGTATAAGTTTAATTAAAATTACTAATTCCGTTTCATTTATACCTAATTGATTATAATTATTTAATAGTTCTTGTCTAATAATTACTGGTCTAACTTTAAGTTGTTCGCTATTCAAACATGCGCCCTCCTTTCATTAATTGCGTTATAAAAACGTCCAGCCATAGATAATAGACTGGACGAATGTTGATATATATAATGCTTATGGATATAAACGATTTAATAAACGTGGGAATGGAGCAGTTTCACGAACATGCTCTACACCTGATAACCAAGCTACAGTTCTTTCTAAGCCTAATCCGAATCCGCTGTGAGGCACACTACCGTAACGACGTAAATCTAAATAATAGCTGTAACTTTCAGCGTCTAATTCAAATTCATTTAAGCGTTGTTCAAGTAGTTCGAGATCGTTAATACGTTCTGAACCTCCGATGATTTCACCATAGCCTTCTGGTGCGATTAAATCAGCACACAAGACAGTGTCTTCATTTTCAGGGTTTGGTTGCATATAGAATGGTTTGATTTTTGTTGGATAATTTGTGATGAATACAGGTAAATCATAATGATTGGCAATTGCAGTTTCATGTGGCGCACCAAAATCTTCGCCCCATTCAATATCATCAAAACCTTGTTCTTTTAAGAATACGACGGCATCATCATATGTGATACGTGGAAACGGTGTTGATACTTTTTCTAATTTTGAAGTATCACGTTCTAATGCGTTTAATTCTAACTTACAGTTATTTAAAACAGATGTAACAACGTGTGTAACATATTGTTCCTGTATTTCTAAGCTTTGGAAATGTTCACAAAATGCCATTTCTGGTTCAATCATCCAAAATTCAATAAGATGACGACGTGTTTTTGATTTTTCAGCACGGAATGTTGGTCCGAATGAAAACACTCTGCCGTGCGCCATAGCTGCCGCTTCCATATAAAGCTGACCACTTTGAGATAAAAATGCATCTTGATCAAAATATTTTGTATGGAACAACTCGCTTGTACCTTCAGGTGCACTTGCTGTTAAAATTGGTGGATCAATTTTTGTGAAACCATTATCATTAAAGAATTCATAAGTTGCACGAATTATTTCATTTCTTATTTTCATAACTGCGTGTTGTTTTTTAGAACGTAACCATAAATGACGGTGGTCCATCAAGAATTCTGTACCGTGATTTTTTGGTGTGATTGGATAATCATGCGCTTCTGAAATCACTTCAATAGATGTAACTTGCATTTCATAACCGATATCTGAACGATTATCTTCACTGATGACACCTGTGATATAAAGTGAGCTTTCTTGAGTAATTTCTTTAGCTTTTTGGAAAGTATCTTCATCAACTGCAGCTTTGGCAACAACACCTTGCATAAATCCAGTCCCATCTCTTAATTGCAAGAATGCGATTTTACCACTTGAGCGTTTGTTTGTTAACCAAGCGCCTATTGTAACTTCTTGGTCGATATACTGTTTTGCTTCTTTTATCGTTATATTCATAACCAGTCTCCTATTATATTGTAGTTTTCTATGCTTTATCCTTATATATTTTAACAAAATCCATATATAAGTTCTAGTTGTGAACGCTATGTTTATGAGTTATTCTCATCTTTTTTTAATTTTTTAAGGATGCTAGAAAATTGTTTAATATCTCCTTTGTTTTGGCGATAACTTTCTAAAGATTGCTCGAAAAATTGTTTGTAGTTACTTCTGATTAAACGATCATCAAAAGATACAATAATTCCTTTGTCGTTTTCACTACGTATCAATCTACCAAGACCTTGTCTAAAACGTGTTACAGCATCTGGTAAAACGTATTCTTTAAAAGTTGAAGTAAACTCTGATTCCATAAGCCAATATTTAGTATTATTTTGATTCATAAATGGTAATTTAGCAATCATGACACATTTAATTCCGTTTGATTCAAAATCAAACCCTTCGAAAAAGGTTCCCGTACCAAGTAATATCGCTTTATTAAAACTATTAAATTGCTGAACTATTTTATAATTTTGATTTTGTTGTTGTGTTAATACGACATAATCTTCAAATTCGGGTAACTCATTTAATAGTTCTTGTACCATGTGCATCATTTTATAACTTGTGAATAGTATCAAACATTTAGATTCAACAATATTCACATATTCAATCACATAATTGACGATTGAACTTACATAATCATTAATATTTTTATAATTATAAGAAGTTACGTCATTTGGTATGAATACTGTAGTTTGATTTGGAGACATCACTGTAGAGTCTATTTCATAAGTATTAAAGTCTATATCTTTGTTGAACCAATGTCTGAAATTATCAAATGTATGGTTGAAAGTTAACGTACCTGATATGAAAGTAAGGGAATTGAATTTATCTAACACTTGTTTTGTTAGTATTTCTTTCACACCATAATCTTTCACATTTAATTTAATCGTTGATTTTTGATTTAAGTTTTTGATTGAAAGATAACTTGTATGATTGTTTTTGAGACTTTGTTCTATTTCTTTAAAACGATCATTAATATATAAAAATTGCTTGCGTACAGATTTAATTGATTTATGACTCATTCCATTGAAAAACTCCAACGTCATATTTAACTTATGAATAATAGCATGTAAATCATTTAAAATTGGCGTGACATCAAAATGATACACGAAATGCAATTTATGAACTTCGTCATCTTGGATTTCTGAAGCGCGAATGATTTCATACATCGTTGAGAATAATTTTTCGTTCAAATCGTGAATTTCGTTAACTGTAGTTTTCAAACCAAATACATCTATTGGTGGTATATCTAACTTTTCTAATATTCTTTGCTGTTCTAGATTATCAATAGATTTAAGTAGTTTTTCATTTTCTGTCTTACCTATTAAGCCTAGTTGGTATTTAATATCTGAATAACTAAGTTCGTTTGTAACTTGATTCAAAGCATAATCTGGTAATCTGTGAGCCTCATCTATAATACAGTCATCAAATAATTGATAAATTGAATTATCGTGTGTTGCATGTATTAAATGTGCATGATTTGTGATGCCTATTTGTATATTTTGTGCGTTTCGCTTAATGAAATTGAAATAATTGATGTCATTACGAACAGGTACATATGTTTCTAGTTTTTGTTCGAAATACATCTTCTGTCCGCCTTTTAAATCTAATTCTTGTATGTCACCTGTAGCTGTTTCTGTTATCCATATAAGCAATTGCATTTTTAGAATACTAACTTCGTAGTTGCTAGAATCTTCTTTTAATATTTGGCTAATTAACCCTAATGAAATATAATCTCTCTTACTTTTAATTAAAGTTGCGTTAATCTTGAAATCTAATGCACGTTTTAATGCTGGAATATCTTTTTCTAATAACTGATTTTGTAATAACTTCGTATTAGTAGAAATCATTACATGCTTGCCAGTTTCAATATTATACATAAGCGAAGCTAGCAAATAAGCAAAGGATTTCCCGCTTCCTAAAGGTGCCTCAATCATTGCCTTTTCACTGTGCATGAGTTGTTCTAATATAATTTCAGACAGATATAACTGTTGTGGTCGGTATGTTAACCCTAGTTCTTTTGTTACGTGTGTGTATAGTTCTTTTAATGTTCCGTTAAAATTAACAGTCGGTGCTTTAAAGTCGATTTGTTTTTTATATATAATTTGTTCAAATTGCTCATATTGATTGTCTAGTGGCTGTACACTATGATTACGCACCATTTCGAATAAAATATCCTGTAAATCATATTTTAAGTTTTTGCTGAGATAGTATAGTTGTTTAAGTGTATCTAACGGTAGCGATTCGAATTTAGCAAAAGCCATAATCATTAATTTTGCTGTTGTTGCAGCATCTTCATCTGCCCTGTGCGCATTTGTTAAAACGATGCCGTGAGTCTCTGCTAATTCACTTAATTGATAGCTTTTATCTGTTGGAAACGCAACTTTAAACAATTCTAAGGTATCCATAACTTTTTTTGGACGATATTTAATATTGCAATTTTTAAATGATTTCTTTATGAAATTCAAATCAAAAGCGACATTGTGCGCGACAAATATACAATCTTTTATTTGCTTGTATATATCTTCGGCAACTTCATGAAAATATGGCGCTTGATTTAACATGTCTTCTTCTATCGACGTTAGAGCTTGAATAAAAGGAGGAATTTCTAAATCTGTTTTTATCATTGAATGATATGTGCCAATAATTTTGTTTTCGCGAACAAATGTAATACCTATTTGAATAATTTCATCATAATCTAATTGATTACCTGTTGTTTCTAAGTCGACAACAGCATAACACGGTTTTGTCATTTGGATTCCTCCTTTCATCGTTGTTTTGTTTATATTTCGATATCTGCACTCATTAATTGATGTTTTTGATTATCTTCATCATTAACAATTAAATAGCCGTTTTTGTCAATGTCTATTGCTTCGCCTTGGAACTGATTACCGTTTTCAGTAAATTTTAATCGCTTGTTCCAAATATTTGAGACCTCTATATATTCTTGACGAATTGTGGAAAATGGTTCTTTTAAAAATTGTGCGTAACGATATTCTATTTGTTGTATAAGTAATTTTAAAAATTCGTAGCGATTTACTTTTTCATTTCCTTGTATACGCATACTTGTTGCTTTTTGTGAAAGTTCACCGTCGAAATCTGTTTGTGTTTGGTTCATATTAATACCAATACCACAAATAACCGCTTCTATACCATCACTGTTCGCCACCATTTCTGTTAAAAAACCACATACTTTTTTACTATTAATATAAATATCATTTGGCCATTTAACAGAAACTGGAGTTTTGCTGAAAGCTTGTATAGCATCACGAATCCCTAATGCCATAAATAAATTGAATTTTGTAATCATATCGAACGGGACATTAGGGCGTAATACAACCGACATCCACAATCCTTTCCCCCGTGTAGATAACCATGGTCGATTGAAGCGACCTTTGCCTTTTGTCTGTTCGTCACTAAGTATTAAAAAAGTATCAGTATTACCTACTAATTTTTGTTTTGCTAGTAACTGTGTGGAATCTATATTTTCGAACACTTCAATATGCTTAAATAGTTGCTGTGTTTTTATACTAGGTATGACAATTCCACTATACCATTTATCAGGAAGTTGTATTAACCGATGACCTTTATGATTTATTGATTCAATTTGACAACCTTCTAATTTTAGTTGATCTATAACTTTTTTAACTGCAGTTCTGGAAATAGATAACTGTTCAGCAATAAATTGACCTGAAATATATTCAGGTTGATATTGATACAACATGTGTATCACATCTTTACTATATTTAGACATGTGTTTTCACCCACTTTATTAGTTCAGGTTTAATGTTGTTCACTTCACCTGTTATAATAGCGCACTCAATTTCTCGTAATGTTGATTTGAGCCATGGTCCACTGGGTTTATCAACTAATGTTAAAATATCTTTGCCGTTGATATCCATTTCTTTTCTCGAGTGTATTGGCAATACTCGCGCCATTTCTATAATTGCTCTGTTATTTATGATAAATGGAGAGTTTGTTACTATTTGATTCTCTTTAAAAGTATCTGCATAACTCAATACTTCTAATATATCTTCTTTACCATAATCATAAACAAATAATTTAAGTTGCCTTTTTGTTTGTACTTTAGGAATAGTTTCTATTATCTGAATGATTTTATTTATATATTTTTTCTCTTGGTTACTCATTTTTAAATCTGAAATATTTGAAGTTATGTCAGGTTGTTGGACTTTTAATAATGCAATAAATACTGTAAGAGGCATCGGTTGTTCTATGATAACTTTCGATAAATCAAAATATTTAAAGAAAGGCATATAAGAAAATGCTTTAAATTGCTTTAGATTATTAAAAGTTTGCTTAATTGCGATGCCAAGCATTAACTTCTTAAGCTCAACAACAATTCGTTCAATTGATAAATGACTAATATCTGAAATAAGTTGCTCCATTGCTTTAAAGGTATCAGGATCTAATTCAAAATCTAATTGAGACTGAAAGCGTAACCCTCTAATGATACGTAATGCATCTTCATTAAAGCGCTCTGACGGATTACCCACTGTTCTGATTATTTTATCAACAATGTCTTGTTGCCCATTAAAATAATCATGGATCTGATATTGCATGTCCATAGCAATCGCATTCATTGTGAAATCTCTGCGTCTCACATCTTCAAATAGATTTCTTACAAAATAAACTTCATTAGGTCGACGGTGATCGATGTATTCACCTTCAGCGCGAAAAGTTGTCACTTCATATTGTTCGCCTTGGTAAACAACATTAATAGTGCCATGTTCCCTGCCTATTGGGATGGTTTTTTCAAATACCGACTCGATTTCGTCCGGAGTGGCACTTGTTGTGATATCAATGTCGTGAATTGACTTATTCATGATATAGTCTCTAACAGAACCACCTACAAAGTAAGCTTGAAAGTCGTGTGATTGTAGTCTTTCTAAAATAGGTTTAGCTTTTTCAAATAAATTATTAGTCATTGTTACCCTCTAACATTTTTTTGTAGTAATATTCATATTGATCAGCAATTAAATCAGAGGAGAAACGAGCCGATACATCTTGTAACATATTTTCTTGGATGTTTTTATAAAGTTTTGTATCAGTTAATAATTTAATTGCATATTCACTCGCTAGTTTACTATCTCCTACATCTACTATAAAGCCAGTTTCATCGTGTTTAATGACTTCCTTTATACCTCCTGCTGTAGAACCAATAGGTACGACGCCAGATTTCATCGCTTCTAATAAAGTCAGCCCGAAACTTTCCTTTTCGCTTAAAAGTAATACCAAGTCTGATATTTGATAGAACTCGCTTACCCAATTTTGTTTACCTAAAAATAAAACTGCATCTTCAATGTCTAAATCACGTGCTTTCTGCTTCATATCCATCAATTCTGGACCATCACCTAATAATATTAACTTTGAAGGTATCGCTTGATGAACTTTTGCAAAGGTATCTATTATTGTATCAATTCGTTTAACTGCTCTAAAGTTAGATACATGTATTAATACCTTTTCACCCGGTTTTATACCGTAACAAGTTTTCAAACGTTCATCGTCCTGAGTGGCTTGATCTGGTTTAACAGGAAATTCTTTCTCTCTAACGAAATTATATATAGGCACAATACGTTTATCTGTTTCAATGATATCGTATGTTTGCTCTGCAAGTGATTGACTCACGCTTGTAACGATATCACTACCTTCTATACCAAATTTAATAGCATTTTTTAATGAATGATCATAACCTAAAACGGTGATATCTGTACCATGAAGTGTAGTCATAATTTTTATATCTTTATTAGACATATGTTTTGCTAAAATACCACATACTGCGTGAGGAACAGCATAATGCATATGTAATAAATCTAAATCATATTCATTAATAACTTCTGCTATTTTTGTACTTAATGTAATGTCATAGGGTGGGTATTGAAAAACTGCATATTGATTCACTTCTACTTGGTGAAATGTAATATTTGGTAATGGTTTACGTATTCTAAAAGGAATATTAGAAGTGATGAAATGAATATCATGTCCACGTTCAGCAAGTTTTATGCCTAACTCTGTAGCTATAATGCCTGAACCACCCATAGATGGATAACAAGTGATGCCTATTTTCATAAGGCGGGACATCCTTTCTTATTTGATTATATTATTTACGTTCAAATCTATTTTTATCTCGAGTATTAAATTTTTCCATTGTTTCATCAAAACTTTCAGTTAAATCTATATCTAAAGAATTCGCAATACACATTAATACGAATAAATTGTCACCGAGTTCTGCTTTAATTGTATTTTCGGCTTCTGACGATTTTTTCTTTTTCTCACCATAATAATGGTTAATTTCTCTCGACAATTCACCTACTTCTTCAGTTAGACGTGCAAGGTTTGCCAAAGGAGAAAAGTATCCAGTTTTGAATTGACCAATGTAGTCATCAACTTCTGTTTGCATATCTTTCATAGATTTCATTTTAAACGCCTCACATTCCTTTAGGTTTCTTATATAGTATAGACTAATTTTATGTTTCATGCATTATTCCTGCAACAGTTAAGGCTTATGTCATACATATTTAAACTAATTGATTGTCTAGTATGATTTTTGTAATTTCATAAACATTTTGTGATATTTTATGCGATATTAAAAATGCTATAACATATTGGATCTGAATTAATAAAAACAATCTATTAAATTAAGCATAAAAAAGGAGGCTAAGACATTTTTCGAATGTCCCAACCTCAAAATATTAGTTTAGTAATTATAATCTAACGTAAAATTGAGCCTTATAATAAGCTGTTTAAATGTTAGTCATCTAAGCTGAAGTAACGAAAACCTATTTCAAAATAAGGCTTCTGCATCACTTCAATTTATATTATTATTCACTAGATCTAGCGATAAGGATAAATCTTGCAAGTTCCGCTAAAGCTACTGCAGTTGATGCAACATAAGTCATTGCTGCAGCTGTCAATACTTTTTTAGCATGACGATATTCCTTTTCGTTAACAATGTTTAAGCTTTGAATTTGCTTCATAGCTCTACTACTTGCATTGAATTCAACCGGCAGTGTAACGATAGAGAAAAGGACAGCAAATGACATAAATGCAATTCCAATCCATAGCGCAGTTGAACCTAAAGTACTTTGTAAACTCGTTAAAATAATACCTGCAAAAACGGCTAAATAACCAATTGAGCTACCAAGGTTAGCCAGTGGTACTAACGATGTTCTAAATCTTAGGAAGAAATAACCTTGCGCATGTTGAATTGCATGGCCAACTTCGTGAGCAGCAATAGCTGTACCAGCAACAGAAGGTCTACTAAAGTTGGCTGGTGATAGTACAAGCACCTTTTTTCTCGGATCGTAGTGGTCAGTTAAGAAACCTTTACCTTCAACCACGTCAACATCATAGATACCATTTGCATGTAAAATTTCTAAAGCAACTTCTTGACCAGTCTTTCCACTTGTTGATCTAACTTGTGAATATTTTTCGTAATTAGATTTAACTTTATGCTGTGCCCATAGAGGCAACACCATTAAAATAACAAAGTATATAATCATATAGATAAAAGACAAAAACCTCACTCCTTTATAAACATTTTACTGTGAACATCAATGGTGGTCAAATATTTTATCTTTTTTAAATCGAGTTAAATATAAATAAAGTATTAATGGAATTACGCTTAACCAAAATGCGAGGTAGGCAACACCTTCTAAATGACTTGCAATAAAATCATAATAAGGATATTGCATAAATACATAATCTATAATGTCATTATGAAACACCCATATCATAGCAATTACAAAACCAATAATTGAAATTTTGAATCTCGGATAAAATATAAATGCTTCGATCGCCATAATGCCATGTGAGAGTATGAGCATACATCCTGTGATTGTAACCGTGTCATATTGAATAAACATGATTATATTCATTATAACTGCCCAAACTCCGTATTTAATAAGTGAGACGAAAGCAAGGGCTTCAAATACTGGGATATTCTTACCTAATATGAATGTAATAATTACGAAACATAAAAACAGTGAAGCGGTTGGACTATCTGGTACAAATATTTTAAATTGAGTTTCAGTCATACTTAATTGCTCACCGTACCATATGTAACCATAGATTGTACCTAACAAATTACACAAAAGTAAAAAGTAAAGTATGCCTTTGTGATACAACATTAATTCCCAAAGTGATTTTATATTCATACTGTCAATCCTTCGTTGTTATATTTACATTTCTTAATTTAAAAGTATTAAGGATTTGTGATAATTGATAAAACAAATCGCTATCATGTAATTGTAAGCTTAAATCAATATTATCTTGCAAATGTGTGATGATAGAAGATTCATTTTGTTTTGAAAGCGGAATTCGATAGATGTCTTGAATATATAACGCATAATATGGTGAATGTAATAATTGTTTAATGAGTAAGTCATCTAATCTCGCTTCCCTATCTTGTTCAACATTAAAATTCAGCTTAATATCAAAAGATAATTGATTGAGAGCGATGTGCTCGAAAATCTCATTACTATTAATCATTTGTTGGTCTTTATAATTAAATTTAATACCATATTGCTCAGTGTGTAACATAGAAATTTCAAGCGTATTATGATTGTCGATACGTTCATCTACGAAATGTACGTTTTGTAGTAATTCTGGCGAAGATTTGAGTAAGTTCAATACCCATACACTAATCCTAGACTTGAATTCATATTGAAAGAGTAAATACTCTATGAAAGTTGCTTTTGATTGTTGTAGGGTATCAAACATTTAACTCACCTTCCTATACTAGAAAGACGTCAGTCTTTCCGCTTCATCATGCCATGTCTCATTAGATGGTTCTAATTCAACTAATTGGTCTAATAGCTTTTTCGCTAATTCAATTTGACCAATTTCTATTACATAAAAATAATAGTCACTTAAAAATGCAGATTGTGTTTGTAATGTGTAGTATGCTAATTCAAAGAAATGCTGTGCTTCTTTATCGCGTTCTTCTTGTCCCAATGCATAAGCGAGGTGCCACATAAATACTGGATCTAAGTCTTCTTCATCTACATATTTCAATAATCCAATAAGTGACTCATAATCTTCTTCTTGTCTATATAGATCACTTAATATCAATAATGGTTCTTGGTACGCGTTATCAACTTCAAGTGCTTGAATTAATAATTGAACGCCTTCATTAGCGTCTCCGTGTTCTATTTGGATGCTACCAGTGGATACCATCAATTCTTTATAGAATTGCGTTAATCTTAATCCTTCTTTACCGATTTCGATTGCGTCGGCGTGATTATGTTCGTTTTCATATAACTGTTGTAAATAGAAATATGCTTGTAGAAAGTCAGGGTCTTTAGATAATAGCGTTTGAACTAATTTAATAGCTTCTTGTGATAGATCATTTTTTTCATAAGCGATGGCTTTTTTGAAATAATCTTCTGAATCCATTTCATCTTCATTGATTTCATCAAACATTTTAATTGCATCACTGTAGTTACCGCTTTGCAAGCTACAATCAGCTAAACGTGAAAATAGATTTACACCGTTTACTTCATATTCTCCCGTTTCAAGCACGGTTTCATATTCTGAAGTTGCTCGTAAATATTGACCATCAAAGTATAATATCTCAGCAAGTGCGTAATGTATGATTGGATCATTTGGCTCAATATCAATCGCTTCATCAAGTTTACTAATTGCAACTTCAAGCATATTTAATTGTTGATATAAATCTGCCTCTAACATTAACCGTTCTGTTGATATTTCAACTTCACTTAAATATTCTAACGCTTCATCAGTGTGGTTTTCAGCCATTAATCCTTCAATAAAGTATATTAATAATTCACTTTCATCAGGATATTTATGGTAAAGCGTACGGAATACTTCTAAACCTTGTGGCATCAATCCATAATTATATAATGTTTCACCTAGAATAAATAAAGCATCGTCCTTAGGGGAACTTAATGCATCATTAACACGTGTGTCTAGGTTCTCTAATTTTTGTAAGTTGATATCATCTATTAATTTATAGATATCTTCCATACTTTTATCCCTCTTTTTCTAATTGTTTTAACTTCGGTAAGAATCCTGGGAAAGAAACATTAACTGCGTCAAATTGATTAATGGTAATTGCTTCATTAGTTAAAAGTGAGGCAACTGCTAACATCATACCTATACGATGGTCTGTAAAGCTATCTACAGTTGCAGTTTGTTCTAAAGCTGATGGATGAATAATCATACCATCATTAGTTGGTTGTAACATAAAACCAAGTAAATTTAACATATTAGCGGTTGTATCAATTCTATTAGTTTCTTTTACTTTTAATTCTTCAGCTTCTTTAACCACGCTTGTACCATTAGCTTGTGTGCAAAGCAAAGCAACGATAGGAATTTCATCGATTGCTCTAGGCACTAAGTCACCATCAATATGAACAGGCTTCATGTCTGGAGAGTATTGCACTCGTATGGATGCAGTTGGTTCTGGTCCATCAGTTTGATTGAATAAAGTAATATTCCCTTCCATTTGTGTCACGATATCAATAATACCTGAACGAGTTGGGTTAATGCCAACATTGTGTATTGTAATATCACTTCCAGGTGTTATCAAGCCAGCTACAATAAAATACGCAGCTGAAGATATATCGCCTGGAACGTGAAAATCTACAGGTCTGATATGGTCAATGCCACGGGCAGGCATATCTATCAATTTGTCTTTTGTAGAAACAGGGATGTGATATTGTTGAAACATCGTTTCGGTATGGTTTCTAGAAGTATCAAATTCCTTAATTGTCGTTGGTTCTTCAGCGAATAGACTTGCGAATAGTATTGCGCTTTTAACTTGTGCACTGGCAACTTCCATTTCGTATGCAATACCTTTGATTTTAGCAGGTTTGATAATTAAAGGTGTATAGTTATTATCGATGCCTGTAATATTGGCTTGCATTAATTTTAAAGGTTTCATAATTCTGTCCATTGGTCGTTTGCCTATTGATTCATCACCAGAAAGAACAGTTTCTATACCTAGACCACTTAATAAACCAGCCACTAAACGTGTGGTCGTGCCTGAATTACCTGTATATAAAACTTGATGAGGTGTTTTAAAATGCTTAAATCCTGGTGAATCAATCTCTATTTTATCTTCAGATACTTTAATATCAGCACCTAATAACTTAAATATTTCAACAGTACGCAAACAATCTTCACCAAGTAATGGTTTATATATTGTTGATTTTCCTGAGGCTAGAGAACCGAGCATAATAGCTCTATGTGTCATAGATTTATCTCCAGGTACTTCGATTTCACCGACTAACGGTCCGTTAATATTTATTGTTTTACTGTTTGCCAAATCAGTCACCTACTTATTAAAATATGATTTAAATTCTGCGAAAGCTTTAGAAAGTGTTTTGTAATCAACATGTCTCACAATTGGATCTCCAATATCTTTGAGGAGTACCATTTGCACACCTTGTTCATCATTTTTTTTGTCGTTTAGCATTAATTTATATAAAGATTCAAATTCTAAATCATTAACAATATCTAACGGGTAGTTTAACTCCCTTAGATAATTTACATAATGTGCAATATTAAATGATTTATTTAGCATTATATTCGTAACTATAAATTGAAAAACGATGCCTATCATAACAGCATGTCCGTGTGGAATTTTAAATTTATATTCAACTGCATGACCAAATGTATGGCCTAAGTTAAGAAATTTACGGACGTTTGATTCCTTCTCATCTGCTACAATAATATTCAATTTTGTTTGAACACCTTTGTATAAATAATATTCAATTTCATCAAGTGATTTAAGCGCTTGTTCATCTGAGTACTGTGCCTCGATATGATTTACCGATTCAATATCATTTAACAAAGCGTGTTTATAAACTTCTGCGTATCCACTTAAAATTTCTGAATATGGTAATGTACTTAAAAAGTTCAAATCATAAATGACTGCTTTAGGTCTATAAAAAGCACCAATAAGGTTTTTACCGTGTTTAGAATTAATTCCAACCTTACCACCTACACTCGAATCATGAGCTAAGATGGTAGTTGGTATTTGAATGAAATCGACACCTCTTAATAAAGTAGAGGCAAGGAACCCAGTGAAGTCACCAGTGGCACCTCCTCCGATAGCAATTAAACAAGTATTTCTTGTTAGTTGTTTACTCAACAACGATTCAATCGTTTCTTCGTAAAAAGATAGCGTCTTCGTTGTTTCGCCAGAAGGTACAATAAGTTTATGAGCTTCATATTCACTAGCGATGAAGTCAGTGATATGACTCCATTCGTTTTCAACTTTTTGATCAATGACAAGAACAATATCTTGATAATTTTTAATATAATCATGTAATTGATTAAGGGCATGATGTTCAATAATAATTGGATAGTTATTAGATTTATAAGTGGTTTCTAATTTCATGTAATCACCTAATTATTTCATAAATTTTAATTTATTGATTAGTATTCAATATTTAATAAGCGACGTTCCTTGATTTGCGATTGTAATTGCTCAATATGATTACATTGGAACTCTTCAAGTAATGCTTTTGCTAATTCAAAAGCCACTACGTTTTCAACAACAACACTTGCAGCAGGTACAGCACAGCTATCAGAGCGCTCAATTGACGCTTTGAATGATTCTTTTGTATTGATATCTACAGAGTTTAAAGGTTTATAAAGTGTAGGGATTGGTTTCATTACACCGTTAACTACGATAGGCATGCCATTAGACATTCCACCTTCAAAACCACCTAAGTGATTTGAACCTCTATAATAACCATTTGTCGTATCATATAATATTTCGTCTTGTATTTCGCTACCTGGCTTCTCTGCAGCTTTAAAACCTTCACCAAAACTTACACCTTTAAAAGCGTTGATACTCACTACACCCTGAGCAATTCTGCCATCAAGTTTGCGATCGTAATGTACATAACTACCTATTCCAACAGGGACGCCTTCAATTATAGTTTGAACTACTCCACCAATTGTATCGCCAGCTTTTTTAGCTGCATCAATTTTATCGCGCATAGCTTGCGCAATTTCATCATTAACGACGCGCACATCATTTTTATCAATATTTGATTTAATTGTATCGATATCATATTCAATATCATCTTTAATCCCACCGATTTCTACTACTCTACTATAAAAATTAATATCTAATTGTTTGAGTAATATTTTAGAAACTGCACCAACAGCAACTCGTGCAGCTGTTTCTCTTGCTGAAGAACGTTCTAAAACATTTCTTAAATCTCTGTGGTTATATTTCATGCCACCGATTAAATCTGCGTGTCCTGGACGAGGTTTAGTGATTACACGCTTCATATTATCTTGATCTTCTTCGCTGATTGGATCTGCACCCATAATTTTTTTCCAATGAGTAAAGTCATCATTAGTAACTATAAGCGTAATAGGACTTCCTAGAGTATAACCATTTCTCACGCCAGATACGATTTCAACAGCATCTTTTTCAATTTGCATACGTCTTCCACGGCCGTAACCGCCTTGTCTTTTAAACATTTCTTCGTTAATGTCAGCAACATTGATTTCTAAATTTGCTGGAACACCTTCAATAATTACAGTTAACTGTGGTCCGTGTGACTCACCAGAAGTTAAATATCTCATACTTTACCCACTCCGTTCTTTAGTACTTTAAATTGATATATGTTCTATATCTTATCATATTCAATTGTTCAAATTAACAGAAAAATTCACAAATGATAAATCTTCTTTAATTTTTACGGTTAGAATGTTATTTTTCAGTGTAACATTTAAACATTTTTATTAATATTGAATTTTGCTATTTTATAATTGTAATACCATAATTTTAAATGATTCGTCATACATAAAGCTATGAAATAATATAAAAATTCACTATATTTCTTATTTTCAAAGACTCTAGATTGGAATTAAAAATTTCAAGTAACTTTGTTGTTTATTGTATTTATTTAACAGAACATTGTAATACAATCTTATAAAATATAAAAAACGATGATTTTTACAGGTATAAAGTAAAAATCATCGTTTATTTATTGTTTAAGACAACGTAGTCTCAAATTTTGTTCTATAAGTATTTAAATTATTCATATAACCATGCTTCACGTGCTTCTGTATAATCACTTAATTCTTCTGCTTTAAACCAAAGGTTAATTTCTTTATTAGCTGACTCTACTGAATCTGAACCATGAATGATATTTCTACCTACTGTTAAACCTAAGTCTCCACGAATTGTGCCTGGAGTTGCTTCAGACGGATTTGTTTTGCCGATGATGTGACGGGCAACGTTTACAGCATCTTCCCCTTCAACAACCATTGCAAATACTGGTGCTGATGTAATAAAGCTAATTAAATGTTTATAGAAAGGTTTATCTGTATGTTCTGCATAATGTTCCTCAGCAAGTGCTTGTGGCACAGTCATAAACTTACCACCTACAAGTTTTAGTCCTTTTCTTTCAATACGAGAAATAATTTCTCCTACTAGATTTCTTTGCACCGCATCTGGTTTAATCATTAAAAATGTTCTTTCCATTGTGTGTTTATCCCCCTGTTTGTTATGTATCAATGTCCTTTAATTTTTCAACAATATATAAAATTGTATATGTATCAAAATAAAAGTATGTTTTGAAGCACATTAATATATTAACAGGTAATTAAAGCGCTTTCAATGGTTTTCACACAAGTTATACATTTCTTTTTCCAACTTTTTTAATTAGTTTCTTAAATAATGGTTTTGAATCTTCATTTTCTAATTGATCAATTAAGTAAAGTGCCTTATCCAAATACTTGTCGCTGATTGCCTGAGATTGCTGTATGACATCAGAAGTCTTCACATGATTAATACAGTATTCGAACGTTTCTTGACTACTATTTACGTTTAATTGTTGTATAATCCCTTTGAATTCTTCATTTTTTCTCATCTCTAACAGCACTGGAAGCGTTAGGTGACCGTTCATTAAATCACTACCAACTGGTTTACCCAATTTTTTTTCAGTGCTCGTGAAATCTAAGATATCGTCGACAATTTGAAAACTCATACCAATATAGTGGCCTATCATTTTTAAATTGCGAATTGTTTTAGCGTCTGCTCCCGAAGCAATTGCACCCACTTCAGTAGATAATTGAATAAGTAATGCTGTTTTACGATTAATTCTCCGTAAATAGTTGGTGATTGTTTGATTACCATTGAATTGGTCTTGGAATTGATATAACTCCCCCATACAAACTTCTACAATTGCACTAGATATGACGTTATGTACACGATTATCTTCGATGTTAGATATGTGCTCAAGTCCGCGAGCTAATAAGAAGTTTCCTGTGAGTATAGCTGTATTCTGGTCCCATTTTTTAGCTATAGTTAAGCTACCTCTTCGTTTATCACTTTTATCTATAACATCATCGTGTACCAGCGTTGCCATATGAATAAGTTCAAGTGCTACGGCAACACGATAGACTTCGTCGTTTCTTTCTCTACCAAATTGGCTGCTTAAGATTACAAAGGCGGGTCTAACGCGTTTGCCACCAGATGAAAATAAATGATATGACGCTGATTCAAGAATCTTGTCATTACTTTTTATAGACTGCTCTAATTGCTTTTCAATTTTTTTTATTTCGCTGTTCATGTTTAACTTTGCCACGCTAATCACCTTTGGTTGATTCATTTTATTTATAGCCAAGGTGCATTGCTGCAACGCCACCTGTAAAGCTACGGACTTTTATGTTGCTGAAACCAGCTTGTGTAAACAAACGTTTCAATTTTTCTTTATCTGGAAAATCGAATGTAGATTGTTGTAACCATTCGTATTCGTCTTTGGATTTCGCAAATATTTTACCAAATATTGGCATTACAAATTTAAAATAAAGTTTATAGCATTGTTTGAAAACAGGTGTCGTTGGTTGGCTAGTTTCTAAACAAACAACCATTCCACCAGGTTTTAAAACGCGGTTTAGTTCTTTTAAAGTTGCTAAATAATCAGGAACATTTCTTAAACCAAATCCAATAGTAACGTAATCAAACTCGTTGTCTTCAAATGGTAAATTCATTGCATCACCATGTACAAGCTTTAAATTATGCATGTCTGAGGTCTTGCTTTTACCGACTTCAAGCATGTTTTCGCTAAAATCAACACCAATTACTTCGCCAGTTGGTCCTACTGCTTTGCTTAATGAGATAGTCCAATCAGCAGTACCACAACATACATCTAGTGCTTTACTTCCAGCTTTAACGTTCATTTCTTTCATAACACGTTTTCTCCATGTCTTGTGTTGTTCAAAGCTAATGATATTGTTGAGTCGATCATATTTACCAGAAATATTTTGGAAAACATTGTGTACTTGTTCTTTTTTTGCTTTATTATCTGCCATGTTAATTACCTCTTTTTGAATGTATTTCAGCTTTTAATTTATCTATAAAACCATCTAGTTTTTCTTTAGAAAATTCGCCTAAGTAAGAAGGATGATGTTCAGCTAAACTCGCTATCATTTTGTCATTGATAAAATTAATATTAACTTCAGGGACATATCTTTTAATTGTAATAAACGGAAAAGTATTTTCAACTTTTAAAATATAGTCACTAATGTCGTTATTATCAATTGCGGCATGATGAATTGAAGATTTCATTTCATTTACTTCAACAATTGCTGTACTAATTTCTTTTTGATAAATTGGATCATTGAGTTTTGCTAATAATGTATAAAAATGAGCGCTTAACAAGTCGCCAATTAAAATAGATTTCTTAGACGATAACGTAGTTGAAACTTCGTCTAGATGACGCATCGCAGTATCTATTGTGAGGCAAGCTAATTTAGCTTCTTGAGGTATCTCATAAGAATCAAGTATTTCTGCTAATGCTTGATTGATATAGATTGGTTCATAATGATTTACACTGCTGAGTCGCTGTGTAATTTGAGTTTCTAATATGCTGAATGTCGTTTCCATGTTCACACCTCACGTTATTATCCATATACATATTAACATTATATAGAGAAAAATAAAATCAACGTAAATCAAAGTAAAGGATATTTATGTAATATATATTAAAAATACTCATGTATTTGTGTAATCGAGTAATAGTTATATGTAAATTTGTTTAATAAACTCATTAATTTTCAGTAGTTGTTTTACTACATTTATTTAAAATCGTTACTTCGAATGATATCACAATTATAAAGTTAAAAGATATATGATTTAAAGCTTTATAAAAAATTCTCTATAAAAAAAGAAAAAGCCCCTTGAAAAGGGCTTTACTTTGAGTAAAGAATTATTTTACTGCGTCTTTTAAAGCTTTACCAGCTTTAAATGCTGGAACTTTGCTTGCAGGGATATCAATTTCTTTACCAGTTTGAGGGTTACGGCCTTTACGAGCAGCGCGTTCGCGTACTTCGAAGTTACCGAATCCAATTAATTGTACTTTTTCACCTTTAGAAAGTGATGATTGAATTGATTCGAATACTGCATCTACAGCTAAGCCAGCTTCTTTTTTAGTTAAGTCAGCTTGTTCTGCAACAGCATTGATTAAATCTGTCTTGTTCATTATGAATTCACCTCCCCTAGGGTTAATAATGATAACTTAATATCATTATGCTATGACTTTAACACAACGATTACTGCTACTGCAATGATTTATGCGCAAAAAACGTTGAAATAATAGGATTTTGACAGTTAATTGATATAAATTAACTAAAAAGTGTAATAATACTTCGCTATTCTGCTTTCTTTCCTCGTCCCATCAAGTCTTTAACGCTTTCATCCACCGGTCTATTTTCAAACAATACACTATAAAGTGCGGCAGTGATTGGCATATCTACATCGACCTCTTTAGCTAAGTGATAAACAGATTTTGTTGTATATATACCTTCAACGACCATGTTCATTTCATTTAAAGCTATGTCTAATGATTTACCTTCACCTAATTTATAACCAAGTGTATAGTTTCTAGAATGGGTTGAGGTACAAGTTACAATTAAGTCTCCTATGCCTCCTAGGCCTAGAAACGTGATTGGGTCTGCACCTAGTTTTTCACCTAAGCGGCTAATTTCAGCTAAACCTCTGGTCATAAGCGCTGCTTTAGCATTATCACCGAATCCCATTCCTGATATAACACCACTAGCTACTGCAATAATATTTTTTAATGCACCACCTAGTTCAACACCTACTAAGTCATCATTTGTATATACACGTAAATAATCATTCATGAAAAGGTCTTGTGTTAGTTGACTGACTTCTGGAGTTTTAGATGAAGCTGCTACAGTAGTTGGTTGTTTAATTACAACTTCTTCAGCATGGCTTGGTCCTGAAAGTACACCTATACCTGCATTATGCTCTGGTGAAATTGAATCTTCCAACATTTCAGAAACACGCTTATATGTTTCATTTTCAATACCTTTAGCTACGTGAATAAAGGTCTTTTTAGAGGTTAATAGTGAATCGATTGATTTCGCTACTTCTCTCATTGCTTTTGTAGGTAACGCCATTAAATAGACTTCTGAGAATGATACAGCGCTATTAATATCTAATGTTGCTTCTATTGTGTCATTAAGTTGTGCTTTTTTTAAGTATTTGCTATTAATGTGTTGTGAATTAATCTCATTGATTGTTTGCTCATTTTTTCCCCACATTAAAACTTGGTGTCCGTTTTCTGCTAAGACATTTGCTAATGCCGTACCAAAACTTCCCGTACCAAAGACAGTTACTTTAGACATGGAATCCCCCCGGTATTTAATTTCTTTTCCTTGCTATAATGTGTACTGGCGTACCTTCAAAGCCGAATGCAGCTCTAATTTGATTTTCTAAATAACGTTTGTATGAAAAATGCAATAGCTCGACATCATTTACAAATACGATAAATGTCGGCGGTTCAATAGCAACTTGTGTAGCATAGAATACGTTTAAACGTCGACCTTTATCTGTAGGTGTAGGATTCATGGAAATTGCATCCGTAATCACTTCATTTAGTGTTGAACTTTGAACACGTTTTTTATGATTCTCACTTGCTTCTTTAATATATGGGAATAATGTTCTGAGACGTTGCTTCTCTTTTGCGGAAACAAACGCAACCTCTGCATAATCTAAAAATTGGAATTCTTTGCGAACTTCATCTTTAAATTTTTTCATAGTATTAGTTTCTTTGTCTACTGTATCCCATTTATTCACGACAATTACAATTGCTTTACCTTCTTCGTGTGCATAGCCAGCAACACGCTTGTCTTGTTCGATGATACCTTGATCCGCATCAATAACGATTAAAATTACATTAGAGCGTTCAATGGCTTTTAAAGCACGTAGCACTGAATATTTTTCTGTATTTTCATAGACTTTACCTTTTTTACGCATTCCAGCAGTGTCTATCAACACATAATCTTGATCATCATAGCTATATTCGGTATCAACAGCATCTCTAGTAGTACCAGCTACGTTTGATACGATTACACGATCTTCGCCAAGTATTGCATTTACTAAACTTGATTTACCAACGTTTGGACGTCCAATGATTGATAAGCGTATTGTATCATCATCATATGGGTCTGGTTCTTCCTCTTTAAAATGCTTAACAACTTCGTCTAATAAATCTCCCAAACCTAATCCATGGGAACCAGAAATTGGATACGGGTCCCCGAAACCAAGTGAGTAGAAATCATAAATTTCATTTCTCATTTCTGGATTATCAACTTTGTTAACTGCTAGTACTACCGGTTTTTTTGATTTATATAACATTTGAGCAACCATTTCATCACTTTGAGTTAGGCCTTCTCTTACGTTTACCATAAAGATAATTACGTCGGCTTCATCGATGGCAACTTCAGCTTGTGCTCTAATTTGTGTTTGGAACGGGGCATCTCCAATTTCAATACCACCAGTATCAATAATGTTAAAATCGTGAGTTAACCATTCACCTGATGAATAAATTCTATCGCGAGTCACACCAGGTGTATCTTCTACGATTGAAACGCGTTCACCTACGACTCTGTTAAAAATTGTAGATTTGCCTACATTTGGCCTGCCTACAATTGCTACTATAGGTTTAGTCATAAACTAACTTCCTCTCTTCTTTAATCTCTATAATTCTATCATAAGGGGTAATGAAATCAAAAGAAATATTAAATCGATATTTTTGTTATAGAATAATCATACAAATTTTGAATAACAAAAAAGAAATCTTGCCCTAACATATACTAGGACAAGATTTAAAGTTGCTATTACTTACATTGTTAAAATTTGAAGTCTTTTAATTTATCTCCAAAAACATCACCAAGCGTTGGATTATCTTCATCCTCTGAATTATCATTTAAATAAGATTGGGTAGTTTCCCTATCGCTTTCAATGACATTTTCATCTGGTAATGTTGCTTTTATTGATAATGAAATACGTTCGTTTTCTGGGTCCACACTTAGTACTTTAACACTCACTTTTTCGCCTGGTTGTAATACCTCGCCAGGTGTGCCGATGTGTGAGTGACTAATTTCTGAAATATGAACTAATCCTTGTACGCCAGGTTGAATCTCTACGAAAGCACCAAAGTTAGTCAATCTAACAACAGTTCCTTCTATAACTTCGCCTTCATTGATTTCACCTTTAATTGCTTCAAAAGGACTTGGTAATGTATCTTTGATAGACAGTGAAATACGTTCAGAATCTTTGTCTACTGATTTGATTTTAACTTTCACGCTATCTCCAATAGCTACAATATCTTCAGGTGATTTAACATGTTCGTGTGATAATTCCGAAACGTGTACAAGACCGTCCACGCCTCCAATATCAACAAAAGCACCGAAATTAGTTAAACGCGCTACTTTACCTTCGATAACGTCACCTTCGTTAAGTGACTCTAGTAATTTATCTTTTTTCTCTGCGTTTTCTAGTGCCTCTACTGCTTTTCGACTAAGAATGACACGATTATTTGCAGGATCTAATTCTTCAACTTTAAGTTTTAAAATTTGTCCTTCAAAACCAGAGAAATCTTCAATGAAATCTGTAGAAATTAATGAGGCAGGTACAAATCCTCTTTGGCCAACATCTACAACTAAGCCACCTTTAACTACTTCTGTGACTTTAGCTTCGATAGTTTGGTTATTATCTAACTGTTCTTGTAAAAATTCATATGATTTTTCAGTTTCGAGTTGGCGTTTTGAAAGGATATATGCACCCGTTTCATTTTCTTCGTCATATTCTACTTTCGTAACATATGCACCGATTTCATCACCAACTTTTACTGCATCACTTGGGTTGTCAATATGATGCGTTGAAAGTTGACTAATAGGGATAATGCCATTAAATTTACCGCCATTGACATGGATGATTACTTGTTTCTCTTCAATTTCTTGAACTTCACCAGTAACCTTATCCCCTTCTTTAATCTCGTTAATCATTGATTCGTTGAACTCTTCAGTCATCTTGTCTGCCTCCTTATTACACTACATAATTATAACATCTTATAAACTGACAGAATTGTCAAGAAATTCCCCTTTATTCGAGAGAATCAATTTTAAATTGTTAATGTTTTGTAAAACAGGTTTTTCTAATCTAACAAAAAGAATAAAAACATTACCTAAATTTTACATTTTTATATAGTATATTAATTCTGATTAGTATAATAATACACGTGTATTATATACCCACTTTTTTCAATGTATAACCTTATTACACTATATAAAAAATATTTATATTAAATTTGAGGCATCTATGATTAATCTAATGATTTTACTAAAGTTAATATTTCTGATGTAACAGTTTCTATGCTCTTACCAGTTGTGTCTACAGTAATTGCATCGTTAGCCTTCATTAAAGGAGAAATTTCACGGTTCATATCATAATGATCTCTGTCTGCAATCTCCTTTTTTAATTGCTCTATATTTGAATCAATACCTCTTTCTTCATTATCTTTCTGTCTACGTAACGCACGTTCTTCCACTGAAGCCACCATATAGACTTTTAAATCAGCATTTGGTAATACGACAGTTCCGATGTCTCTACCGTCCATAACAATACCCTTTTTAGCTGCTAATTCTTGTTGTTTTCTTACTGCAAATGTACGAACGGGTTCTTTTGAAGCCACATATGATACATGACTAGTTACATTATTTTCTCTTAAGTAGTCAGTGACATCTTGATTATCTAAAATGACTCTTTGTCCTTTAACTTCATCATATGTGAGTGATAATTCTGTCGTATCGATTAATTCATTAAAGTCTTCAGTTTTATTTTGTTGTAAGTATTTATAAGTAATTGCACGATACATTGCACCAGTATCTACATAGATCATAGATAATTCACCAGCAACAAGCTTAGCAATTGTACTTTTTCCTGCTGCTGCAGGCCCGTCAAGTGCGATATTTAATAATTTCATTTTAGTAACCCTTCCTTGTTGTTTTATGAATAATATTTTATCATAAATATGTACTTTATAAATAGGAGGAATGCCCGCATGAAAAAAGTTCTTGTTATTCATACCGGTGGCACCATTAGCATGTCACAAGATGAAGCTAATAAAGTAGTCACAAATACAGACAATCCTATATCTAATCACAAGGATGTAATAGAAAGGTATGCTGATGTAACTGAAATCACACCATTTAATGTTCCATCACCACATATGGATATTAAATATGTTGAAAAATTAAAAGAATTAATTGAAAATGCAGCTCAAAATAAAAGCTATGATGCATTTGTTATCACACATGGTACAGATACATTGGAAGAAACTGCATACTTGCTAGATTTAACAATTGCTATTTCTAAACCTATAGCAATTACAGGTGCAATGCGTTCCTCAAATGAAATTGGCTCCGATGGTTTATATAATTTTATATCAGCTATTAGAGTTGCAACAAGTGATGAAGCTACAGATATGGGTGTTATGGTTGTCTTTAATGATGAGATACATACTGCTCGCAATGTAACAAAAACACATACTTCTAATACAAATACATTTCAAAGTCCAAACCATGGTCCTTTAGGTGTAGTAACTAAAAACAGTGTCCAATTTCATCATAAACCTTTTGAGCATCTAATCCTTGATGAAATAGATCACAATTTAAACATACCTTTGGTTAAGGCTTATATGGGAATGAACAGTGATGTTTTGACTTTTTATAGCCAAAATAATGTAGATGGTATTATTATTGAAGGGCTTGGGCAAGGTAATTTACCACCAACTAGTTTGGAAGGTTTGGACAATTGTTTACGTAAACATATACCAATAGTTCTTGTTTCTAGATCATTCAATGGTATTGTTGGCCCAATTTACGCTTATGAAGGCGGCGGCGCAACTCTAGCCGAGAAAGGCGTTATTTTCTCAAATGGTTTAAATGGACCTAAAGCACGTTTAAAACTTCTCGTTGGGTTAAGTAACCAATTGTCATCAGAACAGTTGAAACAATATTTTGAATCACAGTTATAATGAAATATATATGTAAATAAAAAGGGAGTGGGACAGAAATTAAATTTTCTAATATAGATTTCGTAGTCCCGCCCCGGCAAGTGTGACTAGGTTTGAAAAAGCTTGATATAATCGTATTTTCAATTCAGTCACCTACCGTCAAATTGAAAACGAGCTTGAGACATCTATTTATGTCTCAGGCTCGTTTTGATTTTGATTATTAAAGAATAACTATAACTACTTTCTTAAGAATGCGACTGAAATATAATTGTTTTAAGATTCAAGAGGTATTTGTTTTTTAGATAAAATACTTTGAGTTATAATACCACCATGATATTTACCATTCTCGATAAATATTGTGTTTGCATCATTACCAGCAGCAATAACACCTGCGATATAGCAATTTTCTACATTTGTCTCATATGTTTCTTTATTATAGATTGGTGCAGTGCCATATTCATTCTCGTTAATTTCAATACCTATAGATTGTAAGAATTCATAATCTGGGTGATATCCTATCATCGCGAAAACATAGTCATTAGCTATTTCAAATGTTTGTCCATTTTGTTCATAAATTACACTATCTTCTGTTATTTTAGTCACATTTGAATCAAACGCCATATTAATTTTTTCGTGACGGACGAGAGATTCAAAATTCGGTAATATCCAAGGTTTAATCGCTTTAGGATAATCGCTACCTCGATAAATGACTGTAACGTTAGCACCTGCTTTTTCTAATTCTAATGCCGCATCAACAGCAGAATTTTTACCACCAATAATCACTACATTTTGATCAAAATAAGGATGAGCTTCTTTAAAGTAATGCATAACTTTAGGAAGTTCAGCACCTTCAACTTCAAGTTGATTATGATGTCCATAATAACCTGTAGCTACAGTAAGAAATCTACATTGATATACGTCCTTAGTAGTTGTTATTGTGAAACGGTTATTTATTTTTTTTACTGTGAGGACTTCTTCAAAAGCATTAATACGAAGTTGATGATGTTTTACAACAGCTCTATAGTAAACCAACGCTTGATTACGGTGTGGTTTACTTTCTTCCACTATGAATGGAACGTCCCCAATACTTAATTTATCACTTGAAGAAAAGAACGTTTGATGTGTTGGGTAATTATAAATTGCATCTACCACGTTCCCTTTTTCTATAACTAATGTATCTATACCTTTTCTTTTTTGTTCGATAGCAGCGCTAAGTCCACAAGGGCCGCCGCCTATAATTATACTTTCAACTGTTTGCATTCTTCCTTCGTCCTCCTTTTACCACCCATATATTATACCAATAGTTTTAAAAAAACCAAATGAAAGAAATTGAAAATTTTATTACAAAATTGTTTTTTCTATAAATATATTGAGAAAATAAAAAAGATCTCACTATATATACAAATCTATAGTGAGATCTTTTTTATATGAATGGATTGTTGCTAGAATCCATTTTGAATTATGAAATAGATACTTATTTTCTTTATTGAGGAATAACTAAACGTTGACCATTATGGATGTCATTACCTTGTAAGTTATTCGCCTCTCTAATTTTTTCTACATTTTCTGGAGAGCCTTCGCCGTAATATTGGATGGCAATTCTATAAAGGTTTTGGCCATTTACAACGTGTGTACGTTGTCCGGAATTATTGTTTGTAGCTTGATTATTCTGTTGGTTATTACTTGATGAACCTTGAGATTGTTCAGTTGAACTATTTTGTGTATTTGCTTGATCATTTTGTTGTGATTGACTATCTTGTTGATTTTGTTGTGATTGATCGCTTTGATTAGCTTGGTCATTTTGATTTTGGTTTTGATCACTATTTGCTTGGTCTTGTGAGTCAGAATCTGATTGGTCAGAATCGCTATTAGCATCATCTGAAGAATTACTGTTGTCATCTGAGTCAGAAGAAGCATTTTTGTCATCATCTTTGTTAGCTTTATCGTCATTTGATTTTTTATCTTTGTCAGAGTCTTTATCAGAATCTTTATCTTTGTTATCAGCGACTTTTTTATCATCGTTGTTATTACTGTTGTCGTTGTTTCCAGTAAGTGCCATACCGGCGAATATCGCAATAGCAGCTAAGATTAAGATAGCAGCAAGGATAGGTAATAATTTACCTAATAAACCACCTTTTTTCTTCTTGTTGTCGTCATCGTCATTATTTTTATTACCACCGTTACCGCCGTTACCGTTGCCACCATTACCACCGCTTGATTTTGAATGGCTAGCAACAGCAGCACCAGTTCCAGCAGCAGCTCCGCCTGCTACAGCAGCACCTTTTTTCTTGTTACTACTTTTCTCGTTATTTTGTTGATCCTTGTTGTCGTTTTTGTCATTTTCTGATGTATCATCATCATGACTAGCGTTTTTATCATTTTTACCTTTATGTTTACCAGCTGCATATGCACCAGCTCCAGCAGCCGCGGCTCCACCTGCTACAGCAGCACCTTTTTTCTTAGAACTATTTTTAGAGTCATCCTGTTGTGATTCGTTTTGATCTTGATTTGATTGGTTATCTGGTTGATTTTCATCAACATCTTGTTCATCTGCATGATTTTGATTGTCATTTTTTGACTCGTCATGATTTGTATCGGAACTATTTTTACCTTTATGTTTACTAGCAGCATATGCGCCAGCTCCAGTAGCTGCCGCTCCACCTGCTACAGCAGAGCCTTTTTTCTTAGAACTGTTATCGCCCTCTGAACCATCATTGTCTTCGCTGTACTTATGATCATTAGCATTTGTTTTATCGTTAGTAGGCTCATGACTTAAATTGTTATTTTGTGAAGGATCATCAGTATTAAATTCTGATGTTAAGCCAGACGTTGAATTGTCTTCGTTGTACTGTTCGCTATCAAATGCTTCATCCTCGCTATGTTCTTGTTGATTTGTTTGATTAGTCTGTTCATCTTCACTTTGATTTGTAGCAGTATCTCTTCTACGTTGTCTTCGCTGAGCATTTCTTGGAGGGAATTGTTCGTCTGTTTTATCAGAAACTTCCTCTTTCACATTGTCAACTGAATTGTTAACTGAATCCTTAGCATTGTCTTGATGTTCTTTTGGATCAATGGATTGACGATTTTTTTCAAAATCATCTTTAAAATTGTTTTTAGACAAAGTCATCATCCTTCCTTTTTTATTTAAGTATATACTGTTTTACCCTAACAGAACGTAAATATGTATTATTTTTTAAGAAAAAATACTGTTAAATAAGCGTATATGTCGTATTATAGCTTGATTGAAAATATGAAGTAAAGTAATTGTCTATTTTTTAAACAAATTTTGTATTTTTTCATTAAATTCTATTTTTCTTTTTACTTTTTTTCTATTTATTAAATTTATTAAATTTAATTCACAATCATTATCGCAACATAATTTTGGCTTTTCTATCAAAATTTCATCAAAAAATTCAACTAAATAAGATCTTCTGCATTGATCAAGATTTTTATAACCTAGCATACGTATGTAACCTAATTTTTTTCGTTTATAAGCCATATCAAAGATATTACGTAATTGTTCAAAAGTATACTGTGTACTGAGTACATCAAGTATGTCTGACTTTTCAGGTGGTAGAAATTGAGATAATTCATACGCATTTACATCTTCAATGTTAATTATGTCTGTGAATAATAAAGTCTCTAAAAGAAAGCTATCATCGGGTTGATAAAGACTTATTGCTTGGCTTTGATTACCGTCACGGCCTGCTCTGCCTATTTCTTGCATATAACTAGATGGACTTGTGGATAAATGGAAATGAATAATTGTTCTAATATCTTTTTTGTTAATACCCATGCCAAAAGCACTTGTAGCAACGATAATAGGGATTTCATTATTAATAAATTGATGTTGTACTGTATGTCTTTCTTGGTATGACAGATCACCATGGTAAATGCCAGTTAAAAAACCATAGTTATAAATACTTTGAGCTAATGATAGACACATTTTTTTAGATGATACATAAATAATTGTCGGTCCTGATTGCTCTAATGTAGGTAAAAGCCAGTTTAACTTTTCATCATCATCAGCAAAATTTTTATGTGCTAGTGAAATGTTATCTCTATTCATACTATTTTTTATGACTGAAAATGATTTACTTAATATTTGCTCTAAATCAAAAGTTAAATAAGACGGTGCTGTTGCAGTCAATGCTAATACGGTAGCTTCATTGAAATGATTTACGATTTTACCTACAAGTGCATAGTGCGGCCTAAAATCATACCCCCACTCTGATAAACAGTGTGCTTCATCTAAGACAATCATACCGATATTTAAATTTTTAATTAATTTGAAATTGTGTTTTTGTAATATAAACTCTGGGCTTAAAAAAATAAATTTACTTTGCTTTAAGTAGTTAATATTTTTTTGTTTTTCATTTTCATCCATGCCTGAATGTATACAACACACATTTTTTTCTCCTTGTAACTTGAGTTGCATAACTTGGTCATCCATCAGTGAAATTAACGGAGAGATAACTAAAGTTGGCTTTTGTTTTATATAGGTTGGTAATTGGTAACATAGGCTTTTACCACTACCAGTAGGTAAGATTCCTAAGGTATCAATATTATTAAGTACATTATTAATAATTTCCTCTTGGCCAGGCTTAAATGACTCAAATCCAAACCATTTTTTCAAGTCATCATGTAACATTTAGTTCACCTCTTTCGACACCAACAATAATTAATTTAATTTCAAAGTAACTGAGTTCAGAGAAATTGTCCTTATAGCTACGCAGTCTTTCACTGCGATTAGCTATATAATAAGTCATAAATGGTTTGTATTCTACATGATTTAAATAACTATCGTAATCAGTTAAGTATCCTTTGATAAATAATTCTAAAATATGATCATCGATTGTATTAGGTTTAACATTTTGCTGCGCAGCAAGTTGTTTGAAGTTTAATCCATTTTGTATTCCTAAATAAGTTTTTTCGGTTTTGTTTAATAATGTTGGAAGAATAATTAAGCTATGTAATAATGGGTACTTTTCTTCATTCTCTATTTCATACATTAAAGTTACTAAATCCCTCATTTCTAATTCAAAAAGCATTTCTTGCGATATTGCTTCTATTAAACTAACTTGTTGTCTTGTATACATACTTTCTTCGAAACCTTGCAAATAATAATGAATGTATATGTCATTATTATGGTTTGTTAAAGACTGAAAAAGTGATGTGAGTTCTGTTATAAACGATTTTTCTAATTGTTCGTCAGAAATTTTTTTATATAAGTATTTAACCTTTTGATGAACTGTTCTATGTTGCGTAATAGGTACAAATTGATAATTGTCATGTTGGATATTAGACAACGTTTGTGTTAATAATTGTAATGCATTGAAAGTGTTTAATAAGCTGTCATATGTATGCCGGGGATGGCTAATGATATTTTGAATTTGTTGTTCGTTGATGTTAGAATTACTAGAATATTGTTCGAATAAAGGATATTTTAGTTTAGGCATACTATGATACAATGATAAGAGTTGTTGACTACAGGCGTCAAAAAAGGTTTGATGCGATTTTTTACCTGTGATAATATTAAATATACTTTTTTCGGTTTTGTAATTATGTGACTGCGTGTATGCAAAATGAATTAAATTATACATGGATGCTCCCTCACTTTTATAAATCGAAAACATTTGAAAAAATGATAAACAGTGATTACAATAATATTTGTGTAATTATTGTAGCATTTTTGTCAAAGGAGGCGAAGAAATTGGCTAAATATACAATTGTTGATATGGACACATGCATAGCATGTGGCGCTTGCGGTGCCGCTGCCCCTGATATATATGACTATGATGACGAAGGTATCGCTTATGTAATACTAGATGATAACCAAGGTACTGCAGAGGTACCAGAAGAATTATATGAAGATATGGAAGATGCAATAGACGGATGCCCTACTGATTCTATTAAAATTGAAGAAGAACCATTTGATGGTGATGCGTTAAAATTTGAATAGAAATGCATTGTATTTAAGTGTAAACAAGTGGTTACCTTACTATTCCAATAGCATCGTTTAACGACTTAGATGTAATTGAGTTTAAATCCGGGACATAAATAACTGTCTCGGATTTTTTGTATCCAGTTATTCTATAAAGTTGTATTACTCCAGTGAATTCATATTGTAAAAATGATTGAATTCTGGCTACTCACTTTTGAATTATTTACAATTCCACCTATAAATTCCCCAAAGTAACCTTAATATTTATATTTGAAATAAAAACGCCCTTCATTTCTCACTTGTTCAGTGGTACTTTGAAAGGCTTTTATCATTTCAGATAAAAAAGTTATATTACAAATTTAACGTGGTAAAACGTTTTTTAATCGGTTATATAAAAGAATAAAGACAATTGAGATGATGACTCCTTTAATAATATTAAAAGGTATAACGCCTGATACAATAACTATTTTAATATTTTCTACTACATCAGATAGATTCATAATCATGCCATATAAAGGTAATAAAATAAAGTAGTTTAGTATACTCAGAACAATTGTCATAACTATCGTAGCTACACTAAGTCCTATAATTTGAGACTTGAGGGCGCCTTTATGTTTAGTGATGAAATAAGCTGTTAATAAAAAGCTTGATGCCGCTAAAAAGTTAGCTACAGGCCCTACTGGATCACCAACGTTGAATAGAAAATTGAGTAAGTTTTTAATAAATTCTACAATAAGTCCGGCAACAGGACCTAAAGTGAATGTTGCTAACAAAGCTGGTACGTCTCCAAAATCTAAAGTTAAATATGGTGGTAAAAATGGTATCGGAAACTTTATAAACATTAAAATAAATGCTACTGCACTCAACATACTAATAGTAATGAGGCGTTTTGTTTGTTGTTGCATATTAAATTATCTCCTTCCATTCATCTTTTTTCAGAATAGGAGGATATAATTGCACAACAAATAAACCCTCCATCTTCTCCCATCCAGACTATACTGTCGGCTCTAGATTCACACTAGATCAGCCATTAATCTATTAATTAGAAAAATGGGTCGCAGGCTTAATTTACTGCCGGTTGGGAATCGCACCCTACCCCGAAGATGAATTTCTTAAATTTTATAAATTTATCATAGCTTATTGCTCAGGTAAAAACAATAGACTTGCTTAAAATATATTAACGATGTAAATAAAATGGTTGAAAGTAGTATAAAAACTGCCAGCAAAGTATTTAACTTTGCCGGCAGTTTTTAAGCTATATATGGATAAATGAATTGCATATAAAAATATACTAAATATATGATCATTATTTCCAATTACTATTCTTATTTGTAATCATTGTTAATTGTTTATTGATCTAGCGACGATACTTAACTATTGTCGTCTTCAATTTCTGGTTTAGGTAAGGAAATGATAAAAGTAGTCCCTTTCCCTAATTTGCTTTTTACATCAATAGTACCGCCATGAGAATCAATAATCATACGACATATAAATAATCCCAACCCAGTTCCTTGTTTACCACGCTTACGTGCAGTATCTACTTTGTAAAAGCGATCAAAAACTTGTTGCAAATGTTCGGGTGCGATACCAGAACCGGTGTCGGATATATATAATATTTGTTCTGAATTAGTTTCACTTACCTCTATGTTGAGTGTATCTCCAGGTTCAGTATATCTAGATGCATTATCTATTAAATTAGTTAACACTTGTTCAATTCTGTCCGAATCAAAATACCATAAACGTTGTTGTGTATCTGGATTTAAACGCATATTTAATTCTAAATCCTTAGCATGCTTTTGATATTTTTGTTGCATTTTGTTGAGTAATGAATCAATTGGTTGTACAACTTTATTTACAGTTAAACCTTCAGCATCCATTCGCGCTACATTTAATAATTCATTGACCAACCTATTCAATCTTTTAGTTTCATCTAAGACGATAGATAATGATTCGTGAATTTCATCAGGCTCAGTTACGATACCATCAACAATAGATTCAGTATATCCTTGTAATAAGGATATAGGCGTACGTAATTCGTGAGAAACATTTGCAATAAAATCTTTTTTCATTTGATCCATATTATGCTCGTTTGTCATATCACGAATTATGGCTACGATACCACTTCTACCATCAGGCTGTATTTGCTCTATATAGCTAGTAATAATAACAAAATAACGTGTATTGATTTCATAAACTTCAAATTGCGTTTTTTTGCTACTAAATGTAAGCTCATTTTGTTCATCTAATTTCTCTAACGCATATTCATCTAACATTCGTAAAATTGTATTGGCTAATTTATTAGAGATAATAATTTCTTTTTGGTCATTAAATCCTAAAACGCCTTCAACCATGGAGTTAATTAGACTATCACGAATATTTTTAGAGGATGACAATGCGTCAATATGCTGTTGAATTTCAGAACTCATTGTATTAAATGTACGTGATAATTCACCAATTTCATCTTTAGAGTTAACTGGTACAACTTGAGCATAATCACCTTTGGAAACTTTTAGTGCTTGCGTTCTTAGATTACGTAGTGGTTTTGTTATACGTGACGATAAGAAGAATGCAAATACAGTTGTTATTGCTAAAAAGATGATAGCAGTGATTAAGATAATTACTGTAATAACATTATTGGTTTCTTCTATTGTCTTTAAGTCTTGATAGATAAATACGCCACTATATTTACTATTCGAACTATTTGATGCTTCGATATTTTTCGTTGGATAACCAATTAACACATATGTTCGTTGCTTATTATTAAAACTGACCGTCACATGTTCTGAAATTTGTTTGCCATGGTCAAAGACGCGATCATAATCTTTGTTATTTTTAATTTCTTTGAACATTTCATTTTTTGTAACATCATTGTCGTGGTTATCTTTATGCTTATCATTCATTATGATAAGACCTACAGGGCCTTCAATTAATTTTCGACTGTGTTCGATAGCAGTAGCTCTATCGTCAGAACTTTCAACAAGTTGGCTTATCCTTTTGGCGTCTTTTAATAAAGAATCTTCTGTTTCTTGAGTGAAATAAGACTGTATAAACGTTATAAGAGCTGCACTTAATAGAATTAAAACTGTAGTTACTATAAATATTATAGTTAACCACAGTTTTACAACTACACTATTAAGTAGGTTCATTATTTGATTTGACTTCAAATTTATATCCTACACCCCATACAGTTTGTATCATATGAGCAGCATCTTCTGATACTCGATTTAACTTTTCTCTTAAACGTTTAACGTGCGTGTCTACTGTACGCAAGTCGCCATAGAACTCATAATGCCAGACTTCTTTTAATAATTGTTCTCTATCAAATACTTTATTTGGTGTTTTGGCTAAGAAGATTAATAGCTCATATTCTTTAGGTGTCAAGTTCACTTGATTGCCATCAGCTAACACTCTGTGTGCATCATTATCTATAACTAAGTGATCAAATTCAATTAAATCTCTTGCATGCGGTTCACTTTGTTCAGCAGATGCAACTTGAGTACGTCTTAATAATGCTTTGACACGTAACACAACCTCACGTGGTGAAAATGGTTTAACGATATAATCATCAGCACCAGACTCAAAACCTTCTACTCTGTTTGTTTCTTCACCTTTAGCAGTTAACATAATAATTGGCGTTTCTTTATGTTCTCTTAATCGAGATGCTACCGTGATTCCATCCATTTCTGGTAGCATTAAATCTAATAAGATACAAGCATAATCATGTTCTACAGCCATTTTATATGCTTCATTACCATCACTTGCTTCGTGTATTTCAAAAGATTCTCTTTCAAGATATAACTTTAACAATCTTCTGATTCTATCTTCATCGTCTACGATAAGTATTTCGTTTGACATGCATATATACCTCCCACACTGCTACTTTCATATTCAACAATATTATATCATAGGTTGGTCTTTAAAAGTGACTGTGACCTTAAAGTTTGTGAAAAAATTCTCATAAGCATAGATGAAGAGAAATTACTATCTATTTACCATGTTCTGCAAGGTGACGAATTGTTTTAACTTCATGTGGCGTTAAAACTCTACCCTCCCCCGCATTCAATCCTTTTAAGTCTAATGGTCCGAATTCAATACGTTGAAGTTTAGAAACTTGGTGTCCGAAGTGTTCAAACATACGACGAACTTGACGATTGCGACCTTCTGTAATTGTAATTTCAACAAGTGTATTATTTTTATCTTTATCTTGATTTTTCACTTTAACAATTGCTGGTTGCGTGACGCCGTCTTCTAATTTTATACCTTGTTCTAATGCTTTAACTTCTTCTCTCATTAGGTAACCTTTTAATTTAACAACATACTTTTTCTTTATTTTATAGCTAGGATGTGTCATTAAATTTGTAAATTCTCCATCGTTCGTTAATAAAAGTAACCCTGAAGTGTCGTAGTCTAAACGGCCAACAGGATAGATTCTAGTTTTAATTTCTTTAAAGTAATCAGTTACGACTTTTCTGCCTCTATCATCAGATACACTTGTAATTACTTGTGCTGGTTTATAAAACAAAATGTATAACTTATCTTCTTGTTCCAGTTTAATACCTTCAACCTCTATACTATCTGAATTTTTCACTTTAGTACCTAATTCAGTAACAACCGAACCGTTGACTTTAACTTTACCTTCTGTAATAAGTGTTTCTGCTTTACGGCGTGATGTGTAACCACTATTGGCTATGCGTTTTTGTAATCTTTCTGTCTCTTTATTCATTATTTTCTCCTTTTTGGTTCACTAAATTACTGAAGAATGCTTCTATCTCTTCATCTTCTTCATCTGTCGTAGGTAAATCGTCCAAGTGCTCAATACCAAATACATTTAAAAATAATTCGGTTGTATATAGTTGTTGACTTCTTGAATCAGCTTGCTCTTTTGCTTCTACAAGTCCTCTAGCAATTAAAGTTTTCACAGCACCATCAGAATTAATACCTCTAATCATTTCTATATCGCTTCGTGATAAAGGTTGATTGTAGGCAATAATGGATAAAGATTCCATTGCCGCTTGTGATAACTTCATTTTTGATTTTTGTTCAATTAATTTCTCGATATATTCTGAAGCTTCTTTTTTAGTTGTTAATACATAAGTTTGTCCAAAATGTTGAATCATTAAACCATCAGATTGATATGTATTAACAATTTCTGATAAAGTAGCCTCATCTATTTCTAAAATTTCAAGTAATTGTTTTTTGTCTAGTCCTTCATCACCAGCTGTGTATAATAATGATTCTAGAATTCCTTTAACGTTCAATAATGCCATAGTTTACCCCTCTTAAAATATTGATATCATCAAAACTTTTGGGTTGTTCAATGTTAACAATACCAGATTTGGACATTTCAAGTATTGCTAGAAAATGTGTTACAACCATTTCTACGGGTTCAGTAAAATTAAACAAACTAAAGAAATTGAAAGAATCATGCTGCTTTAAACGTTCAGAAACTTGTGTTGTAGCTTGCTGAATAGTAAATGTTTCTTTGTGTATATCAACAGTTTTAGGTGTATTAAATTCTACTCTGTTTTTTACTTTCTGGTAAGCAATGATTAATTCTGTTAAATCTATTGTGTTTTCTGAATCCCATGTTTCTGTTGATTCTAAATGTGATAAATCGGTTGGATGTTTTGAAAAATAGTATGCACGTTCTGATTTCTTTTCATTTAGAATTTCTGTATATTCTTTATAGTTTTGATATTCTATTAAACGACCGACTAAATCATCACGTGGGTCGTCATCTAACGTTTCTTCATCATTTGTTTGTGGTAATAGCAACTTACTTTTAATTACAAGTAATTCAGAAGCCATTACTAAGTATTCACTTGCAATATTTATTTCTAATTGATTCATTGCATGAATATATTGCATATACTGCTCAGTTAATTCCTTCATAGGAATATCATAAATATCAATTTCAATTTTTTGAATAAGATGCAATAATAAGTCTAATGGACCATTAAAGGCATCTAACTTTACTTCATACATTTTATCTACCTCATATCGCAAGTTAAGTGCGTAATTCACTAAAATATTATAGCATGTTTATAGTAAACATTTAAATTTGGAGCGATTGTAATATGGAAAAAGCATTGAAAGATTTTTATTTTCACTTTCACACCAATCAACACTACTTTTTATGTCATGACATATTAGAAGAAGCATGGAAAGACAACGAACACTTTCGTAAAGATGATGCAGTCGTAAGTTTAATCTTATTAGCGACAGGATGTTATCATTTTCGTCGAGCTAATCATAAAGGTGCTATGAAATCATTTAATAAAGCGCTAAATGTGATCCAAGGTTATACTAATGACACAGAATTAGGCATTGAATTAGATTCTTATAAAGCGATACTTTTAGAATTAATAGAAGCTGCTAAAAATTACGATAATTTTGTACCAATACAACTACCGTTAACACCAAGCATGCAACAAGCTATACTAAAGGATTATCCTAGCTTTACGATGACTGATTATACTATTGAGGACAGTTATATAGTAAATCATCATATAGAAAGAGATCGGTCAGAAGTTCAAGCTGCACGTTTACAAGCACTTCGTGAAAGAAGAAATGCCAAAATGTAATAATGAACTTCCTATTTTGAATATTAGACATATAAAAACACAGGCTAGTTATTCTACGAATAAACTGGTCTGTGTTTATGCACGTGGATGGAATTCATTATACATTTTACGAATTTGTGATTTTGATACATGTGTATACAGTTGGGTTGTAGAAATGTCGGAATGTCCTAACATTTCTTGAACTGCTCGCAAGTCTGCACCATTTTCTAATAAATGTGTTGCAAATGAATGCCTTAGGGTATGTGGCGTTAAAGATTTGCTAATATTTGCTTTGACGCCGTTTTGTTTGATCATTTTCCATATCGCTTGTCTAGATAAAGGTTTACCATGCATGTTTAAAAATAATACATCAGTTACAGTTCTTTTTAATAATTGTGGCCTTACTGTATCTATATATGTAGTCAAATAATCGATAACCGCATCTCCTAATGGAATTATACGCTCCTTGTTTCCTTTACCGAACACTTTAACAAAGCCCATAATTAAATTGATATCTTCAAGCTCAATTTGAATTAATTCAGAAACGCGCATACCTGTAGCATATAAAAGCTCTAACATTGTACGGTCTCTGTAACCGTTATTTTTTGAAAGGTCTGGTGTTTCTAATAATGTTAGCACTTCATTTATTTCTAATACGTCAGGCAACTTACGATCATACTTAGGTGTTTCAATTAGCACAGTAGGGTCTTTTGCTGCGTACTTTTCTCTCAAAGCAAATTGGTGAAAACTCCTAACCGTTGATATAAAACGTGCTAATGATTTTGTGGATGCTCCATCATCATGTAAGTGACCAAGGCATAGTTGTACAGCTTGTCTATCTACAAAGTCAATGTGACTGATTTTTTGAAGTTCTATAAAAGCTTTGTATTTTTTTAAATCTCTACGATATGCACCTATAGTATTTGTGCTCAACCCTTTTTCTAATTGTATAAATTTTAAGTATTCTTCAATTATATCTTCCAAGCTTAACACCTCTATTCATAAAAGGTTTTTGTTCGTACAAGATTATTTACCTTGAGCTTGGCAGTTTGAACATACGCCATGAAATGTTAAACGGTGGTCTAAGATTCTAAAATCAAAATCTTGTTCAACGCGTTCTTCTACTTGAGGTAATAAATCTTCTTCAATTTCTTCAACTTTACCACATTCCATACAAACGAGATGATGGTGGAAATGTTTTGCGCCTTCTTTACGCAAATCAAATCGAGCAACGCCATCTCCAAAATTAATTTTATCAACTACTTTAAGTTCTGATAATAACTCAAGTGTACGATACACAGTAGCTAGACCTATTTCAGGTGCTTTGTCTTTTACTTTTAAATATACATCTTCAGCACTTAAATGATCTTTCTCATTTTCAATTAATACACGTAACGTCGCTTCACGTTGTGGCGTTAATTTATATGAAGATTGTTGTAATTGTTGCTTCACGCGATTTAGACGTTCTTCCACGGAAGCCTCACTCCCCTACTAATAATTATAATCATTTTAATTTGTATAATGATTTATATATAAAATACCAGTAATTGATAAAATACGCAAGTATACGCGTTATTTATTTATAATCATTATAATTAAGAAGCAAGTGTTGTAACGCAATAATAGTTTTAGCGTCTTCAAGTTCTTTGTTTTTTAGCATGACTTTGACTTCTGATAAAGAATACTGTTCTAATTCAATAAATTCATCATCATCTAAATTCATTTGACCTATTTTTAAGTCTTTAGCTAAATAAATTGATATTTTTTCATTTGAAAAACCAGGAGATCCATACATCTCAGTTATTAATTCTAAATTATCAGCAATATAGCCGGTTTCTTCTTCTAGTTCACGTTTAGCTGCTTCTGATCGCACTTCATTTATTTCTAGTTTACCTGCCGGGATTTCTAATAGTGGTTTTTCAGCTGGCTTACGAAATTGTTTAACAAGCAACACTTTATTCTCAGGTGTTAATGCACAGACTGCTACCGCGCCATTGTGATAAACAAGTTCACGTTTAGATGTTTTACCATCGGGTAATTCAACATCGTGTACTTCTAAATCAATAATGGATCCCTGGTAAATGGATGTTTTATGTATTGTCTTTTCATATAGGTTCATTTTAATCACGTTCCTTTTATTTGATTTGAGTTATTGTTAAGATATATACGGTAGTATGTAGGGAGCAACTATTACAGTTAATATACGCATCAAATTAAGTAATATTGCATATATTGTTTTTACACCCTATGATTTAAGTGTATCGAAAGGAGAAACTACATGCAAAAAAATGTATTAAGAAGTGGTATCGAGATTTCAGAATTAGGTTTAGGTTGTATGAGTTTAGGTACTGATTATAATGAAGCAGAACCTATTATTGAACGTGCGATAGAACATGGCATTACTTATTTTGATACAGCAGATATTTACGATAAAGGTATTAATGAAGATATCGTAGGTAAGGCATTAAAAAAATATCAAGATAGAGATGATATCGTTATAGGTACAAAAGTTGGCAATCATTTAGCTGAAGATGGTTCTACTTTTTGGGATCCATCAAAAACTTATATAAAAGAAGCTGTAAAAGACTCGCTAAAACGCTTAGGCTTAAACCATTTAGATTTATATCAATTGCACGGTGGTACTATTGATGACCCGTTAGATGAAACGATTAGTGCATTTGATGAGTTAAAACAAGAAGGCTTAGTACGTGCTTATGGAATTTCCTCCATACGTCCAAATGTAATTGATTATTATTTGAAGCATAGTGATATAGAAACGTTAATGTCGCAATTTAACTTAATTGATAATAGACCAGAAGCTTTATTGGATGAGATACATGCACAAAAGGTGAAAGTACTTGCGCGTGGACCAGTGTTCAAAGGATTATTAACTTCTAATAGTAACCAAGCTTTAGATGATAAGTTTGCTGAAGGTATTTTTGATTATAGTTATCAAGAATTAGGAGAAACGATTGCTTCTATTAAAGAAATAGAAAGTAATTTAACAGGGTTAACATTTAATTATCTTACTTCGCATGACGCCCTAGGGTCAATTATAGTTGGCGCAAGCAGCGTGGATCAATTAGATGAGAATGTAAAGAACTATCAGCTTTCAAGAGATATTAGTTTGGAACAATTAAAAGCTGCTCGTGAAAGAGTTAAAAACTTAGAGTATAACCAGCATTTGAAATAATGAGCTAAAACTCGTGTATCAAGGGAGTGGGACAGAAATCAAATTTTCAAATATAGATTTCGTAGTCCTACCCCGGCAAAGGCGACTAGAAGTGAAAAAACTTACTATAATCGTATTTTCACTTCAGTCACCTACTGCCAAATCGAAAAAGAGCCGGAGACATCTATTTATGTGTCCGGCTCTTTTTTAGGGTGATTTTTCAGTTCAGGAAAGGGATTTTCAATGATGACTTGAGTTGACGTACTTTCAGAAGTCAATCACATGAATTAACGCTCATGCATAAGAACCACTAACTCAATAAATTGAGAGTGGTTTAAATGATTACCTGAGCTTTCGCTCATGCATAAGAACCACTAACTCAATAAATTGAGAGTGGTTCTTTACATTTTGTTTTTAAACAGGAATGTGAAATGTTTTTCGATGAATCGTGGCGCTATTTGATATATTCGTAAAAATAAGTCCATCCATTTAGGTTCATTGATTTCTTGTTTAGTGCTAAGCATCCCTTTTATGATTTTATGAGCTAATGTATCAGGATCAAGCATTATACTTTTATATTTTTGTCTAAAGGCTAATGACGGATCTGCTTTCTCGTGAAACGGCGTGGCAATTGGTCCAGTGTTGACTGTTAATATGTGATAATTAGGTTTTTCAATACGTAATGCATTTAGCACTTGATTAAATGCTGCTTTACTAGCCCCGTAATGTGCTGCATAAGCTTGTGTTAAAAATGCAGATTGACTACCAATACCAACGATTGTAGGAAAGTGACTGAAAAATGGTTGTAATGTAGTTAATAATGTATTGAAATTAACTATATTTAAATTATAAGTTTCAAGCATCTCCTCTGTTGAATGTTGTTCTATAGATTTAAAGTAACCTAACCCCGAACTATAAATAATACCATCAATTATTTTCCCATTAAATTGATTTTTGAGATTTAAAATTTGTTCTTGAGACTGTAAATCACATTTTAAGACTGTTAATAATGAAGTATCATACTTATTTGCTATTTTTTGTGGATTGCGTGCTAGCACAGTTACATGTACCTGTTTGTTTAGTAATATTTCTAATAAAGCCTGACCTAATCCACTTGTCCCTCCAGTCAACACATAATGTTTTCCAATCATATAGACATCCCTACCCTTTGTTAATTTAATTACAGTATAAATGAAAAGATTTATATGTGTCATCTATAAATATTAGCCATATATTAAAACTATGTTAGTATGGATACATAAAAACTTAGAGGAAGTGAAATGTTCACATGAAACTAGTATTTTATGGTGCCGGAAATATGGCACATGCAATTTTTACAGGTATCGTTAATTCAAACGTTATTGATTCTAACGATATATATTTAACAAATCGTTCAAATGAAGTTGCTTTAAAAGAATATGCTGATGAGTTAGGCGTCAATTATAGCTATGATGATGAAGCTTTATTAAAGAATGCAGATTATGTATTTTTAGGAACAAAACCATATGATTTTGATGATTTAGCAGAAAGAATCAAACCGTATATTGTTGAAAATAATAAATTTATATCAATTATGGCAGGTTTACCAATTAGTTATATTCGTGAAAAATTAGATTTTAACAGTCCAGTTGCACGTATTATGCCAAATACGAATGCACACGTCGGTCATTCTGTAACAGGTATTAGTTTCTCTAGTAACTTTGGGGCAAAATCAAAAGAAGAAGTTGATAGTTTAATTAATGCATTCGGTTCAGCGATAGAAGTCTCTGAAGATAATTTACATCAAGTGACGGCTATTACTGGAAGCGGACCAGCATTTTTATATCATGTTTTTGAACAATATGTAACTGCTGGAACTAGACTAGGTCTTGAAAAAGCTCAAGTCGAAGAATCTATACGTAATTTAATAATTGGGACAAGTAAAATGATTGAACGCTCAGAATTAAGCATGGAACAGTTGAGAAAGAACATAACTTCTAAAGGAGGCACAACACAATCTGGCTTAAATGCATTAAGTCAACATGACTTAGAAAGTGTCTTTGAAGATTGTTTAAGAGCAGCGGTCAACCGAAGTGTTGAATTATCAAACCAAGATGATGAATAATTCAGATTTAGTTTAATTGGCGTTGATTAATCATTTATAAAAAATGTGGTTGAGACATTTATTCTGTCTCAACCACATTTTTTATTTTAAGTGAGTAATTAAAATGTCCAAGAATCAAAATCTTTAACGAAAGTAAACGGTGGCGTTGAAGGTTTAGATTTAAGTGCTAAACTAATATTCTCTATTTCATCCAGAGTATATCGATTGCTTAAATGTGTGATTAAACTATATTCCACTTGTGCTACTTCTATTAAGTCAAACACGTCTTCGATATGACTGTGATGATAATTATTTGCTAAAGATTTATCACCTTCAATATATGTACTTTCATGCACCATAACATTTGCTTTATCTGCAATAATTGCTTCATTGTTACATGGCATAGTATCACCAAATATTGCGATAACAGGTCCTTTGGTTGCTTCTCCTTTAAAGTCTTTTGAAGTATAAATTTGGCCATTATATTCAAAAGTTTCATTATTTTTAACTTCTTGATATTTAGGACCTGGCTCGAGACCTATCTCTTTAAGGGCAGCTACATCAATTTTTCCAGATGTATAAGGAGCTTCAATACGATAACCGAATGACGGTATACCATGATTTAACATATGTCCTTCTACATTAAAACCATTATTTTGATATGATAAATGGTCTTCTATTTCTATATATGTAATTGGATAATTTAATTTCGATTCTGACAACTGCAAAGTTGTTTCTATAAATGCTTTTATACCCTTTGGCCCAACGACAGTTAAAGGTTTTCCTTCGCCGCCTTGAAAAGACCTACTTGTTAACAAACCGGGTAAGCCAAAAATATGATCACCATGCATATGCGTAATAAAAATATGATCAACTTTACCTAATTTTATAGAGTGATGTAAGATTTGATGTTGTGTAGCTTCACCTACATCAAATAACCAGATACTATTGGAGTATGGTTCCAAATTTAAAGCAATAGCTTGTGTGTTACGTTCTTTTGTTGGTAGACCAGCACTCGTACCAAAAAATGTGATTTCCATGCATATGCCTCCTCTTCTTGTTCACATTTTATCACAGAAAAGAATAAAAAATATATTAAAAATAAATTCTTTCAAGCAAAATGGTAGGAACATGTTTGATTATTGTTCTATAATAAATAGAGATTTATAAAAAGAATTGAGGTTTTGATCTTGAATACTAAAAATAAAGACATTCCATGCTTAATAACAATTTTTGGTGCAACTGGGGATTTGAGTCATAGAAAATTATTCCCATCATTGTTCCATTTATATCAACAAGAAAATTTAAATGAACAAGTTGCTATAATTGGTATTGGTAGAAGAGACTTAACAAATGATGATTTCCGTAATCAAGTGAAGTCATCAATACAAGAACATGTTAAAGATACAAAACATTTAGATAAATTTATGGAACACGTTTTTTATCATAAGCATGATGTTAGTGATGAAGCGAGTTATCAATCATTACTAGAAGTAAGTAATAAGCTTGATAGTGAATTCCAGCTAAATGGCAATAGACTGTTTTATTTAGCAATGGCACCTAAATTCTTCGGTGTAATTTCAGATTATTTGAAATCATCTGGATTAACAGATACAACAGGCTTCAAACGCCTTGTTATTGAAAAACCATTTGGTACGGATTTAACATCAGCTGAAAAATTAAACGAGCAATTACGTCGTTCATTTAAAGAAGAAGAGATTTATCGTATCGATCATTACTTAGGTAAAGATATGGTACAAAATATTGAAGTATTACGTTTTGCTAATGCAATGTTTGAACCTCTATGGAACAATAAATATATTTCTAATATTCAAGTTACATCTTCAGAAGTGCTTGGTGTTGAAGACAGAGGTGGTTATTACGAATCTAGTGGTGCGCTAAAAGATATGGTACAAAACCATATGTTACAAATGGTTGCCCTACTTGCTATGGAAGCGCCGATCAGCTTAAATAGTGAAGACATCAGAGCCGAAAAAGTAAAAGCATTAAAGTCATTACGTAAACTTGAAACAGAAGAAGTACGCCATAACTTTGTCCGTGGACAATACGACGAAGGCACAATTGATGGTAAAAAAGTTCCTAAATATAGAGATGAAGATAGAGTAGCTGAAGATTCTACAACGCCTACATTTGTATCAGGGAAATTAACTATTGATAACTTTAGATGGGCTGGCGTGCCGTTCTATATTAGAACTGGTAAACGAATGAAGAGCAAAACAATTCAAGTAGTCGTTGAATTCAAGGAAGTTCCTATGAATTTATATTATGAAACAGATAAAAAATTAGATTCTAATTTACTTGTTATAAATATCCAACCTAATGAAGGCGTATCACTACATTTAAATGCAAAGAAAAATGTCCAAGGTATTGAAACTGAACCTGTTCAATTATCTTATGCTATGAGTGCACAAGATAAGATGAATACAGTAGATGCATATGAAAACTTATTATTTGATTGTTTAAATGGAGATGCTACAAACTTTACTCATTGGGAAGAATTAAAATCTACTTGGAAATTTGTAGATGCTATACAAGAAGAATGGAATCAAAACGAACCAGAATTCCCTAACTATGAATCAGGTTCAAATGGTCCGTTGGAAAGTGATTTACTACTAAGTAGAGATGGTTTCCATTGGTGGGACGATATTCATTAATTATAAAGTGAAAAATATGTGGTTTAAATATAAAGTTGCTTTATAAAACCACAATTATCTAGCTATTAAGGTTTGATGCCTTGAGTGACCTATATTAATTACCTCATTTATTGGTTATTAAAAGATTTATATTAAGAGAGCATGACGTGAAATCAATTATAAATATTTGATTTCAGTCTCGCTCTCTTTTTTCTTATATCTTTTTTGTGTTATTATTTAATTTGTTGAAGTAAAATAATGGGCTAAAATAAGTTATTTACATTTTACCCTATTAATTATTTTTTAGATGTAAGTGGAACGAAAATGATGTAGAATATACTTAATTAGTAAATATACAAAACATATAGATATAGCATTAAAATGGTTTGAAAAGTGAACAGTAGTTAATTGAAAATTAGGAGTGAAAGTTTTGGACGTTATCAAGCAAATACAACAGGCAATTGTTTATATTGAGGATCATTTGCTAGAGCCTTTTCATTTGCAATCACTCAGTGATTACGTTGGTCTTTCACCTTATCATCTTGATCAATCTTTTAAAATGATAGTTGGTCAATCCCCCACTGAATATGCTAGAGCTCGTAGAATGACTTTGGCAGCAAAAGAAATTATCAGTGGATCAAGTCGATTAGTAGATGTTGCAAAAAAGTATAATTATGCTAACACAAATGATTTTGCAAATGACTTTAGCGATTTTCATGGTGTCTCACCTATACAAGTAAATACAAAGCGTGATGAATTAAAGATGCAAGCTCGACTTTATATCAAACTTACAACAACAGAAAAACCGCCAAATGCTTATCGTTTAGAGGATACACAAGGTATTTCATTAGTGGGTTATGCTCAGTTTGTTGATTCAGAACATTTAGAAAATCCATTTAAAGTGCCAGACTTTTTAGACGATTTACTAAATGAAGGGAAAATAACTGAGCTTCAACGCTATAATGATATTAGCCCACATGAATTGTTTGTCGTTAACTGTCCATTAGATGAAGGCATGGAAATATTTGTTGGTGTTCCAAGTGAAAGATACCCTGCTCATCTAGAAAGTCGTTTTTTACCAGAAAGACAATATGCAAAATTTAATTTGCAAGGAGAACTCGATTACGTAGTAAATGAAGCATGGTATTATATTGAAACTAGCTTACAGATGACTTTGCCGTACGAACATAATAGTCTTTATGTAGAAATTTATCCTTTCGATATTTCATTTGACGATCCATTCACTAAAGTTCAATTATGGATGCCTGTCGATCAAGAACAATATATAACAGATGATTTTTAAATAGTGTCGTTGCGAAGAATGATTTCAAGTTTGTTGTATTAATGCAAATCATGAAATGCATAAATGAAAAACTACCAACAAAAACAGGCGCTTTGCTGGCAGTAAGATTAAAAATGAATATATTTTGGTAGTTTCTCAAAGTTAGTAAAACTTTAAATTCAAAATACATTCCGAAGCAGTATTTAATATAATTAAATATTATTGTTGGTATAGGTTGGCGATATCTTAGTAAAATTTAGATGTCGTTAGCCTGTACTTTTTATTACCATTCTTTCATTTATTAATCTATTCATTTCTCAAACGTTAATTATTATATAGATACAACAAATGCTTCAAATGGCTTTATAGCATTAATGTCTATTGCTTCATCATTATAATTATGAAGTAAAATATTATTCTTGTTTATTGGGCCATTATATTTAAACGTAGCAGTTTGATTTGTTAAATTACCTACAATTAGTACTTTTTTGTTATTTAATATTCTAGTATAAGCAAATACTTGTTCATTATTCTTATCTACTAAGTCGAATGTACCGTATGTGTATATATCATCAGATTTTTTTAAAATAATTAATGATTTATAAAAGTTTAATATTGAGTTTGGATCTTGTTGCTGACTAGCAACATTAATTGCTTTATAATTTGGGTTTACAGGAAACCAAGGAGTATGTTCTGAAAAACCACCATTTGTTTGGTCATTCCATTGCATTGGTGTTCTTGAATTATCCCTGTTTTCCATTTTATGTTTTTCCAATAATGCAGAAACATCTCCATTTTGTGATTTAACAATATTATATTCGTTAATTACTGCAACATCATTGAAGGTTTCTACACTTTCAAAAGGATAGTTTGTCATACCAATTTCTTGTCCTTGGTAAATAAATGGCGTACCTTGTTGTAAGAAATAAACAATAGCATGGCTTGTAGCTGATTCATACCAATAACTTTGGTCGTCACCCCATGTAGAGACGCGACGAGGTTGGTCATGGTTCTCTATAAATAATGCATTCCATCCTATATTCTCTAATTGCTTCTGCCATCTATTAAGAACATCTTTATAGGCTTTGACATCAAATTTAGAATCACCAGTATTCCATAATCCTAAATGCTCAAATTGGAATATCATATTAAACTTTCCTTCGTTTTCCCCTACCCATTCCACTGCATTTTCCGGATTTACACCATTTGCTTCACCGACTGTCATAACATCGTACTGACTCAATGATTTTTCTTTCATTTCTTGTAACCAACTTTGAATTCCAGGTTGGTTCATATCCACATCAAATGCAGGGGCATAAGTTTTGCCTTCTGGTACAGGTAAATCTCCTGCTTCAAACGATTTCTTAATATGAGTGATAGCATCTACTCTAAAACCATCGATTCCTTTTTCAAACCACCAATTCATCATTTCAAAAATAGCATTACGAACCTCTGAATTGTCCCAATTTAAGTCTGGCTGTTTTTTACTAAATAAGTGGAAGTAATATTCACCTGTTATTTCATCATATTCCCATGTAGAACCATTAAATATACTTTCCCAATTATTAGGTTCTGATCCATCAGGTTTTGGTTCTTGCCATATATACCAATCACGTTTAGGATTATCTTTACTGGATTTGGATTCTATAAACCATGGATGTTCATCAGAAGTATGATTAACAACTAGATCAAGAATCAATTTCATGCCACGTTGATGAACACCTTCAAGCAATGAATTAAAATCATCCATTGTTCCAAATTCATCCATAATATCAGTATAATCACTAATATCATAACCGTTATCATCGTTAGGGGATTTATACATAGGGCTTAACCATATCACATCAATCCCTAATTCATTTAAGTAATCTAACTTTTCAATAACACCAGGTAAATCGCCAATACCATCATTATTAGAATCATTAAAACTTCTCGGATAAACTTGGTAAGCTACTGCTTCTTTCCACCATTGTTTGTTCATACTATACCCCCTGAATTGTTGTCGTTGAATCACGTTCAATAATTGTTGTTTGTATTAATTTATTAAAATCTACTATACCGTGCCCTTGGATTACGTTTATAACTGATTCAGCTGCTACTTCACCGAGTGATTTTGGATAGATATTCACCGTTGTTTGTGGTGGAGATGCAAATACATTTAGATAAGAATCGTTAAATGTTGCTGTTTGAATATCTGTAGGAATATGCAACTTTAATTCATAAAACACACTCAATATCAGGTGATTCAGTAACGTGTCGGTTGTAATTACGATAGTAGGTAATGTACGATATTTAATGAGCTCTTGAAAAAATGACCTAATATGTTGGCGATTTTTATCAAAATATACAATTTCTGTAAGTGAGCCAGCCTGTTCTATAGCTTTTAGATGCCCTGCTACTCTATCTTTTACAACTTCATAGTCGCCAGTTTCTGCTACAAATAAAAATTTATTATGTCCTTTATCAATTAATAGACGTGTTAATGATTGTGATGCACTAACATTGTCATTGTCTATATGTATGATGCCATCATTTGTTAAAGATTTACCAATAATCACATACGGCATAGCATGTGCCTTTAATATATCAATTATAGGATCATCCTTTTTAGAATAAAGTACTATAAATCCATCAACAGAATGATAATGAATCATTTCCTGCACTTCTAGTTCTATCCCTATAGTCTCATTATTTGTAGTTGAAATTGTGGAATAACCATGTTTTTTACATTCGCTAAAAATACCTGAAAGTACATCTATAACAAATGGGTTTTGACTATCTTCAATAGAAGCAGACTTTTGTATAATACCAATTGTATTTGACTGTTTTGTTGCTAACGTTCTCGCCGCTTGATTTGGTTGATAATTGAAAGCTTTCATAGTTGCCTTTACTTTTTCACGTGTATGCATACTAATTCTTGGATTACCACGAATGACTCTTGAAACAGTTGAAGCTGAAACATTTGCAGCTTGTGCAATATCTTTAATTGTGACCATAAACGTCATCCTTTATTTAGTTTCAAAAGCAAACTTTATGTTACTAACTCTTATAATAATTAAAGCTATTTAGCATGTCAAAGAATATGTGCAAACGCTTGCACATATTGGTTGTTTTTCTAATTTATCAAGTTTTACAAGATACAAAAACTACCCGTAACTAAAGACATATGTCTCTAGTTACGGGTAGTTCATTTTTATAAAATTAAATCAAGGGTTAATCTTAATCTTCAATCCATTGTGTATGGAATACGCCATCACGATCTTTACGTTCATAAGTATGTGCGCCAAAATAATCACGTTGAGCTTGGATTAAGTTAGCTGGTAAGTTTTCTGAGCGATAACTATCATAATAGTTAATACTTGCAGAGAAACCAGGTGTTGGTACACCGTTTTGAACACCAGTTGCGACTACATCACGTAATGCATCTTGATAATTCGTTACAATATCTTTGAAGTATGGATCTAATAATAAGTTTTGTAATTCAGTATCATTATCATATGCTTCTTTGATTTTTTGTAGGAATTGCGCACGAATAATACAACCTTCACGCCAAATCATAGCTAATTCGCCAAGTTTTAAATTCCATTCGTTATCTTCACTAGCTTTTCTCATTTGAGCGAAACCTTGTGCATATGAACAAATTTTACTCATATATAATGCTTTATGAATTTTTTCAAGGAACTCATCTTTACTTCCTTCGAATTTAGCACTTGGACCATTTAATTGTTTAGAAGCGTTAACACGCTCTTCTTTTATTGAAGAAATAAAACGAGCAAATACTGACTCAGTAATAATTGTCAGTGGAATACCTAATTCTAAAGCGTTGATTGATGTCCATTTACCTGTACCTTTTTGGCCGGCAGTATCTAGAATTTGTTCAACTAAAGCTTCGTCTTTACCTTCATCTAGTTTAGTAAAGATATCACCAGTAATTTCGATTAGATAACTTGATAATTCGCCAGCATTCCAATCTTTAAAAGTTTTTGAAATTTCTTCATGAGACATACCTAGTAAATCTTTCATCATTGCATAACTTTCTGCAATTAATTGCATATCTGCATATTCAATGCCATTGTGGACCATTTTTACGTAATGACCAGCACCGTTAGGGCCAATATAAGCGACACAAGCAGCTCCGTCATCAGCTTTGGCTGAGATTGATTCTAAAATATGACTTACTTTATCGAATGCTTCTTCTTGACCGCCTGGCATTAATGAAGGACCAGTTAATGCCCCAACTTCACCACCAGATACACCCATTCCGATAAAGTTAACACCACTCTCAGCAAGTGCTTTATTACGTCTAATAGTATCTTGATAGTTCGTATTACCACCATCAATTAAGATATCATCGTTATCTAATAATGGTAATAAGCTCTCAATTGTTGCATCTGTTGCAGGTCCAGCTTTAACCATTAATAAAATTTTGCGGGGCTTTTCTAGAGAATTAACAAATTCCTCTATAGAGTACGTTGGATGTATGTTTTTACCTTCAGATTCTGTAACCATTTCATCCGTTTTTGCAGATGAGCGATTAAAAACCGAAACGCTGTATCCACGTGATTCAATATTCCAAGCTAGGTTTTTACCCATTACGGCTAAACCTACTACACCAATTTGTTGTGTCATATTACTAACCTCTCTTATTAAAGTTTTCTAGTATATTGTATCATAAAGACGTAAGAATATTCACTTAATCAGTTTTAAGATTTCTGACTAATTATTTCAACAATCTTAATTAACTGTTCTGCTAACAGGTTTAATGAACTAACAGGCATACGTTCATCAGTAGTATGGATATTTTCATAGCCTACACCTAAAATTACAGTTGGTATACCTAATTGATTGATGATGTTGCCATCTGATCCACCGCTAGCAATCACAGCCTCAGGAGCTAATCCTAAAGCGACAGCACTTGACTTAGCTACTTTGGTAACTAGCGCATCATTTGCAATTTCAAAGCCAGGATAACTTTTTATTATTTCAACATCAGCAGTACAGCCGTATTTTTGAGCTGTTTCTTCAAAAACAGACTGCATATGTTCCACTTGAGCCTGTATACTTGACTCAGAATGTGATCGCGCTTCAGCTTTAAGAGTAACTTTATCTGCAACGATATTTGTAGCGGATCCCCCTTCAAAGCGGCCGATGTTAGCAGTTGTAAACTCATCAATTTGACCTAACTTCATTTCACTTACGGCTTTTGCTGCAATATTAATTGCACTTATCCCCTTATTAGGTGTGCTTGCATGTGCTGTTTTCCCATATATTGTTGCATTAACTTTCATTTGTGTAGGAGCGTGGGTAACTGTCTTGCCCACATCAACACTTGCATCAATTGCATAACCGTAATCAGCATCCAATAATGTATGATCTAAAGCTTTTGCTCCCTCTAATCCAGATTCTTCACCCACTGTTATAACGAATTGTATTTGACCATGTGATAATTTATTGTCATTTATTGTTTGTACAAGTTCTAAGATAGATGCCAATCCAGCTTTATCATCAGCACCTAGAATAGTAGTTCCATCAGAATATATGTATCCATCATCTTTAATTTGTGGTTTAATATTTACACCTGGAGTTACTGTGTCCATGTGACTTGTAAAATATACTTTATCTACATTATCCATATTTTCTGTTGCTTTTAATGTGCAAACTAAATTATTAGCTCCCAAATTTTCATTACTGCTTGCGTTATCTTCTTTTACAATAACGCCTAAAGTTTCAAATTTGGATTTAAGGAATTGTTGTATGGCTTGTTCCTTACCGCTCTCAGAATTGATTTGTACTAATTCTAAGAAAGTATCAATAAGACGTTGTTTATTTATCATTTATAATTCCCCATTCTTATATTTATGTGGCTCTTAGTTTAGTTTAACGAAATATATGTAGTAGTAAAACTAATATGACTCTTTGCTCAGACTGATCATATGCTATAATGGCAATATAAAACTAATTTAAATTTCAATATAGTTAGTTGTTTAAATGTTATAAATGAAAAGATACAGGTTAATCCTATTTTCAATGATTTGGAGGAATATACGTTGAACAATAATAAAGTATTGAGAGTTATTATCGTAGTAATGTTAGTAGCTGTTGTACTTGCATTGATATTAACAAGTGTCGTTCCACTAGTGAATTAATCATTAATTAAATGTAAGTTTAAATGTTGTATATCAATCTCTTAAAATAAACGAAGCTCACACATAATATGAGTACAAGGCTGAGTATATAAACTCAAACCGATCTCATACAATGTGTGAGCTTTTTATGTTGCTGCAGATTTTTGATCGCTGTGTAGACGTAATGAGCCAAATTGCGATTTAACAGCTAAATATGCTTCTAATTCATTCAATAATTGAAATAGATTTGCACGCGTTCTAAATCCTTCATGCGAAGTTGGCAATTCTAATTCATTTAATTCTAACCTTATTTCATATAATGAGTGCAGTCGCAACACAGTGTAATCATTGCTATTTACATTGGTAGCTACTTCTGCAAACAAATTAGATATTTTAGACAATAAACAGTCTTTGGTCTCAATATTTTCAATGATTAAAGACATACGGCGTAAAAGCTCTAATTGTTCCTCACGCATATCAAAATAATGGTAATAAGAGTTTTCATTTCTAACAAAATGATTTTTAACATCTCTAAAAGCGATAGATTTTGCTTTGCGAATTGTATATTTTAATTCGTCAAAAGCTATATTCACATTATTATTTGGCTTTATACATGTATTGCTAAACTGCTCAAAAATATAAGTGAATTGTTGTTCGATTTCTTGTTTATAATGTTTTAAATTACTATCTAAACTAGGCATAATAACGTTCATTAAGAATGCAATACCCAGACCTACGATTAAAAGCAGAATCTCATTGTAAAACAATTTTAAATCAATGGCTGACGCATTGAAAACGTGTAATAAAATGACACAACTGGTTACAACGCCTTCTTGCACTTTAAATACTACTGTTAACGGTATAAAAAACAGTACAATTAGACCTAAAACAATCGCGCTTTGCCCTAACATACTAAAAGCAACAGAACCTAGAATTAGAACCATAAGACATGATACAAAACGAGAAACAATTGCTTGTAGTGAATGCACTTTAGTATGTTTGATGCACAAAACAACTAAAATGGCACTGGAAGCAAAATTATCTAAACCCATTAATTTAGCAATTATGATTCCTAGCGCCATTCCAACTGCAGTCTTAATTGTTCTAAATCCGATCCGATATGGATTTAAACTCATCATCTAATAAGACCTCTATTTTTCGTCACAATAAGTGTCGAATAAGTTTTGTAATTGATTAATCACATCCATCACATCATGACCTTCGATTTGGTGCCTTTCAATCATTTCTGTGACTTTACCATCTTTGACTAAGGCGAACGATGGACTTGATGGAGCAAAACCTTCAAAATAGTCTCTAGCTTGTTGTGTAGCTTCTTTATCTTGACCAGCAAACACAGTAACAAGACGATTTGGTAATTTATCATAGTGCAATGCATGTGCGGCTGCTGGTCTTGCAATACCACCTGCACATCCACAAACAGAGTTGACCATTACTAATGTTGTTCCCTCTTGTTTTAAAACATTATCTACTTCTTCTGCAGATGTTAATTGCTCGTAACCTGCTTCTTCTATTTCATTACGTGCTTGATTAACTACATCTGTCATATATAAATCAAAGTTTAAGTCCATAATAATTCACCTTTCATTTCAAGTTGATACCTTCATTCTACTAATATATATTCAATTGTTCAACATGTGTACACATTATTCAATAAACTTTCAAGAATATTTGCTTTTTAAACATAAGTTATATAGCAAAATGGAAGTTATTAGATTACTTATAGATTACTTCTTCTTGTTTAAAATTTATATTTAAATTTTTTAAAAGATTCGAAAACTCATTTTCAATTTTTGCGTTATTTATATTTCTAATAAAATTAATTTGTAGCTTATTATTGAAAGTCAAAACACTACATTAATAATATAATATTTTAGGCTGAGACATATATTTTGTGTCTCAGCCTAAAATATTATCAACTTTATTGAGTTGTAAGTTAATTAGTAGATACTTGTATGCTCAATTGAATATTGTTCGATACGTGTTTTTACGAAGTTCATAAATCTACCTGCTTGTAAGCCATCTAAGATACGATGGTCGATAGATATACATAAGTTAACCATGTTTCGTATTGCAATCATATCATCAATAACTACTGGTTTTTTAATCACAGATTCAATCTGCAGTATTGCTGCTTGAGGATGATTAATTATACCCATAGAAGATACTGAGCCAAACGTACCTGTATTATTTACGGTAAACGTACCACCTTGCATATCTTCTGAGCGTAATTTCTTGTTACGTGCTTTTTGCGCTAATTCGTTAATTTCTCGAGCGATACCTTTAATTGACTTTTCATCAGCATTTTTAATTACAGGCACGTATAATTTATCTTCGTCTGCAACTGCTATAGAGATATTAACATCTTTATGCATCACTATCTCAGAATCTTGCCAACTACTATTTAATAAAGGATAAGCTTTTAATCCTTCAGCAACTGCTTTAACGAAAAATGCAAAGAATGTAAGGTTATAGCCTTCACTTTCTTTAAAGCTATTCTTATGATAATTACGTGTTTTAACTAAGTTAGTTGCATCTGCTTCTACCATCATCCAAGCATGGGGAATTTCGTTAACACTGTTCACCATATTTTGAGCTATTTGTTTACGTACGCCATTAACTGGTATTGATGAACCTGGTGATGGATCATTATACGCTGATTGTTGTGAGACTTTAGGAGAATCTTTGGGCGCTACAATTGTAGAAGGTGCTTTGCTGATACCTTCTTTAATAACTTTCTCTATATCTTTCTTTGTTACACGCCCTTCAAAGCCTGTGCCTACAACTTGATCTAAGTCAATTTGGTTTTCAGATGCTAATTTGAACACGACTGGTGAATAACGACCATTGTTTTTAGGTCCATCTGCATTAGTATTAGCAGTAGTTGAAACTGAATCATTTTGGATGTTATTATCACTTGTTGACTGCTTGTTTTGTAACTCTTTTTTGACATCTTCAGATTGATTATTAGTCGATTGTTCTTGTTCAGTTTCATTTTGTTCGTCACCAGTATCTAATAGACAAATAATTTCATCTACAGCTATAGTATCGCCTTCTTCAACTTTTATTTCAGTAATTGTACCTGCATAAGAAGAAGGTACTTCTGCAGTGACTTTATCTGTAATTACTTCACATAATGGATCATATTCTTCAACTTTATCCCCTACTGAGACAAGCCACTGTTCTATAGTTCCTTCATGAACACTTTCACCGAGTTTAGGCATTTTTATTTCCATGTTTGTGCCTCCTTAGAATTCTGCGAGTTCACGCATTTTAATTTTTATTTTATCTGGATTAATCATAAACTCGTCTTCGAGTGTTGGTGCAAATGGCATCGCTGGAACATCAGGACCTGCGAGTCTCATTATTGGGGCATCTAAGTCGAACAGACAGTTTTCTGCAATTATAGCAGCTACTTCAGACATAACACTACCTTCTAAATTATCTTCGGTAACTAATAAAACTTTACCTGTTAGTTTTGCTCTTTCGATAATTGTTTGTTTATCTAATGGGTATACTGTACGTAAATCAACAACTTCTATATTAATGCCATCTTCTGAGAGCATATCGGCTGCTTGAATACAATAATTTACACATAGGCCATAAGTAAATACAGTAATATCGTCGCCTTCACGCTTAACATCAGCTTTTCCAATTGGCACTGTATAATACGATTCCGGCACTTCTTCTTTAAGTAAGCGATAAGCTTTTTTATGTTCGAAATATAATACTGGGTCATTTGATTCGATTGAAGCTAATAATAAGCCTTTCGCATCATATGGCGTGGATGGAATAACAATTGTGAGTCCTGGTGTATTTGCAAATACAGATTCCACGCTTTGAGAGTGATAAAGTGCACCGTGAATGCCGCCTCCAAATGGAGAGCGAATCGTAATTGGACAATGAAAATCATTATTTGAACGGTATCTCATTTTAGCTGCTTCACTCATGATTTGATTTGTTGCAGGTAGAATATATTCGGCAAATTGTATTTCTGCTACAGGACGTTTACCTAACATTGCTGCGCCAATACTAGTGCCTACGATGTTAGACTCTGCTAGCGGAGTATCTAAAACACGTGCTTCACCATATTTTTGTTGTAAACCTAAAGTGACACCAAATACGCCACCTTTTTTACCGACGTCTTCACCTAATACAAATACATCGTCGTCCTTTTCCATTGCTTGGTCGAGTCCTTGTTGGATTGCTTCTAAGTAACTTAATTTAGGCATTGTCTAAACTCCCTTCTTCATAAACATGTGCATATGTTTCTTCTGGAGACGGATAAGGTGCTTTTTCGGCTTCTTTAGTTGCTTGGTTTACAATTTCTTTATGTTCACTTTCAACTTTTTCTAACCATTGTTCATTTATAATGCCTTCGTCAAGAAGAAATGTTTTGAATTTAAGATTACAGTCTAATGATTTCAACTCTTCACGTTCTTCTTTCGTACGATATTTATCATCATCATCTGAAGAATGGGCTGTCAATCTTGTACACATAGCTTCAATCAAAGTAGAACCTCCACCATTTAATGCGCGATCTCTAGCCTCTTTCATAACTTTATACATTGCAATTGGATCGTTGCCGTCTACATGTTCACCGTGCATACCGTAACCAATAGCACGGTCTGACAATTTTTCAGCACCATATTGTAGCGAATCTGGAACAGAAATAGCATATTTATTATTTTCAATTACACAAACAAATGGTAGTTTATGTACGCCTGCAAAGTTTAATCCTTCGTGAAAATCACCTTGGTTAGAACTACCTTCACCAACTGTAGCCATAGCAATATTTGGTTTATTATCCATTTTCAACGCTAATGCTGCCCCAACACCATGTACAATTTGTGTACCAACTGGTGAACTTTGAGATAAAATTCCTTTTTCACGTTTACTAAAATGAGATGGCATTTGCTTTCCACCTGAACTAATATCATCACGTTTACCAAATGCTGCTAACATTGAGTCTAAAGCTGTCATACCCATATAGGTAACAAACGCTAAATCTCTATAATAAGGTGAAGAAATATCTCCTTCTTGCATAGCATACGCCATACCTATTTGAGTAGCTTCCTGTCCTTGACAACTTATAACAAACGGGATTTTACCTGCACGGTTTAATAGCCACATACGTTCATCTATTTTACGCCCTAAATCCATCCATTTATACATTGCTTTTAAATCAGACTCTTCTAGTCCAACTGATTTATAATCAAACATCTTATTTCCTCCTAAATTAAACGTGAATCGATCTGTTCTCAACCTTCAACCCTAATTCCATCAACACTTCAGATAGTGATGGATGTGCATGTGTTGTTAGGCCGAGTTCTAAAGTTGAACCATTCATAAATTGGAATAGTGACACTTCGTTAATTAATTCTGTGACATGAGGACCGATCATATTAAGTCCTAACACAGTATCTTGTTCTTGATCGATTATAACTTCACAAAAGCCACTTTGATTAGTGGTGTTTTCAATAACTGCTTTACCAATCGCTTTGAAAGGTACTTTAACTGCTTTTGCTTTAATGTTTTCAGATTTAGCTTGGTCCATATTCAGCCCAATACTTGCCACTTCAGGTTGAGTATAAACGCATTTCGGCATTTTATTGTAATCAATTGGAAGTGGTGACTGATCAAACATATGTTCAATTGCAATAATGCCTTCTTTAGAGCCAACATGTGCCAATTGTAAATTACCGATGCAATCGCCCGCTGCATAGATATGTTTATCATCAGTTTGCTGATATTCATTAACACTGATATGCTTTTTATCTGTTAATTGTATCTTTGTATTATTTAATCCAATATCTTCGGTATTAGGCAGTCTGCCAATAGAAATCAATGATTTTTCAAATTGTAGTATTTCGTCATTTAATGTGATATTAATATGATCTTCGTCGACTGTTATATCAGACTCAGATAATTGTGTATTTTCATAAAATGTGACGCCTCTATCAGTTAATTCATTTCTTAAAGTTTTGGCAATCATTTTACTTTCAGTAGGTAAAATACGTGAGCCAGCTTCAATTACAGTTACATCGACGCCAAAATCAGTCATCAGTGAAGCAAATTCTAAACCGATAACACCACCACCAATAATAGCTAGGTTATTTGGCAATTGTTCCATTTGCAAGATATCATCACTGGACAGCACAACTTTATGGTCAAACGGTAAAAAAGGTAATGACATAGGTTGTGATCCTGTAGTTATAAGAACATTATTATTAGGGATTAATTCAGATTCACCATCTTCGTATTCTACAGAAATCGTACCACTTTGTGGCGAGAATATAGAAGGACCTAATATCCTGCCTGTCCCATTAAATACATCGATACTGTTATGCTTCATTAAATGGTTAACACCGCTAAACATTTGGCTTACTACTTCGTTTTTTCTTTCTTGTATTCGCGCAAAATTTAATTTAAATCCATCAACGTCCACACCAAAATTGGTTGCGTTTGTAATTGTACGCATAACTTCTGCAGATTTTAACAATGCTTTTGTCGGAATGCATCCTTTATGTAAACAAGTTCCACCTAGTAACGATTTTTCTACTAGCGCAACTTTCTTTCCTAATTGTGAAGCTCTTATTGCAGATACATAACCCGCAGTACCTCCACCAAGAATGACTAAATCATATTTTTCTTCTGACATATTAATACTCCTAACTATAAGCTTTAACCTTTTCTTTTCCGTCTAGTACGTTTGATGTACGTAATGCCAATGTATCCATTTCTTTTTCTCCTGGATAAATTGTTACAGGAGCAATCCAATCAACGAATGATATTATTTTTTGTACTAATAACTTATTGTAGCTTAAACCGCCCGTTAAAATAATTTGATCTACCTGTCCGCGGAAAATAATTGACCGAGCTCCAATAGCATTAGAAACTTGATATGCTAATGCATCAAACGCTAATTTGACTTCGGAGTTTGAATCATATTTATCCGATAATAATTTTAAATCATTTGTTTTGAACATACTAATGAAACCACCTTTTTTACTTAAAAAGTGATTCATCTCTTCAGGTGTGAAATTATGTTTGTATCCAAATTCATAGAGTTGGTCATTGGGTAAAGAACCGGCACGCTCTGGACTAAAAGGACCTTCTCCTAACAATCCATCGTTTACATCTACTACTTGTCCGTTTTTATGTGCACCAATCGTTATACCACCACCCATATGTGCAACGATAACATTTACATCTTCGTATGCTTGTTGAATAGAGGATGCATATAATCTAGCAACAGCCTTTTGATTTAATGCATGAAATATACTACGACGTTTAATATTCTTTAAACCTGTAACTTTTGCAATATCGAATAATTCGTTAACAACGACTGGATCGATTATAAAAGCGGGAATATTCATCTCTATTCCTAATTCATAACCAATCATACCACTCAGGTTAGATGCGTGTACACCATATTTAAATGCTTTAAGGTCCTCATACATTTTATTATTTATATGATAAACGCCACCTTGCATTGGCTTTAGCAATCCACCCCTACATGCAATCGCATCAAAATTTTTAATTGTATAATCTGATGTAAGATTTAATGAGTATATAATCTCTTTAAGTCTTAATGGCTTTTGTTCTAATAATGGTATGTTAGTAAGTTGGATATCATGTCGAATCGTGTCATACCACATACACTGATGTGCTTTATATACTGCAATTTTTGATGATGTACTACCTAAATTTAAAACTAGAATTCTAGTCATTGTTGCACCTTCTTCTTGAAAATAACATAACTTTTGTATGTTAAGCCTTATTACTTAAAATCAATTATGATAAATAGTTGGATACTATGTACCACTAGCTGAGTAATTGTATTTATAAATTATATTATCTACTTATATATTACATCAATTTCTTACATTATAAAATTAATAACCTATTTCCAAAATTGATTTTATAAGTTGGGAATGTAAAGAAATTTGCTAAATAAAAATTATTTTATTAAGATATTTGAGATAGTTACAGCTCTTATAATTAAATGCTTTGAGTAACTTATTACATTCCGCAATTAATTTAATATTTTCAACGCTAATAATAATGAATCTAGTTTATTTTGTTTCGTGTCCGCCCTTGAAGTCAATGCAATCGGGAATTTTGCTCCTAAGACTAAACTAGCTACTCGCGCACCTGCAAAATAAGTGAAAGATTTGTATAGTGCATTGCCAACATCTATATGTGGTACCAATAATGCATCTACATCGCCTGCTACGTGTGACTTGATATTTTTTTTAATAACACTTTCCATATTAATTGCGTTATCGAAAGCTAATGGACCGTCAACATATAAATAATCAGACGTCGCTCTACTAAATATGTTCTTGAGCTTTTCAGCATCTGTAGATGACAAGATTTTCTTAGTAGGCTTTTCAACGGATGAAAGAATACCAACTTTAAACTGATTATAGCCAAGTGCTTTAGAAAATTCAGTTAAATTATTAATAATGTGTTTCTTTTCTTCAACAGAAGGATTAATATTTAATGCTACATCACTTAACATTAATGTTTTATGATAATTTGGCACGTTAAAACATGCAACATGATTTAAGAAACCATGCTTAGCGATAAAATTTTTATTACTCAGTACAAAGGATAATAAGGTTGATGACATCAAATTACCTTTAACTAAGACTGATACTTTACCAGAAGACAAATCATCAGCACATTGTTTAAAGAGTTCATTGTCGTTACTAAAATTAAGAATATGAATTCTATTGAGTAGTTGCGGATCCATATCGAATGAGCGAATTATCTCTGTTGGATCTTGTGTGTCATATAAATATACATCAATCTCTGTCAAAACGAGTGCTTTCATGATAACGGATAACATTTTTTCATCATTTGCATATAAAATAGCAACATTACCTTTTAAATAATATGAAGAATCAATTAAATGTTGATATTGCATAAAAAAATCAACACCTTTCTCATTTTATAAAGTGACTATGTTTGATAACACTAAAAATAATTATTGAAAATGTACATCGTTAGGCATGTTGATTTTGTTCTATCATTTCTTTAGCATTTTGACGTGTGATATCAGTTACACTAGCTCCTGAAATCATTCTTGCTATTTCATCTATACGTTCTGAGCCTGAAAGCTCTTGGACGTGTGTTGTAGTACGGTCATTTACTGAATCTTTACTGATAAACAGATGATGATCGCTCATTGATGCTACTTGTGGCAAATGGGAGATACAAATTACTTGAATATGCTTAGCTAATCCTTTCATTTTTTCAGCCATTTTTTGTGCTGCTTGTCCAGAAACTCCAGAATCCACCTCATCGAATAATATTGCAGTTTGTCCTCGTGTTTTAACGAAAATGGTTTTAAGGGCAAGCATTATACGTGATAATTCCCCACCAGATGCAATTTTATTTAAACTTTTAAGCGGTTCTCCCTTATTAGGGCTGATTAAAAATTCTACAAATTCAATGCCTTCTCGATTTGGAACATCTAAAGGTTTAAATGAAATTTCTAAATTAGCATCTTTCATTTGTAAATTTTGAATTTCATCCACGATATGATCACGCAGAGTTTGTGCCACAATTCTACGTTCACGGGACAATTCTGTACCTAGTTTGATTACATCTTCATATAATCTTTCAATTTCATGTCTTAACTGTGAAGTGCTTTCTTCGTAGTTTTCGATTTTATTAATTTCATTTTCTAATTTATCTTGATATTTAATTAATTCAGTAATATCTTTGCCATATTTTCTTTTCAAATCATTCAGGACATTCATTCTAGCTTCAAGTTCATTTAAGTAGTGCTCATCAAATTCAGTATTGGTCAATTCATCATACAACTGATGTTTAGCATCTTCTAAAGTATAGTAAAATTGATCGACCTCTTCTTTAAGCGTGTCATATTTTTCTGGTAATATTTCACTTATTGATTGCAATTGATTGCTCAATTCATATAAGCGATCTGTAATAGCATGCTCATCTGTTAAAGTAAGATGAGCATTATTTAAAGCTAAACTTAGATTTTCTGAATTTTGTATCCGCTTTATGTCTGATTCGAGTTGAGAAACTTCACCGTCGACCAAGTTTGCTTCTTGTATTTCTTCAAACTGGAATTTAAGTAAATCTAGGCGTTGTAATAAGGCTTGATCAGCAGATTCTAAATCTTCAAGTTCTTTCTTTTTAGCTTTATATTGATCATAAGTGGTAACGTATTGTTCAAGTAAATTTTTGTATTGATTTTCAGCATAGTTGTCGAGTAATTGTAGATGATATTTTTGCTTTAATAAAGTTTGTGTTTCATGTTGCCCGTGGATATCTAACAACTCTTGCATAATTTTACGTAAATCTTGCAATGTAACTATTTGATTATTAACCCTACAAATACTTTTACCTGTGCTGAAAATTTCTCTTTTAACTAATAAAAAATCTTCATCTATGTCGATGTCTAAAGCTTCAAGTATCGAAATGGCTTCTTTACTTTCATCAATATCAAATATACCTTCAATAATAGCTTTCTTCTCACCATGTCTCACATAATTTGATGATGCGCGCATACCAATCAGTTGTCCAATGGCATCGATAATAATTGATTTACCTGCGCCAGTTTCACCACTTAACACTGTTAATCCATCACCAAAGTGAACTTCTAGTTCATCAATGATAGCGAATTGTTTAATAGATAAAGTCTGTAGCATCCTTTTAAACACTTCCTTACACTTATAATAAATTAAAGATGCGCGTTTTGATTTTTTCACTTGCTAACTCATCTCTACAGATAATTAAGCAAGTATCATCACCACAAATAGTACCTAAAACTTCCTCCCAATCAATTTGATCTAAGATTGCACCGATTGATTGAGCATTTCCTGGTAATGTCTTTAGAACTAATAAGTTACCTGTGCCATCTATATTTACAAATGAATCCATTAAATAACGCCCTAGTTTTTCAAGAGGATGATATTTTCTATCATTAGGCAAACTATAAACATATTGTCCTGTTGGCGTGGGGACTTTAATTAATTGTAATTCTTTGATATCTCTGGAAACTGTAGCTTGAGTGACGTTTAATTCATACTCATTTAATCTTTTTACTAATTCATCTTGTGTTTCGATTTTTTCGTTTGAAATTATTTCTCTAATTTTAATATGTCTTACTGATTTTTTAGCCATGTATAGCACCTCTATAAACGAATATTTATACATTTATTTTAACACATGCATATAAATACTACTACTAAAGATAGTTGGAATTTTACTTATGTGAAAACGATAACTCTGCATATCAAAGGTAAAATAACAACTTGAAGTATATTTGAATGATTGCTAAATCATGGTGAATATTATGAATGCGATGAATAATTATTGAATAGTATGTGATTTCTAATAAATAAAAATCGTCCTTGTTTTCAAAATAAAGTTTAATGACCTAATCTATGAAGTGTATATTGTACATTTTTCATAATAAAAAGAGAGCGGGAACAGAAATCAAAATTAGATAAGTGATTTCGTATTCTCGCCCTCTACAAGAATGTATTAAGATTCGCGATTGTTAAATAACTCAATAATATAAGTCAAATTTTCTGTATTGTACTGATCTGGTAATTGATTTAGACATTCGTAGGCTTCTTGTGTATGATATGTCATTTTATCTTCGGCACCTTGTTGTCCTAATAGTGATACATATGTACTTTTATCATTATCAATATCGCTGCCTACAGCTTTACCTAATTTCGCTTCGTCACCATATACATCTAACAAATCATCTTTGATTTGAAACATTAATCCTAAATGCTCGCTAAATGATTCTAATGCATTAGCAACACTTTGTTCTGGCTTAGCAATATCTACTGCAGCCATCACTGCAAATTTAAGTAACGCACCTGTTTTAGCGTTGTGAATTTGTTCTAGTGTGTCGATATTAACTTTTGCACCTTCGCCTTCACTTTGCATATCAAGAGTTTGACCTCCAACCATACCCAAATGACCACTAGCAAAAGCTAAACGTTTAATTAACTTGATTTTAGCAGTATCATCAACTGCTTCATCATTAACAATCATATCAAATGCTTTGGTTAGAAGTGCGTCGCCAGCTAAGATTGCTTTCCACTCACCAAACACTTTATGATTTGTAAGCTTGCCTCTGCGATAATCATCATTATCCATCGGTGGTAAATCATCGTGTATTAAAGAATAGGTATGAATCATTTCTAAACCAAGTGCCGAAGAAAGTCCGGCTTTATAATCACTAGATAACATCTCTAAAGTTAATAGTAATAACACTGGTCTAATTCGCTTACCACCAGCTTCTAATGAGTAACGCATACTTTCTTCTAAATTTGTGTTTAAATCTGAATTCGGGATCGTCTCGGATAATAGTTGGTTAACTTCCGCTGTTAAGTTTTCCATCTTTTTATTCATTTTCAGTATCTTCCTTCACGCCATCGTCATTATTATCAGTATGCTCATCTGCCATTAATTCATTGACTTTCTTTTCAGCGTCTTTTAACGTTTCATCGCAAGTTGCTGATAATTTCATACCACGTTGATATAAGTTCAGAGATTCTTCTAATGATACATTTTCGTTATCAAGTTTTTGCACTATATTTTCTAACTCTTTCATCATTTCCTCGAAACTTTGTGTATTACTATTACTCATCATTACACCTTACCTTCTTAACTTGAGCATCAACAACGCCATCTTTCATTGTTAATACTATGTTGTCGTTCTCAGCTAAATCACTAGTACTTGTAATAACATCGTCATCCTTGTTAACGATTGTATAACCACGCAACATCGTATTTGTCGGACTCAAATTATTAAGACTTTCTAATTTTCTAGCTAGATTATTTTTTTGATTTTGAATAAAATTATTCATAACTTTATTTAAATCATCACGCTTTTGAGCATTTGTTAGTTGTTCTCTATTTATATTTTGTTTAAAACCTTTAAGGTTAAACTTATTTAACAATAATTGTAATTGCTGTTGATTATTTTTGATTACTAAATTCATCGACAGGTTAAGTTGCTTTTCTAAATCATCTCGTTTTTGAATCTGTTGATCATATAATAATGTTGGCGTTTGAAATTTATAATACGATGATACATGTTCTAAATGCTTTCTTTGTTGCTGTAAATGTTGTTTTATAAAACGAGTAAGCGACAAATTGGTTTGTTTTAAGTATTGACGTAATTCAAATTGATCTGGCGTAGCCATAACCGCTGCTTGTGTAGGTGTAGCTGCACGAATATCTGCAACAAAATCACTAAGCGTAAAATCTGTTTCATGACCAACTGCTGAAATAATAGGTGTAGTACATGCGTATATTGCTTTAACTACATCCTCTTCATTAAAGTTCCATAAGTCCTCAATAGAACCTCCGCCTCGTCCAATAATTATAGTATCTACACCCATGTCATCAGCATGTTGTATGTTTTTTATAATATCGTTTTTCGCTTGTTCACCTTGTACTAGCGTATTGATTTGAATTTGTTCTGCTAAAGGATATCTACTATTGATTGTAGTGTGAATATCTCTAATGGCTGCACCTGTGCCTGCTGTTAACACTGCAATCTTCTTGGGAAACTTAGGTATAGATTTCTTGTTACTTTGATCAAAATAACCATCTTTAGTAAGTTTCTTCTTCAGCTGTTCTAATCTTTGATATAGATTACCAACACCATCTAAATGCATTTTATTGACATAAATTTGATAGTTCCCACGACGTTCATATACTGACACACGTGCTTCTAAAAGTACCTCGTCACCTTCTTTAGGGTCAAAATCAATTTTCGAAGCATTGCCTTTAAACATCATGGCGCTAATAACACTATTATTGTCTTTGACGTTAAAATAGAGATGCCCACTACTATGTTTTTTAAAATTAGAAAGTTCTCCTTTAATCAACACAGATTGTAAATGAGGGTCTTGATCAAATTTATATTTTATATATTTTGTAAGTGTAGAAACACTTAAATATTCTGCCATGTTATATCACTCTTTTATTCAATATTGCTCAATACACCATTTATAAATTTATAATGATCATCATCACTGAATTGTTTTGCTAATTCCACAGCTTCATTGATGATTACTTTTTGTGGTGTTGAACTATTTAACAATTCATAAGTAGACATTCTTAAAATAATACGATCAGATTTTAGTAATCTATCTAAAGTCCAATCTTTTAAGTGTGGTTGAATTTTCTCATCTAAGACTGATTCATGATCTTTTACACCAGTTACTAGCCAGTTGATAAAATCAAATTCTAAATCAGGATTATCATCTTTAATAAAACTTATCGCTTCATCAATAGTTAATTCATTATTTTTCATTTCAAGCTGAAATAGAGTTTGAAAAGCTTGTGTTCTCGATTCTTTACGACTCATTATAAACTCCCTTAAGCATAGTATTATTTGTAAATCATTTGTGCATAGAAATATGATACGTTTAAAAAACAAACAATTATTTCAGTTGTACACAAAATGTATTTATAAAGTAAATTTGCTTTATTTAATTTTAATTTATTGGTTCAATATGCGTGATATGGACATTAATTTGACTTGGTTCAATCGTAGTCATTGTAGTTAACGAATTATATATAGCCTGTTGTATTTTTTTAGCTGTTTCTGAGATATTAATACCATAGGACAAAGTGCAATATACACCTATATAAATGCCATCTTCTCTTGTATCTACTTTTATACCTCTACTTAATTGTTTCTTGCTAATATTTTCAATACTTGTATGTTTTAACTCTTTAAAATGACCTTGAATGCCTTTGATTTCAGATGTTGCTATACTTGCTATAACTGTTAAAACTTCGGGCGCAATCTCAATTTTCCCTAAATTGGAATGTGTGGACTCTGATACTTTGACCATTTCACTTACCCCCTAATTAGATTCATCATCCATAATATTATATGTTTCTAAGAAATTAGTGTTAAATTCCCCACTTCTGAAAATGTCATTGTTCAATAGACGGACATGGAATGGTATCGTTGTGTCTATACCTAATACAAGGTATTCACCTAACGCACGTAGACCTGTCATGATTGCTTCGTCTCTAGTTGGTTCATGAACAATAAGTTTTGCAACCATAGAGTCATAATATGGAGGAATTGTATAATTAGTATAACATGCAGATTCAATTCTTACGCCAAATCCACCTGGAGCCAAATATTGGGTGATTTGCCCTGGCGAAGGCATAAAGTTTTTATATGGATTTTCAGCATTAATTCTAAATTCCATTGCATGCCCTTCAATTTTAATATCTTTCTGTTTGAATGGTAATTTTTCTCCCATCGCAACTTTTAATTGTAGTTTAACTAAGTCTACGCCTGTAACCATTTCAGTAACAGGATGTTCAACTTGTATCCGTGTATTCATTTCCATGAAGTAAAATTCATTAGAGTCTAAGTCATATATAAATTCAATAGTACCTGCATTTTCGTAATTAACTGCTTTTGCAGCTCTTACTGCAGCGTTACCCATTTCTTGTCTCTTTTCTTCAGTTAATATTGGAGAAGGGGCTTCTTCTACAAGTTTTTGCATTCTACGTTGAATGGTACAATCACGTTCGCCTAAATGAACCACGTTGCCGTAACTATCTCCCATAATTTGTATTTCAATATGTCTGAAATTCTCGATGAATTTTTCCAAATATAGACCACTGTTACCAAAAGCGGTTTCCGCTTCTTGTTGCGTCATTTTGAAACCAGTTTCTAATTCTTTTTCATCACGAGCAACTCTGATACCTTTACCACCACCACCAGCAGTAGCTTTGATGATAACTGGATAGCCTATTTGATTTGCAATCTTTTTCGCGTCTTCGATATTTAAAACAAGTCCTTCGCTACCAGGGACAACTGGTACTTCAGCGCGTTTCATCTCTTCTTTAGCAACGTCTTTAATACCCATTTTTTGAATAGATTCAAAACTTGGTCCAATGAATTTAAGTTGGCACGCATCGCATAATTCAGCAAAATCACCATTTTCTGCTAAGAAACCATACCCAGGGTGAATGCCGTCACACCCTGTAGATGTTGCAATAGATAATATGTTTGGGATATTCAAATAAGAATCTTTAGATTGTGTTGGCCCGACGCAATATGCTTCATCAGCAATTTGAGTATGTAAAGCGTCTTTATCTCCTTCTGAGTATATTGCCACCGTTTGTAAACCTAAATCATGACATGCACGAATAATTCTTACTGCGATTTCCCCTCTATTTGCTATTAAAATTTTATTCATTATTTTACCTTAAATAACGGTTGGCCATACTCTACCATTTGCCCGTCTTCTACTAAGATTTCAGCAATTTCACCACTGACTTCGGCTTGTATTTCATTGAATAATTTCATAGCTTCTAATATACATACTGTTGAATCGTTTGTTACAGAATCTCCAACTTGCACATAGGCACTTTCTTCTGGAGACGGTGATTTGTAAAACGTCCCAACCATTGGCGCATTAATTGTTTGCAAGTTATCTTCTGCAGTATTAGTATTTGTATTACTATTCATGCTAATTTCATCAGCACCTTGTGTTCCTGCAGGAGTTGATGCCACGCCTTGTTGTGGTGCTATTTGTTGCATCGGTTGTTGTGAGATTTGAGGTGTTATAATTTCAGTTTCTTTTTCTTTTTTTAAATTTACAATATTGCCCTTATCCTCAATATTAATTTCAGTCAAACTAGATTGGTCAAGAATTTCTATCAATTCTTTAATTTCTTTAAAATTCATAAATACTGACTCCTTCAGATTGTTTTCATTTACCTTGTTTATTTTACTTTAGTGATATGTTCAATTCAAGCATATACATACTTTCTATAATAAACTGATTAACTTTTATCGTGTTCTATATACCTATAAGCGTGCTGAAATCTAACTTTTTTGAGTAAGATGATGTGATATTTGATTTAACAAAAAGAAAGCGAAATATATTATACAATAAATCGCATAATTTAACTTCTCGTATTTATAAGTAAATTACATCACTATAATTTAGATATCATCAAGTTTTCTAATTTGATGATAGTTCAATCCACTTCTTTATGTTCAGCTACAAATCGCTATGTATCATAGCGTAATACACTTAATAATTCTTAGGTTAAGGATTAAATATAAAGTTAAACATTTATAATTTAACATTTTAATTATAGAATTTATAGTATTCATAAACATAATATTATCTAATATAACCTTTTATATTCATAATAACCATAAAAACCTTTCCAATATATAAATTGGAAAGGTTTTTGCTCATCACTTTAATTACATATCATTTTTTAAACAATAAAATGTTAGGCTCTAGAAATATAGCTACCGTCACCTGTATTAATTACAAGTGTGTCTCCTTCATTAACAAATAAAGGTACATTCAATGTATATCCTGTTTCAACTGTAGCAGATTTAGTAGCACCATTTGCTGTGTCCCCTTTAATACCTGGTTCAGTTTCTGTTACTACAAGTTCAACTGTTTTTGGTAATTCAACACCAAGTGTTTCATTACCATATGTTTGAATTTGGACTTCCATATTTGCTTTTAAGAAATTTAATTCGTGTTGTAAATAATCTCCTTGTAGCTCTGTTTGATCAAATGTTTGATTATCCATGAAAACATGTGTATCTCCATCGGCATATAGATATTGCATACGACGATTCTCAATCATAGCAGTTTCTACTTTTTCGCCACCTCTGAATGTTTTCTCTTGAATCGAACCAGTTCTTAAATTACGTAGCTTAGAACGTACAAATGCAGAGCCTTTTCCTGGTTTAACATGTTGGAAATCTAAAACTTTCCAAATGCCATTATCTACTGATATTGTTAAGCCTGTTTTAAAATCATTAACCGAAATCATTCAGTTTCCTCCTCAATTATAAGGTCTTCTATAAAATAATAAGGTTTTTGGAAGATTTAGTAAAGCGTTCACAGCCATTTTCTTTAATTAAAATGTCATCTTCAATACGAACGCCACCTAACCCGTCTAAATATATACCAGGTTCAATTGTAACACAATTATTAATATCTAATGGCGTCTCCGATTTTTTAGAAAGATTAGGGCCTTCATGAACGTCTAATCCAATACCATGACCAAGTGAATGTCCAAACGCCTCACCATAACCTTTTTCAGTGATATAATCTCTAGCAATAGCATCTAATGCTTTACCAGTAATACCTTTTTTAGCGGTGTCAATTCCCTTTTGATTCGCCTCTAACACAATATTATATATTTCTTTAAGTTTTGGATCAGGTTCACCTATTGCAAATGTACGAGTAATATCTGATGAATATCCTTTGTAATATGCACCAAAATCTAATGTAATTAATTCTCCTGAATTTATAACTTTATCACTAGCAACTCCATGAGGTAACGCACCACGTTCACCAGAAGCTACAATTGTTTCGAATGAAGTTCCTTCAGCGCCAAGTTCTAACATTTTACTTTCTAACTTTGCTTTTAGTTGCTGTTCAGTCATACCAGCTTTTGCGACAGTTAAAATGTATTCGTATGCCTCATCAACGATATCTGCTGCTTTTTGAATCAACTCAATCTCTGATTCATCTTTAACTTCACGTATCTTTTCTATCATACCTGAAATGCTAATTAAACTAATATACGATTTACTCAACTGAAGATATGTATCATAGCTGACTAAGTTTCCTTCAAATCCAACATTTTGTACGTTTAATTTTTCAAGTTGATTTTTGACTTCATCAATTAAGCTACCTTCTTGTTTGATGATTTCAAATTCTGGGGCTTGTGCAGACGCTTGTTCAATGTACCTAAAATCAGTTAGCAATAAGTTGTGATCTTTCGTAATAATTAACGCCCCACTTGTACCAGTAAAACCAGATAAATAACGTCTATTAAAGTCAGATAATACTACCACTGCTTCTAAATGTTTGGCTTCTATAGCGGTATTTAATTTATCAATTCTTGTCATTTGTTATCCTCCTATACAATAAGTTTGTACATTTTCTTTTTATACATTAAAATGATAGCATAATTATTGTATAAATTTATAGTTTTTGAATTAGGAGAGAGTTATGAAGAAAAAAATAGTGGCTATTTTATGTGCTTCATGTGTACTTGCTGGTTGCGGAAGTCAAAACCTAGGTCCTTTAGAAGAAAAGACGACTAAACTTCGCGATGAAAACCATAAGTTAAAGGGGAACATTCAAGAATTAAAACAAGAAATTAGCAAAGAGCAAAATAAAGTTGCGGCTCTAGAGAAAGATAAGAAAGACATTGGCAAAGCGAAAAGTAATAAAAAGAAAGCAGCTAATTTAAAAGCATCATCTACATATTATCAAGATATCGCTAAATTAATTGATCAATATAACGAAATCGAAAGTGATGTATCTAAAAACAAAGGCGATAAGAAAGTACAAGATAAACTTGCAGAACTTAAAAATAAAATAGATACCGCATTTACGACATATAAAAATGATGTCAATAAAGAAAAAATGGATAGCGAAGATAAAACCAAAAATAAAAATATAACTAAATTGGACAAAGACTTAAATTCAGCATTTAGTGATATTAAAGATGGTTACGATGCTAAAGATAAGAAGAAGATTCAAAAAGGTCAAAAAGCTTTATCAATCATCAGTATTAAAGATAGTCAAAGTTAACAACCACATAGGAGTGTTTTAGGTGAAACAAGCAATATTTTATATCATTATCGCAATTGCAATTGTAGGATTAGTACTCAATCTTGATGCCTTTATCTTCAGTTTTGTAAGAATGGTCATTAGCTTAGCCATTTTTGGAGGTATTATATATGCAATTTACTATTTCTTCTTCTTAACTGAAGATCAGCGTAAATACAAACGTGCGCAACGTAAGTATAAAAGACAAAACAGAAAGAAAAAGTAACGTATACTAAGATTTATAAACCCCTGAAAAGATTATCTTAAAATAGATATCTTTTCAGGGGTTTATTTTATAATTTATACTTATTAAAATTCCTTAATATGTGTTGCTGTTTTAAATGTCGAGTCAGCAATTTAAAACTAAACTATTTACGATAGTTCCACTCGTCAGATTTGTATTTATCAATTAACTCATTGATTTCATTTTGCTGTTTTTCATTGAGTTCTAGTGGCTTAAAGTCAATATTCAATCCTTTTTTAAAGCCTATTTCAAATGCTTTTTCCATCTCTTCTAAACTAATATGGCGATCTGAAATATCATTAATTGCCACAGCTTTTTCTACAAATGCTTGCTTCATTTTATCTTTAAGACGATCATTTTTAAAAACAAACATGTCAAACAAATCATCTATGTCTACATCTTGTAGCAAAGAGCCATGCTGTAAGATAACCCCTTTCTGACGAACTTGAGCACTTCCAGCAATTTTACGTCCTTCTACAACTAATTCATACCAGCTAGGTGCATCAAAACAAACTGCACTTCTTGGTTGCTTTAAATTTGCTCTTTCCTCTTTTGATTTTGGAATAGCAAATGAAGCATCAAAACCTAAATATTTAAAACCTTCTAGTAATCCTTCTGAAATAACTCTATAGGCTTCAGTAACTGTTGAAGGCATGTCAGGGTGTGATTCTGGAACAATGACGCTGTACGTCAATTCTTTATCATGTAACACACCTCTGCCACCAGTTTGACGACGTACAAGGCCATAACCTTTAGCATTCACCTTTTCAATATCTATTTCTTTAGTTAGCCTTTGAAAATAACCAACTGATAAAGTCGCAGGGTCCCATGTATAAAACCTAATTACTGGATCTATCTCTCCTCTAGATACAAAATTAAGTAAAGCTTCATCCATTGCCATATTATAATATGGGTCTTTGCTACCAGTATTTATAAAATTCCATGTTTCTGTCACTTTCAAAACTCCTATCGCTAAATTAAATTGTGATAACAGCAATTTTGTGTTATCGTTTTCAATAATTGTTCAAGTTTGTCAGCAATAACTTTTTATCGTGAGAAAAATATTTTGATAAATTGCGCTAACAGTCTTATAATATATAATATCGGTTAATTAGGGAGGATGCAAGATGAGTAACTTTTGGTTTATAGCGTTAGCAGTTTTAATAATTATCATCGCTTACATGCTAATCAATTATCTTCTTAATAAAAGAGCAGTCACAGAATTAAACCAAAATGAGTTCCATGATGGTTTGCGCAAAGCTCAAGTTATTGATGTAAGAGAAAAAGTGGATTATGAATACGGACACATCAATGGTGCACGTAATATTCCAATTACAATGTTTAAACAAAGATATCAAGGTTTACGAACAGATCAACCAATCTATCTTTGTGATGCGAATGGCATTGCCAGTTATCGTGCAGCTAGAACTTTAAAGAAAAACGGCTACACGGATATCTACATGTTAAAAGGCGGATATAAAAAATGGACTGGTAAAATTAAATCTAAAAAATAACTTTATATCTTAAAATTAATGACATAAAGTGAATGTTCAAAATAAAAGCGTGATCAACATTTAAAGTTGACCACGCTTTTTATTTTGAACAAAAAATCGAACTGGTTTTATACCAGTCCGATCTTTAAGTATTTATATATTAAAGGTAAATTCAATATAACCGTGTAAAAGTGTAAACTAACTATTCTTTTTCTGAACGTAAGTTTTCAAATTTTAACACTGGATTTCTTGCTGCTTTGGTTTCGTCTAATCTATCAATAATAGTTGTATGTGGTGCTTCTAATACAATATCCGGATTCTCTTTAGCTTCATTTGCAATTTGAATCATCGTATCACAGAAGTGGTCTAGAGTTTCTTTTGACTCAGTTTCAGTCGGCTCAATCATCATGCCTTCTTCGACATTAAGTGGGAAATAAATTGTCGGTGGATGTACTCCGAAATCTAATAGTCGTTTAGCCATATCTAGTGTACGAACGCCCTGTTCTTTTTGTTTAGACCCACTCAAGACAAACTCGTGTTTACAATATTGACTATAAGGAATCTCAAAATGTTCTTTCAGTCTTGCTTTAATATAATTGGCATTTAATACAGCAGCTTCAGATACTTCTTCAAGTCCTTTGTTTCCCATACTACGAATATAAGTATAAGCTCTTAAATAGATGCCAAAATTACCATAGAATGGTTTAACGCGTCCTATAGAATTTGCTATATCATTATCATATTTATAAATATCATTTTCTTTGACAACCATTGGTTTAGGTAAAAAGCTCGCAAGTTCTTTTTTTACACCTACTGGTCCAGAACCTGGACCGCCGCCACCATGTGGCCCCGTAAATGTTTTGTGTAAGTTTAAGTGAACTGCATCAAATCCCATGTCGCCTGGTCTAACTTTGTCCATAATGGCATTTAAATTTGCACCATCATAATATAATAATCCTCCGGCTTCATGAACGATATTCCGAATATCCATAATGTTTTTTTCAAAAATGCCTAAAGTATTAGGATTAGTTAACATGATTGCAGCTGTTTTATCATTAACTAAACGTTTCAGATCATCAATATCTACTTCTCCGCGTTCATTTGATTTAACTGTTACAGACTTAAAGCCTGCAAACGCAGCTGAAGCTGGATTGGTGCCGTGTGCAGAGTCAGGAACGATAACTTCATCACGATGACCTTCTCCGTTTTTTTGATGGTATGCTTTAAAAATCATTAATGCTGTCCACTCACCATGCGCGCCGGCAGCAGGTTGTAACGTTACTTCATCCATACCAGTGATTTCTTTCAACTCTTCTTGTAAACTATGAATAATCTCTAAAGATCCTTGAACTTGCGATTCATCTTGTAATGGATGTGATTCTGCAAATCCAGGAATTCTAGCAATTTTTTCATTTATTTTTGGATTATATTTCATAGTACAAGAACCTAATGGATAAAATCCTGAATCTACACCAAAGTTTTTATTTGAAAGCTCTGTGTAATGCCTCACTAAATCTAATTCAGCAACTTCTGGTAGTTCTGCTTTATTTTTTCTAATATATTTTTCGTCTAGTAATTTTTCAACAGCGCCATTATCTATTTCTTTTTTTGGTAACGAATACGCATAACGACCTTTTTTAGAACGTTCAAAAATTAATGGACTTGATTTACTTACTACCATTTAATTCACCTGCTTTCTTAACAAATGTGTCAATTTCATCTTTTGTTCTCAATTCTGTAACAGCAACTAACATATGATTTTCAAATGATTCTGTTACTTCACTTAAATCGAAACCACCTATAATTCCTTCTTGTATAAGTGCATCATTAATATCTTTAACAGGTTTATCGAATTTCACTACAAATTCATTAAATGAAGTTCCAGTTGACACTTCTAAACCGACTTGTTTAAATTGTTCCTTTGCATAGTTTGCATTTTCAAAATTTTGTACTGAAATATCATAAATACCTTCTTTTCCTAATGCTGACATACAAATTGAGGAAGCTAATGCATTCAATGCTTGGTTTGAACAAATATTTGAAGTAGCTTTATCACGACGTATATGTTGTTCGCGAGCTTGTAATGTTAAAACAAAACCACGATGCCCATCTGCATCTTCGGTTTGACCTACTAAACGCCCAGGTGTTTTGCGCATTAATTTTTTAGTTGTAGCAAAGAAACCACAATGAGGCCCACCAAATTGTGCAGGTATACCAAATGGTTGTGTATCTCCTACTACAATATCGGCACCAAAACTACCTGGAGGTGTAAGTAAGCCTAATGCTAGTGGGTTAGTATAAACAATAAACAAAGCTTTTTTACCTTCAATAAACGATTGGATTTTCTCTAAATCCTCAATTGAACCATAGAAGTTAGGATACTGAACAGCTACTGCAGCTGTATCATCGTCTATAGCTGCTTCTAATTTTTCTAAATCTGTAATAGTACCATCTAAATCAACTTCTACAACTTCAAATTCTTCACGTGTTTTTACATATGTGTTGAGAACTTGTAATGCTTGATAATGTAATCCTTTAGAAACTACAATTTTATTTTTACGTGTTTGATTAAAAGCTAAAATACATGCTTCAGCAAAACTTGTAATACCATCATACATAGATGAATTTGCAATATCCATGTCAGTTAATTCACAAATTAACGTTTGGAATTCAAAAATTGCTTGTAGTTCACCTTGTGAAATTTCTGGCTGATAAGGTGTGTATGCAGTATAGAATTCCGAACGAGAAATCATCGCATCTACTACTGCTGGTGCGTAATGATCGTATACGCCTGCCCCTAAAAATGAAGTGTGGGTTTCTTTAGTGATATTTTTACTTGCAACTCTACTTAAGCGTTTTGTTAATGTAGTTTCAGCTTCTGCATCTGGAATAGCTAGCTCTCTATTTAATAATATGTCATTTGGTACATCTCCAAATAATTCTGCAATTGATTCTGCACCAATAGTATCTAACATTTCTTTCTTATCTTGCTCTGTTAATGGAATATAACGATGACTCACAGTAACACCCCTTTGTATTATTTGCTTATTTGATTTTTCTTAACAATTTTTGCTTTAACTTGTCTCTTCCTTACTTGAACTAACACTTCTTTGCCCATTTCAAAAGCTTCACGATTTATTAGAGCTAAACCAATCGATTTACCAGTTAATGGTGATTGGGTACCCGAAGTAATCTCTCCTATTTGATTACCATCTAAATCCAATACTTCGTAACCAGTTCTAGGAATGCCTTTATCAATCATTTCTAAACCAACTGTTCTACGTTTTGAACCATGTTCCTTTTGTTCTTTAAGGACACTTTTGCCAATGAAATCGGCTTCAATTAATGGCTTGACTGCAAATGCGATGCCCGCTTCATACGGTGTGATTTCTTCACTTAAATCTTGACCATGTAGAGGTAAACCAGCTTCCAATCTTAATGTATCTCTTGCTCCTAAGCCACATGGAACAACGTTATGCTCTAGTATTTTTTTCCATAAATAAGGAGCATCATCCGCGTCGCAGTATATTTCAAAGCCATCTTCACCAGTATATCCTGATTGTGATAAAATTACGTTTTTCCCAAAAAACGCTACATTTTGTTTAAATTCGAAAGGTTTCATTGAAGATGCATCTACATCAATATGTTGTTGAACTAAGTTACGCGCATTTGGTCCTTGAATTGCTAATTGACCATAGTCATTCGAAACATTAATTACTTCTGCATCGAATTTTTCGGCTTTCTCTTTCATCCAAACAAAGTCTTTATCTGTATTACCAGCATTTACTACTAATAAATATTGATTTTCGTCTAATTTATATGTGATTAAATCATCAATAATACCACCATTTTCATTACATAGTGCAGTATATTGAGCTTTATTTGTAGTCAAATTTTCAGTATCGTTAGAAAGTAGATATTGTACTAGCTGTGCAGCTTCACTACCTTTTATCAGAATTTCACCCATATGGCTTACATCAAACAAACCGATTTCTGTTCTAACAGCATTATGTTCTTCTTTAATACTTGAAAATTGGACTGGCATAGCCCATCCACCAAATTCTACGATTTTAGCACCACTATCTACAAAAGTTTGATAAAGTGGTGTTTTTTTTAGTTCATTGGACATGAAGAAACCTCCTATTGTTTAAGTAAAATATATTAAAAAAAACAGAGTAGACTAAGCTACCCTGTTTAAATTCTCCAGGAATGCGTCACAGTATTATCCTTTTGCCTGAGAGTTTCGTTAAACTTGCACCTTCGGCGATGGACTAAAGTTATAAATAATATAACTAACCATTCTCTCCAATACTGATCATTCGCAAACAATCTCTTCCATAATCTCACTTTGTAATGAGTGTAGAGATTTACTGCTATTTAATTTTATGAATGCGATTTCATTATATCTTGAAACCCTTGAGGAATACAAGCTTTTTAATTCAAAAAGAGATTTATTGTTTGCATTAGGTCTATTGCTATCATTTTTGATTCTATTGTAAACAATATTCAAGTCACAATCTAACCATATTACTCGTTTTTGTAATTTTAAAAATTCGAATGTTTGATCACTTTCAATAATACCTCCGCCGGTCGAAATAATATTGTAATGGTTTATGCATTCTTTTAGATACTTATATTCTAATTCTCTAAAGCCCGTTTCACCTATTTGTTTAAATATATCTGGAATAGATTGATTTTCTTGTTCTACTATGTACGCATCTAAGTCAACGTAGGATAGTTGATTATGCTTTGAAAGATATTTACCTAATGTTGTCTTACCAGTTCCCATAAATCCAATTAATATCAATGGTTCTATTTTAATGTTATTCAAAAATATCTTCCTTCTTCAAAAATAAATTAATTTGATTTTCATAATATTTCTCTATGTTATCTAAAGTTTTTAATTGTATACCAATTTGAAATACATAAATTGTAATTATAGATAAATATAGCATAAATACCACCAACACAAAAGGATAGATGTATGCATTACTATTAAATATATAGTTGTTTTTCATAAGAATTTCCTTTTTCAATTATGTTTAAATTAACTTTCAACGTCTTATAATTTACAACACTAAACTCTACAGATTTCACATTATTCAATAACGTTATATTCCCTTTACCGTTAATACTTTTGATTATTTTGTTATTTTTAAATTCATAAATAATATTTTTATCTTTATTTTTTATGACTACTTTGTTTTTACGTATATCATTTACTTTAATTTGAGAATTTTTTCCTAACAAGTCACGGGTTAAATCAGCAGCAAAAAATTCTAAATCTAAATTGGTTTGATTTGTTAAGCGCGCTTCGATAAAGTGCGTTGTTTTAAATAACGAAGGTAATATTGTAAATATCAATATAGTAATGAACAATGCAAACAATACTTCGACATACGTAAATGATTTAAGTTTTTTTGCCATAGCATTTTTCATATTTAGTTCCTTTTCTTGTTATAAAAAGTTTTTGATTACTTAGTTTTAGATGATAAATATTTAAATTCACTCCCTTTTTCAGAACTGATTTGTCATATTGGTGTAAAGAGCTAATTATAACCCTTTTCAGCTCCATATCGATTATTTTATTTTGGGTTTCTTTGGAAAGTTGCAACATTAAAGGGATAAATAAAATACATATCAAGGTTATTGTTGAAAAAGACAAAAGTGCATCTATAAATAATGAACCATTTAAATTATACTTTCTCATATCTTAAGCGGCCTTTTTCTATATGAAATATTATTTTATATAAAGATTTATCGATACTTAGATATAAAGAACCAAATTTGTTTACATCACCATTTTTGTCGAAGTTTATATAAGCTAAATTTGTACGAGGATGTATATAGGTATTTTGAGGTAAATCGATAGTAGAATTCTGCATATGTTGTTCTTTTACACGGATTTGAGTTGAAAAATCATTGAATATTAATGTGATAGATTGTTGGTCTTTAATTGCTTTTGACTTTAAGTAATTAAATTGCATTATTAAGTTACTAATCTTTGAATGTGGTGAAGTTAAGTTATCTTTGTTAAAAGATAGTCGTTGCATTTGTATAAAAACAAGCAAACTGACAATGCTCAATACAAATAACATTTCAACATAAGTAAATGATCTACTAGCTTGCAACTGCTTCACCATCATGAATAGATATTAATGCGCCTGATTTACATCGTTTTTGGTTCTCTTTTATATAACCTTCGTTAACGAGTTCTTCCATAGTATTTGGCTTCTTATTGAACTTCAAGCTATAAGCTTCAATTTGACTATCTACCATTTTAAGCTGTGCTTCACAACTAGTAGTTTGTATGTGTGAGGATTGTTTAGCTATATTAGGTATAATTAATATTAATAACAAACTTATTATTAGTAAAACCAATAGCATTTCAATGAGTGTGAATGCCTTTTTGTTAAACTTATATTTAAAGTTTTTCATATATTATTAAACCCTCATTTCATTTTATTGTTTGCATTAAATCAAACATTGGTAACATGATGACTAAATATAATGACACAATCATAATAGCTATTATTAAAAATATACATGGTTGTATAAATTTGATTATAAATTGCATTGATTGTTGAATTTTATCAATAATGATTTCACTATATAATTTTAATTCCACTTCAAGACGCCCTTTTTTCTCACCTTCTTCTATAAAAATAACTAGCTCTTCCTCAAAGCATGATAATTTTGTTAGAATTTCACTCAATTTCAAACCTCTCTGTGTACCAGTCGAGAGCGCGTAAGCTAAATAATTTAAATAACTGTCATCTTTTTGCTCGGAATAAATGTCCACAATTTTATGTAGACTAATTCCATTTTTATAAAATAGCGAAAACTCTGAAGCTAAGCGAAAAGTTTTATAAAGCTTAAAGAATTTTGAAACAATGGGCATTGACAACATTAACTTTAATTTATAATGTACAGATAGCTTTATATATAACAACCAAAATAGTGCCAGAGTTATCAGAACCACAATAACCAAATACCATATGAAAGAAGGCAAATTTACTATTATAAAAGTTATTTTTCGCTGTACTGAAGTAATTTCCACTCCCATATTATGATATAAATTTTGAAACTCTGGAATAATAGTATGATTAAGAACCATGAGCATAATGATGAATATGGAAAGTAAAAGTAAAGGATATTGTATTGTTTTAAGTAAACGTTTCTTAATCTTATAATTACGTATTAAATATTCTTGAGCATGTGGTAATGTCTCTGTTAAATTACCAAACATCTCTGCAAAATAAATTAGCATAATAATTGATTTAGGATACTTTAGTATTTTAAGAATTTCAGAGCAATCAGCACCATGCCTTAATTCCGCTTTAATTAATGATTTAATTTCTAGCGACCTAATCTTGGTATGCTGTAGTAAAAAATCAAATGAATCACTTAAAGTAAAGCCATGTTCCAGTAAGTCTTTTAACTTTGATAGCAAATTAATTTTGTCCTTTTCACTTAATATTGTAAAAGGATAAAATTTATAGATAACGTTCCATCGATGTTTCACATATCATCCCCTCTTTTGACATTTTGTTTAACTTATAAGATAAGTTATGGAAATCTTTGGGTAATGTATAACTATTTTTAAAGAAATGATAAATATCTTCTTTTGTTACCTGTTCATATACAAGTTCCCTAACACCTTCTTTAGTAGTAATAAGCCTTTGATTTAATATACTAATGATTGATTGTATAAGCTGTTGTACTGTTATCCCCATTTCTAACAGTCTTAATATCACACCTTTGCAATTACTAGCATGAATTGTAGAAAGTACTAAATGGCCACTTAAACTGGCTTGTATAACGTGTTTAGCTACATTTGCATCTCTTATTTCACCAATTAAAATAATATCTGGATCGCATCGCAATATTGCTTTAAAAGAAGTTTCATAATTTATCCCTGCCTTTTCATTCAATGATATTTGAGTTATACCATTTATCAATTGTTCAACGGGATCTTCAATTGTAATTATATTTAAATTTAAGTGCTCTTTAGCATAAGACAACATGTGATACATTAACGTACTTTTTCCAGAACCAGTGGGTCCACTCAATAAAATTAATCCTTGCTTTTTGTTCATTAGATTATATAAATGCGTTATGTTTTGGTTATGTTTTTGCTTTTGAAAATGTTGCGGGATAATCCTAATAACGCAGCTTTCATTTCCTAGAGATAAAGGAAGCGTTGATATTCTAAGGAAATAAATTTGTTTTAATTTATAAATATACCTACCACTCTGAGCAGCGTTGTGTTTAGAGACATCTAATCCAGCTTGGTATTTCATATAAGTTAGTAATTTAAAATACGTATTTAATTGTAATGTTTCTATTGATTTCAAATCATCACGGATTCTAAATTTAATCAAAACTTCTTTATCTACAGGAATAAAATGTATATCTGATGCATCTTTATTAATTGCCTTTTCAATCATACTATTAAACAATAACTTCAATAAAAAAACACCTCCTACATATATACACGTAAGAGGTGTGAAAATTACTTTTGTTTTGTATCAGTGATATTACTATAGAAATTCAACTCTACTAAATTTACCCATGTAAATAAGGATTCATTTGTTCATCTTCCACTGTGGTATATGGTCCATGTCCTGGGAATAAAGGTAGATCATCATCTAATTCAAATAATTTGTCTAATATTGAATTAACTAATGTTTCGTAATCACCTTTATATAAATCAGTTCGACCTATACCCTGTTTAAATAATGTATCACCCACAACAGCAAATTCATTAAAAACAAACGTCAAACTTCCTGGAGAATGACCAGGAGTATGTAATACCTTGAAATTAAAACCTTCTACACTTGCATCGCCTTCTTCTAGCGGTTGTGGTGCTGCGTGGCTAATAACATTAGGTAATCCATATTGTTTGAATTTTTCTGAACCATTTTTAGTTGTATTTGTTAAGAAATCAAATTCCGATTTATGCATAAATACTGGTACATCATATTTTTCAATAATGTCATCTAAAGCACCAATATGATCAAAATGACCATGAGTAAGTAATACAGCGACTAATTTTTTATTAATTTGATTTAACTTTTTAATAATTAAATCACTATCATTAGCTGGATCAATTAAAATGACACTTGTATCATTCTCTATAAAATAAACATTTGTTTCGACTAGACCTAAAGATAGACTCGAAATTTTCATTCTAGTGACCTCCGTCGTTCAAATATTTTTCTACTGCCTTTACTTTCTCATTCATATTGCGTGATTTATCTCGTCGATCATCAATTCTAATATTTGTACATACACGGCTTAGCCCTTTATCAAATGGTAATTCATGAATTGCTTGTACAACTTCGAATAAATCTTTTAAATCTCCTTCAATTAATGTGTTCATTGGCGTTAATTGATAATCAATTTTACCCTGTGCTTTATATTCTTTTAATTTAGTTTGAATTTCGGCAATATATTTACTCACGCTCGGTCCTTCTGTGCCGACCGGTATAACAACTACGTCTACGATAGCCATTATTTAACACCATCCTTTTCGATAATATAAGTGTAAATTAATCCTGCAGCGCCTGTAATACCTGCATCATTTCCAAGCTGAGCTTGTACAATTTCAGTGTTTTGTTGAGCAGGCGTAAATGTTAAATTATGATATTCTGTTTTAATATTCTCAATTAGTATCAATCCTGCAGTGGACATACCTCCACCTAAAACGATATATTTCGGATTACTCGTAACGCTGACTATACTACATAAATAAGCGATATAATTAGCTACACGTTCTGTTATAAAGATACAGAATTGATCCCCAGCTTTTGCAGCATCAAAAACTGCTTTTGCGCTTACTTTATTATCTTTAATTAATTGTAAAATTGAAGATTTAAATGTTAATTTAGGATAATAGAAATTAACCAGGTTTACGACACCCGTAGCAGACGCCACTGTTTCTATACAACCTGATTTCCCACAATTACATTTGAAGCGTTGGTCATGGTCTACTCTAAAATGTCCTATCTCAGCACCAGAACCGTTATGGCCATGCACGATTTCACCATTTGAAATAATGCCACCACCTAATCCAGTACCGAGTGTAATAGCAACTACATCTTCTGCACCATTACCCGCACCTTTGTGCTTTTCACCTAAAGCAGCAACATTTGCGTCATTATCAACATAAACTGGACAATCTACAAATTGTTTGAAAATATTTCTTACATTTACTGTGTCTTTCCAGTATAAGTTAACTGCTCCGTTTACTTCTCCCGTTTCAAAATTCACAGGTCCAGGCACACCAATTCCAATACCTAAAACATCTGAAAAAGTGTTGTCTGATTTATCTATATGCTGTATGAAAGAATCATATATATTTTTTAATAGTAAATATCCAGTAGTATCTGAAGTATCTGTATCGATTGACCATTTTGATAAACGGTTAAGATTTTCATCAAAAATTCCTAGTTTACATGTAGTTCCACCAATATCTGCGGCTAATATAATTTTGTTCATTTAATTTTCATCCTTCTCTGATTTATTAAAAGGGTGCACATCCTCTAACTGTAGTTCAAAAAAACTTATATATCAAGGGAATTGGAGATTTTACACCAATAAGTATACCAGATAATAAGACTTTTTGAATCTAGCCTTTATAAACCATTTAATATAGATTTATATTTCCTTAATTACATTTTAATCTTAATCAATTCTCAATTGCAATAATTATGAAACAACTTATCTGACAGTGAAAGATACTTGTAATTTATAGCATTTGAAAATTAAAAAGCATTGAATTTAAATTGTCAATATAGCGTTTATAATAACTTATGATAAGTAGTCATAATATAATATTTTAGGTCGAGGCAAAACACTGCCTCGACCTCTTCTACAACTTCGTTTATTCATTTTTTCTTTGATTAATAATTAATCGACATTTTAAAAAGTCGTCCTTTGAAATAAGCCCTATGTTGAATAGCGATTTTATTTCTTGTTCCATCATTTCATACATGTCTTCTTTATCTTTAAAGTAAACGATAAACCCAAATTTTTTAAGGAGTTGCTGCACGTCATAAAATGTATTAATTTTCTGAATCACTATCATCGCTCAATTCTTTATTTAAATTAATATAATCATTATTACTAGGGTCAGACTTTAACGCAGCTTTTATGTATTTCTTGGCTTTATCTTTGTTATCAAGAGACCTATTTGCAATGGCTAATTGATAGTTTAAGAGTCCTGAGTTAGGGTGTTCCCTTAATCCTCTTTCCCATACTGCAATGCCTTCTGCTTTCGAGTCTAACGTTGCTTTAATAAGTCCATTTAAATAATAAGTTTCGTCATCAGCATAATTCTTATTGATAGTATGCTTTACCATATCTTTTGCATCATCATAATTTCCTTGTTTCATTTCGTTTGTAATAATCGTATTGTATATATTATCTTCTTTAATTGTAAAAATTCTGATTTGAGCGGCAATAAATAAGACTAGTATTAATATTATTAGAAACCAGAAACGATTTTTATTTGTTCTAAAATAGAATCCTATTAATGTTATTAATAACCCACCAATGAAACCGCCTATATGTGCAACAATATTTACATTTTGCATAAATAAAGATAGTCCAATCATAATTAAAAGTACAATTAATAATTGACCAATTAATTTGCGGTTGAACTGTTTACCTACATACATAAATATAAAAATTGCTCCAATTAACCCGAATATGGCACCACTTGCACCTACGGAAACGGTATCTGTATTAAATGAAAGGGATGCAAAGTTACCAAATAAACCAGCGACAATATATATTACAAACATTCTCCAATGACCCACGATAGCTTCTACAATTTTCCCAAATATAAATAGACTCAACATATTCATTAAAATATGTTCAAAATTATAATGTAAAAACATAGAGGTGATCAATCTATACCATTCACCATGTACAACATTAAAATGAACAAGCCCACCTACATCTAATAATTTTAAATCTGAAAAACGATTTAAAAACAATGTCATAGCTAACCAAATAATAATATTAATTGCTATTAACGTATATGTTACAGGGGCAAACTTAAGCATATGTTTTTCAATAGGATTGTTATTGAGAGTGCGTTGTTTATAGTATGATTTTGTATGCTTAGTTGTACGATTATACATTTTTTTCACAAAGAAGTTTGGCATTATTCTTTCTATATGCTCTGCTTCTCTAATGATTTTAACCTTAAATTTAACCGGTTTAGTTTCATTTAAGTTCTCATCTGTAAATATTTTATCTGTAAAAATATATAATTCATAATTCTTGGGTTTAAACCCAAGAAATGCAATGATATTATCTTGGTTTTCTTGTATTCGAGTTTTATCAAACCTAACATCTTGAGTTGAATTAGCGCCATATTTAAATATCACGATACTTTCCGATTTCTTATTCGCTAACCAAATTTCATCATTATCTTTATTTGTGTGAACAACATGATAGTTCAGATATTTAATCCAAGTATATATGCACTTCCAATAATGTTTCTCAGTGATCATATTTGCCTCCATTATTTAGTTGTTGCTATGATTAATTTTTCAACCGGTTCATCATGTACTTCTATCTCAAACGAATTTAATTGAAAGTCGTATAGTAGACTGATAGTAGATTGTTTATTAGTACTTAAAAATTTATCAAAATACCCACCACCATAACCAATACGGTAACCAATATTATTAAATACGACGCCAGGAACTACTACTAAATCTAAATTATTGGTGATTTCAGTATCGGCGTTAACATGATTAATGCCTTTATCATCTGGACTAATGTGATTTAAATCATCTACATGTTTAAATGTCATTTCCTTCGTTTGATAATTTGTTTCAGGTACAAAAACAGTTTTTCCGTCTTCTATCATTTGTTGAATAATTGGATATGTATTTACTTCATGGGGCATCGATAATACAATGCCAATCCGTTGTGAAAATCTGTATTCATCTGTATTAAAAAAATGATCGCTTAAATATTGATCTGCCTCTTGCTTATTCGATTGTTTCATAAATTGTCTCATTAAATTAATATTTTTTTGACGCAAAGTTTTTTTGGACATCTTGAACACCTTCCCCAAATACATACTTATATTATTATAACGTTAAAAAAATGTAATGTCATTTAACTGCTTTTTAAAATAAACGAAAAAATAACCAGATCCTGTATTAGAATCTGGCTTAAAATATTAATTATTTTGTTTCACGGTGCATAGTGTGTTTGTTATCACGTGCACAGTGTTTTTTCATTTCTATACGTTCAGGATTAGTACGTTTATTTTTTGTAGTAATGTAGTTTCTTTCTCCACATTCTGTACAAGCTAGAGTTACGTTTACGCGCATGCTAATTCCTCCTTACCTTTTCAAAATACGACCTATTAATCATACCATTTAGTTATAAAATTGAAAAGTATTATTTTTCAATAAAGACGACTATATCAGTATTTATAACAAAATCGCTTATTTTATTTTTTAGCTCGTTCTTTAAAATAGTAGTTTATAACATCTCTACCTAAATCTCCACCATTTAACCACGGTTCTGGAACTGGTTGGTTTGTATAGACAATTGAAAATGCAAGTTTAGGGTCCTTAATTGGTGCATAACCAACATAAGTTGAGTTTACTCTTGATTCACCATTTTGGAAAACTTCGGCTGTACCCGTTTTACCTGCTGATGGAACTTCGGTATCATTAAAACTTTGATAACCTGTGCCGGGTTTTTCATTAAATGCCATTTCAAATCCATCTTGAATTTGTTTAATTTGCTCTCCTGAGTTATTCACTCTGTTTAGCACTTTCCCCTTAACCTTCTCTTTAACAGGGCCCAATGTATCTTTATTTGTTGCCTGTCTAATTTCTAAGCCAATATGTGGTTGAACTCTATACCCGTTATTACCAATTGTAGAAACATATTGTGCCAATTGTAAAGGTGTATACGTATCATATTGTCCTATTGCTAAATCAAGGAAATTACCTGGATTATCAGTTAATGGTTCAATTTGTCCATTTGTTTCATTCGGTAAATCAATACCTGTTTTAACGCCAAGCCCTACTTGATTCAATCCTTTACGTAGCTTTTGACCTGCCTCAGAAATATCATTTGGTAATGTCATATTTGCTGAATAGGGAGATCCAGCCATTTTCAAAGCTGTCTTGAACATATAAACGTTAGATGAGTGCATTAGTGCTTCCTTATCGTTTATCGTTTTTCTACCATCTTGGTTAAAGTAAGAGCGTTTTGTCAGACCACCAGCAAATTTCAGTGGTTCATCGACCATTTGATCACCAACGTTAATTGCATTATTTTGATAACCGGCTAATAAAGTGCCACCTTTTACAGATGAGCCAACAGCAAATTGTGATGTAAATGTGCCTATATCATAATCCGTTAAATCGCCATTCTTATCTATTTGTTTACCTGCCATCGCTAAAATATCGCCGTTATTTGGATTTTGTACAACTATTAGTGCATTATCCATATCTTTAGCGCCTTCACTACGAAGTTTTGATATTTGCTTCTCTAAGTATTCTTCGGTTTTTTTCTGTAAGTCGATGTCAATACTAAGCACTAAATCATCTCCACGAGAGCCAGGATTAATAACTTTGGAATCAATGACTTCGCCTGATTTATCAGTAGTATATTTCATTTCTTTTTTCTTGCCTTTTAAAATATCATCATATTGATATTCTAGATATGATTTTCCTACACGATCATTACGAGAATATCCTTTAGCCAAGTATTGCTCGGTTAATTCTTTAGGAATACCTTCTTCGGTTGTAGATACATCTCCAAAGATACCTCTTAATGTATCACCATTTGGATATTTTCTATCCCAATCCATTGTCGTATTTACACCTGGCAAATCTGATAATTTTTGTGAGACCGCTGCGTATTCTTCATCAGTGACATCCTCATTTTTAATCATTTGTGGATCAAGCGCTGAACCAGACATCATTTCTCTATAAATAGCTAAGACTTGCAAATCTTTATCACTTAGTGTGTTAATTTGCTTTTTCCCAATTTTTTTATATAAGGACTCGTCATAGTCGTCTTGAGAAATACTACCATCATCAAGTAATGCTTGTTCGCTTTGCATTAATTCTCTCGCTTTATTTGGATGTAATTGAATCCAATAGTCTTGTTTATCTCGATCTGTTATTTTGTCAGTATCCATTTTAATTAAATCAGATAGATCTTTTGCAATTTTTAAAACTTCTGTTTGTGAAGTTTTTCTACCACGCGCATATGTAATCGCTTTTTTAGAAGCGTTATCAACAAGGACTTTACCGTTTCTATCTAATATACGCCCTCTCGGTACGGCTTCATTAACTGTTAAATTTTCGCTATTTTTTATCAGTTGTTTATAATGAGAACCCTGTGCAATTTGTAAATAACCTAACCTTAAGACAACTACTGCAAAAATAAATACAATCACACCAAATATAAAACTAATTCTTTTATTCATTGTATTTCTAATTTTTTCATCATTTGACTTTTCTTTTAATCTTTTTAACAAAACAGCATACCTCAATTCAAAAGTTCTCACTACAAATGATATATGAAATTAGCGAATATTTCTATTATTTTAGTTAAAAAAAATGACGACCTACTAAAAGGCCGTCATATTCGCTAGCTCAATTATTTAGCTGCGTTATATAACTCGTCAACTTTTTCCCAATTTACAACGTTCCAGAATGCACTAATATAGTCTGGACGTTTGTTTTGGTATTTAAGATAATAAGCATGTTCCCAAACATCTAATCCTAAGATAGGTGTTTTACCTTCAGTAATTGGATTATCTTGGTTAGGTGTAGTAACGATTTCTAAGTTACCGTTATTAACTACTAGCCATGCCCAACCTGAACCGAAACGTGCTGCTGCTTTGTCTGCAAATTCTTCTTTAAATGCGTCTAAAGAGCCCCATTGTTCTTTAATTTTGTCAACAACAGTACCTTTTTCTTCTGAGTTTGGAGTTAATAATTCCCAGAATAATGAGTGGTTTAAATGTCCACCGCCATTATTGCGAACAGCTGTTTGAATGTTTTCTGGAACACTGTCTAGATTCGCAACAATTTCTTCAATTGATTTAGATTCTAAATCAGTTCCTTCTACTGCTGCGTTTAATTTAGTTACATAAGTGTTATGGTGTTTGCCATGGTGAATTTCCATTGTTTGTTGATCAATGTGTGGTTCCAATGCATCAAAACCATAAGGTAAGTTTGGTAATTCAAAAGCCATAAATAATCATCCTCCTAATTAATCTTTAAATAAAGCATAACAACTAATTATGATAACAACAATTAATCTGCTTAAAGTTTAATTGAAACGTTATTGAATAATATTTGTCATCTTTAGTTACTCTACTAGTATATCTCAAATTGGACTTATTTAAACATGTTTATGCAACAATTTTAAAAATTCAATTTAATTCATACGAAAGACCTATGATTTATGGAAAATATTTTGTATTTTTACTCTCATTTGTACAATTTATAATCAAGCTTGTTGACAAGTTTCACATACGCCATAAACTTCTAATTTATGTGTATGGATATCAACTTTAGGAAGAAACGCTCTAATTTGTTCAATAGGACAGAAATCAATTACTTTTGTATCGCCACATGACTCGCATATAAAATGATGGTGGTGATGGTCTGTGCAAGCAATTCTAAATTTCATCTCTCCGTCTAATTCTGTGCCTTCAACTATACCTAAATCTTTAAATAAATGTAAATTACGATAAATTGTATCAAACGATATGCCTGGGAAATTTTTATCCATTTCTTGCTGGATTAATTTCGCGTTGATATATTTATCTTCAAAAACAAATATATCAAGCATTTCACGTCTCTTATTTGTATATTTATGTCCGTGATTTTTAATGATATTAATAGCCTCTTCAGTTTTCATCGTTAGCATCTCCTTTAATTGTTCTTATTCTAAATTTCTGATACATCATCGTAATAGCGAGTATTAGTACAAGTAATACTACAATTACACCACCTGGTGATATATTCATATAAAACGCTAATACGAGTCCTCCAATGACTGAAATTTCTCCAATAACAACGCTTAAAATGATTAACTGTTTAAAACCTTTTGTGAGTCGCATTGAAATTGCTACAGGTAACGTTATTAGTGCACTCACTAATAAGATACCTACAACACGCATAGATGCAGATATAACCATTGCTACAATAATAATAAATATAAATTGAATCCATTTAGGTATTCCTATTACTTTACTATATTCTTCATCAAAAGATAATATAAATAATTCTTTGTAAAAAGATAATATAAATATAAGAACAACGATGACAATTACAATAATTGTAAATAAGTCACTTAATGTTACTGCACTGATAGAACCAAACAATAATCCAACAATTTCTTGATTAAAGCCGTCTGCAAGTGAAATAAATATTGCACTTAAGGCGATTCCCGCACTCATAATAATTGGAATAGCAATTTCTTGATAGTTACTATAAGAAGTTCTTAACTTTTCAATAAGTAATGCGCCAATCACAGCAAATAGAATACCAAACCACATTGGATTTATAAATGCCACTGTTGGGATTATTGTAACAACAAACATTCCAAATGAAATACCACCAAGCGTGACATGACTTAACGCATCAGCAATTAATGATAGCCTCCTCACAACAATGAAAGCACCGATTAATGGTGCAATTAAGCCAATAAGAAGCCCACTTATAAGTGAATATCTCATGAAATCAAAATTTAGTAAGGCTTCAATCATGACGAACAACACTCCCTACTATGCTGATGATCAACAAATTGAATAGGATGACCATAAATTTTTGATATTTCAACTTCATCTAGCGATTTAAAATCTTCAGTTGTACCATGAAAATGTAAATGCTTATTCAAGCAAGCTACTTCAGTTGCTGTGTCTGCAACAACACCAATATCATGTGTAACAAGAATAATGGTTACACCTTCATTCTTTAATGTATCCAAAGTCTCATAAAATTCACTCACGTGTTTTGCATCAATCCCACTAGTTGGTTCATCAAGAATTAGTACAGATGGTTCACTGATTAACGCACGTGCAATTAACACTCTTTGCTGTTGTCCACCGGATAATTCAGCTATGTTTTTGTCAATTAAATGTTCAATATTAAGACGTGATAAAACAGTTTTTACACTTTGCTCATCTTTTTTATTGAACCATTGAAATAGTTTCTTGCGCTTGGTAAGCCCACTGATCACGACTTCTTTAACGCTAGCAGGGAAGCCTGCTTTAAACGCTTGTGCTTTTTGGGAAACGTAACTAATTTTAAGTAAAGATTGATTTCCATTATAGTCTTTCCCATCAACATAAATTTGGCCTTTTTGGATTGGTAATAAGCCAAGTATAATTTTTAGTAAAGTTGATTTCCCGGCACCATTTGGTCCTACAATTGCAACAAACTCTCCTCTATTAATTTTAATATTTATATTTTCAAGTACTTGTTTGTTGTCAAAATAATAATCTATATTTTTTAATTCGAATACTGGCGTAGACATGTTTTCACCTCGTTCTATACTATACAATGAGATATTAATTATGTAAATAGTAATGTTTACGAATTATCAAAAAAAGAGTAACATGCGAATTCTAAGTGGATCATTAGAATTCACATATTACTCTTGCCGTTCTAGCAAAACAAATTCCCAGCATATTTTTTATTATATTGTTTAAAAGTGATTAATTAAACCCTTTAATATCCGGTCAATTTTTAAGAAATATTATTATTGATTTAAAATTTTACTCTTCAAATCTGGATCAAATTGTTGTTGTTTTAACATTTCAATTTCTAATTTATATGGTGGTTTCTTGTTCTTTTTATCTTCACCCACATAAGGTGTTTCTAATATTTTTGGAATTTCTTTAAAAGTATCGTGATGTACAATATAGTTAAGCGCTTCGAACCCAATATAACCAAATCCAATATTTTCGTGCCTATCTTTATGTGCTCCAATATCATTTTTACTATCGTTTACATGCACGACTTTAATTCTATCGACACCTATAATTTTATCAAATTCGTTTAAAACACCATCAAAATCTTCTTTTACGTTATAACCGGCATCGTGTGTATGACATGTATCAAAACAGACAGATAGTCTTTCATTATGATCTACTCCATCAATAATTCTGGCTATCTCTTCAAAGTTTCTGCCAATTTCAGATCCCTTACCAGCCATTGTTTCTAATGCTATTCTAACATCATTATCATTCGTTAGAACTTCGTTAAGGCCTTCTATTATCTTTTTGATACCTGCATCTGTACCTTCGCCAACATGAGCACCTGGGTGTAATACTATATCTTTCGCGCCTAGTGCTTGTGTACGTTCAATTTCACTTTGTAAGAACTCCACACCAAGTTCAAAGACATGTGGTTTAACTGTATTAGCAATATTTATAATATAAGGTGCATGCACAACAATATTTGATAGACCATGAGCTTTCATTACTTCATGACCTTTTTCAATATTTAATTCTTCGATAGGCTTTCTTCTAGTGTTTTGTGGCGCACCTGTATAAATCATAAATGTAGACTCACCAAATTTTTGGGCTTCTTCAGCTGAGCCTTCTAACATTTTTTTACCATTCATCGATACATGAGACCCTAATAACATAAAATTCACCTATCCTTTTCTATTTTTTCTTTCCTGTCTACTCTTTTGCTTACTAAATTGTTTGCGTTCTTTTCGTTTTAAATCATCCAAATCACGTTTAAATTTCTTCTTATAACCAGGTTTGACTTTTTTCTTATTACTTTTAACTTTATATTTTAATTGATTTGTTAAATGATCATCTTTATTTTTACGTGATTGACGTAAATTATGAGCTTTAATAGGCTTTAACTCATCGTCTTTAATATCAACGTTTTCAAAATGATAGCCGCGTTGTTCAATTAATGCAACGTTATTTTCTTCATCAGGGCTGTACAAAGTAATTGCAACGCCTTTATATTGCCCCCTACCAGTACGTCCTACACGATGTGTGAAGAAATCAATATCATTTGGTACATCAAAGTTAATTACATGACTTACACCATCAATATCAATACCTCGTGATGCTAAATCACTAGCTATTACGTATTGGAATTCTAAATTTCTAATACGTTTCATTTGTTGTTTACGTTCTCTAGGTGAAAGACCACCGTGAATCATGCCTAATTTCAAACCAGCTGCATTAAGTTGGTTTGCTAATTCATCAGCACTGTCTCTACTATTACAGAAAATGATACATAAATATGGGTTCAGTACATCAATTAACTTTAAAGTCTTTTCTATTTTGGCTTCGCCTTTTGTTGGAATTAAATAGAATTCTATATTCTTTTTGTTTTTTTCTGTATTTTCTATCTCTACAAAATCCGGATTTTCAAGATATTTATTTAAAAATGGATGTAACGATTTAGGTATTGTTGCACTGAATACTGCAATATGTGCTTTCTCATCTAATCTTATAGCAATATGATCAACTTCATCTATTAGCCCTAAATCTATCATTAAATCTGCTTCATCAATGACTAAGTAGGATGCTAAGTGTACATGTAAATCCCCGTGTTTAGCTAAATCATTAATACGTGTAGGTGTCCCTATAACAAGTTGTGGTTGATTGTTTGCACGACTACGATCTTTTTCAATATCTGTGCCACCTATGAATAATTTTACTGACACATCTTCTTTAAATTTTGTTATATGGCTAGCAACATCAAAAAGTTGTTGCGCTAATTCTCTTGTGGGAGCTACAACAATTGCTTGCGGTTCTTTGTATTCTGTATCTATTGAATTGATTAACGGTAATAAAAATGCATGGGATTTACCTGTCCCTGTTTGTGATTGGCCGATTAAATTTACTTGTTTTATTATTTTTGGTATTACTCGGCTTTGAATTTCAGTCGGTTGATCAAAATTCAAATCTTTCACAGCATCAATCAGACTTGGTTCTAAATTAAATTTCTCAAATGGGTGATTTGCCATGTCTTGGCCTCCTTAAATCTTCATCTTATCTATTATAAAGCATTACCGTATAATTTTGAACTAAATTATCATATCAAGTTAAATAAGTAATGCATGCTATAAAATGTTTTTGATTAGTAGTATTAATATAAACTTATAGCAATATCCCAATAATTTTCTCTAAGAATGTTAACTATAATATATTATTATTGTCATAGATCAATTATATTTTAATTGTCACGCAATAATTCATATTAACGGCTGAAGCATTGATTATGCCTCAGCCACAAATTGTTGTTATAAATATTCAAAGGGGTCTGTATTGATTTCAGACGCTTCAATATTAAATATTTTATCATCAACATTCAGCCAATCTTCTAAAAGTTGGCATAGCCCTTCTCTCATTACATATTCACTGTAATGGTTGATATCTAATAAATTAACGCCTGCGATTTTAGCGTCTAATGCATCATGGTGTTTTATATCTCCTGTCACAAAGATGTCAGCGCCTTTCTGACTGGCTGCATACTCAAATCCAATTCCTGATCCACCTATAATAGCTACTGTTTCTATGTTTGCGTTAACATCGCCAGAGAAACGTACACTTGGCATTTTTAATTGTGCTTTAACATGGCTCACAAATTTTTTCACTGTCGTAACTTCATTAAGTTTGCCTATCATGCCTAAACCGTAATTCGCTTGTTTTGTAAGTTCTATAAAATCATAAACCGGAGTTTCATATGGATGATGTTGTATTATTAAGTCTTGCGTTAAAGTTCTTTGTGTATGGTCAATCATAAATTCTAATTTATATTCTTGTACTTTAGAAATTTGATCTATTTCACCGATATGTGGGTTTGCACTATCTACTGGCTTAAATTGACCAGTGCCAGGGCTTTCGAAAAAACAGTATTGATAATCCCCCTCTTGAGCTATACCTGCTTCACTTAATACATCTTTAAAATCGCTTAAATTTTCTTCAGGAATAAATACTTGAACTTTGTAATAAGGTATATTTTCAGGGTTTAAAATCTGTTGTTTTTCTAAACCTAATTTATTAGAAAGCATCGCATTCACACCTTTTGGATAAACATCCAAGTTAGTGTGTAATGCAATGAGATTAATGTCGTTTTTGATTAGTTTACGTATGATTGCCCCATATCCTTCTTGTTGAGTAATATTTTTCACCCCTTTAAAAATAAGAGGATGATGACAAATTATTGTATTATAGCCTTTATCTAACGTTTCATCAACAATCTCTTCAGTGCAATCGAGTGCTGTTAATATACCTGTGACTTTGTTAGCTTTATCACCAATTAATAAACCTACGTTATCCCATGATTCTGCTGTATCAAAAGGTACATGTGTATTAATAGTTTTTAATAATTCATCTATAATCATTTATAACACCTCATTAATTAAATCTAACTCATCATTAATTTCGTCTAAACGTTGAACATGTATTTTAGGATTTAAATTATTCTTTATCTTTAATAATGCTTCTTTTTCACGTTCCCATTTTTTGTTAAATAAATCATTTTTATCTTTAACCAATTCGGGTCCAAATTTTAATTCTATTTGAGTCATAGGTGGTATTTTTTCGAAGTACTCAGCAACAATAATTTCATAGATATGGCCTTTTTCTTCCATAATTTCTTCAGCTATTATGCCATAATTTAATTCAGTAAGCTTATTTCTAATGGCACTTGACTGTATATTACTTTGTAACACCAATCTCGGTTTATTACACAATTTATTGGCGCCATCACTTATAATTTTAGCTATAAGAGGACCACCCATGCCACATATAGTAATTGTAGTTATAGGATCTCCATCTTGTATAACAGTTAACCCGTCACCTAATCGTACATCGATATGGTGACTGAGTTGATGTTCGCATACGTTTCGTTTAGAAGCATCAAAAGGCCCTTTAATGACTTCGCCTGCAATTGCTCTTCTTATTAATTTATTTTCTATAGCAAAAATAGGTAGATAAGCATGATCCGAACCAATATCTGCTAAATATTCACCTTTAATATAATTACTTACTCTTTTTAATCTTTGATTTAATGGAATCATAAAAGTGCTCCCCTTTTAATATGTAAAAAAGGAGCGGAAGAGAAATCAAAATTTTTAATTTGATCTCGTATTCCCGCTCCCTGTATCACTAACTTGTTTTAAAGCTATTAAATAGCGTATTGTGCACTTCGTCAGCTATTATACATGTGTATATAGAGACACATCAATACCCATTTAATGTATAGTCGATGCCTCAAGCGCTAAAAATTAGTCCATAAAATCTTTTAGACGTTTGCTTCTACTTGGATGTCTTAATTTTCTAAGTGCTTTTGCTTCTATCTGACGAATACGTTCTCTTGTAACACCAAATACTTTACCAACTTCTTCTAGTGTACGTGTTCTACCATCATCTAATCCAAAACGTAAACGCAATACATTTTCTTCACGATCAGTTAATGTGTCTAATACATCTTCTAATTGTTCTTTTAATAGTTCATAAGCTGCATGATCAGAAGGGCTTTGCGCTTCTTGGTCTTCAATGAAATCCCCTAAATGACTGTCATCTTCCTCACCTATTGGCGTTTCTAATGAAACAGGTTCCTGAGCAATTTTCAGTATTTCTCTTACTTTCTCAGGAGGTAAGTCCATTTCTTCTCCGATTTCTTCAGGAGCAGGGTCACGGCCTAAGTCTTGTAATAATTGTCTCTGAACACGGATTAACTTGTTGATTGTTTCAACCATGTGAACAGGAATACGTATTGTACGCGCTTGGTCAGCAATGGCACGCGTAATCGCTTGACGAATCCACCACGTTGCATAAGTTGAAAATTTAAATCCTTTATTAAAATCAAATTTTTCAACAGCTTTTATTAATCCCATATTACCTTCTTGGATAAGGTCTAAGAATAACATGCCACGACCTACATATCTCTTCGCGATACTAACAACAAGACGTAAGTTAGCTTCGGCTAAACGAGATTTGGCAACTTCGTCGCCTTGCTCAATTTTTTTAGCCAATTCAATTTCTTCTTGAGCGTTTAATAAATCTACTCGTCCAATTTCTTTTAGATACATACGAACTGGATCATTTATTTTTACACCTGGAGGTGCACTTAAATCGTTTAGATTCAATTTAGAATCTTTATCAGAACTATCTTTTTCATTAACTAAACTAATATCGTTATCTGTTAATTGATCAAATAGTTCATCCATTTGGTCAGAATCCATTTCGAAGTTTTGTAATTTTTCAGCAACTTCTTCATGGCTTAGGTGCCCTTCTTTTTTACCTTTTTCAATTAATTGTTTTTTTACATCTTCTAAAGTTAGAGATGGATCAATGGTTTGCTTTTTAACTTTAACTTTATTTCCAGACATGAAAAGGCCTCCCGAATATAATATCAACTTGATATCCAAATATTTTATAGATAAAATTAGTAAAATCTACTCAAAACATTGTATCGTATACACATTAAGTGATTAAAAAATACAGACAAATACATATTTTTCAATTCATTCTACTTTTATTATGATTTACAATTTTTTCTAAATAATATTTTTGCAATTCTAAATCACCCAATCTTGAGGCTTCTCGTAGCTTCTGATTAAGCGATTCAATAGTTTCTTCACTTCTATTAGTTGTCAGTGTATTTATATAGTCATCAATTTCATGTTCAAAAGGTTCTTCATTTATCAAATAGTTATCTAATGATATAAATGCTTCTTTAATTTCATTGGAATCAATGTACTGTAATACATCACTAATATTGAACGTATCATTTTCAGAGTAAAACTCGTGTAAAATATTAAATATACGCTTAAAATATTCATTTGTAAAGTCTTCTAATTGAAGTAATTTATGATAATTTAAAAAAGTGTCTTTATCGTTCATAAAATGCTTAAGTAAAGCACGTTCTGCCTTCTCATTTTTGTTTAAATTATTAAATTGTGGCGCAGACGGTACATGATAGTCTTGAGGTTGATAATAATCTTGTTGTTGTCCTACTGTATTATTTAGACTATCCAAGCTAACTTTAAACAATTCCGAAACTTCTTGCAATATCTTTTTCCGCAAGATAGTTGAACTCATATAAGAAATATCGTTAGTGATTTCTTTTAAATATCGTTCATATGCTAAATCATTATTTTCAATTTCTTCTTGATGAGTATGAACTTTATAAATAATGAACGACTTTTTCTCATGTTCTACAAAGTAATTGAAGGATTCAGCCCCATGCTTCCCAATATACTCATCAGGGTCCATATCTTTAGGTAACTGCACTACAAACACATTAAAACCTTGTTGTAACAGAATTTGTCCAGTTTTTAATGTAGCTTCTGTACCAGCGTAATCCCCATCAAACATCAAAGTTACATTAGATGTTAACTTTTTAATAAATGCTATATGTTCCTGTGATATTTGCGTTCCCATACTAGCAACAACTTGTTTGAGACCAGCTTGATCAGCCTTAATAACATCCATAAAGCCTTCTAATAAAATTAATTCATCAGTTTTTCTGATGGATTTTCTAGCGTGATCAACGTTATATAGTAATCTACGCTTTTGAAATATTGGTGTTTCTGGGCTATTTAAATACTTTGGTTCTTGATTTGTATATGTTCTACCAGAATAACCGACAGTTCGTCCTTGTGCATTGGTTAACGGAAACATAATACGATCTCTAAAACGGTCATAGTAACTAAAATTTTCCTCGTTTCGAGATAGCAACCCAGCTTCATATGCCAGTTGAACATCATATCCTTTTTTCTTTAAAAAATCATGACAAAAATGTGAGTTGTTTGGCGCATAGCCAATTTTCCTCGCGTCGATCAACGCATCAGTAAAACCTCGTTCTTTCAAATAATTTAGGGCAGATTCACCTTCCACTGTTTTTTTCAGAGCATAATGATAATATTCTTGCATTAATTCATGCATTTCAATCATTTTTAAATCGTCTGATGCAACTTGATGTGAGCCCTCTTGGTTTGAACCAGACGATTCTGTTTCAACTTTAATATTAACTCGTTCCCCTAATTCTTTAACAGCGTCAGTAAAAGAGATGTCTTTAATTTCTTGTGTAAATTGGAAAACGTTGCCCCCTTTTTTACAACCGAAACAATGACAAATTTGCTTATCTTCTGACACGGTAAAAGATGGGGTATTTTCATCATGAAAAGGACACAAACCTATATAATTGCGTCCCCTTTTCTCTAACTTCACATACTCACTAACCAAATCGAGTATATCAGTTTTTTCTTTTATTTCGTTAATTGTAGATTGTTCGATTCGCAAAATAATCACCTATTAGACATTAGTTACACTATTATAAATGTTTTATTTATTTTTTGAAACTATTTTGCTCTATAATACTAATAATGTCATTTGCAGTTTCTTCAATTGCTTTATCTGATACGTCAATTATCGGACAGCCGATTCTTTCAACTAAGTCATGGAAATAATTAAGTTCTTCTTCAATACGTTGTTCTGTAGCATATCTAGCACTGTCTCCTAATCCAAGTTGTTTCAAGCGTTCTTTACGAATTTTATTTAATTTTTCTTCACTTATTTTTAAAGCAATACATTTAGATGAATCAATATTAAATAGATCGTCTGGTGGTGTAACCTCGGGTACAATTGGAATGTTCATAACTTTATAACTTTTATGTGCAAGGTATTGAGATAATGGCGTTTTTGAAGTTCTTGAGATTCCTAATAAGACAATATCTGCTTTTGATAAACCCTTTGCATCTTTACCATCATCATATTTAACAGCAAATTCAATAGCATCAATTTTTTTGAAATAAGCTTCATCTAATTGATGGACAAGACCCGGTTCAAAATATGGCTGTTCATCAATTTTATCCAATAAAATATTCATCAATGGCCCCATGATATCTACAGATTTAATATTAAATTCACTGATTTTCGCTTCCATATATTTTCTTATTTCTGGTTTTACTAATGTATAAACTACAATTGCTTCAGTATCTTTTGCGACGGAAATGACTTCGTCCACGTTTTCTAAAGCTTCAATGTAAGGATATCTGCTTATTTCACTGTCACATTGATTTGGATTAAATTGTGAAATACAGGCTCTTGCTACTAGTTCTGCGGTTTCACCCACTGAGTCGGATGCGACTATTATTCTAATATTTTCCATTAATTTAATACCACCTATTCATTTAATAATGATACAAAGATTTTAGTTATCGTCGTTTTAGAAATGCGACCTTTAACTTCATACTTTCCATTTTCTTTTTTAACCACAATAGGCAAAGAATCAATTTCTTTTTCAATCATGAGATTCGCTGCAAATATCACTCTTTCGTCTTCTAAAACGAAACTTAAATTTGGCATGCGTGTCATGATAATATTCACGGGTATCGTATGTATATCTTCCCCCATCATTGAAGCTCTTAATAAATCTTTACGTGAACAAACTCCCATAAAATCCCCGTTATTGTTAATTACAAACAGCGTACTAACATCTTCTAAAAATATAGTACATATCGCATCATAAACAGTCATCTCACTTTTTACTACTACTGGGTGAGATGCGTAATCTTTAACTACATATTGTTTTAATTCATCGGCTATTAATTTATTTTTTGGTTTTCCAGAATAATAATAACCAACACGTGGTCTAGCTTCTAAGATACCAGACATTGTTAAAATAGCTAAATCGGGTCTTAAAGTCGCGCGTGTTAAATTCAGCCGTTCAGCTATATGTTCACCAGTAATTGGGCCATTATTCTTCACAATTTCAACAATTTGCTGTTGCCTTTTACTCAGTTCTATAACGCTCACCCCTTTAATCAATTTACTCAATTATACATTGAATTTTAAATTGCTACAAATACATATATTTACTTGCTTATAAACCATCAATACATTAAAATTAGATTTAAAGCGAGTTAAGGATAGTGAAAGCTTAACAAAGTTTAATGGCTACAACTAAATGATTTGTAAAAGCGAGTGTTCACACTAACTTGGGTGGAACCGCGGGTTAACAAAAAATTCTGTAAACAAACACATATTTTGAATATGTGATTAAAAAAGATTAACTCGTCCCAAGACACGGATAAAGTTTTATTTTTTTCTGTGTCTTGGGACGTTTTTATGTTAAAGAGGAGTGTATTTTTTATGGCAAAAGATATGGAAACAATTGTTTCATTAGCGAAACATAGAGGATTTGTATTCCCTGGTAGTGATATTTATGGTGGTTTATCAAACACATGGGATTATGGTCCACTAGGCGTAGAATTAAAAAATAACGTTAAAAAAGCTTGGTGGCAAAAATTCATTACACAATCTCCATATAACGTGGGTATTGATGCTGCAATTTTAATGAATCCAAAAACATGGGAAGCGTCTGGTCACCTTGGTAACTTTAACGACCCTATGATTGATAACAAAGATAGTAAAATCCGCTATCGTGCTGATAAAATTATCGAAGATTATATGGCAAATGAAAAAGGCGATGAAAATTTCGTTGCTGATGGTTTAAGCTTTGATGAAATGAAACGCATTATTGATGAAGAAGGTATCGTTTGTCCCGTAAGTGGAACAGCAAACTGGACTGATATTCGTCAATTCAATTTAATGTTCAAAACTTTCCAAGGTGTAACTGAAGATTCTACAAATGAAATTTTCTTACGCCCTGAAACTGCACAAGGTATTTTCGTAAACTATAAAAATGTTCAACGTACAATGCGTAAAAAATTACCATTTGGTATTGGTCAAGTAGGTAAGTCATTCCGTAATGAAATCACACCAGGTAACTTCATTTTCAGAACACGTGAATTCGAACAAATGGAACTAGAATTCTTCTGTAAACCAGGTGAAGAAATAGAATGGCAAAATTATTGGAAAACGTTCGCAAGCCAATGGCTAAAAGATTTAAACTTAAGCGAAGAAGCTACACGCTTACGTGATCATGATGCTGACGAGCTTTCTCACTATTCAAATGCAACTACTGATATTGAGTATCGATTCCCATTTGGCTGGGGTGAACTATGGGGCATCGCTAGCCGTACTGATTTCGACTTGAAACAACACAGCGAACACTCAGGTGAAGATTTCCATTACCATGATCAAGAAACAGGCGAAAAATATATTCCTTATTGTATCGAACCATCATTAGGTGCTGACCGTGTCACATTAGCATTTTTATGTGACGCTTATGATGAAGAAGGCGTTGAAGGTAGTAAAGACTCTAGAACTGTATTACATTTCCACCCTGCGCTTGCTCCGTATAAAGCAGCAGTATTACCATTGAGCAAAAAGCTATCTGGTGATGCGATTAAAGTATTTGAAGAATTGAGTGCTAACTTCTCTATAGACTTCGATGAATCACAATCAATTGGTAAACGTTATCGTCGTCAAGATGAAATCGGTACACCATACTGTATCACTTTCGACTTCGATTCTTTAGAAGATGAAAAAGTAACTGTACGTGATCGTGACACTATGGAACAGGTTCGTATGCCAATTACAGAACTAAATGCTTTCTTAGCTGAAAAAGTTAAATTCTAATTCAGTTATAGTTAACATTACTTATAAATAAACCAAACGTTGAATATAACGTTTGGTTTATTTTTTTATATTTAACATTTAAAGATTCCTACTAAGGAAGTTTAGTGTAATGCTTTCACTAAATTGATGAGCATGCGCATAAAATGTTTAATCAGTTTGTGTTGAACATTTTATTTCTTAGAATATACCGCTACTTTGGCATTTAACTATTTTTATTGAAAATAGAAGTTATCTTCGATGTCATTAATATAACTTTTTAATTTTTGAACTCTACTATCATTAAAGATTTAAAATTTTCTAGTAGATTATCAGAAAGTTAGTTTTTCTATCTATGTATATCAACAATCCTTATAATATGATTTTGATCTTTTAAACTTATACTATAGGGTTACATAACATAATTATAGTTAGTTGGAGATTAATGTTTTTCTTGTATTTTGTGGTATATAATCATTTAGCAAAAGCTTATAAAGTTTTTACTTGAGCCTTTTTAAATGAACTATTCTCTAAAAATAAAAACCTCGCTAACAATAAGATTTTTATATCTATTGTTAGCGAGGTTTTTTAACTTATCATGTGTTTATTCAGTTGATTTTATATGAAGGCTGATAAGAATTAATATCTATACGACGTAGTCAAGATAAATTATCTAATCTATGTAATTGATTGATTAGTTTTTGACTTTTAAAATACATTCCCACATATTCTTTATATAATAGAATCATTAATTCAGACATCTCATTGACAACATCATCATGAATACTAAGAGAACTCATTTGACTAATTGGTAATTTTTGAAGAATATCTAGCAAATAAAGTGTTTTATTAGATAAAACGAGTGCGTGTGGATCTTGATATTTAACACCTTCAGAAATAGCACCATCATACTTAAAACTATATGCTATTAATTTGGACTGATCATCAATGCCAGTAATAGCACACTTATCAAATGTAGCATTAAATCCAAAACGGTTCATACATTTTAATAAAACAACTACAGACATCAGTTGCGCTGAAACACCATTTTTAATTTTGTCCAAAACAAAATGTAAAAGGTCATAGCTATATTTAGAAATTTCATCTGCTTCAAGTGAACGATCAATTGTTTCGGCACATAAACTAGCAAAACTACTTTCGTAAATATCTAAACGAAGATTATAATTTTGTTCAATCACATCGACGGAGCTCAATGTCCCCATGCCTTTCCACTTAGAATAAATAAACAAGCCATACACAAATAATTGGGTGTTGGCTTGTAAACCACTTTTACTTTTTTTAGCTCGCCTTACCATTAAAGGTACCTTTGCGCCATGTTCATTCAAAATTGTTATAATTTTATCGGATTCGCCATAATCAACTGTTTTTATGATTATACCTTTTTGTTTAATCAACACAATAGCTCACCGACTTTCAAAAATTCTTTGCCCTAATCTTGATCTTCTAAGTAACCCATTTGACGTATGAAGTTTACTTTGTTACGCCAATCTTTTTGAACTTTTACCCACAGTTCCAAATAAACTTTGGAGCCTAATAGACGTTCTATATCAAGACGAGCACGTTTACCTACTTCTTTTAGCTTTTTACCGCCTTTTCCAATCACAATACCTTTTTGAGAATCTCTTTCTACGAAAATGGTAGCTTCAATTCTCACTCTATCTTCATCTTCTTTAACCATGCGATCTACGTTAACCCCAATGGCATGAGGTATTTCCTCGCTAGTCAAATGTAGTATTTTTTCGCGAATTAGTTCTCCAACTACAAATTGTTCTGGATGGTCGGAAATTTGATCATCCGGATAATATTTAGGGCCTTCTGGTAAGTAAGATTTTAAAACATTGATAAAATGGTCAACGTTGTGACCTTCTAATGCTGAAATTGGAACAATTTCAGTGAAATCCAAATATTGCTTGTATTTTTCAATTCGTGGCATCAGTTCGTCTGGATGTACTAAATCAATTTTATTCAATACTAAGAATACTGGTGTTTTAATAGTTTTGAGCATGTCCATAATGTACTCGTCACCACGACCGATATCTTCATTAACATTTACCATAAACATAATAGCATCAATTTCAGATAATGTATTTGTAGCGACTCGCATCATATAATCGCCTAATTTATGTTTTGGTTTATGAATACCCGGTGTATCCAAAAAGATAATCTGAGCATCTTCTTGCGTCATAACACCTTGTATTTTATTTCTAGTAGTTTGTGCCTTGTCAGACATTATTGCGATTTTATGCCCAATTACTCGGTTTACAAAAGTTGATTTACCAACATTCGGTCTACCTATAATTGAGATAAATCCTGATTTGTGTTCTGTCATTAATTTAAATCCTTTCCTGAAAATCCTAATGGTAGTAGTTCGTTTACTGTCGATTCTATCATATCGCCTTGATGATTTGTCATATACACTGGCATATCATCATCACATAGTTCTTTCATTACCTGTCGACAAGCACCACATGGTGAAGAAGGTTCATCTGCATCTACAGTAACAGTAATTGACTCAAAATCTCCTGGTCGATAACCATCCGCAATTGCTGACACTAAACTAGATCTTTCTGCACATATAGACATGGGATAAGCAGCATTTTCTACATTAGCACCGTAATATGTTTTTCCATCTTTAGTTTTTAAATACGCACCAACTTTAAAATTACTGTATGGTGCATATGCATTTGCTTGAGCATTTCTTACTTCTGTAAAATAATGTGATTGGTAAGCCATAGTTTATCTCCCCTATTTAATGATAAGTTATCCTCAAATATATTTATTTTTTTAAATTGCTATGTCTTATTAGTATAAACAAATTTTACAAAATTGCACTACTATTTAAATACATAAGGTGAAAAAATAATGAGCCCTATAACTAAGGCAACGAGAGAAGCAAGTACAACACTAAAAGCAGCAATATCTTTAGCTTTTTTTGCCAAAACATGATAGTCACTAGTAACTAAATCCACTACATATTCTACGGCAGTATTAATTGCTTCAAACGCGAGTACTAGGCCGATTGATATAATAATAAAAAGCCATTCTACTTCGTTGATTTTAAAAGCAAAACCCGCAATAATTACTATTAAAGCTAATAAAAGATGTAATAAAAATTTATGATCCTTTTTTATCAGTACTAACATGCCATGAAAAGCATAACTAAATCGTTTCATATGCGCCTCTAATCTCTTGTTAATCCATAGGCATTAAGTATTTTTTCTTGCCGCCCGAACATCTCTTTTTCATCTTGTTCATTCATATGATCGTAGCCTAATAAATGTAAAAAACCATGTAATGCAAGAAAACCGAGTTCTCTTTCAAAACTATGACCATAATTATCAGCCTGTTCTTTCGCAACATCAGTACAAATTATTATATCCCCTAATACTCTTGGCATATCAAGCCCAGTTATTTCTGGTTCATCTTCTTCTAAAGCAAAAGAAATAACATCTGTTACTTTATCTTTATCGCGATACATTTTATTAATTTCTTGAATTTCTTCTTTATCAACAAATGTCACAGACAATTCGGCTTCTTCTTCTATATTTTCTTGTTTTTTAGCAAAAGTAAGCAATTCATCTATTTGGGTTAACCATTCATTTTGTACTAACTCTGTATGATCACTAAAATCTATTGTAAACATTTATTCTTCTCCCTCATAACGATCAATAATTTTACTTACTAATGGGTGACGTACAACATCACTTTGGTCAAGGTTATGAATACTTAGTCCTTTTACATTTTCTAGCTTTTTAATCGCTTCTTTTAATCCACTTTTAACACCTTTTGGTAAGTCTATCTGTGTTTTATCTCCAGTTACTACCATTTTAGAACCGAAACCTAATCTAGTTAAAAACATTTTCATTTGAGCATGAGTGGTGTTTTGTGCTTCATCCAATATGACAAAAGCATCATCTAAAGTTCTACCTCTCATATAGGCTAACGGAGCAATTTCAATTATGCCTCTTTCTACAAATCTGGCTGTTTGTTCTCTTCCTAAAACTGTATTCAAACCATCATATAATGGTCTTAAATATGGATCTACTTTTTCCTTTAAATCACCAGGTAAGAAACCTAATGATTCTCCAGCTTCAACGGCAGGTCTAGTAAGTACAATACGTTTTACATTACCTTTACGTAGTTGTTTCGCTGCATAAACAACTGCCAAGAAAGTCTTACCAGTACCAGCTGGTCCTACACCAAAAACTAGATCATTATGGTGCATTGCATTGACATACATACGTTGTCCCATTGTTTTAGCACGGATTGTTTTACCATATGCATCTTTAGTAATTTCATCTTCATATAAATCTAATAAGTATTGAATCGTACCATTTTGAGCCATTTTCACAGCAGCTTCTACATCTTTAATAGATATAGAAACGCCTTGTTGAATGACTTTCAGTAAGTTTATTAGCACAGATTCTGCTTTTTCAACATGCTCAACTTTCTCACCCTTTACAGAGATTTCTTGTCCTCGAGCATGCACAATGACATCAAAGCCTTCCTCAATTGATTTAAGATGTTCATCATTATTACCAATGAGTGCTTGCGCTTCGTTATTGTCATCTATTTGAATAATTCCAGGCATATAAGTACTCCTTTACAAATATATTCGTTACTTCTTATTTTATCCTATTAGATTTTAAGTTACAAAAAGTTTTTAATAAACAATAAATCATTTCAGATATTTATTCAGTTGAATTTTTATGATTCAAACTCACCATTCAAGTTACACTCTCATTATATCACGAAAATGACTGATATTATTTTAAAGAGTATTGAATCGTAAGTGATTTCCACAATTTTAACAGAAGATTTACATTCTATCTAATTGAATAAATTAAGCAATACGTAAATTGAGTAATTATTCAATAATAGTTAAAAATTTCTTATTTGTACAGTGTTTTGCAACAAAAAATAACGCCCTATAAAAATCTACATACGTTGATTTTTATAAGACGTTAAAATATAAAATTATAACCTTTTAGGTCTTTCCAATACCTCTGACCAAATAATACCATTCACCACTTCATCATCAGCAAACCTAAACTGGTCATTATTAGCAGGACTTTGAATAGCATGTGCATTCATCAATTGTTTCAAGCGAATTCTTTTTGTTCTTTCAGATAAATATTTATCTGCAATGATTGCACGCGCTTTTTTCTCAGTTCTCTGAAGCCTTTTCTCATTTTCACGATCAATTTCAGTTCGAACATCTTGAATTTGCCCCATTAAATCAGCTTCAAGCTCTTTTTGTAATTTATCATCTTGTTGCTGTTGAGCTCGTTTTGCTTTGTCTGCTTCAGTTTCATTATCTTTTCTTGTTTTACGCTCAGAACTTGGTGATTCCATTTTTTCTGCACGTGTTTCCGTTGGTGAAGATTGTGAACGTTCGTGTTGAGGCATTTGCTCAGGTTCTCTTCTTTGTGACGTAGGATCTTCATTAATATGCTTTTCAATCTCTTTGAAGGTTTTACCTATTTCATCTAAGAATCCGCCTTTTTTCGGTTGCTCACCATTACTATTTGGTCCTTTATTTACTGGTGGCTTTTGATTTTGTCTATCTTTATGGCTATTATCATTAATAGCCCCGATTATTGTTACAATCACAGATATTACAAAAATAATAATACCTATATTCATTTAATCACCCCTAAAGTTATTTATCCGGTGATTCATCATCTTGTTGATTTGTACGTTGATTAATAGAATTTCTCATACCTGTATCTGCCTCAACATTTTTCAAGTTGTAATAATCTTTTACGCCTAAATTTCCAGAACGTAAAGCTTCTGCCATTGCTAATGGTACTTCAGCTTCGGCTTCAACAACTTTAGAACGCATTTCTTGTACTTTCGCTTTCATTTCTTGTTCTTGCGCTACGGCCATAGCACGACGTTCTTCAGCCTTAGCTTGTGCAATATTCTTATCTGCAAGTGCCTGTTCAGTTTGCAAGTCTGCACCGATATTTTTACTAATATCAACATCAGCAATATCAATTGATAAGATTTCAAAAGCTGTACCAGAATCTAAACCTTTACTTAAAACAGTTTTCGAAATATTGTCTGGATTTTCTAATACTTCTGTATGGTGTTCACTTGAACCAATAGTAGAAACAATACCTTCACCTACACGAGCTATGATTGTTTCTTCACCAGCGCCACCAACTAAACGAGCAATGTTGGCACGTACTGTAATACGAGCTTTGGCTTTTACTTCGATACCATTCATAGCAACACCAGCGATAAACGGTGTTTCTATAACTTTAGGATTTACTGACATTTGAACAGCTTCTAAAACGTCACGACCAGCTAAGTCGATAGCAGCGCCACGTTCAAATGGTAAGTTAATATCTGCTCTTTGTGCTGCGATATTCGCATCAACTACACGGTCAACGTTACCACCAGCTAAATAATGAGATTCAAGTTGATTCGTAGTTAAGTTAAGTCCTGCTTTATGTGCTTTAATAAGCGGTGAAATAACTTTTCTTGGGGATACTCTACGTAATCTCATACCTACCAATGTACCTATTCCTACTTTAACACCAGCAGCAATTGCTGAAATCCACAATCCGACTGGTACAAATGAAAATAATAACAATAATGCTATTACTACTATAGCGACAATAATAATTAATCCAATCATACTTTCTCTCCTTTATGATTCGTTTTCTCTTACAACAACTCTCGTGCCTTCTACTTCTAAAATAGTAACTTGCTTATTTCTTAAAATAAAAGAACCATCAGAAACTGCATCAATACGCTCATTGTTATAAGTAATAATTCCTGCAGGTCTTAAATCAGTTGAAGTTGTTGCAGTTTGCCCAACTAAATGAGAGCGATCTTCGTGTGAAGTGTAGCCTGCTTCTGCATTTGTAGAATCTTTTAATACAACCTTGTCTAAAAATGGAATTTTCCGTTTGAATATCTTCACAAGTATCACCCATTCAATAATTGATAGAATTAATGCAACGACGACATTGGCAATCATATAAACTAAGTTATCTCCTAAAGTAATAATACTAAAAACTATAAGTGCCATACCGATAATACCGATAACCGCGCCGACTACAAAAAGTTCAATTATTACAAATATAACGCCTATGCCAAATAAAATCACAGAATATAAATTGACATCTCCTTTTATATAAAATCCTAAAAAGAATATCAATAAAGTTAATGTGGCAACAATTCCTATTATGTTAATTTTATTTGAATACAATTGGTATAAGAAACCTATAAAGATAATACATGTTAAAATTAACGCAACTACTGGATTTACAATGAAATTAGCCATATTATCAACCCAGTTCCCACTTTCAACAAAATTAGCTGAAAATATTGTATGTAAACTACTTGAAAGAATCACTCTATCACCTCGCTCTCAATTTAATTATACATGAAATCAATACGTGATTATAGCGTTTACAGCATAAAATTTCGTAATCAATAAATTAATTTTTAAAATTTTCTTAATTGGAAGAATTTATTAAGAAACGCTAATAATTTGTATTGGCAATTACTATAAAACAAACGTTATATAAGAATTTAGATAAAAATAATAGCCTTTAGTTGATTATCAACTAAAGGCTATTTTGGTTTATAATTAATGTTGGTGTTGAGGGAGTCAACGAAACAATTAATTATTTGAATTTACGTTTACGTGCAGCTTCTGATTTCTTTTTACGTTTAACGCTAGGTTTTTCGTAAAACTCACGTTTACGTACTTCTTGAATTGTACCGCTTTTAGAAACTGTACGTTTGAAACGACGTAACGCATCTTCAAGTGATTCGTTCTTTTTGACTACTGTTTTAGACATGTGTATTTCCCTCCCTCCAAATATCAACGAAACTTTATTATCATCACATGGTATTAACCATGTATAACTTAGTATAATATATCTGATTAATGTGGTCAATTAGTAAAATTTTAATTTAATGATTCATATTACACACTACATTTGAAATACCGTTAAATCAATGGTTTTAATTTTTAAAATTATGACAAAGCTGCATATTGAATGGAAGTTTTGATTTTTAATGTATGTTCATTTAACGAGTTAGACAATTATATAATTATAAAAAATCATATTACAAAATCTAATTTTTATGATATGTTTATTGTGCGGTTAAAAAATAAAGGTTAGGAGAATATAATATGTCACAACAAAATAAAGATAACACTCAATTATTCATCATCTTAGGTTGGGTATGTACTGCAATGTCATTGTTATTTATTCCAATTTTATTTGGTGCTGGCGGCGTGATTTTTGGTTATTTATTGCGAAATAAAGGACAAGTACAACATGGAACTATAATGATGATAGCTGCTATAGCTTGTGCAATTCTAGGATTTGTTCTAGGTATGGCTGCATTCGGGTATTAATTATTTTCCTCTAAAAAAGCTCATCTATTCATTTAGGTGGGTTTTTGTATATTCATGTAGTATTGCTATTGTAATGAGTTCCGCTTTTCTGAGATTTGATTTTCTAGTCACTAGGTCAACCACATTTTGACGTGATAAACCAAGTTTTCAGGTATACTATAAGCTGTTTCGGTTTCGAATAATTTATTCATCATCTGATTGATTTCATTAATCGTGTACATTATTGCACTTCTTTTGCTTTTATATACTTTAATTATTAGCAACCTAGCGATTAATGTGACTACACTTTTTGATATATCATTTCCAAATGATACATTTAACCATGCAAGTATGAGTAGAATAATATAGTTTTCATAATGTTTTAATCTTAAAGTTTAATTATAAATAGAATAAGCACATGGATCCCTGTCTCATCATAGCTAACATTTTTGAGTGAAACTTCTAACTACTCTAACCATCATAGATATAGTAGGCAAAAACATTACAAGTAAGACAATATAATATATATCTACGACAGTATTTTCCCATTTAATTGGAACAAAAATACCGCTTAACATAATCATAAATAATATTACTATGTTTATTAGAATACTAACTCCCAGATGACTTAATTTCGATGTCCCCTTATAATTAAATATATTTTTCCAATACTCTAAATACATTATTTTCTCCTTTATAAATTAATTTCAATATTAAAACACAATATTAAGGCGAGTACGTAAGTGCCTACTTTATTTATAATCACGTGAAATTATTACATTTTAGACAATAATAACAGTTAGGTATTCAAAAGTGTATTGAGCAATTCATTTTTATGCAATTAGGAATTAAAATCATCCAATTACGCAATGTTTAAACAATTTATTTATTGATTGATGCACAATATAATAAATAAAATATAAAGAGGTGGAAATTATGATTACAGACATCGTTAATGCAATTATCACTATCATCCAAGCAATCATCGCTGCTATCCCTAAGTAAAAATGTAAGCGCTTCACATTAATTAAAAAGGACTAAAACAGATTTTATTCTGCGTTAGTCCTTTCTTTTTTCTGTTAGTCATTTCAATTCCATTTTAATACAATAAAACTTATCACTTACCTTACAAATAGTACTGTAATAAGTTTTATTTTTGAATTCGTAGCTTATCCAACATCTGTTTGAATTAGGATTAATCTAACAGTTCTAATTCATAACTGATGGCACTTAGCACATATAGAGGTGCTGTTTCAGCTCTTAATATTCTAGGACCAAGCCCAACTTGATATGCATTGTCATTAAACAATGCTAACTCTTCTTCCGCTAAACCACCTTCAGGCCCAAAAATCACTAAAACACGATCATTTGGCTGGAATGTTTTTATCAATTTTTTAAGATTACTAACTTCACCTTGTTTTGCAGCATCTTCGTACGCTATCAAAATATAATCATATAAATCACTTTGTTGAAAAACTTCTTTTAGTGATGCTTTATAATCGATAGAAGGTATTGCTAATCTATAGCTTTGTTCGGCAGCTTCTTTGATAATTTTCTGCCAGCGTTCTAATTTTTTAGTTATCTTACTATCATTTAATTTTACAACGGAGCGTTTCATTCCCACAGCTAAAAATTCACTAGCACCTAGTTCAGTTGCTTTTTGTAACAACCATTCATATTTATCCGCTTTGATTAAACCGCTGCATATAGTAATGGTTTGAGGTAATTCTGAATCTATATCAATCTGTTCAACTAGCTCGATTTCAATTTCATCAGTATCTATATTGCTAATTTTACATTTATAAACAAATTGATCCGAAAAAGTAATAATAATTTCATCATTCATTTGATACCTCATTACATTCAAAATGTGATGGATGTCACCTTTTTCGATAATGGAAAAACGCTGAAGTGAATCAGCGTTTTGATTAATAAAGTATCTTTGCATGTCAATCGCTCACTTTCTGCCCTACGATACAGACCCAGCTATTTTCATGGTTAATAGACAACACTTTAAAACCAGTGCTTTCCATGTGTCTTACAATCGCTTCGTGCTTTTCTTCTATAATACCAGACGTAATAAAATAACCATCTTCATTCAAGGTATTATATGCATCATCGATCATTTCTTCAATAATATGAGCTAGAATATTAGCAATCACAACATCAAATTTTTCAGCTTCTTCTTTTAATAAATTTCCAGTCGTGACTTCAATTGCATGGTCACAATTATTTTTCTCAAAGTTATCTTTAGCAACTCTTACTGCCATTTCATCTACGTCTAATGCCTTAATACGTTTTACACCTAACAAATAAGCAGCAATACTTAATATACCTGAACCAGTGCCGACATCAATAACAGAATAACTTGGCTTCACATATGATTCTATTGCTTTTAAACACATACTAGTTGTAGGATGGTCACCAGTACCAAACGCCATGCCTGGATCTAACTCAATGCATAATTCACTTTCATCTTCTTTTTGATATGTTTCCCAACTAGGAACAATTGTGAACTGTTCTGAAGCTCTAAATGGATGGAAATAATTTTTCCATTCATTTTCCCAATCTTGCTCACGTAATGTTTGTTCTTCGTACTCAAAAAGTGAAAGATCCAGAGAAGTAACTTGCTTAATTGTATTAATAAGCTCAGATTTAAACTTTTCTGTATATTTAATTTCATTGAAGTACGCTTTTATTCTTACACCTTTTTGAGGATAATCATTAGCATTTAATGCATAAATTTCACCAAATTTATCCTCAAATGCTTGTTCTAAATCTTTAGAATCTTCTATAACTACACCATTTGAGCCAAAATCTTCTAATATATCAGAAATAATTGATGAGGCCTCGTGATTAATGTTGATTGATACTTCAGTCCAGTCCATATATTATTCTCCTTTAAAGAATCTTTTAGCTTTATCTCTAAAATTTGATGGTTGTTCTGAAATCTCTTCGCCATCAATTTCTGCAAATTCTCTAAGCAATTCTTTTTGACGTTCACTTACTTTAGTTGGTGTAACTACTTTAATATTTATAAATAAGTCACCATATCCATAGCCATGCACATTTTTGATACCTTTTTCTTTAAGACGGAATTGTTTGTCTGTTTGAGTGCCTGCAGGAATAGTCAACATTACACTGCCATTTAACGTCGGAACCTTAACTTCGTCACCTAACGTTGCTTGCGCAATACTAACGTCAAGAGAATAATAAATATCGTCGCCATCTCTTTCATATTTTTCTGAAGGTTTAACTCTAAAGACGATGTATAAATCACCTTGTGGTCCTCCATTTTCACCTGGAGCACCTTCACCAGCTAATCTAATTTGTTGTTCATTATCAACACCTTCAGGTATTGTCACATTGATTTTAACATTTTTGTTTTCAGTGCCTTTTCCGTGACACGTTGGACATGGTTCTTCAAATTCTTGACCTGAGCCACTACATACTGGACAAACTTTTTCAGTTCTAACTCGACCAAGTATTGTATTTTGTTCAACAGAAACATGACCAGCACCACTACAATAATGACATGTTTTTTTCTTAGTGCCAGGTTTAGCACCTTCACCATCGCATGTGTGACAAGTAACATCTTTACGTATTGAAATTTCTTTCTCGCTACCAAAAACTGCTTCATCAAAAGTAACAGTCATCGTATATTGTAGATCGTCACCTTTTCTTGGCGCGTTTGGATCACGTTGTTGTCTGCCGCCTCCGAAGAACGAACTGAAAATATCTTCGAAACCGCCGCCTCCGAATCCGCTAAAGTCTTGGCCACCAAATCCTTGACCACCAAATCCACCTTGTGGTCCGTCATGGCCAAATTGGTCATAATTAGCACGTTTGTTGTCATCGCTTAAAATTTCGTATGCTTCTGAGATCTCTTTAAACTTCTCGTCTGCACCTTCTTCTTTATTTATGTCAGGATGGTATTTCTTTGATAATTTACGATAAGCCTTTTTAATTTCATCTTTAGAAGCGCTTTTACTAACACCTAAGACTTCATAATAATCTCTTTTGGCCACTGTTATCTCTCCTTTTACGGTTTTATTAAATCTTTTATAAAAAAGGAAAAAGTCAAAGCCAATGTTCAATTGACTTTGACTTAATTTGGCTAAGCAATTGTGTCATATATTTCTATCAATAACAATTAATTAGTCCATGACTACACTTATTTTTGCTTATCTTCGTTGTCGTCATCTTTAACTTCTGTGAAATCTGCATCTTCAACATTGCTATCTTGAGAAGCGTTTGCATCTTCACCTTGAGCTTGTTGTTGAGCTTGTGCAGCTTGTTCGTAAACTTTAGTTGATAAGTCTTGAACAACTTGTTCTAATTCTTCTTTTTTAGCTTTGATATCTTCTATATCTTCGCCTTCAAGCGCAGATTTTAATGCTTCTTTTTTATCTTCAGCATTTGTTTTATCTTCTTCGCTGATATTTTCACCTAAATCAGTGATTGTTTTTTCAACTTGGAATACTAAACTATCTGCTTCATTTCTCAAATCACTTTCTTCACGACGTTTTTTATCTGCTTCCGCATTTTCTTCAGCATCTTTAACCATGCGATCAATTTCATCGTCTGAAAGCGCTGAGCTTGATTGTATTGTAATGTTTTGTTCTTTGTTAGTACCTAAGTCTTTTGCAGTAACGTTTACAATACCATTTTTATCAATATCGAATGTAACTTCGATTTGAGGTACACCACGAGGAGCTGCTGGGATATCAGTTAATTGGAATCTACCAAGTGTCTTGTTATCCGCTGCCATTGGGCGTTCACCTTGTAATACATGGATATCAACTGCTGGTTGGTTATCTGCAGCTGTAGAGTATACTTGTGATTTTGATGTTGGAATTGTAGTATTTCTTTCAATTAGTGTGTTCATACGTCCACCCATAATCTCAATACCTAATGATAATGGTGTAACGTCTAATAATACTACGTCTTTAACATCACCTGTGATAACGCCACCTTGAATTGCTGCACCCATTGCTACTACTTCATCAGGGTTAACACCTTTATGAGGGTCTTTACCTACTTCTTTTTTCACTGCGTCTTGTACTGCAGGGATTCTTGTAGAACCACCAACTAAAATAACTTCATCGATGTCAGAGCTAGATAAACCAGCGTCTTTCATTGCTTGACGAGTTGGTTCCATAGTTCTTCTGATTAATGAATCTGCTAATTCTTCAAATTTAGAACGAGTTAATGTAAGTTCTAAGTGTAATGGACCACTTTCCCCAGCTGAGATGAATGGTAATGAAATTTGTGTTTGAGAAACACCAGACAAGTCTTTTTTAGCTTTTTCAGCAGCATCTTTAAGACGTTGTAAAGCCATTTTATCTTTTGATAAATCTACACTATTTTCTTTTTTGAACTCTGCAACTAAGTGATCAATAATTACTTGGTCAAAGTCGTCCCCACCAAGTTTATTATCACCTGCTGTTGAAAGTACTTCAAATACGCCGTCACCTAATTCAAGGATTGATACGTCGAAAGTACCGCCACCTAAGTCAAATACAAGAACTTTTTGATCTTGTTCTGTTTTGTCTAAACCGTAAGCTAATGCAGCTGCAGTTGGTTCGTTAATAATACGTTCAACTTCTAAACCAGCAATTTTACCAGCATCTTTAGTAGCTTGGCGTTCACTGTCATTGAAGTATGCAGGAACTGTAATAACAGCTTTATCTACGCTTTCGCCTAAGTAATCTTCTGCTGTACTTTTAAGGTTTTGTAATACCATTGCTGAAATTTCTTGTGGTGTATATGATTTACCTTCAACGTCTACTTTGTAATCTGTACCCATGTGACGTTTGATAGATTGAATTGTGTTAGGGTTAGTGATTGCTTGACGCTTAGCAACTTCACCTACTTGAGTTTCATCATTTTTAAATGCAACTACAGATGGTGTTGTTCTAGCACCTTCAGGATTTTGAATTACTTTTGGCTCATCGCCTTCTAATACTGCAATACATGAATTTGTTGTACCTAAGTCAATACCTATTACTTTACTCATAAATAAATTCCTCCTGTTATGTTTGAAAATTTGGTGTTTTCAACAATAAAATAATTTATTGATTTACTTTAACCATTGAAGGTCTTAAAATTCTTTCTTTCAATTTATAACCACTTTGTAGTTCTTGAGTAATTTGTCCAGATTCGAAATCAGGATTATCATCTTGAACTACAGCTTGGTGGAAGTTAGGATCAAATTGTTGACCTTCAGTTTCTATTTTTTCTAAACCATTATTTTTCAATGCATTTAATAAGCTTTCATGAACCATTTCCACACCTTTTTTAAGTGATTTAAACTGTTCATCTTCGCCATCAATTTGTAAAGCACGTTCAATGTTATCTATTGTTGGTAAGATATCATTTAAAACATCTTGTGCTTTATACTCTTTCATTGTCTGGTTTTCTTTTTGAATTCTACGCTTATAGTTTTCAAATTCAGCGTATAATCTTAAATATTTTTCTTCATTTTCTTGAACATCTTTTTTCAATTGTTGAATTTCTTCATCTTTAGGATCTACGTCTTCTGAGATATTTTGTGAATCGTCCTCCTGCAGATTATCTTGTGATGTTTCTGTAGTTTCATCAGTGTTTTCAACCGTATTTTCTTCTGAAGTTTGTTCATTTACATCTTCGTTTTGGTCGAAAACTGATTCATTTTTTTCTGTCATTGTCTGCCCTCCAATACAATTGTTAATTACCAAATCGTATTTAGTAATCTGATTACGTTCTGATAATTCATTGCCGTTGGTCCGATAACCGCAATTTGACCTTTAAGTCTATCATCAATGTGATATTCACTTGTAACGATTGAAATATCACTTAAACTTGATTCAATTTCATGACCAATTTTGACATTAATAGCTGAATTAGACATTTGATCAAGTAATTGTGTGATTTTATTCGATTCTATATATTGTAGAATCGGTTGAATTGATGATACGTTCGTTTCATTCAACGCATCTATGAGTTTAACCTTTCCGCCCATAAAAATGCCATTACTTTGATTATCAAAATGAATATCTATTGTATTCAACATGTCTTTTATAAAATCTTTTTCAATATCTGATTTCACAAAAGTATTCAAGTCGTTTTCAAAATGATGATCGTTCCACTCGTTATATTTAGCAGTAACAAAATTAGAAACATTTGTAAGTTCATTATTTGATAATGGAACTTGAGATGCTAAATGTAAGTTTTCAACATGACCTGATGAGAATACAACAACCATTATAACCAAATAAGCATTTGCTCTAAACAAATGAATGTTATTAATAATATCTTTTTTATGATTTGGACGCATTACCAACGTTGTATACTGAGATTGATTTGAAAGTTCATTTGCAAAATCACTGAGTGAAGTCGCAATATCATAATGGTTTTCAACTAATAAATCTCTCAAACGTTGAATTTTAGTTTGTTGTTGATGAGATGTTTCTTGTAATAATTGATTCACATAATATCTGATACCTGATTCTGAAGGATATCGTCCTGACGACGTGTGCGTCTTCTCTATTAGTTCAAGAAGCTCTAATTGCTTCATCTCATTCCTAATAGTAGCAGGACTAACATTCAATTTATGCCGTTCAATCAGTGTTTTTGAACCAATTGGCTGACCTAAATCAACATAATCTTCAACAATTGCATTTAGTATGCTTAATTGTCTATCACTAATCATGTTTTCACCTCATTAGCACTCCTTTGTTTCAAGTGCTAATTATAATTTATCAAATTGGTCAAAGTAAGTCAATGTTAAAGCACTGGATTTTTATAAATTTTTATACATTAAGTAAAAAAGATTCAAACACTAAGTTTCCGACGACTTTTCCGCGATCAGTCATAGAAATGTAGTCATCTTGTTCAACAATAAGTCCTTTTTGAGTTAAATCTTTAAGCGACTGCTCATAAACTTGCTCAACTGTTTGATCAAATTTTTCAAAAAACCTATTTTTACTTACACCTTTATTCATTCTCAAACCTAAGAACATTTCTTCTTCCATTTGTTCTGTTTTCGTTGGATAAGTTGATTGTAATATAGGTCTTTCATTGCTGTTCACTTTTTTTATATAGTGATTTACAGGATTAACATTACTGTAACGTTCACCATTCACATAGCCACTTGCACCTGCACCAAAACCATAATACCCTTCATTTTTCCAATAAACTTTATTGTGTTCCGATTCATGGCCTGTTTTCCCAAAATTTGAAATTTCATATTGATGCAAATCAGACTTATTCATTCTCTCAATTAGATACTCGTACATTTCTTCACCAATATCTTCATTTGGAATTTTCAACTTACCTTTTTTATACATATTATAAAATTGTGTTTTAGGTTCCAATATAAGTCCATAACTTGAAATATGATCAATATCCATGCTCAATGCCTTTTCTAAACTATCCTTAAAATCTTCTAACGTTTGTTGTGGTAAATGGTACATCAAATCTAAACTTATAGAAGGGATGCCTACTGCACGCGCGTTAGTGACAGCTTGATATATATCAGTAGTATGATGTGTCCTACCTAATATTTTTAAAAGTTCAGGTTTAAACGTTTGTACGCCCATTGACAATCTATTTACACCAAAATCTTTTAATAATCGAACTTTTTCAATTGTCAATTCATCTGGATTAGCTTCAAAACTAAACTCACCTTTAATTTTAAACGTATCAGTAATTGCAATTAGTAATCGCTTCAGTTGTTCATAACTTAATGCTGTTGGTGTTCCGCCGCCTACAAACACAGTTTCTAAAACTCTAACCTCGCTATCGCACATCTCTTTAATTAAGCAATCTAAATATTCATCTACTGGTTGATTGTGTATAAAATATTTATTGAAATCACAATATGTACATATTCTTACACAAAATGGAATATGGATATATGCACTTTTCACTTCCATATTGCGTGCACCTTCTTTCGTTTATTAAAGACTTAGAATCATCATAAAAAACTGGGCCATAAATCTTTTGGATTTAAGGCCCCAATTTTTAATTTATATTAATCTTCATCCATCTTAAGTACAGCTAAGAAAGCGTCTTGAGGGATTTCAACATTACCTACTGCTTTCATTTTAGCTTTACCAGCTTTTTGTTTTTCTAAAAGTTTTCTCTTACGAGTAATGTCGCCACCATAACATTTAGACAAAACATTTTTACCCATTGATTTAATATTCGTTCTTGCTACGATTTTTTGTCCTACAGCTGCTTGTACAGGAACTTCGAACTGTTGTCTAGGTATCAGCGTTTTAAGTTTCTCGACTAAAGCTTTTCCTCGGTCATATGCAAATTCTTTATGCACGATAAAGCTTAAAGCATCTACTTTCTCACCATTTAACAAGATATCCATCTTCACTAAATCACTTTCTTTATTATCGATAAATTCATAATCGAATGAAGCATACCCCTTAGTATTAGATTTTAACTGATCAAAGAAATCGAACACTACTTCTGATAATGGGATCTCATAAATAATATTCACACGAATATCATCCATATATTCCATATTTATAAATTGACCACGTTTGCGTTGGCATAACTCCATTACTGCACCTACATAGTCATTAGGAACCATCATAGTCGCGCGCACAAATGGCTCGTATATTGTTTCTATCTTATCTCTATCAGGCATGTTCGCAGGATTATCCACCGTTACTTCATCGCCTGTTTTTAAGATGCATTCATAAATAACTGAAGGCGCTGTGGCAATAAGTTCTATTCCAAATTCACGCTCAATACGTTCTTGGATAATTTCCATATGCAACATACCTAAGAAACCTGTGCGATAACCAAAACCTAAAGCTTGTGATGATTCAGGCTCAAATTCTAACGAAGCGTCATTTAATTGTAATTTTTCTAGTGCTTCTCTTAAATCATTATAATCTTTGTTATCAATTGGGAATAGACCACAGAAGACCATTGGATTCATTTTCTTATAACCTTGTAATGGTTCAGCCGCTGGTCTATCGGCATGGGTAATTGTGTCCCCTACACGTGAATCATCTACATTTTTAATGCTAGCAATGATATAACCAACATCACCGACAGTCAATTCATCAACTTGTAATTGTTTTGGTGTATTGATACCAACTTCAGTCACTTCGAATTCTTTGCCAGTTGCCATCATTTTAATACGATCGCCTGCTTTTACAATACCTTCCACCACCCTGATAGAAGATATAACTCCTCTATATGGATCATATTCTGAATCGAATATAAGTGCTTTTAAAGGTTCTTCTGGGTCACCTTCAGGCGGTGGTACTACTTCAACGATTTTCTCTAAGATATCTTCAATACCAATATTTGATTTTGCACTTGCCAGTACTACATCATCTTTATCGATACCGATAACGTCTTCTAATTCTTGTTTCACTCGTTCGGGTTCTGCCGCTGGCAAATCTATTTTATTGATAACTGGTAATAATTCTAAATCATTATCAAGTGCTAAATACACATTAGCTAAAGTTTGTGCCTCTATACCTTGTGCCGCATCCACAACTAATATAGCACCTTCACATGCAGCAAGTGATCTAGACACCTCATAAGTAAAATCGACATGCCCTGGTGTATCGATTAAGTGGAACGTATATGTTTCCCCATCTTTAGCATCATATTTTAAACGTACTGCATTTAATTTAATTGTTATACCGCGTTCTCTTTCTAAATCCATAGAATCCAATAATTGAGACTGCATGTCTCTAGTCTCGACTGATTTTGTATTTTCTAAAATTCTATCAGCTAATGTAGATTTACCATGGTCTATATGTGCGATAATGGAAAAGTTTCTAATATTTTTACGTCGATTATAGCGTTCTTGTTTATCCATGTATTATCCTTCTCACTTTCATAATTCTAGCCCGTAATATGTATGACATTCTTTGATATAATAACGTTTTTAATAGTTAATTGCAAACTTGCAAAGTATTTTAACAGTAATACTCATTAAGTCATAACATTTTAAAGAGATTTTGAATTGAACTTTTGTGTTACTTTTTTATCTTTCTATAGTAGATTGTATCATTTATATCTCTTTTACGCGCCTTAGATAAATAAATGATTGCAGAAAGTTGCTTGTTTTGATAAAATATTTCTTGTTGTAATCAAATTAACTTTGATAGCGAAGATCACTTTTAGGAGGTGACACACATGCCAAACATTAAATCTGCAATTAAACGTGTTAACACAACACATACTGCTGAAGCTCGTAATATTTCTCAAAAAAATGAAATGCGTACAGCAGTTAAGAGAGCTCATTCAGCTATAGAAGCTGGTGCTGATAACAAAGCTGACTTAGTGAGCTTTGCTTTGAAAAAAGTAGATAAAGCTGCACAACGCAACTTAATCCACACTAACAAAGCTGCTCGTATCAAGTCTTCATTAATGACAGCTGCTAAATAATAAACAGATTCAAGCAACTGCTCGAGTCTACTAATCAAACAAACCTTAGGTGATAGTTCGCCTAAGGTTTGTTTATTTATATTTGTATAATTATTTTTAAAATAGCAGTCACCCTTCATCAATTAATTTATTCAAGATAATATATACCACCTTGGTTTAATTTATATATCATAATCTTTTTAGTGTGACCAGTCTTGCAAACTTATCTTTCAAAAACTCATCAAACATCTATCTCTTGGTATTTGCTTATTAAACAAAAAGACTGTCGACAATATAAAAGTATTATCAACAGCCAAATTCTATGGACAAATTCAATATATCATTTAGATTTAACATAAAATGATACTATTTAAAAATCCAAAATCAATTAGTTAAAAATCCACTAGAAAAACTATTTTAATACTGTCAAATCTCACTTCATTAAGTTAATCGTGACTATTTGTATATAATTAAAGTGACAATATAAACAGTTCTAAAATCAATTGTTTATCCATATATGATGACTTCAATTTATAATCTGTTTCTGTACATGTATCAATTATGTTTAATAACTTCTCTAATTGATAATTTCTTGATTGGTTCAAAGCTAATTTAACACGGTATGGATGTACATTGATTGTTTTAGCTATTTGTTGGCCGCTGTAGCCTTTTTGATCTAATATTTTACATTGATAAAATAAGCGATAATTACTTGTAATTAATGCTAATAATTTAATTGGTTCTTCTTTCATTGCTATCAAGTCTTTGACCAATTGTATAGCTTGGGATTTTTTATTTTTCTGAATATAATCAGTTAATAAAAAGACATTTTGTTCTAAACTTCTATTAACAATTTGATGGACATCTTGCTTATTAATCGTAGCCCTATCACCTAAAAATAGTATTACTTTTTCAAGTTCTTGTTTTACAATATTAAAATTAATACCCGTAAGTTCTAAAAATAAGTCTAACGCATCTTGTTTTATATCTTTGTAATTTTCGTGAAGTTCATTTTTCATCCATTTTTTTATCTCTTCTTCGGTCATTTGTTCAATTTTGATTAAATTAGCGTGTTTCTTTAAAGTTTTAACTAACTTTTTTCTTTCATCTAATTTTGATTGATAGACTTCAAATATTATTAAAGTTTCCCCATCATATTTTTCAATAAATTCAATTAGTTGATCAGTATTATGATTTAGGTCTTTTGGCGCTTTTTCGCCTGTAAATACATATGCATTTTGAACTAATACTGCTTTTTTGTCAGAAAAAAATGGTAAGGTTAGTGTTTCTTCAATTATAGGAGATAAATCACTTTCATATAAATTATATTTAACAAAGTTAAAATCATCTTTAGGGGCATTCAAGTAACGGTTAATGACCTCAGCTGACTTTTTTTCAATAAGTTCAGGTACTTCACCGTAAATTGTAATTATCTTATCGCTCATCTTTAGCACCCTTTCATCACTATTACGCATTTAATTATTATAGCATGGAGAAGTTGATCTCTCTACATAAAATCATTGGTTCATTTCGGTATTTATAGTTAATTGGGAATTTAATTTTATAGTTACCTCTCCATACTCATTTGATTGGAAAACTTGAGCACCTAACCTTTTTAATTTAGTTATAACTTCTTGATTCGGTAGATGGTACCGATTTGTCTTACCTACAGAAACAAGACAAATTGTTGGTTGTATTTTTTGTAAAAATTCATTGCTAGTACTTGTTTTGCTTCCATGATGACCCACTTTTAGTATATCTATCTTTGACAATTTAAAATTACGCAAAAGTATTTGTTCATTATTAGTGGTAGCATCTCCCATAAACAACATTTTAATCTTATTATATTCTATAAAAGTTACAATAGAATGTTCATTTAAATCCTGTGAATACTTAATTGTTGTATCAAGTAAAGTAATATTTGCTTTACCTAAGTTAAATTGTTGTATGTTTTTAAAATCAATTAGCTTTATATGATTTCTCTCACTTTGGTGGATTAAAGTCTTTAATTTATTCATATTAAAACTCGTTGTATTAATGATTATATTTTTTATCTTGAACTTAGTTATTAAGTAACTTAATTCACCTATATGATCCACGTGGGGATGTGAAATAATAATATAATCTAAAGATGTTAGACCGTGCTTTTTAAGTGTAGGTATTATATGATATTTAGCAATATTATGATTTCCTTTCATTGCTGAATCCCTAGCTGAGTACATCGATGTGCCACCAGTATCAATAAGTATGCTTTCTCGTTCATTTGTTTCGAATAGAAATGCATCTCCTTGATTCACATTTAACATTGTTAATTTATAAGAATCATCATGAGGAATGATTGTAGAAATGATATACAAAATAAGCACAGTTATGATAAAACATACATAATATTTATGAACTAAAAAAACTAATGCTATAAAAACTGTAACAAAAGTTAAAGTAATAAATATTTCATTAAGTTCAGGTACATGCCATTTATAAATGTTCATGTGTATGAATAGATTGATAACTACATCATGAAACGTCATTAATAAATTTAGTGGTGTGCTAAGAAAGCTTAGTTCTAGGGGAAAATGTAAGAGGATAACGATGAAAATAACAAATGGAAATAGTATAAATGTATAAAAAGGTACAAAAAATAGGTTAGTTATAATACCAATCCATTGAATATGATTAAAATAAATAGCACTTATAATAAATGAACCCAGTTGCGCAATTAAAGATAGATAGAAAATATTTTTTATCAAATGAGCTTTTTCTAATATTGGAAGAGCAAACAAAATAAAAAATGTGATAAGAAAAGAAAATTGAAAGCCTAAATGATAGATAAAAGGTGGATGAAGCGAAGTCATAAAAATAAATGATAGTGATAGTAAATTAAGCGTATTTTTTGCAATTGATTTAGATAATATAATTAACAAGAGACAAGTTATAGTTGCTCTTATAGCACTTGGAGCTAAATCTATATAAAAAACATATAATGATAAAATAACGCAAATAACTATTTTAATGATAACGATTGGGCATTTCATATGGTTTAACAAAAAATATAATATGCTTGTTAATGTACCTATATGCATTCCACTAATGGCTAATAGATGATATATCCCAATTTCTTTATATTTATCAATGTCGTCTTTACTAATTTCTGATACGTCACCACTTATAAGTGCAAAAACCTTACCCGTAGATTCTATGTGTAAATGCTTAAGTCGTTCTAATACGTACTGTTTGTGATAATCTAAAATATATGAATAATCGCTTTTGGATTTATAACAACTATTAAAATCAATATTATTTATAAAAAGTGATAATTGGCTATACGGGTGATTGTTGTACGACTTAAATATGGCATCAATTTTGCAATTTTGCCAAACAATTTTTGATTGTACTGCCCTAGCATTTTCACTTTTTATTTGATAATAATATTTAAAAGTACGCTTTCCTATTTTGACGTTTCCAGTTAATTTTTTATTGTTCAAATTTGGCTTGTTTATAAAATAAGCTTGAGTATGCACAGTTTGTTTCGTTAAAAAGTTATGTTGTTCAACTGTCACTTTTAAATGATATTGAAAATAAATATTAGATAATATTGATATTAATATAATGAATAGCATTTGAAACCATCTTAATCTTTTTCTAATACCTATCACCATTATGATTAAAAAGATCAGCATCGACAATGATTTGACATGTAGCCATAAAATACCAACTAAATATGCTAATGCATAAAAAATCAAAAAGTTATTGATTCATTAAGTATTGTGCTACATGTTCTTGATTGAAAGGGATTTTCGTGTGTTCGATACCTGATTGATCTAATAATTTCAACGCATAATCGTGATTGTGATAATCTTCAGCGTAATAAATTGTTTTAATTCCTGCTTGTATAATTGACTTCGTACAATTCAAACAAGGAAAATGAGTAACATAAATTGTTGCACCATCAGTAGATACTCCCTGTTTAGCACACTGTAATAAGGCATTCATTTCAGCATGTATAGTGCGTATACAGTGACCATCTTCTAATAAACAACCTTCATCAATGCAATGAACCTCACCTGATACAGACCCGTTGTATCCTCCAGCTATAATTCTATTATCCTTTACAACAGTAGCGCCTACTGACAAGCGTTGACACGTAGAGCGTAATGCCAATAAATGACTTTGTGCCATAAAATATTCTTCCCATTTAATGCGATCCATGATGATAGCCTCCGTCTTTTGATTAAAATAAAATTTTGATTTAATTATAGGTTAATTTGTATCATTTAAAAATGCAACAAAAACTTAAACTACAAAATAATCACTTATCTTTTCCAGTGTTTTTGACCCTATGCCTTTAACTTCTTTCAATTGCTCCACTGATTCAAAATTGCCATGTTGCTCTCTATATTCAATAATAGATTTAGCTTTTGTAGGACCAATACCATTTACACTTAACAATTGAGTTTCGCTAGCACTATTTAAGTTTATTTTCCCTTCTTGTCTATCGTTCAATTCAGTTTTCAAAGCTAGCGTTTGGTCTTGTTGATGGTTATTTGATTTACTTGAATCATTAGTACTTGCGACTGCTGTTTCTCCCTTTTGGGGAATATAAATAACTTTTTGGTCCAACAACTTTTCTGCAAGGTTAATCGTTGAAAGATCTGCATTATCCAAAACCTGCGCTTTATCTAATAACTGTTTGACTCTATCTGTAGACTTCATCTCGTAGATATTAGGATGTTTAACCGCACCTTTTACATCTACAATAATAACTTCATTTTTGGATTTTCTAGGATTTTCTTTGCGTTTAATATTGGATTCAGTTTCATTAGATTGAGATTCACTTGCAGCTTTATTTATAGATACTGTTGAAATTTCGTTCATCTCTTTGTCATCCGTGTGAATAAATTTATTGCCTAAAAAAATAAGTGTTAGTAATAAAACGATTGAAATAATGCTAAATATAATTTTATATTTGTTAATAATTTCTTTCCATCTTTCCCATTGAAACAACATAAAAATCACTCCTTTATACAATACACGTACAAAGGAGTGATTTTACTTTTATTTTTTAACAATGAAAAACAAGCGGTGCCCTTCAGCATCATGATTATCAATTTCAAAATCAACAAATGTCTGAATATCCTTAAAACCTACTTGAGCAAGCATATCCTTGTATTCTGATTCTAGATAGGTACGCTGATAGTGAGATTCATCAAATCGATTATACTTACCATCAGATTGCCTAATGAAAAATGACATATCATGCCATACACTTAATGGTTCTTCACCTTTAACAGCTTCCCATCCAAGAAATACATCATCCGATTCATCTATATAACTTTGATTATTAAATAAAGTATCCATTTTAAAACTTGTGTGTACATCAAACATAAATACACCATTATTATCTAAATGCTCGAAAATACGTTTGAAAGTAGCAACAACATGCTCTGTCTCTGGTAGATAATTTAATGAATCGCAAAAAATAGTGATAACATCAAATGATGTGTTGAGTTGAAAATCAGTCATATCGCCTTCTAGCCAATTAACATGTTCTGATTTTTGTGTTGCTATCGCAAGCATATCGATACTAAGGTCCATCCCAGTCACTTGTTTAAATTCATTAAATAATGACGTTAAGCTGCCTGTACCGCATCCTATATCTAGGATAGAGCCTTTATTTTCTGCAAAATAATTTACAATCTCTAACCAAGACTCATAAGGTTGATCAAGCGTTAACTGATCGTAAAACAGGCTCATTTCTTCATATTGAGACATAATTAATAAACTACCTGTCTATATGATTCTAATGGTGCATCTCTATATAATTTTTCAATATTATAATAATCTCTTTCGTCTTTGTGGAAAACGTGTACGACTACATTTGCTAAATCAATAAGAATCCATCTCGCTTCATTAAAGCCTTCCATACGCTTAACTTCAATTTCTGCTTCATTAGCTGCGTCTTTAACTGCTCGTGCAATTGATTGAACTTGTTTTTCATTATTTCCGTGACAAACTACGAAATAATCTGTCATATCGCTAATACCTTTCATATTTAATGAAATAATATCTTCTGCTTTTTTATTCTCTGTTGCTTCGACAGCTAGCTTTAATAGTTGATCTGATTTCATCTAATCATCCTTTACTCTTTCGTCACTGTAATTATAATAATTTAAACATGCAATCGTTGCGTCATAAACATTAATATCTTTATTAATTAAATATAACACTGTTCGCTTAGATATTTCATATATAGTTTTATCTAAGCTACCTTGATTGTATGCTAAATCTCTAATTTCTTCAACGCCTGGGGTCTGACGGCCTGGTTCTATATAATCTGCAATAAATACAAGTTTTTCGGTTTTCGTCATTTGGGCACGGCCAGTCGTATGATTTTTAATTGCAAGTAATACTTCTTCATCTTTAATACCATAGTGTTCTTTCATAATTACTGCGCAAACTGGGCCGTGTAATATTTCAGAGCCATAACTTAGTAAATTGCGATCTAAATCTTGTTGTGTAACAATTTGATACATTGAACCTAGGTCATCATACTTTGAATAATCATGTAAAACACCTGCAAGTTCAGCTTTATCTTTGTCCCCATCATAAATGTCTGCTAATTTCACAGCTGTTTCTGCTACTCTTAATGAATGGTTAAACCTTTTTTCAGGCAATTTATCCTTAACAATTTCAACTGCTTGATCAATTTTCATATAATCCTTCCTCTCGGATATATTGTTCAACACTTGGAGGAACCAAAACCTGGATATTCCTATTAGATTTTATTCTATCTCTAATTAACGTTGAACTAATATCAATGCGCGGGATTGTAATTGCTATCATATCTGCATCAACACTTTGTTGTGCCTTGTCTCTATTAACAATTACAAATGTGATGAGCTCTTTTAATTCATCTATTTTATACCACTTATCTAGCTGATTATACTGATCAGTGCCAATTACCAAATATATTTTAGCTTCGGGGTTTTCTTGTAATATAGAACGAACGGTATCAAATGTATAACTCTGTCCTTTTCGCTCTATTTCGTCTAAATAAACTTCGCCGAATCCAAGTTCTTTAATAACATTGTGAATCATTGTAACCCTATGATTTGCATCTAAGTAGTCATCATGAACCTTTAAAGGTGACATATAACTTGGTAAAAAATAAAATACATCTGGTTTAATGACATCATTAACTTCACTAGCTACTACCATGTGAGCAAGATGAATCGGGTTAAACTGCCCACCATATATTACGATTGATTTTGTCATTATGGTAATTGTATTTGCTTATTGTCTTGAGATTCTTTATACAACACAATCATAGACCCGATTACTTGCACAATGTCACTACGCGTTGCATCACTTAAAGTCTGTGCTAAATCATTTTTATCTTCAGAATTATTTTGTAACACATGTATTTTAATTAGTTCTCTATTTTCTAAAATATCTTGTAGTTGATCTACCATATTATCATTTATACCCGCTTTACCTATTTGAAAAGTTGGGTCGACATTATGGGCTTTACTGCGTAAAAATCTTTTTTGCTTACCTGTTAACATAATTAGCTCCTTTATAAATGCTTTAAAACTGCCTCTTTCATAATTTGGATTTGAGGTAGTTCATTTGTCCATATTTTAAAACTCTCTGCCCCTTGATATACAAACATATCAAGGCCATTGTGAATTGGATTTCCTTTCGCTTCTGCTATTTCTAAAATAGGCGTTTTAAAAGGTACATACACAATATCACTAACTAAAGTTCGCGAATCTAAATTATCTAGATTTATAACTACTTCCTTGTTTTCATGCATACCGGCAGGTGTTGTATTAATCACGATATCAAATTCATCTAGTGCTTTTTCAGCTTCTTCCAAAGTAATTTGGTTCACATCTAAATCCCAATTTTCAAAACGTTTCAAAGTTCTATTAGCAATTGTTAATTTAGAGTGTACATGCTTAACTAATTCATTTGCAATACCTTTACTTGCACCGCCAGCGCCTAAAATTAATATATAAGCATTTTCCAAATCTGGATATACCTGTTTTAAGCCAGTTACATACCCAATACCATCTGTATTGTAGCCAATCCATTTACCATCTTCAATTTTCACTGTATTAACAGCGCCAACTGTCTTGGATTGATCATCTATTTCATCTAGATATGGCAATATATTTTCTTTATGAGGAATCGTCACATTAAATCCAGAAAGTGCTTTTTCATCAATAATTTCTTTGATTAGGTGAAATTGGTCTTCTGGTATGTTAATTGCTTCATAAGATGATGGATTGTTTAACGCTTCAAAATTCGCATTATGCATGATCGGGGATAATGAATGTACTATTGGGTTACCTATTACCGCATATTTCATGTTTATGCCACCTTACATTATTGAATTTCTTAATACTACATCAACATTTTTAGGTACGCGAATTATAACTTTAGCACCTTCATCAATTGTAATAAACCCTAAACCAGAAATCATCACGTCGCGTTTTTCTTTTCCAGTTTCCAACCTTACCGCTTTAACATTTTTTAAGTCAAAATGCTCTGGGTTATTAGGTGGCGCAAGTACAGCACCTAACTGATTGCGCCATAATTCATTGGCATTTTCAGTTTTGGTACGGTGTATATTTAATTCGTTAGAAAAATAACAGACTAGTGGTCGTTTCCCACCACTTACGTAATCGATTCTTGCTAGTCCACCAAAGAATAGAGTTTGACCTTCATTTAATTGGTATATACGTTGTTTAACTTCCTTTTTCGGCATGATTGTCTTAAGTTCATTTTCAGTGACATAATGTGTCATTTGATGTTCTTGAATAACACCAGGTGTATCATACATGAAAGAAGTATCGTCTAAAGGAATATCAATCATATCTAAAGTCGTACCTGGAAATCTTGATGTTGTTACTACGTCTTTTTCGCCAACACTTCGTTCAATTAATTTATTAATAAGCGTTGATTTACCTACATTTGTCGTACCTACAATATAAACGTCTTCACTGTTTCTTAATGTATTGATTGAATTTAATAAATCTTCAATCCCTTCATTTTTTTCAGCAGAAATAAGTACAACATCATCAGCTTCTAGCCCATATTTTCTAGCTGTCTTTTTCAGCCACTCTTTCACACGACGCTTATTAATTTGTTTAGGTAATAAATCTACTTTATTGGCTACTAAAATAATCTTTTTGTTACCTACAATACGTTTAATTGCATTAATAAATGAACCTTCAAAATCAAATACATCAACTACATTAACAACAATACCGCTTCTATCAGCTAAGCCATTAAGTAATTTTAAGAAGTCTTCACTATCTAACCCTACATCTTGTACTTCGTTGTAATTCTTTAATCTAAAGCATCTTTTACAAATGACATCCTCGCGGTATAAATTATGTTCTGGTACATAACCGGGCGCATTTGGATCTTCAGCTTGTAATGGAGCACCGCAACCAATACATTTCAATATTTCAGTTTCAGCCAATCAGTTTTCCTCCCATGTAATATAACCTTTTTTTCTAAAGTGTTGTAACAATCTTCGCTCGATTAAACGATTAAATTTTGTTATAAAACCATCTGTTTGCTTTACAGGAACAACCATAATTGTAAATAAGCCTCTTCTATTACCACCAAATACATCTGTTAGCATTTGATCTCCTATTACTACAATCTCAGAGGGTTTCAAATTCATTAATTTTGATGCTTGGTTAAAAGCTCTACCTCTTGGTTTTTTCGCCCTAAATATATAATCAACTTTTAATGATTCTGAAAAACTTCCAACACGTTGTTTATTATTATTAGAAACAATTGTTACTGTAATACCTGCTTCTTTTGCTTGTTCAAACCATTGCTTAACAGCCTCTGTTGGATTTGCTACATCCCATCCTACAAGTGTATTATCTAAATCTGTAATTATACCTTTAACACCAGATGCTGCAAGTTTTTCAATATCTATTTGAAAAATAGATTGAACATATTCATTTGGCATAAAATAATGCTTTATCATACCCATTTTATTTTCACCTTTTTATATAGTTTTAATTAAGTGTTCTACGATTCCACTTGAAGATATTGCTGCTTTTTCTAAAAATGCTTCAAATGTTATACCCGCATCGCCATCTGCTAAATCTGAAATTGCTCGAGTAATTATAAATGGCATGTTGAATTGATGACAAGTTTGTGCAATCGCCGTGGCTTCCATTTCCGCTGCCATAGCTTGCGGAAAATTTGCTTTAATTGCCGTGCGTTGTTCACTTGTACCAATAAAACTATCCCCACTAACGATCAAGCCTGTCTTGGCATTGATTTGTTGTTGCTTAATAGCTTCAATTGCTTTATCTATTAATTCTTTATCTGCAACAAATTGCGCCGGCATTTGTGGGATTTGTCCTAATTGATAGCCAAAAGCTCTTGCGTCTGCATCATGATAGGCAACCGTATCACTTACGACAACATCTCCTACATTTAATGATTTGTCTAGTGCACCAGCAGAACCTGTGTTAATAATTAAGTTAGGCTTAAATTGATTAATTAATAATGTAGTTGAAATCGCTACATTCACTTTACCAATACCACTCTGTGTAAGAATTATGTCTTTGCCTTCTAAATTCCCTTTATAAAAGATTACATGCGCGATTTTAATTTCTTCTAAATTTTTTATTTTATCTTTTAAGATTGCTACTTCTTCTTCCATAGCACCTATAATACCAATCACATTTATTCACCTCATCTTAAAATCCTAGCCTTTGTTATTCTACCACATTTAAAGAAATAGCTCGATATTAGTTCTATGTTTTTATTCAAATTCCAAATACTCAATTCATTATCTATTTCGATTATTAATCTAAACTATTTCTATCATATTTAATTATTACGCAAATAATAGTTAAAACCCTGTAAGTATGCATCAATGACATTACTTACAGGGTTTTATAAAATTATTTATTAACTACCAAATAATTCAGTTAGTCCTTGTAATGAGAACACTCCTGTTACAATAGTTACTATGACTGCAACAATACCAAAAATCAGCATCCACGTTGGGTGTTTATAATCTCCAACTATAGATTTACGTTTACTAGCAATTAATATTGTACCTAACGTAATTGGTAAAATCAAACCATTTAATGCCCCTGCAACTATTAATAGTGTTACAGGCTTACCTAGTAATAAGAACACTAAAGTTGAAAACACAATAAAACTAATTACAATAATATTTGTTTTATTATAGACTGATTTATGAAGTGTTTTTAAGAACGTAGCACTCGTATATGCAGAACCAATAACTGATGACATGGCTGCAGCAAATAATACAACACCAAAAATATTACGTCCTATCGGTCCTAGAACATGTTCAAACACAGAAGCTGGTGGGTTTTCTGAGTTTAATGTTACGCCTGTAACTACTACACCTAGTACTGCTAAGAATAGCAATGTTCTTAAAACACCTGTTGTTAAAATACCTGAGATGGCTGCTTTATTTACAAATGGTAAGTATGCCTTCCCTTGAATGCCTGAGTCTAATATTCTATGTGCTCCTGCAAAAGTAATATAACCACCAACCGTACCACCGACTAAAGTAATTATAGGCAAGACTAGTGCAAGTGGTTGCTCAGGCATCACTATATGTTTGGCCGCTTCAGCATAAGGTGGATTAGCTTTGAACATAACAAATGCTACTACAATAATCATCAATACGCCTAAGAACATTGTAACTACATCCATTATTTTCTGTCCGCTTTTACTAATAAAAATACCAATTGATAAGACGGCGGTAATTGCTGCACCAATTTTAACGTCTAATCCAAATATGGCATTTAGGCCTAGTCCAGCACCAGCAATATTACCAATGTTAAATGCGAGACCGCCTATTGCGATAAGAATAGAAATAAATGTTCCTAGCCCATTGAATATTTCATTAGCTATTTCTTGTCCTCGTTTTCCAGTTACAACTAATACACGCCAAATATTGATTTGTGCACCTATGTCAATAATTATTGATAACAAAATTGCAAACGCAAAACTTGATGCAAATTGTGCAGTAAAAACAGCAGTTTGTGTTAAAAATGCTGGCCCTATTGCAGATGTCGCCATTAAAAATACTGACCCTAATAGTAGTCTTTTGTGGTTCTTAGTAAACTTAAATTCTTGCTCATCTGACTTTAATCTTTCCCCCATAATTTAGCCCTCCAGCCTTGAAATAGAAATACCTTCTTTCGATAATCTTTCTCTTATTTGCGATACAAATTCAAGCGCATGCGCACCATCTCCATGTACGCAAATAGTATCAGCTTCTATACCTATTGTATTGTTATTTTTGGTAATAACTTTTTGTGATTTTACCATATTTATAACTTGTTCGATAGCTTCATTTGTATCTGTAATAAGTGCATTGGCATCTTTCCTACTTACAAGCTGTCCATCATCTTCATAGCGTCTGTCAGCAAACACTTCTGAAGCAGTTGTTAACCCTACTGATTTAGCTTCAGATATAAGCAATGTATTTGATAGTCCAACAAATATCAGTGATTCATCAAAGTCATAAACTGCTTGCGCAATTGCTTGTGCAATTGCTTTATCTCTTGCTCCCATTTGATATAGCGCTCCATGAGGTTTGACATGATTCAATGAAACATCATGTATTTTACAAAATCCTGAAAGTGCACCAAGTTGATAAACTACAATATCGTAAATCTCATTCGGTGTAATATCCATATTTCTGCGACCAAACCCTTGCAAGTCCGGTAAACCTGGATGTGCACCAATTCCAATATCATGTTTTTTTGCGAGTGCAATCGTTTGATTCATAACATGTTGATCACCAGCATGAAAACCACAAGCAATATTTGCTGATGTAACGAGTGGGATAATATCTTTGTCGCCACCAAAAGAATAATTACCAAATGCTTCACCTAAATCGCAATTTAAATCCACTTTCATTTTGTTTCCTCCTTAATAATTTGATGCCTATCTAAAAACTTGATATCTACTTCTTCAGCATTTCCTTCCGCATATAAAGGATATGATAATACAGCATATAGAAAATCTGCGGTGGTTGTAAATCCATCTATAACCATTTCATCAAGTACTACTTTCAATTTCTTAATTGCTAATTGGCGAGTCGATGATTTAACAATAACCTTAGCAACCAACGAATCATAATTAGGGGAAACTGTGTACCCATGATATAACAAACTGTCCACACGAATATTAAAACCTTGTGGTAAATGTAACGATTGGACTGTACCTGGTGAAGGTTGAAATTGTCTTTCTGGGTTTTCAGCATTAATTCTTGCTTCTATTACGTGACCATCAAAAATAATATCTTCTTGATTAAATGGTAACGTACCATGTTGCATCAAATAAAGTTGCGCTTGTAACAAATCGCGATTAGCTCTCATTTCAGTTACAGTATGCTCTACTTGAATACGCGCATTCATCTCAATGAAATAGTATGCATCTTTAGTAACTAAATATTCTATTGTACCTGCGCTCCTATAATTTGAAGCTTTTGCAACCTTAACTGCATCTAAACACATAGATTCTCTCATTTCATCAGTTATAGCTGCACACGGTGATTCTTCGATCAACTTCTGATTTTTTCTTTGTACTGAACAATCTCTTTCGCCTAAATGTATGTAATTTTCGTTCCCATCGCCTATCACTTGAACTTCAACATGTTTTGCAACTAGTATAAAGGCTTCTACATAAATACGATCATCATCAAAATATTTTTTTCCTTCGCTTTTTGCCTCTTTAAAAGATTTAGCAAGCATATCTTCAGTTTTAACAATTCTAATTCCTTTACCGCCACCACCACTAGCAGCTTTCAACACAAGTGGATAGCCAATTTCTTGTGCAATGTTTTGCACTTCACCAATTGATTCTACAGCTTTAGTCGATCCTGGAATAATTGGTACGCCTGCATTATCTACAGTTTGCCTTGCAGTAATTTTATCCCCCATCATTTCCATTGTTTTTTGCGTAGGGCCTATAAAGTAGATATCATTATCTTCTACTTTTCGTGCAAAAGACGAACTTTCTGATAAAAATCCATACCCAGGATGAATCGCATTCGCGCCTGTAATTTTAGCTGCGCTTATAATTCTATCTTGGTTTAAATAACTTTCTAATGGGTTAGCGTCACCAATACAAACTGCTTGATCCGCTAAACTGACATGTAAACTTTTTTCGTCCCCTAGAGCATATATTGCAACCGTTTCAATACCTAGTTCTCTACAAGCTCGAATAATTCTTACTGCAATTTCTCCTCTGTTTGCGATTAAACAACGATACATACGAACACCCCTTTTTCAAACTTATTTCACTCTTATAATCTGTTGATTATATTCAACATTAGAGCCATGCTCGACAAGAATTTCATCAACCACACCAGAAACGTCACTTACTACCTCATTTAAAACTTTCATCGCTTCTATGTAACCAATCGTATCTCCTTTTTTAATTTCGTCACCAACCTTTACTATTGGATTGGTTAACTCTTTCTCATCTTGTAAGAAAAATATCCCGACCATAGGCGATTTGACTGATTGATAACTTGATTCATTTGTTTCACCATTAGATGTATCGTTTGAATATGCTTCGCTTGACTGATTCGATGGTTGATTTGAAACAACATTATTAGCTACACCTTCTGTGAAATCTATTGATATTTCATGTTCAAAATCTTTATAAGTGAATTTCTTAACTTCATTTGATTTAACTAATTTAATTAATTGTTCTACTTTTTCTAAATTCATTATTATTCTCCTTTAAGTAATTTATTAATTCGATTTGAAGTCTTTCTCAATTGAGACAAATCGAAAATAGGTGCTTTTAATATTTGATTTTGCTTTTCATTAAGCTCTTGCTCTTTTCGCTTTAGCTTTTCTGTAGCTGTTGCTACCGTAATCCATTCAAACTTAATCTTTTCATTAGGTTTTTTCTGTGCAAGTATCGATAAATCGGCAGCACACACTGTTGCGATTTTAGTATAGCCACCAACCGTTTGCTTATCATTTAATAAAATAATAGGATTACCATCATTTGGAACTTGTATACTACCTAAAGCTACAGGTTCAGAAATAATATCTGCAGATTCCATTGGTGCAATTTTTTCGCCTTGTAAACGAAAACCCATGCGGTCAGATTTTTCTGAAATTTCAAAGTCTCCGCTTACTAACTTTTGTTTACCTTCATCACTAAAGCTATCTATTTGAGGGCCTTCAATTATCTGAATTAATTCTTGGTTTAACGCCTCAACTGGACAACTCAAACCTATACGTTCTGTGTACATATTATTTTGTCGACATGTGATTACATCAGAAGACTTTAACGCTCTGCCATGATAGCCACCTATCTTACTTCTGGTGTGTGTTGAATAACTATTAGCTACTTTTGATATTTCAAGTGGTTTTCCGAACAATATATATCCTCTTGCACCATCAACAACTGTGCCTATTTTTAATTCATCACCCTTCTTAACAAAAATAACTGTTTGGTGAGAGATAGCTTGATCGTTTAATGTCGCTTCAAAAAGCCCACCTGTTAACACAAATGTATTATCCTTTAGAAATTGTATTGTCGGCCCAATTATAGTGAATTCAATGGCCGGTCCATCATTACCTATTAATGTATACCCTATTCTTAAAGCGTAAGTATCTAGAGCCCCAGCTGTTGAGAAACCTTGATCTTGATAACCAACTCTACCTAAGTCTTGAACTGTACTAAATAAGCCAGGATTTAATATTTTAATACTCATACTATATATTCACCCACTTTGAAATTTCGAAATCATCTTGTAGTTGTGACTGTTGTATATGCTTAAACGTTTCTTCATCAATAGAATAAAACTTAATTGTATCTCCTGAATTATACAAGCACATTGGAGAGCGATTGATATCGAATACTCGAATTGGTGTACGACCAATTATCTGCCATCCCCCAGGCGATTCCATTGGATATAAACCAGTTTGATTATTAGCAATACCAACTGAACCGGCAGGTATACTTGTTCTTGGTTCTTGCCTTCTTGGAGTATGTAATTGTGGATTCAAACCTCCTAAAAATGGAAAACCAGGCATAAAGCCAAGCATGTATATTAAATATGTATTTTCTGTGTGTAATTGTACAACTTCTTCTTCTGATAAATTATTATATGAAGCAACTTCATTAAGGTCTTGACCATATTCTCCGCCGTAAAAGACAGGGATATTGATTTGCTTAGCTTCTCCTCTTGTATGCGCTTCCAATTTATTGTCTGATTGATCCAATTTAAGTTCTTCAACTACTTGGTTAACATCACATTGGGCGATATCAATACTAAGCATAATTGCTCTATAACTCGGTACAATATCTATAATAGCAGGATGTTTTTGATTTATAATATACTGTCTAATCTGTTGAACTTTATTAAAAATCTCATGATTTATTTGAGCTTCGAAATAAATCATAATAGTTTGTTCATTTATTAATTTATAGTCCAGAAACGTATCCCCCTTTATACTTTCTACAATTAATTTTAAATAAAAACTTAATTACGTGATCAACAATATCATTATATCATTCATTTTATTTTTCTGTTTAATAGTAAATAATTATCAACAATAATAATAAATGCAAATACATAAAAACCTTAATATTTAATTATTAAGTAGAGTCATTTTTTATAAATACACTATAAAATAACTTTTAACGTTTTTTAAATACAATCCATAAGTATAGAAATACTACAATATATTTTAAGTACCCCCTAGCAGTACGAACACTACTAGGGGGTACTTAATTATATTATTTAATATTAACAATTTTCACGTTGATTTCTCCACCATTTGGTAATGGTACACGTACTTCATCATCTAATTTTTTCCCAATCAAGCTTTTTGCCATTGGTGATTCGTTAGAGATTTTTCCTTTAAATGCATCAGATTCTGCAGAACCGACAATTTGATATTCTTCTTCTTCATCACCAGGTAGTTCTACAAAAGTTACAGTTTTACCTAATTGCACTTGGTTATTATCACCATTATCTTCAATAATAAGTGCATTACGCAACATATGTTCTACACGTTGGATATCTTGTTCAATAAAACCTTGCTCATCTTTAGCGGCATCATACTCTGAGTTCTCTGATAAATCTCCGAAAGAACGCGCAACTTTAATTTTTTCCACGACTTCAGGTCGCTTAACTGTTTTTAACTCTTCAAGTTCGTTTTCTAACTTTTCAAATCCTTCTTGAGTCATTGGATATTGTTTTTGATTTTCCATTATGTCATCTTCCTTTACATATAAATACTATTGTTTACTTACTAAAGTTTGAATCTTAGTTGTCATTATATCGATTGCTACTTTATTACTTCCACCTTCTGGAATAATAATATCTGCGTATCTTTTTGTAGGTTCTATAAATTGATTGTGCATTGGTCGAACTACATTTAGATATTGATTGATTACAGAATCCATTGTACGTCCTCTTTCTTCAGTGTCTCTAAGAAGACGTCTTAATATGCGTAAATCAGCATCTGTATCGACATAAATTTTTACATCCATTAAATCTCTTAATGTTTTGTTTTCAAGCGCAAATATACCTTCTACGATAATAACATCTTTTGGCTCAAATGCAATCGTTTCCTCACTTCTTGTATGATTAGTATAATCGTATGTTGGCACTTCAACCTGTTTACCATTTCGTAGGTCGGTTAAATTTTCAATTAACAAGTCATTATCAAAAGCGAAGGGATGGTCATAATTGGTTTCCAAACGTTCATCAAAAGTTAAATGCGATTGGTCTTTATAATAATAGTCTTGAGCCAATAGTGCAACACTATGACCTTCTAAATTTTTCATAATTTCATTTGTGACTGATGTTTTACCTGATCCAGACCCACCAGCTATACCGATTATTGTTGTACTTTTCATTATCCAATTTCCTTTCTCATCATGTTATTTGCATAAATTGGATGATTAACTTTAATTTGCACAATTTGTAATGGGTGACGGGCAGCATCAAGTTCATTACCCTCTTCGTCATAAATTGTCTCTACAACTTGTCGAAAAGTCTCAATTTCTGGGCCGAAAAATTCTATTTCTTGTCCAGGCTCAAATTTATTTCGTTGTTGAATCGTTGCAATCTTAGTTTTCTCATCATAATCTAATACTAATCCACAGAAGTCATAAGCTGAATTTTTCTTATTCTGATGCCCAAACATCTGCTCTTCATAACCAGGTGTACCTTCTATAAAAGCGGAAGCAGTATCTCTGTTGGCACATTTATCTAATTCTATCAACCATTCTGGTTTGATTTTGAAATTTTGAGGATCCTCGGCATAAGCATCAATCACTTTTCTATAAACAGAAACAACTGTAGCAATATAGTGAATTGATTTCATACGCCCTTCTATTTTCAATGAATCAACACCAATATCCATCATATTTGGAATAGATTCTATTAATTTTAAATCTTTCGGGCTCATTGCAAATGGTGTGACTTCCTCATCTCCATAATATAAGTCTAATTCTCCGTCAGCTTCCACTTGCAGTAAATCATAATCCCAGCGGCAACTTTGACAACAACCACCTCTGTTTGAATCTCTTGCAGTCATATGATTACTTAAAGTACATCTACCTGAATAAGCAATACACATAGCTCCATGTATAAATGATTCAATCTCGATGTCTACTTGCTCTTTCATTTCTTTCATTTCCATTGCACCGGTTTCACGTGCTAAAACAACTCTGTCTAGACCTTCGTCTTTCCAAAATTCAACCGCTTTATAATTTGAAAGAGATTGTTGTGTAGATAGATGAATTTCTAGTTCTGGCGCAACACTTTTACAAGTCTCAATAATTAACGGGTCTGCAACAATGATTCCTGTAACACCTGCCAATGCTAAGTCACGTAAATAGTCATCTAGACCTTCCATGTTTTCATCATGAGCGATTATGTTTGTAGTAACATAAATTTTAGCATTATATCGTTTGGCAAATTCAACGCCTTCTTTTATTTCTGCTAATGTAAAATTATCGGCGTTTGATCTCAAACCATATGCTTGTCCACCCAAGAAAACGGCATCTGCACCATAATGTACGGCGATTTTCAGTTTTTCTAAATTGCCAGCTGGTGCAAGAAGTTCAGGCTTTTTTATTTTAGGTATATGTTGAATATTAATTTCTTCTAAAATTTCCACTGTTCAACCTCCATTAATATACCGTTTGTTTATATAAGAACCCTTCATCAAATGGACGATGTTCTGGTTGTATTGCTTCAATTGGATCAACAAGCATAAATTTTTCGTCGTCATAAGCTTCAGGATCTTCATTATATAAATCAATGGCTTCTCTATATTGTTCAGTACATACATTTATATATTCTTCTGACTGTAACACGCCATCTATTTTCAATGCATCTATACCAGCCTCTAATAATGGTTCTAATTCTTCTATTAAACATATATCATGCGGAGACATAATATGTGTGCCATTATAATCTTCGAAGACTGGATATTTGTTATCACGTTCTTCGTCATATAATAATAATTCATCAGCTACTAGATTACGCTCAATCTTTAATTGGCGTTCTTGAAATGTGTAATAATTGCCTAACAACATGCGCTTAGATTGAAACATGCATGTCATACCATGTACTTGTACTTCAATTTCCACATTTGCATTAGCTTTTATATTTAGTATTTCTTCTAAATTCAACTCTCTTGCTAATTGAGCACGTTTGGCGCCTTTTTTCCCCCAGTAATTGCACTGAAAATAATTTGTCACTAACGTTTCCGCATCCCAATTTAGTGGAATTGGATTATCCTGATTTTTAACAAACATAATTACAGCCGGATCACCAAAAATAATACGATCTACTTTAATTTCGTGCAAAAATTCTATATAGGATTCAACGGCATTTAAATGATAGTTGTGAAAAAGCCCATTCACAGCTGCATAAACCTTTTTATCATTACTGTGTGCCAAATTTACAGCTTCTCGCATAGCCTCTCTATTAAAATCACCAGCAAGCCTCAATCCAAATTTCTGCTCGCCTATCACAAACGCATCAGCGCCTTTTTCAATCAACACTTCAATATGTTTAACAGATTTGGGTGTAACTAATAATTCTGTCATTGTGATTCTCCTTTAATTGAAATTGCTAAACCATCATCTATGTTTAAAAAATTAGTTGTATAGCCTTCATGATTAATTAACCATTCGTTATACTCTATTACTTTTTTAACCATTTGACGTACATTACGTGTGCGTACCACAGATATATCCGAAACAAAACCGTGGTATAAAACATTATCTGTAATAACAACACCGCCATCTTTTAAGATAGGCGTATAAAGTTCAAAAAATTTCTTTGATTGTGCTTTTGCAGCATCAATAAATATCATATCGTATGTTTGACCGTTCACCTTATTGAACTGTTCTAACGCGTTGCCTTCTATTATATTTACTTGGTTATTAAATCCATATAATTCTATATTTTCTTTTGCTTTATTTATCATTTCTTCATCACGTTCTATTGTTGTCACTTGAATTTCTTTAGATATCGAAGCAAATTGCATTGCGCTATAGCCAATGGCAGTACCAATTTCTAATATGTTTGTTGATTTATGTAATCTGATTACTTGTTTTATCATCTCAAGCGTCAGTCTATCTACAATTGGGACATTATTTTTCTCTGCAAACGTTCTTAGAGTTTCTATATTTTCATCTGTTTGCTTGTGTAAATTTAATAAATAGGATTGATTATTATCCATTTCTTCATAACTTCCTTTGTTGTAAAATCATACTTTGGATTCAAGCAATAAAATAAATCAGCCATTTAGTGACTGATTAAATAATTTAAACAAAATATTAAATCCTAAATTCAATATGCGTATTTATTTTAATTGTGATTCAGTATAAAATTTTTTCTTTTATGTATGTACGCACAAATTTAACTTTATATATTTTATCACAAACACATAGATAATATAAGTGTAAAGTCACAGTGAATACCAAATTAAAAAATAGAATTATAATACATGTCATTGTTTTATCTATTTTTCATAGTATTTAGTATTGTATTTTCCATTGATAATAAAATTAGAATCATGTCATAAACATGATTACAAAAAACGCCTCGCTTTAATGTTATAATATAGAAATTTCACGGTATAGAACAACGTATTTCTTTGCATAAAATTGCATATTCTACTGACGTACTAATAACTGAGAAATATAACTATGAGGATTATAGTATCGACCATAAGCTCAAAATCTTATCCAAAGGAACTATATGTGTTCAAACTTATAAGATTTTAAATATAAAAGAGAGCTAATCCCTAATGGGTTAGCCCTCTTATTTTGAGAATAGGTATTTTAACCCCAAACTCTTATGCTTTTCGCATTTTAATTACTATCTATTATTCGTGGTCGTGATCATGATCGTCCATTTCAGTATTAACTACTTCTTCAATCATGTCCCACTCTTCATCTGTTTCTACAGGTAAGAATTTACCACCTTCACCATTTTCATCTGGTTCATTAATCATTGGTACCAATTCTATTAAATCATCATCATCAGATTCTGCGCCTTCTTCAGCAAGAATCACATATTCTTTTTTAAATTCTGGGTGGAAGAATTCTAATACTTTACGATATAAGACTTCATTACCTTCCTCATCGTATAGAGTAAGTAATTCCTCTTCGTTGTTAATTTCTAATTGAGAATCGTGATTGTGTTCGGTCATAATTAAACGCTCCTTTTTATTGTAATGAGTCTAAATAGCCTTGCAATATAAAAACCGCAGCCATTTTATCAATTACTTTTTTTCGTTTCTGTCTAGAAACATCTGCTTCAAGCAGTGAACGTTCTGCAGCCATAGTGCTTAAGCGTTCATCCCACATGATTATCTCTAATGATGGCAGTGCTTCTTGAAGTTGCTCCTTGTATTGTAACGAAGCCTCGCCTCGAAATCCAATAGAATTGTTCATATTTTTTGGTAATCCGATAATTACGGTACCAACTTTCTCTTTTTGTATAATATCTACAAGTTGATTTATACCTAATTCATTTTTTTCTTCGTCTATACGGAGTGTATCTAATCCTTGGGCTGTCCAACCCATAAGATCACTTATTGCAATGCCAACAGTTTTACTACCTACATCTAAACCAATTATTTTATGTTTTAACATAAATTAGTTAGTTTTCTCTTGTAAGTAACTAGAAACTAATTCTTCCATAATGTCATCACGATCAATGCGACGTATTTGATTTCTAGCTTCATTATGACGTGGAATATAGGCAGGATCACCTGAGAGTAAATAACCTACGATTTGATTTACTGGATTATATCCTTTTTCTTTCAACGTATTATAGACATTTTGTAACACTGTTTTGACATCTTCTTTTGGAATTTCATCATAATTAAATTTCATTGTTTTATCAAAATTTTCCATATACAACACTCCTTTTGTATCGAGATAAAAAAGTTCTTATTCTCATTCTACATGAGAATGACTTGAAGTTATAGCGATTTAATGTAATCTTTAATAAATCGTAATGCTTCTGTTATGTTTTCCGGCTGAGTTCCGCCACCTTGAGCCATGTCTGGGCGACCTCCACCTTTACCACCTACAATTGGTGCCATATTTTTAATAATATCACCAGCTTTTACTTTATCAGTAAACGCTTTTGGTACAGTTGCTACTAACGATACTTTACCATCTACATTACTAATTAGTACAATTACTGTGTCTTGTAGTTTTGATTTAAAATCGTCCATCGTTTCACGTATAGCTTTGGCGTTAGGCACTTCAACTTCGGCAGCAAGGAATTTCAAACCATTAATTTCTTCAACTTGGTTTGTAAGATCACCCATTTTCAGTGAAGTAACTTCTTTATTTTTTTGTTCTAGTTGTTTCACTAATTCTTTTTCTTCTGTTTGCATTTGTATTACTTTATCTAATACTTGGTCATCTGTTTTAACTTTTACTTGAGTTTTAACAGCATTAAATTGCGTTTGTATCGTTTCTAAATATAGAAAAGCTGATTTACCAGTTAAAGCTTCTATTCGTCTAACTCCAGCACCAGTTCCTGATTCACTTACGATTTTAAATAGACCAATTTCAGAAGTGTTATTAACATGAATACCGCCACACAACTCAATTGAGAATGGTGCCATATTTACTACTCTAACTACATCACCGTATTTCTCACCAAATAATGCCATTGCACCAATTTGTTTAGCTTCTTCTATAGGCATTTCTTGGATGTTAACTTCAATGCTGTTCCATATTTCTTCATTAACTCTGCGTTCCACTTGATCAATTTCTTCTTGAGTCATAGGGCCGAAATGTGAAAAATCAAATCTTAAACGATCTGCTTCAACCAATGAGCCAGCTTGATTAACGTGTTCGCCTAACACTTCTTTTAATGCTGCATGTAATAAATGTGTTGCACTGTGGTTTTTCTTAATTGCACTACGATCTTTATGGTTAACACTTGCAGACACTTCTGTATTTGTTTTTACTGTACCAAATTGAATCTCACCTTTGTGTAAGTTTTGACCATTAGGTGCTTTCGTAACTTCAGTTACTGCAATTTCAAAGTTTTCATTACTTACTTTACCTTCATCGGCAACTTGACCACCACTTACTGCATAAAACGGCGTCTCTTTAAGGATGAAATAAACAATCTCACCAGCTTCTGCAGTATCAACTAATTCGCCATTATGAATGATATCAGTTATTGTAGTTGCTCTGTCCATCACATCATAACCAACAAACTTACTTTCAGTCGTAATTTTCTTCAATACTTCACTTTGCACTTGCATTGATTGTGAATTTTGTCTTGCTTGTCTAGCTCTATCTCTTTGTTGCTGCATTTCAGACTCAAATGTAGCCATATCTACTGATAAATTTTCTTGTGTTGCAATCTCTTCAGTTAGTTCTACAGGGAAGCCGTAAGTATCATACAGTTTAAAAGCATCTTTACCACTAATTTCATTAGATTGGTTTTTTGCTTGAGCTACAAGATTATTTAAAATAGTGAGCCCTTCTTCTAATGTCTCGTGAAAACGTTCTTCTTCAGATTTGATTACACGTTTAATAAAATCAGACTTTTCTTTTACGTTTGGATAATACGGTTCCATAATATCAGCAACTATATCAACTAATTGATACATAAATGGTTCATTGATATCTAAAGATTGGCTAAATCTTACAGCACGACGTAACAAGCGACGTAATACATAACCACGACCCTCGTTAGCTGGTAATGCACCATCAGCAATTGCAAATGCAATCGTACGAATATGATCTGATATAACTTTAAATGCAACATCATATGCATCTTTTTCTAAATATTTTTTCCCTGATAGTGTTTCTACTTCACGGATTATTGGCATGAATAAATCTGTTTCATAATTTGTACGTACATTTTGAGCTAATGATGCCATTCTTTCTAATCCCATACCTGTATCAATATTTTTATTAGGGAGTGGTGTATATGTGTGGTCTTTATTATGATTGAATTCACTAAAAACTAAATTCCACACTTCAAGGAAACGCTCATTTTCTCCACCTGGATACATTTCTTCAGCTGGATCATCTTTACCATAACTATCTCCACGGTCATAGAAAATTTCTGTATTAGGACCGGAAGGACCTTCACCAATGTCCCAGAAATTTCCTTCAATTCTAATAATTCTACTTTCTTCTAAGCCAATATCCTCGTTCCATATACGATACGCTTCAATATCTTCTGGATGAACAGTCACATACAACATTTTAGGGTCCATTGCCATCCATTTCTCACTAGTTAAAAATTCCCATGCAAATTCAATTGCTTCTTTTTTAAAATAATTACCAATTGAGAAATTACCTAACATTTCAAAAAATGTATGATGACGTGCAGTAAACCCTACGTTTTCAATGTCATTTGTTCTAATTGCTTTTTGTGAATTCACAATACGTGGTTTTCTTGGCGTTTCTCTTCCATCAAAATATTTTTTTAACGTTGCTACGCCAGAATTAATCCATAGTAAAGAATCATCATCAATTGGAACTAACGGTGCTGATGGTTCAACCATATGACCTTGTTCTACAAAATAATCGATAAAATTTTGTCTAATTTCACTTGCCTTTAAGTTTTTCATACCTTAAATTTCCTCCATCTCAACTCAAGTTATAACAGTAATTCATAAAAAATGAAAATAAAAAACGCCCATCCTCATAAAAGGGACGAACGTTTCGCGGTACCACCCTAGTTATAAGCATCAGTAAATCTTTATAGACTTCATTGTTAAAATTATGCAATTCAACGGTCTTAACAAATTTACTAACATACACTTATCACTCAATTAGTTATTATGCTTACTGACACAAAGTAGCTTTCAACTATATTCATTGTACTTTTCACCAAGCAGTACATCTCTGGAGATAAAACATAGTTTACTTATCTTCATGCGAAGTTATTTATATTGTATTTATTTTCAACAACAATGTCAATCTTCAACGAAGTCATACGGGGAAAATTCCCCCATATTAATCATTGGATTTATTTTAAATATATTTTCTTCAGACAATATAATATCTGAATCAAAGGATTTACTGACATCAGCACTTTCAGTTTCTTCATCATTATTAAAATACGCTTTAAGAAACACACACAATTGTGTCATTCTCACTTGGCCATGAGTCTTTAGGCCAATATCGAATGCTTGTGGGTCTCCTAAGAACACAAGTGACTGTTTGGCACGGGTTAAACCTGTATATAATATAGGTTTTTGAAGCATTCTAAAGTACTGTTTAACCATCGGCATAATAACGATTGGAAATTCTGAACCTTGTGACTTATGAATTGATGTACAATAAGCGTGTGTTAATTCCATTAAATCTTGCCGAACAAACGTAATCTCGTTACCTTCAAAATCAACTACCAAAACATCTTTGTTTAACGCATTTTCTTTAGCCCAGAAGATACCTACAATAACTCCAATATCACCATTAAATATATTATCGCTTGGTCGGTTAACAAGTTGTAATACCTTATCACCTTTTCTAAAAACAATGTCGCCAAACTCAATTTCTCGAGTATCCTGTTCTTTAGGATTCAAGATATCTTGTAATACTGTATTTAGTTTCTTTATACCTGCAGATCCTTTATACATCGGAGCTAATACTTGAATATCACTCATATCATAACCTTTATTCACTGCACTTGATACTACTTTTTCAACAACAGAGGGTATCTGTTCTGTTGTACAGTTTATAAAATTACGATCATGAAATCGTTGTGTAATATCAATCTTTTCTCCTAGCTTCATCCTGTGCGCTAATTCAATAATACTTGAACCATCTTGTTGACGGTAAACTTCAGTTAAATTCACACGAGGAATCACTTTCGAGTCAATTAAATCCTTAAATACTTGACCAGGTCCAACAGATGGCAATTGATCCTCATCCCCGACTAGTATAACTTGCGCATCGATAGGTACAGCACTTAAAAATTGATGAAATAACCATGTATCAACCATTGACATTTCATCAATTATGATAAGTTTTGCAGAAATTTCATTATCTAATATATCTTCTGGTTGCGTATCTTGATTCCAACCTATTAGACGATGTATCGTCATAGCCTCCAAACCAGTTGACTCTGATAAACGCTTCGATGCTCTTCCGGTTGGCGCGCCTAGAACTACTGGATAATCATCATTTTGATAATCGTCATAATCTAAGGATAAACCATGCAACTCTGCATACAGTTCAACAATTCCTTTAATAACAGTAGTTTTTCCTGTACCTGGACCACCTGTCAGCAACATTATTTTAGAGTTAATCGCTGTTTGTAAGGCTTCTCTTTGCGAATCTGCATAAGTCACTTTATTGCGATCTTCAATTTCACCGATTTCAAGCAGTAAATCAGATTGCTCTATTTCTTTAAGTTTGTTTGTATAAGTAAAATTACGGTATAAATTTTGTACGCTTTTCAGTTCTGAGTAATACAGACTTGGAATAGCGACTTCATTTTCTTGCTGGATTAATTTAGTGTCATTTACTAAATCCTGTAAAACTTGCTCAAGTTGCTGTGTTTCTATTAATTCAGCTGGCGGTTGTGATAACATATCTTGAGTCATCTCTAGTACATTATTAGTTGGTAAATATGTATGGCCTTGTTTTATGCATTCTTCTTCTAGCACGTAAAGTAAACCTGCTTTAAGACGTTCTGAATCATTAAATTGAATGCCTACATTACGTGCTAAAGTGTCGGCCTTATTAAAGCCGATACCTTTGACGTCATATACAAGTTGATAAGGCTTGTTTTCAACTACATTGAGTGTTTCGCCTAAATATGCTTGGTATATAGCCATTGCTAGCTTTGGCCCAAAACCTAAATCATGAAGACGAATAATAATTTGTTCTGTTTCTTGATTACTTGCAATTTGTTCAGCAATTTGTTTTTGTTTCTTTTTAGGTAAGCTAGGTACTTTTTCTAATACAGTTGGATCATTTAATATGTCGCTAATTGCATTTTCACCTAATTTATTTACAATACTTTGTGCTGTTTTTTTACCTATTCCTTTAAAAAGGTCACTGGATAAATAACTTATAATTGCTTCTTTTGTTTGTGGTAACTCTTTTTCAAATGTTTCAGCCTTTAATTGTTTCCCATATTTCGCATGCGTAACTACTTGGCCTTTAAATGTATAAACGTCACCTTCAGCAATATCTGGAAAAAACCCTACAATTGTAGGCATTGAATCAAATGTCTCGTTGGATTCAATCGTATCAACTTTTAAAACCGTATAAAAATTTTCTTTATTTTGAAACAAAATCGCGTCAACGGTCCCTTTAATCATTGAATTGTTAAATAGTGTAGGGTTTTCCATAAGTTATTCCTCCTCTGCGATAGATTTAAAAGTTTTAATAGCATGATGGCTCATGACATGATCTGGATTGGCATCGACAGCCGCTTCAAAGTGGCGAATAGCTTCGTCAGTATTTTCTGTTTGCATATAAGTCGCTAAACCTAAATTATAAAGAGCATCTGCATGTTTTTTATCGAGTACTAATACTCGATTTAACTGGTCAATAGCTTGTTCAAACATCTCTAAATGACATAACACAAGTCCGTATTGGAATTGTACCTCAGCATCATCACGGTCATCTTGTTCCGCTGCAGTCATTAGGAATGGTAAAGCTTCGTTAAATGCTTCTAGTTGATTGAAAGACATTCCAATCATGTAATTTGTATCAACTTTATCAACGTTAAATTTTAGCGCTTGTTGGTATAATTTTATCGCTTCATTAAAACGACCTTCATTGTAATATACATTACCTAAATTATAATAAATTGCACCATTTTCTGGATCTAAAGTGATTGCTCTTTGAAAGAATTTTTCAGCTTTTTCTACTTCTCCCGCTTCAGCCAATAATATTCCAGCATTTATGTAATTTTCAACTTCTTTTGGACTAGCTTCTATATTTTCAAATAATGCTTTAAGTGCTTCTTCAAAATTACCCTGTTTGATTAATTTATATATTTGCTCTTGATTCAACTTTAACCCTCTTTTCTGACTATTAATTATAACATTTACTCATTTTTTTGAAATATTAATTTTAAAAAAAGAAATCGCTAGATACTATATTATATAGTCTACTAACGATTTCTAAATAATACTTCATCTTTTGGTTTATAAAACGTAACTTAATTGTCCAGATTCTTTGAAAACATCATCAATTGTAGCACCACCAAGACAGACATCGCCATCATAAAGTACAACAGATTGACCAGGCGTAATCGCACGAACTGGTTCATCGAATACTACACGAATTGCATTATTATTCTCTTTTTGTACAAATACTTTGGTATCTTTTTGACGGTATCTGAATTTTGCAGTACATTCAAATCCGTTTTCTAAGTCGACATCGTTTACAAATGAGATATCTGATGCAATCAAGTAATCACTGTACAATGCTTCATGGTGGAAACCTTGTTCAACATATAATACGTTATCGTTTAAGTTTTTACCAACTACAAACCATGGATCACCGTCTCCACCAATACCTAGACCATGACGTTGCCCGATTGTATAATACATTAGTCCAGCATGCGTACCGATTTTTTCACCTTGTAGTGTTCGCATTTCTCCAGATTGTGCTGGTAAATATTGTGAAAGAAATTCTTTGAAATTACGTTCTCCAATAAAACAAATACCTGTTGAATCTTTCTTTTTAGCAGTTGCTAAATTTTGTTCTTCAGCAATACGACGTACTTCTTTTTTATCGATATCACCTATTGGGAACATTACACGAGATAATTGATCTTGTGATAATTGATTTAAGAAATAAGTTTGATCTTTATTGTTATCCACGCCTCTTAACATTTCAACGTGTCCATCCTCGTGACGACGCACACGTGCATAATGACCTGTAGCAACATAATCAGCACCAAGTTTTAATGCGTGTTCTAAAAAAGCTTTGAATTTAATCTCTTTATTGCACATTACATCAGGGTTTGGCGTACGTCCTTTTTTATATTCATCTAGGAAATACGTAAATACTTTATCCCAGTATTCTTTCTCAAAATTCACTGCATAGTATGGAATATCTAATTGATTGCATACTGCGATGACATCATTATAATCTTCAGTAGCTGTACATACGCCATTTTCATCAGTATCATCCCAATTTTTCATGAATATACCTATGACATCATAACCTTGTTCTTTTAACAAATGTGCTGTAACGGAACTATCTACGCCACCAGACATCCCGACAACAACTCGTGTATCTTTATTTGACACTTACACGTCCTCCTTAAATTTATGATAAATTTTATGAATTTCTGTAGCTATATATTTTATTTCTTGTTCAGTTGTTTGTTCATTAAAACTAAACCTTACCGAATGTTTTGCTCGATTATCTTCTTCATCATACATTGCTTGTAATACATGTGATGGTGTTGTAGTCCCTGCAGTACAAGCTGAACCTGATGAAACATATATATTGGATAAATCTAATAAAGTTAGCATTGTTTCTACATCTATAAATGGTAAATATAAATTTACAATGTGGCCAGTTGAATCTGTCATAGAACCATTTAATTCAAATGGGATTGAGCGTTCTTGTAATGAAACTAAGAATGAATTTTTAAGATTCATTAAATGGACATTGTTTTCGTCTCTATATTGGTTTGCAAGCGTAACAGCTTCAGCTAATCCGACAATTTGCGGTAAATTTTCAGTACCAGCTCTACGTTTAGCCTCTTGTTCTCCACCTAATTGTTGATATTTTAATGAAGTGCCTTCTTTTAGTAGTAGTATTCCAACGCCTTTAGGACCACCAAATTTGTGTGCAGTAATACTCATTGCATCAATGGCAAATTCATGAAAATCTATTTCTAAATGACCAATCGCTTGTACTGCATCAACATGAAACAGCGCATTAGATTTACCAACAATTTCTTCAATATCGTACATTGGTTCGACGGTACCTACTTCATTATTAACAAACATGATTGAAACTAAAATCGTTTGTTCTGTAATAGCATTTTTTAATTGTTGAAGGTTTATTATGCCTTGTTTATCAACATCTAAATATGTGACTTCAAAACCTTCTTTCTCTAGTTGCTCAAATACATGGAGTACAGAATGGTGCTCAATTTTGGAAGTGATAATATGTTTTCCTCTGTGCATCTGGTCATAAGCCATTCCTTTAATAGCAGTGTTATTAGATTCTGTCGCACCACTTGTAAAAATTACTTCACTTGGTTTTGCGTTAAAAGAAGATGCAATTGTACGACGTGCTTCATCTAAATACTTCCGTGCATCTCTCCCTATACTATGAATGGAAGACGGATTACCATAATGAACAGAATAAATATCCATCATTTTATCAATTACTTCTTGCTTAACTGGTGTTGTAGCAGCATAATCTGCATATACTTCCATGCTTGACACTCCTTAAAATTTTATCAATGTTCCAATGATAGCACCATATAATTAATTTTTCTAGTTGTCTGTTTCAAAATGACCATTTTCATCAATATCTTTAAAATCCTCTAATAATTTCATAGTGTTTTTGATATCTGATGGTTGTTTACTATTCAATGACATATTTTGCAATCGCTTATCATTAATATGCCAGTGCGTAGCAGTGATTTTTGATTGTAAATACTGATCATGTGTAACGATAAGTACTTGACCTTGAAAACTTTCAATCATTTTTAATATTAAATCTTGCGTAGCTATATCAAAATAATTGGTTGGTTCATCTAAAATAAGAAGATGTGGGTTTGAGAAATATAATAATACAAACTGCAATCTACTTTTCTCGCCCATGGATAAAAATGCGATAGGTTGATTAATTTTTTCCTTATTAAAATCAAAAGAAGCTAAAATCGTTTGCGCTTCACTACGAGTCATACTGTCCAATGCCATCACCATGTCTAATGGGCTGCTGTTAAAGTTCAAGTTGTTATTTTGTTGGTCAAAACTAGCCATTTTAAGCGATGGCGTAATATATATATCACCTTTATTCGGTTTTATGTCTTGTTTAATCATTGCGATAAATAATGATTTGCCACTACCATTCGGACCCGTTAAAAGTATATTTTCTTTATTTTTCATTTCAAAGTTAGCATTCGTATAAATTTCTTGTTGATTTATAGTTATACTAACATTTTCAAATCTAATTAAGCTACGCTTTCGCAAACGTGTTTGCTCATTAAAATGAAAATCCCTATTATCATTTTTGGGTGCTTCAATTTGCTTTTCATTAACCTTTTGTTTTAGTTGTGATTCCTTTACTTTAGCTTTTTGAGCTAATTTGCTTAACCTTTTTTGTTGTATTGGGTCTCGCACACTAGTTGATTGTTGTGAAGTTGAATGCCATTCATTCACTCGTCTAATAGTTGCTTCAAGTGCTTTGACTTCTTTTTGTTGTTTTTCATAAGCGTTGACTTGTGATTGATGAGCCAAATCTACAACATGTTTATAGTGATCATAATTACCTTGAAATTTTCTCGTTCCATTACGTGTTATTTGATAAATGTGTGATGCCGTTTGATTGATGAATCCTCTGTGATGCGATACAAAAACGATAGTCTGTTTAGATTTATTTATATTCGTTATCAAATTATCTAGCATTGTCATATCAAGATGATTAGTAGGTTCATCAAGTAATATTAACGATTTTTTTGACAAAAATGCTTTTAGTATCGCTACACGTGTTTGCTGTCCTCCACTAAGCGACGCAACCTTTTTATCTAAGTCGATTTCCGTTAAATCAAATAATTTTGCTTGCGTAATGATTTCTTGTTCAAATTCATAGCCTTCCAATGCAACGTAATCACTTATTTTTTCATAATTATTTAGTATCTCTTTTTTCAATTGAGCTAATTGTGGTTTTAGAAATAGGATAAATTCCATTGCTGTCATCTCATAATAATCAGTCATATCTTGTTCCATTAAATATGCGCTTTCTCTATAAGTATCCTTAAGCGCATGCAAGAGTGTTGATTTCCCAACACCATTGTCTCCTAAAAACGCAACATGTTCTCCTTCTTCTATCTCAATGAGCACCTTATCAATCAGTATTTGTCCATACTGTTCAAATGGTTTTTGTTCATAATAAAAAGACATATCAATTCCCCCACTTTATGGACATGACATATCTTCATTGTGTTATATATATTACTTTATATGTTGTTGCTTAAGTATTTTCACGTAATTTAGACAGGGTCATATCCCATAATTTTTATTTAAATTTAATTGGTTTGTATATTTCTTATGAGATTTATCCATTGTCTTAATTAAGCCACCTAACGTTTTATTTTCATATAAGTATAACAATGAGCAATTTCTTACGCAAGTTTTTAATCGCCTGTTATACTACTGTGTATTAACAAGCTCAAGGAGGATTACGATATAAAATGAACAATTTAAAATTATCTGCGCTTAACTTAGTACCAATCCGCGAAGGTCAAGATGATCAAGCAGCAATCAAAGATATGGTTAAACTTGCGCAAGATTTAGAAGCACTTGAATTCGAACGTTATTGGATAGCTGAACACCATAACGCTCCTAATTTAGTAAGTTCGGCAACTGCCTTATTAATTCAACACACACTAGAACACACTTCAAAAATACGTGTCGGTTCTGGTGGTATTATGTTACCAAATCATGCACCATTAGTTGTTGCAGAACAATTCGGAACAATGGGAACTGTTTTCCCAAACCGTGTAGACCTTGGATTAGGCCGTGCTCCAGGAACAGACATGATGACTGCTAGCGCTTTACGTAGAGATCAACATAACGGCGTTTATGAATTCCCTGAAGAAGTTGAACAACTTTCAACTTACTTTGGCCCAGCTAATCAACAAGGATATGTACGTGCCTATCCAGCTGTTAATAAGCAAATACCACTTTATATACTTGGTTCTTCTACAGATTCAGCGCATTTAGCCGCACGTAAAGGTCTACCATATGTGTTTGCTGGCCATTTTGCACCGCAACAAATGAAAGATGCTATTCAAATATATAAAGAACTATTTGAGCCATCTGACGTATTAGACAAACCTTATGTTATTGTTTGCCTTAATGCAATTGTTGCAGATACAGATGAACAAGCTGAATACTTAGCAACTACGCAAGCACAAGTAATGGTGAGCATCACTAGAGGTAGAATGCAACCTGTACAACCACCAACTGATGATTTAAAAGGGCTCTTAACGCCTACAGAATATGAAATTGCAAAACAAAGAATGCAACAATCCTTAATCGGGTCTAAAGAGACAGTTAAAGCTAAAATTCAAGACTTTATCAAAGAACACGGTGAAATAGATGAACTGATGGCAATTAGTTATATTTATGATCAAGACGCACAGTTAGATTCTTATAAAAAGCTCAAAACAATTGTCGAAGAGATATAATTTATTAAATAAGCCCAGACTTTTCGCAATTCAATGTTTAATATTCATCAAAATAGTAGTTAAGTAAGTGAATATACGAAATATAAATTTAAAATTTTAATTAATAAGGGTTTATATTTTGAAATTCATCATAGTTAAATTTCAAAATATAAACTTGCAATTATTCATACTAGATTGCCACAACCTATCATAAAAATTAATGCCTACTAAACAATGGAAAGCTTAAGTCTAGTTCTTATCCGATGTTTAGTAGGCATTATTTATAATTAATTACATTTAATTGCAAATAAAAAGGGTCAAGACATTATTTTATCCTAACCCCTCTTCATTATCCTATTTTTTACAACAAATATTATTTTTTATCGTCATTTTTGTCATCTTTTTTATCGTTATCACTGCCACCAGTGAATTTATCGATTTGTTCAGATGCTTGTTTTGCTTTTTCATTGTCTGTATCTTTTAATTTATCTGATACATTTTTTGCAGCTTCTTTTGCTTTATCTAAAAAGTTTTCCGCCATTTAAAATCTCTCCTTTATTAGTCATAAACTATAGGTTATTTTTTAAATTTATCGATAACATCATTAGCTTTATCTTTTGCATTTTCTACAAATTCTTTAGCTTTACCAGAAGTTTTATCTTCTTTACCTTCGTTTTCTAAATCTTTATTATCAGTAACGTTACCTAATGTTTCTTTCACGTTACCTTTTGCTTGTTCTACTTTGTTTTCGTCTGCCATGTAAATTACCTCCTTAATGATGTATATATTATAGGTACCACTAATTTTAATAAATAAACATCTCAAACATAGATTAATAAATATTTTCCAAAATTATTATATCATTACTGTAAAATGATACTTCTGTATAATTTAGATATAGAACATATACCCATCTAGATTATTTGTATCTTTATATTCTGCTAAATATTTTAATGATGTGTTATCTAGCACATCTCTTACTGCGTCTCTCATTCTAATCCAAAGTTGCTTTTGAGCAGGTGGTTCTGAATCAATACTTTCAACGAATGTAATTGGACCTTCTAATAAACGAATAATATCCCCCGCTGTTATCTCTTCAGATGGTACTCTTAACTGGTAACCACCTTTTGCACCACGAACACTTCGAATTAATCCGGCATTTCTCAATGGACCGACTAATTGCTCTAAATACAAATCGCTCAAATTATTTTCTTCCGCAATAGATTTTAAAGAAACACACCCTTGACCTTCTTTTTTAGCAAGAGATATCATTAGTGTTAACCCATATCTTCCTTTAGTTGAAATTTTCATTATATTACCTCACTTAATTCGAATACTATATAATAACATTCTATCACTTTTTACGTTAATATAGAATTAGAAAGGTGTGAAACATTGTGTTAAACGAACCACTAGCTTCAAGAATGCGACCAAGCAACATTGATGAGATTATATCTCAAGAGCATTTAGTTGGTCCAAAAGGCATTATCAGAAGGATGGTAGAAACAAAAAGATTATCCTCAATGATTTTTTATGGACCACCTGGTATCGGCAAAACAAGTATTGCTAAAGCTATATCAGGAAGTACTCAATTTAAATTTCGTCAATTAAATGCAGTTACAAATACAAAAAAAGACATGCAACTTATAGTTGAAGAAGCTAAAATGTCTGGGCAAGTTATTTTATTATTAGATGAAATCCATCGTTTAGACAAAGCTAAACAAGATTTCCTATTACCACATTTGGAAGATGGAAAAATTGTTCTTATTGGGGCTACGACATCAAATCCATATCACGCAATAAACCCTGCCATCCGTTCTAGAGCTCAAATATTTGAACTTTATCCATTAGATGAAGATGACATCAAAGCTTCATTGAATAGAGCTCTAAATGACGAAGAACGTGGTTTAGCAAGCTATAATCCGATTGTAGACGAAGACGCGATGACTTATTTTACAACTCAAAGTCAAGGTGACGTGAGAAGTGCTTTAAATGCATTAGAATTAGCAGTTTTAAGTTCAGACATAACGGATAACCAACGCCACATCACCTTACAAGATGCTAAAGATTGTTTACAAAAAGGTGCATTTGTAAGTGATAAAGATGGTGACATGCATTATGATGTGATGAGTGCATTTCAAAAATCAATTCGCGGTAGTGATGTAAATGCTGCACTTCATTATTTAGCGCGCTTAATTGAAGCTGGCGACTTACCTACAATCGTTAGGAGATTGTTAGTCATAAGTTATGAAGATGTAGGTCTTGCATCCCCTAATGCGGGACAACGCACATTAGCTGCTATCGAATCAGCTGAACGTTTAGGCTTTCCTGAAGCTAGAATACCTTTAAGTCAGGCCGTTATTGAACTCTGCTTATCACCTAAATCTAATTCAGGAATCGCTGCTATTGATGCTGCCCTTTCTGATATACGCAAAGGGCATATAGGACAAATTCCTGATCATTTAAAAGATGGTCATTATGCTGGAGCTAAAGAACTAGGTCGTGCTATTGGTTATAAGTACCCTCACAGTTATGACAGTGGATTTATTCCTCAACAATATCTACCTGATAAACTTAAAAGTAGAATTTATTATGAACCGAAAACGACTTCTAAAAGTGAACAACAATTCAAATCGGTTTATGAAAACATCACCCAAGCGCAACAAAAATAATAATAACTCTAGATTTATATTAAAAAAACAGAGGTTGAGATTATTACATCTCAACCTCTGTTTTTTTAATATAAAATATTGAATAACTGCATACTAGGTATGACTTTACATTTTATCTTTAATACGTGATACAGGTATATCTTTTAAAATATCATTAACAACATAGCTAGCGCTAATCAAACCAACTACACTTGGGACAAATGCGTTAGAAGACGGTGGGATTTGACCTTTTCTCGTTGGTGCGTTTGCATCACCTACAGTATCTTTAACATCTTCTCTTATTACTATGGGACTTTCATCTGAAAATACAACAGGGACCCCTTTATATATCCCAAGTTTTTTTAATTTACGACGAATAATTTTAGCCATTGGATCCATATACGTTTCAGAAATATCAGCAATCCTAAACCGTGTCGGATCTGTTTTATTTGCAGCACCCATACTGGAAATAACAGATATGCCTCTTTCCAAGCATTCTTTCATTAAATGCACTTTATATATGATAGTATCACTTGCATCAACAAAGTAGTCAATATCATAATTATTGAACAAAGCTTCGTATGTTTCTTCTGTATAAAACATATGTAATGAAGTTACTCTGCACTCAGGATTAATCAATTTTATACGTTCTTCCATCAAAGTAACTTTACTTTGTCCAACAGTAGTTGTTAATGCATGTAATTGACGGTTCACATTAGTGATGTCTACATCGTCTTTATCTATTAAAATGATATGTCCAATATTAGTACGTGCTAGAGCTTCAGCAGCAAATGAGCCGACTCCTCCAACGCCTAAAATCACCACAGTTTTTTGTTTTAATAATTCTAAACCTTCTTGACCATAAGCCAATTCATTTCTTGAAAATTGATGTTTCATGCCATTCTCCTTAATAATAAGAGCAATTAAATATAATTTGTACATTTGAAATTCTTTTTCTCTTATTGAATTTAATATATTTATTTTATTTCAATTTAATTAAAAATATCAAGTTTTGTATTTTATATCAAAAAAATACGCAAGACCGAAGTCTTGCGTACCGATAGAGTCCATAAGTGCCGTAGTTATAAAATGCTTGATCATTCGGCCTGCTTAAAACAGGTGGGTGCCCTGTTTCTTGTTTTGCAAGTCCTCCTAGTGAGGCGTGTGCGCTGCAAGAAAACCCATTGGGCTCCCGGATCAAAGAGTGTTAGGCCCAAATATAAAGCAAACATACGAACACTACAGATGACTATCTTATGGGATTAATAATAACACAATATTTGAAATTAGCAAGAATAAAAGCTTATAACAAAAATTAATGCCTAATACGTAATGACAATTCTTCTAATTGGTTTTCAGAAACTTCACTTGGTGCATTTGTTAATAAACATGTAGCTGAAGCTGTTTTAGGAAACGCAATTGTATCACGTAAGTTTGTACGACCTGTTAATAACATTACTAGACGGTCTAATCCAAGTGCGATACCGCCATGTGGTGGCGCACCATATTTGAATGCATCTAGCAAGAAACCAAATTGTTCTTGCGTCTGTTCCTCGGTAAATCCTAATACTTCAAACATTTTAGACTGTAAATCACCATTATGAATTCTGATAGATCCGCCACCTAATTCATAACCATTTAATACAATGTCATAAGCATTAGCTTGTGCATTTTCAGGTTCAGTATCTAATTTAGCGATATCTTCTTGTTTTGGTGCAGTAAATGGGTGATGAGCCGCAGTATAACGTTTCAAGTCTTCATCATATTCTAGTAAAGGCCAATCTGTTACCCATAAGAAGTTTAATTTAGATTCATCAATTAAATCTAACTCTCTAGCTAACTTAAGACGTAACGCACCTAAACTTTGTGCAACTACACTTGGTTTATCCGCTACAAATAATACTAAGTCACCTGGCTCTGCTTCAGTTAATGTTTGTAGTTTAGCAACATGGTCTGGTTCAAAGAATTTAGCAATTGGACCGTTCACACCTTCGTCAACGACTTTTACCCATGCTAAACCTTTAGCACCATAAATATTTACAAATTCAGTTAAACCATCAATATCTTTTCTTGTGTATTGATCTGACGCACCCTTTGCAACTATCGCTTTAACTTGGCCATTATTAGTCACAGCATCTTTAAACACTTTGAAATCCATGATTTCTCCTAATTCTGATACGTCTACTAATTCCATACCGAAACGTGTATCTGGTTTATCTGAACCAAAGCGTTGCATTGCTTCAGCATATGTCATTCTAGGGAAAGGTCTTGGAACTTCGACATCTTTTACATCTTTGACTACATTTTGGAGCATTTCTTCTCCCATTTCCATAACGTCTTCTTGGTCTACAAAGCTCATTTCAATATCGACTTGTGTAAATTCAGGTTGACGATCAGCACGTAAGTCTTCATCACGGAAACATTTTACGATTTGATAATATTTATCGAAACCGCCTATCATTAATAATTGTTTAAATAGTTGTGGTGATTGTGGTAATGCATAGAATTCACCATCATGCACACGTGAAGGTACCAGATAGTCACGTGCCCCTTCAGGTGTTGACTTAGTTAATACTGGAGTTTCAATATCGAAAAAGCCTTCTTTATCTAAGTATTGTCTGATTGAACGTGTAGTTTGGTGCCTCATTTTAAATGTTTGTGCTAATTCTTGACGTCTTAAATCTAGATATCTATATTTTAATCTGATATTTTCATCAACGTTTTGATTCTCTTCATTCAATGCAAATGGAGGTGTTTCTGCTTTGTTTATAATTTCAATTTCTGAAACTTGTACTTCTACTTGACCTGTAGCAATTTTGGGATTCACAGTTTGAGGATCACGTTTTTTGACGATACCTTTGACTTGAACTACATATTCAGATCTTACTGTCTCAGCTATTTTTAATGCTTCTTCAGAAAAATCAGGATTAAATACGACTTGTACATATCCTTCACGGTCTCTTAAATCAACAAAAATCAGACCGCCTAAGTCTCTACGGTTGTGTACCCAACCTTTTAATATTACTTCTTGGTCTAATAATGATTCAGTTACTAAACCACAGTATGTTGTGCGCTTACTCATGATATCTTCTCCTTAGTTTTTAAAATAATTTATAATTGCATCTAAACGAATAGTTTCACTTTCACCTGATTGCATATTTTTAACATTTATTTTATTTTCTTCTAATTCTTGCTCACCTATAACAATAGTATAGTTTGCTTTTAATCTATCGGCTTGTTTCATTTGCCCTTTAACTTTACGTTGTAAGTAATCTTTGTCGGCTTTAATACCATTTCTACGTAAATCATTAAGTAATTTCACGGCATAACGATCTGCTTCTTCACCCATAGTTACGATAAATAAATCAAAATCATGATCAACGTCAAGTTCGATTTGCTCTTCATCTAAAGCTAGTAATAATCTTTCTATACTTAACGCAAACCCAATACCCGTTTGACTTGGTCCATCTAACAATTCTAGTAAACCATTATAGCGACCACCACCACATAATGTTGTAATCGCACCATCATAATTTGGATTATCAATCATTAATTCAAATGCTGTATGCGTATAATAATCTAAACCTCGAACCAAGTTAGGATCTTCTACATAAGGTACACCTAAATCATCTAAATGTTGCTTAACGTCAGCATAATATTTTTGAGATTGTTCATTTAAAAAGTCAGTGATTCTAGGAGCAGTTTTAATAGCTTCTTTGTCTTTATCAACTTTACAATCTAGTATTCTCATTGGATTTGTGTGTAAACGCGCCTTACAGTCATTACAGAAATCATCAATTACAGGTTCAAAATGTCTAACTAGTGCATCATTGTATTCGCGACGTGATTCAATGTCACCGATACTATTAATCACTAATTTTAAATGCTTCAATCCAAATGATTGATAAATGTGCATTGCCATCGCTAAAATTTCAGCATCTATGCCTGGATCTTCAGCACCAATTGCTTCAACACCAAATTGTGTGAATTGGCGATAACGCCCTTTTTGTTTACGTTCATATCTAAACATTGGTCCATTGTAATATAATTTAATTGGTTGATTAGGCAAACCTTGCATCTTATTTTCAATATAAGAACGGACTACCGCAGCTGTGCCTTCTGGGCGTAGAGTAATACTACGGTCTCCTTTATCTTTAAACGTATACATTTCCTTTTGGACTACGTCCGTCGAATCACCTACTCCACGTGCAAACAATTCCGTGCTTTCAAAAATTGGTGTACGAATTTCTTGATAATTATAAACTTCCATTAACTCATCTAACCTTGATTCAATAAAGCGCCATCTTTTTGTTTCGTCTGGTAATATATCTTGCGTCCCTCTAGGTATATTTATCATAGAATCTCTCCTTTTATGCAATAAAAAACCCTTGCATGACTAATAAGTCATACAAGGGACGAATTTCCGTGTTGCCACCCTAATTGATTATAAACGTTAAATTTATAATCCACTTCATACGAATAACGCTCGCTAAACGGCTTTTATCAAAGCACCTGTTCTTGTGTTCAATTTCTCAAAACTACTATGCATAATTTTTCAGCCAGGAATTATGTCTCTTCGCAAATTTTGCTACCATTTCGTAAAGAAAATTCAAGAATCATATCGGTTTTAATATAGAATTCATATTTAATAATAACCAGTTTATGAGAATTATGCAACCTTTTTATTCTGAAAAATATGCACGCAAGCCATCGACAACTGCTTTTTCAAGTATATGTCTGTGCAATTGATCCGTAATCATATCTTCATCAGTAGGATTACTAATATAACCTAATTCTAATAATACAGCTGGTATATCTGTCTGTCTCAATACTTGGAAATTTTCCTGTCTAGCACCTTTATTTGTCAGTAATGCTCTCTTTTGCAAACTAGCATTTAATGTTTCGGCTAACGCCTTTTGATTATCTTTGAACCAATAGACTGTGCTGCCGTTTGCTTTAGATGACTTTAATGAGTCATTATGTATACTAATATAAGCATCACCTTTTATGTTTCGCTCATCAAGACTAACGTATTCGTCGCTTTCACGAGTCATGTTAACCGTAGCACCTTCTTTTTCCAAAAGTGATTTTAGTTCTTTAGCAGTTTTTAAAGTATATACTTTTTCGATACTTTTTTTATTTGTATTACTTGAAGCTCCCTGGTCACTACCACCGTGACCAGGATCAAGTACTATCGTTTTATCTTTTAAGGGTTTGGCATTATGATTAGCATCTGCTTCAATATCTAAATTCGTATGCCATCCTGCTACCCAACCTTTTTCCTTCTTGTTAGAAGATTCTACTTCTATCCACTTTCCTGTCTTACCTATTTTTTGGAAGTTTTGTCCTTTATCGATGTTATTAATAACTGGATAAGCTGAGCTTGGACCAGTTCTTAATTCTGCATCTTCAGTAACATAGATACTACTACTATTCTCATCATTATGATTTAAGAAAGAGATAATCATAATGATAAAGACAACAAATGTTACAATGACAATTAGCGCGGGGAAATTTTTAAGTTTATTTTTTTCTAGCCAAGTATTGATTTTTTTCATATAATTTTGCCATCCTGACTTTCATAAATAATTGTTACAGGTCCATCATTGGCAATATTAACTAACATGTCTGTTCCAAATTCACCTGTCAACACATTTATTCCATAAGAACGGAGTGTTTCATTTAATTTTTCATATAATTCATTAGCACGTTCTGGAGGCATGGATTGGGTAAACCCAGGTCTATTACCTTTTCTAACATCTGCATAAAGTGTAAATTGAGAAATAGATAAAATCTCTCCACCAATTTGTTGAAGGTTTAAGTTTAATTTTCCATCCTCATCCTCAAATAGTCTTGCATTGAGGATTTTTTTAGCTAATGTAGCTATATCTGCTTCTGTTGAAGTTTTACCAACACCCACAAGCAAACAGTAGCCTTTATTTATTTTGTTTTCAATAGAATCATTTGAAACTGATGCTTCTTTGACTCTCTGGACTACTATTCTCATTTAGTTACACCTCTAATTCCAAACTCTTGTTACTGTATACACATCTCCAAGTTGCTTAATTTTATCTACAACTTGATATACTTCATTTACATTTTTCACCATTACACTGATATTAATTACTGCATTCTTATCAATATCAGAGCGTCCAGATACTTTTACTAGATTACTTTGTGTTGAATTAACTGCTTGTAATACTTCATTTAACAGACCGTTTCGATCATATGCAGTAACTTCTAAATCTACTTGATAACGTTGGGTCGAATCTTTAGAACGCACCCACTCTACATGAATCAGACGTTCATTTTCATTTTTTATATTTGGACAATCTGTACGATGCACTTTTATACCATGGCCTTTTGTGATATATCCTACAATATCATCACCAGGGATTGGATTACAACATTTTGATAATCTAATTAAAACATTTTCAATACCTTCAACATAGACGCCACTATCAGTTGTTATATCCTCTTTAATAGGTACTGATTTAGTTATCTCTTGAGCTTCATTTAATGCTTTTTGTTTATCTAAAATACGTTGCTTTTCAGTCAATTTATTAACAATCTGCAACGCTGTCACACCACCAAAACCTACTGCAGCAAACAAATCATCTTCATTAGCAAAATTGTATTTATTGTTGACAATTTCTATATTTTCATCTGTTAAGACTGCATCCACTCTAAAACCCTGATCTTTAATTTCAGCCTCAACCATAAATTTACCTTTTTCAATGTTTGAAGAACGGTCTTGTTTTTTGAAGAAACTTCTAATTTTACTCTTAGCACTTGATGATTTTACTATTTTCAACCAATCACGACTAGGGCCATATGAATGTTTACTTGTTCTTATTTCAACAATATCTCCTGTTTGTAACACATAGTCGATTGGTTCGATTTTGCCATTTACTTTTGAACCAATCATTTTATTACCAACTTCACTGTGAACTGCATAAGCAAAATCAATTGGTACTGCACCATATGGTAATTCAATGACATCACTTTCTGGCGTAAAGGCATAAACTTTATCACTTTGTAAGTCGAATTTTAGAGTTTCCATAAATTCTTCTGCATCAGAAGTAGTATTATCGGTTTCAGCTAACTCTTTGATCCAATTTAATTTTTTATTGAAACTTTGAGATTTTTCAGTAACTTTTTTGCCTTCTTTATAAGCCCAGTGCGCTGCCACACCATGTTCTGCTATCTCGTGCATTTCATAAGTTCTAATTTGGATTTCTAGTGGATCGCCATTTGGACCTACTACAGTAGTATGTAAAGATTGATACATATTTTGTTTCGGCATGGCAATATAGTCCTTAAACCTTCCAGGCATCGGTTTCCACAATGTATGGACAAGGCCTAAAACAGCATAGCAATCGTTAATTGAATTAACAATTACTCTAATTGCTAATAAATCAAAGATTTGATCAAATTGTTTTTTTTGTTTAACCATTTTTCTATAAATGCTATAAATATGCTTGGGACGCCCGTTTATGTCCCCAATAATATGCATATTGGACAAATCGTTTTGTATTTGGTTAATCGCATTTTGAATGTATTCTTCTCGTTCGCTACGTTTCTTCTTCATAAGATTTACTATTCTGAAATATTGGACAGAATCTGTATATCTCAACGCAGTATCTTCCAATTCCCATTTAATAGTGTTAATACCTAATCTGTGTGCTAAAGGAGCATAAATTTCAAGTGTTTCTTTTGAAATTCGAATTTGTTTTTCTCTAGGCATTGCTTTCAATGTTCTCATGTTATGTAAGCGGTCTGCTAATTTAACTAAGATTACCCGCACATCTTTAGCAATCGCTATAAATAATTTTCTATGATTTTCTGCTTGTTGTTCTTCTTTTGAACGATACTTCACTTTTTTTAATTTAGTTACACCCTCAACGATAACTGCAATTTCTTCATTAAACATGCCCTTCACATCATCAAATGTATAAGGTGTATCTTCTATAACATCGTGTAAAAAACCTGCAACAATGGTTGGACCATCTAAATGCATTTCAGTCAAAATGCCCGCAACTTGAATTGGATGCATAATATACGGTAAACCATTTTTTCTAAATTGGCCTTCATGTGCCTCATAGGCAATGTGGTAACTTTTCAACACATATTCATACTCTTCCTTAGATAAATATGATTTTGCTTTGGATAGTACTTCATCGGCACTATATGGATATTCATTGTTCACTTAAGACACCCCTATACTAAATATTAATCGCTATTAGATACCCAGTATTATATTTCGTTAGCTTCAATTAATTTTTGCTTAATTATGATTGTAACGTATTTTAACGTTATTCGGCCAAATTATGTATAATAGTTATATAATACTACATGTTAATAAATAAATAAATGAGTATGCGATACTAATAGTAAAATATGGGTTTATTTTTATCTTGTAAATACAAAATAAAGTTATTTTTCCAGAAATAATTGATGACTCAGGTCACTTTTTGTTTATCGTAATTAAATTAAAAAATACATCCCCATTTAGAAAATGAAGATGCATTTTTATTTTAAGTAAAGTTGGTAATTCAATTCTTTAACTTAATTAAGATAATTACTCATCATATGAGATTAAACTCATAACATCGTAGTCTCTTATTTTTTCTATTCCATTTAAATATTTAAGTTCAATAATAAATGCAATACCAACCACAATTCCACCTAATTGTTCTATAAGTTTAATAGCCGCTTCTATTGTTCCACCTGTCGCAAGTAAATCATCTGTGATTAACACACGTTGACCTGGTTTAATAGCGTCTTTATGCATTGTAAGTACGTTTGTTCCATATTCCAAATCATATTCATAGCGAATTACTTCTCTTGGTAATTTACCTTCTTTTCTTACTGGAGCAAAACCTATCCCCATTGAATAAGCTACCGGGCAACCAATGATAAATCCACGTGCTTCTGGCCCGACGATAACATCAACATCTCTATCTTTAGCGTATTCCACGATTTGATCAGTAGCATAACCATACGCCTCACCATTATCCATAATTGTTGTTATATCTTTAAAATTAACGCCTGATTTGGGCCAATCTTCAACCTCAGACACATATTGTTTTAAATCCATTCAAACTTCCTCCTATTTATCTATCAGCTCTGATTTAATACATTTTTTTAAGTTACTAAAGTCGTCGTATAATAGAACTTTTTCAACTTCTATTCTATTTAGTCGACCTTGATAATATTTACTAGATTCAATCTCTCTCTTTGTGGAAACACTGTTCATCTTAATTATACCATTTTCCTCTTTTATAAACTCTAAATCGAGAAAAACTTTTAAGATAAATTTAAGCATACTCGGCTGTATATTTAAAAACTGGCATAATTGCATTCCATCATTAGCTAAATTAGTTTCACCTTTCGTTACTAATGCTTTAAAACATTTTTTGAATGTTTCCATTTTTGGCATACCCTCAAAGTATATTGATTCCTCATGATTTAAAACCAAATAAATTTGTGAAACGCTCATTGTTTTAAGCGTGTCTTTAATTTCTTGAATAGACGTTGGTAAATCACGAAATACATACTTATCGTATTGTTGTAAAATCGTTTCCCCATAATAGTAATAATTATCTCCTAATTTTTCATTCTTATTATGGATTAAATATGCGACATCATTATTACCTTGTTCAAAACTACTAATATTACGTTTACTTCTATAATCTAAAATCTGTAAATTATTACTAGCTAAATCTTGTATCATAAATTGAGGAGATTGGAAGCCATTCCATTCATTAATTTGTAATGTTCCTATTACATTAATTGGTTGTTGCTCACCCAATTCCTTAACTAAGTGACCATGTTGCCAAAATATAGCTTGTAATTTACTATCTCCCATAACTAGCTTTAAATGCTTACTTTCTTGACCGATCGCTTTACTTTGATTGACTGTAATATCTTCTAATTCAAAACATGGGCTAGAAAAATCTGTACCGAACGGACGTAACCTTTGGATATCTTGAATGTTTTTAATAGTAATATCAGATTCATCAATTTTCACGTCAACTTTTTTACGTGGTTCCAATGAAGTTGTGCTTGCAAGTTGTTCCATCCAATCGTTTAAACCATTTCGTAACGAATCAATATTTTCAATTGGCATAGTAATACCTGCAGCCATATGATGTCCACCAAATTTTGTTATTAAATCTGTGTGCGCATTCAAAATTTCAAACATAGACACTTGTTCAATACTACGTGCAGAACCTTTAGCATGATCTTGCCCTTCATCTATATTTAAAATTAGAGTTGGCAGACTATAAGTTTCTACTATTTTGGAAGCAACGATACCTAATACACCTTCATGCCAATCAGACTGAGCTAAAAGTAGAAATTTCGCTCCTTGATTTACTTGGATCTCCGCTGCTGCTAACGCCTCTTCAGTAATTTGAGATACAATGTCTTTACGTTCTTGATTAAAAAACTCCACTTGTTCCGCAAGAAAATCTGCTTCCTCATCTGAATCGGTCATCAATAATTCTGCGGCAAGTCCTGCATCTTCAAGTCTACCTACTGCATTTAGTCTTGGGCCTATAATAAAACCAATTGTTTCTTCCGTAATACTATCACTGTAACCTGCTTGGCTTAATACAGCTCTTATAGATGCTGGACAATGATCGTTTAATACTTCCAATCCTTTTTGGACTAAAGCTCTATTTTCATCTGTCAATGATACTAAATCTGCTACTGTTCCAATCGCAACTAATCCTAAGAAATATGCTGGAGGTTCGTCCAATAATTTTTGTGCCAATTTATACGCGACACCTGCGCCACATAAATACTTAAATGGATAATCAAATTCTGGATGCATAGGGTGAACAATTGCATATGCGTTTGGCATTGTACGACCAATTTCATGGTGATCGGTTACTATTACATCAACACCTAAATCCTGAACCATTTGAATTTCATCATGACCTTGAATTCCATTATCGACTGTAATGATTAAAGAGATACCTTCTTCATATGCATTTTTAAAAGCCATTTCATTAGGCCCATAGCCTTCGGAAAAACGATTGGGTATGTACCAACCTACATGTGCACCTAATTCCTTTAGTGTATTCACTAAAATTGTTGTAGAGGTAACACCATCCGCATCGTAATCGCCATAAACTAAAATCTTTTGATTCTGATCTATCGCAAAATTTATACGTTCTATTGCTTTATCCATATCGCTCATCAACATTGGATCATGCATATCAGGTGTGCCATTAAGGAGATTATTAATTGTGTTTTTATTTGTTAATCCTTTACTCTCTAGGATTTTTTTTACAATAGGAGTTAGTTTTAAATCCGAAGAATCTGCTTCTGCAATTTCATATTCTGGTAAATTAACGTCCCAAGTATATTTTGATTTAATCATACTATTCTCCCTCATTTCCACAAGTCATTATACAAAAGATATACCAAAATAAAAAGTAGTTTCTTTTATAGAATCGATTGAATCGACTATTTGATAATAAAGTTGTCATGTACTATTTTAAATTCACTATTTTATAACATATCAATTCATATACTCTCAAAACAATTAAACAGATAAAGACCACAATTAATGCATTAGCAAAAATTGTGGTCTTTTGAAATTTAATATTCAATTATACTAAGATTTTTTCGTCATTTGATTTTTTCTCTTTATAAACTACAAGTTTATTATCATCAGATTTTTTAAGTTGACGTTTCTTCATAATACCCCAAAGCGGTACTGCGATAAATACAGAAGAAAATACGCCGGAAATCAATCCGATTAATAATGCTAGTGAGAAATTAAAGATACTTGGAGCGCCAAGTAACAATAATGCAATAACAACAATAACTACTGTTAATACTGTGTTTATAGAACGTGTCATTGTCTGACGAATTGATCTATTAACAATATCATCAATTTGGGATTTCTTAGTAATCACTTTTACTTTGTGTAAATTTTCTCTAACTCTATCAAATGTAACAATAGTGTCATTTATTGAATAACCAATAATTGTTAACACAGCTGCTATAAATGTAATATCTACTTCTAATCTAAATAAACTGAACACTGCGACAATCATAAATGCATCATGTAATAATGCGAGCACAGATGAAAGTCCCATGCGCCATTCGAATCTAAATGTAATATAGATGATAATGCCGATTGCAGCATATAGTAATGCGAGCATAGCATTTTTAGCAAGTTCTTGGCCTATTACTGGTGAAACCGTATTAACAGTTGGTTTGTGACCAAATTGATCATCTATCGTATCCTGTATTTTAGATACTTCATCTTTAGATAAATCTTTTTTGAATTGAACTGTTGCCGTTTTACCATTTTCACCTAAAGATACTTGGTTAGGTCTAAAATCATTATCTTCTAAAGTATTTTTAACCTTAGTTTCAGTGACTTTATTATCTGATTCAAAGTCAACTCGAGTACCACTTGTAAAATCAATACCTAAGTTTAACTTAAATACAAATAAAATAATTGCACCTACGGCGATTATAAGTACACTTAGTCCTAGCAATGGTTTAGCAAGTTTCATAAAGTCAATGCGTTCATATGGTGTTTTCAAATCATGGATTTCTTTTTTATCGTTAATATCATGAATATTTTTCTTACTTACACCGAACAACCAATTTGATTTTTTAAAGTAATTAGATGACACAAGTAAAGTTAGCAACCATCTTGATAGGAATACAGCTGTTACAAATATCATTAAAATACCTAATAATAACATTGTAGCGAAACCTTTAACTGAACTTTCACCAAAGAAAAATAGTACAGCAGCAGCAATTACTGTTGTTAACTGGGCATCTACTATAGTTAAGAAAGAGCTCTTATTCGCTTTTTTATATGCCTGTTTAAGTGTACGTCCAATCTTCAGTTCATCTTTTATCCGCTCATACATAATTATATTAGCATCAACAGCCATACCAACACCTAGTACTAATGCTGCTAGACCTGGAAGCGTCAATACTCCTGAAATAAAGTTAAATGCTAATAACGTTAAGTAAATATATGCTGTTAACGCAATTATAGCAACTAAACCAGGCAAACGGTAGAATCCTAACATGAATAGATAAATAACAGCAATACCGATTGCAGCAGCAAATACCGTTTTATCTAAAGCATCTTGACCAAATTGAGCACCTACAGAATTTGAATATATTTCATTCAAGTCAACTGGTAGTGAACCAGAATTTAGTAAATCTGCAATTTGTTTTGCTTTTTCTACGCCTTCTTCACCATTAAAACCACCTGAAATTTCAACGCTATCGGAGTTTATCGGTTGATCAACCGAAGCTGCAGAAACATATTTAGGATCTTTCTTATTCATTTCTTTATGATAAGTGTCACCTTTTTCATGATCTAGCCATACGACCATAACATTTTCATCTTTTTTAGAAATTTCTTCAGTTACTTTTTTAAATTTAGCACTATCTTTCAATTTAAATGTAACCGCTGGCTGATTCGTATTTTGTTTAAATTCTTGTTTTGCAGATCCTTGCTGAATATCTTTACCAGTTAGTTTGATATTATCATCAGCATCACGAATTGTTAAATTCGCTTGAGAAGATAATATCTCACGTGCTTGTGATTGGTTTTTAACACCGGCAAGTTGTACGCGAATTCTATTTTTATCTTCTACTTGTATCTTAGGTTCCGAAACCCCTAAGACGTTCACACGATTTTCAAGCGTTTTAGCCGTAGCTTTTACCGCTTTATCGTCTATTTTATCACCTTTTTGTAAAGGATCTACTTGGTATAAGACTTCAAATCCACCTTGCAAATCAAGACCAAGATTAACATCCTTAACTACGCTCTTATACGTGAGTCCCATGCCTGCAAACAGGAGCACTACAAGTAATATAAACGCAACTATTCGATTACTTTTCTTCACTTGAACACCTCATTCTAAGCTTATGTTTTAAGAATACGCTTCTAATATCAATTATTGCAAGTTTTATTAAACTACGCTAAATTATCTAAACGACCTATATATCTTAACATATTACATCCTGTGTAAAAACTAACTCTATTAAATATTGTGAGAAAATTTAATTGTAAGCGTTACAATTATAGAATCTATTCGTATTAAATGTTTTAAAGATATAGGCATATGATGCGTAAGATATACCTTAAAGTATAACATGACCTGAATAAAATGGCCTTTAAGTAAATGAAGTTATGTCATTTATTTTGAATATTTAATTAGAATTAAATAAATAAAACAAATATTAAAAATAGCATTTGGTGTTTATTATGTTGAATAAATCAATTGATAACAGAGCCAAATTTGGTTTGAAAGTTCACTTCACTGCTATTTCTAAAAATAACTATGCAAACATAAATAAACCTTAGGAGAATTATCCCCTAAGGTTTATTTATTTCAAAATTAATACATTCCCATGTATCAATACATTATTTATTATGAAGGATCAACTTGTTTGATAGCAGGTTTTTCTAAAGTGATTTCAGTACCATTACCATTTAAAGTTAATACAACTGTAGTTTCATCAACACTGCGTACAGTACCTTTGATACCGCCGATAGTTGTTACACGTTGGCCAGAAGTAACTTGGCTAATCATTTCACGATGCTCTTTAGCCTTTTTCTGTTGTGGTCTTATTAAGAAGAACCACATTAATACTAATAATAAAATTGGTAATATCAATGAAGTAAATTGCATTATTTTATTTCTCCCTTTTTAAAAGTTTTTTGGGTTTTCAACATTCAGTCCATACTGTTCAAAGAATTCTTCTTTAAAATCAAGAAGTCGATCTTCACGAATTGCTTGTCGGATATTTTCCATTAATTTAAGCAAGAAATGTAAATTATGATAAGTAGTAAGACGGATACCAAAAGTTTCTTCTGCTTTTATTAAATGTCTTATGTATGCTCTACTATAATTTTTACAAGTATAACAATCACAGTTTTCATCAAGCGGACTTAAATCTTCTGCATACTTAGCATTTTTAATAGTCACACGACCATGCGATGTCATACAAGTACCATTACGTGCAATACGTGTTGGTAACACACAATCAAACATATCCATACCTCTGATACTACATTCTATTAATGCATCTGGTGAACCCACACCCATCAAATAACGTGGTTTATCTTTCGGCATAAATTGTTCAGTATGCTTTACCATATCATACATAACTGGCTTAGGTTCACCTACAGACAAACCACCAATTGCGTATCCCGGAAAATCTAAAGCAACTAATTCTTCAGCGCTTTGTTTTCTTAGATCTTTATATTCTCCGCCTTGTATAATTCCAAACAAGGCTTGATCATCAGGTCTCTTATGTGCTTTAAGGCAACGTTCTGCCCATCTCGTTGTTCTTTCAATTGAGTCTTTCACATATTTATATTCAGCAGGCATAGGTGGACATTCATCAAAAGCCATCATAATATCAGAACCTAAATCATTTTGTATCTGCATAGCTTTTTCTGGGCTCAAAAACAATTTCGAACCATTTGTATGATGACGGAACTCTACGCCTTTTTCACTAATTTTCCTCAAATTACTTAAACTAAATACTTGAAAACCACCAGAATCAGTCAGTATTGGACCATTCCAGTTCATAAACTGGTGTAATCCCCCACTCTTTTTGATGATATCATTTCCTGGTTGTAACCACAAATGATATGTGTTTCCTAAAATGATTTTTGCTTCCATTTGATTTAATTCTTCTGGACTCATCGTTTTAACTGTCGCTTTTGTTCCAACAGGCATAAACATTGGTGTTTCAAAAGAGCCATGTGGTGTGTGCACGATACCTAATCTCGCACCGGATTGTTTACAAGTTTTAATATGCTCATACGTAACTGCTGGCATATAAACGCTCCTTTCATTCCCTAAATAATTAACATTGCATCTCCAAAGCTAAAGAATCTATATTCTGAAGAAACTGCTTGATTATAAGCATTTAAAATATTATCTCTCGAACTAAAAGCTGAAACTAACATTACAAGCGTAGATTTCGGCAAATGAAAATTTGTAATCAATCCATCAATAGCTTTAAAAGTAAATCCTGGGAAGATAAATATATCTGTCCAACCACTTTGTGCTACAAATTTGTCATTTGATTGCATAATTGTTTCTAATGTTCTTGTAGACGTTGTACCAACCGATATAATACGGTGGCCATTATCTTTCGTTTCATTTAATAGTTCCGCAGTTTCTCTATCCATTTGATAGTATTCGCTATGCATTTCATGGTCATCTATATTATCTACACTAACTGGCCTAAATGTTCCTAGTCCTACATGTAATGTGATAAAAGCAATATTAATACCTTTATCTCTAATATTGGCTAATAATTCATCTGTAAAATGGAGCCCTGCTGTTGGTGCCGCTGCAGAACCCGATGCTTTTGCATATACAGTTTGATAGCGCTCTTGATCATCTAAACGTTCCTTAATATAAGGAGGTAAAGGCATTTCGCCTAATTCATCTAAACGTTCTTGTAAGATGCCATCATAATGCAGTCTCATAATACGACCGCCTTGATCAAGCTCTTTTATGCACTCGGCAACAATTTTACCTTCACCAAAAGTTAATCTGTTGCCTACTTTAATTCTTTTAGCTGGTTTTAGTAACACTTCCCAATCATCACCCTCGATTTGAGTAAGCATCAACATTTCTACTTTTGCACCAGTCTCTTCTTTTAAACCGAATAGCCTTGCAGGCATTACTCTCGTATCATTTAATACAAGGGTATCTCCACTTTCTAAATAATCAATAACATTTTTAAACTGTTGATGTTCAATATTACCAGATTGTCTGCCAAGAATTAGCAATCTACTTTCATCTCTGTTTTTCAGAGGTGTTTGTGCAATTAATGATTCAGGCAAATGATAATCAAATGCTTCAATATCCAAACTTATTCCCTCTTTTCATTCTTCTTACTAAAATGCTCAAATGCATAAGGTGTCGCTTTACGACCACGGGGCGTACGTTCGATAAAACCCTTCTGAATTAAAAAAGGCTCATAAACATCTTCAATTGTAACCCGCTCTTCACCAATCGAAACAGCAATAGTATCTAACCCAACAGGGCCACCTTTATATTGCTCCAAAATACAATTCATCATTTTATGATCAATGTAATCCAATCCTTCATCATCAACTTGTAGCAATTGCAATGATGCTCTTGTGGTTGCAATACAGATTAATTCGTCATCATTGACTTGTTGAAAATCACGAACCCGCTTTAATAACCTATTGGCTACCCTAGGTGTACCACGACTACGTTTCGCTAATTCTATAGCGCTTTCCTCATCAATTGAAGTACCAAGTACTTCTGCAGTACGCACAATAATTTCTTTTAATTCATGTTCTTTATAATATTCTAATCTGAGGTGCACACCAAACCTGTCTCGCAATGGGGCCGTCAAACTACCAGCACGAGTCGTCGCACCAATTAATGTGAATGGTGGTAAGTCTATACGTATACTACGCGCTTCTTCACCTTTGCCTATAACAATATCTAGAAAGAAATCTTCCATAGCTGGGTACAAAACTTCTTCTACCACACTGCTTAGTCTATGAATTTCATCTATAAATAAAACATCACCAGGTTGTAAACTAGAAAGAATTGCAGCTAAATCTCCTGGCCTTTCTATCGAAGGCCCGGAAATCGTTCTAATGTTAACATCCATTTCATTTGCAATAATGTTAGACAAAGTCGTTTTACCTAATCCGGGGGGGCCGAATAATAGCACATGGTCTAATGGCTCTTGTCTAATTTTAGCTGCTTTTATAAACACCTCTAAATTCGATTTAATTGTTGATTGACCTATGTACTGACGTAATTTAGTCGGTCGCAATGAAAATTCAAATGAAGATTCCTCATCATGTATAGATTGATCTACCATTCTATCGTCCATTGATTGCACCCCTTTAAAATATTATTTGTAATTATGATATCAATAATTGCAGTCCTTTTTTAACTGCATCATCTACAGATTCGAACGAGTCTTTAGCTAATGCTTTTTCTACTTTTGTTAGCTCTCGTTTTGAGTATCCTAACGCTTCCAATGCTAAAAGTGCTTCTTTAATAATCGGTGTATTATCACTAAGTGAAGCTTCAACATTTAATATTTGGCTACTATCTACTTCGTTTATTTGAACTTTTCCTTTAAGATCTAATACGATTTGTCGTGCTGTTTTTTTACCAATACCAGGGAATTTTGTTAAATAGGCATCATTTTCGTTCTCTATAGCTATCTTAACTTCATTAGGCGAACTACTAGCTAATATAGCTAACGCAGATTTTGGGCCAATACCTGTTACTTTAATTAAGCTTAAAAACATATCTTTTTCTTCTTGATTTATGAATCCATAAAGAAGTTGAGCATCTTCTCTAACTATTAATGACGTATGAATTACAACTTCTTGTTCCATAAATTTTTGAAAACGGTAAGAATTGGGCGTTTGAATTTCGTATCCTACACCTGAGGCTTCTACAACCACGTGTGTAGGGTTCAAAACTGCTAACGTCCCCTTTATATATGCATACATAGTTACACTTCCTTATATAGTCATACTAATTAATTCTACTTTAGAAACGTGATCAATAACTCGCAACGCTTCCATAACATCATCAATTTCTAAATTTGTACCTTTAGCATCTAATGAAAGTGTAATCGTTGCTCTACTTTCCATTGGTATACTTTGATGAATTGTTAATACTGACAAACTTAAACTTGATAAAGTATTTAAAACTTCTGCCAACATCCCTACGATATCATTCACATATAATATTAATGTGAATTCACGTGTAGACTCCATTTTTTCATCAATAGGGAATATTGTATCTCTATATTTATAAAAAGCACTTCTTGATAAATCGAATTGTTTAACTGCTTCAAATATGGACAGTGACGGATCATTTTTTAAAACTTCTTTAATTTTTAAGGTTTTTACAACAGATTCTGGTAATACATCCTCGCGAATTAAGTAAAACTTTTTATAATCTTTTTTGTCCATTTTCAAGCACTCCTATTCAACGAATTCAAATTCTCCACCAAGGATTCTAACAATATCTCCATTTTTACATCCGCGTGCTCTCAATGCTTCATCAATACCCATAGAACGCATTTGACGCGCAAATCTACGTACAGCAGGGTCACTATTAAAGTCAGTCATTTTGAACATTCTTTCGATTGCTTTACCACTTACAACGTATGCAGCATCATCATCGCGTGTAATTGTGAATTTATCTTGACTAGGTGTATGTTTGTAAATCACTCTATTAACACCTAAATCTTCTTCTTCATCTTTACTAAAGTCAATGTCTTTTACTTCTTCTAATTTGTCTGCTATAGCATAAAGCAGTTCATCAATATGGTCATGCATAAATGTTGAAAGTGGGATAATGTGCACAGAATCATCATTCAAAGCTTCTTTAAATGCTTTTAAATTCTCTTCTGCGTTAGGCATATCCATTTTATTAGCAACCACAATTTGAGGTCGCTCCTCTAAACGATGTTCGTAGGCATTTAATTCCTCATTAATAACTTTATAATCTTCATAAGGATCACGACCTTCAGATCCACTCATATCTACCATGTGAACTATTACTTTTGTACGTTCAACGTGTTTTAAAAATTGATGTCCTAATCCTACACCTTCAGACGCACCTTCTATTAATCCTGGTAAGTCTGCCATTACAAAACTTCTTTGATCCTTCGTAGAAACTACACCAAGATTAGGTTTAATTGTTGTGAAATGGTATGCACCTATCTTAGGTTTAGCTTTAGATACAATAGATAATAAAGTAGATTTACCTACACTTGGGAAACCTACTAACCCAACATCAGCTAGCAATTTTAATTCTAAGGTAACGTCAATTTCTTCACCAGGTTCACCATTTTCACTGAAATCTGGTGCTGGGTTTCTAGGAGATGCAAAACGTGAATTTCCTCGACCGCCTCGACCACCTTTAGCCACTACTGCACGTTGACCATTTTCAACTAAATCAGCTAAAACCTCTTCTGTTTCAACGCTTTTAATAATCGTACCAGGTGGAACTTTTAATACGAGTTCCTCCGCATTTTTACCATGCATATTACTACTTTGACCGGCATCGCCTCTTTTGGCCTTGAAATGTGTTTGGTATCTAAAATCTAATAATGTTCTCAAACCTTCATCTACTTCAAATATAATAGATGCACCATCGCCACCATCACCGCCAGCTGGACCACCGAATGGAACATATTTCTCTCTACGATATGCTGTTATACCGTTACCACCATCACCTGCTTTAAGTGATATTTTTACTTGATCGACAAACATGATTTCACCTCTTTTTCTTAAAATTTATTTTTTTATATCATTCTGTATATTATATCATTATCTCATTAACTAGAAAATAAAGACAAAAAATAAACACCAGAAGTGATCACTTCTGGTGTTAACGATGACAAATTACTCAGCTGCTGCGTAAACAGAAACTTGTTTTTTGTCGCGACCTTTGCGTTCAAATTTAACCACGCCGTCGATTTTAGCGAATAATGTATCGTCGCCACCACGACCTACATTTTCACCAGGATAAATTTTAGTACCACGTTGGCGGAATAAGATTGAACCACCTGTAACGTGTTGACCATCAGCACGTTTAGCTCCTAAACGTTTAGAAACTGAGTCACGTCCGTTTTTTGTAGAACCAAGTCCTTTTTTAGATGAGAAGAACTGTAAATTTAATTTTAACATTATGATTGCACCTCACTTATAGTTTAATCTGATATTTTCTTTATACTCTTCTTCAATGGTTTGCAACGAAACTAACATTGCTTGAAGAATTAACTGCGCTTGTTCATTAGAAGTATCTACACTTCTAATATGGAAATGTCCACCGTCATCATTGTAATCAATATCGGGCTTCTCATTTGTTAATCCCATTATAGCATTAACACTTCCGAAAAGCACTGCGGATGCACCTGCACAAACTATATCATGTCCATATTCGCCATGTTCTGCATGGCCATCCATGATAACATCAGTGATTTGACCGACATCGTTCAATGTAACATCAACAGTAATCATAATTATGCGTTGATTTTGTCGATTGTTAATTTAGTGTAAGGTTGACGATGACCTTTTTTACGTTTTGAGTCTTTACGACGTTTATATGTGAATACAGTAATCTTCTTACCGCGACCTTGTTTCTTAACAGTAGCAGTAACTGAAGCACCTTCAACAGTTGGCGCACCAACTTTAACTGCGTCTCCACCTACAAATAATACTTTGTCAAATGTGAAAGAGTCACCTTCGTTAACATCTAATTTCTCAACAAAGATTTCTTGTCCTTCTTCTACTTTAACTTGTTTTCCACCTGTTTCAATAATAGCAAACATACTTTGCACCTCCTATAATTTAAGTCACGCCAAATTTAGGTGACATACATGTTCTTTAACCTAAATCCGAGCGGTTGTATGTAGCTAAAAACTACTCAACTACTGCATTTTAGCATTAGGCTTTCTTACTGTCAATCTTCAATTGCACTTTTCTAAAGAATTTAGTAATAATCGGATAGAAAATAATAAGTAATATAAAATTAAGCACCAATGTAGGAATTAATCTATACAACACAAAATCAAATAAATTAAATGCTATCAACCCCAATATGCTATAAATAGTAGCTACATAAATTTCTAAGAAAATTGTACTTAATAATACTATAAAGAATAACATTGTATAGTCTCTATAAAATGTTTTGAAGAAAAAGTCTTGAATTACAACGAACAGTATATAACCAAATAAATACAAGCCATAAAAACTACCAAAATATAAATCAGTAATTAGGCCTAACACCGTAGATAATATAATAGCTACACCAAAACTTCTGTGAACACATATTATTAGTAAATACATTAAAGTCAAGTGTGGAACAAAAATTATGTCTTTCGTGCCAATTTGCATTGGTATAATTAACCCAATTGCAGTATCAATATAAAATAATACAATACCGATAAGAAAGTAGTATAACGCACGCATTAATTATCACCACTTTCATTATCCGGTATTGTCTTAGGGTCTCTTTTAGCTACATATACATGATTTAAATCTGATAAATTAGCAGCTGTTTTAACTCTAACTTCTTTTGATAAGCCATATTCATCATTTTCTACTTTTGAAACTTCACCTATGTATATACTACTTGGTAATTGATCAGCTAAACCACTTGTAACAACCTTATCTCCTTTTTTCACACTGTCTTTATTATTAATATCAGTAATAATAAGTTCTTCATTTTTAGAATCATAATGATCGATTAACCCAAATACATTTTTATCATCATGTTGAATATTTACTGATAAACGGTTAGCGCGTGTGTTTGTTGAAATTAAATCAACTTGTGAGGAAAATTGATTTACTTTAGAGATTCGACCTACCAATCCTTCTGAAGTCATCACAGCCATATTATTTTTTATACCATCTTTAGCACCCTGGTTAATAACTAGTGTATTCATCCATTGATCTGGATTTCTAGATAATACTGTACTAGAAATTGGTTCGAATTTAGATATATCTTCTATATCTAATTCTTTTTTATACTTTTTGTTTTCTGATTTCAGTCTTTCGTTTTCAGCTTCTAATTGTTTAACCTTGCTTTGTTGCTCTTTTGAACTATCTTTTGCAAAAAGGTTATTGATTGAACCTGTTACGAAATGAACAGGATAACTAACCGCCTTTTGACCGAATGCAACTGAATCTCCTACGTATTGTTCTACTGGTGATTGTGATTGCGAACGTAAAGATACACCAATTAAGGCAATAAATACAATGATTGCACATAAAATAACAATCAACTTGTTGTTTTTAAAAAACTTTGACAACCTAAACACCTCTATTACCCGACTATTTTACTACTTGATATTATTTTATATTACTCATAGATCGAAATAAAGTAGTAACCTTATTATTCACAAATTAAATTCTAACCACTCATTTAATATATTAAAGCTAGAACAAATATTGCTGAGATTCTACTTTAAAACATAAAATGTAGTGTTAATTTGTATTATAACAAGTTTCAAAGTAAATAGTGTACTAAAGTCTTAGATTTTCCAATTTTTTAAATCCAAAATTATGTATATAAGTTAAATGTGTTTTTAAATAAAAAAGGAAAAAGGAAAAATTGCTATGATAATAAATTTATGCTAGTTAAACAGTGAGTTTTATTATTTTTCCAACCATTTATATTCTCACGCTTTTGCCCTTAGACAGTTTACGTTTATTTATCATTAACTATACATTAACGTTTTGTATAAAAGCAAAAAAGCTGACACATGAAATCATGTCTCAGCTTTCGGTATACTTTTTACAACAGTACTAGAATGGAAATTGCGTTTTCGATTATTGTAAATTTTAAATTTAGACCTGTCCAACGTCAAGTCATTGAATATCCGCTAAAATTTTAAATTTCAGTTTCGATTCAAATAAATTCATTTCTTAGAAATAATTTAACGTCCATTAGTTTCAGCAAAAATATAATTATTTTTCTTCTGCGTCGTTTTTTTCTGTTTCAGCAGATTTTTCAGCTTCTTTTTCGTCTTCTTTATATAAAGTTTCTTCTTTACGCCAACGTGCGAATAGATTTTGTGCTTTTGCTTGTTCATCTACTTTTTTATCTTTAGACTGTTCACTCATAATTGACACCAACCTTTTACGTTTTTACTTATATAAGGCTAACGCATTTTTGCTGAGAATTCAAACCACTTACTCGTATTTAGATGGTGGCTGTAGTTCAATATGCTCCCCAAGTTGATTTAGGTCTTGCTCCATTTCTATTTCAGTTTTATAAACACGAATGGAGTCTGAACCAAATTTATAAATTATAAATTCATCGCCACGTTGGCCTGCTAGATATTTATCGCTATACCCCATTCTACCAATTCCTGAAACAGACATAAATTCTTTCTTATCTATCCAATCAAATACATTTTTAGCCTGACTGCGAGGGACATTTTTCAAAATATCATTGTCTTCTACAGAATAACGTTGACCACCTGTTAAACCACCTTCTGATTGGGTGTTGCTCGTAGGTGGCTCATTATTATGTACTGGGTTCCATTGCTGGTCTTTTAAAAACGGCGCATATTTCAACGCGAAGAATACAATGATTATAATTGCTATAATAGCTATAAAGTTTTTAATAATACTAAATATAAACCGCATGAACCACCCTCCCATAATTTCACCCTATATTATAAAATCAATTAATTTAAATATCATCAGTCTGTAGTAGTATCCAAAAGTTAACGATAGACTGATGCATACATGCTTTTTTCATAGTACAATTATGTACAAAGGGAGTGAAATATAATATGAGTATTATATCTATAATCCTACTTGCCCTCTTAGTTATATTATTATTTAGAGTAGGTTTATCAATTTTAAGATTTTTAATATACGTTGGAATTATTGTATTATGTATATATCTAGGTTATCAAGGTATTCTTTGGATAATGGAAAACTTTAATAATTACTTTAGTTTTATATAAACAACACAATCTATGCATGTTATCACAGATATAGATTATTCCAGTAGCAGACTATAGTATTACTTAAATATACTTGTAATATTATAATTTGGTTGTTCAGACGGAGCAAGGAATCAAAAATGGATTCCTTGCTCCGTTTTTTTTAACATTCAACTATAGTTACATCTATGGAAATTGAGATGTTAAACATATTTCATAATCAAAAATATTTTCTAACCTTAATATAAAAACTAATGTTTCACAAACATTATAGTTATTTTTTAACATTATTTGATAGCACTTGATAAAAATAATAACAAGCACACAATAATAATGCCCATATAACAGCTATAATCAATGAACCTATTAAATATAACCAAAAAGATGTGTGATTCGTACTAAAAATAAAGAATAGCATAGTAGTTAATAAGACACCTACAACTGAAATAACTACTGTTTTTTTAGTACTGTTAAAATCAATAGGCTTTTTAATTCTAACTAATTGCATTAAATAAACTACCGGCAGTAACAAACCAATCAATAATATCGTTCCCACTTGATAACGCCTCCTTAAATATCAACTTGATTATACCGTAACTGAGTGAGTACAGAAAGCCAAAATTAATACTAAAGCATGCAATAAAAATATAATAATGCGTTAATCAGTCCATGCGTTTATGTAAGCAACTTCGTATATCATGTTTTAATCAAAATAGCCGTCCTCTACCATACTCATATAAGTATGATCTCCAATAATAATATGGTCCAGTAAATCTATTCCTAGAATTTCTCCACATTCTCTTAATCTATCAGTTGTCCTAATATCTTCTTTGGACGGTGTAGTATCACCTGATGGATGATTGTGAAGCACCACAATTGCATTACTTGCACATTTTATAGCTTCGCTAAATATTTCTCGAGGATGAACGATTGATGAATTTAATGTTCCAATAAATATTGTTTTCTGCTTAATAACAACATTCTTAGAATTAAGAAATAACACAATAAACTTTTCCTGAGTTAAATGCTCCATTTTTCCCATCATAAAATTAGCAACATCTTGAGGACTAGTAATTTGTATCTTCTCATCTAAACTCCCCGAATGCATGCGTTCCCCTAGCTCAAAAGCAGCTTTTAGAATCAATGCTTTATATAAACCAATTCCCTTCACTTTATTCAAATCATTGATGGATAATGCCTTTAACTGTTTTAAACTTTCTACTGACTTTAACAATTCATTAGCTATATCTAAACTTGAAAACCCTTTTCTACCTGTATTAATTAAAATGGCTAGTAGTTCACCATCAGATAAATGTGCAGGTCCATTGTTTAACAATCTTTCTCTAGGTTTCTGATTATTGGCAAGTTCTTTTATTTTCATTTTTAAAAACCTCCAAAGTTTAAATTTTGAGATGTTATAAGCATTATATTAAATGCGATATAAATAAAAGGAATAAGTGGAATTCTTGCTCTTTCATTACGAGAAACAAGTAACACGAGCAAAGCAAAAACACCACCACAGATAAATGTAAACAAAAGAGTGATTAAAAACTCTGAAGATGCTAAAGCTAAAGCTAGCAAAGAAAAGATAATTATATCTCCATAGCCAATGGCATTATGAAATAGTAAATAAAATATATGAAGCAAGCTCGTTACGAAGAAAAATGACATGATATGAATTGGAGTAATAAAACAAATGCAAATAGCAAAAACGACTACCACATGCAAAGGAACTGTGTATGTCTTAATATCAAATATAGAAAAGGTGAGGAGGAATAAATAAATTAGTATTAAAGTAGTGTTGTCAATCGTTAGTTTGTGAGGTAAATAAATCATGTAAAATACAGGAATCAAAGAAAGAAACTCCCCAAGCAGATAAAAAACACTTATTCTGTGATTACAGCATTTTGAAGTGCCTCTTAAAAAAATAAAGCTTAAAATTGGTATTGTTTCTATTATAGTTATTTTTTTGCGACAATAATCACATCTTGAACGGGTTGTGAGATAACTTATTTTCAGGTTTTCTACAAAACATAGCTGATATAAAAAACTAAATAATATAGGACAAATTAAAAGCAGCGTTATCAACACTTCACCTCCTAACAAATATTATAGCATCAATCCATAATACCAATAAGAAAAATAACACTATTGAAATAATTTCAACAATGCTCAATCAACAAACCAAATTTTGTATATAGTTTAGTTTGTTGATTGAGCATTATCACCACATATTATTTCATTAATGAATTATATTTTAGAATAATAAAACCAGCTCAACAATATAATGAGCTGGTTTTATAAGTATAAAGTTACTAATAGTTTTAATTTTGTAACATTAATAAAAATGAATCATTCAAAAAAAGGTTTTAGCATCTAATCTTGTTGAATTTCATCGACAGTTTCTTCTACTTCTTTTCTGGATATCTTCTCTCTACCATTTTTCATTGCTTTAAGTGATTTGTGAGCCAGCGCTAATGGTAAACGACAAAAGAGTAAAATGGTTTTTTTATTAATATCTTTCATATATGCATCTGCTTTAGCTAAATTATCTTCAGCATATTTAAACAAATCATCACGTGTCCAATCATCCGGTACAAAACTTACACCACGTTCTGCTAAATCTTCTTGTTCATTTCTAAGAATGTTAACAGCTTGCAAGCCTCGTCCGTAACCAATTGCCAATTCCCTATCTGTTTTAACATTTGCACATAAGTCCCACAATTGCGAGAGCATGACACCGACAAGTCCCGCTACATAATATGTATAATCATCTAAATCATCCTTGGTATGGATGTCCCAGTTTGCTTTAGCCCATTTTGCCATACCAAATGCCATTTCGCTAGAAGCCTCTAATACAATTGATACTGTCTTATTTGGACAAGCTTCTATCCACTCACCTAATCTTAAAGTGACTTCAGGCATTTTATCCTTCACGGGTTCAAGAATTTGCATGTATTTCGCTTCATCAAAAGGAGCTTTAAATAACTCACTTACTTGCATCAGTATTGAATGTTTTAAATCGTTATCCAATTCCTCGTGATCTTCAATTTCATCTATTGCTCTTAATACTAAATAAGCAGATGCTACCGTATGTTTTAACTCTTTTTCTAAAAAAGTTATCGGAATATAAAAAGTACGACTTGTTTCTTTTAAAACACGCATTGCATCTTTTGGGAATTTCTTTTCAGTCATTTTAATCTAATACCTCCCCTTTTTTAAATATTATCATATAATTACAAAATAAAATAGGAAATGCTTGTCACCTAATTTAATCAAAATAGACTCGTCAAAAAATTGACAAACCTCAAATTTTCAAACTAACTTTTACTCTTTATTAAAATTATATTTAGATATCATTTTTCTTTTATTTAACACAAAAATAAGCGAATGATTCAACAACCTATCGAACCGTTCGCTTATTTATTAAATATATATTTAACTAAAATTAACTTTAGCTTTTACTTCACTTATAAAGTACAAGCTTCCAGTAATAATTAAACCGTCGCCTTCATATGATTCGATAAACTTCACATAATCATCAACAAGTACTTTTTGATCAAATCGAACTTCATCAAAAATCGTTTCTTTTGTTAAAGCTTTCGGAAAATCAAAATCTGTTATATAGAATGTAGAAGCAATCGTTTTTAGTTGATCCACCATAGCATTTAAAGGTTTTCCTTTGATTGCAGAAAATAAAATATCAATATTTTCAGTGTGATAATAATTTTTCATCGTACTTATTAGCGCCTCTACACTTTCAACGTTATGTGCGCCATCGACAATCATCAAAGGACGTTCTTTCACTTGTTCAATTCGACCAGTCCAACTCACCGATTCAATACCATCAATCATTTTATTGAAATCTAAATCAACGATATCTGACTCATTTAATTCAATAAGTGCGGTAATTGCTAACGCGGCATTTTCTTTTTGGTGTTCACCTAACATATTTAATAAAAGCGTCTCAAGTTCATAATCTTTATAGCGATAAGTGAATTCTTCATCTTCAGAGATAACACTAATATCTCTATCCAACTCAATTCCTTCAGCATTTTGTTGTTCAACATAATCACGAATAACTTTAAGCGCTTCTTCGTTTTTCACAGCATAAATAATAGGTGTGTTTGGTTTTACTATCGCACCTTTGTCTTTTGCAATATCTACATACGTGTCGCCCAATATATCAGTATGGTCTAAACCTATACTTGTCAATATTGATAAGATTGGTTTAAAAACATTGGTAGAATCATTTTTAATACCTAATCCCGCTTCAACAATTACAAAGTCAACTGGGTGGATTTCACCAAAATATAAAAACATCATCGTTGTAATAATCTCAAATTCGGTTGCAGTTCCAAGGTCAGTTTCCACTTCTAAGGCTTCGCTTACTGGTTTTACTCTTTGAACTAATTTAACAATATCATCATCACTTATTGGTACACCATTCAAACTAATACGTTCGTTGAATGTTTCAATAAATGGCGATGTGAAAGTGCCCACATCATATCCGTTATCAACAAGTGCTGAACGTAGATACGACACCGTGGACCCTTTGCCATTTGTGCCACCAACATGAATACCGTTTATATTAAATTGAGGATTATTTAGTCTATCCAACATCCACTCCATACGTTTGACGCCTGGTTTAATACCAAATTTAGTTCGTTCATGTATCCAATATAAGCTATCTAGGTAATTCATTTTAAGGACTCCTATGCTTTTAATTGATTAATTCGTAATTTAACACCGTCATATTTCTCTTGATATGTTTGTTTCTTCTCACGTTCTTCATTAATAACTTTTTCAGGTGCTTTATTGACGAAGTTTTCATTTGCTAATTTCTTATTCACGCGATCGAGCTCTTTTTCCCATTTCAAGAGTTCATTCTCTAAACGCTCAATTTCTTTATCCATATCTATTAGACCTTCCAATGGTAACACAACTTCACCAGCAGTCGTAACAGAGGTCATGGCTTTTTCAGGAATTTCAATATCCATATCAATTGTCAATTCACTTGGATGACAGAATCTATCAATATAATTCGAATTGTTTAACAATGTCTCTTTGATATTATCATCTTTTGCTTTAATAAAGATTGGAATTGCCTTTGAAAGCGGCGTATCTACTTCAAGACGTGATTGTCTAACTGATTTAATAATTTCAACAAGTTGTTGCATCGTTTCTTTACTGTCATCAAATGTGAGTTCGTCATTCACTTTTGGCCAAGATGCGTTTACAATTGTTTCACCTTCATGAGGTAAGTTTTGCCATATTTGCTCAGTAACAAATGGCATAAATGGGTGTAACATTCTCATTGTGTTATCGAGAACATACGTAAGTACTGAACGTGTAACTTGCTTTTGCGCTTCATCTTCACCGTTCATAGGTATCTTACTCATCTCGATATACCAATCACAGAATTCATCCCAAATAAAGTTATAAAGAGTACGACCAACCTCACCAAATTCATATTTATCACTTAAATCCGTAACATTTGCAATGGTTTCATTTAATCGAGTTAAAATCCACTTATCTGCAAGAGAAAGGTTTCCTGATAAGTCTACATCTTCTACCTTAAAGTCTTCACCAATATTCATAATACTAAATCTCGCAGCATTCCATATTTTATTAATGAAATTCCATACAGATTCAACTTTTTCAGTAGAATAACGTAAATCATGACCAGGAGATGAACCTGTAGCAAGGAAGTATCTTAAGCTGTCTGCACCATATTCATCAATGACATCCATAGGATCCACACCATTGCCAAGTGATTTACTCATCTTCCTACCGTCTTCTGCACGGACTAATCCGTGTAATAATACATCGTTAAAAGGACGTTTTCCAGTAAATTCTAAACCTTGGAATATCATTCTTGCAACCCAGAAGAAGATAATGTCATATCCAGTTACTAATGCATTAGTTGGGAAGTAACGTTGGAAGTCTTCTGCTTCTGTATCTGGCCAACCTAATGTTGAAAATGGCCATAAAGCACTTGAGAACCAAGTATCTAATACGTCTTCATCTTGAGTCCAATTTTCAATATCTTCAGGTGCTGATTCACCCACATAAATTTCGCCCGTTTCTTTATGGTACCAAGCTGGAATTTGATGCCCCCACCAAAGTTGACGTGATATTGTCCAGTCTCTAATTTCTTCCATCCAACGATTAAAAGTTTTTTCAAAACGTGCAGGAACAAAATCAATTCTATCGTCTGTTTTTTGATTATCTAGTGCTTGCTCAGCAAGTGGTTTCATTTTAACAAACCATTGTGTTGATAAATACGGTTCTACAACTGCGCCAGAACGCTCTGAATGACCTACTGAATGTTCATGTGCCTCAATTTTAATAACAAGGTCTTCAGCCTCTAGGTCTTTCACTAATTGCTCACGACAATCAAATCGATCCATGCCTTGATACTTACCAGCTTTATCATTCATTTTGCCTGATTCATCCATTACGATAATGCGTTCTAAATCATGGCGATTTCCTATTTCAAAGTCATTAGGGTCATGTGCTGGTGTTACTTTCATTGCACCACTACCAAATTCAATATCAACATATTCATCTGCTAATATAGGTAGTTCTCTACCAATGATAGGTAAAATTACTTTCTTCCCAATAACATCTTTGTAACGTTCATCATTAGGGTTTACGACAATCGCAGTATCACCTAACATTGTTTCAGGACGTGTTGTAGCAATTTCAATAAATCCATCACCATCTGCATATGGATATTTAAAATGGTAAAACTTACCTACAACATCTTCATGTATTACTTCAATGTCAGATAAAGCAGTACGTGCGATTGGATCCCAATTTATAATATATTCACCGCGATATATTAAACCTTTATTATACATATCCACAAATACTTTTTTCACAGCTTTACTTAAACCTTCGTCTAACGTGAAACGTTCTCTACTGTAATCTAAGCCTAGGCCAAGTTTCGCCCACTGTTCTCTGATAAAATTAGCGTATTCTTCTTTCCAATCCCAAGCTTGTTCAAGGAATTTTTCTCGACCTAAATCATGTCTTGATAAACCTTCCTCGTTTAACTTTGCTTCTACTTTTGCTTGCGTAGCAATACCTGCATGATCCATGCCTGGTAAATATAAAGTATCATAGCCTTGCATACGTTTCATTCGCGTTAATATATCTTGTAATGTAGTATCCCATGCATGCCCTAAATGTAATTTACCAGTTACGTTTGGGGGTGGAATTACAATTGTATATGTCTCTTTTGAACTATCTTCTGTCGCTTTAAAATAACCATTGTTAACCCATTGGTCATAACGTCCAGACTCGACTTCGTTCGGATTATATTTTGGTTTCATTTCCATTCGTTAAAATCCTCCTTAAAAATAAAAATATCCGCCCTATCAATATAGGACGGATATTCCGTGGTACCACCTAAATTCAAGAAATTATAGTATAATTTCAAGCACTTAATTATATGATTAACGCTCAAACACGCTTTAGCCTATGCTATAATTATTTAAAAGTATTATATTTCAGCTAAAGTTCAATGTGGGCTACCTTCAATAAGTAAAATTGTACATTTACACCAACCATGTACTCTCTTCTAAATTTCAGCTTATTTACTCTTCCCAGTAGACAATATTCTTTTACTTAATTATAGTATAATGGATGTTAAAATAAGTCAATGCACTGGAGTGAAATTTATGAATGAATGCGCATTTGGAACAAAAGATCCCCTTTACCTCCACTATCACGATGAGGAATGGGGACAACCTATTTATGATAGTTTGAAATTATTTAAATTAATTGCACTTGAATCACAACATGCGGGCCTTTCATGGTTAACTATTTTAAAGAAAAAAGAATCTTACGAACAAGCTTTTTATAATTTTGATCCAATTAAAATTTCAAAAATGACAACTGAAGATGTTGATCGATTAATGACTTTTCCCAATATCGTGCATAATCGTAAAAAGATAGAAGCAATAATTAGTCAAGCACAAGGTTATTTCAATATAGAAAAGGATTATGGAAGCTTTAGTGACTTTTTATGGTCTTTTGTAGATTATAAACCGATTGATTGCGCCTATGCTACACCAAGTGAACGCGTTACAGTAGATGACCGTGCTACAAAACTTTCAAAGCAACTTAAAAAATATGGTTTTAAATTTTTAGGTCCTGTTACTGTTTTTTCTTTTTTAGAAGCAGCTGGTTTGTATAATGCACATTTACAAACGTGCCCGAACAACCCCAATCATTATAAAGGCAAAGGTTTTGAGTAATATTTAAATTTCAATCTTCCCACAGTGTTTGCCCTTTTCTCGAAAATCTGCCTTTTTTTGCCCTTAAAAATGCCCACCTATTCACTTAGGTGGGCTTTTGCGTATTCGTATAGTTTACTAACTTTACATGTACTAGTAACACACAATAATATATAGGCAATTACTGAAGTAAATTAACCATCCTTAAATAACTGCTTTATTAAGAAACTAGCCAAACACAAAATTATAAATACTAAAACAATTGATAGTATATCGCTTGACGTATATTTGGGTATAATAATAGCACACAAATAGGTAATAACTATGATGTATAATATAAATGCTAAAATTTTCATTATTTACACTACCGTTTTTATTATTGAACAACAATCCTAGAGACAGAACCATCAACTTTATCTTTTACAATAATGCCGTTTTTATTTACAGCTTTGGAAGCATAGATACTAATAACAGAATGTGAAAAATTGGAAATCGCACCTGTTGCTGATACTGATATAACGGCTCCTAAGAAAGCCGCCGATTCGACTGTTCCAATTCGTAATAAATTAGTTGTTGCTGCAGGAGACAAATATAGATTCATTGTGCCATTTATTCCGTATGTAGCTTTAGTAACTCCGCTTTTTTAGCTGCTTCTGTGACCATTTTATTAGACGAAACTTTAGATTCTATTAAACCTTGCTTTACTAATTATTGATCAACTTCAGCATCAGATAGATATGTTACTGATACTTCATTTTCAACTGTAACATGTTTTGCACCTTGAACACTTGGGTTAATTTGATTAACATTACTTTTTATGTTTTCTACTTCTTTAGATGAAGCATCAGTATCAGTTTTAAATGTTTCTTCATCTGTTCAATACTTTTCCGCTATACTTTGGTCAATGCCTTCAGTCGCACCAGTAACAAAAGTTATTTTTCCTGATAATAAAAAAACACGTTGATTTTGCATCATAATATTACTTAATAATTCATATAAAAAGCTAATAGAATCAACTACTTAGTATATTTTTATGTGATGTTATTAATAAACGTACTACCTAATACATCTCTTACATCATGTATAACTAAAAATGCTTTTTCATCTTCTTGGTAAACTAAATTTTTAATTTTAGTAACTTGAGATTGATGAACTACTACATAAAGCATGCCTGTCTCATTTTTTGAATATCCCCCTTTGCTAGGCAATATTGTAGTTCCTCTTCCGGTGAAATTATTAATTTTATCTGCTATCATTTCATTTTTTTCAGAAATAATAGTTACTGCTTTTTTAGGATTAAAACCTTCAATGATAAAAGATGTTGCTCTTTCAGTAATAAATAACATAATAATCGTAAATAACACATTTCTTAAAGGTAGAACAATTAAAAATGATAAAACTATTAAACTGTCTAATAAAAATATAGATTTAGACGTTTTAAAACCAAAATATTTATTAAGTATTCTAGCGATAACAGCTGGTCCACCTACTGTACTTCCTGTAGACAATACTAATCCTACACTTATACCAATTATCGCTCCACCAAACACCGAATTAATTACAAAATCATCAATCCCTAAATTCACGCTTTTAGTCAACTCTAAAAACAATGACAACGCTGTATTAGATATGACTGTATATATTGCTACTGTTTTACTTAAATATTTCCATCCAATAATAATAAGTACTATATTTATTATTAATGAAGTTAACGCTGGTGATAAACCCAGTGAATATTTCAAGGCTAAAGAAATACCAACAGTTCCTCCATCTCCTAAATTAGATCCTAGTAAAAACCCATTTACGCCAATAGCATTTATAAAAGTACCAACTAAACATATAATAATGTTTTTATAATGATTTACTATCATTGCCTTCATAAGTAATCCCTCTTTTTTAATAATTTATACGTAATCTCATATTCAAATACTTAAAGGATATATTTTATATATTCTTTTTTATGTAAAACTAGCTCAACAAATTGAAAATTGAGCATTGTAGAAGTAATAGGTTACATACAGTTATATACCGGCCATAGAATAAATATAGCCAATCTTAGTATGTTTTTTACTTCAAAAAAATACTTTTCAATAGCTCTCATTTGGTAGGATTAAATGAGAACATTGAAAAGTACATTTTTTATAACGAATAAGTTATTTATCTTGTTGGCTTTCTGAATACCACCATAATGAATCTTTAGGATTTTCAACAGCCACTTTAAATTCTTTTTCATTTGAAACAGTTGGATAAGAACCTTTTAATGATTGTTTTGAAGTATCTTTAAATAAAAATACTACAACTATAAGTCCAATTATACTAACAAATAACCAATAAAAGCCAGGCGCTAGATTGTTTCCAGTTTCATGTACTAACCAAGTAGCTACTAAAGGCGTAGTTCCACCGAACACGGATACAGCAATGTTAAATGTCCAAGATAACGTTCTATAACGAACGTTGGTAAAGAATAATGTTGGTAACGTACCCGGCATTGTACCTTCATATACAGATAACACGATGCCGATCATTAATAAGCCCATAAATAAGAAGGCTAAATTACCATTATTTAAAAACTGGAATGAGATTAATGAAAATACAATTCCTAATGTTAAACCTATACTGATAATTTTTTTATTACCAACTTTATCGCCTAATCGACCGAACATTATTGCAAATGGTAACATGATTATGAGTACCACTGCTGTAATTGGTGTGCTAATCGTATCTTTGATGCCTACATTTTCATCCAAATAAGAAGGCATATAACCTAACAATAAATAGTTTGTAATATTAAAGAAAGCAACAAAAACAATGCATAACAAAATATCACGTTTATTATCTTTAATTATTTGTAAAATATTTTGTGTTTCTTCTTTACTGTCAGCTAAATCATTTTCAAAAATAGGTGATTCCTCTAAATGTGTTCTCAAATACAAGCCAAATAGTCCAATAGGAATACTAATGAAGAAAGGTATTCTCCATCCCCAACTTTCCATGCTACTGCTTGGTATTAACCAAAACATTATTGTCACTAATATTGAAGCAAGTATGTAGCCAGATAACGTACCTAACTCTAGTCCACTCCCTAATCTAATACGCTTATTATCAGGTGAAGATTCAGCAATATATACCATTGCACCAGCATATTCTCCACCAACAGAAAAACCTTGTAATATGCGAGCTAACAACAATATTATTGGCGCCCATATACCAATTTGATCATATGTAGGTAGAATACCTATTAAAAATGTCGAGAATGCCATTAATATAATCGTAGTTGTTAAAACGATTTTTCTTCCATATTTATCACCAATTTTACCAAAAAATATACCTCCGACTGGTCTAAGTAAAAAAGCAATAGCAAAAGTCGCAAATGTAAAAATCAATTTTATTTCATCATTATCAACTTGACTAAAGAAATTTTTACTTATAATCACTGCTAAATATGAATATAATGCAAAATCAAACCATTCCATAGCATTACCAATGCCAGTAGCAAATACGCTTTTTTTCGCTTGGTTAATGTCTACAGTATTAATTTTCCTTTTATTAAATTTCATGATACATACACTCCTTTTACTCACAATAAGACATTTTAGCACGTTTTAATTGCACGTCAATAAGCCAAATGATCCAAAAAGAAAATGTATTCGCTTACTCCTTAGAGCAATAATGTAAAGAATGTTTTAAAAATTTTTAACAAATTTTTAATTATAAATTTAAAATTACACATAAACACACAAATTATCATTATGTATTTTTATAAAAAAAATTAGCACTTCCATATTTAGAAGTACTAATTAAAAATTTTTATTTATTATTAAAGTGGAATATCCTAAAAGTTAGAAATATAAATAAAGACTTTAGTTTTAAGAATGTGATTTATTTCTAAACTTTAGGAAATAACTTAATAATGGTGCAATTAGAAATAGTATAAAGAATATTCTAAAGATGTGATAACTTGAAATCAATGCTACATCTGCACCAGTTTCAATTGCAACTAATACGATTTGACTCATACCACCTGGCGCAGCACCTAAAAACAATTCATTAACAGAATGGTCGGAAACCATTGCAATAAATAGCACCATTACAAAAGTTAATAATATTAATAGTATATTTTGAAATGCAATTGCTACAGCGATTCTACCTTTCATTTGGTCTAATAATTTAGCAATTTGTATACCTATACGTATCATATAAATAACTTGTGCTGCAGCAATAATATAATTGTCTAAGGTAAATGTAACACCAGTTAATAAATTCCAACATATAAGTACTAATATCGGTGCAAGTAATTGTCTGGTCGGAAAATTAATTTTCCCCATAATGACATATACTAAAAATACTGCAAGTGCTAATAAAAGTATATTTGGAATAGTCAATGCTTCGGTTAGTGTATTGACCATACTACCCCCTGACGAATGACTACCAACACTGTCTTGAAAGAAATACGAAATAAATGGCACAAGAATAACAACAAATATAATTCTTGATGTTTGTGTTAAACTGACGACCATAATATTCGCTTTCTTATTTTCCTCTGCCATTATAAGCATTTGACTTAACGCGCCTGGAATCACACTTAATATTGCAGTTTCAGTATTTACCTTAGCAATTTTTTTAAAGAAAAAGGCTATTATTAATGCAAGTCCTAATAGCATAACTGTGATTAATATAATAGTCAGCCAATCATCTTTGATATCAAAGATTACATTTTCGGTAAAAGTTGATCCTATTTGGACACCTAATAATACCAATCCAATTTGACTTAGCCAAAACGGCCATTCAACTTCCATGTGAAAGCATCTAACACAAATGACACTTGCAATTATAGGTCCAAACATAAATGGTAATAGTATATTTGCTGCATTTAAGATTAGACTTAATAAAATAGCTAGCAATAAAACGATGATATTATTTCTTAATTGTTTACTCATGTTCTCACAACTTTCGTAGTTATCGTCATACTTAACTGAGCTATCCATATTAAAACCCGATCAACGCATTGGTTGTTCGGGCATAATTTAAACTTTATACAATTCGACTTAGAGCAGTATCGAACGCTTCTATAGTTTGTTTAATATCTTCTTCGGTGTGCGCGGTTGAAAGAAATGTACCTTCAAATTGTGATGGTGGTAAAAATACTCCCTCATTTGCCATTTCTCTGTACATTTGACTAAACATTTCTAAATCACTATTGTTTGCTTCTTCAAAGTTTGTAACAGGCCCTTCATTCAAGAAATATCCTATCATAGAACCTGCTCGATTTACAGTGATTGGCACATTATGTTTTGCAAACACTGTTTTTAATCCTGCTTCTAATTGATCGCCTAATTTATTAAAATAATCATATGTTTCTGGTTTAAGTTGTACAAGAGTCTCATACCCACTAGTCATAGCTAAAGGATTACCTGATAAAGTACCAGCTTGATAGATATCACCTGCTGGGGCAATATGGTCCATGATTTCTTTTTTGCCGCCAAAGGCACCTACTGGTAGACCTCCTCCAATTACTTTGCCTAAACAAGTTAAGTCTGGGGTCACATTAAAGTACCCTTGCGCACAATTATATCCTACTCTAAAGCCTGTCATAACTTCATCAAAAATTAATAATGAACCATATTCAGTTGTAATATCTCTTAGTCCTTGTAAAAAGCCTTCAATCGGTGGAACGACACCCATGTTACCAGCAACGGGTTCTACAATAACGCCTGCAATGTCGTCACCAAATTCTTCAAATGCAACTTTAATTGCCTCTAAATCATTATAAGGCACTGTAATTGTATTTTTAGCGATCCCTTCAGGCACGCCTGGAGAATCTGGTAATCCTAAAGTCGCAACGCCGGAACCAGCTTTAATTAGTAAAGAGTCACTATGACCATGATAACAACCAATAAATTTAATGATTTTATTTTTTCCAGTATAACCACGCGCTAAACGCAAAGTATCTAGTGTCGCTTCTGTACCAGATGATACCATACGTACCTTCTCAATAGATGGTACTCGATCTATAACAAGTTCTGCTAATTTATTCTCTTGTGTTGTTGAAGCACCAAAACTTGTACCCTTATCTACCGCCTCATGAATCTTATCAATAACTTGCTTGTTTTTATGACCTAAAATTAACGGTCCCCAACTTAGTACATAATCAATATAAGCATTGCCGTCAATATCATATATCCTTGAACCTTCACCATGATCCATAAAAATTGCTGGTGTATCTACAGATTTAAATGCTCTAACTGGACTATTTACACCACCAGGCATTAAATGTTCTGCTGCTTCCATTGCTTTTTCAGAATTACTGTAACGCATTGTATCCATCCTCCTATTGTTCTTCATCTAAATATCGACAAATGTCTTTTGAAAAATAAGTGATAATCATATCTGCACCTGCACGTTTCATAGAAATCATTTGTTCCATAACCACTGCTTTTTCATCTATCCATCCATTAATTGATGCAGCTTTGGTCATACTATATTCGCCACTTACATTATATGCAACGACAGGTACATTTGTTGTATTTCTGACGTCTCTAATAATATCTAAAAAGCTTAATGCAGGTTTAACTATCATCATATCTGCACCTTCATTTAAGTCACTATCTAATTCTCTTAAAGCTTCTCTACGATTTGCTGGATCCATTTGGTATGTTTTACGATCACCAAATTGTGGTGCAGATTCAGCAGCATCACGGAATGGCCCGAAGAAACTTGATGAATATTTAATCCCATAACTCATAATAGGTATATTATGATAACCTGCTTGATCTAAGCCTTCACGAATCTCTGCTACAAAGCCATCCATCATATTACTTGGAGCAATGATATCAGCTCCTGCTTCAACTTGAGAGATTGCAGTTTTTACTAGTAATGGTAATGATTTATCATTGTCGACATCTTTCGTTTCTTCATTAATCACTCCACAGTGTCCATGGTCTGTATATTCGCATAGACATGTATCTGCTACAATTAGTAAATCACTATACATTGATTTTGCTTTTCTAGTGGCTTCTTGTATGATACCGTTATGATCATAAGCGCCTGTACCTACAGCATCTTTTTCATTTGGTACACCAAAAAACATAATACCTCTAATACCTAAATCATAAGCTTCTTTAATTTCCTCACCAAGTAAATTTAAACTTATTTGATATATACCTGGCATTGATTTGATTTCTTCTTTAACATTATCACGCTCTACAACAAAAATAGGATAAATTAAATCTTCTTTTCTTATATGTGTTTCACGTACCATACTTCTCATTGATTTACTACTACGTAATCTTCTGTGTCTATCAAATTGCATTTGTTTCCCAACTTTCTATTATTTTGCTAACTAATGATTCTAGCGTTTGAATTTCTGATACCGTGCCTTTAGCATGATATTGATGTAATGTTTCCAATGTTTGTAGACCAATTACAAAATAATGGTCAAAGTTCACTGTCATTTCATGATTAAAATAATAACGTACAGCTGATGAGCTTGCGAAAGCTACAGCATCTATTTCACCTTTTTTAATCATCGTTTTAACATCATTGATATTATCAGTATGTGGAACTGGTTTATACAAGTCAATTTTCTGAACTATATAATTTTGATTATATAGTTCATCTTGTAATAAGGGCCTTGCCGCATTACTGGAAGGCAACAATATTCTACTACCTTCTTCAGCACAAAACGACTCAAGAAATCCCTCTTGAGAATAGTCTTTTGGGCAGAAAGATACCTCCAATCCCAATGACTTACAGTAGTTCGCAGTTTTCTCACCAATAACTGCTATCTTACCCACATTAACATGTTTTAGATATGGTTGAAAAAACTTCACCGCATTTTTGGACGAAAAAATAAGCCAGTCATAGTTCACATTCAATAAATTTAAGTCGAATGATAATGCCTCTACACGGATAAATGGTCTGTGTATGATACATGCATCATTTCTTTTAAATTCACTGGTTTGTGTCATAACTATAACTGGTCTCATCATTTTCACCTCGAAGGATTATTGTTCTTCGTTTAGTGCTTTAATTATTTCGTAAGCGCCTTGCGCATTTAATACTTCAGTAACTTTTTCCCCGAGTTCAACTGGGTTTGTACCACGCTCTGTGTGTTCATAACGTTCTTTGCCATCAGGCGACATAATTAATCCAGTGAACTCAATTGTACCATCACTTTCTTTAGTTGCATAGCCACCTATAGGCACTTGGCAACTACCATTCATACGAGTTAAAAATGTTCTTTCAGCAGTCACACATGAAGCTACATCATCGTTGTGAACTTTGCTTAATAAATCTAGTAACTCTTTGTCATCTGAACGACACTCAATACCTAAGGCACCTTGTCCAATTGCAGGGATTAATGTTTCTTTATCTAAGTAAGTCGTGACGATATCATCAGACCATCCCATACGTTTAAGACCAGCAGCAGCAAGAATAATAGCATCATAATCTTCAGTTTCCAATTTACTTAATCGCGTATCAATGTTACCTCGAATCCATTTTATTTGTAAATTCGGGTATTTTGCCAAAATTTGTGCGCCGCGGCGCAACGAACTAGTACCTACAATACTATTATCTGGAAGTTCATCCAATTTAATGTGATTTTTAGCTATATAGGCGTCATATGGATTTTCACGATCTGGTATACAACCTAATGTTAAACCTTCAGGTATAACGCTTGGTACATCTTTTAAAGAATGAATCGCCATATCTATTGAATGGTCGAATAATTCGTTTTGTATTTCTTTAACAAATAATCCTTTGCCGCCAACTTTTGATAGCTGTTTATCTATTATTCGATCACCTTTTGTTACTATTTCTTTAATCTCAATATCTAACTCAGGCTCTATTGCTTTTAATTTATCTATAAACTGTTGGCTTTGTGTCATAGCTAATTTACTTCTTCTTGAACCAACGACTAACTTACGCATCATGCGCAACCTCCTAAAAATACAACTATTTATCATTTAATTTTTATAATTATATCCCTGTCCATTGATGAAAATCAGAAACATGTGAAGCAAAAAATAAATTTATCATACTCAAACAAAATAAGATGATATTAAAATAAATTAATTTATGTTTAGTTAACATATGCTTCACTCTAAAAATGATATAAATGCCATATAGCAAAGTGATAACTATCGACATAACCACTTTAGGATCAATCAAAATATTTAATCCTAAAGCATTGAATCCCCACTGAGCACCTAAGATAATACTTAAAATGATAAATAAAAAACCAATTAAACTACTATAGAATACAATTTGCTCAAGCGTAGCAACGCTTGCTATTCTAAAATATTTTTGATCAAATCGCTTTTGTTTTAAATTTTTATACTGAATTAAGTATAAAATGCTATTTACAAAAGCAAAAGCAAATAGGGCGTAACTAATAATTGCAAATGTGACATGGACAATAAGCAATTCGTTGATTAGGTTTAATTTTTCACCTGTACCATGGTAATGCATTGGTTGAAAAGTACTCATCGCAATAAATATAAAACCAATTAAATTGAATAAAAAAATTGAAAAATCTATTTGTTTAATGACACTAATCACAATGGAAATAGAAATAATCAACCATGCCAATGCAAAAAACACATCAAAAATATTACCTAAGGGTACTTGTTTCGTAGCATTAATATAAAATGATAAAGAGATTGTTTGTAACACCCAAACAATCCCTAATGTAACAAATCCAATTCTTCTTACTTTATAAAACTTTTTGATAAAATCAAAAAAGTAACAAGCGATACTAAAAAAATAAAATAATAATATAAGTTCATTTAACCTTATGAACATAATTTCTTGCATATCATCACCATTTGAATATGCTTATTCAAAACTCAATATTTGGCTGTTTACCACCTTATTAGTAGTTTCTTTTTTAGATTCATATGCATTTTCAGCCTCAATGTCAAAAATGTTTTGAAATAGCTCTAATTTTTCGGTACTTTTCTTATCACTACTTAATTCTTTAGCTTGTTTTATAGGATCTTTCAACATTTGATTGATAATACTTTTCGTGTGTTTTGAGATTATTTTTCGTTCTCTTTCTGATAATCCAGGTAATTTGCGATCTAAACTATCCATAGTATCTTCTTGAATATTCATTGCTTTTTCTCTTAATGCACGAATAACTGGTACAACACCTAGCATGTTCACCCATTCATTATGCGCTGAAATTTCATTTGGAATACTTTGCATAATTTGATCAGCTGCATTTTGACGTTCTCTCAAATTGGCATCTACCAATCCTTTTAAGTCATCTACATCATAATTAAACACATCTGCTATTGCATCAATTGTAGGTTCAATATCCCTAGGAACTGCAATATCAATTAATACTAAAGAATCATTTTTACGTTCAGACGCGCATGATTGCAACATTTTATTCGTTACAATATATTCATCAGAACTTGTTGAACTGATTACTATGTCCACGTTTGCTAAAAGTTGCGGTAAAGATGTCATTGCTTCAAATTTCACGTTATGTTTCATTGCTAGATTTTGAGCTTTACTCAAAGTTCTATTTACAATCGTAATATCTGTTACACCTGAACCGATTAAATTAAGAAGTGATAGTTCACTCATATCCCCTGCACCAATGATTAAAGCTTGCTTATTACTAATTTTGCCAAACACTTTTTTACTTAGTTCAACTGCAGCATACGAAACACTTACTGCATTATCAGCAATATCTGTTTCATTATGTGCTTTTTTCGCAAAAGTAATTGCTTGTTTAAATAAATGATTAAAGATTGTACCTGTTGTATCTTCTTCTTGAGCAATAAAAAATGCATTTCTTATTTGTCCAAGAATTTGTGTTTCTCCTAGAACTACAGAATCTAAACCTGAAGTAACTTGCAATAAATGTTTTACTGCATCGTCCCCCACTTTTACTTCAGTCATTTGTTTAATTTCTTCAACATCAAAACCAAAGGATCTCGCTAAAAATCTTTGAATATAATAGCGACCCGTATGAATTTGATCTGTTACAGCATATACTTCTGTACGATTACAAGTTGATAATATCACGTTTTCTAATATAGATTTCGTTTCATATAAACCAACATTGGCTGAACGTATGGCATCATCCTTAAAAGCAACTTTTTCTCTAAGTGCTACATCTGCTGTGCGATGATTTATGCTAACCGCAATTAAATGCATTTATAACGCCCTCCATACATATTACAATAAATAAATTATAACACAATTATAGCTTGAGTTAAGTAACTTGCACCAGTAAATTAGAAGAATTATAATTTACATTCATATTGTTGTCATAATTAAACTCAAATACAACTCATCCTTAATAGTTTTAATAACTTTTTTATTAGTTACTAAAGATATTTAGCAATAATATTCCAAATCTGTTGTTGATTATTATTTTTGATTGAAGAGTAGCTTATAATTTCATCTTCAGGTTCCATTTCTAATTTCTGTTGTACATTAGCTAAATGTTTTTGCACTTTACCTTTAGCAATCTTATCTTCTTTTGTAGCTACGACAAAGGTTGGAATCTCATAATATTTTAAATAATTATACATTAAGATATCGTCTTCAGTCGGATTATGTCTTAAGTCTACAAGTTGTATAACTAGTTTTAATTCTTCTCTTTGTGAGATATATTTTTCTATCATTATTCCAAAAGCTTCACGTTGCTTTTTACTTACTTTTGCATACCCATAACCAGGCACGTCTACAAATACAAGTTGGTTGTCTATATTATAAAAATTCAGTGTTTGAGTTTTACCTGGTTGTTGTGACGTACGCGCCATATTCTTTCTGCCAATCATACTATTTATAAATGTTGATTTTCCCACATTAGATCTACCACTTAAGCCAACTTCACTTAATCCAGTTTCTGGATATTGTTCTGGCTTCACAGCACTTATTAATAATTCTATTTCGTTAGGATTAATTTTCATTATCGACCCTCTTTTCTTCTAAATTCACTTGTTAATTATATTACACAAAGTCTAATATGAATATGTATTTTTTAAATATCACATTATTTTCATAAAAAATGAGGCCGGACATCATAAACGTGTCGGCCTCAAATATGATATTGACAATAATAAACAAATTTGAAAAAGTATTTATTTAAACTCAATTCAAAGTTTGTTTCTTATGCCAAGTTTGCATTATAAAATGAATATTCTTAAAAAGTATATACTATAAATACTTTCTTACTTTATAGATAAATTACGCAGAAGTTTGTTCCTTGTTTACAAGATTACCTTCTTTATCATATAGTTCAGGATTTTTTTCTTCAGTTATTGTTTGGTCTGTGATGACAACTTTTACAACACCATCTGTAGATGGTACATCATACATAATGTCAATTAAAGCTTCTTCAATAATTGAACGTAATCCACGTGCACCTGTTTTACGTTCTATTGCTTTGTTACTAATTGCAGATAACGCTTCGTCTGTAAACACTAACTCAACATCATCCAATTCAAGCATTTTAGTATATTGTTTTACCAATGCATTTTTAGGTTGCGTTAAGATATTTTTTAACGCATCAACGTCTAACGTTTCAAGATTAGCTACGATTGGTACACGACCAATAAATTCAGGAATTAAACCATATGATTGTAAATCTTCTGGTCTAATTTGTTCAAGAATAGCATCTTCATCGTATTTAGATGCTTCACTACTTGAGAAACCAATAACTTTTTCGCCTAATCTACGCTTGATAACTTCGTCTATTCCGTCAAATGCACCACCAAGTACAAACAAGATATTTGTAGTATCGATTTGTATTAACTCTTGGTTTGGATGTTTACGTCCACCTTGTGGCGGAACACTTGCAGTTGTACCTTCTAAAATTTTAAGCAAGGCTTGTTGTACACCTTCACCAGAAACATCACGGGTAATTGATGTATTTTCTGATTTTCTTGCAATTTTATCAATTTCATCGACGTAAATAATACCTTTTTCAGCTTTATCTACATCAAAATCTGCTGCTTGTATTAAACGGAGTAAAATGTTTTCAACATCATCACCGACATAACCAGCTTCAGTTAAACTAGTAGCATCTGCAATCGCAAATGGAACATTTAATGTTTTAGCTAATGTTTGTGCTAAAAGTGTTTTACCACTACCAGTTGGACCAATTAATGCTACGTTACTTTTTTGTAGTTCAACTTCATCCTCATTTGGACCTAACTGTTGAACACGCTTATAGTGATTATAAACTGCAACAGCTAATGATTTCTTAGCTTTTTCTTGACCAATTACATAATCATTTAATTTGTCCATAATTTCTTTAGGTGTTGGTAATTCAGTTAAACCTTCAGGTTCTACTTGAGCTAATTCTTCTTCAACAATTTCTGAGCATAGCTCAATACATTCATTACAAATATACACGCCACTTCCTGCAACCAATTTTTTTACTTGGTCTTGATCTTTACCACAGAAAGAGCATTTTAAATTTTCTTCATCTTCATTGAATTTGAACATTCTATTTACACCCCTATTCCCTAAAGACTATACTAGATAGTATTTTAATATGCAACTTGCACCTTTCACAAGTTATTTGCACAAAATAGTGTAGCAGATACATCTTTGAATGCATCTGCTACTAGTTTACTATATTAAACGACTAACATATAATTCACAAAATAATTTGCTCACTCTATATTTAGTTACGCTTCTGAGTCATCTTTAGATGGTTCTACTAATTTAGCTTCTTCAACTAATAAGTCAATCACTTTTTGGATACGTACATCGTTTTTAACAATGTCAGTATTACCAAGTGTTTGTTTAATATCTTCAACAGAGATATTAAATTGTCCACTCATTTTTTCTAATTCTTTGTCGATGTCATCATCAGATACTTCAACTTCTTCAGCATCTGCGATAGCAGTCAATGTTAAGTTTGTTTTAACACGTTCTTCTGCATCATCTTTCATTTGCTCTCTTAATTGTGACTCATCTTGGCCAGAAATTTGGAAATAAGTTTCTAGATTAAGACCTTGTTGTTGCATACGTTGACCAAATTCTTGAACCATACGGTCTAACTCAGTGTTAATCATTGCTTCTGGAACATCAATTGTAGCATTGTTTGCTGCTTTGTTAATTGCTTCTTCTTTTTGATTGTTTTCAGCATCAGTTTCTTTTTGTTCAGTTAGACGCTTGCGTAAGTTTTCTTTGAATTCGTCAACAGTGTTTGCTTCTGCGTCTAATTCGTTAGCAATTTCGTCTGTTAATTCTGGAACATCTTTGAATTTAATTTCATTTACTTTAGTTTTGAAAGTAGCTTCTTTTCCAGCTAATTCCTCAGCGTGGTATTCTTCTGGGAAAGTAACGTTAACGTCTTTCTCTTCACCAGTTTTAACGCCTACTAATTGCTCTTCAAATCCAGGAATAAATGAACCTGATCCAATTTCAAGATCATAGCCTTCAGCTTGTCCACCTTCAAATTGTTCGCCGTCAACATAGCCGTCGAAATCGATGTTAACAGTGTCGCCATTTTCAATAGCGCCGTCTTCTTTAACTACCATTTCAGCTAAATGTCCTAATTGATGATCAATTGATTCTTCTAATTCTTCATCAGTTAGTTCAACGTTTTGTTTTTCAATTTCTAAACCTTTGTAATCACCTAATTGTACTTCTGGTTCTACAACAACATTTGCTTCAAATGTCATTTCGCTACCTTTTTCAATAGATGTGACATTAATTTCTGGTTGATCAACTGGTTTTATGCCAGTTTCATCTATAGCTTCACCATAAGCTTCTGGTAATAAGATATCAACTGCATCTTGATATAATGCTTCTACACCAAAGCGTTGTTCAAAGATTGGACGAGGTACTTTCCCTTTACGGAAGCCCGGTACGTTTATTTGTTTAACCACTTTTTTGAAAGCTTGATCAATTGCTTTGTCTACTTTTTCTGCTGGAACTGTAACGGTTAAAACACCTTCGTTACCTTCCTTTTTTTCCCAAGTTGCTGTCATGTATAAAAACCTCCATGATTATCCTATTTTATTTTTTCAACTTCACTATTATAGCATACGTCTATGCTCTACACAAACACTCTGTTTATAACACGTGATTTAAAATGTAAACTTGAAAATTTTTATTATAGCTACTTTCTTCCATTACCCGAAAATCAAATGATTAATTATTCTACACTATCAATGTTAGTTATGAATTTCACAACCTCATTTGACATATCTAAACTTTCTAAACCTAGCATAGATTTAAAATAATTTACGTATGCTTCAATCCATACTGATTCTAATGCTATGCGTTCTAATTCTAATGGATAAAATAAAATCGCATGATTATTCATTAAACGAAATGCCTCTTCAATCATTTGTGGCGCACTATCTTCAATTTGGTCAATTACTTTCGGTATTAAATTGGTTTTAAACACTGTATGTTCTAAACCATATAATTTGACTGGAACAACTTCTATATTAAATCCAAATTTTTGAATTTGAATGGTCTGATTGTAACCACCAAAACGTAAATATTCAAGCATTAGACTTACCACATTAGGTGGTAAGGTCAGTTCATTGATAATATTGACAATCGTTTCTTGATATCTAAATTGACTATGGTCAATTAACGTTAATATAGTATTGATTTGTTCTCTAAGAGAGATAGCATCAAAATTTTGCAACATATGTGTAGCATGTTCGTTATGTTTATCGATTTGGCTTAATGCATATTCTTTAATTGGAAACAATTCCATACGTGTTCTATGATCATGGACTTCATCAATAATTTGATTAATAACTTCCACTACTTCAAAATATTGCCCTAGACCATTCAAACTTTTAATATAATACATCATCAAATCATCATACTTAGTTGTTCCTTGTTTTAATAAAATAATAGCTTCTTCACGTAGTTCGAGAAAATGACCCATCTTATATAACATTGAACATTTTAACAAAGACAGTTGTTCATCTAGTTCAAATTGTTCTTCAAAGTCTTCAAATAAGTCATAAGTATGCTCAAAATTGTTATCATTAAATGATTGCTTAATTTCTCTCACTAATTTATCTTTTGAACGTGGAAAAGGAATGATATCAGACATCTTCAGACACCCCTATTTTATAGCTTGTAATATTAAAGCGCTCCATGTTTCAAACTCATCATAATCTTCAATTTTACTTTGATCTACCCATTTTATACGTAATGTGTCTGTTTCCATAGCTTCTACGTCATTACTGTTTACATGAATTTTGAACACAACACCTAGATGGACCTCACCGACTTCATTCGTATCATCATTGATAAAACCTATGTAAGCTAAATTCTGAGACTTACTTTCTGATAAGCCTACTTCTTCTTCTAATTCTCTTTGCGCATTAATTCTCAATACTTCATTAATTGACTCTGCACCTTTAACATCATTCATATGACCACCTACACCAATAGATGATTGGCCGTGCAAACGAGATTCTCCTCCACCAGATAAACGTTCATATACTAATAACTCATCGTTTTCATTTTCCAATATACAATAAGAAATTAACTGCTTGTATGCCGGATCTTCTTCCATATCTCCACGACGTTTAACTTCAAATTTAGAAAGTGTGTCAAAAATTTCTTGCCCTTTAACAGTATTTTTATCTAAGAAACCATTGAATTTATTCTTTTCATCATTAAATAAAATATTTCTCGGCACTACTGTAATCATTTCATCGAATTTAGACATTAGTTTCTCCTCCATTTATGACTTCTAAGCTATTTTATCAAATGATGGTTATTTATCAAAATGATAATTCGTATCTTAAAATGCAACCAGATAGATTCATTGGCGCTTATATCAAATATTTAAAACTGTTTATTAACTAAAAATAAGGAGTGCGACAGAAATCTATTTTTTATAATAGTATTTCTGTCGCACTCCCTCTATAATTAGATACTATTTTAAAGCATCTTTAGCTTTAGTTACTAATTCAGCGAAAGCTTTTTCGTCTGAAATAGCAATTTCTGAAAGCATTTTACGGTTAATGTCGATTTCAGCTTTTTTCAAACCGTTCATAAGTCTTGAATAACTCATGTCGTGTTGACGAGCTGCTGCGTTGATACGTGTAATCCATAATTTACGGAAATCACGTTTTCTTTGACGACGGTCACGGAATGCATATTGACCTGATTTCATAACTTGTTGTTTTGCAACTTTATATAATGTACGTTTTGAACCGAAGTAACCTTTAGCTAATTTAATCGTCTTTTTACGACGCGCTCTTGTTACTGTTCCACCTTTAACTCGTGGCATAATAAATTCCTCCTCTAAATATGTTCAATCTTTCAAATTGATACGTTATGACATTTTAGTCATTATTTTTTGTAAGCTAATAATTGTTTTACGCGTTTCATATCTGATTTAGATACTAATGAAGCTTTACGTAATTTACGTTTTTGTTTAGTTGTTTTGTTTGCAAACATATGAGATGTGAAAGCTCTAGAACGTTTTAATTTACCTGAACCAGTTCTTTTAACACGTTTAGCTGCTCCACGGTGTGTTTTCATTTTAGGCATGATTCATTTCCTCCTGTAATATCTTATTATTATTTTTCATTGATTGGACTTAATGTAATAAACATTTGGCGTCCATCCATTTTGGGTCTTTGTTCAACTGTAGCGATATCTTTACATTCATCTGCAAATTTTTCTAAAACACGTTGACCAATTTCTTTATGCGTAATCGCACGACCTCTGAAACGAATTGAAACTTTACATTTGTCGCCTTTTTCTAAGAATTTACGTCCATTCTTCAACTTAGTTTGGAAATCATGTTCCTCAATAGTTGGACTTAAACGTATTTCTTTAAGGTTAATTGTTTTTTGTTTTTTCTTCATTTCTTTTTCTTTTTTCTGTTGTTCAAATTTATATTTACCATAATCCATAATTCTAGCAACAGGTGGTTTAGCATTCGGAGCCATGATAACTACGTCTAAACCTACTCTATCTGCCATTTCTAGAGCTTCTGTCTTAGTTTTTACACCAATTTGTTCTCCGTCTTGACCGATTAAGCGTAATTCTTTTGCACGAATCTTTTCGTTAACTTGAGTCTGATCTTTTGCTATGGTTGACACCTCCAAGATTTTTACGAAATTATCCCAAGCAAAAAGAGCGAGTATATAATATACCCGCTCTTCTCTACGCATGACTACATCATGCATATATAAGACCTGCCAACAGCTTTTGCGTCGCAACAGGTGAGAAGCGGGAGCTTCTACTTGGTTCGTTTCGTATTCAACATTACCTATCATAACAACAATAATGACATTAGTCAACTGTTTTTTTATTATTTATTAATTTCATCCATATCAACATCTTGACGTAAATCCACTTGTTCTAACGGAACGATTTTCGTTCTGTATCTCAATTTATGATAAATGAAAAATGCTAAAAATACAGGTATGCCCATATAAGTTATAACGAATCTATTTAGATTGAAATCGCCCGTTTTTATAAAGTCTACGTCTTGCCCTATTATAACAAGTACGCAGAGTACACCTGCAAATATTGGACCAAACGGGAATAACTTAGCTTTGTATTTTAATTTTGATTTATCATAATTTTGTTTATCAAACGCTTTTCTAAATCTATAATGACTGACTGCAATACCAACCCATGCAATAAATCCAGTCATACCACTAGCAGCAACAATATATTCATAAGCGTCACCGCTTAAATGTTGTAATACAAATATACCTATTACAATAAGTGCTGTGACTAATAATGATACATAAGGCACACCGTATTTATTTGTTTTACCAAATACAGGGTATGCTAATTTATCTTTACTCATTGAATACAACATACGCGTTGATGCGTACATACCCGAGTTACCCGCAGACAGAACTGAAGTCAATATTACAGCATTCATAAATGACGCAGCAAATGCCAATCCTGCATTTTGGAATACAAGTGTAAATGGAGATGTTGATACATCATCGCCTCCACCCATTAATGCTGCACTGTCATAAGGAATTAACATACCAATAACAAAAATTGCCATAATATAGAAAATCAATATTCTCCAAAATACTTGTTTAATTGCTTTAGGTACAGCACGTTCTGGATTTTCTGATTCACCTGCAGTTATACCAATCAATTCAGTTCCTTGGAAGGAGAATCCAGCAACTAAGAATACACCTAAGATAGTTAATAAGCTACCACCTAGTCCATCACCAAGTATTGGTCCGCCACCTTTAGTAAAGGTATCAAAACCAACAAATTCTCCACCCATAATACCTAAGATTGTTAGTAAACCAATTCCTATAAATATAATAACCGTAACTACTTTAATTAATGCGAACCAGTATTCACTTTCACCATATACGCGAACAGATAATGCATTAAGACCAAAAATAATTAATAAGAATAGACAACTCCAAGCCCAAGCTGGCATACCAGTTAAAGGTGTCCAATATTGTATAACTTGCGCTGCAATTGTAACATCTGCCGCAACCGTGATAACCCAGTTGAACCAATAATTCCAACCTAATGCAAATCCTAATGAAGGATCAACAAAACGTGTGGCATAAGTACTAAATGATCCCGATACTGGTAAATATGTCGCCATCTCTCCTAATGACGTCATAAGGAAGAAGACCATCGCCCCAATAATTGCATAAGCTAACAATGCACCTAAGGCTCCGGCATCGTGAATCGCTCCACCCGAAGTCATAAATAGTCCTGTTCCAATACATCCACCAATCGCAATCATGGAAATATGACGATCTTTTAATCCTCTTTGAACTCCATTGCTTTGATTTTCTTGTTTTGCCATAGAAGCGTCCTTTCTTTAAACTTAGAGGCTAACTTACTATTATGATTAAAGAATACAGTTTTTAATATGAAAAACCTAAACGTAGCACTAAATATTTTCTCAACTACATTTACTACAATTTTCACTCTATCCCGTAAAAGTATTATTTTAATCACTCAACCAAAACAAAATGGTTGCATACCTATTAGATATGCAACCATTTTAATAATAGCATTTATATAGGTAGCACATCACATATGTGACAGTCCAGTCTCTTTCGATAACTGTCCCAACTGATATTGTGTAAATGGTCAATACCAGTTTCGGCATTTTTACCTTTCATGAATTCAACATACGCCCCATACAGCTTCTGAATACTTACTCTTTAAAAATGCAACCTCTAACTCAAATTTAATTTTATATTTAACTCACTAACCTGTAATATACATGATTTCTACATTACTTTCAAGACTATCTTTGCTTTTTCAATCTAATCTCATCGACCAAGTTCCAAATAAACTCGTCTTTCTCTATAGTTTCTTGATCTTGTGAGCCATATTTTCTCACATTAACTTCACTATTTTCTACCTCTTTATCACCTACGACAAGTTGGTATGGGATTTTTTGCATTTGTGCTTCTCTAATTTTATACCCCATTTTTTCGTTTCTGTCATCAATTTCAACTCGAACACCTTGTGACTTAAGCTCATCTTGAATAAGTCTCGCATAATCATAATGTAAATCTACATTTACAGGAATGATTTCTACTTGTTTAGGTGCTAACCAAGTTGGAAAAGCTCCTTTTGTTTCTTCAGTTAAAAACGCAACAAAACGTTCCATTGTTGAAACAACACCACGATGAATAACCACTGGTCTATGTTGTTCTCCATCATTACCAATATATGTTAAATCAAATTTTTGTGGTAATAAGAAATCAAGTTGTGCTGTAGATAAAGTTTCTTCTTTACCCATTGCAGTTTGTACTTGTACATCTAATTTCGGACCATAGAATGCCGCTTCACCAATGGCTTCTTCATAATCTAAGCCTAACTCATCAACCGCTTCCTTCAACATGCTCTCTGCTCTATTCCACATTTCATCGTCATCGAAGTATTTCTCTTTGTCTTCTGGATCTCTATAACTTAGTCTGAAGCTATAGTTTTCAAAATTAAAGTCTTTATATACATCAATAATTAGATTAACAACACGTTTGAATTCTTCTTTAATTTGATCTGGACGAACGAAGATATGTGCATCATTTAAAGTCATACCACGTACACGTTGTAAACCTGACACAGCTCCACTTGCTTCATAACGATGCATTGTGCCTAATTCAGCAATTCTAATTGGCAATTCACGATATGAATGCGGTTTATTAGCATAAATCATCATATGATGCGGGCAATTCATTGGTCTAAGTACCATTTCTTCATGCTCATCAAGTTTCATTGTCGGGAACATATCCTCTTGATAATGATCCCAGTGACCAGATGTTTTATATAAATCAACATTAGCCATAACTGGTGTATAAACATGATCGTAACCCATGCTTACTTCTTTGTCTACGATGTAACGTTCAATTTCTCGACGAATTGTTGCACCATTTGGTAACCAAAGTGGTAAACCAGCGCCTACTAATGGATTGTTTGAGAATAGCTCTAATTCCTTACCAATTTTACGATGATCACGTTCTTTTCTTTCTTCGAGCATTTGTAAATGTGCTTTCAAGTCCTTTTTATCGAAAAATGCTGTACCATAAATACGTTGCAACATTTTGTTGTTACTATCACCACGCCAATAAGCTCCAGCTGTCGATAATAGTTTAAATTCTTTGATTTTTGAAGTTGAAGGTACATGCACGCCACGACATAAATCTGTAAATTCACCTTGAGTGTATAATGTGACATTCTCATCTTCAGGGATTGCATTTATAAGTTCTAATTTATAAGGGTCTTCTGAGAAAAATGCTTTAGCTTCATTACGAGAAACAACCTTACGTTCAATTGGGTAATTCTCATTAACAATCTGCTTCATTGTCTTTTCAATTTTCTCAAAATCATCTGAAGAAAGACTCTCTTCCATATCAAAGTCATAATAAAAACCGCCTTCAATTACGGGACCTACACCAAAGTTCACATTTCCATATAAACGTTTTAATGCTTGCGCCATAAGATGGGCCGTTGAATGTCGTAATACTTCCAAAGCTTCATCTGTACCAGGCGTAACGATTTCTATATCGCCATCTTCTTCAATCGGTCTAGTTAAATCAATTAATTGGCCATTCAACTTTCCAGCTACGGCTTTTTTTCTTAATCCTGGACTTATTGATTGTGCTATATCTTCTGTTGTTGTGCCTTTATCGAACACTTTCGTATTACCATCTGGAAATTTTATATTAATTTGGTCCATTTAACATTCCTCCTATTTATTCAAGCACTTAAATCAAAGCGAAATACAATTTATCAATAATTGCAGAGAAAATAAAAAGACCCCATCCCTAAAAAGGGACGAGGTCTTCGTGGTACCACCCTAAATTAAAGCTTTTCTGCTTAGTTACAAAATAGCTTCTCTCTACGTAAGATAACGGTCTTGAGCCGGATGTTCATTACAACATCACTGACGAAGGAGTAATCAATAAATATACTTACCATATCTCAACATCTAATGGCTCTCTGTGAAGTAGTGAAATATCAATCGTATCTTCGTTTAATTTCGTTTGATTTAGATTTAATTATATTATACAACATTTATTTTAGATTTCAATCGTTCCTATAATTTTTTCCTTCTAAATAATAAGGTGTCGCCAAAGTTTTGATACGTTCCATGATTCGAGCCGCTTTAGTCTTTTCAGTACCATCCCGTGTTACAGAAAGATGATACTCTAATTCTTCAAAGCTTAGATTAGAGCTAAAAAATGTTGGTAATTCCTGTACCATTCTGTAATGTAATAGCGGTCCTATTACTTCATCTCTAGCCCATGGCGTAATTTCTTCAGCACCGATATCATCTAACATTAAAATATTCGCTTCTCGTACTCTGGATAATTTTGTTTCAAAACTTCCATCCTTAAATCCGCCTTTAAGTGAACGAATAAATTCAGGTAAATAGACAATAGTAGAAGGAATCTTTTCGGTTTTTAACTGATTCGCAATTGCACCTAAGATAAATGACTTTCCTGTTCCAAATGGGCCGTGCAAGTATAATCCTTTAACTTGAGGATCGTGCTTCGTGATTTTATCACAAATTTTGTTTGCTGCCATTGCAACATCTAATCTATCTCTTCTATCCATGTAAATATCTTCAAGTTTAGCGTCTAAAGTATCACGTTGCATATGGTGCGAAGTAATTAGATGAGAGTTAAACCTTTCTTCATCATACTTTATCTTACACGGGCATGGTAAATAACGAATTTTGATCTGGTTACTTTCAACATATAGTTCTGGAACATGACCTTTTACAAAGTTGGGACAATCCTTATAATCATGTCCATCATAGTGTTTCACTTGGTCTTTGTATTCTTGTAAAATATTTAAGTCTTCATCTATCATGGCATTTGTCAATTCTGATTGATGCTTATTTAAAAAGCGTTTAACATCAGGATCATTAATCACATCTTTTTTTATTTTTTCTATGCGTTTTGATAAATCATCTGACTCTCCCATGATATTATTAAAAGATTTCATTTATTCGTCCTCCTTCCATCTATTTTTTAATTGATTTAAAAATTGCTCTCTGTCATTTTTTAGCTTCTCATCTTCTTCGTCGTTATGCTGTTGGTTATCTTTTTCTGTTTTCTCATCTCGCTCTTCTAACCATTTCGGTGTCATCTCTCTAGAAGCTAATTGTTTTTGTTTATATCTATTTTTGGTAGGATAAGATTCTTTTTTAGGTTGGTTAACTTTCATTGCATATTCATATGCCTGTTCAGCCGTTTTAATACCTTTTTTCTTCCAATTTGATGCTATTTCAAAAATATAAGTTTTAGGTAATTTCATATCTTCCTTCAACATAACAAATTGCAATAGAATATTAATAACACCAAAAGATAAGTTTTCACGTTCAATCAATTCTTCAATCATGAATTTTTGCTGTGTAGTAGGTTCTGATTCAGACCACGATGCTAACATATCAATCGGGCTTGTTTGCTCCAATTGTACCAACCAATTATCAGATTGACTTGACGTTTCTTCAGAATTGGTTACTTGTAAAGAAGGGACATTATCTTTCTCTGATTTAACTTGTAAATTTGGTAACTGTTGTTCATGTTCCATTAAATAATAAGTACGTGCGTGTTTTCTTAATTCTTCAAAAGATAATTCTTGAGCACTAGTTATCGATTTTAAAATAATACGCTTCATCGATTCAGGCGTCAAACCATATAATGTTGCAATTTGTGTTATTAACGCTTTAGCATCATTCGTAACTATTTTTGAACTAATAAAATGATTTTGTAACAAATCATATAATGTTTCAAAGTCAAAGTGAACACGTGTAAGGTCTAAACCTTCATACGGTTTATCATCTTGGATGTATGCTGTATCTTGCGCTAATGCTTTATTAGGAATTTTAAAAACATCAGTAAATGTGCGTGTTATATCTTGATAACTACTTAAGTCTACAGCCTTTTTAGTTTCAAAGTGACGTTTTAATTGTTGGTAACGTTGTTTACTCACCTCACTATATAGATAAACAGATAGCATAGGATCACTGAAAAACTGTTTCGCAGTAGGTGGTTGATTAAGAACATAAACAAATGAGGAATGCTGCTCGTTATGATTTACATAAGATTTTACCAATCCAATACCTTCTAACAAATCCATTTCTTTTCTGAATTCTAATAGATTAATTTTCAACTCACTCATAATAATATAGTGCGTCAACACCGCATCTACTTCGTGGTCCACAAATTGGTTTAAATAATGATATAGTCCTGTCGCATTAGCGCCTATCATTGGTGTAAACAATCTGTTCAAGATTTCTAAATGATTATTATTTAAATAAAATTCACGCACGATAGTAAAATTATCATGTGGTCTCAATCCATAATCATATGATTGTAACCCCATTTACGAATCACTCCGTTTATTATTTACTAATATACCTTGCATTGATTGTAATAATTGATCTACATCTTTGAATTCTTTATAAACAGAAGCAAATCGTACATAAGACACTTGATCTACGTGCATAAGTAAATTCATCACGTGCTCTCCTATTTCTCTAGAAGAAATTTCTGCGTGTCCCTCATCTCGCAACTTCCATTCTACATTATTAGTAATATCTTCTAATTGTTGGTAACGAACTGGTCTCTTTTCACAAGAACGGACTAAACCATTTAATATTTTCTCACGCGAAAATTGCTCCCGTGTTCCATCTTTTTTCACCACGATAAGTGGTCTTTTCTCTATATGTTCAAAGGTTGTGAACCTTGTTTCACAATTTTCACATTCTCTTCTACGACGAATCGCATTAACTTCATCTGCATGTCTAGAGTCTACAACACGAGAATGAGTCGAATTACATTTCGGGCATTTCATCGAATTATCACCCTCTCATTTATGATTATCTTCTATTATACTATAAATGTGCATGTCACAAAAGAATCGCTATTACACAATTTAGCATATATGAATTAATGCTAAATTATTTTAAACTAACTCTTACACATTTTTTCTGATGACAACTCTTACTATAAAAGGATGCTCTCATTACACCAAGTATTTGAATATATCTAGCTTCTTATTCATCAATGTGTTAATAACATTAATAAAACTCCTTTTAAATTAGTATGCTTAAATGCAAACTAACTTAAAAGGAGTTTATAAATTAATACAATCATATTGTTGTTACAGGAATGATTTTAGTTTTAATATGTTACGGCTGCAACATCACTTTTCAATAATTGACCAATTTGAACAGCAACATCCACAACTCTATTTGAATAGCCCCATTCGTTATCGTACCATGCAATTACTTTCACTTTATTATCACCCATAACCATTGTACTCTGTGTATCAATGATAGCTGAATGTGGATTAGTATTGAAATCCATTGATACTAATGGTGCATCTTCAGTTGAAATAACACCTTGTAAATCATTGTCTTTAAATGCTTGATTCACTTGCTCTGCCGTTACATCTGCATCTAAATCTACAACTAAGTCTACTAAAGATACATTTTTTGTTGGTACTCTTAAAGCCATACCATGTAATTTTCCTTCTAATTCAGGTAAGACTTCTTTCAACGCTTTTGCAGCACCTGTAGAAGTTGGGATAATACTTTCATTACACGAACGTGCACGTCTTAAATCTTTGTGAGGGTTGTCGATGTTGTTCTGATCATTAGTAATAGCATGAACAGTAGTCATTAATCCATTTTGAATACCAAATTCATCATTTAAAACTTTAGCGACTGGTCCAATGCAATTTGTTGTGCATGAAGCGTTGCTAAAGATATCGTATTGCTCTATGTCTAATTGATCATTATTTACACCCTTGACGATCATTTGCACATCGCCACCTTTTGATGGTCCTGTTAACAATACTTTTTTAGCACCTGCATTAATATGCGCAATTGCTTTATCTCCATGATTAAATTTACCTGTTGCCTCTATTGCTATATCAACATTCAATTCTTCCCAAGGTAAATTTTCCGGATTTCTATCAGATACCAATTGGATGACATGGTCATTCACTTTAATACCCGCTTCCGTTGGCTCTACTTTTAAATCATAAGCACCATGCGTTGTGTCATAGTTAATTAGGTGAGCAATTGTTTCAGCTGGGTAGCTAGCATTAATTGCTACTACATTCAAATCTTTATTATTGAGCGCAATTCTCAATACCATTCTACCTATTCTACCCATTCCGTTAATCGCAATATTTGTCGTCATTCGAAGCACCCCTCGTCTTAGTGTTATACTTTATGAAAATAGTATAACATAAATTAGATTTTAAGAAAGCGTTTTCTGAAACAAATGTAAAATTTTTTAATTTCAAATAATCTATACTTTTAGTTACACAAATACATACAATTCAATTTCAATTCTCTTCTTTAAAACATCAAATGTAATTTTATTGATTGTTATAGTATACGCTGTTAAATAACTACTTGGTGTTGTTATATATAAAAAATCACCCAATTTCGTAATGAAAACTGGATGATTTTACAATTCTATTATTGTGCTTCTTCAGTACCACTCTCAATGTAACCTTCTTCAAGCAACAAATTTTCTAAGTTTTGTTTAAGTTCTAATTTAGTATCTCTGTTATCTATAACATGATCTGCCATTCTACGTTTTTTATCAATTGATATTTGACTATATACACGTGCTTTCGCTTCTTCCATCGATAAGTCATTGCGTTCCATCAATCGATCTATTTGAATGCTCTCAGAAGTGTACACTAGCCACACTTCATCTACAGTTTCTTGTAAATCATTTTCAAATAACAATGGAATATCCATAATCACATTATAACCTTGCTTAAGATATTCTTCCTTGTCTTTTTCCATTATATCACGAACAATTGGATGAACGATTTCATTTAAAATCAATCTCTTCTCTGGTTGATTAAAAACAACTTCACCAACATAAGATCTATTCATATTCCCATCTTCATCTATTGCTTCATCGCCAAATACCTCTTTGACGCGTGCTAGTCCTTCAGTTCCTTTTTCAACAGCTTGTCGAGATGCAATATCTGCATCTACAACTTTAAATCCATGTGCTGTTAAAAGTTCTGATACTGTAGATTTACCTGATGCGATACCACCAGTTAGTCCTATAACTTTTGGCATATTCTCACTCTTCCTTTATTTTTGGCAAGAAGGACAGAAATGACTGTTTCTAGTTGCAATTACTTGTGTTTCTATGTCATTTCCACAAACCTTACAAACCTTTTGTTTATAAACATTAAGGTGCTGTTGCATCGTCCCAGTACTGCCATCTGCATGACGATAGTCGGAGATGCTTGTTCCACCATATTTTATACCCGATTCTAACACATCTCGAACATAATAAAATAATATGTCGCGCTCTTGATTGTTTAATGATTTTGTTAATCGAGCTGGATGTATGCCCGCTCTAAATAATGCTTCACAAGCGTATATGTTACCGCAACCTGAAATCACTCTATGATCTAAAATCATTTGTTTAATAGGCTTATTTTGATACATCTTCTTATCAAACCAAGCTAAATAATGTCCTTTTGCATCTTCCTCAAAAGGTTCTGGAGCAATTTCTAAAAATGAAGGATACGCCTCAAAATCAGGTACATTCCTAATTTCTCCAAATCGTCTAATATCTGAATAAACTAGCAATTTATCATTATCTAACTTAAATATGACATGCCAATGCTTTCTATAATTTGGCACACTAATATCTTCAATTTTATTAACCACAAAGAATCCACCAGCCATACCTAAATGACTGATGAGTATTCTTTCTTCGTTATCTTTTTCCAGGTGAAACACAATATATTTACTACGACGTTCAATCTCTTTAATCACATATTGTTCTGTGAATTTTTGGAATGTATCTAATGCCATACCTTTAATTATGGTTTCACGTTGACTTGCCTTACCTTCTTTAACTTTCTCTGAAAATATAACAGATTCAATTTTTTGACCGGTAGCAAACGGTTCAATACCTCTTTTTACATGTTCTACTTCTGGGAGTTCAGGCATTTAAGTACCTTCTTTCTATTTTGCATCATACCATGTAGCACCATAACTAGACTCTACTTTTAATGGAACATCTAGTTCAAGCGCATTATCCATGATTTCTTCTATAAATTTACTGAATGCTTCTACTTCATTCTTCGGTAATTCAAATATTAATTCATCGTGTACTTGTAATAATAATTTTGCGTGAAAATCTGTATTCTTAATTTCTTTATCAAAGTTAACCATAGCTAATTTAATTATATCAGCAGCACTACCTTGAATTGGCGTATTCATTGCAGTTCTTTCAGCAAAACCACGTAAATTGAAATTTCTACTTGTTATATCCGGAATATATCTACGACGATGTAACAAGGTTTCTACATATCCTTGTGCTTTACAATCTTTGACGATATCCTCCATATATTGTTTTACGCCAGGAAAACTATCTAAATAATCATCAATAAATTGTTTAGCTTGTTTCCGAGTAATTCCTAAACTTTGGCTCAAACCATAATCACTGATACCATAAACAATTCCAAAGTTAACTGCTTTAGCTTGTCTTCGCATCATGCCGTCTACTTCATCAGGCTCTACCCCAAATACTTTCATCGCCGTTGCCGTATGAATATCATCATCATTAATAAATGCTTGTTTCATACTTTCATCTTGGGTGATATGAGCTAACACTCTGAGTTCAATTTGCGAGTAATCTGCAGAAAAAATAACATTGTTTTCATCAGTAGATTTAAATGCTTTTCTTATTTTTCTGCCCTCTTCTAAACGGACAGGGATATTTTGTAAATTTGGGTCGATAGACGATAATCTACCTGTTTGTGCTAATGTTTGATTGAATCTTGTGTGGATTCTATTATCACCACTTATAACTTTCTGCAAACCTTCAACATAAGTGGATTGTAACTTTGCAAGTTGTCTGTATTCTAATATATATTCAATGATTGGATGTTGTCCTTGTAATTGTTCGAGCACATCTACTGCAGTAGAATATCCTGTTTTTGTTTTCTTAATTACTGGTAATTCTAATGTTTCAAACAATACGACACCTAATTGCTTTGGAGAGTTAATATTAAATGATTCTCCTGCAGCTTGATATATATTATCAATCAATACATCCAATTTTGTTTGAATTTCTTTTTCCATTTCTTCTAAATCACTAACCGCAGTATAAATTCCCGTTTCTTCCATATCACTTAATATGCGCGCTAATGGTAGTTCTAAATTATTTAATAGATCCGTTTGATTATATTCGGTTAATTGTTCTTGCATAATTGGTTTAACTTGATTAATCGCTTCTATAACTGTTGCAACATAACGATTCAAAACATCGTCTTCAGGTAAATGTCTCTTTTTACCCTTACCATATACCTCAATACTTTGTTGAACATAATGTTGACCGTAATTGCTAACTACAGAGTTTACATCATCAATAGCTCGAGATGGATCTATAATATAACTTGCAAGCATCACATCAAAAATAATATTTTTAATCAATATATCCAACCTGTGCGCAACAACATACGTCTTTTTAGCATCATAAACATTTTTTTCTGTTGTATCATCCTCTAACCAAGCTATAAGTTCAGGATAATCATGAATGGTTGTTGCATCAATAACAACATGATGGTCACCATCAAACAATGCAAACTTCAAAATATCATCTTTCAAATAATTGGAGCCGTCCAATTCAAAATGAACAGTTGCAGAAGTTAAAGATTTAAAGTCAATATTTGTAAAGTCAGATTCTACATTCAGTTCTTTTTCCTCAGTCGTAGAATGTGTCCCGTCTACATCTATTTGTTCAAGCAATTGTTTAAATTCTAGTTTTTTGAATAAATCAATTTTAGCTGAAGTATCCGGATTTTCTGGCAGCTTTGTATCTTCGAGTGACACTTCAATAGGACTTGCACAATTAATTGTTGCAAGTTCTTTACTCATCAAGGCATCATCTTTACTATTTTCTAGTTTTTCTTTCAATTTCTTACCTGATACTTCATCCAAATGTTCATAAACATTTTCCACGGTTGAAAATTGTTTTAGTAGCTTGATTGCAGTTTTTTCACCAATTCCAGCTACACCTGGGATATTATCTGATGCATCCCCCATCAAACCTTTCATATCTATGATTTGGTTTGGAACTAAACCATCATATTTTTCCGCAATAAAATCAGGTGTGTAATGATCAACATCTGTCACACCTTTCTTAGTATAATAAATAGTAACATCATCCGTCGCTAATTGTGTTAAGTCGCGATCTCCTGTAACTATAATAGTTTCAAATTGTGCGTCATCAGCCTCTTTACTTAATGTCCCAATAATATCATCTGCTTCATAGTTTTCTAATTCATATCTTTTAATTTGATAAGCGTCCAATAACTGTCTTACATAAGGAAATTGCTCGCTCAACTCGGGTGGCGTTTTTTGACGTCCACCTTTATATTCACTATATTTATCATGTCTAAATGTAGTCTTTCCTGCATCGAACGCAACAAGAAAATGTGTGGGCTGTTCTTCTTTGATTATTTTTTCTAGTAACATTGCAAATCCATACACAGCATTAGTGTGTATACCTGCTTTATTTTGTAATAATGGTAAAGCATAAAAGGCTCTGAAGCTCAGACTGTTACCATCAATTAGAATTAATTTATTCACTATTTTAACCTCCAACACATATTTATTTAACATTTTAGCATAAATTACTAACTTACCTATATCGAAACATTATCATAACTTATTTTATAATCATCATTTTAACTGTAAGCATGTAGTTTCTTGCGATTATCATATATAAGGATTTTAATTCTATTACTAGCATAACACGTTTGTCCTTTTTAAATATACGTTTAAAATTTCGATGTTATGCTAGGTATTACTCTTAAAAAGCATAAAAAACCGACGCCGAATTTAAATTTCAGACGTCGATTTCTAACTCACGTACAATACTTAATTAGTTCAGTACACAAATACGATGGCTTTTTATATGTTGTTGGAATTCAATACATATCATTAAAATTATCCTATTTATAATTCAATCATCGTAACTATTATTTACAACCGCTATTTAAAAAAAGTAACTCTGAATGTCGAACCTTTACCAACTTCACTACATACATTAATTCTTCCACCATGCGCTTCCATAATATGTTTAGTAATAGATAAACCAAGCCCAGTACCGCCTGAATCTCTACTTCGTGCTTTATCAACTCGATAAAAGCGTTCAAAAATATGTTTTTGATCTTCTTTGCTTATGCCAATACCAAAATCTTGTACTTCCATGATACGCTTCTGTTCATCTTTATAAACACGAATTATTACATCACTATCTACTTTAGAATAACTAATTGCATTTGATAATAAGTTAAGCGCAACTTGAGACACTTTGTCTTGATTTGCATTAATAACAATATCAGAATCGATTTCATTAATTATAGTAATATTTTTGTCTTCTGCAATTTTTTGCATGTTTTTAATTGTTGTTTCTGCAATATCTGACAAACTCATATACGCTGTTTCTATTTCTGTTTGTTGTTCTACATGTGATAAATCCAATAAATCAAATACTAAAGTCTCTATACGATCGGACTCTTTAGAAATAATTTTTAAAAACTCATTGAGTGTTTGTTCATCGTTTTTAGCACCATCTAATAATGTTTCAGCAAATCCTTTAATTGACGTAATAGGTGTTTTTAATTCATGAGATACATTAGCTACAAATTCACGTCTTAAATTCTCAAGTTTTTTTAGATTTGTTATATCATGTAAAACAATGACCATGCCATAAAGGTTTTTCCTAGTTCTTGATAATATTGGAACGCAGGCTGTATCAAAATATTTCTCATGCACTTGATTTATAGTTAATTTAATTTGATCATAAATAGGTTTCTCAACTTTAAAAGCTTCAGTAATTAACTTTTGTAATTTAACATCTGTAAAGTCAACATAGCTTTTATGTTCAACAGCTTCATCTGGCGTAAACACATGATAAAACGATTTATTTGCTACAACAATTTCACCGTATTTATCAATCATTAAAATCGAACTTGGAATATTTTCAACAGTTGTTTTCAACCTATTTGATTGCAGTTTCTGTTTATGATTTAGTCTTTGCAACCTACGCGCTAGCTCATTAGTAGTTACAAACAGTTCTCTTGTCTCTTTGACATTGCTTTCTGGTACTCTTACATGATAATAGCCTTCAGCCAATAAGTTTGTGGCGTAGGTCACCTCATTGATTGGTCTGATATATGTTCGATTAATGCTTCTAACAACTAAAAATATGATGATTAATACAAATAAACCAATAATCGCTATATATTTCCAAACTTCAATCTGTATTTCTAAAATCTCATTATTTATACCACTAATTAAGACATCTTTATCATTTATAGATGTCTTAAATGTAAATCTATGGTCATCATTTTGCTTATCATAAGTCAATTTAGAAGGAATAGCAGGATTATTTATATCATTATTAATTTGCGTCCCTTGTTTTGTCGAAAACAAGACATCGTTATTTTCTTTAATATACACTGTAAGTTCTTCACTTTTAGCGACATCTCTCATTTCATCTTTTTTATGATCACTATAAAGATTAACAAAATGCTGAGCTTGATGTTCTAAATTGCCTTCTTGACCAGTTGTAATAGTGTTATGGATTACATGTGTAATAATAGTACCCAATATTAAAAAGCTAATAATAACGATGGTACATAATAAAAATAAAAGTCTTTGGTGAAACTTAAGCATTAGACTTTGGGTCTTTCCAATTTATACCCTAATCCACGAACGGTTTTAATGAGTTTCGGTTGTTTAGGGTTTTCTTCTAATTTATCTCTCAAATGACTAATATGTACGTCCACAATTCTAGAATCGCCTGCGAATTCATAATTCCATACTGAATTCAACATATGCTCGCGAGTAATCACTCTGCCCTGTCTTTCAATAAGATATAATAATAATTCAAACTCTTTTGGAGTCAATTCTAGCAATTCATCTTCTCTGTACACTTCGAAATATTCTGGTCTAATTCTTATTGAGCCAATTAATATATCGTCTTCATCATTTTCAACTGGTACTGCTTCATTGACTATGGCTGATCTTCTTAATATCGCCTTTACTCTTGCTACCACTTCTCTTGGTGAAAATGGCTTAGTCATGTAATCGTCTGCTCCTAACTCAAGTCCTAAAACACGATCAAATTCATCATCTTTGGCAGTTAACATCAAAATAGGTACTAAATTTTTATCAGAACGAATTGTTTTACAAACTTCTATACCATCTTTTTGGGGAAGCATAACATCTAACACAATCAATTCAGGATTTGTAGAGTTAACTTTTTCTAATGCATCCTCTCCATCATAAGCCACTTCTACTATGTATCCGGCTTGCTCTAAATTATATTTTAATAAGGTTACGATTGATTGTTCATCATCTACTACAAGTACTTTTTGTGACATAGTATACCTCCATAATTGTGTTTACAAATTAATTATAACTTATATTTTAATAAAAATAACATAGTTTAAAATTTTTTAACATAAACTTTACAATGCGTTTGTTACTAAACTATGCCAATATACACGCGATTTTTGCAACGTTAGCCTATGCAAAGAATCAAACAAATCCGCTTGAATTATTACACCATACTAATTACCCGTTATTAATAAAATCTTAACATTTAATTAATAATATGAACACTTATTACATGATAGTCAAGCGAGCCTCAACTAACATCATGAAAAAATTACACTTTTACAATAAATCAAAGATTTTATTTTTACTCGCTCTAGTTCTTTTATCCCTATAAATTTAAATATAAAAGAATTAAAAATTTTCATTTGTTATATATGGGCTAACTAGAAAAAGAAAAGCCCGAGACACCTAATCATGCCCCAGACTTATCTGTTGATTTTAATTCAAGGTAAATTACCTTTGATTATATATAATTATAGGTTTTTAATTAATTCGTCTGCGAAGTTAGAAGTAGAAACTTCTGTTGCACCATCCATTAAACGTGCAAAGTCATAAGTTACAACTTTAGAAGCAATCGTTTTTTCGATTGAACTTGTAATTTTATCAGCAGCTTCTTGCCATCCAAGATGCTCTAACATTAATACAGCACTTAATAATTCAGATGATGGGTTCACTTTATTTAATCCGGCGTATTTAGGTGCAGTACCATGTGTAGCTTCGAAAATGGCATGTCCAGTTTCATAGTTGATATTGGCACCAGGAGCAATACCAATACCCCCGACTTGTGCAGCTAATGCATCTGATACATAATCACCATTTAAGTTCATAGTAGCTACTACATCGTGATCAGCTGGACGTGTTAAAATTTGTTGTAAGAAAATATCAGCAATTGAATCTTTAACGATAATTTTTCCTTCTTGTTCAGCTTTATCTTGCGCAGCATTTGCAGCGTCTTTACCTTCTTTTTCAACAATTTCATCATATTGTTGCCATGTAAATACTTTATCTCCAAATTCATTATGTGCTAAATCATAACCCCATTGTTTGAAAGCACCTTCAGTAAATTTCATAATATTACCTTTATGTACTAAAGTTAATGATTTACGATTATTATCTATAGCATATTGGATAGAAGCACGAACTAAACGCTCAGTACCTTCTTTAGAAACTGGTTTTACACCAATACCTGATGTTTCAGGGAATCTAATGTTTTTAGCGCCCATTTCGTCTTGTAAGAAGTCAATTAATTTTTTCGCTTCTGGCGTACCTTCTTTAAATTCAATACCAGCGTAGATATCTTCAGTGTTTTCACGGAAAATTACCATGTCTGTATCTTCAGGACGTTTTACAGGTGAAGGTACCCCTTGGAACCAACGTACTGGACGTAAACATGTGAATAAATCTAACTCTTGACGTAATGCAACATTTAGTGAACGAATACCCCCACCAATTGGAGTAGTTAAAGGGCCTTTAATAGCAATTAAATATTCTTCAATTGTTTCGAGTGTTTCTTTAGGTAACCATTCGCCAGTTTCGTCATAAGCTTTTTGACCAGCTAACACTTCTTTCCATTCGATTTTTTTTTCGCCGTTATAAGCTTGTTCAACTGCAGCGTCAATTACGCGACTTGCTGCATTCCAGATATCAGGACCGATACCGTCACCGATTATAAATGGAATTACTGGATTATTTGGTACTGTTAAACCTTCATTTGTTTTAACTACTTTTTCTCCTGCCATGTGAAAAAACCTCCGTCATTTTGAGTTCTATTTTAGTTGTACTAACCACTATCATACATGAATTAATAATATTTTCAATTTTTATAAATTGTATTATTCATTTAATAATTTAATTATCTTTCTTCGATTGGCTCATATGTTCTATTTGTTTCACCAATGTACTGAGCTCTTGGGCGCATGATTCTGTTATCTCTATATTGTTCTAAGATATGTGCAATCCAACCAGAAGTTCTACTCACCGCAAAGATTGGAGTGAACAAGTCATGCTCAATATTCATACTATGATATACAGTAGCACTAAAGAAATCGACATTTGCAATCAAACCTTTTTCAGCTTTCATTTTATCTGCTATTTTCACTGAAATATCAAATAATTGACTTTGTCCTGTTTCAGAAGTGATTTTTCTACTCATTTCTTTTAAGTATTTAGCTCTTGGATCGCCATCTTTATATACACGGTGTCCAAAGCCCATAATTTTTTCTTTGTTTTTAATTTTATTATCAATATATTCATCGACTTCATCAATAGATTTCACTTCAGATAACATGCTCATTACACGTTCATTTGCACCGCCATGAAGTGGTCCTTTTAATGAACCAACAGCAGCTACAATTCCTGAATACATATCAGATAATGATGATACTGCACATCTAGCTGTAAATGTTGATGCATTTAATTCATGATCTGCATGTAATACAAGTGCTTTATTAAATGCTTCAATTTCAATTTCAGAAGGTAGTTCCCCTCTTAACATGTACAAGAAGTTACCCGCATAGTTTAAATCACTACTTGGTTTAACAATTTCTTTTCCTTCCCTAACACGCGCATAAGCTGTAACTAATGAAGCAATTTTGGCTTGAATACGTATAGCACGCTCCAGTGTTTGACTTTCGTCTTCATCTTCAGCATGCTCGTCAAAATGAGCAATATATGAAACTGAAGTTCTTAAAGCTGTCATTGGGTGAACATTGCCTGTTGCGTATTCTTTAAAGTGGTTATACACTCTAGGATTTAAAGTCATATATTCAAAAAGCTTTTGTTTTAAGTCTTTTAATTCATCCTCATTTGGCAATCGATAATGCCATAATAAAAAGATGATTTCTTCAAATTCAGCATTCTGTGCTAAGTCATCAATATCATAACCAGCATAAGTTAATTGGCTATCGATAATAGAACTTACTTTTGTTTCAGATGCAATTACCCCTTCTAAACCTTTCTGTAACTCTGCCATATATAAATTCCCCTTTTCTATTTCATTATGAAATGGCTTTCACAACTCATTATATCCAATCTTTACTCTTTTGTGAATATTTTGAGTATATTTTCTTATCAAACCAATATGAAATACTTATTTATTTATATGCCCTTTAACACACTTCTATCACTTACATTGTTATAAGTTCATTTTAATATGGAAACTGTCTCACTTCAATTTTTATAGCATTTTAATTGGTTATCATGATTAATAACAAATAATTAATGTATTATTATACTAAACGCCATAGACTCTATTTAAAAAAATAGTTGTTTTATTTTATATTGCATAGCATAATAATAATTAACTAAATAAAGGAGTATAATTTTATGGCTAATCATGAATTACAAAGAGAACTAAGTAATCGTCACATCCAGCTAATTGCAATCGGGGGAGCAATTGGTACAGGACTATTTTTAGGAGCAGGTCAAACTATTGCGTTAACTGGCCCCTCTATTTTACTTACATATATCATAATTGGTTTTATGCTTTTTATGTTTATGCGTGGACTGGGAGAAATATTAGTAACAAATACGAATTTCAAATCATTTGCAGATGTCACTAATCACTATATTGGCCCATTTGCAGGTTTTGTAACAGGTTGGACTTATTGGTTCTGTTGGATCATTACAGGTATGGCAGAAGTAACTGCTGTTGCAAAGTATGTTAGTTTTTGGTTTCCAAACATACCAAATTGGATAAGTGCATTATTTTGTGTACTTGTATTAATGTCACTAAATTTATTAAGCGCTAAACTATTTGGTGAGTTAGAGTTTTGGTTTGCACTTATTAAAATATTTACTATTATTGCTTTAATTGTAGTTGGGGCAATAATGATTATTATGGCTTATGACACACAATTTGGCCATGCATCATTATCCAACCTATATAACAATGGAATATTTCCTAAAGGTATAAGCGGTTTCGTAATGTCTTTCCAAATGGCATTATTCTCGTTTGTAGGTATTGAACTTATAGGAGTCACAGCTGGAGAAACGAAAGATCCATCAAAGACCTTACCTAAAGCTGTTAACAGTGTGCCTATTCGTATCTTAGTATTCTATGTAGGTGCGTTAGCTGTTATCATGTCCATCATTCCATGGAATCAAATTAATCCTGAAGAAAGCCCATTTGTGAGACTGTTTGCACTGATTGGTATACCTTTTGCAGCAGGAATCATAAACTTTGTGGTATTAACAGCTGCGGCTTCTTCTTGTAATAGTGGTATATTCTCAAATAGTCGTATGTTGTTTGGGCTTTCAACACAAAAACAAGCGCCGCCTTACTTTGAGAAGACAAATAAAAATGGCGTACCACATATTGCAATATTTGTGTCGTGTGCGTTGCTTATGATTGCAGCACTGTTAAACTATATTATTCCAAATGCAACACTTGTTTTCACCTACATTACCACAGTTTCAACTGTATTATTTATTGTTGTTTGGGGCTTAATCACTGTAGCTTATATTAATTATCACCGTAGAAATCCTGAACTACATAAAAAAGCAACGTTTAAATTGCCTGGTGGAAAATATATGGGGTATGCTATTTTAACTTTCTTCTTATTAGTTTTTTGTTTATTATTTGTAAACACTGATACAAGAATAGCAGTATTTTTAACACCTATATGGTTTATCTTATTAACTCTAATGTATCTAAGATATAAACAGGTGTCTCGTAAGCAATAGTAATCAATAAACAGTAATAACAGATAAAAACTGGGACATCAATTGATGTCCCAGTTTTTATTCTTAATAGAATTTATGGTTTAATATAAATCTCTACAAAAAAGACGAAATCATTTTTAAATGACTTCGTCTTTTTACTTTATACTTAGACAAATGTGTCCATAATTATTATAAGGTTTAAACTAAACTGCTAATTGAAAACTTGTTTAGATTATAGTACGTTTGCATAACCTTCGAAGATTTTCCCTTGATTAGCATCTACAGTAATTAAAACGTCATTTTGGATATTTGAAGTAGCATTTTCAACACCAACTATTGTAGGAATTCCTTTTTCTAAACCAATAATCGCGCTTGGTGATGTAATACCATTTTCTTCTGTAATAAGACCGATTGCTTTCTCAATATAAGGTACAAGCGTTTCATCTACAGAAGTTGTAACGATAATTGATTCTGATAAGTCTTTACCTTCTAATTCACTAGCATCATTCACAACTAAAGTTTGTCCGACAACTGAGTTTCTTCCAACGCCTTGACCTTTAGCAAGTTCGTCCCCTACAAGGTGTAATTTCATCATGTTTGTAGTACCTTTTTCACCTGTTGGTACACCTGCAGTGATAATAATTAAATCACCATTTTGAACTCTTTCAGTTTCAACTGCAGTTGCTACCGCATTATTTAATAATGCATCTGTAGTCTTACGTCCTTCTTTAACTACTGGGTGGATACCCCATACTAAAGCACATTGACGTGCCGTTTCTGCACTAGGTGTCACAGCAATAATATCTGATTGAGGACGGTATTTAGAAATTGTACGTGCAGTTGAACCACTTTCTGTAGCAGCAACAATTGCTTTAACGCTTAAGTTTAAAGCAGTATGGGCAACTGATACACCAATTGCATTAACTAATGAAGTTTCAACTAATTTAGTGCGGTCAGATAATAGTTTTTTATAATCTTGAGCAGCCTCTGCTGAAACTGCGATATTACGCATAGTTTTAACAGCTTCTTCAGGGTATTGTCCTGCAGCTGTTTCACCAGAAAGCATAACAGCATCTGTACCATCATAAATTGCGTTAGCAACGTCACTAGCTTCCGCACGTGTCGCACGTGGATTACGTTGCATAGAATCTAACATTTGCGTTGCTGTAATTACAGGTTTACCTAATTTATTACATTGTCTAATTAAATCTTTTTGGACCATTGGCACTGATTCAGGTGGGATTTCAACACCCATATCGCCGCGGGCAACCATTAAACCATCAGAAACTTCAAGAATTTCTTTGATATTATCAATACCTTCTTGGTTTTCAATTTTAGGAATAATACTTATATTTGTATTTTTTTGTGCTTCCAATAATTTACGAATATCTAATACGTCGCTTGGACGACGTACGAAACTTGCAGCGATAAAATCTACGCCTTCACTGATACCAAATTTAATATCTTCAGCATCTTTATCAGTGATACCTGGTAAACTAACTTTTACTCCTGGTAAGTTAACACCTTTTTTATTTTTTAATTCTCCTGTGTTTAAAACATCACAAAGAACTTCGCCATTAGCTTTATCAATTGATTTAACTTGTAATTCAATTAAACCATCATCTAAAAGGATATAAGAACCTTCGTCTACGTCATTGATAAGGTTATCATAAGTTACTGAGAATTTGTCTGAAGTACCTTCTACTTCAGTCATACTAACGATTACTTCACTACCCTTTTCAAGTTCAATCACACCATTTTGCATGTTGTGTGTACGGATTTCAGGACCTTTCGTATCTAGTAAAATTCCAACTGTTTTCCCTAATCTCTTAGAAACTTCGCGAATAGTATCGATTCTCGCTTTATGTTCTGCATGGTCACCATGAGAGAAGTTTAAACGCGCCACATTCATTCCAGCTTTAATTAATTTCTCAAGCATTTCTTCTGATTCAGACGCAGGTCCAATTGTACAAACAATTTTAGTTTTTCTCATTATTATTTCCTCCCAGTATTTTATATAGATAATTCGTTCGTTAATTCAAAAGTTTCAAAATCAAATTCATGTTCATTTGATCTAAATATTTCTTCAAATGACGTGTCAGTAAGTTCATTATTCCTAATCCCAACGCCAATCGCAGTTTTACCTTCTAACAACAAGTCCACTGCATGGCCGCCAAGACGTGAAGCTAGAACCCTATCTGCACCACTTGGGCTACCACCACGTTGGATGTGTCCAAGCACAGAAACACGTGCGTCAACATTAATATATTTAGTCAGTTCTTGAGCACAAACTTCACCTGACATACAACCTTCAGCGACCATAACTATTGAATGTTTTTTGCCTCGTTTAATACCATTATCAATCTTTTCAGCTACATCTTTCATATCTGTCTCAACTTCAGGAACAATGATTGTTTCTGCACCGACTGAAAGACCAGCCCAAAGTGCTAAATCACCACAATCACGGCCCATGACTTCAATGATAAACGTTCTTGCATGGCTTGATGCTGTATCACGAATCTTATCAACACAATCAATTATAGTATTTAATGCTGTATCAAATCCAATTGTAAAGTCTGAACCATTGATATCATTATCAATCGTTCCTGGAACACCTATCGTTTGGATTTCTTCACATTCTTCACTTATACGTTGTGCACCTCTATAGCTACCGTCACCACCAATAACTACAAGTCCTTCGATGCCTCTTTTACGTAAATTCTCAATACCTTTTTTACGAACTTCTGCTTCTTTAAATTCAGGACATCTTGCTGAATATAAAAAAGTCCCGCCTCGTTGAATTGTGTCTCCCACTGAACCGAGTTCAAGTTTCTCAATATCATCGTTTAACAAACCTTGATAGCCTTGGTAAACACCATAAACTTCAATGTTATTGTAAATCGCTTTTCTAACTACAGCTCTTACTGCTGCATTCATGCCTGGAGAATCTCCACCACTTGTCAACACTGCAATTTTTTTCATGACGACATACCTTTCTAACATGTATTTCTTATTCTAAAAATACCATAAAATTTAGCCTGGTGCCATTAAAATAAGGCTTTGTGACTAATGTAAACGTTTTTAATCCAACGAATCTTTTAGAAAGCGTTTCCTTTAATTTAATTATAAATAGAACTTTAGACCTTTTATTTAATACCTTTTATTTAAAATAATTAAACAAATTAAATAGTTTTTATTAAAAAAAACAAAAAGAAGCCCTAGGTTATTAGAACTTCCTTTTGTTTACTATTTTATTCTTTATAAGAACCTATCATTCTAAATTTTTGATAGCGATCTTCGACAAGCTGTTCTTTACTGAACGAATTTAATTCTTTTAAATGTGCCTCAAAAGTACGTTTAATATTTTGAGCTTGTGTTTCAACATCTTGATGGGCTCCACCTAAAGGCTCTTTTACTACTTCGTCTGCAATCTTTAATTCATGTAAATCTTCTGCAGTAATTTTCATCGTTTCTGCTGCTATTTTTGCGAGGTTACTATCTTTCCATAATAATGCTGATGCACCTTCTGGCGAGATGACTGAATATGTACTATTTTCAAGCATTAATATTCGATTTGTAATGCCTAATCCTAGAGCACCACCACTACCACCTTCACCAATAACAATTGAAATAACAGGTACAGTTAATGCAGCCATTTCCACTAAATTTCGTGCAATAGATTCACTTTGACCACGCTCTTCTGCAGCTTTACCTGGATAAGCACCCTTTGTATCGATAAAAGTAATAATCGGTCTATTAAACTTTTCAGCTTGTTTCATTAATCTCAACGCTTTGCGATAACCTTCTGGATGCGCCATACCAAAATTACGATAAATATTATCCTTTGTATCTTTACCACGTTGTTGTCCTACAACAGTAACTGGTTGACCATTTAAATAACCTATACCGCCAATCATTGCTGGATCATCTCTATAATTTCTATCTCCATGCAATTCAATAAATGAATCAAAGATATGTGGAATATAGTCCAATGATGTTGGACGCTCTTGTAAGCGTGCTAATTGCACACGATCCCATGGTTTAAGATTAGTATATACTTTTTCAGTTTCTCTATCTAGAGATGCTTCAAGCATTTCTATTTCCTCTTGGAGATCCACATCATTTTTTTCTTGAGATTCCTTTAAGGATTCGATTTTATTTTTTATTTCAAAAAGTGGCTTTTCAAAATCAAGCATTTATTTTCACCTCTTGATGCATTTTTAGAATATTAGAGAGTGTCGTTCTCATTTCTTTTCTATGTACAACTTTATCTAATTGTCCATGCTCTAATAAAAACTCTGATGTCTGGAAATCATCAGGTAATTTTTCATTGATAGTTTGTTCAATGACACGTCTACCCGCAAAGCCTATCAATGCTTTAGGTTCACTAATATTGATATCACCAACAGATGCGAAACTTGCAGAGACTCCACCTGTTGTTGGATTTGTTATATAAGAAATATATAACAATCCAGCGTCAGCATGTCTCTTTAATGATACACTTGTTTTACCCATTTGCATTAACGAAATAATGCCCTCTTGCATTCTTGCGCCACCGCTTGCTGAGAACAAAATGAATGGCAAGCGATTTTCGATGCAGTGTTCAATAATTCTGCAAATCTTCTCACCTAATACTGATCCCATACTGCCCATTCTGAACCGAGCATCCATTACAGCGACGCCATATGTAATGCCATCCAACTGTGCTGTTCCTGTAACGACAGCTTCATTCAAACCAGTTTTTTGCTGATCTTTATGAATTTTTTCTTCATAACTCGGAAAATCTAATGGATTAGCTGAGGTCATTCCTCTATCAAACTCAGTAAACGTACCTTCATCTGAAATAGCCTCAATGCGTTTATGTGCCGTTAAAGCAATATGATGATCGCAATTAAAACAAACATTTAAGTTTTCTGCTAATTCTTTTGTATACATAATTTTTTTACATTTAGGACATTTTGTCATAATCCCTGCTGGTACATCACTTTGTTTCGAATCAGATACAGTTACGTACTTTTTCTTTTTACTACTTCTATTGAAAAAATCTTTAAACATTGTAAACCTCCACTTAACCATCGCGATCTTAGTTCAATATTATTCTTACATAATATATGAGATCAGCGTTAATGAATATTATTTATCTAAGTCTGTTAATTTCATTGTTTTGTCATAAACATCTTCAGGGTTAACGTCTATTCTAGCAACACCTGATTCCATTGCAGCTTTCGCAACTTCTCTAGCTACTGAAGGTGCTACTCGTTTATCAAAAGGACCTGGTATACAATAATCCGCGTTTAGCTCGTCAGGTTTAATTAAATCTGCAATTGCTTCAACTGCAGCTTGCTTCATTGATTCATTAATATGTGTAGCTTCTACATCTAAAGCTCCTCTGAAAATACCTGGGAATGCTAACACATTATTAATTTGGTTAGGATAATCTGAACGACCCGTACCAATTACCTTAGCACCAGCTTCTTTTGCTACATCTGGATTTATTTCTGGATTTGGGTTTGCCATAGCAAAGATAATTGGATCATCTGCCATCGATTCGACCATTTCTTTTGATAATAAATCTGCTACTGATACACCAATAAATACATCAGCATCTTTAATAACATCACTTAAACTACCATCAATTTTATCTCTGTTTGTCCATCTTGCGACATAAGATTTTGTATCATTCATACCAAATGAACGATCTTCATAAATCGCGCCTCTTGAATCACACATAATCATATCTCTTACTCCATAAGAATAAAGTAATTTTACGATAGCTATACCTGCTGCTCCAGCACCATTTAATACTACTTTAATGTCAGATAGATCTTTGTCTACAATTCTTAATGCATTAATCATGCCTGCAACCGTAACAATGGCTGTTCCATGTTGATCATCATGAAAAACAGGAATTTTCGTTTCTTTTTTCAAACGTTCCTCGATTTCAAAACAACGTGGTGCAGAAATATCTTCCAAGTTTATGCCACCATAATTAGGTTCTAGTAATTTCACTGTATTAACAATTTCGTCTGTATCAGTTGTGTCTAACGCAATTGGTACGCCGTCAATTCCTGAGAAGCTCTTAAAGAGTACAGCTTTACCTTCCATTACTGGTATACTCGCTTCAGGTCCAATATCGCCCAAACCTAAAACTGCTGTACCATCAGTAACAACTGCTACTGTATTACCTTTCATTGTATACTCAAAAACTTTTCGTTTGTCTTCGTGAATTTCTTTACATGGTTCTGCTACACCTGGAGAATAAGCTAAGCTCAATTCTTCTTTATTTGTAACTTTTACTTTTGGTGAAACTTGTAATTTTCCTTGATTTCTTCTGTGCATTTCTAAAGCGTCGTCTCTTAAAGTCATGTAAACCTACCCCTTTACATTCGATTAGTATAAATATCATTTCATATATATTTTTATTACAAAGCAACTCAAATTACAAATGATATCGTTAACATTTTTGCCAATTTACTCTTGAAGTTATTATTTGTAATAAAAATATATATACAGCTAAATTATTATATATTTTTAGAATCTTAATTTATAGAAAATAAAAACTGATGGCAAATTTATGCTCAACCATCAGTTTACTATACCATAGTTTATAGCGCTATTAAAGTTAAATAATTCGAATATCCCATGGTGAAAAGTGTTGAATCAATTTTTCTATTATATTATTTTCTCTAGGAATAAAGCCGATTGTCTTTATTACATTTTGACTTTCATCAAAATACTGTACAGGAATATTACTTTCCTTTGAATCTTTTATTAAAATTTTATCTATCTCTAACTCATCAATTTGATTACGAATAACAATTTTTTGTGCATGTTGAAGCTTGGATTGCTCAAAACTTTCAATTGATTCGATTTTCTTTATAATAAGTTGCTGCTTATTATTTCTTTTTTCAAATTTCCCACTTATTATTAACATTTGATCTTTGTTCAATTCTGTTTCATATTTTTTAAATATCTCAGGGAAAACAACACCATCTAAATTATTGATGCCATCATTCAAAGTTATAAAAGCCATATTTTGACCATTTTTCGTTCTAATCTTTTTAAAACCGTCAATTTGAATGAAGATAGGTTGGTGATCTCTCGCATTGGATAATTTATAAATACCTAAGTACTGTTTTTGTTCAAATGCTTTCTCAACAGGATGAGTTGACACATAAAATCCTAAGTATTCTTTTTCGTAATCGCTAAGCATCTTATCAGGCAATTCTTCTTTGTCTTCATAATTCGTTTTAGGTGTGAGTACATCAAATATAAAACCATCTTGCTCGACATCTGAAACATCATCTAACACTTGGTCTATAGATTGTAATAATGTCGCACGATTTTTACCTAATGTATCAAAAGCCCCTACAAGTATCAATGCTTCTAATAATTTTCTAGATTTAATTCTTTTAGGAATGCGTCTCGTAAAGTCAAAGAAATCTTTGTAATTTCCATTTTCTTTTCGTTCATCAACGATAAGTTTGACACTTTGATATCCAACACCTTTTATCGCCCCAATAGACAAGTATATTCCTTTATTAGTTGCTTTATAAAACCAATGACTATAATTAATATTGGGTGCTAAAATATTGATATTTTGATGTTTTGCTTCATCAATCATTTGTGCAGTCTTCTTCTCACTACCAATTGAGTTGCTTAATATATTCGCATAAAAATAATTTGGATAGTGCACTTTTAGATAACCCATAATATAGGCAATTTTTGAATAACTAACTGCGTGAGCACGAGCAAAGCCATAATCAGCGAATTTTAAGATTAAATCGAAAATCTGTTTACTTAATGCTTCTTCATAACCATTTTTTATTGCACCATTTACAAAATGTTGTCTTTCACTTTCAAGTACAGCACGATTTTTTTTACTCATAGCTCGGCGTAAAATATCCGCTTCACCATAATTGAAATTCGCAAACTTACTCGCAATTTGCATAATTTGTTCTTGATAAATAATAACACCATACGTCTTTGATAATATTGGTGCTAAATCTTGATGTAAATATTGTACTTTGTCTGGGTTATGTCGACGAGAAATATAAGTTGGTATCTCTTCCATTGGTCCAGGACGATAAAGTGAAGTTACGGCAACTATATCTTCGAAATGTTCAGGCTGTAACCTCTTCAATACATTTCTAATCCCATCAGACTCTAACTGGAAAATACCAGTCGTGTCACCTTGGGATAATAATTGAAATACTTGTTTATCATTAAAAGGTATTTGTTCAATATCAATATCTATCTGCATGTCATATTTTACTTGTTTCACAATCTGATGAATAATTGAGAGGTTTCTTAACCCTAAGAAGTCAATTTTTAACAATCCGATTCTCTCTGCTTCTGTCATCGTCCATTGTGTCAACAAGCCTGTATCTCCTAATGTGAGTGGCGCATAATCGTAAAGTGGGTGGTCATTTATAATTATGCCTGCCGCATGTGTAGAAGTATGACGAGGAAGCCCTTCTAGTTTCTTACATATTTCAAACCAACGTTCGTTACGATGATTACGATGAACAAATTGCTTAAAATCTTCTTGTTGATAAGCTTCATCTAATGTAATCCCTAATTTATGAGGTATTAGTTTCGAAATTTCATTCAATGTTATTTCATCAAAACTCATAATTCTACCCACGTCTCTGGCCACAGCTCTTGCAAGTAAATGCCCAAAAGTCACGATACCCGCAACGTGAGTATCACCATATTTCTCTTGGACGTATTGAATCACTTTATCTCGATGTGTATCTTCAAAATCTATATCAATATCTGGCATCGTCACACGCTCTGGATTTAAAAAACGTTCGAATAAGAGATTGTATTGAATAGGATCTATCGTTGTAATATTTAATAGGTAACTGACTAAAGACCCAGCTGCCGAACCACGTCCTGGGCCTACTAATACATCATGCGTTTTAGCATAATGAATCAAATCACTTACAATTAAGAAATAATCTTCAAAGCCCATGTCAGTAATAACTTTATATTCATGTAATAACCGTTGCTTATAAGTTTCAAAATGCTTTTGCTTTAAATCCATATCATTTAATTTCGTCTCCAATATTTGCCATAAATATTGTTTTGACTGTGTGTTATTTGGCGTTTTGAATTTAGGCAAGAGAGATTGATTATAAGTTATCTCAGCTTGACATATATTTTCAAGCTGATTTGTTTGTTCCCATACTGCTTCACTTAATTCTAAATTATCTAGTTGTGTTTTTGAATATAGATGTGCATCATAATCTTTCGGTTCACTCACCAAATCTAGTTTACTATTATCTTTAATAGCTGATAATGCGGTTAGTGTATCTGAGTCTTGCTGATTTAGATAGCGCGTACTTTGTGCCCATACAATTGGCAAATCAAATGTATATTGACTCGTATGGTTGACATATACGTATGAGTAATCCTCAAATTTTGTTACTAATGCCTCATTAGATGATGAGACATCTTTAAAAATAACGACAAGGTGTTCTATATATTTTTTCAACCATTCTACAGGGGTTTCTGTTTTTTCTTTCATTTTTATAGCAGAAGATAACTTAAATAAATCTTTAAGACCTATATTGTCTCGTGCTAATACTATTGTTTCAACGACATCTAATCCATCTGTAACGTTAACAGTCATACCAAAGATAGGATGAATATTTGCTGCGATACACGCATCATAAAATTGTGGATAACCATATAATACATCTGTATCTGTTATAGCTAATGCTGTATAACCTTCTTTAGCAGCTTTAGCAACGACATCTTTAATTCTCAAACTAGAATACAACAAGTCATACGTCGTATGAACATTTAAATGTACTACCATCAGCAAATACCTCCAATCTTTCTACAATTTATTATTTAATGCGTCTGCCAATTCATTAAAACGAGCCCAATCGCTCACCGACACACCTGAAGCATTTGGGTGTCCGCCACCTCCAAAGTCACTAGCAACATCATTGATAATGATACCTTTAGACCTAATACGGCATCTAATCTCAGACCCTTCATCTACAGCAAAAATCCATATTTTTAAGCCTTGTATATCTGCAATAGTATTTACAAATAACGACGCTTCATTTGCTGCAATATCAAATTGCTCGAGGATATCTTTGGTAATGATGACTTTACAAAAGCCTTTGTCATTCAAATCAAAATGTTGCAATACATAACCTTGGAAAGGTAATAATTTGGGATCTTTTTCACCCATTTTGTTAAGTTCTTCATTATGGCTGAATGGGAAGGTCAACAATTGGCTTGCCACACTCATTGTATGAGGCGTCGTATTGTTAAATAGGAAACGTCCTGTATCGCCTACAATACCTAAATAAAGTACTCTCGCTACTGAAGCATCTATAATTGATAAATCGTTAAAATGTTCTATAAAATCAAATATAATTTCACTTGTTGAAGATGCTTGATCATTCACGTAGTTAATATCACCATATTGATCTACTGCTGGATGATGGTCAATCTTGATTAACATACGTCCCTTGTCAAAACGTTCATCACTAATTCTAGGAGCGTTAGCAGTATCACAGACAATTACGAGTGCATCTTTATATTGATCATCAGCTATTTCATCAAATGTCCCTATAAAGTCTAATGAAGGTTCCGACTCCCCTACTGCATAAATATACTTGTCTGGGAACTTTAATTTTAGATAATTTTTCAAACCTAATTGTGAACCATAAGCATCTGGATCTGGTCTTACATGCCTATGTATAATAATCGTTTCTGCTGCTTCTACTTCTTGCATAATTTGGTTAAACGCTTTAGTCATCTCTATACTTCCTTTTCACTTTTATATTTAATCTATCATCTGACAAATTATCATTGCTTTAGCTACTTGTTGACTATCACTTGTCATTGTTATTTCTAATTTAGCAAAATTTCTTCCAACATCTAACATTTCATAATGTACATGTATTTCCGACTCAATTTGAACTGTTTTGATATATATAATATTCAAACTTTCTATCATAACTTCTAGTTTTTTTAGTTTTCTCATTTCATAACGTACTGTTTCTTCTATGATTGCTACAAAAACTGCTTTGCTTAATGTACCATATTGGTTAGTTAGTAATGGAGTAGTTTGCACTTGTATGCCATCATTAGCAATAGTAATATGCTTTGCAATTTGATCATTGATTGTTTCACCGACTTGAGGTTGTCTACTCAATAGTTGCATGGCTGTCAGTACATCTTTTCTTGTTATAACCCCTATAAGCTTCTTGCTTGGTGTAATCACTGGTAGCAATTCAATACCTTCCCAAATCATCATATGTGCACAATTAGCAACAGTTGTTGATAATTGTACATTAATTGGCGCTTTTGTCATAAATTGTGCAAGGGTATCATTTTCTTGCATCTTTATAATCTCTTTGCTAGTCACTATGCCCACAAGTCGCCATTCATCATCTATAACTGGAAATCTTGAATGACCTGTTTCACTTGCTTTAACTTTATAATCATTGAGAGACATATGATCAAATACCACTGTGTCTTCATTTACAGGTTTAACAATATCCTCAACGACTAAAATTTCTTTGCGAATCATTTGGTTATACATTGCTCTATTAATAATATTTGCAACTAGGTATGTATCATAATTCGATGAAAGTATTGGTAAATCATGGTCATCTGCATACTTGATTATTTCAGGTGAAGTATTAAATCCACCTGTAATAAGTACTGCACTTCCTCTTTTTAATGCTGCTAATTGCACGTCTTTACGGTTACCAACAATCAGCAAAGTGTGCGCGCTTAAATATTTTACGACATCCTCTATTTCCATCGCACCTATTGCAAATTTTGTGAGAGTTTTAATTAATCCATTTCTACCACCAAGTACTTGACCATCTATAATCTTTACAATTTCAGCAAAAGTTAATTGTTCAATTTGTTCTCGTGATTTCTTCTCAATGCGAACAGTACCGACCCTATCAATTGTAGCTACTAAACCAATTTGGCCAGCATCTTTGATAGCACGATAAGCTGTCCCTTCAGAGACATTGAGATCTTTCGCAATTTTTCTAACAGAAATTTTTTGACCAACTGCTAGAGATTCTATATATGATAAAATTTGTTCATGCTTTGTCATTTCAATAACCTCATTTATTTTGAACAGTTTCTATCATATTATAACTTTTTATAACTAAAAATGCGATGTAACAAACCAAATAAAATAATTTATATCGATTTAAGTAAAAAGATTTCCTTAAAATTATATATAACAGCTTTATTAATAATTTTAATATGTTAAATCCAATATTTTAGTTGGCTTTATCAATGAACTTTTATTAGAATGGAGTTAAGGAGGGATGAACAATGTTCAAAAATATATTACTTGGTGTTGATACAACACTTAAAAATGAAAAAGCACTTGATGAAGTTTCAAAATTAGCAGGAGAAGGTACAAAGGTTACAATTTTAAATGCAATTAGCGAACAGGATGCACAAGCATCAATCAAATCTGGTGTTCATTTAGATAAACTCGTAGAAAAACGTAGCGAAGGTCTCGAGAGTACACGTAACGCTTTAAAAGAATACGGTATTGAGTATGACGAAATCATAGTCCGCGGGAATGCCAAAGAGCAATTAGTCAGAGAAGCTAACAGTGGTAAATACGAAATTGTTGTACTTAGTAACCGAAAAGCTGAAGATAAGAAAAAGTTTGTCTTAGGCAGTGTAAGTCATAAGGTTGCTAAAAGAGCACGCATCCCTGTATTAATAGTAAAGTAATTATAAAAAGCCTGAAGTTCTATAAAGTACTTCAGGCTTTTCTATATAAATTAGCTTATATTTTATATCATATTTAAAATTTTACTGCTTCTCCTGGTTTCAATATTTGAACCTCTCCTGTTGCGACAGCCTCTTTAAATGCATTAGGATCTTGTTCAATAAGTTCAAACGTATCATAGTGCACTGGCACTGTAATTTTAGGTTTAATAAAAGTATTTATTGCATAACTAGCGTCGTCTATACCCATTGTGAAATTATCACCAATTGGAATAAAACATACATCCACAGGATGACGGTCAGCAATTAATTTCATATCGCTAAATAACCCTGTATCTCCAGTATGATAAATCGTTTTGCCTTCAGCTTCTATAACGACTCCCATTGGCATACCTAAATATACTGGCACCCCATTATCATCTGTTAAACTTGAACTATGAAATGCTTGTACAAATTTTACACTTCCGAAGTCTAACTCTGCTTTCCCACCTATATTCATCGGTCTAACATGCTCTACATTATGATATGTAGTCAAATAATCTCCTAATTCTGCAGACCCAATAACCGTTGCATGGTTTCTATTAGCAAGTTCAATTGTGTCACCAAAATGGTCACCATGGCCATGCGTCAAAATGATATAGTCAACTTCCAATGTCGATGCATCTAAATCTGACATACCGTTACCCGTTATAAATGGATCTACGATAACCTTCTTACCATTCGCCTCGAAATATATTGTTGATTGTCCATGAAATGAAAGTTTCATTATTTTAATTCCTCCCATAAATCTATTTACATTACTTATACCACGATATCACTCTCATATAACACACTAATTAATTTTAAATAGTTATGAGGTATATTAAATTAATACATAAACTGATGAAATATGAATGTTATAATATTTAACTTTTGAATTCCTCTATGAAGTGGCATAAAATTAAAATGATTATAATTTTAGGAGGACGAACAAAAAATGAAATTAGAACAGATTACTAAAGAATTACAAACACAACAAGCTGACGCAGCTTGGATTACGACACCACTGAACATATTTTATTTCACAGGTTACTTAAGTGATCCTCACGAACGTTTACTAGCTTTATTAATTAAAGCTAACGGAGAGCAAATTTTATTTTGCCCACAATTAGAAATGGAAGATGTTAAAAATTCGCCGTTTGAAGGAGAAATTATTGGCTATTTGGACACAGAAAATGGTTTAGATAAATACCCACTTAAAATCAATAAATTACTTGTTGAAGCGGAACACTTAACACTTCATCGTCAACGTGCGCTTATAGATGCATTTGGAGTTCAACAATTCGGTGATATCGACCAAACAATTAAAGAATTACGAAATGTTAAAAGTGAACATGAAATCGCTACTATTAAAAAAGCGTGTGAACTCGCAGATAAATGTATTGAAATTGGTGTAGCATTTTTAGAAGAAGGTGTCACAGAACGACAAGTTGTTAACCATATAGAAAATGAAATTAAAGCTTATGGTGTCAACGAAATGAGTTTCGATACAATGGTATTATTTGGTGATCACGCGGCCTCTCCTCACGGCACTCCAGGTGACCGTCAACTTCAAAAAGATGAGTTTGTTTTATTTGATTTAGGCGTAATTTACGATAATTATTGTAGTGATATGACAAGAACTGTTAGATTTGGCACACCTAGTGATGAAGCACAAGAAATTTATAATATCGTATTAAAAGCAGAACAAGAGGCTATCGCTGCTATAAAACCTGGTGTAACAATTAAAGATGTTGATGATATTGCACGTAATATCATTAGTGATGCTGGTTATGGTGAATATTTCCCTCATAGATTAGGTCATGGTTTAGGTCTAGAAGAACATGAATATCAAGATATTTCTAGTTCAAATACAAATCAATTTGTCGCTGGTATGGTAGTTACAGTAGAGCCAGGTATTTATGTACCTGGCGTAGCAGGTGTACGTATAGAAGACGACATTCTTGTTACTAAAGATGGACATGAAAGCTTGACTGGATACGAAAAATGATTAAAGAAGCAGTAGTTGAAACAATTCAGCAAGTCGAACATGCGATAAGTAACGGGGCGAATCGTATTGAACTATGTGACAACTTAACTGTTGGGGGCACAACGCCAAGTGTTGGTATGGTCGAAATTGCTACAGAAATATGTCACGCAAATCACGTAGAAATAGCAGTAATGATTCGACCACGCGGCGGAGATTTTGTCTATAATCTATATGACTTTGAAATTATGCAACGAGATATCAAGGCACTAAAACAATTTAATGTTGATTATTTTGTATTTGGCTGTCTGACGCAAGATGCAGTTTTAAATGAATGGCAAATGAAAACATTAAAACAACTTGCTAACTCTATTCCTGTTGTTTGTCATATGGCATTCGACGAAATTCATCAGCACGGTCAAATTAAAGCGCTACACCAATTAATTGACCTTAAATTCACTAGATTGCTAACACATGGTGGTCCTAGTGACACTGATATCTTTGATAATTTAAATCATCTAGGTAAATTAGTCGTTAATTCAGGCGGCAACATTGAAATTATGCCTGGAGGCGGATTAAATAAGGATAATTTACAAGAACTTCTTGAAGCTTTCCCTTTTCAAGAGGTCCACGGGACAAAAATCGTCTAAATTAATTTAAAGCTAATAAGATCAATTTTTAAATTTGGATAAAATATTTATCAATAAAAAACTGGTAATGCCCATAATGCGTTAATTCACATTGGCTTACCAGTTTTTATTTTTTAATATAATTATTTTAATGCACTTTCAATATCGGTATATGATAATTTTAATGCTTCAGCCACACCTTTATTAGTAAGTTCACCATTAATTGTGTTTAAACCTAATGACAATGCTTGATTATCTTGTAATGCTTTTAAATAACCTTTTCCAGCAAGTTGTTGC
>NZ_ANMR01000044.1 GCF_000338275.1 Staphylococcus xylosus NJ
ATGGAATTACAATTAGCAATTGATTTATTAAATAAAGAGGATGCTGCAGAATTAGCAAATAAAGTTAAAGATTATGTAGATATCGTAGAAATTGGAACACCAATTGTTATAAATGAAGGATTACCAGCTGTACAACATTTAAATGATAATACTGATGGTGTAAAAGTATTAGCAGATTTAAAAATTATGGATGCTGCCGATTACGAAGTAAGCCAAGCAGTTAAATTTGGTGCAGATGTAGTAACAATTTTAGGCGTTGCAGAAGATGCATCAATTAAAGCTGCAGTTGATGAAGCTCATAAACATGACAAACAATTATTAGTAGATATGATTGCAGTACAAGATTTAGAAAAACGTGCTAAAGAGTTAGATGATTTAGGCGCAGATTATATCGCTGTTCATACTGGTTATGACTTACAAGCTGAAGGTCAATCACCTTTAGAAAGTTTACGTAAAGTTAAA
>NZ_ANMR01000045.1 GCF_000338275.1 Staphylococcus xylosus NJ
CGGAATTAACGTTGACATATTGCAATTCAGTTTTCAATGTTCATTTCTTCAATCACAAGAAATAATTTTACTCTCTTTAACTTAGAAAGTCAAGAAGTTTTTAAAATTATTTTTTATTTTTTTGGTAAAACTTCCATAAAAAAACGACCCAAGGGTCAATATGGAATTGCCTGGCAACGTCCTACTCTTGCGGAACGTAAGTCCGACTACCATCGGCGCTAAAGAGCTTAACTTCTGTGTTCGGCA